>NZ_PHIJ01000001.1:0-142500 GCF_002798465.1 Pseudomonas sp. S10E 269
GCAATAACCCATTCACCACGGATCAAAAACCGTTATCGCCGGCAAGCCTACTCCTACAGTGTTTTGTGTTGAATTCATCCTCTCGGTTCTACGACTCACCCCTCCAGAAAATGACGCCCAAGTCACGTTTTCCCGCATTCTCCCGTCCCCACGGCAATTTATGTAGTGAGCAAAAATAATCACTACATAACCGTTGACGTAACGTTTTTGTCCTTGCATTATCGAGACGTCTCCCGGATCGGGAGCGTTGGCAACACGTGTTTTGAACAAGCTCGTCTGACCGCCGAGCTGTTTTTTCCGGATGTGCACTGCCCACAAGGCGGATTGATGAAGCTGACCGGCCCGAAGGGCTCGGTACAAGGCGCTCAAATGCGGCTTGTCTTCGTTATGAAAGCATTGCGTAGCAGTTCATCAGCAAGACTACATGCATCAGGTTCAAGACCCTGCCCGTACTCGGCAGACAGTCGCTGACGCCCGGTTTTCGCAACCGGAGACAACTAAAGATGTTTTAACGAACCAACTGATAGATCGCCAACTGGTCAAGGGGCTTACACATGAATCTGAACAACCAACCAACTATCGATGAATTGGCTGAGATGTTCGCAGCGCAGAAAGACACACTCGACGACCATATCCTGTGGATTGGCAAATCGGGCGAAGTCCAAATTGACTGCCTGGCGCCCCACACCGAAGAAGCCGAGTTCGACCGCAATAACCGCGAACTGGCGGCGCGCCTGAAGATGTACCGCCGCGGCCAGGGTTATGTCGGCAAGAAAGCGGCGGCCGATCGCAACTTTATCGAGCAAGTCTTCCACACACTTAATACCGAATGGCAGAACCTCAAGGGCCAATCGCACGTTAAGGTGATTGATAGATACTGCTGATACACAGCATAAATATTTAAGCCCGCTTGTTCATTCAAGCGGGCTTTTTAATGCCTGATTATAACAATGCCGGAAACCGCCCTTTTGCCGCTTCATCCCGGAAAATATCAAACAATACTTGCGCCGCTGCCGAGAGTTCATGCCTGGCTTGGTCAGCACACCATCGGCCGTTCGATCACCGGATCGCTCAAGGTAATGCAATGGGCGCCCGCCTCCTCCATTTGGCGTGCGCACAACGCCGGCACCGCGCTGACGCCCAAACCACTCGCGACATCTTGCCCACTGTCGCCAGCTGATGGCTTTCCAGGGCGACCGGTAACTTATCTGTAAAGCGCCCAATGTTCTTCCAGCATCACCCGTACTGTCGACGGTCGTTGCAACGTGATAAATGGCTGCTCCAGCAAGTTATCCATCGATTTCGGCGCAGGCAGCCAAGGGCGAATCACCCGGCACCACGGCGATGAAGCGATCGAGGTACACGGCGTAAACGCCAGTGATGAACCTTCAGCAGGCTCAAACGCTTACGCCCAGTTCACCTGCCGGTCGCGCACCATCTCCAGCACTTGCTCGTTGATCAAGTCATGCACCGTGACATTCACCTGCGGGTACCGGGCGCGGAATATCTTCAGGATCGGTGGCAACAGGTTGCCCGCAAACGAGGGCATCGCCGCCACCGTGACCCGCCCACGCTGCAGGGTGAAGCGCTGGCGCAGTTCGTCTCGGCGTTGTCCAATCGGCAATCAACCGGCGCGCCAGGGGCAGCAGGGATTCACCTTCAGGGGTCAGCGCGACATTGCGCGTATTGCGGCTGAACAGGCGCCCGCCCAGGCCTTCTTCCAGGCCCTTGATGGTCAGGCTCAGCGCCGACTGGGAAAGGTGCAGGCGCTCACAGGCGGCGGCAAAACTCAGGCTTTGGGCCACGGCGAGAAACGCCCGCATCTGTTTAACTGTCATGGCGCGTCTCCAAACGGCTGGGCAACTATGCTGTTTTTTAAATCAATCAACCTTAAAAAAGAACTTAACAAATCAATCCGTCGGAGCAACACTCGGTTCATTGGCTGGCCCACAAACAATAAAAGAGGTGCATATGGCAGGTTTCGATAAACGCGTGGCGTCCTATGAAGAAGCGCTGGCAGGCCTGGAAGATGGCATGACCGTGCTTTCCGGTGGCTTTGGCCTGTGCGGTATTCCGGAAAACCTCATCGCCGAGATCAAGCGCAAAGGCACCCGCGACCTGACCGTGGTGTCCAACAACTGCGGCGTCGACGGCTTTGGCCTGGGCGTGCTGCTCGAAGAGAAGCAGATCAGCAAGGTGATCGCGTCCTACGTCGGCGAAAACGCGCTGTTCGAGAAGCAGTTGCTCAGCGGCGAAATCGAAGTGGTGCTGACCCCCAAGGCACCCTGGCCGAAAAAATGCGCGCAGGCGGCGCCGGCATCCCGGCTTTCTTTACCGCCACCGGCGTCGGCACCCCAGTCGCCGAAGGCAAGGAGACCCGCGAATTCAACGGTCGCCCGTACCTGATGGAAGAATCCATTACCGGCGACTTCGCCATTGTCAAAGGCTGGAAAGCCGACCACTTCGGCAACGTCATCTACCGCCACACCGCCCAGAACTTCAACCCGCTGGCCGCCACCGCCGGCAAGATCACCGTGGTCGAAGTCGAGGAAATCGTCGAACCGGGCGAGCTGGACCCGGCGCAGATCCACACCCCAGGCATCTACGTCGACCGGATCATCTGCGGCACGTTCGAGAAGCGCATCGAACAGCGCACCGTGCGCAAATAATCCGCCCCCAGCCCGAACAATAAGGACTCATAAAATGGCTCTTACCCGCGAACAAATGGCTCAACGCGTCGCCCGCGAAATGCAGGACGGTTACTACGTCAACCTGGGCATCGGCATTCCGACCCTGGTGGCCAACTACATCCCCGAAGGCATGGAAGTGATGCTGCAATCGGAAAACGGCCTGCTTGGCATGGGACCATTCCCGACCGAAGAGACAATTGATGCCGACATGATCAACGCCGGCAAGCAGACCGTGACCGCACGTATCGGTGCGTCGATCTTCTCTTCCGCCGAGTCCTTCGCGATGATCCGTGGTGGCCACGTCGACCTCACCGTACTCGGCGCATTCGAAGTCGACGTGCAAGGCAACATTGCCTCTTGGATGATCCCCGGCAAGCTGGTCAAAGGCATGGGCGGCGCCATGGACCTGGTGGCCGGTGCAGAAAACATCATCGTGATCATGACCCACGCCTCCAAGGACGGTGAGTCCAAACTGCTCAGCCAGTGCAGCCTGCCGCTGACCGGCGCCAACTGCATCAAGCGCGTGCTGACGGACCTGGCGTACCTGGAAATCGAAAATGGCGCTTTTGTCCTCAAGGAACGCGCACCTGGCGTCAGCGTTGAAGAGATTGTGAGCAAGACCGCCGGTAAACTGATCGTCCCGGACCACGTTCCAGAAATGCACTTCCAGTGAGGACAGATTCCATGCAAGACGTCGTGATTGTTGCTGCCACCCGCACCGCCGTGGGCAGCTTCCAGGGTTCGCTGGCGAACATTCCGGCACCGGAACTGGGCGCCGCCGTGATCCGTCGCCTGTTGGAACAGACCGGCCTGGACCCCGCCGAAGTGGATGAAGTGATCCTCGGCCAAGTGCTCACCGCAGGCAGCGGCCAGAACCCGGCACGCCAGGCTTCGATCCTTGCCGGCCTGCCTCATGCTGTGCCGAGCCTGACCTTGAACAAAGTCTGCGGCTCGGGCCTCAAGGCCCTGCACCTGGGCGCCCAGGCCATCCGTTGCGGTGACGCCGAGGTGATCATCGCCGGCGGCATGGAGAACATGAGCCTGGCTCCGTATGTGCTGCCCGCCGCGCGCACCGGTTTGCGCATGGGCCACGCCAAAATGGTCGACAGCATGATCACCGACGGTCTGTGGGATGCGTTCAACGATTACCACATGGGCATCACCGCCGAGAACCTGGTGGACAAGTACGGCATCAGCCGTGAAGCCCAGGACGCGTTCGCTGCGGCGTCTCAGCAAAAAGCCGCTGCTGCTATTGAAGCAGGCCGCTTTGTCGATGAGATCACCCCGATCCTGATTCCCCAGCGTAAAGGCGATCCTGTGGCCTTCGCTGTGGATGAACAGCCTCGCGCCGGCACCACTGCCGAGTCCCTGGCCAAGCTCAAACCGGCGTTCAAGAAAGACGGCAGCGTCACCGCCGGCAACGCTTCCAGCCTCAACGACGGCGCCGCTGCGGTGCTGCTGATGAGTGCCGACAAGGCCAAGACCCTCGGTTTGCCAGTGCTGGCACGTATCGCCAGCTATGCCAACGCCGGCGTTGACCCCGCCATCATGGGCATTGGCCCGGTCTCGGCCACCCGCCGGTGCCTGGACAAAGCCGGTTGGAGCCTGGGCGACCTGGACCTGATCGAAGCCAACGAAGCCTTCGCCGCGCAATCCCTGGCAGTGGGCAAAGAGCTGGAATGGGACGCCGATAAGGTCAACGTCAACGGCGGCGCCATCGCCATTGGCCACCCGATTGGTGCCTCAGGCTGCCGCGTGCTGGTGACGCTGCTGCATGAAATGATCAAACGCGATGCCAAGAAAGGCCTGGCGACCCTGTGCATCGGTGGCGGCCAGGGTGTAGCCCTCGCCCTCGAACGCAACTGATTCAAAGAGCAACACGGAAAAGGCCTGGTTCCACGAAAACCAGGCCTTTTCTTAATGCGTTCTATCTGCAAAACGCAGTTCAAATGTGGGAGCGGGCTTGCTCGCGAACGCAGTGTGTCAGTCACCAGATTCATGGTTGACTCACCGCTTTCGCGAGCAAGCCCGCTCCCACATTTGATCGTTATTGCCTGTCGGATTGGGGCACCGCAAACACCGCATTCGCCCGCGCCACCACCTTCTCCCCCACCTGCAAGCTCACCGTGGCAAACGCCATCTGCCGCCCCCGCTTGTGATGCTCCAACCGCACCACAATCCACTCCCCGACCTGCACCGCCCCCAGGTAATCCAAGGTCATGCTCGCAGTAATCAACGGCAGTGGCGGCTCGCTGGAAAAGGCCATCGCGTAACCCATGCCGATGTCCGCCAGGGTCGCCAACACGCCCCCATGCACGGTGCCGCGTCCATTGGCGTGGCGATTGTCGGCACGCAGGCCGATCTTCAGTTGCAGGCCCTCCCCTCGGCAATAGGCTGGGCCGAGCAGATCCAGCAATGGACTGCTGCGGGGCAATGAAACAAAACCTTCAGGTACGGCGTGAGTGATCATGGCGGATTCTTCCCTGGAGTGAAGGTTGAGATGTACGCCTGGCCGCAAGCAGCAGCCATTACCATCTACCGCGCAAATCCCCCGCGATGCTTTGCGTTAATCCACCAGACCCGCTTTAATCGCCGCATCAACTCCCTCAAGGAACTGCAATGCGCCACCCGGACGGCAAATCCCTCGCACTTCGTGCCCCTCTTTTGACACTGCTGGCCGGCTTGGCCCTGGTTGGCTGCTCGCCCAGTGACCACTCGCGCGCACGGGTGATCAACGGCGAACAAAGCCGTGCCGGCGCGCAATTGGCCTACGAACACGAACTGAGCCTGGCCCTTCCCGGCGCCTTGCTTTCACCGCGCATGCAGGCCACTCGCGAAGCCTGCGAAACCGCGCGTTTTGGCGCCTGCAATATCCTCGGCATCACCGAAAACGACAGCGGCGGCCAGATCATCCTGCGCATCGCGCCGACCGGCGTGGAGCCGATGGTCACGATGGCCGCTGAAGGTGGCAAACTCGGCCAGCGCATCACCACCGCCGAAGACCTGGCCGATGCCGTTGCCGATGTGCGCCGTCGCCAGGACCGTCTGCAAGCCCAGCAGCAACGCCTCGACGAACTGGCCAAACGCAAGGACATCACCGTCAGTGACCTGATTGCCTTAAGCAAGGAACAGGCGGGCATTGAAAACGAGCTGCAGGAACTGGCACAGGTTGCCGCCGGCCAGCAACGCCGCCTCGATACCAATCGTGTGACCCTGAACTTCCGCTCCTCCGATGGTGCAAACCAGCAGTCGAGGTTCAGCCGCATGTTCAGCAGCTTGGGCGACAACCTGGTGGACGGCACTGCCGACGCCCTGGAGCGGTCGGCCTATGTACTGCCGTTCGTGATTCTGGCGTTTCCGGTGGTGTGGTTGTGGGTGTGGCTGTGGCGCCGCTTTGTTGTGAAGAGCCGCCCTGTGGTGAGCGGGCTTGCCCCGCGCTGGGGTGCGAAGTCCCCCCAGAATGAGCCGCAGAGTGACACCTGAAAGTCCTCAGTGTCTTTGATTGGGGCTGCTACGCACCCAGCGCGGGACAAGCCCGCTCACCACAAAGCTGATCAGCGCTTCATGCACCGCTGATAACGCTCATCCACCCGCTTGGCGAACCACGCCGTGGTGAGGTTGCGAGTGATCTTGGGGCTCTTGAGCACGATGCCCGGCAGGATCGCCCGTGGCATCGGTTTGCCCGCGGCCTTGTCGGCCAGGGCAAACACGCGCTTGTAGAGGGTGGTGTCCTCGAAATCCAGTTGCTCGCCCTGCTCCAGTTGACTGCGGATGCTGGGGTTGCGCATATCCAGCTTCGCGCCCAATGAACGCACTGCCAATTCGGTGGTGCCGGGGAGCAATGAACCGTAGCGAATCAAATCCCCATCCAGCGCCAACTCGGTGCCCGAGGCGCGGCTGACAGCCGCCTGGAACGCGGCATTGCGGCTGGCGTACCAACCGGCATTGAAGTCGGCAAAGCGGTACAGCGGCTGGTCATAGTTCACCGGGTAACCGAGCAAATGCGCAATGCCGAAGTACATGCCGCCACGCCGGGTGAAAACCTCGCGGCGAATACTGCCGTCCACCGTATAGGGATAACCCAGTGCCTGTTTCTGCGCAAAGTCGATACTCACCTGCATCGGGCCTGCGGTGTGCACCGGGTTGAACCCGCCAAACAGCGTGTTGCCCAGGGGCACCATGCTGATGAAGTCGTCGAAGATGCCGCTCAGGTCCTTCTCCGTGCGCGCCGCGCTCAGGCGGTCGGCGTAGGTCTTGCCGGTGGGCGAGCGCAGTTGCAGCGCGCTGCGCACGACAAAGGCCGGTACGTGGATTTTCCCGGCGCGCCGAAGGATCTCGTCCTGGGCGATCTTGCCCATGTTCGGCACAGGCGGATCGACCTGGTAGGTGGACTCCTGCTCGGTGACCGCCAGCACGGCACAGATATTTTCCGTGCTGGGGTAGATTTTCTGGGTGTCGAAGGCGGTGTAGATGTCCTGGGCCCAGCCATTGCGGTCCGGCACCTTGGCCGGCAGCAGCCGCACAATCTGCGCCTTCACCTCGGCCTCGCTGCGCTCCGGCTGTTGCGGGTTGCGTGTGGTAGAGCAACCGGCCAGTACCAGTAAAGTGGCAAGGCACAGGATCAGTCGGCTTGGGTACATGGAGCTTCCTTGGGTGGCGACGGGCCGGGGCATTGCAGATATCGACCGGTAAGTCTAACCAGGGTTCGCCCACCTTGCGTGCTCGCCAGTAACCCGCAAAACGCAGAATTGGTTGCGCCGCAGCTTTGCGACAACCTTTGCGGGGTTGGAATTGAACCTGACGTTCACACAGCGCTGACACCCCACAAAACCGTAGGAGCTGGCTTGCCGGCGATACAGGCACCTCGGTGTTTAGTAACACCGAGGTGATGCTATCGCCGGCAAGCCAGCTCCTACAGTGGAGGTACGTTTAGATGCCGGCCAATGCCAAATCCATCGCGAAGTAGGTGAAGATCAAATCCGCACCCGCGCGCTTGATCGAGCCCAAGGTCTCACGTACCACGCGGTCTTCATCAATCGCGCCGGCCTGGGCGCCGAATTTGATCATCGCGTACTCGCCGCTCACCTGATACGCCGCCACCGGCAGGCGCGAGGCTTCGCGGATGTCGCGGATGATGTCGAGGTAGGCGCCGGCGGGCTTGACCATCAGTGCATCCGCGCCCTCCTGCTCGTCCAGCAGCGACTCACGCACGGCTTCGCGGCGGTTCATCGGGTTCATCTGATAGCTTTTGCGGTCGCCCTTGAGTGCGCTGCCGCCGGCTTCGCGGAACGGGCCGTAGAGAGCCGAGGCGAACTTGGTGGAATACGCCATGATCGGGATATGGGTGAAACCGGCATCGTCCAGGGCACGGCGAATCGCCTGGACCTGGCCGTCCATCGCCGCCGACGGGGCGATGACGTCGGCACCGGCACGGGCCGCCGCCACGGCCTGCTTGCCGAGGTTGACCAGGGTCGCGTCGTTGTCGACATGGGCACCGTGCATTACGCCGCAGTGGCCGTGGTCGGTGTATTCGCAGAAGCAGGTGTCGGACATCACGATCATCTCAGGCACGGCGTCCTTGATGATCGAGGACATGCGCGAGACCAGGCCGCGTTCTTTCCAGGTGTCGCTGCCGCTGGCGTCCAGGTGGTGGGACACGCCAAAGGTCATCACCGACTTGATACCGGCACGGGCGTAGCGCTCGATCTCGCCGGCCAGTTTCTTCTCAGGGATGCGCAACACGCCCGGCATGCTGGTGATCGGCACGAAGTCGTCGATTTCTTCTTCGACGAAGATCGGCAACACCAAGTCGTTGAGGGTGAATTCGCTTTCCTGGAACAAGCCCCGTAGCTCCGGGGAGCGGCGCAGGCGGCGTGGGCGGGCTTGGGGGAACTGACTGGTCATGGCAATCCTGAAAAAAATGGCAGAAAACGAAAATAGTGGGGCGAAAGCTTATGCCCCCAGGCCCTCGCAGCACAAACGCCGAGGGGCCAACAGTGTATTGCGCAGGCCGTAACAATTTATTGATCTAGAGCTGTACACGCCCGTCGATGCACACCGCCACGGCACCACCGACCCAGATTTCATCGCCCTGGCGCTCAACGTGAATCCGCCCCGCACGCCCAATGGCCGTGCCTTGGCTGACCACGTAGCGCTCGGGCGCCAGGCCCTCGCCGAGCAACCATTGCGCAAGCCCGGCGTTCAAGCTGCCGGTGGCCGGGTCTTCCTGGGCGCCGTCGCCTGCAATAAAGGCGCGCACCTCAAATTGCGTGTCCACCTCGTCGCGAGTGGGGTCGCAAGGGGCGATCACGCCCACGGCCAGGCCGAGCAGTTGCGCGTAGTCCGGCTGCAGGTCCAGCACTTGGTTGCGCTCGGCCAGCATCACTGCCAGCCAGCCCGCGCCGTTATCCACCCACTGGCTGCGCACAATCGCGTCGGGCGCCAACCCCAGCGCCAAGCGCACGCGCTCTATCACAGCGGCTTCCACCGGGCCGGAGCGCATCAACGGTGGCGCGATAAACGCCAGCTCCTCACCTTGACGGCGGATACGCACCAGGCCGATTTCGCACTCCTGGATGATCTCCTCGCCTTTCGGGATACCGCCTGCCTGCAGCCACGCGTGGCAACTGCCCAGCGTAGGGTGCCCGGCGAACGGCAATTCCTTCAAGGTGGTGAAAATGCGCACCCGGTAGTCAGCCCTGGGATCGCGGGGTGTGAGCAAGAACGTGGTTTCGCTGAGGTTGGTCCAGTTGGCAAAATCCGCCATCTGCCGGTCGCTCAGGCTGTCGGCACCGAACACCACTGCCAGCGGGTTGCCCTTGAGCGGCACGCAGCTGAATACGTCGAGCTGCTTGAAATCGAAAGTCGGCATGTTCAACCCGGAATATTCAGGCCACGGATCACCGCCGGCCGTGCGACGAAACCGTCCAGCGCGCGCAGTACATTGGGGAAATCAGCGATACCCACGAGGTCACCGGATTCGTAGAAGCCGATCAGGTTGCGGATCCACGGGAATGTCGCGATGTCGGCGATGCTGTACTCATCGCCCATGATCCAGGTACGGCCCAGCAGGCGTTTTTCCAGCACGTCCAGTAGGCGGCGGGATTCGGCGGCGTAGCGGTCGCGGGGGCGCTTGTCTTCGTAGGCCTTGCCGGCGAATTTGTTGAAGAACCCCAGTTGGCCAAACATCGGGCCGATACCGCCCATCTGGAACATCAGCCACTGGATCGTTTCATAGCGCGTGGCCGGGTCTTCGGAGAGCAACTGGCTGGTTTTCTCCGCCAGATAGATCAGGATCGCGCCAGACTCGAACAACGCCAGCGGCTGGCCGCTGGGGCCATTGGGGTCAATGATCGCGGGAATCTTGTTGTTCGGGTTCAGGGACAGGAACTCGGGCGATAGCTGGTCCTGGGTCTCGAAGCTGACCTTGTGCGCTTCATAGGGCAGGCCCAGTTCTTCAAGCATGATCGACACTTTTACCCCGTTGGGGGTAGGCAGCGAGTACAGTTGCAGGCGCTCAGGGTGCTGGGCGGGCCATTTGCTGTTGATCGGGAATGCAGCGAGTGGGTTCATCGGGAAATCCCTGTGCAGAAAGGCCCCATGATAGTCATCCCGGCGATGTCCTGCATGGGTCATCAATACGCAACAAGCGCTGTCTATTCTCCCGCGTGGGCGAACCAATAAGCCCTTGCGCACTCTTAAGTGCGCTCAATCGGTGAACGGAGGCACCTCGCCATATCGACAGGGAACACCGCAGGACGCTTTTAGCGTCACTGGGGCCGGGCTTGTCCGCCCTCACCCGATGCACTGAAGACTCGACACTTATGACAATCAAGCCTCTGTGCCTTGCGCTGCGCCTGAAACGATATTCATACATCATGTTGCCGCTGCTGCTGGTCGGCGGCGCCATCGGCCTCACCCTGGAGTCGCGCATCAGCCGTGCCGAACAGGTGGACGGCGTGCAAACCCTGGTGTTCCTGCGCCACGCGGAAAAACCCGCTGGCGGCCTGGGCCAACTCAATTGCCAGGGCCTCAACCGCGCAATGAACCTGGCCACGGTGCTGCCGGAAAAATTCGGCAAGGCCGATTTCGTCTTCGCCGCCAACCCGACCCGCAATGTGGAAGAAGGCGAGTTGGACAATTCCTACAGCTACATCCGCCCTTGATGACCATCAGCCCCAGCGCCATTAAGTTGGGCCTGCCGGTGAACATCAAGTTTTCGGCCAACGACACGAGTGACCTCGCCGACGAGTTGGTGGAAGACAAGTACCATAACGCCACGATCTATACCGCCTGGTCACACGGTTACCTGCCTGAACTGATCAACAAGGTGGCGAGTGAAGCTTCGGGGGAAAAGCACACGATTACCGAAGATTGGTCCGGTAGCGACTACGACACGCTGTACGTGTTGACGCTGACCTGGCATAACGGCAAGGCTTCGCTGCTGAGCCGCAATTACAAGCAAGGCTTGAACAATGGCGATGAGAGCTGCCCGGATCCTACACAGGTGAGCGCAGATTCCTGACGGCGCAAGGCCGGTTGGGTTTCTGGGAGTTTAGGTAGTTGGGTACGGTGCTGGAGCTGTGGTGAGGGAGCTTGCTCCCGCTGGGGACTACAGCTATCTGACTGTAACCCTGCGATCCAAAAATGTGGGAGCTGGCTTGCCTGCGAAGACGGCCTGACAGCCGACCACGCTCTAACTGCCACCCCACGCTCCAAATGTGGGAGCTGGCTTGCCTGCGAAGGCGGCCTAACAGCCGACCGCTCTCTAACTGCCACCCCACGATCCAAATGTGGGAGCTGGCTTGCCTGCGAAGGCGGCCTGACAGCCGACCTGGATGTTGGATCAGACCAGGTACATATCCGTTATTTAGGTTACGGCTGCTAATGGTTCCGCCCTTACGGCGGGTCACTTTGGAAAAGCCCCAAAGTAACCAAAGGGCTCTTGCCCCAACACTCGGCACCTCGCCTAGGCTCGGTGTGCCCGTAATCCGACAGGTATTTGGGGGGCCGCCGCCACGCGCCATCCATGGCGCGGGGCGGCTAAACCGGCATCCCTGCCGGTTTACCCCCCAAATCCCTGTCGAATTCCGGCCAGCGTGTTTGACGGGGCGCCTTAGATCAAAAGCGAATCAAGAGCAGGATCAAGAGCAGGATCAAGAGCGGCTCGCTTCGCATCGTGGTTGGCGGTGGGAGCGGAGCGAGCCTGTGTTTCTGCTGTTATTGTCGGGCAGCCAGCAAGCGCTTGTGGCGGTTGCGGCGGGCGATGTTCAAGCATTCGATGGCCGCCGAGAATGCCATGGCTGCGTATACGTAGCCTTTAGGCACGTGGGCGCCGAAGCCTTCGGCGATCAATGTCATACCGATCATGATCAGGAAGCCCAGGGCCAGCATGACTACGGTCGGGTTGTCATTGATGAACTTGGCCAACGGCTCGGCTGCCACCAGCATCACGATGACCGAGGTCACTACGGCAATGATCATGATCGGCAAGTGCTCGGTCATGCCCACGGCGGTGATGATGCTGTCGATGGAGAACACCAGGTCGAGCAACAGGATCTGGCCGATGGCCGCGGCAAAACCGATCGCCACGACGTTGCTGGTGCTGGTTTCCTTCTCTTCCGGCTCCGGGTCCATGCTGTGGTGGATCTCGGTAGTCGCCTTCCACACCAGGAACAGGCCACCGGCGATGAGGATCATGTCCTTCCACGAGAAGCCCTGGCCGAACACTTCGAACACCGGCGTCGTCAGTTGTACGATAAATGCGATGGTGCTCAACAGGCCCAGGCGCAATACCAACGCCATGCTGATACCGATGCGTCGTGCCTTGGCCCGATGCTTCTCCGGCAATTTGTTGGTGAGGATCGAGATGAAGATCAGGTTATCGATGCCCAGCACGATCTCCATGACGATCAAGGTTGCCAGGGCAACCCAGGCGGTGGGGCTGGCGGCCAGTTGTAAAAGGTAGTCCATAGGTCAGTCCTGACGTTGTACGGGAAATGAGGGGCGGGTCATTAAGCTTCGTTGCGGTTCGATTCGGCTTCTTTCTCTTCCTGGTCATCCTTCTTCTGCGGGGTGATCAGGCCGTTTGTCGCTTCACTCAATGCCTGTTCGGCGGCTTTGTGGGTGTCATCGATCGCTTGCTTGGCCGACTCGGTGGCCTTGCCCAGCACCTGCTGCGCGCTTTTCTCGACCTGATCGCAACCGCCGATCACTACCAATGAAAGCGCAAGCAACGCTGCCGCGCCCAGGGAATTGAGTTTCATGATGTCTTCCTCGTTAGAACCATTGGGTCCAAATAGTGGCCCCGCGATAGCGAGGCATTCTATGCAGGCGGACAGTTCAGGAAAATTCGTATTTTTCTCGCATATACTTCGGTTTTCACGAAGTGATGGCCGCTATGCTCAATTACCGACAACTGCACTACTTCTGGGTGGTGGCCAAGACCGGCAGCATCGTGCGCGCCTGTGAGCAACTCAACCTCACGCCCCAGACCATCAGTGGGCAGATCAGCCTGCTGGAAGAGACCTACGGCGTGGCGCTATTCCAGCGCGTCGGCCGCCAGTTGGAACTGACCGAAGCCGGTCGCCAGGCCCTGCCCTACGCCGAACAGATGTTCCAGACGGGTAATGAATTGGAGGCGATGCTGCGCGCGCAACCCGACGAACAGCAGATCCTGTTCCGCGTCGGCGTGGCGGATGTGGTGCCCAAGTCCATCGTCTACCGGCTGATCGCGCCGACCATGGAGTTGAGCGAGCCGATCCGCATCACCTGCCGCGAAGACAAACTCGAACGCCTGCTGGCCGACCTGGCGATCCAGCGCCTGGACCTGGTGATTTCCGACAGCCCCATGCCCACACACCTGGACATCAAGGGCTACAGCCAGAAACTGGGGGAATGTGGCATCAGTTTTTTCGCCACCCAGGCGTTGGCTGACGCCTACGGGGGGGACTTCCCACAGTGCCTGCACGGCGCACCGTTGTTGATTCCCGGCGCGGAAACCGTGGTGCGCAGCCGGTTGCAGCGCTGGTTTGCCGAGCAGCAGATCCAACCGAAGATTATCGGCGAGTTCGATGACAGCGCCTTGATGCAGGCTTTCGGTCAATCCGGCAGCGGGATCTTCATCGCCCCCAGCGTGATTGCCGATGAGGTGGTGCGCCAGTACGGCGTGGCGCTGATTGGCCAGACCGTGGCCGTGACCGAGTCGTTCTACGCGATCTCGGTGGAGCGCAAGGTCAAGCACCCCGGTATCGTGGCGATTACCGAAGGCGCGCGACGCGAATTGTTTACCACCCTGCCCTGACGGTTCAAGCCTGGGAGGCAACCGGTTGCTTGGCAGTCATCAGCCACAACGCCAGCAAGATCGACACCAGGATAAACCCGGATGCCGCAAAGCCCAGGCTGCCCAGGCCGAGGGTGTCGATCACATGGCCGCCGACCATCGCCCCCAGGCCAATCCCCAGGTTGGCGCCGGCAATATTCAGCGACGCGGCAAATGCCGGCGCATGGGGCGCGGCCTTCATCAGGCGCACATGGCTGACCAGGAACATGGCCGCCTGGGTCACGCCCCACACGGCCATCGCCGCCGCCAGGCCGACGGTGGAGTGAATCGCCGGTACCAGCGCAACCATGCCGGCGATCATGAAGCCGCAGAACACCATGGACGCGATCAACGGGTGGCGATCCACCGCACGCCCGCCCAGCGAGTTGCCGATGAGCCCGACCGCACCAAAGCCCATCAGGCACCAGCCCACCAACGTACCGTCGAAACCGGCCAGGCGCTCAAGGATGTCCGCCAGGTAGGTGTAGGCCGTGAACATGCCGCTGAACACCAGGATCGACAGCAGGATATGGCCCTGCATCAGCGGGTTGCGCAGGATCTTGAACTGCGAGCGCAACGTCACCTCATCGTTCTTCGGCTTTGTCACCGGCAGGTAGATAAACAGCAGCAAGGCCTTGGCCACCGCCACGACCGCGAGGATCGCAAATGCGGTACGCCAGCCGAACATATCGGAAATCAGCGTGCCCACCGGAATGCCGAACACCGTGGCGCAGACGATCCCGAAGCCGATCTTTTCGATGGCGCGCCCGGCGTATTCGGGGCCGACGATGTCCACCGCGGTCTCACTGGCCAAGGCCCAGAACACTGGCAAGCCCAGGGCCGGGATCAACCGCGCCAGCGCCATCACCCAGATATTCGGTGCCAGCGCCGCCACTGTATTGGCCACGCCAAACATGATCAGGATGCTGATAAATAGCCGCTTGCGTGGGAAACGCGCGCAGTACGCCGTGAGAAACGGACCAAAGGCCGCCACGGTAAATGCGAACAAGGTCACCAGCAGCCCGGCCTGGGACACGCTCACGTTCAAGTCGCGGGCAATGGACGGCAGCAGGCCGACAATCACGAATTCTGTGGTCAGCACGGTAAAGCCGGCGGCCGACAGCAGCAGGATGGGAAACAACATGAAAACTCCAGAAACGACGACATCAACGACAGCCCGAAGGGCCCGCTGACAGAGAGGAAAGATGAGAGAAAGGAATCTTAACAGAGTATGTCTGGATTTGGCCAAGGCCAGCGGGCCGGGATGACGCAATGCCGCACCGTCAGGATATGTTCATACAGCATGCTAGACTTCGCGATCCGCGTCCTACAGCCGTTTCTGCGTGCGCTGCTGTGCCTTCAAAAAACTAGAGACAATGTTTATGACTGCTGCCCCTTCCCTCCTGCAACGACTGGCGCGTGTCAGCCTGGTCACGCAAATCATTATCGGCCTGACGGCTGGCATTCTACTGGCCATGCTGTTGCCCGAGGCGGCCAGGGCCACCGGGTTTATCGGCAAGGTATTCGTCGCTGCGCTCAAGGCCGTGGCGCCGATCCTGGTGTTTGTGCTGGTGATGGCGTCGATCGCCAACCACAAGCACGGCCAGGAAACCCATATCAAACCGATCCTGTTCCTGTACTTGCTGGGCACCTTTGCCGCTGCCGTGGTCGCGGTAATTGCGAGCATGTGGTTTCCCTCTTCGCTGGTGCTGGCGACCCACGATGCGACAGTGAGCGCCCCGGGCGGCATTGGTGAAGTGCTGCAAAGCCTGCTGCTGAGCGTGGTGGACAACCCGGTCAGCGCACTGATGAATGCCAACTTCATTGGCATCCTGGCCTGGGCCATCGGCATGGGGGTTGCCATCCGGCATGCCGGCGAAACCACCCGCACCGTGATCGACGACCTGTCCAACGGCGTCACGCTGATCGTGCGCGTGGTAATCCGCTTTGCGCCGCTGGGCATTTTCGGCCTGGTGGCCTCCACCCTGGCCACCTCCGGTTTCGGCGCCCTGCTCGGCTACGCTCACCTGCTGCTGGTGCTGATCGGCTGCATGCTGTTCGTAGCGCTGGTGATCAACCCGGCCATCGTGTTCTGGAAACTGCGCCGCAACCCGTACCCACTGGTGCTGATGTGCCTGCGCGAAAGCGGGATCACCGCGTTCTTCACCCGCAGTTCGGCGGCGAACATTCCGGTCAACCTGGCACTGAGCAAACGCCTGGGCCTGCACGAAGACACCTACTCGGTGTCGATCCCGCTCGGTGCCACCATCAATATGGCCGGCGCGGCGATCACCATCACCGTGCTGACCCTGGCCGCCGTGCACACTGTGGGCATCGCCGTCGACCTGCCCACGGCGGTGCTGCTCAGCGTGGTCGCGGCCATCTGCGCCTGCGGTGCTTCTGGCGTGGCGGGCGGTTCGTTGCTGTTGATTCCGCTGGCGTGCAGCCTGTTTGGCATTCCCAGCGAGATTGCCATGCAGGTGGTGGCGGTCGGTTTCATCATTGGCGTGCTGCAGGATTCGGCGGAAACCGCGTTGAATTCATCCACCGATGTGCTGTTCACCGCCGCCGCTTGCCTGGGCAAGGAAGAACAGCCGGCTTAACCGCCAGGCGAAAAAAAGCCCGGGGTCGTTCACTGAAGAACGCCCCGGGCTTTTTTGTGGCTGGGTGCTTAGAAAGCGCCCATGTAGTCGCGCTTGCCCACTTCCACACCGTTATGGCGCAGCAAGGCGTAAGCCGTGGTGACGTGGAAGAAGAACTGCGGCAGGCCGTAGGTCAGCAGGTAGGACTGGCCGCTGAAGCGCTTTTCTTTCGGCGTGCCAGGACGGGTGATGATCTCGATGCCTTCCTTGCCGTCGATCTGCGCAGGCGTAACGGTGTCGATAAAGGCCAGGACCTTGGCGATCAGCGCCTGCAGGTCGGCGAAGGTAACTTCGGTGTCTTCATATTTCGGTACTTCGATCTCGGCCAGGCGTGCGGAAACACCCTTGGCGAAATCGACGGCGATCTGCACCTGGCGCACCAGTTGGAACATGTCCGGGAACAGGCGGGCCTGCAGCAAGGCGTTCGGCTCGATGTTCTTGGCGGTAGCGTGGGCTTCGGCCTTGGTCAACACGCCGCTCAGGGCGGTGAGCATTTGCTTGAAGACCGGGATGGAAGCGGCGTACAGGGAAATAGTCATGGCAGTCTCATGGTTATGGCACGGTTTGAACCAGCGGCGATTATAGACATGCCCGCAGCTTGTCTTTTATTTTTTCCGGCTTACGCTAGGCACTTCACTGCATAGGGAAAGCGCGATGACCGCCGAGCACGACACCGACACCCCTGAGCCGCGCCTGAACAGCACGGAAATCCGCATCCTGGGTTGCCTGATCGAAAAACAGGCGACCAACCCGGAAACCTACCCCCTGACCCTCAACGCCCTGGTGCTGGCCTGCAATCAGAAGACCAGCCGCGAGCCAGTGATGAACCTCAGCCAGGGCCAAGTCGGTCAGAGCCTGCGCGTGCTTGAAGGCCAAGGCTTTACCCGCCTGGTGATGGGCAGCCGTGCCGACCGCTGGGAGCATCGCGTGGACAAGGCACTGGAATTGGTGCCGGCCCAGGTGATCCTGACCGGGCTGCTGTTCTTGCGGGGGCCGCAGACCGTCAATGAACTGCTGACCCGCAGCGGGCGTATGCACGACTTCGAAGACGCCGAGCAGGTCGTGCACCAGCTCGAGCGCCTGATTGCGCGGGGGCTGGCGTTACTGGTGCCGCGCCAGGCGGGCCAGCGGGAAGACCGTTATACCCATGCCTTGGGTGATCCGGCGGACATCGAGGCGATTCTGGCCGCGCGCGGCAGTCCGGTAGAGCGCGGGGCGGCGGTGTCCGTCGACCGGCTGGAAGAACTGGAAGCGCGGATCGCAGCGCTGGAGGAGCGCCTGGCTCGGTTGGAACAGGCCTGACGCATGTGCGCACCCGGGCACCTGCGCGTGCCCGGGTGCGCCTGGCGGGGTCACACCCAACCGAGCCAGCTCCAATAGGTCGCCGCGAACACCAGCATCAAGGCATACCCCACCAGCGTCACCAGAATCCCCACCTTGGCAAACTGCCGCGCCGTGAACGTGCCCGTTCCCAGGCACACCATGTTCTGTGGCGCATTGATCGGCAGGATAAACCCGTAGCTCATCACAAACCCCAAGAGCATGGTCATGCCCAGGCGGCTGAATTCACCCGGCAAGGTCTGCAACACCGCAATCAGGATCGGCAGCAACGCCGAGGTCAGTGCGGTGGCGCTGGCAAAACCCAGGTGGATCAGGATCAAGAACGCACCAAGAATCGCAAACACACCCAACGGCCCGACCTGATCCAACCCCGTGTGCGCCACCACGGTAGCCCCCAGCCATTGCCCGGCCTGGGTGGTCAGCAGCGCCGTACCCAGGCTGATGCCCACTCCGAACACAATCACCGTGCCCCACGGAATACGCGACTGCACATCCTTCCAGGTCATCACGCCGATCCCCGGCAACAACAAAAACACCAAGCCGGCGTAAGTGGTCGAGGTGGTGTCGAAACTGTGCAAGCGCCCTTCCGTAGCCCAGGCCAGCAGCAACAACACGGAAACGCTCAGCAAGCGTTTCTGTGGCCCGGTCATCGGGCCGATTTCCACCAGCGACTGCGCCACCGCTTCCTTGCCACCGGGAATGCTGTCGGTCTCTGGCGGCAGCAACTTGAGGACCAGAAACAGCAGCACCGCCGACATGATCAACGCCCACGGCGCGCCCGCGATCAGCCAGTCGATCCACGACACACGCTGGCCGAGCATCTTGTCCATGAAGCCGACCGTCAGCAGGTTCTGCGCGGCGGCGGTCTGGATCCCGACGTTCCAGATGCTGGTGCCCTGGGCCACGACGATCATGATGCCGGCGGCGATGTTCGAGCGCTTGTCCACGCCGAATGCAGCAATCACCCCCATCATGATCGGCACCACACAGGCACTGCGCGCGGTGGCGCTGGGCACCACCAGGCTGAGCAGGATCGTCACCGCAATCGCCCCCAGCAGGATGCGCCGGGTGCTGGTGCCGACACGGCTCAGGGTGACCAGGGCGATGCGCCGGTCCAGGCCGGTGTGGGTCATGGCCGCCGCGATAAACAGTGCCCCCGCCACCAACGCCAGCGCCGGGTTGGAGAACCCGGTGAGCGCCATGCTGATTGCCGGGCTGGTGCCGATCACATGCGTGGGGTCTTGCAGCGACGGCGCGGTGCCAAGCAGAAAGGCCATCAGCGAAGTGATCATGATCGCGCTGGCCTCATAGGACACCGCCTCGGTGATCCACACCACCACGGCAAAGGCGAGGATCGCCAGCATGCGGTGCCCGGCCACCGGCAAGTCGGCGGGCAGCGGCAACAACAACACCCCGGCCATCACCAGCACGGCGATCAGCAGGCCCAGGGGGAGTTTGAAAGATGCCGCGCTCATGGGGTGCTCCAAGGCTCTAGATCAGGCCTTGAGCATGAGGCAAAGCGCCGCGCGGCGTGTTGACTGGTGTCAACGCCCTAGGCCAATAACTGGCTGAGCACCGCGCGTAACTTGCCGGGCTTGACCGGCTTGTTCAACAAGGGCGCTTCCAGCCGGCGAAGGGCGCGTCGGCATTGGTCGGTACGGTCTGCCGTGATGATCACGGCCGGGATTTTCTGCTCGAAATGCTCGCGCAGGTGCTTGACCACCGCGCAGCCCACCACCCCGTGGTCCAGGTGATAGTCCGCCAGGATCAGCTCCGGCGCCCGGCCCTGCAGCGCCAGCAACGCACCCGCCTGGTCAGTGGCGGTGACCACTTCACACCCCCACTGCCCGAGCAGCGCGCGCATGCTTTCGAGGATGCTCACCTCATTATCGATCACCAGCAAACGCCGGCCCGGCAGGGGGTTGCCGGTGGTCGGCTGCACCGGCAACTGGCTGATCGGCAGGGGCATGTCGGCACTCAACGGCACCTCGATACTGAACATTGAACCGCGCCCCGGCCAGGAGCGCACGGCGATCGGGTACCGCAAAATCTCGGCGATACGCTCCACAATCGCCAAGCCCAACCCTACGCCCTTGCGGTCCGCCGCGCGGCCGACGTCGAGCTGGTTGAACTCGAGGAAAATCGCCTGCAGCCGGTCCGCCGCAATCCCGCGCCCGGTGTCCCACACTTCCAGGCGCAGGCAATCGCCCCGCTTGCGCGCGCCCAGCAGGATGCAACCTTCGTCGGTATAGCGGCAGGCATTGCTGAGGAAATTACGCAGGATCCGCGTCAGCAGCCGCAAGTCGGTGCTGATCGCATAAGGCCCGGTGTGCACCCGCAGGTTCAACCCCGCCGCCTGGGCCACCGATTGAAATTCCGAGACCAGCGGTGCGAACAGCTCGTCGAGGCGATACAGCGCCACATCCGGCTTGACTGCGGCCTGGTCGAGTCGTGAGATGTCCAGCAAGTCGGTGAGCAAATCCTCGGCGCCTTCCAGCGCCTGGTGCGTGCGTTCCACCAGCACCTGCTCGACGCTGGGCAACTGGCGCTCACGCAGGGTGGCGATCAACAGCCGTGCGGCGTTGAGCGGCTGCAACAGGTCATGGCTGGCGGCGGCCAGGTATTTGTCTTTGCTGCGGTTGGCCGCCTGGGCGGCGTCGCGGGCGTCGCGCAGGTCCTGTTCGATCTGCTCGCGCTGGGCAATCTGCTGTTGCAGGTTGTGGTTGGCTTCCAGCAACTCGTCGGTGCGCGCGGCAACGCGTTGTTCCAGCTCGTCGTTGAGGCGGATATAACGCTTGCGCTCGGACTCCAGCTCATCCAGCCGGGCGGTGAGTTCCGGGTAGTGGCTCTTGCGTGCCGAATGGTTGCCCAGCCCCAATAGCCCGGCAAGGGCACGTTGCTGGTCGTCAGAGAGCTTCGCCATAGACGACCTCGACGTCACGCTGGCTGGACTCACGCGGGTTGGTGAGGATGCACGGGTCGTGCATCGCATGCTGGGACAGGAACGGAATATCCGCCACGCGCACGCCGTGCAGGCCGAGGGTTTCGTTGAAGCCGATCGCGTGCTTGAGCGCGATCAGATGGTCCACCAGCCGCGCGCAGATTTGTCGATGGTTGAGGCCCCGGCAGTCGATGCCGAACGTCTCGGCAATCACCTTGAAACGCTCCGGCGCCGAGCTGTAGTTGAACGCCACCACATGCTCGACCAGCACCGCGTTGCACAGCCCGTGGGGCAAGTCGAGGAAGCCCCCCAGGCTGTGGGACATGGCGTGCACCGCGCCCAGGATCGCATTGGAAAACGCCAGCCCGGCCTGCATGCTGCCCAGCATGATTTTCTCACGCAGGGCGATGTCGCTGGGGTTGGCGATCATCTGCACCAGGTTGCCGTTGATCAACCGCATCGCCTCCAGCGCATGGGGGTCCGTCAGCGGGCCATGACCGGTGGAAACGAACGCTTCGATGGCATGCACCAACGCGTCGATGCCGGTGCAGGCGGACAGGAACGGGTCCATGCTGGCGGTGGTTTCCGGGTCGATCAGCGACACATCCGGGACCACCGCCTTGCTGACGATGGAGAACTTCATGCGCTCCTGCTGATTGGAGATGATCACGAACTGCGAGACATCCGCCGAGGTGCCGGCGGTGGTCGGAATCAGGATCAATGGCGGGCTGGGCACGCGAAGGGTGTCGACACCTTCGAATTCGAGGATGCTGCGCCCGTGGGCCACCACAATGCCGATGGCCTTGCCGCAATCCATGGGGCTACCGCCGCCGATGGCGACGATCACGTCGCAGTGGTTTTCGCGGTACACCTCGGCACCGAGCATCACTTCTTCGACACGCGGGTTGGGGGACACGGCGGTGTACAGGCAGTAGTCGATGCCGATGGCTTGCAGGCTGGCTTCCACATCGGCGACCCAACCGGCGGCGATCACACCGGGGTCGCTGACCACCAGCACCTTGCGCGCGCCGAAGGTCTTGGCGTAGTTGCCAACGTTGTGCCGGCAACCGGCACCAAAGATGATTTCAGGCGAGACGAATTTACGCAGAAGGCTCAGATTAGGGCTCATTGGAAAGCCTGTTTTTATTATTTTGGAAGAATGCGCTCCACACTAACCCATCCGGCTGCGAATGCAATCAGACCAAAGAGGCATCCTTCCGACAGCACCCGCAGTCAGCGGCTAGCGAAGTACATCGTGACTTCGAAGCCGATACGCAGGTCGGTAAACGCAGGTTTGGTCCACATGGGGGCAGTCCTCTTGTTGGGCCGGAGGGTTCCGGTATAGGCATTAATGCATGTGAGGTTGAGAGGGCGAATACTACTTTCGAAGTAGCGAAGACACTGCATTAGTCGCGAATGTACAGAAGTCAAAATGTGGGAGCGGGCTTGCTCGCGAATAGGGTGTGTCAGCCACATATAGGTTGACTGATCCACCGCTTTCGCGAGCAAGCCCGGTCCCACAGTTTTGACCGCGTTGAATCAGAAGAAGCCCAGCGGGTTGATGTCGTAGCTCACCAGCAGGTTTTTGGTCTGCTGATAATGGTCGAGCATCATCTTGTGGTTCTCACGCCCGACGCCCGACTTCTTGTAACCGCCAAAGGCTGCATGCGCGGGGTACAGGTGATAGCAATTGGTCCACACCCGTCCGGCCTTGATCGCCCGGCCCATGCGGTAGGCGCGGTTGATGTCGCGGGTCCACAGGCCGGCACCCAGGCCGAACTCGCTGTCGTTGGCAATCGCCAGGGCTTCGGCTTCGTCCTTGAAGGTGGTCACGCCCACCACCGGCCCGAAGATTTCTTCCTGGAACACGCGCATCTTGTTGTGCCCCTTGAGCAGGGTCGGCTGGATGTAATAGCCGCTGGAGAGGTCTCCTTCCAAACGCTCGGCCGCGCCACCGGTGAGCAGCACCGCGCCCTCCTCCTGGGCGATCTTCAGGTAGGAGAGGATCTTGTCGTATTGCTGCTCGGACGCCTGGGCGCCCACCATGGTCTCGGTGTCCAGCGGGTTGCCGCGCTTGATCTTGACGATCTTCTTCATCACCTCAGCCATGAACGGCTCATAGATCGACTCCTGCACCAGCGCCCGCGACGGGCAGGTGCACACTTCGCCCTGGTTGAAGAACGCCAGGACCAAGCCTTCGGCGGCTTTCTCGATGAATTGCGGCTCGGCCTGCATGATGTCTTCAAAGAAGATATTCGGCGACTTGCCGCCCAGCTCCACGGTGGACGGAATGATGTTCTCGGCGGCCGCATGCATGATGTGCGCGCCCACCGGGGTGGAGCCGGTAAAGGCGATTTTGGCGATGCGCTTGCTGGTGGCCAGCGCCTCCCCCGCTTCGCGACCAAAGCCGTGCACGATGTTCAGCACGCCAGGCGGCAGCAGGTCGCCGATCAGCTCGGCAAACACCATGATCGACAGCGGCGTCTGCTCGGCTGGCTTGAGCACGATGCAGTTACCGGCGGCCAAGGCCGGTGCGAGTTTCCACGCGGCCATCAGCAGCGGGAAGTTCCACGGGATGATTTGCCCAACCACGCCCAAGGGCTCGTGGAAGTGGTAGGCGGCGGTCAGCTCGTTGATCTCGGCGGCGCCGCCTTCCTGGGCGCGGATGCAGCCAGCGAAGTAACGGAAATGGTCAGCGGCCAGGGGCACGTCGGCGTTGAGGGTTTCGCGCACGGCCTTACCGTTGTCCCAGGTCTCGGCCACGGCCAGTGCTTCGAGGTGCTGTTCGATGCGGTCGGCGATTTTCAGCAGCACCAGGGAACGGTCCTGGGCCGAGGTCTTGCCCCAGGCATCGGCAGCCGCGTGCGCGGCGTCGAGGGCCTTGTCGATATCGGCGGCGCTGGAGCGCGGGAATTCGGCAATCACTTCGCCGGTCACCGGCGAGGTGTTGGTGAAGTATTCGCCATTGACCGGCGCGACGAACTCGCCGCCGATGTAATTGCCGTAGCGCGGCTTGAAGCTGACGACGGCGCCAGGGGTGCCAGGTTGTGCATAGATCATGGTGAGGCCTCGGTTATTGTTGGGTCGTGAGGGGCTGCATCTGTGTGCGTTCGTACTGCGGATACAAGTGGCTGACGCTGCGGATCAGCTCATAGCGGCTGAGACTGATGGCGGCGAAACGCTCGGGAATCGGGCTGCGGATCAGCTCCGCCATGTCGCTGCCCTGTGCGGCGGCGTCGCGCAGCAATTGGTCGAGCCAGGTGAGGTAGTCGCGCATCTGCTCGAAGGGTTTGGCGTCGGTCGCGATAGGGCCGTGGCCGGGTACGATCAGCGTCCAGGGCAAACCTTGCAGAGTGGCGATATCCGCCAGCCAGATCAGCAGCCCCGGTGAATGAGGCGCGGTGAGCGCACGTTGGTAAAACACCAGGTCACCGGCAAACAGCACGCCGGTCTTCTGGTCAAAGATCGCCAGGTCGGCACCGGTATGGCCGCGCAGCTGCAGCAGTTGCAGGTCGTGGCTGCCGAAGCTTTTCACGCCGGGTTGCAGGGTCTGGTTGGGCATTACCACTTCGGTGCCGCGCATCCAGTCGCCGACCATGCGGTACAGGTTCTCGGCCATGCTGTCGCCCTGCTCATGCAGCAACACGGTGGTGCCGGCCAGGGCACCGATGGGCACGTCCTTGAAGGCTTGGTTGCCCAGTGCATGGTCGGGGTGGTGGTGAGTCAGCAACACCTGGATCACCGGTTTGTCGGTGACGCGGGCGATGGCCTGGCGCAGGGCTTCGCCGTAGCGCCTGGACGGCCCGGTGTCGATCACCACCACGCCGGCTTCGGTGACGATGAACCCGACATTGACGACGTTGCCGCCGTTGGCCTTGGCGAAATTGTCGGTGCTGCCTTCCAGCAACCAAGTGTTGTCGGCGATCAAACGGGGTGTGAGGGCGTAATCCAGCTCCGCCAGCGCCGGCAGGCTGAAGAGCACCAGCCACACCATAATCCAGCGCAGGTTCATGGGATGGCCGCCTCGAACTGGCTGCCGCTAGTGTCGCGCAGGGTCAGGCGCGTGGCGCCTGCACCTTCGATATCAAAGGCCAGGTTGGGGTTTTCGCTGACCGCAGGAAACAGCTCCAGGCGCGCCAATAGCCGGTTGTCGTCACCGCGCAGCTCGGCCTGGTGGATAAAGAATTCGGGAATGCCGCTGACCATGCCGTTGTCCATCGGGTGGGCAACTTGCAGCTTCACGCGGCTGAACTCGGCGCGCGGGTAACGGCCGCCCAGCACTTCGCCCAGGTGCTCCTCCCAACCCGGTTGGGTGCGTACCACGCTGGGCGCCGTGCAACCGCCGCCGGCGGCATCGATCAGCGTCGAGCCGACATGCCACATGCCATCCCTGGTCAACACCGCTGCACGCAACGGCGTGGCCTGCTCGATGCGAATCCGGATCGACAGCCACGGCAGCACGCGTTCCAGCGGCTGGAAATCGACGATCTGCGGCAGCGGGTTCAGCTCGGCCCAGGCAAGGATCCTGACCACGTCACCCTTGAACGCGCGGGCGTCGATCTCCAGCGGCACCTGGCGCGCATCCTCGGCGAACGGTGGCGCCAAGAGTTTCACCCGCTCGTCGAACACGAACGCTGCATTGTCGAGAAAACGCTGGTGATAGTAGGCCCACATCACCGAAGGCACCGGGTCCACGGGCGCGCCCCAGGCCAGCACCGGCCAGCAGCAGATCCACCACCCACGCAGGCGCATGGCTTACTCCTCGACGTGCACGCTGTCGAGGTAGGTGCGCACCGCCCACAGGGCTTCCTGGCTCAGGTAGTCAGCCATTTTCGGCATGTACACCCGGCCATCGCGCACGGCGCCGTGGCGCACGCGCTCTACGAACCATTCATCGCCGGCGTCACCGGCGTCGAGCATGCGCAGGTCGGGGGCGATCCCACCGGACTTGGCTTCCAGGCCATGGCAGGCGGCGCAGTTCTGGTTATAGGCAGAGGCACCGACTTCCACCGCCTTGTCGTGCTCCGGGGTGGTGCGATAGGGGTTGGTGGCAGCCCAGCCATCGGCGTCCAATGGCACGCCGGCCTCCTTGATCGGGGTAAGGCCTTTGGTTTCCACGGCGGTGGGTGTCACGTTGCCGTGGGCCCAGACGGAACCGGCACTGAGCGCGCCGGCAAACAGGCAGGCGGTGATCAAGGCGTTGCGTTTTGTTGTCATTATTTTTTCCCTCAGGATTGCACGCAAAACCTCTTCGCAGAGGCTATGGCAACCATCTTAGGAAGCCCCCGGCGGCACCCGTATGCTGCTTTGGTGGGCGGGTTCTCATCCGTTGGTAGCAGGCCTTGTGGGGCACTGCTAAATCAGAGGCGGTTCGGGAAATTGTCCCGGCAACACCGGGACTTTTTCCGTATTCGCCGCCGCATCCAGGCAGCAACCTGTGCAGGCCAAAACCTCCACTGGGAACTGCAACCATGACAATAAGATCGCTACCCGCCCTCTCACCTTTGAGCCTTGCCGTGCAAGCCTTTCTGCTGGTGGGCAGCCTGTCCCTCAGTGCTGCAAGCTATGCCGCTGCCGAACCCGCAACGAAGCAGACGCGCAATGTCACCTGGGAAGACATCGCCAACGACCACCTGACCACCAAGGACGTGCT
This sequence comes from Pseudomonas sp. S10E 269, assembly GCF_002798465.1. Taxonomy (NCBI): domain Bacteria; kingdom Pseudomonadati; phylum Pseudomonadota; class Gammaproteobacteria; order Pseudomonadales; family Pseudomonadaceae; genus Pseudomonas; species Pseudomonas sp. S10E 269. The sequence continues at coordinate 26,588 of NZ_PHIJ01000001.1, forward strand.
GCAATACGGCATGGGCACCAACGCCCAACGCTGGAGCCCACTGGCGCAGGTCAACGACAAGAACGTGTTCAAGCTCACGCCGGCCTGGTCGTACTCGTTCGGCGATGAGAAGCAGCGCGGCCAGGAATCCCAGGCCATCGTCAGCGACGGCGTGGTCTACGTCACCGGCTCCTATTCCCGCGTGTTCGCCCTTGATGCGAAGACCGGCAAGCGCCTGTGGACCTACAACCACCGCCTGCCCGACAACATTCGCCCGTGCTGCGACGTGGTCAACCGTGGCGCGGCGATCTTTGGCGACAAGATCTACTTCGGCACCCTCGACGCGCGCCTGATCGCCCTCGACAAAAACACCGGCAAAGTGGTGTGGAACAAAAAATTCGGTGACCACGCCGCCGGCTACACCATGACCGGCGCCCCAGTGCTGATCAAAGACAAAGTCAGCGGCAAGGTGCTGCTGATCCACGGCAGCTCCGGCGATGAATTCGGCGTGGTCGGCCAGCTGTATGCGCGCGACCCGGACACCGGCGAAGAAGTCTGGATGCGCCCGTTCGTGGAAGGCCACATGGGCCGCCTGAATGGCAAGGACAGCACCCCGACCGGCGACGTCAAAGCGCCGTCGTGGCCGGATGACCCGACCACCGAAACCGGCAAGGTCGAGGCCTGGAGCCACGGCGGCGGCGCGCCTTGGCAGAGTGCGAGCTTCGATGCCGAGACCAACACCATCATCGTTGGCGCCGGCAATCCCGGCCCATGGAACACCTGGGCGCGTACATCGAAGGACGGCAACCCCCACGATTTCGACAGCCTCTACACCTCCGGCCAGGTCGGTGTAGACCCCAGTACCGGCGAAGTAAAATGGTTCTACCAGCACACCCCGAACGACGCTTGGGACTTCTCCGGCAACAACGAACTGGTGCTGTTCGACTACAAGGACAAGGACGGCAAGGTCATCAAGGCCACCGGCCATGCCGACCGCAACGGCTTCTTCTATGTGGTCGACCGCAACAACGGCAAGCTGCAGAACGCCTTCCCGTTTGTCGACAACATCACCTGGGCCAGCCACATCGACCTGAAGACCGGCCGCCCCGTGGAAAACGAAGGCCAGCGTCCGGCCAAGCCGTTGCCGGGTGAAACCAAGGGCAAGCCGGTGGAAGTCTCGCCGCCGTTCCTGGGGGGCAAGAACTGGAACCCCATGGCCTACAGCCAGGACACCGGCCTGTTCTATATCCCTGGCAACCAGTGGAAAGAGGAATACTGGACCGAAGAGGTCAACTACAAGAAGGGCTCGGCGTACCTGGGCATGGGGTTCCGCATCAAGCGCATGTATGACGACCACGTCGGCACCCTGCGGGCGATGAACCCGACCACCGGCAAGGTGGTGTGGGAGCACAAGGAACACCTGCCCTTGTGGGCCGGCGTGCTGGCGACCAAGGGCAATCTGGTGTTCACCGGCACTGGCGATGGCTTCTTCAAGGCCTTCGATGCGAAAACCGGCAAGGAGCTGTGGAAGTTCCAGACCGGCAGCGGCATCGTCTCGCCGCCGATCACCTGGGAGCAGGATGGCGAGCAGTACATCGGCGTCACCGTCGGCTACGGCGGTGCGGTGCCGCTGTGGGGCGGCGACATGGCTGAGCTGACCAAGCCAGTGGCACAGGGTGGGTCGTTCTGGGTGTTCAAGATCCCGAGCTGGGATCAGAAAACCGCCCAGAAGTAACCTTCGGCCGGGGGAATCCATAGGCTCTCCCGGCCTTCCTTCTTTAGAGGCCCCGCCATGAAACTCTTGCCTTTACTGCTCCTGCTGAGCCTGCCCCTGGCCCACGCCGACGATGGCGACGACGCCCCCCTCGTCATCAACGGCTGCACCCTCGCCGAACACAGCCAATGCCCCGGCGCCAACCTCAAGGGCGCCAACCTGAGTAACCAGAACTTGAGCAAAATGAACCTGGCCGGCGCCGACCTGCGCGATGCGGATTTGCGCCACGCCAACCTCGACCTGGCCAACCTGGAGAAAGCCCAGCTGCAAGGCGCCAACCTCACCCGCGCCAGCCTGCAACAGGCCAACCTGCGTCTGGCCGACTTTACCGGCGCCACGCTGATGGCCGTGCAAGGCTGGGGGATGTTTGCCCAGGGCGCGCAATTTGAAAACGCCAACCTGAGCGCCGCCTACCTCCAATTTGCAAGGCTGTCGGGCGCGAAGATGCACAAGGTCAACCTAAGGGCGGCCGACCTGGAAATGACCTGGCTGAGCAAGGCCGATCTGCAGGGGGCGGACCTCAGCGAGGCCAACCTGCAAGAAGCCAAGTTCGGTGAAAGCAACCTGGAAAAGGCCACGCTCACGGGCAGTCGCCAGCACTATGCGAATTTCCAGGATGCGAACATGGAAGGCTGCAAGGACTGCCCTACCACCTGGGATCGCTAGACACACCTCACTCTGTAGCTGGCTTGCCGGCGATGAGGATCTGTGGGGAGTGAGCTTGTTCCCGCTGGCGGCGTGGCATCTGGCCGCAATCTAACTGATACCCCAGCGATCCAAATGTGGGAGCTGGCTTGCCTGCGAAGGCGGCCTGACAGCCGACCTGGATGTTGGATCAGACTGGGTACATATCCGTTGTTTGGGTAACGGCCGCCTATGGTTCCGCTCTTACAGCGGCTCACTTTTGGAAAGGCCCAAAAGTAAGCAAAAGGCCTTCGCCCCAACACTCGGCACCTCGCCTAGGCTCGGTGTGCCCGTAATCCGACAGGTATTTGGGGGGCCGCCGCCACGCGCCATCCATGGCGCGGGGCGGCTAAACCGGCATCCCTGCCGGTTTACCCCCCAAATTCCTGTCGAATTCCGGCCAGCGTGTTTGACGGGGCGCCTAGGATCAAGATCAAAAGCAAGAGCACGGCGGCCTGGCAGCCGGCCTGAGTGGTCGAAGCAAAAGCAGGACGTGTAGGAGCTGGCTTGCCGGCGATGCAGGCAACTCGGTACAGCAGACAGACGCCGGTGACGCCATCTCCGGCAAGCCGGCTCCTACAGGTAATGGGGGTGGGTTCAGCCCGCCACGCGCACCACCCCCATGTCGATACCCAGGTGCACCAGCTCTGCATGGGAACTCACCTGCAATTTGCTCTTGAGCAGGGTCAGGTGGTTGGACACGGTCTTGCTGCTTATACTCAGCTGGGCAGCGATGGCGCGTGCCGGGGTGCCCTTGGCGAGCATCAGGAAAATCTCCAGCTCACGCTGGGTCATACTCTGCAAGCGCCGGTCCGTGGGGTGATAGGCCAGCTGCGTGGCCAGGTCCTGTTCGATATAGGTGTGGCCGTCAAGAATGCGCTCAACCGCTTCAAGCATCACCGCAGGCGAAGCGCTCTTGGTGAGATATCCCGAAGCGCCCGCGTCCAAAGCCTGGCGCACCAGGGGCAGCTCGGCATGCTGGCTGAAAAACAGCACGCGCAATTGTGGCAGGCGCTGGCGCAGGCGTCGTGTGGTTTCCAGGCCGCTGATGCCCGGCAAGCCGAAGCCGATGATCACCAGGTTGGGCACCGCTTCGTGCACCCGCGCCAGGGCTTCCTCGCCACTCGCCGCTTCGCGCACTACCACGCCCGGCAGTCCGTCGCGCAACAGCCCGGCATAACCCAGGCGGACCACGGCGTGATCATCGACCAGCAGGATATTCATAGTGCCTCCAATGGCTGCGCATCACCCCATGCTAGAGCCCCTGCACCCACCAAGACCTACTACTTTGGTACTGATTTTCCTGTCTATCGTCGCATTCCCAAGGCAGCGGGACTCGCGTGTAATGGGTGCATAACGATAAGGATCGGACCCGCCATGCTGCCCGCTCGACTGCCACTTGCGGCACTGTTGTGCCTGTTCTTCACGCCCGTACAGGCCGACGCCCCACTGTTTTCCCCCGATGGCTACCGCGTCAGCCTGTACCGCAGCCCTACGCCCGCTCAACTGCCCGGTGCGACCATCGTCGACACCCCTGCCCTGCAAGCCCTGCTGACCCAGACACCCGCACCCGTGCTGGTCGATGTGTACCGTCGCCAATGGCTGCAAGGCCGCTTCATCGAGGACCAGCCCCATGCCAACCTGCCCGGCAGCCACTGGCTGGCCAATACCGGCGACGGCGACCTCACGCCCGAATGGCAAGGCTATTTCGCGCGACACCTGTACACCTTCACCGGCGGCAACCTCGCACGCCCGCTGGTGTTCTACTGCCGCGCCGATTGCTGGCTGAGTTGGAACGCGGTAAAACGAGCCGCCAACCTGGGCTATACCTCTGTGTATTGGTACCGCGATGGCTTGGACGCATGGGAAGCGGCAAACCTGCCAGTGATGGCTGCGACACCCGAACCCTTTGAATAAAAAACCACAACAAGAAGGTGAACGGCCATGTACAAAATTCTGATTGCCGACGATCACCCGCTGTTTCGCGAGGCGATCCATAACGTCATCAGCGACGGTTTCCCCGGCAGCGACGTGATGGAAACCGCCGACCTGGACAGCGCCCTCGCCTTGACCCAGGAACACGACGACCTCGACCTGATCCTGCTGGACTTGAACATGCCCGGCATGCATGGTCTCAACGGCTTGATCAACCTGCGCAACGAGTCACCGACCATCCCGGTGGTGATCGTCTCGGCCGAGCAAGACAAGCAGATCGTGCTGCAAGCCATCACCTACGGCGCCGTGGGTTTTATCACCAAGTCGTCACCCCGCCTGCAAATGACCGAAGCGATCCAGCAGATTCTCAACGGCAACGTGTACCTGCCGCCGGACATCATCCGCACCCAGCGCAACAGCGGGCAGCGCCGCATGAACGACAGCCCCGGGTTTGCGCCAGAACTGCTGCAAGCGCTGACGCGCAAGCAGTTGCTGGTACTGGAACGGATGACCAAGGGCGAGTCGAACAAGCAGATCGCCTACACGCTGGAGATTGCCGAGACCACGGTGAAGGCGCATGTGTCGGCGATTCTGCGCAAACTGAATGTGCACAATCGGGTGCAGGCGATTCTCAGCGCTGGGGATATCGATTTCGGCTCGTACCTGCGCCGCTGAAACGTCAAGACGACGAGGTCGAGGTGGGAGCTGGCTTGCCTGCGAAAGCGCTGGGTCAGTTTGCACAGCCGTAACTGATACACCGCTTTCGCAGGCAAGCCAGCTCTCACATTTGATCTGCGTGCGCAGGTGTTTCAGTGTTTATTTTCCAAGCAGATGACTCATGGCGGTCTTGAGCTTCATCGGCCGCACCGGCTTGTGCATCAACGTGTGCCCCAATTCGCGTATCTGCAGCTTCAACTCATTGCTGTAGTTGGCGGTGATCATCAGTGCCGGCACCGCACTGCCGCGCCGGGCGTTGATGCGGGCAACGGCGTCCACACCGTTCTGGTCGTCGTCCAGGTGGTAGTCGGCAATCAGCAAGTCCGCTTCGGCATGGTAGTTGTCCACCTGCCGCGCCAGGTCCTGCTCCGACAGCGCGGTGATCACCCGGCAGCCCCAGCCTTCGAGCAAGGTGCGCATACCGGCGCAAATCGCGGCGTCGTTATCCAACACCCACACGCGCGCGCCTTGCAAGCGCTCCAGCATCGGCTCGCTCATGCACAGCGTCGGCAATGACTTTGGCGCAGTGGCACTCAGCGGCACTTCCACCGAAAACATCGAGCCCTTGCCCGGCCAGGACTTGACGCTGATGCGATGGCCCAGTATGCCGGCGATTTTCTCCACGATCGCCAGGCCCAACCCGAGCCCACGGTCCTGGTCCGGACGCTGGATATCGCCGCGTTTGAACTCCTGGAAAATCTCTTCAAGCCGGTCCTCGGCAATGCCCATGCCGCTGTCCCACACTTGGATCAGCAAGCGCTGCTGCTGGCGTCGGCAACCCAGCACCACGCGCCCTGAGTAGGTGTAGCGAATGGCATTGCTCAACAGGTTGCGCAGGATCCGCGCGAGCAACTGGATATCGCTGCGCACCAATGCCGAACAACCGACAAAGTGCAGCTCAAGCCCTTCGCTGCGCGCCAGTTCGGTGTATTCGGCAGCCAGGTTGTCGAGCAATTCGCTCAGGGCAAACGGGGCGATATCAGCCTTGATCACCCCGGCATCCAGCTTGGAAATATCCACCAGCGTGCCCAGCAGGTTTTCCACGTCTTCCAGGGAGTTGCTCACATTGCGCACCAGGGTTTCGCTGGGGCGCTCCAGCAATGCGCTGGTGAACAGGCGCGCGGCATTCAGCGGTTGCAAGAGGTCGTGGCTGACCGCCGCAAGGAATTTGGTCTTCGATAGGTTGGCCTGCTCCGCTTCCAGCTTGGCTTCGCGCAGACGGGTTTCCATGCGCCGGCGCTCGTCGATCTCCTTGAGCAACTGGTCGTTGAGCGACGTGAGTTCCGAGGTGCGCTGGGCCACGCGTTGCTCCAGGTGCTGATAGGCCTGATGCAGGGCCTCGGCGGTGCGGCGCCGTTCAGTGATGTCGCGGATCAACACGAAGATCCCCACCACTTCGCCACTGGCGAGCATATTCGGCACATAGGAGCGCAGCATGTAGCGCTCCTGGTTGTTGATGTTGGTTTCGGCGAACTCGAAAGTCACGCTCTCGCCGGCCAGCGCGCGGGCGACGTAGGCGTCCAGGCGCTGGCAATGTTGCTCGCTGTGCACTTGGCGCAGGCTCTGGCCGAGCATCATGCCGCGCGGCCAGCAGTACCATTCTTCATAGACTTTGTTGGTGAATTCGTAGACCAGGTCAGAATTCAGGTAGCCGATCAGCGCCGGCACGTTGTCGGTGATCAGGCGGATCCAGCGTTCGCTCTCCTGGGCTTTCTGCGCCGCCACCTGCTCGCCGCGCAAGGCTTCGGCCCGCAGCCGCGCGTTGATCAGCAGGTGGTTGCTGGCCTTGAGCTCGGCCATCGCCTGGTTCAAAGCGTCGGTGCGTTCGCGCACTTGCTCGGCCAGCACCACCGAATGCTGGAAGGTGGTGTAGGGGTTGTTGCCCTGGGTCATGCCGGACTCGATGCGCTCGATCAGCGCCGCGTTGATCCGGGCCAGCTTGTGGTTGTCCTGTTGCAGCCGGGCCAACTGGGCGAGCAGTTCAGCGTCGGCCTCGGGCAATGGCGACCCCGGTGAAGGTCTGGTTGATGTGCATGCCATTGAACTGTTCTCCGTAGGTGTTGAAACCCATCACCCGCTGGTCGCGCAAATAACCGCCGATCTGTTCCAGGTCGCCGGCGTCTTCCAGTTCCAGGCGGCGCAAAAAGCAATCGCAGCCGATGGTCAGCAACAGGTCGCCGAGGCGCGCTTGAAGGCCGCCGAACAGGGTTTGCAGGTTGGGCAGGATCGGCCCGGGTTTCATGACCGTCAGCACGATGCCGTTTTCCACCGCGCAGTAGAAACTCAGGCTCAGGTCGTCGTGCACCTGTTGGATCGAGCGCAGGTAGTACTGGTCGTGGATGCGCACGGCCAGTGGGTGGGCGGCGAAGGTGCGGTGGTCGAGATCGGCCACGGCCACGCCGATGTGCCGTGCGTACTCTTCGGCGGCGGGCTCGGCGTTGAGTTCGAAGACCCGGCGCGAGGGACTGTCAGCGCCGGTGACCACCAGTTTTTCCGTGCGCGGCAGGATGTGGTGGGTGGTGAACACCTCGAAATCCAGCCAGGTATTGACCAGCACCACCACCGCCGCGCCACTGTGGAACACGCCATTGAAGTACACGTGGGTGTGGGTGAGGAAGTTGTCATCACCCGCCGAACCGCCGAAGTGAGGAATATCCCCCAGGGCCGCGCTGAGGGCCGCCAGCACCATTTCCTCACGGCTGGACAGGCCATCGAGCAATGTCAGCGCAAAGGTGTTGCCCTTGATCGGCGCCAGGGTATTGCTGCGGCAGCCGCCGACCAGGCGCTCGACCATGTCCTGGGCGTTGATCAGGCTGAAATGCTCCACCTGGTCGATGAGTTCAGTGGCGATGGAAAAGTGCGCATGGTTGAAGCCCACCGCCGTGATGCAGTTACGGCCATAGCCTTGAGGGGTGATTTCGCCGGCGCTGGTGCAGCCGACCACGCGTACGCTGCCAAAGCACTGTTGCAGCGCTTGGCCCAGGGCCTGCAGGTCATAGGACGCCGAGCAGAAAAACAGCACAAACCCCAAGTACGGGTGCAGCAGTTGCCGCGCCAGCTCTTCGGCGGCCTGCCCGGCATCCGTGGCCTGGGACATGGCACTGACTACGCCTTCACTGTTGTGCATCGTTGGCTCCCCCCTCTGAGGCACCAGTGTACGAAGGGCCAGGAGGGAGACCTATGCTACTTGGGTACTGGGTCGGGGATGCGTTGGGATGAACCCCCTACTCCTCAGGCTCGGGCAAAGGCCACGGCTTTCTCGAACTGCTCGGGAGTCGGACGCACGCCGGTATAGAGCACGAACTGTTCCAGGGCCTGGATGGCGATCACCTCCAGGCCCGTGATCACTCGCTTGCCTTTGGCACGGCCACGCACGATCAGCGGTGTTTCGCTGGGGATCGCTACCACATCGAACACAGTCTCGGCAGAATCCACCGCATCGGCATCAAACGCGAGCGCATCCGCCTCGGCGCCACCGGTCATGCCAATGGGGGTGACGTTGATCAGCATCTGTGGGCGCAGGTCGCCCAGTTCGGCCTGCCACGCATAGCCCAGGTTTTGCGCCAGGGCCCGGCCTGCCGCCGCGTTGCGCGCCACTATGACGCCATTGGCGTAGCCGCCATCCCGCAAGGCACTGGCCACGGCCTTGGCCATGCCGCCGCTGCCCCGTAGGGCGAAGGTCGAGTCTTTCGGCACCGCGTGCTTTTTCAGCAGTTGTTCAATGGCGATATAGTCGGTGTTGTAGGCCTTGAGGTGCCCGTCGGTGTTGACGATGGTGTTCAGGGAGTCGATGGCCTGGACCGAATCGTCGAGTTCGTCCACCAAGGCAATGGCAGCCTCCTTGAACGGCATGGAAACCCCGCAACCGCGTACGCCCAGCGCGCGGATACCACCGATCGCGCCGGGCAAATCCTGGCTGCTGAAGGCTTTATAGTAGAAGTTCAGACCCAGCTGTTCGTACAGGTGGTTATGAAAACGCAGGCCAAAATTCCCCGGGCGCGCCGACAGAGACATGCACAGTTGGGTGTCTTTGTTGGGGTGCATCTGCATGGGTAGCTCCTTTGAGTAAGCAAATCGGTACAGACCTTACACAACCTTTACCTAGCGGCTGTGCTGTTTTTTAGAAATACGTTGTCTTAAAAGTATCCCCGCGACATTACTTGAGTCTATTGATGACAGACCACAAGCGCTGGGGCTAACCGAGGAATGACCATGATTCGTACAATCCCCAAGATCGCCTTGCTTGTTGGCGCACTCGCTATGGCAGGCCAAGCCTCCGCCCACGGTGGTGGTTGGGGTGGCCCGGCCGTATTGGGTGCTTTAGTCGGCGCCGCAGTCGTGGGCTCCGTGGTTGCCAGCCAGCCGCGTGAGGTCTATGTGCAGCAGCCGGTGTATGTGCAACCGCAGCCGGTGTATGCCGCGCCGCCGCCGGTCTACTACGCACCGCCGCCACCGGTGTATGTGCAACAGCAGGTTTATTATCGCCCGGCGCCGGTCTATTACGGCCCACCCCGTGGCTACTACGGCCCTCCCCACGGCTACTACCGTCGCGGCTGGTAACGACTCATCTGGAAACAGGCCCCGCAGGTTGCGGGGCCTTTTTTTGCCTGAAAAGTCCGGATTTACAGCGCCAAGGTCGCTTTGAGGACACTGATCGGGCTGAAATCGCACATCATCAACACCAATGTCTACTTGCCCGAACAGGCCTCGCGCTGTCATGTTTGTGTCACGACATACTTCCACTATCGATTCTGTCCACCCAATAACAACAAGGACGACTGACCATGCCCACGCAAAACCCGCACCGCACCGCCGGCCTTTGTACTTCCAGCAAGGTCTACAACGCCCTCACCGAGCTCAAGCACCTGGAAGGCCACCGCAGCGCCAAGTTCCTCGCGCTGCTGGCAGAAAACCTGGTGCGCAAGGGTTTGGTCAGCGAGCAGGAAGTGGTGAACATGCTCGATCAGGTGGTGGACTGACGCCTCGCGTCGATGTCGACTATCAAGACAGGTGATTTTTCCTACGCAGGCCCAACCCGTAAGGTGACCTCCATAGCAATTGGAGGTCCTTATGCCCACTGTTCAGATCATGTCCGTCATCGGCAGCGCCGTCCCCGCCCGCCTTCGGGAGTCGGGTTTACTCGCCTGCTGGTACCTGGTGCGCGATGGCGAACCCATCAGCGGCCCGCTCACGTCCTTGTCGGCCGCTGAAAAACAACTGCAACAGGCCTCGAACTTCAGGCTGCATGCCTGAGGTTCAGGGTAATGGCAACTTGACTCGCGGCTTGCTCTCCACGAACAGCGCCCAGCTGGACATGAACAACGCCGCCACCAGTGGCCCGATCACGAAACCGTTCAAGCCAAACACCGACAGACCGCCCAGGGTCGAGATCAGGATCAGGTAGTCGGGCATCTTGGTGTCCTTGCCCACCAAAATCGGGCGCAGCACGTTGTCCACCAGGCCGATCACAAACACGCCAAACAGCGCCAGCACCACGCCCTGCCAGATCGAACCGCTCAACAGGAAGTAGGCGGCCACTGGCCCCCACACGATCCCCGCGCCCACCGCTGGCAACAATGACAGAAACGCCATCAGCACCGCCCAGAGCAACGCACTGGGGATATCCAGGAACCAGAAGATCAATCCGCCCAGCGCGCCCTGGGTCACGGCCACCAGCACATTGCCCTTGACCGTGGCACGCACCACCCGGTTGAACTTGAGCTGCAACCGGCGCTTCTGCGGCTCGGCCAACGGCACCGCCGTGCGCACCTTGCGCACCAGTTCCGGGCCATCGCGCAGCAAGAAGAACAGCAAATACAGCATGATGAAAAAGCTCACCAGGAAATCAAACGTGCCCTGCCCGAAGCTGAACGCCTGGGTCGCAAAGAACTGGCTGCCCTGCATCGCGCTCTTGACGATTTTCTCGCGCAAACCTTCCAGGTTGCCCATGCCAAAGCGGTCCAGCAGGTGCTGGAAGTACGGCGGCAACACATTCTTGAATTGCTCGATATACCCCGCCACGTCCAGCTTGCCGCTTTCCACGTTCTTATAAAGCGTCGCGCCCTCTTGCACCAGCAAGGCGCTGGTGATGATCACCGGCAGGATCGCAATGACCAGGCAGGCGCTCAAGGTGGCCAGGGAGGTGAAGTTACGGTTCCAGCCAAAGCGCAGCTGCAGGCGACGCTGCATCGGGGCAAAGATGATGCCGAGGATCACCGCCCAGAACACCGCGCCATAGAACGGCAGCAGTATCCAGATAAAGGCGACGGTCACCAGGCCCAGCAGCAACAGCAGGGTTTTGAATTGCAGGTTGGTTTGATTCATGTCCGGTCCATGTCAGAAAAGCAGAGGGCCCATGTAGGCCCTGTTGCTTAGTCCGCAGCGAAACCTGGGAGTGCCCTCGGTTATTGAACAAGCATAGACCCGCCCACAGCGCGTGGATCGACACCATCGTGCAATGTCCGCTGCCCCTGCCCCGTGATGAGATTGGCGTGCACTTGCAATACTCCATCACGCTCCCACCGGGGCTCTGTCAAACAGAGAGGCCATCATGCTTTTACACATGTCCACCTGGGCTGAAATCGAGCAATTTCTTGAACGCAGCCGCACCATTGTGATTCCCATCGGCTCCAACGAGCAGCACGGCCCCATTGGCCTGCTAGGCACCGACTGGATGTGTCCGCAGATCATTGCCCACCAGGCACAGGAAACGTCGGATATCCTGATCGCCCCCACCTTCAATATCGGTATGGCCCAGCATCACCTGGGCTTTGCCGGCACCATCACGTTACGCCCGTCGACGTTTATCGCGGCCATTGAGGACTGGGTGCTTTCCCTGGTTGCCCACGGCTTCGAGAAGATCCTCTTCCTCAATGGCCATGGCGGCAACATTGCCTCGATCGAAGCGGCATTTTCGCAACTGTATGCCCGCGCCAGTTTCGCCAGGCAATCCGCCGGGTTCGCCTTGAAACTGAGCAACTGGTGGGACCTGGAAGGCGTTGGTGCACTGGCCAACCGGCAGTTCCCCACCGGCCACGGGATCCACGCCACGCCGTCGGAGATTGCGGTGACTCAATGGGCCTACCCGGACGCGATCAAGTCGGCGACCTATTCGCCGCAAATCGCCAATTCCGGGCCGATTCGCGAGGCCCATGACTTCCGCGCACGCTTCCCGGACGGCCGCATGGGCTCGGACCCGGGCCAAGCGACGCCGAAAAAAGGCGGTGAGCTAGTCAGGCTGGCGGCCGAAAGCCTGGTACGCGAGCTGGAGGCATTCAGCCACGAATCAACTCCGCTCGGCCCGGTCAGCGCCTCGACTAACAACTGCTAACACCGCATAACTGGTGGCCAACGCGGCCAGGCATCACTCTTGAATCTCATCACCGTCAGCATTCAAGAGGGATGCAACCATGACCGAAGGTTATCGCGGCAATTGCCTGTGCAAGGTGGGCCGTCTCGGCAATGAAAGGCTGTGCACATTGATGGAGCATGTGCTCAACGGTGACCGAGGCGCCGTGTGGCGACTGTGGGACAACGTCACACCGTTATTGGTGGCTTTTTATGAGGGCCAGGCACAGGCCGGGCGCATTCGCCATGAAAACATCCAATACCTGGTACGTGAAGCCTTCCTGGCCGTGCTGGAAAATGCCGCAGGCTACGACGCTGCCACGCCGTTCCGGGCCTGGTTGCTGGAGATCGCCCGTACGACGCTGTTGGGATATCTGCCGTCCACCAGCGTCACCCCTCTGCTGAATTCGCCATCTATCCAGTGGGCAATTTGACTTTCCCACTGCCGTCGATTTTTCCCAGGAAATGCCCATGCTGAGCATCGAAAAAATTCTGTATTCCGGCCACACCTCTACCACAGGCGGTCGAGAGGGCGCAGGGCGTAGCGTGGATGGCCGGCTGGATATCAAGCTCTCCCCGCCCGGTGCTCCGGGGAGCGGCACCAACCCCGAGCAACTGTTTGCGGTGTGCTGGTCGGCATCGCTCCTGGCCGCGCTGCGCCATGCCTGCAATGCCCGGAAAATCCTGTTTCCGGCCACGGCGGCGATTGATGCCCAAGTCGACCTGCTGCACGGCGCACAGGGTTTTTTCTTGCAGGCGCACCTCAGCGTATCGTTGCCCGAGATAGAACCCGAGGTAGCCAGGCAATTGATTGAAGCGGCCCACCAGAATTGCCCCTATTCGAAAGCCACACGCCGCAACATCGACGTCAGCCTCACCCTGAACTGAGGTTCAGTGACTCGATACCTACGTGCAATCGCGGTGCCCTGAGGGGTCTGGTTTGATGCTCCCTGACACAACAATCAGAAACAAGGGGACTTGAGCATGAAAAAACTGACGACAGCCGCCGGCGCACCCGTGGTCGACAACAACCATTCGCAGACCGCCGGCCCCCGCGGCCCCGTGTTGTTGCAGGACGTCTGGCTGCTGGAAAAACTGGCGCACTTCGACCGTGAAGTCATCCCCGAGCGCCGCATGCACGCCAAGGGCTCCGGCGCGTTCGGCCGGTTTACCGTCACCCAAGACATCACCCGGTTCACCAAGGCCGACCTGTTTTCCCACGTGGGCAAGACCACGGATATCTTCGTGCGTTTTTCCACCGTGGCCGGCGAGCGCGGCGCTGCCGATGCCGAGCGGGACATCCGTGGTTTCGCCATCAAGTTCTACACCGAGCAAGGCAACTGGGACCTGGTGGGCAACAACACCCCGGTGTTTTTCCTGCGCGACCCGTTGAAATTTCCCGACCTCAACCACGCCGTCAAACGTGACCCTCGCACCCACATGCGTAGCGCGCGCAACAACTGGGATTTCTGGACCCTGCTGCCCGAAGCCCTGCACCAGGTCACGATTGTGATGAGCGACCGAGGGTTGCCGCAGTCCTATCGACACATGCATGGTTTTGGCAGCCACACCTTCAGCTTTATCAGCCCGGCCAACGAGCGTTTCTGGGTGAAATTCACCTGGAAAACCGCGCAAGGCATCCACAACCTCACCGACGAGCAGGCCAGCCAAGTGGTCGGCGACGACCGTGAAAGCGCCCAGCGCGACCTGTACACCAGCATCGAAGAGGGCCGCTTCCCGCAATGGACGCTCCACGTGCAAATCATGCCGGAGGCGGATGCCGGCACTTATGCGATCAACCCGTTCGACCTGACCAAAGTCTGGCCGCATCAGGACTATCCGCTGATCGAAGTGGGTGTCCTGGAGCTCAATCGCAACCCCGACAACTACTTCGCCGACGTCGAACAAGCCGCTTTCAACCCCGCCAACGTGGTGCCGGGCATCAGCTTTTCGCCGGATAAGATGCTGCAGGCGCGCCTGTTCGCCTATGGCGACGCGCAGCGCTACCGCGTCGGCGTGAACCATCATCAGATCCCGGTGAACGCCCCGCGTTGCCCGGTCAACAGCTACCACCGCGACGGGCAGATGCGCACCGACGGCAATGCCGGCAGCACCCTCGGCTACGAACCCAACAGCCACGCGCAATGGGTGGAGCAACCCGACTTTCGCGAACCACCGCTGGCCCTGGAAGGCAGCGCTGCGCATTGGAACCACCGGGAAGACACGGACTATTTTTCCCAACCCGGCGCACTGTTCCGCTTGATGAGCGCCACCCAGCAACAGGCCTTGTTCGACAACACCGCGCGTTCCATCCAGGGCGCCAGCCCCCAAGCCATAGCGCGCCATATCCAGCACTGCACGCAAGCCGATCCTACCTATGGCGCGGGTGTTGCCCGCGCCATCGAACTCTTAGGGTGAGCCAGATGGACCATATCGATCACATTATGATTGTCGACGACGATCGTGAGATCCGCGAACTCGTCGGCAATTACCTGAAGAAAAACGGCTTGCGCACCACGGTGGCCTCGGACGGTCGGCAAATGCGCGCCTTGCTCGATGCCACGGCGGTGGACCTGATCGTGCTCGACATCATGATGCCGGGCGACGATGGGCTGGTGCTGTGCCGCGAGCTGCGTGCGGGCAAACACAAAGCCACGCCGATCCTGATGCTGACCGCACGCAACGACGAAACCGACCGCATCATCGGCCTGGAAATGGGCGCCGATGATTACTTGGTCAAACCCTTCGCCGCCCGCGAGCTGCTGGCGCGCATCAACGCCATATTGCGCCGCACTCGCTCACTGCCGCCCAACCTGATCGTCAGCGAAGCCAGCCGCCTGGTGGCCTTCGGCAAATGGCGGCTGGACACCACCGCACGCCACCTGATGGACGCCCAGGGCACCATCGTCAACCTGAGCGGCGGCGAATACCGCCTGTTGCGGGTCTTTGTCGACCACCCCCAGCGTGTACTGAGCCGCGATCAATTGCTCAATCTCACCCAGGGCCGCGATGCCGACCTGTTCGACCGCTCCATCGACTTGCTGGTCAGCCGCCTGCGCCAGCGCCTGCTGGATGACGCGCGCGACCCGGCCTACGTCAAGACAGTGCGCAGCGAAGGCTATGTGTTCACCTACCCGGTGGAAATCCTGGGAGAAGCCTCGTGAAACGGCTGCGCTGGCCGCGCTCCCTGGCCTCGCGCCTGACGCTGATCTTTCTGACCAGCCTGGTGATCGCCCACGGGCTTTCCTTCGGGCTGCAGTTTTATGAGCGTTACCAAAGCGCCATGTCGCTGATGCTGGGCAATTTCGAACAGGACATCAGCACCTCGGTGGCCATGCTCGAACGCCTGCCCGCAGAAGAGCGTCAAGCCTGGCTGCCTCGCTTCGAACATGCCACCTATCGCTACCAACTGGATGAAGGCCAGCCTGGCCAGCCGATGGACATGACCACCGCGCCCGCCTCGGTGCACTCGATGGTGGCCACCCTGGGCCAGGACTACAGCCTGACCTTCAATACCATCCCCGACAAACGCCCGCATTATCAGGCGCACTTGCGCCTGCGCGATGGCACGCCGCTGACCATTGATGTGCGCCCACAAGTCTCACCGCTGTCGCCCTGGCTGCCGCTGTTACTGGGGGTGCAGCTGTTGCTGCTGCTCGGCTGCACCCTGCTGGCCGTGCGCACCGCGATTGAGCCGCTGACACGCCTGGCCAATGCGGTCGACCGCCTGGACCCCAACGGCGGCGGCGCGCGCCTGGATGAGAACGGCCCCACCGAGGTGGCCTACGCGGCCGTGGCCTTCAATACCCTGCAGGAACGCATCGCCACCCACATCAAGGAACGCATGCAACTGCTCGCGGCTATTTCCCACGACCTGCAAACCCCGATCACGCGTATGAAACTGCGTGCCGAGCTCATGGAGGAGTCGGTGGAGCGGGAAAAACTCTGGAATGACCTCAGTGAAATGCAGCACCTGGTCCAGGAAGGCCTGGCCTATGCACGCAGCATGGACGGCACCATCGAGGCCAGTCGCCGGGTCGACCTGCATTCGTTTCTCGACAGCCTGGTGTTCGACTATCAGGACGTCGGCAAACAGGTGGTGCTCACCGCGCCCACCAGCACCGTGATCGACACCCGCCCCCACGCACTGCGTCGGGTGCTGGTGAACCTGGTGGACAACGCGTTGAAGTTCGGCAGCGACGTCACGGTCAACGTCGAGCACCACGCCGATGCGCATCTGTCGATCCAGATCCTTGACCGTGGCCCCGGCATTCCCGAGGCGCAACTGCTCGACGTGGTCAAGCCGTTCTATCGCGTCGAAAGCTCACGCAACCGCACCACCGGCGGCACCGGGCTAGGCCTGGCCATTGCGCAACAGCTGGCGCACACCCTGCAAGGCGGCCTGACCCTGTACAACCGCGAGGGCGGCGGGTTGTGCGCGCAGTTGCTGCTGCCTCGCTGCCAGTCACCCATGCCGTCAGTCGCGGACCAGAAAGTCGCGCGGTGAAACGCCGATCGCGCGGCGAAACATCGCACTGAAGGCACTGGCGCTCACATACCCCAGGTCCTGGGCGATCCGGCCGATGGGCTCGCCATTCTCCAGCCGTTCCAGGGCACAGGCCAGGCGCACCTGCTGCACCCACTGGCGGTAGGTCAGGCCGGTTTCCTTGAGAAACAAGCGGATCAGCGTGCGTGAACTGGCGCCGACCTGGTCAGCCCAATACGCCACCGTGTGGGTTTGCCCAGGTGTTTCAAGTATCGCGCGGCACACCATCAGCAGTCGGCGGTCGAGCGGCCACGGGATCTGCAACGGCAAGGTGCGCGCGGCGGCCAGCTCGCTGAGGATCAGCGCCACCACGTGACTATTGCGGCCTTCAAGTTCGTACTCGATCGGCTCATTGGCCAGCACCAGAATCAGCTCACGCAACAGCAGCGATACATCGACGATCCGGCACCGGTCACCGAAACCGGCGGCCGCGTCGGCCTGGATATAGATCGAGCGCATCTGCACCGGCGTCAGCATCAGTTGATCGTGTTCTTCTTCGGCGGGAATCCACAGTGCCCGTTTGGGTGGCAAGAACCACAGGCTGCCCTGGGCAACGGCGCGCATCACCCCACTGACCGCATACAGCAACTGGCCGTGGCGATGGGTGTGCGGCGCGTTATAGGCACCGGCCGCCTGGTTGCGCACAAGGGCCATGAGCACACGGGGCACGTCCTGGTAATCCAGGTAGTCCTCGCTGCGTCCGTTCATTTCGACGGGTTTACCGACGGCGCGGGCATCTTGCTTCATGGTGGGCTCATCGCATTGTCACTTTGTCGATATAAGCTGGCATTTGTCGATTCTTGCACATTGCTACGATCGGTTCGACTTCCACGACCCGAAGAGCACGTCGACATGACCTCCACTGACAAGCACAGCCTGGCAGCCGTCCTCGGCCTGTTGGTGCTGTCCATCGCCCTGCGCCCCGCCATCGTGTCCATCGGGCCGATCCTGCTGTTGATCCAGGACCAGTATGGGTTGAGCTTTACCCAGGCGGCGCTGCTGACGTCGATCCCGGACGTGTGCATGGGTGTGCTCGCCCTGCTTGCGCCAGGCTTGAGCCGACGCTTCGGGTCGGACCGCTGCATGATTGCGGCCCTGGTGCTGATCGGTGCCGCGTGTCTGCTGCGGGCGGTCTCGCCGAATGCCGCGCTGCTGCTGCTGAACACCTTTGTGATCAGTGTCGGCATCGCCATCGCCGGCGCGTTGATGGGGGGCTGGATCAAAACCCACTTTGCCCACCGTCCGGCGTTTTTCATGGGTATTTATGCCGCAGGCTTGAGTGTCGGGGCCACCCTTTCTGCGCTGTTCACCGCGCCCATCACCGAACTCGCCCACAGCTGGCGTGTAGGCGCCGGTGCATGGAGCCTGTTGAGCGTCACGGCGGTGATCAGCTGGGTGTGGATGGCCCGGCGTTTCGAGGCCGATGCGCCTCGGCTGGCCCCAGCACCGGCCCGGTCGATCCGACTGCCGTGGCGCAATCCCCAGGCGTGGCTGGTGGCGCTGTACTTCGGTGCCAGCCAGTTTGTGGTCTATGCCCTGTTCGCCTGGCTGGCACCGTCCTCCACGGAAACGGCCGTCACCCACCTGTCCGCCGGCACCTTGCTGGGGCTGTTCACCGCTGTATTCGCGGTTGCCAGCGTCGGCGCCGGCCTGATCCCCGGCAAGGCCCATGACCGTCGCGGCCTGCTGGCCGTCTGCACATTGATCGCGCTGTTGGGCACCGCAGGCATGGCGTTTGCGCCGACGGCGTGGCCAACCCTGTACGTGTTGCTGGTGGCGATCGGCCTGGGCATGGCGTTCACCGTGGGCATGACGCTGCCACTGGACAATGCCAGCAGCCCTGCACAAGCCGGTGCCTGGACGGTATTCATGCTGTTTATCGGCTATCTGTTGGCCGCCTTGGGCCCGCTGTGTTTCGGTGCATTGCGCGACCACAGCGGCAACTACAGCCTAGCCTACGCCATGCTGTTTGCCGTGCTGGTCTTCATGCTGTGCCTGACGCCGATGCTCAAACCGGCCCAGACCAACGCCCTCGCGCCACACGCGGCCGAGGTTGTACGGACTTGAACCAACGTTGGGATCTCCTATCATGCTCAGACCGAAACAGGGTTCCAATCCCCTTGAATACACCTTCCTCTTTTCGAGAGCGCGATAACCGTGGAGTCCGCCCCTGACGACCTGCATGAGGCCGCGAGCCTGGACTTTGCCTTCGGCCCTTTTCGCGTGGTTCCGGGCAAACGCTTGCTCACGAAAGATGGCGCGGCATTGGAAATCGGCGGTCGTGCCCTCGACCTGCTGATCGCCCTGCTCGAACGCCCAGGACGCGTGGTGTCCAAACGTGAACTGATCAGCCTGGTGTGGCCCGACATCATCGTCGAAGAAGGCAGCCTGCGTTTTCACATGACCGGGCTGCGCCGCATTCTGGGCGATGGCGAAGACGGTGCACGCTATATCAACACCCAAGTCGGCGTTGGCTACGCGTTCGTCGCGCCGATGGAGCGCGCGGCGCGCCCTTTGCCTGCCCCGTACAGCCACCCTCGAGTGGCCAATGGCGTCGGCCGCCTGCCGCCGCGCCCCAGCCTGATCGGGCGCCACGCCGATGTGGCGCTGGTGATGGAGCGGCTGCGACAACCCAAGCTGTTCACCATCGTCGGCCCAGGCGGCGTGGGCAAGACCAGCCTGGCCGTGGAAACCGGCCACTGCCGCGCAGAGGAAGACGCCGTGCACTTCGTCGACCTGGCCCAGGTCGAGGATCCGGACTTGGTGCCCATCGCCCTCGCCAGCGCACTGGGCATTGCGGTGCAGGCCGAAGAACCGATGCAGGTGTTGCTCGCCCACCTGCGTGCGCAACGGTTGCTGCTGATCATCGACAATTGCGAACACCTGATCGATGCGGTCTGCGCCCTCGTTGAACAGATCCAGGATGCGGCCCCGGGCGTGGCCCTTCTCGCCACCAGTCGCGAACCGCTGCGGGCGCGCGGCGAGCACGTGTATCGGCTCGACCCGCTGGCCTTTCCCAGCGAGTTGCAGGACTTGAGCGTTGAACAACTGCTGGGATTTACCGCCGTGCAACTGTTTGTCGAGCGCGTGTACGCCAGCAATGCCGCACTGGCGCTGGCACCCGGCGATGCACGTCTGATTGCCGACATGTGCCAACGCCTGGAAGGCATGGCGCTGCCCATCGAATTGGCGGCAGTGCGCGTGGCGGTGCATGGCGTACACGCCACTCACGCCCTGCTCGGCGAGCGCTTTTCCCTGGGATGGGCCGGTCGCCGGACCGCGCTGCCACGGCATCAGACGCTGCGCGCAATGCTGGACTGGAGTTACGACCTGCTCTCGGCCAATGAACGCCTGGTGTTCGAGCGGCTGGCGGCATTTGTCGGACCGTTTGCCCTGGAGGCGGCCTCGCACATTGCCGCCGACGACTGGATCGACCCCGTCAGCGTGGCCGCGACCCTGGATGAGCTGGCCGCCAAGGGCCTGGTCACCGTGAACCGCAGCAACGCCACGGCCTCTTACCGCTTGCTGGAAATGACCCGCGCCTATGCGCGGGAAAAACTCCAGGTGCGGGGCCCATCCGAGGTGCACGCCCTGGCCTTCAGGCATGCGGCGTACCATATGGAGCAGCTCAAGCACCTGGGCGACACCCCTCACGCGATCTTCGCCAGCGCCACGCGGCTGGGTTGCCAGTTGGGCAATATCCGCAGCGCGCTGGAGTGGAGCTTCGGCCCTCAGGGCGACCCCGGCCTGGCACTGCCGCTGGCGGCGGCGAGTGCACAACTGTTCCTGCATTTTTCCCTGTTGGTGGAATGCCGCACCTGGTGCACCCGCGCCACTGAGTTGCTGGAACTCGGCTACTTCGGCACGCCCACCGAAATGGAACTGCAAGCCGCCCTGGGCCTGGTGCTGATGTTCACCAAGGGCAACAGCGCCGCCGCAGAAAAAGCCCTGTTACGCGCCCTGGACATTGCCATGAGCCTTGGCGAGCACCGCTCGCAACTGCGCCTGCTGGGGCGTTTACAGATTTTCTACGAACGCATTGGTGACTTTAAGGCGTCCCTGGCCTGGGCCGAACGCGCCGTGGAGATCAGCGCAGTGATCGCCAAGCCGGAAGCCATCGCGGTGGCCGCCTCCCTTGCGGGCATCTGTTATCACTTGCTGGGGGACCAGGCGTTGGCGCGCCACGCGTTGGAACACTCCCTGCGCAACAGTGTGCCGTCGCAGCGCAGTCTGACCATTCACTACGGCTTCGACCATCGCAACCGCACCGGCCTGGCCCTGGCGCGCACCCTGTGGCTGATGGGCTTTCCCGACCAGGCCAGGCGAGGCGCCCAGCAGGTCGAAACCGAAGCCGCCGCGCTGGACCATGCAACCACCTATTGCATCGCGCTGGTCTGGACCCTGCAGATTTACATCTGGACCGGTGACCTGCACACCGCCGCCGAGCGCCTGCACACCTTCAAGTCCATTGCCGAAGCCAACGCCTTCGGCCCCTATATCGCCGCAGCCATGGGCTTTGGCGCGGCGGTCGCCATCCGCGCAGGCCAGCCCGGCAATGCCGTCGCCGTCCTTGAGGAAACCCTGGCCCGCCTGCACGGCATGCGCTACGAATTGCTGACAACCTCCTTCGAGATCGCCCTGGCCGAGGGCTTGATCCTGGAAGGGCAATTTGAAAAGGCCCTGGTACAAGTGAAGGCGACCATCGAACACTGTCGACACAGCGGCGATGCCTTCCCCCTGCCGGAACTGCTGCGCCTCCAGGCCAGCATTCATAAGGCACAAGTGCCCGGCGACAACAAACGGCCTGAGACACTGCTGGAAGAATCCTTGAGCCTGAGTCAGCAGCAAGGCTCACGCAGCTGGGCGTTGCGCAGTGCCATCGACCTGGCCGCGCTGTGGCAGGCGCAAGGTCGTGGCAGTGAGGCCCAGCGTTTGCTGGGCCAACACCGCGAGCAGTTTTCGGAAGGCTTTGATACCCAGGACCTGCGCCTGCTACAGGCGCGCCTGGACGATGCTCAACGTACCTGAAAAAGCCTCAGGGCTTGGCCAAAGGGCGCAATGGGCGGAAGGCCTCGCGCAGTTCCTCGCTGAACAGTTGCGGCTGTTCCCAGGCGGCGAAATGCCCGCCCTTGCTGACCTGGCTGTAGTAGGACAACGAGGGATAGGCGCGCTGGGCCCAGGTTTTCGGGGCCTGGTAGATCTCGCGGGGGAACGCGGTAATGGTAACCGGAACCTTGATGGTGTCGGTCTTCTGCGCTGCGGCGCTGAAGTTATTGTTGTTGTTCTCCCAGTAGAAACGCGAAGACGCCGCACCGCTGTTGGTCAGCCAATACAGGCTGATGTCGTCGAGCATTTCGTCACGACTGAGCACACGCTCGGGCTTGCCATCACTGTCGGTCCAGGCGGCGAATTTCTCGTACATCCAGGCGGCCGTACCGGCCGGCGAGTCGGCCAGCAGATAGCCGATGGTTTGCGGGCGAGTGACCATCATCGCGCCGTACGCCGCGTTGCGCCCAAAGAAGGTACTCAGCGCGTTGTAGGCCGTGCGCTCAGGTTCGGTGAGGTTGGCGGGCGCCGGTTCGCCACTGTTGATCGGCTTGACCAGTTCAGGCGGCACGGTGGCCGGCATGTTCAGGTGAATGCCGAGCAAACCGGGGGGCGCCAGGCGGCCCAGCGCGTCGGAGATCACCGAGCCATGGTCGCCCCCCTGGGACACGTAATGCTGGTAGCCCAGGCGTTTCATCAGCACATCCCAGGCCTTGGCGACCCGGTCCGGGCCCCATCCCAGTTCGGTGGGCTTGCCGGAAAAACCGTGGCCTGGGATCGATGGGATCACCACGTCGAACGAATCTTCGATGCGGCCACCGTAGGCGACCGGGTCGGTCAGCGGGCCGATGGTTTTGAGGAATTCAAATTGAGAACCCGGCCACCCGTGGGTAAGAATCAACGGCAGCGCGTTCGGATTGCGCGAGCGCACATGAATGAATTGGATGTCGACCCCGTCAATGGTGGTCATGAACTCAGGCAGCGCATTGAGCTTGGCCTCGGCCTTGCGCCAGTCGTAACCATTGCCCCAGTACTTGACCAGTGCCTGTACCTGCGCCAATTGCACGCCCTGGGAGGTGTCGTTGACGGTTTCCTTATCCGGCCAGCGGGCGGCGGCGATGCGTTTATGCAGGTCGGTCAGTTGGGTTTCATCAACGTGAATGCGGTAAGGACGGATGGCGTCGGTGGCCGCCCACGCGGCCTGGCTGCCGGCGAGCAGCGCCAGGCCGAGCAACGAGGCCCGGCAGCGAAGCCGCAGGTAATGGGACGAAGCTGCAAGCATGATGAATCTCCTGTCGTGGCACTGCGCCCTCGTGGCCCGTGCAAGACCGATCAGACCATCGGCGTTTGCCGCGGACGATTGCACGTAGGTGTCGGTCGATACCTTTGTATGACTTGCCAGCAGAAGCGCCCGATGCTGCCATCCACCCTCGATAAATAAAGGACCCAAAACCAATGAGTGGGCAGGCAATCAGTTCGGCTACACCGGGCATTCCGACGTGGCGCGCTGCGTGGATCGTGGTGGGGCTGTGCTTGCTGTTCAATGTGATCGACGGCCTGGACGCCATGGCCATGGCGTTCACGGCCAGCCGCGTGGCCGCGCAGTGGTCATTGAGCGCGGCGCAAATCGGCCTGCTGCTCAGCGCCAGCCTGGTGGGCATGGCCTGCGGCTCGTTGGGGGCTGCGCCGATGGCCAACCGGCATGGACGCCGCCGGGTGTTGCTGGCGAGCCTGATGCTCAGCGGCATGACCATGGTGCTGTGTTTCTGGAGCCAGGGTTATTGCACTTTGCTGTGCCTGCGCTTGCTCACGGGTATCGGCGTGGGCGCGGTGTTGGTGGGCGCCAATGTCCTGACCCACGACCATGCACCGCCCACCCGTCGCAGCCTGGCAATTGCCTTGCAATCGGTGGCCTTTGCGCTGGGCGCCACCTTGGGTGGGGTGCTGGCCCATCTGCTTAATGACGGCCTCGGTTGGCGTTATGTGTTCCTGGCAGGGGGCGGCCTGACGCTGTTGGTCGGCGTGGCCGGCGTGCTGTGGTTGCGCGAGTCTGCGTCGCAGGTAGCGCTGGCGGCCGAGCGGCCAGGCCAAGGTTATCGCGGTCTGTTCAGCCACGGACGCTGGGCATCGACCTGCACCTTGGCCTGCGTATGCTTTTTGCTGATGTTCGGGTTTTATTTTGTGATGAACTGGACCCCCATGCTGCTGACCCATAGCGGTTTTTCCGCACGCCACGGCATCACCGGCGGCATGTTGCTCACGGTTGGCGGCATGTTCGGTGCACTGCTGTTGGGCTTGGGTGCAATTCGCTGGGGCTGCAACCGGTTGCTGTGCATGTGCCTGCTGCTCAATGCCGTGCTGATGCTGCTGATGGTGACGGCCACGCGCATACCGCTGCTGGCGATTGCCACGGGGTTCACGGCCGGCCTGTTGCTCTATGCCGCCATTGCAGCGCTGTTTGTGCTCGCGCCCCAGACGTTCGACAGCTCCGAACGTACGCGCGGCGTGGGCCTGGTGCTGGCCGCGGGAAGGCTGGGGGCCATTGTGTCGCCCACGTTCGCCGGTGTACTGCTCGACGCCCAGTGGCGTCCCCAGGATCTGTTTACCTTCTATGCGGGCAGCCAATTGCTGGCTGCCCTGCTGATCTGGCGCAGGCGCCGGCCTAGGCTTGAGGCAGGATAATCAGCTTGCCTGTGCTGCGGCGTGACTCGATATCCCGATGTGCCTGGTGCGCCTGCGCCAATGAATAATGCTGGCCGATGTTCACCTTGAGCCTTCCAGTACTTACCCAGGCGAACAACTGCTGCGCGCGGGCCAGCAGGGTCTCGCGGTTACGCACATGATGCATCACCACCGGGTAGGTCAGCTTGACGCTGCGCTGGATGGAAAAGATATCGATCGGCGCAATCGGGTCCATGAACGGGCCGAAAAGGGCCAAGGTGCCGAAGTAATCCAGCAGATTGAGTGACTCGTTGAAACCTTCATTGCCGGTGCCGTCATACACCACATTTACCGCGTGCTTGCCCACCAGGCGTTCGACCTGACCGGCGATATGCCCGGCGTGCCCGATCACCACGTAATCGGCGCCAGCCGCCAATACGCTGTCAACCTTGTCGGCATGGGAAACCCGGCCAATCGCCTGGCCGCCGAGCAGCTTGACCATCTGCGTCAGCATCAGCCCTACTCCCCCCGCCGCAGCGTGGATGAATGCCACGTCACCCTTCTGGATCGCGTGCACGTCAAACACCAGGTTGCTCGCGGTGAGGCCTTGCATCATCAGGCCGGCGGCGGTTTCGAAGCCGATGTCATCGGGCAACGGCACCAATTGGCTGACCGGGGCGATGACCTGTTGCGCATAGCTGCCAGGGACGTAATACCAGGCCACCCGATCACCGGGTGTTACCTCAGTCACCTCCGGCCCGACGGCCAGCACCACGCCCGCGCCCTCTGCGCCCAGCGTCAGCGGCAACGGGCTGGCGGCGCCGAGACCTCGGCGCGCGCCGGTATCCATGAAATTCACCCCGGCGGCCATGACCTGAACCAGTGCCTGCCCAGGCCCTGGCCGGGCCAGTGAAACCTCTTGCACGGCCAAGACTTCGGGGCCGCCAAATGCGTTGATCATCACTGCTTTCATCGTGTTCACAGCCTTCAACATCCGTCAGCGTCGGATGACGCCAAACCTGCCGCCATGCTGTGCAGCACGTGTATCTGCGGCATGTCGGCAAAGCAGCAGGTTTGAATGACTGTGTAACGTCAGTCACGCTGGATACAGTGGCTTACGTTCACACTAGGTTGAGCACCACATCGATGTTGCCACGCACCGCCTTAGAGTACGGGCATGTCTGGTGGGCACCTTCAATCAGCGCCAGCGCCACATTCCGCTCCAAGCCCGGCAGGCTGACGTTCAAGCGTGCCCGCAGGAAGTAAGCGTCGCCCTCCATGCACAGGTCGACTTCAGCATCGATGGCCACGTCAGCCGGCAACTCGACCTTCAACTTGCGCGCCGCCAACCCCAGGGCGCCGTTGAAACAGGCCGACCAGCCGGCCGCGAACAGTTGCTCGGGGTTGGTACCGCTGCCTTTGGAGCCCGGCGGGGAATGGAGGATGTCCAGGCGCCCGTCGTCGCTGCGCGAGGTGCCCCCGTCGCGGGCACCGGTGGTGTGGACTTTGGCGGTGTAGAGTACTTGTTTGGCGGTCATGGCAGAGCTCCGGGAAATTGAGGAAAGCGCACTCGGGATGCGCGACTCAATCAAAACAGCATTCGTGCCCGCCATCGATAACACGATGGTATCGTTTGCCTGCCCGCCAGCGTGGGCATGCGACACCTAAGTATGATGGGCGAACAGCCGCCCACAGGGCATTCTCTGCGCACGGCGCCTGTCACTAGAGAACCGGTATGTCGAATGAATTCGATCGCGTCGTCGATGCACTGCCTGGGGTGGCCTTCACCGCCGTGGCGGACGGCAGCGTCGACTACGTCAACCAAGGCTGGTGCGCCTACACCGGACACAGTGCCAGCGCAGCCATCGGCTGCGGCTGGCAGGCGGCCGTGCACCCGGACGACCTGCAGACCACGCTCAACGCCTGGCGCGAGGCGGTACGCAGTGGCGAGCCCTATCGCAAGGAACTGCGCCTGCGCCAGGCAGACGGTACCTACCGCTGGTTTGTCAGTGACGGCAAGCCGATGCGCGACAGCCAGGGCCGGATCCTCCGCTGGTGGGTGATCAGCGTGGACATCAACGAGCAAAAGCGCGACAAAGCCTTAATCGCCCACGCACTGGCCGAAGCCAGCGCCTCGGAAGACCGCCTCAGCAACATCATCAACGCCATTCCCGGATTTGTCTGGAGTGCGGCGCCCGACGGCAGTGTCGGCTTCGTCAACCAGCGCTGGTGCGACTACACCGGCATGAGCCTGGACGAAGCGCGCGGCGATGGCTGGGCGCGCTCGGTCCACCCCGACGACGCCGAGCAACTGGCACAGTATTGGGGTGCCCTGCTGCAGTCGGGCGAAGCCGGAGAGTACGAGGCGCGGTTGCGCCGCTTCGACGGCGACTACCGCTGGTTCCTGGTGCGCGCGGTACCGCAACGTGATGCGTGGGGCGTGGTGCTGCGCTGGTACGGCGAGAACACCGATATCGAAGACCGCAAGCGCGCCGAAATGCTCGCGGCGAGCATCGCCATCGAACGCCGGTTATCGGAAGAAACCCTGAGCAAGGTGCGCGCGGAGCTGGCGCACCTGGCACGTGTGGCGAGCCTGAGCACCGTCACCGCCTCGATTGCCCACGAAGTCAATCAGCCGCTGGCCGGCATCATCACCAATGCCAGCACCTGCCTGCGCATGTTGGGCGCCGACCCGCCGAATGTCACCGGTGCCCTGGAGACCGCGCGGCGTACCATTCGCGATGGCAACCGCGCCGCCGAGGTGATCAACCGCCTGCGTGCGCTCTTTTCGAAGAAATGCATCACCCTCGAACCAGTCGATTTGAACGAGGCGGCACAGGAGGTCATCGCCATGCTGCTGGGCGAATTGCAGCGCAATGACGTGAAGCTGATCCCGGAATTTGCCGACGCGCTGCCCACCGTCAACGCCGACCGCGTGCAACTGCAACAAGTGATCCTCAACCTGATCCTCAATGCCACTGAGGCGATGAACACCATGACGGGTCGTTCGCGGCACCTGCATGTCACCACCGGACTGGATGAACAACAGAGCGTCTACCTTGCCGTGAAGGACAACGGCAATGGTTTCGACCCGCAGGATGCCGAGCGCCTGTTCCAGGCGTTCTACACCACCAAGGCCACCGGCATGGGCATTGGGCTGTCCATCAGTCGCTCCATTATCGAGCGCCATGATGGCGTGTTGTGGGCCACCGCCCATGACGGCCCCGGGGCCACTTTCCGATTTGCCCTGCCGCGCATGACCGACCAGGACGCCGACTCGACCAAGGAGGGAATCTGATGGAACAGCCTGTTCTTATAGCGGTTGTCGATGATGACGAATCGGTGCGCGAATCCCTGCCGGACCTGCTCCGGGAGTTCGGTTTTGCGGTCGAAGCGTTTTCCTCGGCGCCAGCGTTCCTGGCATCGCCCCATGTGACAGGCACGCGCTGCCTGATCCTGGATGTGGCGATGCCAGGCATGTCCGGCCCGGAACTGCACGCCACCCTCCAACTGCGCGGCCATGGCATTCCGGTGATCTTTATCACTGCCCATGGCGATGCCGGCGACCGGCTCAAACTGATGCGCACCGGCGTGGTGGACTGCCTGATGAAGCCGTTCAGCGAAGCGCAATTGCTCAAAGCGCTGAGCGCGGCCTTTCCAGTCGTCTGAACCGCTCCAGCAGGGAGCTATCTTGAAGGAGCTATCATGATGTATTCGACTCACCCCATCGCCCATGCACGCAGAGCCGCGCCGATGACCGACACCCAGCCGATCGTATTCGTTGTCGATGACGATGTTTCTGTGCGCGAATCCCTGGAGCTGTTGATCCGGTTCGCCCAGTGGCAGCCCCGGCTGTTCGAATCGGCCCAGGCGTTTCTGAGCCAGCCGCGTGCAGACGTGCCCACCTGCCTGGTGCTGGACATCAACCTGCCCGACCTCAACGGCCTGGACCTGCAAGCCGCCATCGCCAACGAACGCCCGGACACGCCGATCATTTTCATCACCGGCTACGGCGACATCCCTCTGACGGTGCGCGCCATGAAGGCGGGGGCGGTGGAGTTCCTGACCAAGCCGTTCAATGATGACGTGCTGTTGACCGCGATTGCCGGTGCCCTCGAAAAGAGCCGCACCCTGCTGGACCAACAGGATCAATTGCGCGTCCTGCGGGCGGCCTACGCCACCCTGACGCCACGGGAGCAGGAAGTGATGACAAGGGTCGTCGCGGGGCATATGAACAAAGTCATTGCCTGCGACCTGGCGATCAGCGAGATCACGGTCAAGGCCCATCGGGGCAAGGCAATGCGCAAAATGAAGGCCCGCTCGTTGGCGGACCTGGTCAAGATGGCGGCTTTGCTGGCAAAGCCGCTGCATTGAGTCACTGAGGGGCCTTGGCCTCGTTCAACAGCGTCTGGATCATCTGCTCCTGCGCGTCATAACGACCTTCGCCAAAGTGGGTGTAACGCACCTGCCCCTTGGCGTCGATCAGGTAATGGGCGGGCCAGTACTGGTTGTCGAAATTGCGCCAGATCGCATAGTTGTTGTCGATGGCCACCGGGTAGGTGATACCCAGCTTGCGCACCTGGTCCTTGACGTTGCCGATGATGCGCTCATAACCGTATTCCGGGGTGTGGACGCCGATCACCACCAAACCGTCCTTCTCGTATTTCTTCGCCCATTGCTTCACATACGGCAGGGTGTGCTGACAGTTGATGCAGTCGTAGGTCCAAAAATCCACCAGCACCACTTTACCTTTCAAGGATTCGCGGGTGAGTTCGGGTGAGTTGAGCCACTCGACCGCACCGGCCAGCGATGGCATGGCGCCCTTGGTATTGTCCCGCGCCGGGTCGGCCTTGACCTTGCTCACCACGTAATCCACCACTTTGGGCACGTTTTCCAGCACGCCTTTTTCCAGGCTGCTGACCCCTTCGGACGATGTGCCGGCGAGCAGGGTCTTGTCCGCTCCGGTGGAAATCACCACCGCCGCCGCCAGTACCGCCACCCCGGCACCACGGCGCAGCCAACCGGTCACTGGAATAGAGGCCTTGAGTCGATTGACCAGGCCACGCCCGGCAAAAATCAGCGCACCCAGGGACAAGGCGCTGCCCAGGCCGTAGGCCACCAGCAACAGGCTGGTCTGCCCATTGGCGCCTTGCAGCATTGCGCTGGTCAGGATCACACCCAGGATCGGCCCGGCGCAGGGCGCCCACAGCAGGCCTGTGGCGACGCCGATCATCACTGACTTCAGCGGACCGGACAGCGTGCGGCTGTCAGGATCGATACGGTTGCCCAACAACACGAAGGGGCGCGCCAGCCAGCCACCGACCCGCGCCGAGATCAGCGACAGCGCAAACAGCCCCATCACGATCAGCGCCAGGTGGCGGCCGGTGTTATTGGCCTGTATCACCCACTCCGTGCTGACCACCGCCAGGCTGGACACCAGCGCGAAGGTCAGGACCATGCCGCCGAGGGTCAACAGGATCGATCGGCGGGTGCGGTCGACGCCGGCGAACAGAAACGGCACCACCGGCAGGATACAGGGGCTGAGGACGGTCAGGATGCCGCCCAGGAATGCGATGAGTAGCATGGTGTTCACCTTATCGAGTGGGGAGACGGCGTCACGCTGTCTGGTGGTCCAGCGCCTGGCCGAGCGGTGTGCGGCGGCTGCCGTCCTCTACCAGCAGGTCATGGCCGGCGGCGTGTTGCACCGGCGTCAGTTGGAAGCAGGTGCTGGCGGCGCAGCTGCTTTTCTCCACGGCGGCGTTGGCGTGCACGGCAGTGCCGGCAAGGGCAAAGGCGGTGGCGGTCAAAAAGCGGGTCAGCGGGTTCATGGCGGTCTTCCTGTGGCAAACAATGGGAGGGGACAGCGGGACTCAGTTATCGCCGACGCAACCGTCGCCGAACTTGAGGTAATCCAGCACCTGGGTCTTGTCGTGGGAGTCCAGGTAGGTCATGCGCGCATTCACCACGCCGCAGGTGGACTTGGAGTCCTGGCTCATCGATACCACTTGCTTGATGTCCAGGTGCGTGCCGTAGTTGTAGGTCTGAGCGGTAACGGCGGCTTCGGCGCGGGCCGACAAGGTGCAGATGTTCAGGGCGGCAAACAGGCAGGCGGCGTAGATGGCTTTGGTGTTCATGGTGGTTGACTCCAGGTTCTCAGGGTTGGAGGCGGTGTGCCTCGTTGGAATCAATTAAAAGCCCCTGAGGTATCGCGCCTGTGTCGGAAAACCGCGCGGATAAATCGATACGTATCCACAGCCCCGGCCGATACACAGCGATACAAAAAGCCCAAAGGACGACCTGGATCAATAAACCGCCCTCGCCGCTCGGCTACCTTCGCGACCTTTTGCGACCCGTGCCCATGCCTCCCATCCTCGCCCCCGAACTGCTCGCCCCCGCCGGCACCCTGAAAAACATGCGCTACGCCTTTGCCTACGGCGCCGATGCGGTGTACGCCGGCCAGCCGCGCTACAGCCTGCGGGTGCGCAACAACGCGTTCGACCATGCCAACCTGGCCCTGGGTATCCAGGAGGCCCACGCCTTGGGCAAGCGTTTCTACGTGGTGGTCAACATCGCGCCGCACAACGCCAAGTTGAAGACCTTCCTCAAGGACCTGGCCCCGGTGATCGCCATGGGCCCGGACGCGCTGATCATGTCCGACCCTGGGCTGATCATGCTGGTGCGCCGGCACTTTCCGCAGATGCCTATCCACCTCTCGGTACAGGCCAATACGGTGAACTGGGCCAGCGTGGAGTTCTGGCAGCAACAAGGGATCTGCCGGGTGATCCTGTCGCGGGAGTTGTCCCTGGAAGAAATCGCCGAGATCCGCCAGCAAGTGCCCGCCATGGAACTGGAAGTATTTGTACACGGCGCCTTGTGCATGGCCTATTCCGGGCGCTGCCTGCTCTCGGGCTATATGAACAAGCGCGATGCGAACCAGGGCGCCTGCACCAACGCCTGTCGCTGGAAGTACCAGGCGACGCCGGCGGTGGAAAACGCCACGGGGGATATCGTCCAAGCGTTCCAGCCGGAACCGACCCTGGGCATCGGTGCGCCCACCGACCAGGTGTTCCTGCTGCAAGAAGCCAACCGCCCCGATGAACAGATGCCCGCCTTCGAAGACGAGCACGGCACCTACATCCTGAACGCCAAGGACCTGCGCGCGGTGCAGCACGTGGATCGCCTGACCCACATGGGCGTGCATTCGCTGAAGATCGAAGGCCGCACCAAATCGCACTTCTATTGCGCGCGCACCACCCAGGTGTATCGCCAGGCCATCGACGATGCGGTGGCCGGCCGCGCCTTCGACCGCACCCTGATGACCGACCTCGAATCCCTGGCCCAGCGCGGCTACACCGAGGGTTTCCTGCGCCGGCATGTGCACGATGAATACCAGAACTACCAGAACGGCAGTTCGGTGTCGGAACGCCAGCAATTCGTCGGCGAGCTGACCGGCGAGCGCCGGGGCGAACTGGCCGAGGTCAAGGTGAAGAACCGTTTCGCCGTGGGCAATCACCTGGAATTGATGACCCCCGCCGGCAACTTTCACTTTGACCTGGCCACCTTGCACGACGCCAAGGGCGAGACCATTGACGTGGCGCCGGGGGACGGGCACACCGTGTATGTGCCGCTCCCGGCCGAGCTGGACCTGCGCTTTGGCCTGCTGATGCGCGACGTCTAACGGGTCGCCGCGCAGAACCTGTGGATCGTCGCGCAAGCCTGGCGCAACGACGCCTCATCCAGGGCGTAGGCGATCCGCAGGTAAGGCGCCAGCCCGAACGCGCTGCCGTGCACCACGTCCACATCGGCCTCGTCGAGCAGGGCGTGGGCCTTGGACACACCGTTCATCGTCAGTACCCGAGGCGCTAGGCGCGGTTCGACAAGGGGCTGTGATCGGTATATTCGTATTAACGTTAGGCCAACATACGCCCATGCTATGGTTGATCAGATCCGGAACTGGCCGACCAACTGTCCCAGGCGCTGCCCCAGGTCCGCCAGGCTGCGGGAGGTCTGGGCACCCAATTGGGTCTCATCGGCGACGCTGTCCACCGCCACGGCAATCTGGTGCACGCTGCGGTTGATCTCTTCGGCCACGGCGGTCTGCTCTTCGGCGGCGCTGGCGATCTGGGCGTTCATCGAATTGATGGTGCCGATCAACTGCGCCATGGTGTCCAGGGACGCCCCGGCTTCGTTGGCCTGGGCCGAGGTGCCGTCGCCGGCATCGCTGGAGCGGCGCATGGCATCCACGGCGGCTTCGGTGCCTTTTTGCAGGCGGTCGATCATGCCCTGGATTTCCTGGGTGCTGGTTTGGGTGCGGCTGGCCAGGGCGCGCACTTCATCCGCCACTACCGCGAAACCACGTCCGGCCTCCCCTGCCCGCGCGGCTTCGATGGCGGCGTTGAGCGCCAGCAGGTTGGTCTGTTCGGCAATGGAGCGGATCACGCTGAGCACACTGACGATGGAGGACACGTCCTGCTGCAAGCTGTCGAGGGACACGCCACTGCTGCGGATGTCGTTCACCAGCGCATGGATTTGCGCGATGCTGCCGTCCACCACGCGCTTGGCGGCCTGGCCTTCGGCGTCGGTTTGCTGGGCCGCCACCGACGCGCCTTGGGCACTGCGCGCCACTTCCTGGGCGGCGGAGGACATCTGGTTGATCGCGGTGGCGACCTGGTCGGTTTCGTGGCGCTGACGCTCCATGGCCTGCTCGGAGCGCTGGGCCTGGTCGGAGACCTGGCTGACCAGGCCGGTGAGTTGGGTGGTCATTTCGGTGATCTGGCGCACCAGCCCGTGGATCTTGTCGACAAAACGGTTGAACGCGCCGGCAAGGTCGCCGAGTTCGTCCTGGCTGGTGATGGCCAGGCGGCGGGTCAAGTCGCCTTCGCCGGCGGCGATGTCGTCGAGGTTGGCTTTCATCAGGTGTAACGGACGCAAAATGGTATTGGCCAGCAGCATGCCGACGGCAGCGATCACCAACAGCACCACCACGGCCACCCCGAGGATGCTCAGCAGCACGCCTTCCATGCGTTTTTGCACCTTGGCTTCGACCACCGCCACCTGGGCTTCGATGCCATCCAGGTTCACCGAGGTGCCGATGACCATGTCCCACTTCGGCAGGTATTCGGTGTAGCCCATCTTGGGCACCAATTCGGTCTGGCCCGGCTGGGTCGAGCTGTATTGCAGGTAGTGGATGCCGTCCTTGCCGACCTTGACCAGGTCACGGTTGACGTACACGCCGTTGGGGTCGCGGTTGTCCTTGAAGCTCTTGCCGACGCCATCGGGGCTGTTGCCCTTGAACAGGCGGATGGTCTCGGAGTCGTAGCCGAAGAAGTAGCCGTCCTTGCCGTAGCTGGTGTTGGACAGCAGTTTGACCACCTGGGCGCGCGCGGCGGTGTCACCGGGTGTGGCCGCGTCGTAGAGCGGCTTGATAGTGGTCATGGCCACTTCGACGTAGCTTTGCAAGGTGGCCTTGGCGTCATTGAGCAGGCGCTGGCGGGTTTCTTCCACCTCATTGCGGGCCTGGCCCTGCAGGATCCACACGGTGGTCAGGCTGATGACCACGGCAAACAGCAGCACCGGCACTACGGCGAGGGACAGGACTTTGGCCTTGAGGCTCAGACGCATGGCTTTTCTCTCTCTTATTAGTGGCGACCTGAGAGTTTATCGGCCAGTTGCCAAATACCTGTAGGAGCCGGCTTGCCGGCGATAGCGGTCTCACGGACGCCATCGCCAGTTGCCGGCTCCTACAGTTCGCGGGGTGTCAGAGGGTCATGGCGGCCAGCCAGCCGAATGCCAGCAGCGGGAGGTTGTAATGCAGGAACGTCGGTACCACGGTGTCCCAGATATGGTGGTGCTGGCCGTCGATATTCAGGCCGGAGGTTGGACCAAGGGTCGAGTCCGAGGCGGGCGAGCCGGCGTCGCCCAAGGCACCGGCCGTGCCGACGATGCACACGATGGCCAGCGGGCTGAAGCCCAGTTGCACACACAGCGGCACAAAGATCGCGGCCAGGATCGGCACCGTGGAGAACGACGAGCCGATGCCCATGGTCACCAGCAGCCCCACCAACAGCATCAGCAGTGCCCCTACCCCACGGCTATGGCCGATAAAGACCGCCGAGGTTTCCACCAGCGAGCGCACATCGCCGGTGGCCTTGAGCACTTCGGCAAACCCTGACGAGGCGATCATGATGAAGCCGATCATCGCCATCATCTTCATGCCTTCTGTGAACAGGTCGTCGGTGTCGCGCCAGCGCACGATGCCCGACACCGAGAAGATCAGGAACCCGGCCAGGGCGCCGATGATCATCGAGTCCAACCACAACTGAATGATGAACGCGGAGGCAATCGCCAAGCCGGCCACCAGCAGGGTCAGCGGGTTGTACTGCACGGCTACCTGTTCGACCCGCTCGATTTTCTCCAAGTCGTACACGCGTTTCTTGCGGTAGCTGATAAAGACCGCCACCAGCAGGCCGACCACCATGCCCAGCGCCGGCAGGCTCATGGCGTGGGTGACGTTGACCTGGCTGATGTCCACGCCGCTCTTGGCCACGTTGGCCAACAGGATCTGGTTGAGGAAGATATTGCCGAAGCCCACCGGCAGGAACATGTACGGCGTGATCAGGCCGAAGGTCATCACGCAGGCGATCAGGCGGCGGTCCAGTTGCAGCTTGGTCAGCACGTACAGCAGCGGCGGCACCAGCAACGGAATGAACGCGATATGGATCGGCAGGATGTTCTGCGAAGCAATCGCGACCACCCACAGCAGGCCGATCAGCAGCCATTTGACGTGGCTGCCGCCAGTGGCTTCCTGGCGGTCCACCAGCAGTAGGGCCTTATCGGCCAGCGCGTGGGCCAGGCCGGACTTGGCAATCGCCACGGCGAACGCGCCGAGCAAGGCGTAGGACAACGCCACCGTCGCCCCCCCGCCCAAGCCGCCGTTGAAGGCTTTGAGCGTGGCCTCGATACCCAGGCCACCGCTAAGGCCGCCCACCAGGGCGCCGACGATGATGGCGATGACCACATGCACGCGGGACAGGCTCAGCACCAGCATGGTGCCGACCGCGGCAATGACTGCGTTAATCATGGTTACCTCAAGCAGAAACATAAAAAACAGGCATGCCCGCGCCTAGGCGGCCATCGGGTGGCAACCAGCGTGCAGGCTTGAAGGAGGTCTTATTAGAGGGCGGGCACTTTGCCGGACGCAGGTTCACATGTCAAAAAACGAACCTTGTAGTGAGCGCGCTTGCTCGCGCTGGGCTGCGCAGCGGCGCCAAAATCAAGGGGAGCGCTGCGCACTCCAGCGCGAGTCAGCTCGCTCACCACAAAAGCAGGTTTAAATTGATCGTTTGAATAAAGAAAACCCCAAAACCGCCGATAACAGAGCCTCTATGTGTTTTCAGGTAAGGATGTACCGATGTCGCTTAGGCAGCTCTCCATTCAATGGAAAATCACCCTGCTCGCCGGCCTGTGCCTGCTGGGAATCGTGACCCTGCTGGTGGGTCTGTCGTTGTATCGCATGGAGCAGAGTTCACAGCAGGTCAAGGCCTCCAGCATGCAGATGCTGGATGAAGCCGCCCAGGCGCGGATCGAGGCCCAGGGTGAAGTGCAGGCGCTGGGCATCCGCCGCCAGTTCATGGACGCCTATCAGTACGGCCATGGCTTTTCGCGCCAGGTGCTGTTCTTGCGCGAGCAGGCCGAGAAGCGCTTTCTCGACGCCTTCGACACCCGCGAAGACCTGACCCGACAGGTCAAGGCCGCGTTACAGGCCAACCCGGATTTGCTCGGCCTGTCCCTGGTGTTCGAAGCCAATGCCCTGGATGGCAAGGACGAGTTGTTCGCGGGCCAGGCGGAGCTGGGCAGTAACGACAAAGGTCGCTTCGCCCTGTACTGGTCGCAACCGACGCCGGGCACGCTGACCTCGATGGCGCTGCCCGAAAGCGACATGTCCGACACCAGCCTCAGCCCCAGTGGCGAAAAGGCCAACGCCTGGTTCACCTGCCCGCGCAGCACCTTCAAGCCGTGCGTGATCGAGCCCTACTTTTACACGATCAACGGGCAAAACGTGCTGATGACCAGCATCGTCTTCCCGCTGATGGTCAACGGCAAAGTCATTGCCTCGCTGTCGGTGGACATCAACCTCAACAGCCTGCAGGCGGTGAGCCAACAGGCCAGCCACAAACTGTATGACGGCCAGACCCAGGTCAGCATCCTCAGCCCCACGGGCCTGCTGGCCGGCTACAGCGCGGATGCCAGCAAGCTGAGCCAGCGCCTGGACCAGGTCGACACCGCCAACGGCGCGCAGTTGATCAGCGCCCTGGCCGGCAGTACACAGATCCGCAGCCTGCGCACCGACCATCAGCTCAAGGTACTGGCGCCGTTCGCGCCAATCCCGGAGGGCAAGCCCTGGGGCGTGTTGCTGGATGTACCAGAGAGCGTCCTGGTCGCCCCCGCCGAAGCACTGAAAACCCAACTGGATGCCGACAATGCCAAGGGCACCCTGCTGGAACTGAGCCTGGGCCTGATTGCCGCCGTGGTCGGCCTGATCCTGGTGTGGCTGATGGCGCGCAGCGTGACGCGGCCGATCCTCGGCGTGGCGGACATGCTCGAAGACATCGCCAGCGGTGAAGGCGACCTGACCCGCCGCCTGGCCTACGACAAAAAAGACGAGCTGGGCCAGTTGGCCGGCTGGTTCAACCGCTTCCTCGACAAGCTGCAACCGATCATCGCCGAGGTGAAACGCTCGGTGCAGGACGCCCGTGGCACTGCCGACCAATCTGCCGCCATTGCGACTGAAACCAGCGCGGGCATGGAACGGCAATATCGCCAGGTCGATCAGGTGGCCACCGCCTCCCATGAAATGAGCGCCACCGCCCAAGACGTGGCCCGCAGTGCCGCACAGGCGGCGCAAGCCGCACGGGATGCCGACCAGGCCACCCGCGACGGCCTCACAGTGATCGACCGCACTACCCGCAACATCGGCGAGCTGGCAGCGGACATGAGCACGGCCATGACCCAGGTGGAAGGGTTGGCTGCCAACAGCGAGAAAATCGGCTCGGTGCTGGAAGTGATTCGCGGCATCGCCGAGCAAACCAACCTGTTGGCGCTCAACGCCGCCATCGAAGCCGCCCGCGCCGGTGAGGCGGGCCGTGGCTTTGCGGTGGTAGCCGATGAAGTGCGCAACCTGGCGCGGCGCACCCAGGAGTCGGTGGAAGAAACCCGCCTGGTGATCGAGCAATTGCAGAGCGGCACCGAAGAAGTGGTCGGCGCCATGGGCAACAGCTATCGCCAGGCCCAGGGCAGCGTCGAACAGGTTGGCCAGGCCGTGACCGCCCTGCGCCAGATCGGCGACGCGGTGACAGTCATCAGCGACATGAACCTGCAAATCGCCAGCGCCGCCGAAGAGCAAAGCGCAGTGGCCGAGGAGATCAACAGCAACGTAGCGACCATTCGCGACGTGACCGAGTCGCTGTCCGAGCAAGCGAATGAATCAGCGCGGGTGAGCCAGGCGTTGAATAGCCTGGCGAATCAGCAGCAGGGA
Source organism: Pseudomonas sp. S10E 269 (assembly GCF_002798465.1). NCBI lineage: Bacteria > Pseudomonadati > Pseudomonadota > Gammaproteobacteria > Pseudomonadales > Pseudomonadaceae > Pseudomonas > Pseudomonas sp. S10E 269. Next base: position 64,811 of record NZ_PHIJ01000001.1, read on the forward strand.
TTGATGGACCAGTTCCTCGTGTAAAAACGCACACCTGTCGGAGCCGGCTTGCTGGTGATGGGGCCTTCAAGGCCCCATCGCCGCATAGGTACCTACACAACGTTGCACTCCCATCGCTAACCACGATGCGAAGCGAGCCGCTGTTGATCGTGATCTTGATCTGGCTTTTGATCTAGCTTTTGACCTTAGGCGCCCCGTCAAACACGCTGGCCGGAATTCGACAGGGATTTGGGGGGTAAACCGGCAGGGATGCCGGTTTAGCCGCCCCGCGCCATGGATGGCGCGTGGCGGCGGCCCCCCAAATACCTGGCGGATTACGGGCACACCGAGCCTAGGCGAGGTGCCGAGTGTTGGGGCAAGAGCGTTTTGCTTACTTTTGCGCTTTTCAAAAGTGAGCCGCCGTAAGGGCGGAACCATTAGCGGCCATTATCCAAGTAACGGATATGTACTCGGTCTGATCCAACATCTTGGTCGGCTGTGAGGCCGCCTTCGCAGGCAAGCCAGCTCCCACATTTGGATCGCGGGGTGACAGTTAGATTGTGGTCGGCTGTTAGGCCGCTTTCGCAGGCAAGCCAGCTCCCACATTTTTGGATCGCGGGGGGGGACAGTTAGATTGTGGTCGGCTGTCAGGCCGCTTTCGCAGGCAAGCCAGCTCCCACATTTTTGAGTCGTGGGGGGACAGTTAGATTGTGGTCGGCTGTCAGGCCGCTTTCGCAGGCAAGCCAGCTCCCACATTTGGATCGCGGGGTGACAGTTAGATTGTGATCGGCTGTTAGGCCGCTTTCGCAGGCAAGCCAGCTCCCACATTTTTGGATCGCGGGGGGACAGTTAGATTGTGGTCGGCTGTCAGGCCGCCATCGCCGTCGAGCCGCCCCCCACAGGTTTTGCATCATCGCTTGGGCAATTCAATCAGCACGTTGAGGCCACCCAACTCACTTTCTTGCAACTGCAACACCCCGCCCCATACCTCGACAATATCCCGCACGATCCCCAACCCCAGACCATGCCCGTCAATCTGCTCATCCAGGCGCGCGCCACGGCTGAATACCTGGTCGCGCTGACTTTCAGGAATGCCAGGGCCATCGTCTTCCACCGCCAACAGGTAGCTGCGCTCAGTCTCGGTGACGGTCAGGCGCACATCGGCATCCGCCCATTTACAGGCGTTATCCAAAAGATTACCGAGCAGTTCCAGCAAATCCTCTCGGTCCCAAGGCAGTTGCAGGCCGGGAGCGACGTGGTAGCTCAGGTCGAGGTGTTCACCGTGGATCATGTTCAGGGTAGCGAGCAGGCCGGGCAGTTCTTTTTCGCAGTCGAACAATGCGCCCGGCAAGGTTTCCCCGGCCAGGCGGGCGCGGTTGAGCTCGCGGTTGAGGCGTTGCTGCACTTGCTCCAGTTGATCGCGCAGCAGTGTGCTGAGCTCGGGGCGATCCTTGAGTGCTTCGCTCGACGCCGCACTCAACAGCACCGCCAATGGGGTCTTGAGCGCATGGCCGAGGTTGCCCAGGGCATTGCGCGAACGCTTGAGGCTGTCTTCGGTGTGGGCCAGCAGGTGGTTGATCTGCGCCACCAGCGGCTCCAGCTCCAGGGGCACCTGGGTGTCCAGTTGCGAACGCTGGCCCTGTTGCAACTGGGCGATCTGGTTGCGCGCAGTTTCCAGCGGGCGCAGGGCGCGGCGCACGGTGACACGTTGCAGGACCAGCACCAGCAACAGCGCCGCCAGCCCCAGCACCAGGCCGATCTGGCGCATCAGGCGGAAGCTTTCGCGCACCGGGGTGTAGTCCTGGGCCACGCTGATGGAAATCGGCTGGCCGAAACGCTTGTAGTCCGACCGCAGCACCAGCAGTTGCTGGCCTTCGGGCCCCAATTGCAGGTTGCCCTTCAGGCCGACCTCGGGCAGGCGCGGCAGCTCCTGGTCCCACAACGAGCGCGAGCGCCAGTGGGTGTCGGCAAAATCGATGCGGAAGTAGTGCCCGGAAAATGGCCGCTGGTAAGCCGGCGACAGGCGCTGCTCATCCAGCTGCACGCCGTTGGGCCCGCGCACCAGCGCCACCAGCAGGTTTTCGGCGTCATTGCGCAAGCCGGCTTCCAGGTAGCGCTGCAGACCGGCTTCGAACAGCCACAGGCTGGTTTGTGCCAACACCACGCCGACGATCACCATCACGCTGATCAGCCCCAGGCTCAGGCGTCGCTGGATCGACCTCATGCAGGGCTGGCGCCAAACCGGTAACCCTGGCCGCGCCGGGTCTCGATCACGCTGCGGCCCAACTTGCGACGCAGGTGGTTGACGTGGACTTCCAGCACATTGGAGTCGCGCTCGGTCTCGCCGTCGTACAGGTGCTCGGCCAAGTGGCTTTTTGACAGGATTTGTTCGGGGTGCAGCATGAAATAGCGCAACAGGCGGAATTCGGCGGCGGTCAGCTGGATCTCCGCGCCGTCGCGTAGCACGCACTGGCGACCCTCATCCAGGTGCAGGCCGGCGGCTTGCAACGTGGGCTGGTTTGCCTGGCCGTGGGAACGACGCAACAGCGCCTGGATGCGCAGGTGCAGCTCCTCGGGGTGAAAGGGTTTGGCCAGGTAATCGTCGGCGCCGGCCTTGAGCCCTTCGATGCGCTCGGCCCAGGAATCGCGGGCGGTGAGCACCAGGACCGGCGTGGTCAGCGCAGCAGCGCGCCATTGCGCCAGCACCTCAAGCCCAGGCAGGCCCGGCAGGCCGAGGTCGAGGATGATCAGGTCGTAGGGCTCGCTTCGGCCCTGGTACACGGCGTCTCGCCCGTCGGCCAGCCAATCGACGGCATAGCCCTGGCGCTGCAGACCGGCCAGCAGTTCATCGACCAGGGGTACGTTGTCTTCCACCAAAAGCAGGCGCATCAGTCTTCCTCATCTTTGATCAACACACCGGTGGTCGCGTCCAGCTTGATCTCGCGCACCACGCCTTCGGTGGTCACCAGTTCCACTTCATAGGCATATTGGCCGTGCTTTTTTTCCAACTCGGCCTCCAGCAGGCGCGAGCCGGGATAGCGCGCCATGGCCTGCTGCAACAGTTGCTCCAGCGGCAGGATCACCCCCTGCTGGCGCAATGCCAAGGCTTCATCCTGGTTGAGGTCGCGGGCCGCCAGGCTGGAGCAAAATGCCATGAGCACCAGCGCCACGCGACTGCCGGCGCGTAAATTTACCTTCATTACGTATCCTGATGATTCTTGAGAACCTGCCCGGTGAGCGCGTCCAATTCAACATCCCATTCGATGCCGTGGGCATCTTCCAATTCGACCTCGTAGACGTACTTGCCGTAGGCCTCGTCCAGGTCGGTATCCAGCAGTGTCGAACCGGGGTGCAGGGCCAGGGCCGCAGCTTCCAGTTGGTCAAAGGCGACAATAGTAACAGTGGCCGGCACTATCAGTGGTTTGTCGGGGTCCACGGCTCGGGCCTGGGTCGCCGTGAGGGCGATGATACCGGTGGCGACCAGAGCAGTGAGGCGCTTCATGATATGTCTCCGTTACAGGATGTTTTCCTACGCCAGCCACCGTACGCCCTGCAACTTAACTGAAACTGAATTGCCACCATGGCAATTTCCGCCAAGGCCTTTTCCCCACTGCCCACGAGATTTTCTATAATGCCCCGCTCGCTCGACCAGAGACCGGTATGACAGCCATCCACATCAAGTTTCCCGCCCTTACCCTCAAGGCCGGCAGACGCGCCTTTGCGCGCATTCGTGAGCAAGGCCTCAAGCCTGCCGATGTCGGCATCCTGCCCGGCGCGGCCGGTGGCCCCAAGGCGCTGGGCATCCAGGGACTGGACCTGGCACTGTTCGGCGACTGGCTGCCCCGCGCGCCACGGGAACGGGCGCTGATCGGCGCGTCCATCGGCTCCTGGCGGTTTGCCAGCGCCTGCCTGCCCGACCCGGTGCAAGGCCTGCTGGACCTCGGCCGCTTGTACAACGAACAACGCTTTGCCAAAGGCGTGACCATGGCCGAGGTCAGCCAGAGTTGCCAGCGCATGCTCGACGACCTGCTGGCCGGCCGCGATGCACGGGTGCTGGACAACCCGGACTACCGCCTCAATATCATGGTGGTCAAGAGTCATGGCCTGCTTGCCGATGACCACCGTGGACGCCTCGGGCTGGGCCTGTCGTCGGTGATCGCCGACAACCTGCGAGGCCGCGCGCGGCTGTCGCGGCATTTCGAACGCCTGATCATCCACGACCCGCGCCAGGCGCCGCCCGTGCATCCGTTAAAGGACTTCCCTTCACGCTTCCTGCCCCTGGCACTGGGCAACCTGCGCCAGGCACTGCTGGCGTCGGGCTCGATCCCCATGGTCATGCAAGGCGTGCGCGACCTGCCGGGCGCCGGCGCCGGTACCTACCGCGATGGCGGCCTGCTGGATTACCACCTCGACCTGCCCTACCACGGCGATGACATCGTGCTGTACCCCCACTTCACCGACCGAGTCATCCCCGGCTGGTTCGACAAAGGCCTGCCGTGGCGGCGCAGCAACCAACAGGGCCTGCAGGACGTGTTACTGCTGGCGCCGTCCAAGGACTACCTGGCCCGCCTGCCTCACGGCAAACTCCCGGACCGCAGCGACTTCAAGCGCTTCATGGGCGACGACCCCAGCCGCAACAAATACTGGCAGACCGCGATGAGCGAAAGCCAACGGCTGGGAGACGAATTCCTGGCATTGGCCGATAACGGCCGCTTGGGCGAGCGCCTACAGCCCCTGTAGCCGCCACCTCCCCACTAACCACGATGCGAAGCGAGCCGCTCGTGATCCAGCTTTTGATCTTGATCTCGCTTTTGATCTTGATCTCGCTTTTGATCTCAGGCGCCCCGTCAAACACGCTGGCCGGAATTCGACAGGGATTTGGGGGGGTAAACCGGCAGGGATGCCGGTTTAGCCGCCCCGCGCCATGGATGGCGCGTGGCGGCGGCCCCCCAAATACCTGTCGGATTACGGGCACACCGAGCCTAGGCGAGGTGCCGAGTGTTGGGGCGAAGGCCTTTTGCTTACTTTTGGCTGGGCCGGCATTCCGGCCTTTCCAAAAGTGAGCCGCTGTAAGAGCGGAACCATAAGCGGCCGTTACCGCAGCAACGGATATGTACCCCGCCAGATCCCACATCCAGGTCGGCTGTCAGGCCGCCTTCGCAGGCAAGCCAGCTCCCACATTTTTGGATCCCGGGGTGATAGTTAGATTGTGGTCGGCTGTCAGGCCGCTTTCGCAGGCAAGCCAGCTCCCACATTTTTAGATCGCGGGGGGACAGTTGGAGAGTGGTCGGCTGTCAGGCCGCTTTCGCAGGCAAGCCAGCTCCCACATTTTTAGATCGCGGGGGGACAGTTGGAGAGTGGTCGGCTGTCAGGCCGCCTTTGCAGGCAAGCCAGCTCCCACATTTTTGGATCGCGGGGGGACAGTTGGAGAGTGGTCGGCTGTCAGGCCGCCTTTGCAGGCAAGCCAGCTCCCACATTTTTGGATCGCGGGGGGACAGTTGGAGAGTGGTCGGCTGTCAGGCCGCCTTTGCAGGCAAGCCCCCTCGCCACCTGCCATCTACATTTCGCCATTTCGCCCGCAAGCCGCCCCCTACAGAGGGACGGTATGCGCAGCAACGAATCAAGCTGTTAAACTCGCCGCCTGCCAGACATCGACCGAGCTGAAAACACTGTGGAAATCTTCAAGGAATTTACATTCGAATCCGCCCACCGCCTGCCCCACGTACCGGAAGGCCACAAATGCGGGCGCCTGCACGGGCATTCGTTCAAGGTGGCAATCCACCTGAGCGGCGACCTGGATCCCCATACCGGCTGGATTCGCGACTTCTCGGAGATCAAGGCGATTTTCAAGCCGCTCTATGAACGTCTCGACCACAACTACCTCAATGACATCCCAGGCCTGGAAAACCCCACCAGCGAAGTGCTGGCCAAGTGGATCTGGAATGAGTTGAAACCCCTGCTGCCCGAGCTCAGTGCGATCCGCATCCACGAGACCTGCACCAGCGGCTGCATCTATCGCGGCGAATAAGCCGGCGCGATGAAAAAACCACCCTTGCGGTGGTTTTTTTGTGCCTGGCTCCCTTACAGTCATGGCTCCCTACCCACAAGGAGCCCGCTGCAATGATGCGCCCCGCCACGAGCCATGATGTTGCTGCTATCGAGGCTATCGTCCAGGCAGCCTACGCGCCATACATCGAACGGATCGGCCGCAAGCCCGGGCCGATGCTGGAGGATTATCACCAGCAAGTGGAAGCCGGTGGCGTGCATGTGCTGGAGCATGGCGGGCGGGTCCGGGGGTTTATTGTCCTGCGGGACACAGACGGCGCGCTGTTGCTGGATAACCTCGCCGTCGCCCCGGACGCCCAGGGCCTAGGCTTCGGTCGGTTGCTGATGGATTTCGCCGAACAACGGGCGCTCGGCGCTGGCTTCGCCGCCATCCGCCTTTACACCAACGAAGCCATGACCGAGAACATCACGCTGTACACCCGGCGTGGCTATGTCGAGACCCACCGCGCCGAAGAACACGGCCTGCGTCGGGTGTATATGACCAAGTACCTGTAGGAGTAATCATGGAAAACACCTGGCTGGCCCAGGCCAAACGCTTGCAGGCATTGGCCTCCACGGGCTTGCACTTTTGCACCGATGATTTCGAACGCGAGCGCCTGGAAGAAATTGCCGAGATTGCCCACAGCATGCTCGCGCAATTGGGCAATGTGCCCTTGGAGCGTATCACCGGGTTGGTCACCGACTTTGCCCAGCGCTATTCGACGCCGATGATCGACGTGCGCGGTGCGGTCATTGAGGGCGACCGGATTCTGCTAGTGCGCGAATTGACCGATGGCTGCTGGGCGTTGCCGGGCGGGTATGCCGACATCGGCTTGTCTGCGGCGGAAAATATCGTCAAGGAGATCCGCGAGGAAGCCGGGCTGACGGTGACAGCGCGGGCGTTGTACAGCGTCACGCACAAGGCCAAGGGCTTGTATCGGCCGGACGTGCGGGACTTCTACAAGCTGTACTTCCTGTGTGAACCGGTGGATCAGTCGGCGCCGATGGCGGGTTTCGAGACCACTGAAGTGGGCTTTTTCCGCCTCGATGAGCTGCCGCCGCTGTCCCGTGGGCGCACCATCGAAAGTGATCTGGAGGCTGCATTCGCCTTCCATCGTGGCGAGACGACCTCCACGCTGTTCGACTGATCCATTTTGTATCACCGCTGCACCGCTTTCGTGCCCGATTGGGCACTGCGAACATCCCTGCCGCCATTTCCCCTCTGTTTGGCCATGAATACTGTGCACGGTGCACAGCGCTGACCGTGCGCGCGTCACTGCTGTCGGCTTGGCACGCGCGGTGCAATAGGCCTGCGTCACTCATTCAGGGAGCAAGGCACATGACGCAGCAAGAACCGGGCAACGATTACCCCCTCAGCGAAGTCCCGATGCATGCGCGCAAGGGCCTGGCGTCGACCGCCATGGTGCTGCTGGGCTTTACGTTTTTCACCGCGACCATGTTTGCCGGCGGCAAGCTGGGGGTGGCGTTCAGTTTCACCGACATGCTCGGCGTCGTGGCCTTGGGCAACCTGCTGCTGGGTATCTACGCCGCAGGCCTGGGTTACATCGCGTTCAAGAGCGGGCTGAATTCGGTGCTCATGGGCCGATTCTGCTTCGGTGAAGTGGGCAGCAAGCTCAGCGACTTGATCCTTGGCTTTACCCAGATCGGCTGGTACGCCTGGGGTACCGCCACGGCCGCCGTGGTCTTGGGCAAGTACTTCGAGCTGGGCCAGGGCAGCGTGCTGGCATTGATGGTGCTGTTCGGCCTGGTGTTCTGCGCCACGGCCTACATCGGCTATCGCGGGTTGGAGATTTTGTCCTATATCGCGGTGCCAGCAATGGGCATCCTGTTGTTTCTGTCGATGTGGGTCGCCACGGTGAAGGTCGGCGGGCTGGAAGGATTGCTCGCCGTGGTGCCGACCGGTGAGTTGGACGTGTCGACGGCGATCACCCTGGTGTTCGGCACCTTTGTCAGTGGCGCGACCCAGGCCACCAACTGGACGCGCTTTTCGCGCTCGGCCAAGGTCGCGGTGCTGGCCAGCCTGATCGGTTTCTTTATCGGCAACGGCTTGATGGTGCTGATCGGCGCTTACGGTGCCATCGTCTATCAACAACCGGACGTGGTCGAAGTGTTGCTGCTGCAAGGCTTTGCCATGGCGGCGATGGCCATGTTGCTGCTCAACATCTGGAGCACCCAGGACAACACCATCTACAACTTCGCGGTGGCCGGCTGCAACCTGCTGCGCACCAAGCGGCGCAAGACCGTGACCCTGGCCGGTGCGGTGATCGGCACTCTGCTGGCGTTACTCGGCATGTACGACATGCTGGTGCCGTACCTGATTCTGCTGGGCACGGTGATCCCACCGATTGGCGGGGTGATCATGGCTGACTTCTTCTACCGCTATCGCGGCCACTATCCACGCCTGGCCGATGCACGCCTGCCAGCGTTCAACTGGACAGGGCTGGTGGCCTATGCGGTGGGCACCGTGCTGGCGTTCAACTCGCCCTGGGTCGCGCCGTTGGTGGGCATTGTTGCCGCATCGCTGACCTACATCGTGCTCACCGCTGTACTGCGGGTGCGTGTGCCCTTGGCTGACGCCCAGGCATGAACCTGACCATTGCCGAGGTGTTGGCCCTGCCGGGCCTGGAGTCCATGTGTCTGCGCGCCGGTGCGGCAGGCCTGGAGAATGGCGTGCGCTGGCCCTACGTGGCGGAAAACAGCGGGATTGCCGAGTGGGTGCTGGGCGGCGAACTGGTGTTCGTCACCGGGATCAATCACCCGCGGGATGAGGCCAACTTGTTGCAACTGCTGGACGAGGCCTGTCAGCGCCAGGTGGCCGGGTTGGTGATTCTCACGGGGCCGGCGTATATCCAGGCGATCCCCCAGCGCTTGCTCCAGGCCGCCGAGGCCGCTGGCATGCCGCTGATCGAGCAGCCTTATTCGCTGAAGATGGTGCTGGTGACCCAGGCCATTGGCTCGGCGCTGATCCAGTCCGAGCAATTGGGGCGCTCGCGGCACGATGTGCTGGAGCGTTTGCTGACTGGCGATTACCAATCCCTGGATTTGCTGCTGCACCGTGGCGTGCAATTGGGCCTGATGCTGGCCGGCCACTGGCAGGTTGTGCAGCTGCAATTGGAAGGCAGCGAGTTGCTGTTTGCCCAGGGCGATGCCGCGTATGTCGAGGCGCAACTGGCCCGACAGCATGACGCTATCAGCCGGCGTTTGCGCCAGTTGTCGGCGGGGCTGCCGGTACTTGGGCGGGCCGGGCAATGGACGCTGCTGCTGCCGGCGCCGGATGCTGTCGCCGCCTTGGCCAATCGCCAGCAATTGGCCGGTTGGCTCAACCCGCTGAACCTGCGCCTGGCGCCACTCAAATTGTTTATCGGCCTCAGCGCCGCCGCGCACCCGCCGGCACGCCTGGCCCAGGCGCAGGATGAAGCGCGCCAGGCACTGGCGGCTGCGCGGCGGTTCAGCGAGCGTGCCGGGCTGTGCGTGTACGACGAACTGGGCGTGCTCAAATTGCTCAGCGGCGTGCGCGATCGCGCCCTGCTCGATCACTTCCTTAACGAACGCCTCGGCCCGTTGCTGCGCCACGACGCGCACCACGGCCCCAGCCTGATGCCCACCCTGGAAGCCTGGTTTCACGAGAATGGTAACCTTGTGGCCGCCGCACAGCGGTTGGCCGTGCACCGCAACACCCTGACGCACCGTGTCCAGCGCATCGAAGCCCTGTGTGGCCTGACGCTGGATAACGCTTATGATCGCCTGGACATCGGTATCGCGCTGATGATCTGGCGACTGTCTGCCTGATTGTTTTTAGCCAAGAGGAACTTGCCCATGCACATCATCAACGCCCGCCTGCGCAACCGTGAAGGCCTGCATGATCTGCACCTGGAACATGGCCGGATCGCCAGCATCACCACACAAACGGGGTCACCGATTGCGGCGGCCGACGACCTGGACGCCGCCGGCAACCTGGTGATTGCGCCCTTCGTCGAACCCCATATCCATCTCGACGCCACGTTGACCGCCGGCGAGCCGCGCTGGAACATGAGCGGCACCCTGTTCGAAGGCATCGAATGCTGGGGCGAACGCAAGGCCACCATCACCCAGGAAGACACCAAGACCCGCGCCAAGAAGACGATCCAGGCCCTCGCCGCCCACGGGATCCAGCATGTGCGCACCCATGTCGACGTCACCGACCCGGACCTCACGGCGCTCAAGGCCATGCTGGAGGTCCGCCAGGAAAGTACGCATCTGATCGACCTGCAAATCGTTGCGTTCCCCCAGGAAGGCATCGAGTCCTACCGCAACGGCCGCGAACTGATGGAAGAGGCCATTCGCCTGGGCGCCGACGTGATCGGCGGCATTCCTCACTTTGAATACACCCGCGACCAGGGCGTGAGTTCGGTGAAGTTCCTGATGGACCTGGCCGAACGCACCGGCTGCCTGGTAGACGTGCACTGCGACGAAACCGACGACCCGCATTCGCGCTTCCTCGAAGTCTTGGCCGAAGAGGCTCGCAGCCGTGGCATGGGCGCACGCGTCACCGCCAGCCACACCACCGCCATGGGCTCCTATGACAATGCCTACTGCGCCAAACTCTTTCGCCTGCTGGGGCACTCCGGTATCAGCTTCGTCTCCTGCCCCACCGAGAGCATTCACCTGCAAGGCCGCTTCGACACCTTCCCAAAGCGCCGTGGCGTCACCCGGGTCAACGAACTGCTGGAGGCCGGCATGAACGTGTGCTTCGGCCAGGACTCCATCGTCGATCCCTGGTACCCCCTGGGCAACGGCAACATCCTACGGGTGCTCGAAGCCGGTTTGCACATCTGCCACATGCTCGGCTACCGCAACCTGCAGAATGCCCTCGACCTGGTCACCGACAACAGCGCCAAGGCCATGGCCCTGGGTGACCGCTACGGCCTGGAGCCTGGACGACCTGCCAACCTGTTGATCCTCTCGGCGGACAGCGACTACGAGGTGATCCGCAGCCAGGGCCTGCCGCTGTATTCGATCCGTGACGGCAAGGTGTTGATGAAGCGCCAGCCAGCCCAGGTTGAGTTCGTTTAGAGGCCTGGTTCAGACGATCGCGTCGATATCCAGCGTCTGCGCCCTCCCCCATTCGTGTGGCAGGTCGGGAGGGATGCTGGCGACCTGGGCCGGCTCACGGTTTTCACGGTGGCTGAACCAACGCTTGAGGCTCGATTGCAAGTTGGCATTGTGGGCGTGACTGCCATAGACGTCTCGGGCTTCCAGACGGCGCCAACGCAGGCTTGCAAGGCGTTCGCGACTGGTGTGCAAGCGGTCGATCTCGGCGTTCAAGGCTTCGTTGTGCTCGTAGCCACGGTCGTTGGCCGGCCTCAGGCGGGACAGTTCACGGCGCTTGTTGCGCAGTTGCTGGCGCATGGTCTCGAGGGCACCGTCGACCAGTTCGAACTCCCTCGGCGTTATCAGGGGCCCGCTGCTTTCCAGGGTTTGTTGCCAACGCCGGAGGGTCGCCCAAGCGGCCGGGATGTAGCTGGCGGTCATAAAGTGCTGGTTGGCCTGGAATAGCTGCCGGAGCAGGTTGTCACGATTGGGCATGTCGCCGTGGAGTTGCAACGCTCGGTTGCAGCCGGCTTCCTGGATGGATTCACAACCCGGCTTCCACAACACCGAGGAATGCGTGCCATCGGCGAGCACGATCGGCATGAAGTGTTGCTGTTCGCCATGGTGCTGGTAAGGGTTGCCGCCGAAACGTACCAGGCCGGCGGCAAACAGCAGTCCACCCGGCGCGGGGGCGCTGAACAGTGTGACGGCGCCTGGGACCCAGAGTTTGGCGGTGGTGTTCATCCACGGGGCGGGCACGCTGGGGACGGGGTCGTTGTGGTTGACGATGCGGTGGTGGACCAGGGTTGAGGCACCGAGGGTAAATTCGGCGTCGGCGGCGCGAGGGGCGCCGTAGGTGTAGAGGAGGATGTTGTAGTCCCCCTCCGGTGCTCGGCGCAGGCCTTCTGCAAGGAGCAAAGCAATTGCGCCGCCCAGGCTGTGGCCGCAAATGATTAGTCGTTGGCCTGAGTGAAATTGGCTTAGGTAACGCAGCACAAAATCGCGCATGGCTCTGTAAGCCTGATAAAAGCCTTCGTGTGCCTTGCCGACGCCTTCGGCGAAAGCCACCTGATGGGCATTGGCATCCCGTAACCCATCCGTTGCGCTGGCGGTACCACGTACTGCAATCAGGATTACCTCGTCATGGTGGCTGATAAATGCCTGGGTATCCGTACCGAACTCCTCATCATCGAAAAAGTGCAAACGCGCCGGGTGCTCCTGCTTATCCCCCAACTCCGGTCGGTTTTGCGGGTACAACGCAGGATCGAAGGGCAGTATCTCGAAGCGCCTGGAGTACGGGACTTCTTCGTAGAGGGGGTAGAAACAGTGCTGCTGCTCTGCATCGACTCGCCAGGCCTCGTGATAACCCGAGAGTTTTTCAGCAAAAAAATGACCGACGCTGGGGTCGAGGGAAAATCGAACTTGGTCTTGAGGCCGTTGAGGTGGCTCCTGGCCGAAATTGCAGTAGCTCAGCGTGGCCATCAAAGCCAGCTGATACAGGTTCAAGGCACAGAAGCTGTCTCCAATTGAAAGCATCGGACGAAACGCTCGCAGTGGCCGAACCTCCAAAACGGTATGGTCGTTTGGAAACAATACGATCCCCGCCAAGGTCTGTTGGGGCGGTCCGAATCCAAGGTCGGCCAACATTTTCAATGCATGGCCTCGGGGTTGATGAGTTCGCGGCTCCACAGGCGGTAAGTGGGCAACATGGCAAACCAAGTCGCGCACTTCAACCTGATAGAACCGTTTGGCCTTTTTTTGTGCCGGATTACCTCCGGTGCGCAGACCGTCGGGGCGAGTAAATCGAGTCCTCTCAGCGCGAATTTGAAGCTCGGTGATAGGAAGCTTATAAGCGTGGCGCAACATCAGCCGCTGATACGGCTGCTCCGTTCCCGAGTAGAGGTCGTCAAAAACAAGGACCACGGGTCCGCAGTAAATATCGCTAAGCTCGGCAAAGCCATCACCATTCAGCCTGCTTTTGTACTGTTGGCCTGCACTATCGTAGACGGTGTAAGGCAGACCACCATATGCCGTGCCACTACCTAGTTCATCAACCAGGCGAAAGCTCACCCAATGGCCCCTTAACGGACAGGCCGGCTTATTTTCACTGAAAAAAGACTGCTTCCTTGCATCCAGTTGCATGCGCGTGCTCCTTGTTAACGGCAAGATGGGTAGACGTCACAAATACGGCCATCCGGCATTTTTATAGGCTTGAAGTCAGTGGTATTTCCGTTGCAAAAGGCGTCTAGATCCTCGAAACTTTGACCCTTACAACGCTTCCATCCGCCGGGAACCTCCACCCAGCTACCGTCAAAATACGGTTCTTCCTCGTCAATTAAAGTCAGCGCCAACCTGAGTGTTTTTCCCGGCAACTGATCCCTTTGCACCACTAAGCCTGACCGCTGTCCAGATGGCTGGCGGATTAACTCAAAGGCCTTGCATGTAAGAACCTTGACGATCGCGTGTTGTTTCCCCACCGTCCGAAACAACCACTGACATTGCTTATGCAATTCCTGAACACCGCTTTCGGGCATCCCTGGTATATCTGCATTCGAGGGATCTCTAATTGAGAAGCCAGCAATGTACCCACCGACATCCGTATCTCTCTTTCCCCACTTCGCATAAATATCAAAATCCACACTGCGCAAAACCGTAGGGCACCCTTCAATGACCTCACTCAGCGGTAGCTCAAAACTCACGCGCTCAGCCACCGGTTTGTAACGCGCAATAAAGATCTTCCTCTCGGGTCGCTTACCTCGACGCCTAGGCAACGTGCAGGTTTCCCCCGTCGCGGGCCCATAGTTGGCGCCACCGATGAAGCGAAATTCCGCCGGCAAATCCACCTCCAATGTAAACCGCTCAACTGGCGTCCTCGCGCACCCCGTCAGCCCCACCAACCCCAATGCAATCCACACACCCCACCTTCGCCTACTCATCCTTTCCCCTCATTGATGTCCACTGCGCTACCACCCGTTCATAGTGGTCGCCTGGTGCTTCCCCCACCAATGGCTGCCACCGAATGACAGTGCTGCGCGTGGCCTCTTCCAACCGTCTAACCACCAGAAACTCCAGCTGTTCCGGCCCCCGCCATTGCCAGGCGCGGGCCTGCTCAAGTACCTGCACCAGCCAGATCCTTGGATCCTGAAACTCCGCCAGCGCGACCAGGTCTTCGCTGTGCTCGGTCAACAGGTAACGCAGGATATTGGCGTGCAGAATGGCCGCTGCGTTGGGGTTGGGCGTGTCCAGCCAGGGCGCGGGGGCCGGCACCGGGTACTCGCCGGGAGCTGGATTGTCAGCCGTGCGCCAGCGGCCCTCGTGCCAGTAGCACACGCTGATCAATGGTCCGAGAAAGGCCGGCCAGTGCTCCGGATCCAGGTGGACCAGCGCACGCGCCAGGGTGCGGTTGTCGTGAAAACGGTACATCGACTTGGCGCCTTCCGAGCCCACCAGCAGCCTGTCACGCCAGTGTCGAGTCACGGCCGCCAGGTCCTCGTTGGGCAGACTGCCCAGCCATCCCCAATTCGTCTCGGGCTGTTGCAGAAGGCCGAGTAATTCGGGCTCATTGATCTGTTCCAGCAACAGGATCACCGGGCCTTGTGCTTGTAACTCCGCCACGGCGGTCTCGGCATAAAGGCTGCAATACGCTGGCAAGTCGCGTACCGCCAGCAGCGACTGACGCGCAACATTTTGCCCCTCAAGGATCAGGCACAGTCGCTGCCCTGCCTGTTGCTGTTGGTCCATCCATTGGCCTGGCATGTTCGGCATCACGCGGCCCTCCCTGGCAGGTCACACAGGCCTTCGCGGCAGCGCTCGCATACCGCGCAGTAATCGGCGCCCAGCCGCCTGGCCAGGTTCATGATGGTGACCTGCACCGTGGAGATCTTTGGCCAGTCAGCCGGCACGGAGGCGTTCGCCATTTGGGCGATGGCCGGCGAACCACCCAGGGTGATGGGACGACTGCTGAAAATGCCGCCCGCCTGGATGACGAGGTGCTCGCCACCCGCCTTGAGGCTTAGTTGCGCCCCGGCGTCGATCACCAGGCTGGCACCGGACTTGAGGTGAAGCTGCTGCCCCGCCTCGACGAACAGGGTCCCGCCAACGCGCGTCCGGCTGTCGTCTTGTACGTCGAGGTGGTCGCTCGCTTTGAGTACGACGCGACGATTACCGCCGACCTCGCGATGTTCTTCGCTGCCCAGGTGCGTCGTGCTCATCCCCTGGATGACTTCCCGCCGCTCACCCGCCACTTCCAAGCGGCTGTCATGACCAACCTGCTGCTCCAGGTCCCGTTGCGCACGCAGGTGAATCAGCTCCTCGCCACGGCGGTCTTCCAGGTACAGCTCGTTGCCCCCTGCGCCGCCGAGGGTGCTGCGGCTGCGCAGGACACTGCGGGTCTTGTGTTGTGGCAAGGCATAGGCGGGCCTGTGCGACGCATTCGGCAGGCAGCCGTTGATCAACGGCCGGTCCGGGTCGCCTTCCAGGAAGGTCACCAGCACTTCCATGCCCACTCTCGGGATCATCATTGCGCCGAACCCATCGCCGGCCCATCCGGATGCAACCCGAACCCAGCAACTGCTTTTATCATCCGCCTTGTCCAGGCGGTCCCAGTGGAAACGCACCTTCACCCGGCCATAGGCGTCACAATGCACGTCCTCACCCGGCGGCCCGGTGACGGTTGCAGTCTGACTGCCATTGATAGTCGGCTTGGGGTGCTTGAGGGGCGGTCGATGCACCGCTTGCCAAGGCGTCGCGGTAAAGCGATTGCGGTACTTAAGGCCTGCATCGGTCGCCGGTGTTGCCTCTTCCAGCACTTGCGGCTGATAGCCCTCGTGACGCACCGACGTGATGAGCCACAAGTCGTTGCAGGACGGATCGGGGTGATCGCGCAATTCAAGGAAATGCCCACTGCGCAGCGCGGGTTGATCACTCCTGCCCAGTGCCCGAAGACGGTCGCGCTGGTGACGTTCCAACCCCCGCCGCGCCAATCGCTTGCCCCGCGAATGAGTGGTGAAGCCTGCAGGGTAGCGATAGTCCTCAAGCACTTGCGCAGTATCAGAGCCGGCGGCGTCCTGCAGGCGCAACGAAGGGTGTTCGAAGTCATGGTCGCGGCGCACCGTCATCTGGCTGCGTGTGCCCAGTCGCACATCGAAACGCTGGATAACCTGGGTATCGGCCGGTGGCCCGCCCGCAGTGCAATAGCGCTGCACGGGCAAGCGGTGAAACACCGTCTGGTCGTCACCGAATACCAACAAGTGGGCGTTCGCGCTGTGACGAAAATGGTAGTGAATGCCCTCCTCTTCACACAGCCGCTGGATAAAGTGCAGGTCGCTTTCCGCGTACTGCACACAGAATGTGCGCGGCGGGTAAACCACGGGGCCCAACTCGAACACGTAGGCGTCTGCCAGGATGCCGTGTTGCTCAAGGACTGCCGCGATGATCTGTGGCACGCTGCGCTGCTGGAAGATTCGCTGGTCGCGTCGGTGTGCAAGGCAAGCCAGGCGGGGCGCCAAGGTCAGGTGATAGCGCGTGACACGCCGGCCGGGGCCATCGCGGCCGATGGCGTAAACCTGTCCATGCAGGCCGCCATTCGCCTCACCGAAGTCCAGGTACGCGGGTTGGTGGAGCAACGCTTGCAGGTCAAGGGCAGGGTCTTCACTCACCACCTGCACCCGCATGGAAAACGGCTGGTCAAGGAACTCGCTGCCTTTGAATGCCAGCACTTGGAAGTCAATGTTGATACTTGTAAGTGTCAGTTTGAAACGTGACGAAACAAACGCGTTAACCATCCTTTGTTACCCGCCGCTAATGAATGATCACCCTGGATTACTCTTTCTCGTTAAAGAACACGTCACCGAGAAAAAGCGCCTCAACGCTTCAAAGCTTAGCGATTACGGGCGGAAATCGACCGCTTTAAAATAAAAAAGAAGTTTCGTACAGCAAAGTTGGAAGTGTCTTTTACAAAATAATAAAACGAGTCAATGTGCCACTTCTTAATAACAAGAAATGCCCTACATTAACGTTCGCAAGAGCAACTAACTAAAAGAGAAACAGCTGACACCCAATCACGGCGTCAACTGTTCAACAGGCTTATGCTTGCAACCGTGCAGTACCGAACAGGCTGACGCTCAGCACCGTATCGCCCTGAGTGTGCAAGCGTACCGGCGCAATGCCACCCGGCATCACCACCGCGACTTCACCGCGCTCGACCCAGCCCGCACGCCAGGCCGCGCATGCCACCGCACTGGCGCTGGTTCCGGAAGACGCCGTGGGCCCCTCTCCGCGCTCGAACACCCGTGCAATGACGCGGTTGCCGGGCTGGCGCGCCGCCCATTGCAAGTTGACTCCCGCGGCACATGGCTGGCCGCCACCGACCGGGGGCGCAAAGGCGATCGCCTTCAAGGGGTCGAACAGCGCTGGCTGCAGCATCTGGGCGTTGTCTGGCAACGCTGATAGTTGCTGGACCAACGTCACACAGTGCGGATTACCTACCCGAACAAATTGACTGGTCGCCCACTGAGGGTTGATCGCCGCCAGCGCACTGACATGGCTCAGTTCGGCCCGGTCCAGAAACACCTGGCCAACCGCCTGCGCACCCACCGCCGTCGGACCAAACGCCGGCGCACCCAGCTCCAGCCAGAACCCCGCGACCCGTTCACGAACGGCGGGCTCCACCCGCGTGGCAACTGGCGATAGCGTATCCGTTTGGTCGTGATGGACCCGCAACTCACAGGCCGCGTCCATCAGGCCCTGATCGGTGAGGGCTTGGGCGAAAATCGTCAAGCCATTGCCACTGCGCTCGGCCAGGGAGCCGTCGGTGTTGACGATCAGCAGGTCGAACGGTGGCTCGGCCTGGAACGGCCCGACCAGCAGGCCATCACAGCGGTGAGCCTTGCCACCGGCCGGGCGTGATGCAGAGTCCCACTCACATTCAGAGGCAATGGCCGATGCTGTCCAATGGTTGCGAGTGCCCGCAGCCAAGTCAGCGCGCTCGGGTATATCAATGCCCTTGTCTCTCAAAGAGGTCGGGCTGACCACGCCATAGATATTGCCGCGGGCGTCGTAGAAGAGGGTCATGAGTCATCCACCAGACAATGCGTTGATGATCGAAATCAAAAAAGGGTCTTCGACTGTATGGGATTTCGGCACCACACATCCTACGCAACACTACACTCTCAGTTCCCCTGGATGGACGTTTTCATCAGGCCGAAGTCCGTGTGCGGTCGAGCAAACGCCGTCCTCTCACGTTGGAGGATGCAACCATGAAGACTCTCGTTTCAAAAAGCGCCTGTTGAAGTGCTGTACGAAGAGGGCGCAAGACATTCATCGGGCTGGTACCCGGTGGAGGTGAACAACTGGAGAGTTACAAGGGCACAGAAACCAATCCCCAAGGGATGCTGCTGGTACGGGTGGCAAACACCCAAGTCGTTGAGGTCACCGCCTATAGACCGATGCCTGACTGACGCGGTTTCAGAAGCGGCCTGGAAGGTGGTAATCCACCGCGAGAACCCTGGGGTTCAAACGCTCCCGCTGGGATTACGCACCTTCCAGACCGCCTCCTACAACTTGGTACTGCCTATGTGGCCGCAAACCGCCCTGGCGTTCCACGTTGTAAAAATAAAATTAAGGGCAGCCGGAATCCCAAGGGAACCCGGCTCGCACACCAAGGCCTGATGTGCAAGGATGTCGCGCCGGACATCGTTCGTTGAACGCAAAACCAAGGATTTTTCATGACTGCCATCCCCACCTCAGCGCCCGTGGTTCCCGGGCGGCTGGAGCAAATGTCGACCCGTATCGCTTTTTTCATTGCCGGGTTCGGCATCGCGGCTTGGGCGCCGTTGGTGCCCTATGCCAAGGCCCGTGCCGGGCTGAGTGAAGGCACGCTGGGCCTGTTGCTGCTGTGCCTTGGCGTCGGTTCGATCATCGCCATGCCCGCAGCAGGTGCATTGGCTTCGCGTTTCGGCTGCCGACGCGTATTGAGCGCCGGGACAATCATGATCTGCCTGGCATTGCCGATACTGGCGACGGTCAGTTCGATTCCCTTACTGATGGCCGGCTTGTTCCTGTTTGGCGCCGGCCTGGGAACGGTGGATTCCACAGTCAACCTGCAGGCAGTAATCGTTGAACGCGCCAGCGGTAAAACCATGATGTCGGGATTTCACGGGCTGTTCAGCCTCGGGGGGATTGTCGGGGCGGCGGGCGTCTCGGGCTTGCTGGGCCTGGGCTTGTCGCCACTGCAGGCGACCCTGGTGGTGATCGTCATCACGCTGGCGGCGCTGCTCAAGGCTGCACCGCACCTGTTGCCGTATGGCAGTGAAAGCTCTGGCCCGGCGTTTGCCGTGCCCCACGGTGTGGTGCTGTTTATCGGTTGCCTGTGCTTTATCGTGTTTCTGGCCGAAGGGGCGGTGCTCGACTGGAGCGCCGTGTTCCTCAGTGCCGAGCGCGGCCTGGATGAAGCTTATGCAGGCCTGGGTTATGCAGCATTCGCCCTGACCATGACCGCGGGACGCTTGACCGGCGATGCCATTGTGCGGCGCCTGGGTGCCACGCGCGTCATCGTGATAGGTGGTGCGTTGGCCACCGCAGGCATGTTGCTGGCAACCTTGTTTCCTGCGTGGGAAACCGCGCTGCTCGGCTATGCGCTGGTCGGCGCCGGCTGTTCGAATATCGTACCGGTGCTGTACACCGCCGTCGGCAAGCAAACTGTCATGCCGGAACACATTGCGGTGCCAGCCATCACCACCTTGGGTTACGCCGGCATTCTTGCTGGCCCCGCCTTGATTGGCTTTATCGCCCATGGCAGCAGCCTGAGCACCGCCTTTGTGCTGATCGCTGTGCTGCTGGCGGCGGTGGCCATCAGCGGCAAAATCCTCAGGGTGTGAACGTCAGCGTGCTTTGCGAGCCCTGTACCGCTCCCGCCAGAGTTCAAGGCTCTTGTTACTGAGGTAGCCTTCGTAATGAGGCGGACCGAACAATCGCGGGCTGTTGACACGCTCCAATGAGGTCAGCAGTCCCGGCCGCTCGATGATGTTCTTCGCTGTGTAGACGCAGAGTTCGCTGTACTTGGGCTTGGGCATGCCGGTAGACAGTTCCAGTACAGGTGCGCCTTTGCGATCAACCTCGTAGGGGTCCTGCATGACCTTCATGAGCGTTTCAATGGCGAGGTACTGGTACGGTTCGAAAAGGAATGTGCGGTCCTTGGTCGGATCCCTCAGTTGCTCAAACAGCTTTTGCAAAGCTTGGACGACACAGTCGTTGTCTTGGGCATGGAAGGGGTCCTGGCTGAATTCGCTTGGCGAGCTGTTGCCCGTTAACGCAGCGGCGGCGGCCCTGAGGCTGTCTCGCGTGATATCACCGTCGCGGTTCATGATCGCGTCAATCAGTGCTGGACGCTTGAGCATTTCGCGGACGACGCTGACGACTCTATTCAGCTCTTCGCTTTTCCCCATCATTCAGCGGCCACCCGACGCAATACCGAGTACGTCAATCGCCCCTCTTTCAGATACGCATGCAGCGAACCGTAGTCTCTTTTCAACGCATCCACCAACTCACCATCGGACCATGTTGCATCGGGTTCGCTAATGCTCGGGCGTGCCGTGGGCGCATTCTGCAGCTTCAAGTGACTCAGCCCGGGTTGCGCCATTCGCGACATCCGTGGCCTGTGCGTCACGTCTGCCTGCGCAGCATAGACCTCATTCCAGGTGTTAGGCTGGGCGGTCGGTTGTGGCGTAGTTGATCGCTCAGTTGCGAAATCCAGGGCCGGCGGGCCGAGTCTTGATACACCCTCGATAGTCATTCATTTTCTCCAACTTTTTCAAAACACACCGGTCCGGTGAATGCCACCGCAATCGCCGAAATCATCGAATGAATTCCAGGCAAACGGGTACCTGATGTGTGGCTGGATAAATAGGGCAGTTCCGTCAGATCGGTAATTACCCATGACAGCATGTAAATCGATGCCGCCATCCGGAATCAATTCCACCGCTGTCGACGCAACCAGGTCTTCAAGCCGTCGAAGACCCCGGCGCGCCCTAGCGCTTTGGAATCATCCACCGGGTACAGTCCAGACTCGACCAAGCTACGGGAAAAGTCATCGGCGACCGGTGTCTGGAATGTGCTCTGGCCAGCGAAGGCCTTCATTCGGCGGGTTTCGACGTCATGTGTATACGGATTCTCCTGCGAATCCTGCATAGCGACGCCCCGCCCTGCTGCCGGAGGAGCCGGCTCATGGCTATTGCTTTTGAACGCCTGGCCGCCAAGGTGCGGGCACTTGAAGGAGGTTGAAGTCATTGGTTAGCTCTCACGCTTTGTCTGAAGAGTGACCGTTGTGATCAAAGCTGCTGGCTGGGAGGAAAGTGGCACATTGACGCACACCGTTTGCATGCAATGGAGGTGGCGCCATAGCAGGTTACGGCGCCTGAACAGTGATCAGCGAGACGCCAGTAAAAGCGCCAGGAGACTGATTCGGCCATCACGGTCTTGACTCGCGAGGTTGTCCAATTTCGTTACTAAATCGCTGCGCTTGAGCATTTCCTGCGCCAACTGGATCAGATGGTCCTTCCCAGAATCCCCCGTCAGCGTGCTGGCAGCCAACTGTTTGAGGTCGTTGACCTGCAGGGACAGGTCCCACTGGCTGCCCCGCAATTCTTTGAAATGCTCGAGCAGCTCTTGGACCACGTCTTTGTCGCTGTGGTATTTGAAATAGTTGTCCCCGTTGATGACCAGGCGCAGATTTTCTCGGTCGATCAAACCATCCAGTGCACCGGTGGAGCTGTGACGGTCGATGGCATTCATCAGCTCCGGACGTCGCAGCATTTCCTTGGCCAGGCGAATGTTCTCGTTCATGACGGGATCACTGGAGCACTTTTTATTCGCCATCTCATGAATACTGTCAGCGCTGATATAACCTGGGTTCTTGGGGTCCCGAAAGGCCCTGAAGTTGTCCAGCAACTGCTGCGCCAACTGTTCGTTGTTCTTCAAGGAGTACTGGGTGTCAACGCCGCCTGGCGGGGTCGGGAACGGCCTGCCGACCGTGGGAGTAGGTCGCGGTGGTGGGCTGCTCTCACTAGGATTCGGCCTGGGTGGCGGTTTACTACCACACCCTGGGTGCATCGGTGGCCGGAAACCACTAAACAAACTGGTTATCCAGTCTTTGAGACCATTCAGGAAACTGTGCAGCATGGACACCTTGTTCTGACCCGGCATTTGACGTTCCACGGCTGCATGAGGATCACTAAACACGGGCCCGGACTTTTTCTCATGGGAGTGAAAACTGACAGTTACGGTGGCATGGTCCTTGAAGGAAAGCCCAGCAGGCGCCGGGCCGTCGGGTTTGACCAAAGGCTTGTCGTCTGCCAACGCTCGGTTGGGCGTGGTTGAAGCAGGTACGGATGCATCGTGGGTCGATATCGACATGAGTTTCTCCAATACAGTGAGCGTGACCTTCAGACTGAGGCGCCAACGTAGCGTCGAAGCCCATCAGGTATGCCCCTGTGTGGGGCTTGCGTCGGAATCAGTTCCGGAGCAGACCGCCGAACGCGCTGTAGAGGTGTAGGAAACGGGCAAAAAAAATCGCAGCCCTGAAGGGGGCTGCGACTTTTCCTGACACCGTGGCGTGGATCAGAACCCGACGCTGGCCTGCACGAAGAACGTACGTGGCTCGCCGAGGTACAGCCCGGCATTGTTGTCGCTGGAACGGGTGTAGTGCTGTTGATCGAAAACGTTTTTCACGCCGACACCCAGTTTCAGGTTGGACAACTGCTCGCCAAAGTCATAGCCGCTGCGCACGTTGACCGAGACGTAGCCAGGGATATCGCCAAATTGGCCATCGGCGGTGCCTCGGGTGATGTAGGTACTCGTGGTGCCGGGCGCACGCTGGCCGGACTGGGCGTACACATCCAGGTTATGGGTCCAGCGGTTAACGTCGTAACGCAGCCCGAGGGTGGCGACTTCACGGGAATACAGCGGCAGGTCGCGGCCCTTGAACGGCACGTCGCCTTCGGAGGTGGCCTTGGTGTAGGTGAAGCCGGCGTTGGCGGTCAGGCCATCCAGGCGTGGGTCCAGGTTCGACAGGTCGTAGTGGGCCGAGGCTTCGATACCGGTGTGCTTGGTCGCGCCGAGGTTGGTCCAGCCCACGTCATTGCTGACGTATTGCAGTTCATCCGAGAAGTCGATGTAGAAGAACGTCAGCTCACCGCCCCAGACATTGTCGTTGTAGCGCGTCCCCACCTCGTAGGTCTTGGCTTTTTCCGGGTTCAGGCCATTGGCGGTCTGGTCGCCTGTGCCGCCCTGGCCCAACTGGAAGTATTGCAGGCTGCCAAACGAGGTTTCGTAATTGGCGAACAGTTTCCAGGCATCAGAAACGTGATACATCACGCTCAGGGCCGGCAGCGGTTCGTTGTTGTGGATTTCGCGGCGTTTTTCCTGGGTGCGCGTGCCGTTCAAGGCAACCACCGGGCGGTCGTGCCATTCTGTACGAATGTCCTCGAAACGGATACCGGGCGTAATGGTCCACTTGCCGATATCGACTTTGTTATCGATATAGAACGCGTTGGCCTCGGTCCCCCCGGTGCGGTCCTGGTAGACGTGACCATCGCTCTGCCCACCCGGGGTCGGCACATTGTTGACCAGGTTCAGGCTGGTGGCCTGCTCATGCATGCCTTCCTTGAGGTAGCGATAGCCCAGGCTGACTTCCTGGGTACTCGGGCCCACGTCGAACACATGGGACACCCGCGGCTCGATGCCAAAGGTGTAGTAGGTGCGCGGGTAAGAGCCGATCGTCTTGAGGTCACGGTTGGCGATGTTACTGCCACGGAAACTGTCGGAGTAGTAGGTCAGCACTTCGGCCTGTGTGCGGTCGTCGATCTGGCGGATGTACTTGAAGGACACGTCCTTGCGGCGCCCGCTGAAGTTGTCCCAGTCACGCACCGATTGGTACGGGTTGGCGTCGAACTGCTTCTGGGTCAGGCCACCGGGCATGTCGGCGCTGGCGTCGTAGTAGTGGAAGTTCAGCGAGAAGTCGTCTTGGTCGGTCGGTGCCCAGTGGGTCTTGAAGATCACGTCGTCGATGTCGTTGGAGTTGTTGCTGTTGCGGTAACCGTTGCCGTTGACGCCGGAGTACAGCAAGGCAGCGCCGATGCCGTTGTCGGCGGTGCCGCCGATAAAGGCGTTATCGACGTGCTTCCAGCCACCGTGGGCGGAGGTTTGCAGGGTCGTGCCGACTTCGCCGGAGAATTTCTCGGGGATGGCGCGGGTCACGAAGTTGATCACACCACCGACGTTTTGTGGCCCATAACGCACGGAACCGGCACCGCGTACCACGTCGATGCTGTCCAGGTTACCGGCGGAAATCGGTGCCATCGACAATTGTGGTTGTCCATAGGGCGCAAACGCCGCCGGTACGCCATCGATCAGCACGGTGGAGCGTGGCGACAAGCGCGACGTCAGGCCACGTACGCCGACGTTGAGGGAAATATCGCTGCCGCCCGTACCGTTGGATTCCTGCACTTGCACACCCGGCACACGCCGGAGCACATCACCGACGTTCATTGCGCCCTGCTCCACCATGGCTTCGCGACGGATCACCGTGCGCGCGCCGGGGTGGTTCTGCACCACTTCAGCGTTGGCATCGCCGAGCCAGTCGCCGACAACCTTGATGTCGGTGGCGCCCAGTTCCAGGGGCGAGCCGGCTTCACCGGTGCCGCCGCTCAGCGGGCGCAGGGTCACGGAACCGGCATCGATCTGGTAGTCCAGGCCACTGCCTTGCAGCAACTGGCGCAGAGCTTGTTCTGGCGAAAGGTTGCCGTCTACCGCAGGGGCTTGCTTGCCGGCGACCATGTCAGGGCTGAAGAACACTTGCAGGGAAGTCTGCTGGCCCAATTGACTGAGGGCCGCGCCCAAAGGCTGGGCCTGGATGTGAATGGCCTCGGCGGCGTAGGCCACGGGCAGCGCGGCACTCACCGCAAGCGCCAGGGCGAGCGGCGCCCAGCGGGAAATTTTATTGTTGTTAACGGCAAGTTTTTTCACGTCGAACCTAGTCCTGTGATCGCAAAAGTATGCGGCTGTTAATGCAAACCAGTTGCAGTTGCAGGAGAAGACGAAGAACTCGAAAAAAACCTGAATGTCAGCGTGAAATTATTTCCTGGCTGCCGTCCGGCAAGGTGCGCACGGCGACCGGCAGGATGTGCGGCAACGCCTTGAGCAAGGCATCGGTATCGTTGGCCTTGAACACGCTGGTCAGGCGCAGGTTGCCCACCGTCGGCGTGCTGACCCGCAGCGGTTGCTCGCGATACCGCGAGACTTCCCGGGCCACTTCGCCCAACGATGCGTTGTTGAAGACCAGCTTGCCCGTGCGCCAGGCGGTCAACTCTTCGGTGTTCACACCGTAGGCCGCCGCCACCAGGCCCTTGTTGTCGACATGGGTCCCAAGGCCTGCGGTGAGCGTCACCACTTTGTCCGGGGAACGGCCTTGCACCTTCACGGTACCGGCCTCGACCATGACGCGGGTCTGGTCGTCATCACGACGCACATCGAACCGCGTGCCGGTGACTGTCACCTGCCCTGCCCCGGCGGCCACGACAAAAGGCCGGCTGGTGTCGTGCTCGACACTGAACATCGCTTCGCCCTGCTTGAGCTCCACGCCGCGCCGGCCTTTTTCAAAGTGCACCGCGACAATGCTGCGGCTGTTGAGGTCCATCACCGAGCCATCGGGCAATGCCACCTGGCGATGCTCGCCCAGGCGCGTGCTGAACTCGGCACTGTAGGGCTTGGGATGATCAAGCCCGCTGAACAGGCCCAGCCCCAGGGCAATGGCCACCACGCTGGCAGCCACTGCATAACGCAACACAGCCCGACGTCTGGGGCGCTCTACCGGCGCTTCACACAGTGCCTGCAGGCGCGCCTTGGGCAGCAGGTCGGTGGCACTCCACAGGCCTTGCAGCACGTCGAACTCATATTGATGGTCGGCATGCTCAAGGCGCCATGCGTCGAAGCGCTGGCGCTCGGCAACGCTCAACTCGGCGTCTTGCAGGCGCACAAACCATTGCGCGGCTTCGTCTCGGGCACGGTTATCCATCATGGAAGGTCCTGTTTCATGGCGGGCGGTCATGGCGCCATCGCGTCCAGGCGGTCGCGCAGATGCCGCAGGGTGCGGATCATATACTTTTCCACCATGTTTTTAGACAGCCCCAGGCGTGCGGCGATTTCCTGCTGGGTCAGGCCCTCGATTTTCTGCCAGATGAAAATCTTGCGGCAGTTGAGTGGCAGTTCGGCCAGGGCCCGCTCGATAGAGTCCGCCAACTGGATCGCGTGCATGAAGTGCTCCGGGTCGCCACTGTGGGGCGAACTCTGATCAAAGGCTTCCAGCGTGATCGCTTCCCGACGGTCTTCGCGTCGATAAGCGTCCACTGCGATATTACGCGCCGTTTGATGCAGATAGGCACGCGGTTGCTCTACTTCAGAGGAGGTTGACTCCAGCACCCGCACAAAGGTGTCGTGAGCCAGGTCTTCGGCCTGCTGACGGTTTCTCAGGCGGCGCGTCCAGGTCCCGATCAACTCTTCGTAGTGTTCGAAAAAGCCTGTTCTGCGGGGCGGCTGAGGGATCATCGCGGGAGCACTGGGGAGGCGGGGCGTGAATAGTAATGCTTCCTATTAAGTGGAGCAATTGCTACCCGTCGTACGCGCACCGCGTTGAATCTATTGCGGGCTCGCCACCTGCTTGAGACGGCTGAGCTTCTCCCGGCTGCCACACACGCTCATCTGGCACCACTTGCGCTGTTTATTCTTGGAGATGTCGAGGAACACCCAATCGCAGTCCGTGGCGCCACAACTGCGCAACGCGTGCAGATCACCGGATACCAGTAATTGCGTGGCCTCTATCGCCAGGCGCCCCAGTACCATGGCCGTCAGCTCTTGCGTAGTGGTGCAGGGCATCCACCCCCAGGCAGGCTTGCCTTCGACAGAACGCAGCACCCGACGGGCAACGCCCTCCTGGAAAGTCTCGTTGACCTGTTGCAAGGCGCCATCGGGCGCAGCACCTTGCAACGACAACGGGTAGAAAACGGCGTACAGGCATTCCCTGAACGCGATGATCGCGTCAAGGTTCGGCTGGTACGCCATCGATGGCTCAAACACCATCGGCTTATAGTCTTCAAACTCCCGGGGGGAGATCAGCGCGGCATGCAACGCCCATTCAAAGAAGAACTGAAAACTGGTGAGCCGTTCTTCCATGACCTTGAGCGCCGTACCGGGACGACGGCCGTTGGTGGTATTGATAAAGTCCAATACCCGGGCCCCACCAATCAGACGGATCGATTTTGCAGTGCCCGTAAAATGTGTCATGCCTGCTCCTGAAAAAACGCGTTCTCCGTGCGATGGCGCAGATTACCTTGTTTTTTCGCGTTGCAAACACTGCCCCCACGACGCAAAGACAGACGGCTAGTTGCGATCGTCGTTATGCGCCACCCAGTCAAGAATCGTTGCGACCGACTCTTCCACTGAAAGCGCCTGGGTATTCAGGTGCACTTCCGGAAACACCGGCACGTCATAGCGGGAGTCGATACCAGTGAAGTTCTTGATCAACCCCGCGCGGGCTTTTTTATACAGGCCCTTGGGGTCGCGTTGTTCGGCGGTTGCCAAGGGCGCGTCCACGTGCACTTCGACAAAAAACTCATTGCCGATGATCGAGCGCGCGTAGTGGCGGCTGGCCGACGACGGTGAGATCAGCGCCACGATCACGATCAGCCCCGCCTCCAGCATCAATCGCGCGACCTCGGCGACCCGCCGGATATTCTCGTCACGGTCGCTGTCGGTAAAACCCAGGTCCCGGCACAGCCCGCCACGTACCGAGTCGCCATCAATAATCGCGGTGATCCGCCCCTGTTCCTGCAGGGCGAGGTCCAGCGCATCGGCGATGGTCGACTTGCCGGACGCGGAGATGCCGGTCATCCAGATCACCGCCGGCTTGTGCTGTATCCGCGCGTGTTCGCCACGCCGGTGGCTGAACGCAAACGCGTGCAGATTCTGGTTTGGACGCTCAGGAAAATAACTCATGGCCGCTCACCCTCCCTCACTGGAACAGGCTGTTTACCCAACATGAACACCATCACGCATTGCACGAACAGCAACAGCGCAACCACCCAGTAGACCGTCGAGAACGACCCGGTCAGGTCCTTGGAAAAACCGCCCAGGAAGTTGCCGCACACGCCACCCAGGCCGATCAACACGTTGGCAATGCCGAAGGCCTGGGTCAGCCGGCTGACCGGCACGATCTGCCCGATGTAACTGGGGACCAGCCCGAAGATGGGGTAGAACGCCAACGCAAACAAAAACGCGGCCAGGTAGAACAGCGCAAGGCTGTTGAAACTGAACACCAGCGTGGCGGCCAGCCCCGCGCTCAGGAAACACATCGCCAGCGACGCCCGCACGCCCACCTTGTCGGCAATCCATCCCACCAGGAACCCCGACGCCATGCCCACGGCACCGATAGTGGTCCACACAAAGCCGGCATCCCGTACCGACACGCCCAATTCATCGCGAAGGAACGGCGCCAGGTAAGTCTGGAACGGCAGCAGCGCCATGCCATTGAGAAAAGCGATGACCCAGGTCAGGTACAACGAGCGACTGAGCCACGGTTGGTGGCTGTCCGACGCGCTGGCGCGCTCCCCGGCGAACCCGGTGTCCTGGCTTGCCGACAGGTTGCGCAACAGAAACCAGGCCACCACGCACAGGGCTACCGAGATCAGCCCGGCGGTGAGCCAGATCGAGCGCCAGCCGCCATTCAAGGTCAGGAACGACACCAGCAAGCCATTGATGAACACGCCATAGCTGGTGCCGCTGGAGATCAGCCCCATGACCCGCGAGCGATTGCCCGGGCTGAAACCCTTGGTGACGATCTCCGCCAATGGGATATACACCGACGCGGAGCAGCCGCCGAGCAGGATCAACAAAGCGCCCGACAACCAGATACTGTGACTGATGCTCAGGCCCAGCAACGCCAGGGAGGTCATCACGGTGGAGACCAGGCTGATTTTCCAGCCCTCGAAATATCGGCTGATGACACTGGTGACCGATGAAAACAGCAGGAAGCCGATCTGCGCGCCGCCGGTGATCAGGCCCACCGTGGTGTAGTCGAAGCCGATGTCGCGGCGCATGTCCACCACCAGGTTGGCGAACAGGTAAACCCCGAAGCCATAGGTACTGGCCACGAACCCGGTGAGGACGATCGCCAGCACGACGCTGTCCAGTGGGCGGGCATTGCTCTGTACGAGTGTGCTCATCTAGCCTCCTTATTCGGCGCGCGCAGTGTGGATGACGAAATCACAATCCATCATGTCGTAGTCACGTTCGAAATCACCGTAGCTCTCATGGTCGGTAAATCCGGACTTGAGTACTTCTCCCTTCAACTCCCCCGGCAACAGCGGATAAACCTGCAGCCTGTACTGCTCCTGGTTATCGAAGGAATAGATGAACTCACACAGGTGCTCATCGACCTGTCCCAGGCTCACCGAAGCGTTCGTACCGCAGTAGTAGTAATGGCCGCTGGCTTTGAATTTGCCGGCACGGATGGCGAAGAAATTGCGCTGGTCCACAATCAGCAGGCCACCCGGCTTGAGCAAGGCCCTGAATTTCGCCAGCACCTGCAGCCGGTCGTGCGCGGCGAACACATGGCACAGCGAACTGCCCAGGCACACCACCGCATCGAACTGGCCAAGCTCCTGGGCGTCCAGTGAGTGCCAGTCCCGATAATGGGACTGGATGTCCAGGCCATGTTTGCGAAAGTTCGCCCGCGCCTTGGTCAACATGGTGCTGCTGCCATCGGTGGCGACCACATCAAACCCCGCCTGCTTGAGCTGCACAGCATGAAAGCCACTGCCCGTCGAAACGTCGATCACCGACTGCACGCCGTGACGTCGCAGCAAGTGTTCAAAGAAGCCGTCCTCCCCTATCTTGCGTTTTTCCCAATCAATCAACTCATCCCAACGCTCGACAAAATCCGCCGAATACTGCGTGGCATAACTGGCAACTTCGTTGTGCTTGCGCCCCGACATCTGATTCATCACACACCTACCAGGTTGAATTTTTGAAGGACAAGTATTTGCTCGCCAACTCGCGGGCAAACTCGGCGGACTGCTCGATGGACATGGTGTGCTTGGCATAGCCCAGCATCGATTGCATGACGGCCATGCACTGCGGGTTGTAGGTGACCGAACCATCGCAGTGGATTTCGTCGATGCCGTCCTGGCTCTGGCAGATGGTATTGAGGCGCACCGCATCGTCCTGGGGGCAGGCCTCGGAGAACTGCACCTCGATCCGTCCATCGTGAAGCCGCACCGGGTACCCGCCCGGCAGCCCGAGAGGACCCGGCGCATGCACCAGCACCGGCGTGGGCGAGAACAGCCCTTCGATGACCGTGACCGCAGAACACGCGGTGAGAAACTGCCCGTCCACCCCGCCCAGGCGGCGGTACTCGGACTTCACCGTTGAGAAAATCGCCTCGGCCGGCAGGCGCGCCACGTCCGGTCGGTCGCGCACCTCGTGCAACAGGCGATAGCTGGCACGTGGAGGTAGCCCACCGCGCGGCACGTAGTGGCTGAAGTAATGCTGGGCATAAAGCTGCACCTGCACATCGGCGGGCGCACATTCCAGCAGACGGGCAATGGACAGACGCACCGCCGGGACCAGATTGGCCACGTTGCCCACGCCGATGTCCGGCGCCAGGCCGATGCGCGCCAGGATCGGATTGACCGCATCCGGGAACGCTGCATTGACGGTCTTCGTCGTGATGCCGGAGGCTTTTACCGCTTGCATCAGGCAGTGCATCAACGTCAGGTGCATGGGCAGCCAGGGGCCGAACTGGGCCTGGTCGAGCTTTTCGAATGACAGCTTGGGCAACCCGGTGATGACCCGCCATGACTGCAGCGACGCGCAGTTCACCAGCATGTCCGGCGCCTCTTCGCGCAGCAGCTGCGCGACCTTGCCAATGTCCGTGAGGTCGGCAATCACCGGCTTGATCGCGATGAATTGCCCCAGCTGCGCACACGACAGCGCCACCAGGTTACACAACCGCAGCGTCGCCTCTTCATTGCGGCCCAGCACCACAAACTCGAAGGCGTTTTTTGGCCCCAGTATCTTGAGGATCTGCAGGCACAGGTTGCCGGCGCCCACCAGCAGCAGCTTTTTCTTGCGCATGGAATGGCTCACCGTGGGTAGGCTCCGTTGTCGACCGGAATCACCCGGCCGGTGATGTGACGCATGGCATCGCCGACCAGCAGCAAGATGACCTCGGCCACCCCACTGGGCAGGATCGGGTCCTTGAGGACCTCCTGGCGGGCGTACTCGGCGCGGCGGTATTCGGGGATGGTGCCGTAGATGGCGGTTTCGTGGATCAGTGCCGGGGACACCACGTTCACCCGCACGAACGGGGCGAAGTTCCAGGCGTTGGCCTTGGTCAGGCCGATCACCGCCGCCTTGGTGGCACCGTAGAGGGCGTCGCAGCTGCCCACCTCACCGGCCACCGAAGCGATGTTGACGATGCTGCGTGGGGCTTCGTGCTGCATTTCCCGCTCGGCGAAGTCCTTGGAGAGATAGACCAGGGCCTTGAGGTTGACGGTAAGGATCTCGTCTATCTGCTCATCGGAATAGGCATAGACACTTTTGCCGTGATAAATACCGGCATTATTGACTAACCCGTAAATAGTCGCATGGCGTTCATACAGGGCCGGAATAAAACCCTTGATAACGGCCATATCGGAAAAGTCGGCAACCTGCGCGTCGAATACATCGGGGCCATAAAGTCCCTGCAACACTTCAAGCCCCTCGGCATCCTTGTCCGCACCAATAACGAAGTAGCCCTGCTGTATCGCCATTTCAACAGTTGCCCGACCAATTCCGTTGGCCGCCCCGGTCACAATCAGCTTC
Source organism: Pseudomonas sp. S10E 269 (assembly GCF_002798465.1). NCBI lineage: Bacteria > Pseudomonadati > Pseudomonadota > Gammaproteobacteria > Pseudomonadales > Pseudomonadaceae > Pseudomonas > Pseudomonas sp. S10E 269. The sequence continues at coordinate 96,836 of NZ_PHIJ01000001.1, forward strand.
TTCATACAACAATCCTTATTGACAAAACTCATTCATGCGCGCGTAAAAGGTCCGATGGTATTCATACATCGCTTTTAACTTCGGAAACTGTTCGAATGCCTGCACATCAACCGGTTGATTATCCGGCGACACAATACGCTCACTGTTTTCTGCCGCCACATGCCAACTGCGCCAGGTTTTCCATTGTTGTGGACATTCACGTTTCCATGTCATGGCCTGTGGCAAAAACTCAATACCCAGGTGATCGCAGAGTTTGCGAATAACTCGCTCCGGGTCGGCCGCCAGATCATCGGCATTAATCACATAAGGCACTTTGCCGGTTAGTTTGGTGACCACACAAAAGATGTCATACAGCGCTTTATGCCCAATGGCCTGCAACGGCATATCGGGGTGCACCCGATGATGAGAAATAATACTGCTGGCGGGTTCGCGAATCAGAAAGACATTGTCCTGTTGCGCAAGAAAGCCGACATCCACTTTCAAGTCATCCAGGCAGTGGTAGCACATATCTTTGTGAAACACGTTAGTGCGCTCGCGGGCCTTGAGAAGATGCTCTTTTATACCCTCGTAAGTCGTGGGCAAACTGTGATCCCACTCATCCGAAGGAATCGCCGAGTCCTCGGAAAAGGCCATGTGCGCAAAGGGTTCATGAAAGACCTCGAAGTCCCCCCGCTCGATAAACACACGCTCCAGCACGGTGGAGCGCGAACGTGGATGGGCCCATAACCCGATCATACGGTTCATGCGATCACCCCGAATTCGGCGGCGAGCAACGCATTGAGTGCGCGCTTGAAGGGTTTGGTCACCGGGCAAAGCCGAACGCAGAAGTCGGCCAGGCGTCGGTGCGCACTGTTGGCCTCGTTGCAGGCGTTGATGAAGGCTTCGTGGTTGCCGAAGTCGTACGGCTCGATGCTGTCGACAAAGTAGGCTTCGTAGAAATACGGGATGCGAATCAGCTTGGCGAAGGTTGCCGCCGGCGGCTTCTGCGGCTGCACGGCGGGCGCCACCGGTTTGCCGTGGCTTTCGCGCTCGATCAGAAACTCCACCACCTCCGGGGTCAGCGTATAGCAGGTCGCCGTCTGCCCGGTTTTTTCCAGGTGCCAGCAGTGCTTGTTGCCCCGCTCGTCCACGTCGACCTTTATGCTCGAGAGCAGGGTTTTGACCGGCACGGTCGAGGCCGCCACCAGCGCCTGGATCTGCTCGTAGATCATCAGTTCGGCCCAGCGCAGCTCCTCGGCGCTCAATGCCAGGCCGCGTTCCGCCGCTTGCAGCGTGAATTCAGGCTGGCAGGCGAAGCGCCCAATCATGAAGGTAATGACGTAGTTGCAGTGGCTGGTGTCGATCCCGTTGCTGCGCGCGGTCGCCCTGCCGCGCTCGATGGCCTGGATACCCGCCTGGAACTGGGCGACCGTGAAGCAGAACGTGATATTCACCGACCCGCCCTGGGCCACCAGTTGTTCAACGGTTGCCATGCCTTCCAGGCTGCCCGGCACCTTGACCATCACGTTCGGCGCCAGGCGCTGCAGCTCCAGGCCCCTGGCGGTCATGCGCTCGGTGCAGCGCACGTCCACCGGGTCGACTTGCGCGGAAATCCAGCCTTCGGCTTGGGCCGATTGAACCCAGCGCGGCTTGAGCGTCGCAGCCCCTTCGAGGATGACCTCGTTGTACAACTGCTTGCGCAACTCAGCTGGAGACAGGCTGGCCAGGTTGAAGCGTGAAGACCAATACTCGCGCTTTTCGAGGATTACGGCCGTCACCAACCGGGGGTTGGTGGTCACGCTGCACAAGCCCCAAGGCGCTGAGAATTCATCCGGCATCAAGGCTTCTATATAAGTGGCCGCCGCCGGGTACTTTTCCAGCAGGTGTTGTTTGTAGGGCAGGTACACGGCAGGCGATGAATCCCACCAAACTTGCGAGCTTTGATCGTTGCGTTTAAGCCGCTCCGGGTAACCAAGTGTGTTCACGACGCCTCCTCCCTGAGTAATGAGATCAATTAAAAATGGCCAGTAATTCACGTATATCGGTAATGGGCACTGCGCCGGCGGCGGCCAACTGCGAATGCCGATGGGCTGGGCCAAAACCGATGACACTTATATGGGCGGCAACCGCCGCCTGAATGCCGGTAACACTGTCTTCAACCACCACGGCATCACTGACATCAACACCGTAGGTGTCACAGGCGGTCAGAAACACCAAGGGATCCGGTTTCCAACGACCCAACTCATAACAACTGAATATTCGCCCTTCGAAATAAGGAAGCAGCCCGGTCATACGCAAACAGTGTTCGATCTTATTGCGCGGCGCACTCGACGCAACGCAATAAGGAACCGCCAGGCCTTCCAGTACTTCAATCATTCCCTCTGTGGCTTTTAAACTGAGTGTCAGCGCTTCCCATGCCTGCTGGCGAAAGTGCTGTTCAAACTCAGCCTCCAGGCTGATATTTAAAAGCTGTTCAGCCTCACGCAAACAATCGGCAATCTTGCGCCCACGAAAGTGCTCAATAAAACGGGTGACATCAAGCATCGTCTCGCGCTGAGCAAGCGCATTAAGCATGGCGATCAACACAGACAGGGTTATCTCTTCACTTTGCACGAGCACACCGTCGCAATCGAAGATGACTAACTTAGGCACGCCAACTAAGGCTGCTGTTTTTACCTGACCTGGTAGTTCCCCTATATCGGCCGAATGGCACATAGATATCTCTTATAGGTGGCCCCGCGATGACTTCCGAACTACCAACGGAGCGGGCTGAGGTGTGCCTATAAGACACGCGACGAAAAAGCCTGTCAAACGCTTTTGAGCGGTTTTTTAGTATCTTATGGTTATTTTTTATAGTTCTTTTATTCCATTTTTCACCATGGTTGTAGTCGCTAAATTCACACGGATGAACTTCCCTTGCGCGCCGTCAGTCAGCTACTTGAACTCACGAATTTTAAGGTCGGTGAGCAATGCGTATCTCGTTGGAGAAACAAGTGGCCCTGGTGACAGGCGCCAGTTCCGGAATCGGCGCCGGCGCGGCCAAGGCCCTGGCGCAAGCCGGAGCGGCCGTGGTGCTGAATTACAACAGCCAGGCCGCCCCGGCCGAGGCGTTGGCCGAGCAGATCAACGCCGAGGGTGGCCGAGCGATTGCCATCGGCGCCAACGTATCAATAGAAGAAGACGTGGAACGGCTGTTTGCCCAGACCCTGGATGCCTTCGGCCACCTCGATATCCTGGTGGCCAACTCCGGTATGCAGAAGGACGCCAACCTGGTGGACATGAGTCTCGAGGACTGGAATACGGTGATTGGCGTCAACCTCACTGGCCAGTTCTTGTGCGCCCGTGCGGCCGTGCGCATTTTCAACCGCCAGGGCGTGCGCGAAGGCGTGTCGCGGGCTGCCGGCAAAATCATTCATATGAGCTCGGTGCACCAGTTGATCCCCTGGGCCGGGCACGTGAATTACGCAGCATCCAAGGGCGGCGTGGAAATGTTGATGCGAACCCTCGCCCAGGAAGTCAGCGAACAGCGCATCCGCATCAACGGCATTGCGCCGGGGGCGATCCGTACGGCGATTAACCGGGCGGCCACCCAAGGCGCGGCGGAACAGGAACTGCTCAAGCTGATCCCCTACGGTCGAGTAGGCGATGTGGAAGATGTGGCCAACGCCGTTGTGTGGCTGGCCAGTGATGCGTCCGACTATGTCGTCGGCAGCACGCTTTTTATTGACGGCGGCATGAGTCTATATCCGGAGTTTCGTGGCAATGGTTGATTTGAAGAACGAACAACAGAGCGCCATCGATGCCCACGGCATTATTGGCGATATGCGCAGTGCCGCCTTGGTGAATGACAAAGGCAGTATCGACTTTTTCTGCTGGCCGGAATTCGACAGCCCGTCGATCTTCTGCGCACTGCTGGACAGCCCCGACGCCGGGATCTTCCAGCTCACCCCGGACCTGCCCAACGCGCGCCGCGAACAGATTTACCTGCCCGACACCAACGTGCTGCAGACCCGTTGGCTCAGCGACGACGCCGTGGTCGAGATCACCGACCTGCTGGTCATCAGCGAAGAAATCGATGACTTGCCCCTGCTGATCCGCCGCGTGCGGGTGGTCAGTGGCAAGGCCACGCTTCATCTGCGCTGCGCGGTGCGGCATGACTACGCCCGCACGCCGACGCACGCCGACATGGATAACGGCTCCGTTGTCTTCAGTGCCGACGGCCAACCCGGACTGCGCCTGTCCGGCAGCCACGCGCTGCAAATCGAGGACAACGCCGCCGTGGCCAGTTTTGCCCTGGGCCAGGAAGAAGGTGCCGAGTTCGTTCTCGGCGGCCAGGAGGATGAACGCGTGGACTGCGGCTGCACCGACCTGGCGCTGGCCCATACCTTGAAGTTCTGGCGCGGCTGGATCGCGCAATCGAATTACCGCGGACGCTGGCGCGAAATGGTCAACCGCTCGGCGCTGGCCCTCAAGCTGTTGACCTCGCGCAAACACGGCGCAATCATCGCCGCCGCCACCTTCGGCCTGCCCGAAACGCCCGGTGGCGAGCGCAACTGGGACTACCGCTACACCTGGATCCGCGATGCATCGTTCACCGTCTACGCCTTCATGCGCCTGGGCTTTATCGAAGAAGCCAACGCCTATATGCGCTGGCTCAAAGGCCGGGTCAGCGACTGCTGCAGCCAGCCGACCAAGATCAATATCCTGTACGGCATCGACGGCCGCCAGGAATTGCCGGAGGCCGAACTCGATCACTTCAGCGGCCACGGCGGCGCCAAGCCGGTACGCATCGGCAACGAGGCGTTCGACCAGATCCAGTTGGACATCTACGGCGAGCTGATGGACGCGGTGTACTTGGTCAATAAGTACGGGGAAGCCATTTCCCACGAAGGCTGGAAACACACCGTGGAAGTCGCCGACCAGGTTTGCGAGATCTGGAATACCCAAGATGTGGGCATCTGGGAAATGCGCGGCGAGCAGCATCACTTCCTGCACTCGAGGCTGATGTGCTGGGTGGCGCTGGACCGTGCCATCCGCCTGGCGTCCAAGCGGTCGCTGCCGGCGCCATTCGCGCGCTGGGACCAGACCCGCCAAGCGATCTACGCCGATATCTGGAGCAACTTCTGGAACGAGGAACGCGGGCATTTCGTGCAGCACACCGGTAGCACCGCGCTCGACGGCTCGATGTTACTGATGCCGTTGGTGCGGTTTGTCGCGGCGAGCGATCCGCGCTGGCTCTCGACCTTGGAAGCCATCCAGAAAAGCCTGGTACGCGACGGCATGGTCTACCGCTATCGCAACGACGACAGCCAGATCGACGGCCTGCAAGGCACCGAAGGCGCGTTCGCGGCCTGCTCCTTCTGGTATGTCGAATGCCTGGCCCGCGCCGGCCAAGTGGAAAAAGCTCACCTGGAATTCGAACAACTGCTGCGCTACGCCAACCCCCTGGGTTTGTACGCAGAGGAATTCGACAGCCAGGCCCGCCACTTGGGCAACACGCCCCAGGCCTTGAGCCACCTGGCGTTGATCAGCGCGGCGACGTTCCTGGACCGCAAGCTCAGCGGCGAGAAAACCACCTGGCAACCCTGAGGAGGCGTGTGCACAATGGGCAGCCCCTCGACCACGGACAGGAACGCCATGCGCCAGGTACTGCTGATCATCGACGTGCAACCCTCCTTCAACCCGCCGGCGTGGCTGGTGGACGGCATCAACTCCCTGCTGGGTCGCATGCCGTCAGTCGCCACCGTGGAGCGCCATGACGAAAGCGTCACCCCCTTCGTCCGGCAACTCGGCTGGCAGCCGGCGCCGAATGACCAGAGCCTGATTGCAGCCGACCGCATCTTCATCAAGCACGGCTACGCGCCGACACCCGAGACCGTTGCCTACCTCAAAAGCCTCGGGCCAGAGCGCGTACTGGTGTGCGGCATCCAGACCGAAACCTGCGTGCTGGCGGCAGGGTTTGCGTTGTTTGATGCGGGGCTGCAGCCAACCTTGATCAGCGACCTGACAGTGGGCTCGTCACTGGACCGGTCGGGGCAACTGGGGGTGGATTTGTGGCGGCATCACTTCAAGCACGTGGCAAGCCGCGCCGACCTCGGCCTGGACAAGTAACCCCACTGCCTTCAATCCCACCCCATCCCGTCACGCCCTTCGACTAGAGTTCCAGCACCTGACAGGAGCCCACCATGACCACCGCCTTCCCCCTGCACTTCGTGCGCACCTCCATGCTCGACGTGGCTTATGAAGCCCACGGCCCCGTCGACGGTACGCCTGTGATCCTGCTGCATGGCTTCCCCTATGACCCGCGCGGCTATGATGAGATCGCGCCGGTACTGGCCGCGCGCGGGTGCCGGGTGTTGGTGCCGTACCTGCGCGGTTATGGCCCGACGCGCTTTATCAATGCGCAGGTGATGCGTTCCGGACAGCAGGCGGCGTTGGCCAAGGACTTGCTGGATTTCATGGACGCGCTGCACATTCCCCAGGCGACCCTCGCGGGCTATGACTGGGGTGGGCGTGCCGCGTGTATCGTCGCAGCGCTGTGGCCCGAGCGGGTGCGCGGGTTGGTGACCGCGGATGGCTACAACATCCAGGACATTGCCAAATCCCTCAAGCCACGGGCGCCTGTCACGGAGCATCGCTTGTGGTACCAGTTCTACTTCCATACCCAGCGCGGCGTGGACGGCTTGACCGCCAACCGGCGTGAACTGTGCAAGCTGTTGTGGGCACTGTGGTCGCCGTCCTGGGCCGAGGGGCCGAGCCTGTATGACCAGACGGCGCCGTCGTTCGATAACCCGGATTTTGTCGAGGTGGTGATTCACTCGTATCGCCATCGTTTCATGTACGCGCCCGGCGACCCGGCGCTGGAATCCATTGAAGCCGCGCTGGCCCTGCAACCGGCAATTTCAGTGCCGAGCATTTCGTTGTGCGGCGCCGATGATGGCGTGGGTCCGCCGTCCGACGTGGATGACGACATCGAGCATTTCAGCGGGTTTTACCGGCGCCAAGTGCTGCCGGGCGTGGGCCACAATATGCCTCAGGAAGCGCCGCAGGCCACACTTGATGCGCTGCTGGAACTGCTTGGCGAAAAGCGCTCGCGGTAGGCCTGGGGCGTGACGTCCAGCGCGCGCAGAAAGCTGCGTCGCAAGGTCTCTTCACAGCCAAACCCGCATTGCACAGCAATACGTTTGATCGACGCCGTGCTGTCCGCCAGTTGGCGGCGCGCGGTTTCAACCCGGATCAACTCGACGGCGCGTGCCGGGGTCTGGCCGGTTTCGGCGCGGTAGTGGCGCACGAAGCTGCGCTCGCTCATGCCGGCCTGGGCGGCCAGGGTGGGGATGTTCAGATCGAGGGTCAGGTTTTCGGCCATCCAGGCGTGGAGTTCGGCGAAGCGGCTGTCGTCTTTTTGCAGGGACAAGGTCACGCTGAATTGCGATTGGCCGCCGGGGCGCTTGAGGAACACCACCAGGTGCCGCGCCACTTCCAGGGCAACGGCGCGACCCAGGTCTTCCTCCACCAGCGCCAGGCACAGGTCGATACCAGCGGTGACACCGGCGGACGTCCAGACGGCGCCCTGCTGGATGAAAATCGGGTTGGACTCCACCGTCAGCGACGGAAATTTGCGCGCCAGCTCTTCGCAACGGGTCCAGTGAGTGGCCACGCGACAACCGTCGAGCATGCCGCTGGCGGCCAGCAGGAACGCGCCGGTGCACACTGACGTCATGCGCCGGGTGTGCCTGGCTTTCTCGCGCACCCAGTCCACCAGCGCCGGGTCTTCGGCAGCACCGTACACACCCCAACCGCCGGCAATCACCAATGTGTCGCACGGCGCGTCCGCAGCGGGCAACGGCTCGGCCACCAGGGCCAGGCCGGCGGAGGTCCTCACCGGCTCCGCTTGAGCGGCGATCACCGAGACCGCGTAAGGCAAGGGTTCACCGCGCTGGCGCGCCAGGTCATTGGTGGAGGCGAAGACTTGCAGCGGCCCGGTCACATCAAGCACCTGGGCGTTATCGAAAGCGAGGACGTGAACGATTCGAGGCATGATTGGCGTGATTCGTGGGTTCAATGGCGTATTCGCCAAAGCCTAGGCCTCTAGAGTGAAGCCGTCCACCCCTTTCACGGAGCTTCATTCATGACCTTGCAGATCGGCTTTCTGTTGTTCCCCGGCATCCAGCAGCTGGACCTCACGGGCCCCTACGACGTGCTGGGTTCACTGCCGGAGGTGAAACTGCACCTGGTGTGGAAAGACCTGGAACCCGTGACCTCCAGCACTGGCCTGGTGTTCGCCCCGACCATGACCTACGCCGACTGCCCGCGCCTGGATGTGATCTGCGTACCCGGCGGTTCCGGCGTGGGCGCACTGATGGAAGACCCGCAGACCCTGGACTTCCTCAAGGCCCAGGCACAGACCGCGCGCTACGTGACCTCGGTGTGCACCGGCGCGCTGGTGCTGGGTGCGGCTGGTTTGCTACGTGGACGCAAGGCGACGACACACTGGGCCTACCACGACCTGCTCGCCCCGCTCGGCGCCATCCCCGTCCAGGAACGCGTGGTCCGTGACGGCAACCTGCTGACCGGCGGCGGCATCACCGCCGGCATCGACTTCGCCCTCACCCTGGCGGCCGAGTTGTACAGCGAAGCGGCGGCGCAACTGGTGCAGTTGCAGATTGAATACGCCCCCGCGCCCCCCTTCGACTCCGGCCGCCCGGACACCGCGCCCCAGCACGTACTGGAAGAAGCCAACAAACGCACCGCCGAATCGCGCAGAGTGCGCGGCGAGATCGTCGCACGCGCGGCTGCTCGGTTGGGCTGATTCTGCAAAGCACCTGCCGGCGTTAGACACGCATCCCCCAAGCTAACCACGATGCGAAGCGAGCCGCTCTTGATCTTGATCTTGATCTTGATCTTGATCTTGATCTTGATCTTGATCTTGATCTTGATCTTGATCTTGACTTGCTTTTGATCTCAGGCGCCCCGTCAAACACGCTGGCCGGAATTCGACAGGGATTTGGGGGGTAAACCGGCAGGGATGCCGGTTTAGCCGCCCCGCGCCATGGATGGCGCGTGGCGGCGGCCCCCCAAATACCTGTCGGATTACGGGCACACCGAGCCTAGGCGAGGTGCCGAGTGTTGGGGCAAGAGCCTTTTGCTTACTTTTGGGCTTTTCAAAAGTGAGCCGCCGTAAGGGCGGAACCATAAGCGGCCGTTACCCAAATAACGGATATGTACTCGATCAGATCCAACATCCAGGTCGGCTGTCAGGCCGCCTTCGCAGGCAAGCCAGCTCCCACATTTTGGATCGCGGGGCGACAGTCAGAGATTGGTCGGCTGTCAGGCCGTCTTCGCAGGCAAGCCAGCGCCCACATTTGGATCGCGGGGCAACAGTCAGAGAGTGGTCGGCTGTTAGGCTGCTTTCGCAGGCAAGCCAGCTCCCACATTTTGGATCGCAGGGTGACAGTTAGAGAGCGGCCGGCTGTCAGGCCGTCTTCGCAGGCAAGCCAGCTCCCACATTTTGGATCGCGGGGTGGCAGTTAGAGAGTGGTCGGCTGTTAGGCCGCTTTCGCAGGCAAGCCAGCTCCCACATTTGAATTGCGGGTGACAGTTAGATTGTGGTCGGCTGTCAGGCCGCTTTCGCAGGCAAGCCAGCTCCTACATTTTGATCAGTCGTACGCTCATCAAATCAGGCCGGGCGAGACATCACCGCCAAACGCACCGCCAACACCGTCAACACCGTCGCCAACCGTGGGTGACGCCATGGCTGATCACAAAGGCCATGTTCGGCGCCGGGAACAACAGCAACAACAGCACAGCACCGGAAAAAACCGCCAGGGTCGCCAAGTCGATCATGCTCAAGCCTTCCACCGGGAAAAGCCTGCAGATTAGTCCGAGCATCCAGGGCTGACAGAAAATTGTGCTGGATACATTGCGCTGCGGCAATTGCGAAGGGTCACGAGCAACGACTAGAATGCGAAACATTATCAATTAAGACAGCTGCGCCAGGATGCCCATGTCGAGCGATCACCCACTGGACCATGCCGCCATCGGCCAGCTTTACCAAGCCCATCATTCATGGCTGCGCGGCTGGCTGAGCCGGCGCACCGGTTGCCGTGAACACGCCGCCGACCTGGCCCAGGAAACTTTCGTGCGCCTGCTCAACGCGCGCAAGCAACAGAGCTTGCAGCAACCGCGCGCGTACCTGAGCAGCATCGCCCGCAGCTTGATGATCGACCAATACCGGCGCCGTGAGCTGGAACGCGCCTACCTGGAAAGCCTCGCGCATTTCCCGCAAGTCGAGGTGCCGTCGGAAGAAACCCGCCTGCTGATCCTCGATAGCCTGGAGCGCATCGACCGTCTGCTCGACCAGCTCAAGCCTCGGGTGCGCGAAGCCTTCCTGCTCGCGCAACTGGACGGCCTGACCTGCGCGCAGATCGCCCTGCGCCTCGGGGTGTCCAAGGCCACGGTGGAGCGCGACCTGTCCAAAGCGCTGCACGCCTGTTACCGGTTGCGTTATGCCGAATGCTGACCCACGCCTGGTGGACCAGGCCATCCAGTGGATGATCACGCTGCGCTTCAATGTGGCTGACGACGCCAGCACCGCCGCGTTCGAGCGCTGGCTGCACACCAGCGCCGAGCACCAGCAGGTGTGGCAGCGGGTGGCGACCATGAATGACGATTTCAATCAACTGCCGGCGCAGGTCGGCCGGCATGCCCTGCGCGGCGCGCGCCAACGCATCAGCCGCCGTGAAGGCCTGAAACTGCTGGGTCTGGTTGCCGGGGCCGCCGGCTTGACCTGGCTTGGCCGCGACTACACGCCCCTGCCCGCCCTGATGGCCGAGCACCGCACCGCCACCGGCGAGCGACGCTGGGTGGGGTTGAGCGACGGCAGCCGGATCCAGCTTAACAGCGCCAGTGCGATCGACACGGCGTTCACCTCCGAACGCCGCCTGGTGCAGTTGCGCCAGGGTGAAATACTCGTGGATACCGGGGTCGACAAACGCCCTTTCTGGGTGCAGACCCGCGACGGGCACCTGCGCGCCCTTGGCACGCGTTTTCTGGTACGCGAGGAGGCCCAGGGCACGCTGTTGGCGGTGCAACAGGGCGCGGTGGCGGTGTTTGCCAATGGCAATGAAACCAACGCCCGCCAGGTACTCAATCCCGGCGAGCACGTGGTGTTCAACCGCAACGGCATTCGCCCGGCAGTCGCCAATGGCCTTGATCCATGGGCCTGGAGCGACGGCGTGATCAGCGCCCGCAACATGCGCCTGGACGACTTCCTCGCCGAACTGGGCCGCTACCGCAACGGCCTGTTGCGCTGCAGCGAAGCCGTGGCCGGCTTGCGCGTGTCGGGGACTTATCAGTTGGAGGACACCGATCAAGTACTGGGCCTGGTGGCGCAATCGCTCAAGCTTGATGTCACCTACCGCAGCCGCTACTGGGTGACCGTTTCACCGCGCGTGTAATTTCTCAAAAATAAATGAGGTGAATGCCGATTGCCGCTCGACCTGTAAGGAAAGGCCGATCAACAGGCCGGATCTGTCCACTTCCTTCAGGAGCATTCCGCGGTCATGCAAGCGTTCCCCTCCCCCCGTTCTCCCCTCAAGCGCGCGGTACAGGCCGCCTTGCTTGGCGTCTGCCTGAGCGGCGCCGCGCCACTGGCGGTGATGGCCGACACACCGGCCAGCGACACCCAGGCCCGCGACTGGACCATCGCGCCGGGCCCCCTGGCCAGTACGTTGGACCAGTTCGCGCGCCAGGCCGGCATCAGCCTGTCGTACGATGCCACCAGCGTTGCCGGCAAGACCAGCCCGGGTTTGAGCGGCCGCTTCGATGCTCAGCAGGCACTCGAACAGTTGCTGCGCGGCCAGGGCCTGCAAGCCCAGCGCCAGAGCAACAGCACATGGCTGTTATTGCCGCAAGTGGCCGACAGCGGCTCGCTGAACCTCGGCGCCACCCTCATCAACGCTGAACGCCTGGGCGCCACCACCGACGGCACCGGTTCCTATACCACCGGCGCGGTCACTATTGGCAAGGGCGAACACAGCCTGCGGGAAACCCCGCAATCGGTCAGCGTGATGACCCGCCAATTCATGGACGACCAGAACGTCACCACCATCGATGACGTGATGGAACGCACACCCGGCATCACCACTTACGAGTCGCCCATGGGCGGCAAGTATTTCTATTCCCGTGGTTTCAAGATGCTCGGCCAGTACCAGTACGACGGCGTCCCCCTGGACATGGGCAAAGACTACGTCCAAGCCGACAGTTTCAGCGCGAACATGGCGATTTATGACCGCGTGGAAGTGCTCAAGGGCGCCGCCGGTATGCTCAAGGGGGCCGGCACCGCCAGCGGCGCGGTGAACTTCGTGCGCAAGCGGCCACAGGCCAAGCCCACCACCAGCCTGTCGTTGTCCGCCGGCACCTGGGACAACTACCGCGCCGACGTCGACACCGGCGGCCCGCTGAATGACAGCGGCACCCTGCGTGGACGCGCGGCCGTCAGCCAGCAGACGCGCGGCTCCTACATGGACATCGCCAAGCGCCAGGACCAGGCTTTCTATGGCGCGCTGGATTTCGACCTCACGCCGGACACCACCCTGGGCGTCGGTGCCAGCTATGAAGATGTCGACGCGACCCCGTGCTGGGGCGGCCTGCCGCGCTATGCCGATGGCAAAAGCGCCAACCTGAGCCGCTCGACCTGCCTGGGCCAATCCTGGAATGACTGGCAGAGCCGGCGCACCACATTCTTCGCCGACGTCACCCACCACTTCAACGATGACTGGAAACTCAAGGTCGCGGCGGTCCACAGCCGCAACCTGCAAGACACCAAGTATGCCGCCAGCGAAGGCACCATCAACTATGGCAACCCGGCGCCCACGGCCAACTCCTATGCAGCGTTGATGGACTACGACCACAAGGATTTCGGCCTCGACGCCTACGTGGACGGCAAGTTCGAAGCCTTCGGCCTGCAACACGAACTGATCCTCGGCGCCAACGGCAGCCGTGGCACCCAGGACGACGTATACGCGATCCAGAACCTGCCCAAGCGCCAGAGCATCTACCAACCCGACCACCACTTCCCGGAACCGGCCGACAACACCTTCTGGCCGAACATGTACCGCGGTGGCACGGTCAAGGAAACCGCCACGCAATACGGCACCTACGCCACCTTGCGCCTGCGCCTGGCCGAGCCCTTGATGTTTATCGTCGGCAGCCGCGTGAGCTGGTACGAAAACCGTCGCCAGTCCAACAACCTGGCCTGGGGCGAATGGGCTGTGCAGGACGCACGAACCAAGGAAACCGGCGAAGTCACACCATTTGCCGCACTGATCTACGACCTTGACGAGCACCTGTCGGTGTACGCCAGCTACGCGGATATCTTCCAACCGCAAAGCTCCTACGCCACCGTCGATGGCGCGGCGCTCAAGCCCAAGATCGGTGACAACTACGAGCTGGGGATCAAGGGTGAATGGTTTGACGGGCGCCTCAACAGCTCCCTGGCATTGTTCCGCGCCATCGAGAAAAACGGCGCCGAGTCCGACTACACCACGATGTGCCCGACCTCCGCCGATGGCTATTGCTACACCGACACGGGCAAGGTGCGCGCCCAAGGTGTGGAGACCGAAATCAGCGGCGAATTGCTCGAACGCCTGCAGCTTTTCGGCGGCTACACTTACACCCAGACCAAGTCCCTGAAAAACATCGACAGCAAGGTCGAAGGCGGCTCATCCAACACCTACGTGCCTCGGCATATGCTGCGCGTGTGGGGTGACTACCAGCTTGACGGTACGCTGTCGAAATGGAGCGTCGGTGCCGGGGTCAATGCCCAGAGCAGCAACTACCGCGTGCAGACCATCAAGCTGGAACAGGCCGGTTACGCGACCTGGAGCACTCGCGTGGCATACCGCATCGACGACACTTGGACGGTCGCGCTAAACGGCAACAATTTGTTCGACAAAAGCTATTACAACACGGTCGGCACCGCCTCCTGGGGCAACTTCTACGGTGAACCACGCAATTTCACCGTTAGTTTGAAAGGCAACTTCTGATCCGGCGAAAGCCCCGGTGGCAGGGCACTAAGTGCGCCCTGCCACACCCTCTTTGTCCCCCTTTCCTACCTCGCCTCAAAAAAGGTTTTTCCTTTAAGCAGGAAAAATCTCACATTTGTTCCTACACTCAAAAACACAGCCAATGACCGAGTGTCCGGACAAGGAACGTCAATAAAATGCCGCAAAAAAGACTGATTAACCTGTCTAGCATGCCGCCTCCGCACCACCGTCAATTAGTTGACTGAACACCCAAAGGAAACACTCCTTAAGCCACTACACCCGCGAAATCCACTCAAATGGATAACTGCATTTGGATTGTGCATTTGGATCGGAAAGTTGCGTATTACCCAGCGTAGTCGTTCGACCCGTGTTCTAAGCAGCCTTCTGCTTAATTGAACAAACACTCGAACACTGATGCCTGGAGTGCAATGAGGGATGTTTGTATGCGAGAAAAGTCGTCCGTTGACAGCCTGTTTCTAACGCGCGCCGGTTTTGTTGAGTTCTTTGTTGTTTTCGTCAAATTGATCCATGGCCTCACCGCCATTTTGCCCCCACTGGTCCTGGTGCTCTTCCTGGACCCGATGGACCCTGAACTGCGCGCCCACTTCCTGGGCCTGCTGGTTTTTTTTGCGGTCCTGACCATCATTCTGTTCCAGGCCCTGGGTATCTATTCCGAGGAATTGTTCAGCAACCGCCTGCGCCTGAAAACCAAGATCAAGGCCTGGACGGCGGCTTTTTGCATCCTGCTGTTCATGTACCAGATCCTGCAGTTCTTCCCGCAATTGACCCCGCGCAACCTGGCGGTGTGGTACGTCGTAAGCCTGGGGCTGTTTTGCCTGGAGCGCCTGGTGATGCTGCGCCTGTACAGCCGGCTGATGCGCGCCGGCAAATACCTGCAACGTACCGTGATCCTGGGCTTTACCGACACTGCCGTGCACGTCGCCGATCACTTGCAACGCAACGGTGACATCCGCTCCGGCCTGATCGGCTTCATCGATGACCGCACCGAGCGCATTCCCAAGGAACTGAGCAGCCTGCCCCTGCTGGGCAACACCCGTGACTTGGAAAAGCTGATCCGCGCCGAGCAGGTCAACCAGGTGATGATCTGCCTGCCCTGGGCCGCCGAGCAGCGTATCCATGGGCTGGTCAACCGCCTGCGGCAGTTGTCGGTGAACGTCATGCTGGTGCCAGACATGGCGGCCCTGCGCTACGGCCACAGCAAGATCACCGATGTGGGCGGCATCCTGATGTTCAACACCTCGCAATTGCCACTGCGCGGCTGGTCGCCGGTGATCAAGCGCTGCGAGGACTTCCTGCTCGCCAGCCTGGCGCTGGTGTGCCTGTCGCCAGTGATGGTGGCGACGGCGATCGCGATCAAGCTCGACTCCAAGGGGCCGGTGCTGTTTCGCCAGAACCGTTATGGCTACAACGACAACGAAATCCGCGTGTTCAAGTTCCGCTCCATGTACACCGACCAGAGCGATTTCACCGCTGAACGCCAGACCACCCGCGCAGACCCGCGCATCACTCGCGTGGGCCGCATCATCCGCAAGACCAGCATCGACGAGTTGCCGCAACTGTTCAACGTGCTGCTGGGCAACATGTCCATGGTCGGCCCACGTCCGCATGCCACCGCGACCAAGGCGGCGGGCATTCCCTTCGAGGTGGCGGTAAGCGAATACAGCTCGCGGCACCGGGTAAAACCGGGCATCACCGGTTGGGCGCAGATCAATGGTTACCGGGGTGAAACCGACACCCTGTTCAAGATCCAGAAACGTGTCGAGTACGACCTGGAGTACATCTCCAGGTGGTCGGTGTGGTTTGACTTGTACATCGTCTTCATGACGGTCCCAGCCGTCCTTTCCACCAAGGAAGTCTATTGATGAACACACTCAACGGATTAATTCCCTGCATCATTTCCGGTGGGTCGGGCACGCGGCTGTGGCCGGTGTCCCGGCAGAATATGCCCAAGCCGTTCATGCGCATGCGTGATGGCCAGAGCCTGCTGCAGAAAACCTTCCAGCGCGCCGCCAAACTGCCTGGCGTGGAAAGCGTGCTGACGGTGACCAACCGCGACCTGCTGTTCCGCACCCTGGATGACTACCGCCTGGTCAACAAGGCCCACCTGCCCCTGGACCTGCTGCTCGAACCGTTCGGGCGCAACACGGCGGCGGCGATTGCCGTGGCGGCGCTGCATGTGCAGGAACACTTCGGCGGTGAGGCGCAGTTGCTAGTGATGCCTGCCGATCATTTGATCCTCAATGAAGTGGCGTTCGCCGAGGCCGTGACCCAGGCCCGCGACCTGGCCGAAGCCGGCTACCTGGTGACCTTTGGCATCCAGCCCGACCACCCGGAAACCGGCTTTGGCTATATCGAACAAGGCGAGCCGCTGGGCACGGGCAACCGGGTCAAACGCTTTGTGGAAAAACCCGACCTGGCCACGGCCCAGGGTTACCTGGATGGCGGCAAGCACCTGTGGAATGCCGGCATGTTCTGCTTCAAGGCCAGCACCCTGGTGGACGAACTCGCCGCCCATGCGCCCGATGTATTGGAAGCCGCCCGCGCCGCGCTGGAACACAGCCAGAGCCTGCAAAACAAAACCTCACGCCAGCGCGAGCTGGACGCCGAAGCGTTCGGCAGCGCGCCGGATGTGTCCATCGATGTGGCGCTGATGGAGAAGTCCAAGCAAGTCGCGGTGGTGCCGTGCGACATCGGCTGGAGCGACATCGGTTCGTGGGAGGCCCTGCGCCAGCTCACGCCGAGTGACGCCCATGGCAACCAGGTCAACGGCGAAGCGATCTTGCATGACGTGCACAACTGCTACATCGACTCGCCCAAGCGCGTCCTCGGTGCCGTGGGCGTGCGCGACCTGATCATCGTCGACACACCCGACGCCCTGCTGATCGCCGACGCCCACCGCAGCCAGGACGTGCGCTACATCGTCGCCGAGCTCAAGCGCCAGAATCACCCGGCGTACAGCCTGCACCGCACGGTCACCCGGCCGTGGGGCACCTACACCGTGCTGGAAGAAAGCAGCCGTTTCAAGATCAAGCGCATCGTGGTCAAGCCCCAGGCCTCGCTGTCACTGCAGATGCACCACCACCGCAGCGAACACTGGGTGGTGGTCAGCGGTGCGGCGCAAATTACTAATGGCGAGCGCGAATTCCTGATCAACGCCAACGAGTCCACCTACATCCCGGCCGGGCACAAACACCGGCTGACCAACCCCGGCATCATCGACCTGGTGATGATCGAGGTGCAGAGCGGCGAATACCTGGGCGAGGACGATATTGTGCGCTTCGATGACATCTACGGGCGCGCCCCCGCAGAAGTGAAAAAATAACATGCGCACCTCACTGATCATCCCGACCCGTAACGCATCCAGCCACTTGGCACGCCTGCTGCCGGCGCTGAAGATGCAAACCCTGCAACCCGACGAAACGCTGGTGGTGGACAGCGCCTCCAGCGATGACACCGTGGCGCGCTTTCGCGCGTTCGGTGCACGGGTGGAGGTGATCGACGCGCGCGACTTCAACCACGGCGGCACCCGGCGCTGGGCCAGCGAACAAGTGGGCGGCGACGCATTGATCGTGATGACCCAGGACGCGATCCCCGCCACCCCGGAAACCTTCGCTAACCTGCTCGCCGAACTGCAGCAGGACCCGCTCAACGGCGTGGCCTACGGGCGCCAGTTGCCACACCCCGACGCCGGTGTGCTGGGTGCGCAGTCGCGGCATTTCAATTACCCGGAGCAGAGCCGCAGCAAGAGCCTGGCCGATGCACCGGAACTGGGGATCAAGACCTGTTTCAGCTCCGACTCGTTTTCCGTCTACCGGCGCAGCGTGCTGCAGGCGGTGGGCGGTTTCCCGGCCGACGTGATCGGCAGCGAAGACGCCTATGTGGCCGCCCGCATGCTGCTCGAAGGCTACAAGGTGCGCTACGCCGCCTCGGCGCTGGTGCATCACTCCCACGATTACACACTCATGGATGAGTTTCACCGCTACTTCGACATCGGCGTGTTCTATGGCCGCGAGCCGTGGATCCGGCAGGCCTTTGGCGACGCGGGGGGCGAAGGCAAGCGCTATGTGCTGGCCGAGCTCGCTGCGTTGCGCAAGGCCGGTGCCTTGCACCGTGTCCCCGAAGTACTGGTGCGCAGTGCGTTCAAACTGCTCGGCTACCGGCTGGGCCATCTGGAGCGCCGCCTCCCCCTCGCCCTCAAGCGGCGCATCAGCATGTTTCCCGGTTATTGGAGGTGAGCATCATGACCTACAGGAAGTCCCCCTTGATGAAACGAACCCTGCTCGTCGTGGCCATGATGGCCCTGGCCGCCTGCAACACGCCGGCACGCATCGTGCCGCCGGACAGCGACACCGTCGAGGCCGGCAAGCGCGCCCTCGACCAGCTTGCCCAACTGCCGCCGGCGGTGGAACGCATCCGCATCGGCGACCAGTTGCGCATCGTGCGCGATGCCGGTGAGATGCCGACGCTGTCGGCGTTCAACGTCAGCACCATCTACGAGCTGACGCTGTACACCGTGCAAACCGACGGCAAGATCAACTACCCGTTCCTGGGACCGATCCAGGTCGCCGGGCGCCAGCCTTCGGAGTTGGCCAACGAGCTGACCAGCAAGCTCGCCCCGGTGTACCGCGAGCCCCGCGTGACGGTGAACATCAACCAGGCGCCGGGCAGTTCAATCATTGTCGGCGGCGCGGTGAACAACCCGACGGCGGTGCAGATCGCCACGGCCAATACCTTGGAACAAGCGATTATCGGTGCCGGCGGGGTCAGCCCGGCGGGCAACGCCAGCATGGTCGCCCTGCTGCGCGAGGACGCCCAGGGCGCGTATCGCGCGTATTTCCTGGACTTCAGCCAACTGCTCAAGACCGGCCCGAATGGGCGCAAACCCGTGCACCTGCAACGTGGCGATGTGGTGTTCGTGCCCAAGTCCAACGTCGGCGAGCGGATCCAAGGGGTGGACACCTACATGAACCAGCTGATTCCGTTCACCAAGTCCATTGGGGTTGGCTACAACTACACCCGAACCAGCGGCGGCAACAACTAAAGGAGCGACATCCCAATGATCGAGATCCGTTCTTTTCGTGATCTTCTGCGCTTGTTCTTTATCTTCCGGCACGAGTTCAAACTGGCGGCGATTGCCGCGCTGGTGATCATCCTGCTGGGGGCGTTCCTGCTGCCGGCCAAGTACGAGTCCACCGCGCGCCTGCTGGTCAAGCCGGGGCGTGATTCGACCCTGCCCATCGAGATCAGCAACCGCCAGGCGCTGGTCATGCCCAGCACCCAGCGTGACCCGATTGTCGACGAAGAGCGTTTGCTCACCGGTCGCCCCATCGTGCGCGCCGTGGCCGAGCATTACCTGGAAGTGATCGACAGCGCACCGCCACCGGAAGGTTTCTGGAAGCGCACCAAGTACTACGTCAAGAGCGGCGTAGGTGCGATATTCGACGGCATCCGCGTGGTGCTGGAAACCGTCGGCGTGGTGGAAAAAACCACCCCGGTGGAACGCCTGGCCGCCAGCCTGGAAAAGAACTTTGAGGTGAGCCACGCCGCAGGTTCGACGGTGATGGACATCAGCTTCAAGTGGGGCGACCCGGAGATCGCCCAGGCGGTGGTCAAGGATTGGGTCGAGACTTACATCAACGAACGCACCCAGGCACTGGGGCGCAAGAGCCTGTACGCCTTTTATGAAGGCCAGGCGGCCAACAGCGCCACCGAGATCAAGAGCTACAAGCAGCAGATCCTCACCCACTTGAATGAGATCGGTGCCGCGAGCATCACCGACCGTTTGGAAGACCTGTCCGAGCGCATCAACGTGCTGCGCGGCGAGACCTTCAACACCACACGCCTGATCGCCTCGTCCGACAGCGCCATCCAAAGCACGCGCACGCAGCTCAAAGGCCAGCCCAAGGAAGTCACCACGGTGCGCCAGATCGCACTGAACCCGCAGCAGCAGGACTTGCGTCGCCTGCTCAACCAGAAGCTGCTGGAAAAGGCCGACATGATGCGCACCTACACCGACAACGCGCCGCCGGTCAAAGCCCTGGATGCCTCGATCCGTGCGATGCAGGCCCAGGTCGCTAACGAGAGCAATACGGTGCAAGCCTCGGAGAACCGTGCGCCAAACACCCTGGAAATCCACTTGCAGCGCGTGCTGCTGGACGAAACCAGCAACAACCAGGCCCTGCGTACCCAGCTGGTTGAGCAGCAAAAACAACTGCTGAACCTTGAGGCGCAACGCAAGCAAGCCCTGGAGATCGAACCGGAACTGGCACGCCTCTCCCGCGAGCTGAACACCACCGAGCGCAACTACGCGCTGTATGTGGACAACCTGGAAAAATCGCGCATCGACCGCGAGCTGGACAACAGCCAGATCAGCAACATTGCCGTGATCGAAGAAGCCACCCTGAACCCAGGCCGCATCTTCCCGAAAACCCTGGTGATGCTGATCCTGGCGATCCCGTTTGCCATCGTCGTCGGCTTGCTGGTGATCTACCTGTGCTACTTGCTCGACCAGCGCATTCACGATGGCGGCCTGGTGGAACGCAAGTTCGGCCTGCCGCTGTGGACCACCCTGCCGGAGCTGGACACTACCACCGCGCAAAGTACCAACGCGTTCAACGCGAGCATCTACCGGCTGTACAGCCTGCTGCAGCCCAACCGCATTGCCGAACAGGGCCTGGTGCTGGGGCTGACGTCGGCGCGTCACGGCGAAGGGGTGACCTTCGTGGTCGAGCAACTGCGCCAACTGCTGCATGAGAATGGCGTCAATGTGCGAGTCGGTGGGCTGGAAGAAGCTGCGCCGGGCGAGGTGGTGCTGCTGGACGCCTCGGCCCTGCTGGACAACCGCGAAGCCTTTATCACCCTGCGCCGCGCCGATCTGATCGGGCTGGTGGTGGAAGCGCGCAAAAGTACCGTGCCGGTGGTCGAGCATGCGCTGTCGATCCTCAACACCGCGTTCGGCAAGGTCGATGGCATCATCATCAACCGGCGCAAATTCGAAGTGCCGGGCAAAGTGCTGCAGACCATCGGTAAATACCGGGGGGCGTTCTGATGCGCATCGCCCTGCTCGCCCCCTTGCCGCCGGAGAAAAACGGGATCGCCGACTACGCGAACCATTTCCGCACGGCCTTGGAACACCTGGGTGTGACGGTGCTGACGCCGTTGGCCGGTGTGGCGGGCAATTCCGAGGCGATCCAGCAAGCCATCGCCGGCTTCGATTGGCAAACCGTCGACCTGGTGCACGCCGAGCTGGGCGGCGGGCGGCTGGGGGAATTCCTGGCCTTGCGTGAACTGCGCAAGGCTTACCCCCAGTTGCCATTGACGGCCACCGTGCACGACCCGGAGCGCATCGTGTGGCGGCGCGAGCACCTGCCGTTTCCGCTGAACCTGCTGGAGCGCCTGCCCAGCCCGTTGCCCCAGGCAGCCGTGGTGCTGGCCGACCCTCTGACCTTGCGTGAAGAACGCCAGGTCGCCAAGGGACTGACCCGGCTGGTGACCCTCACCCGCCTGGGCGCCGACTGCCTGAGCCAGCGCATGCACTTGCCCGCCGGCAAGGTGGCGGTGATCAACCACGCCAACCTGTCCATCGCACCGGCCCCGTTGCCGCCGCTCGACACCCTGCACCTGCTGTATTTCGGTTTTATCTACCGGGGCAAAGGCATCGAAGACCTGGTGCAAGCCCTGGCGGAAGTGTTCAAGCAAGACCCCGAATTGCGCGGCCGCGTGCGCCTGACCCTGGCCGGTGGCACCGCTGCGGAAATGGCGTTTGGCGCGAGCGGTAACTACCTGGAGCAGTTGAACGCGCAGATCGCCGCGCTGGGCCTGAGCGACGCCATCGACTGGCGATTGAACCTGCCGGCCGATGACATCGCTCAGACCATCCAGGCCCACCATTTGATGGTGCTGCCCTACCGCGAATCGAAAAAACTCGGCCTGCTGGGGCGCCAGCGCGGCACCAGTGGTGCGTTGTCCTGGGCCACTGCCTGCGGGCGCGGCGCGATCACTTCCGATGCGCGTGCGTTTGCCGAGGAAGTCGCCAGCGGCAACGGTGCCATCTACCCCGAGGGCGATGTGGCAGCACTGGGTGAACAGCTCTTGCGCCTTGCGCGCACGCCGCTGCTGGCCCGGGATTGGGCCGAGCGCGCCGGAGAGATTAGCCGCGAACGTGTGTGGCCGTTGACGGCGCAAAAATTCAAGCAGCTCTTTGAGCACGCTATTGCAGGGTCGACCTATGGCGCGTAAGCCCACCTTCTTCGCAACCCTTGCCGTGGTCGCGGCCCTGGGGCTGACGGCGTTCCTGTGGGGGCGCCAGGCGGATGCCGAAAGCCATGTGCTCAAGGGCAGCAAGGAGGTGGTCTGGAAGGATTTCCTGGGAGTGAATGCGCAGTTCCTGTGGTTCAGCCCCGAGCGCTACCAGAAGCAGATTGACCGCCTCAAGGCCCTCGGCCTGGAGTGGGTGCGCCTGGACCTGCATTGGGATCAGCTGGAAACCGCCCAGAACCAATACAAGCTCGCCACCCTCGATGAGCTGGTGGGCAAGCTGCAGCAGAACCAGATCAAGTCGGTGTTCTACCTGGTGGGCTCGGCGCGCTTTATCAGCAGCGCCCCGCCGCTGTCGATGTATCCGGACCAGTACCCGCCGAAAGACCCCGACGTGTTCGCCAACCGCATGGCCTTGCTTTCGCAGCGCTACCCCAGCGTGGATGCCTGGCAAGTCTGGAACGAGCCGAACTTGCTGGGCTTCTGGCGCCCGGCGGCAGACCCGGCAGGCTACGCCACCCTGCTCACCGCCACCGCCCAGGCACTGCGGGCGGTGAACCCGAGCAAACCGGTGGTGGCCGCCGGCATGGCGTTCTTCAGCGAAATGCCTAATGGCCAGACCATGTTCGACGCCCTGGGTGCGCTGGGCGTGGCCAGCCTGAACACGGTGGTGTCCTATCACCCCTACACCCAATTGCCCGAAGGCAATGACCCGGCCAACCTGGACTTCATCGCCAAGACCACCCAGCTCAACCAGGCCCTGCGCAATGGCGGCGTGAACACTCTGTGGAGCACCGAGTGGGGCTGGTCAACCTACAAGGGCCCCAAGGACGCCCAGGACATCATCACCCTGCAGGCGCAGGCCGACTACGTGGTTCGCCGCCTGGCGCTGATGAGCGCGATGGACTTCGACAAGATCTTCCTGTTTACCTTGAGCGACCTCGACCAGCGCGCCAGCGTTCGCGACCGGTCCTACGGCTTGCTGGACATCGACACCAACCCCAAGCCCGTCTACACCGCACTGAAGAACTTCCTCGACGTCAGCGGGCCGAAACTCACGCCGGGCGATCCGCCGGTTGCCGACCAGTTGCCCGACGGCTTGTTCAGCATCGGCTGGACCCGCGCCGATGGCCGCAAGCTGTGGTTCTTCTGGTCGGCCCAGGGTGGCAACGCCCACTTGCCAGGCCTGGCCAGCGCCACCCTGTACGACCCGCTGCGCGGTACCCAAACCCCGGTGAGCGGCACCAGTGGCCTGACCTTGCCGGTCAAGTCGAACCTGCAAATTCTGTTATGGGATTGAGGCCTGCGATGCGTATTTTATGGATCCTGCCCTACTCACCCTGGCCCGCCACCAGCGGCGGCAAGACGCGACAGTTCCACCTGTTGCGCAGCCTGGCCGCGCGTGGGCACCGGATCACCCTGCTGCTGCATGACAAGCACCCCGTGTCACTCACTGACCGCCAGGTGCTGGAGGCGTTTCTCGAACAACTGATCATCCTGCCGCGCCGCCCCTTGCGCAGCGTGAAGACCCTGGTGGCCGGGCTGTTCGCGCCCTACCCGCTGCTGGCCAGTGTGAACGGTTTGTCGGGCGCCTTGCAGGACCGGTTCAACCAACTGCTCAACGAGCATTGGGATGTGGTGCAGATCGAGCACACCTACACCTTCCAGCCTTACGAAGATGCGCTGGCGCGCACATCCCAGCCGTTTGTGCTGACCGAGCACAACGTCGAATCGGCCCTGGGCGCGGCCACTTACGACCGCCTGCCGGGCTGGTCGTTGCCGTTCATTCGTTATGACCAATGGCGCTACACGCGCTGGGAACGACGCGTGATGAGCCAGGCCACGCGGGTAGTGGCAGTGACCGACAGCGACGCGCAAACCCTGGAAAAAATCGCCGGCAAACCGGTGTCGGTGGTGGTCAACGGCGTGGACTGCGATCACTTCGCAGCCGCCCGCCCCGACCCGTCGACACGCCGCGTGCTGTTCCTCGGCAACTATGAATACGCGCCCAACGTGGACGCCATCGAATGGGCGCTGGATGAAATCCTGCCCAAGGTCTGGGAACGTTGCCCTGACGCGCGCATGAGCGTGTGTGGCTTTGGCATGCCCGACAGTTGGCGTGAACGCTGGCAGGACCCGCGCATCGAGTGGCAAGGTTTTGTGCCCAACCTGCTGAACCTGCAATCGAGTTGCTCGGTGTTCCTGGCGCCGCTGCGCCATGGCGGCGGTTCCAAGCTCAAGGTGCTTGAAGCGCTGGCCGCGGGCTTGCCGCTGGCGAGCACCGAGCAAGGCGTCTCGGGGTTGGACCTGGTTGAAGGCCTGGACTACCTCGGCGGGCAAACCGCCGCGAGCCTGGCGGACGCCGTGGTGCGCCTGCTGCAATTTCCCGATGCCGCCGCGCCCATGGGTGAAGCCGGCCGCGCCTATGTGCGTCGTGCCCATGACTGGAGCGTCGCCGCCAGCCAATTGGAACAGGTGTACGCCGCGCTTGCGCCGTTGAATCAAAAGGAGCCGGTATGCGCGTAGGCCTGGATTACCGCACCGTCGGCACCTCGCCGCTATCGGGCATCAGCCGCCAGGTGTACGCGCTGGAAAGCGCCCTGCACAGCCTGCCGGGCATTGAGCTGGAGCGCTTTACCGTGGCGCCCCTGGGCGATGAGACCCGCTTGCGAGCTCACTGCCCCACCTGGGGCTGCGCCAAGACGGCCATGCACCAACCGCAGAATCGCCTGCGCTTCGAGGCGGGCTTTCTGCCTCGCGCCTTGCGCGAGCAGCGTATCGACCTGTACATCAGCACCTTCAACATGGGCCTGCCGTTGCCGCCCAAACCGAAGGGGCTGCGCACCGTGGTGCTGTTGCACGACCTGTTCCAGATCACCCTCGACAACTATCACGCCAACCGCTTGAAGGCGTTGATCTATAAGACCAGCGATCGCCTGTCGATTGCCTACGCGGTGCACAGTGCCGACCGGGTGTGGACGCCATCGCAGTACAGCGCCGATGAAACCGCGCGGTTGTTCCCCAAGGCCGCGGGCAAGATTCGCGTACTGCCCAACCAGGTCGATGGTTTTTTCGAACTGGCGGCGGACCTCAGCGCGCGCCAACTGCCCGCACGCTATTGGCTGCTGGTGGGCACCCGTGAGCTGCGCAAGAACGTGCCGTTCCTGGTGGACGCGTGGCAACAGGCGCGACGCCAGTCCCCCGGCGTGCCGGAATTGGTACTGGTGGGCAGCCTCGATCATTTGCCCGAAGCCCAGCGTACGCTGCCGGGCATTCGCGCGCTGAGTGGCGTCTCGGATGCCGAATTGCACGCGCTGTACCGCCAGGCCTCACGCCTGTGGCAACCTTCGTATGCCGAGGGTTTCGGCCTGCCGGTGATCGAGGCCTTGAGCGTCGGCACCCCGGTGGCGGTGGCCAGTGGCACGTCGCTGGATGAAATCACCCCGCCGTCGGCACCGCGTTTTTCGCCCACCGATGGCCCGGCGCTCACGCAATTGATGGTCAACCTTGGCGAGCGGGCCGATGAAGAATCGCCCGAGCAACGCCGCCAATGGGCGGAACGCTTCAACCATCATGCCTATCGCCGGCGCCTGGCCGAACTGATCGAGGAGCTGAAGTGAAAGTGAACCTGCCCGGCCTCTTCGCGATTTTCTTCGGCCTGCTGTTTGGTGCCGTCGCCCTGCTGCTGTCACCGGCCAAGGCGTTTCTTGCCGTGATCGGCCTGGCCGGGGCGGTGACTGTCCTGCGCTTTCCGTTCTGGGGCCTGTTGCTGTTTGCCCTGGTTGCTACGTTCATGCCGTACTCCACGGTCAACCTGGGCATTCGCAGCACCGTCAGCGAAGCAATCCTGGCGCTGACCTGGGGCGCGGTGCTGTGGCACAACTTCCTGGCGCGCCTGCCCGATACGCCCAGCCTCACACGCCGGCCCACCGACCAGATGCTGCTGTGGCTGATGCTGTTCAGCGTGTTCCCGTTTATCGTCGGCCAGGTCACCATCCACGCCGACACCAGCGGCGTGGCCAACTGGTTGCGCTGGTTGCTGAGCCTTTCGTCGGTGTTCCTCTGCGCCAAATTGCTGGTGGACCACAAGCACCGCGAATCCCTGGTGATCGCCCTGCTGCTGGGCAGCCTGGCCATGCTGGTACTGTCGATTGCAGTGTTCGTGCGCACACGCTCCGGAGCCGGCATTGCGCCGATCCTGGCGTTGTTCAACTACGGCAACTTCGACATGTTGAAATTCGGCCTGGAGGCCATGTCTTCACGCATGGGCTCACCGTGGATGCACCCGAATGCCATCGGCGGGATCATGGCGTTGCTGTTGCCCCTGGCGTTCTGCTTCGGCATGACCGAGCAAGGCTGGAAACGCGCACTGGGCCTGGGCGTGGCCTGCCTGGGTGCAGCCGCGTTGCTGTTGGCCAGTAGCCGTGGCGCGATGGTCAGCCTGGCGCTGGTGCTGCTGTGGATGGCCACACGCCGGGTACCGTACACCGGGCGCCTGCTGATGATCGGCGCGGCACTGACGGTGGCGCTGGTGATCGCGTATCCGCCGTTGCAGGAACGCCTGGCGACGATATTTTCCTCAAGCAACGCCAGTACCGAAGTGCGTTTCGACGAATACCGCATGTTCCCGCAGGCGGTGGTGTCGTATCCGTTCGGCATCGGCTTCAAGGTCGACCCGCCGGTGCCGGGCACCGATTTGTTGGGCATCTCCAACCTGTGGCTGAACTTCATCTACAAGACCGGCATCGTTGGCATGCTGTTCTTCGTGGCGGTGACCGTGCGCTGGTGGCGTGAAGCGCGCCCGGACAGCGGCCCGATCCGCCTGACCAAGGACAATGCGCTGTGGCTGGGCACCACCGCTGGGATTCTCTCGGCGCTGGTCAGCGGCCTGTTCGACCACTATTTCAGCTTTGCGGTGGTGATGGTCGCGCTGTTCTGGCTGATGGTCGGCATCAATGTGCTGGAAGCCCGGCGACTGTTTCCGGCACGCCTGCCGCAGGTGAAAAACCTGAGCGTGTCCAAACCCGTGCTTGATGGCGCGCAACCCTGATGCTGGGCTCTGCCGTCTGGCTGACGCTGGCGACGCTGCTTGGCCTGTGCCTGGGCTTCGCCCGTGAATGGCTGTTGGTGGCGGCCTGGGGCGCGGGTGAGCGCAGCGATGCGTTCCTGATCGCACTGTTTTTGCCCGAAGCGTTGCGCATGTCCTTGGCCGGCGGCGTGCTGAGCGCCGCTGCGTTGCCGCTGTACCTGGCGCGCAAGGACGACGAGCGATTGGGCTGGTTGGCGGTGCTGTTTCCGGCGTTGCTGCTGATCGCACTGGTCACCAGCCTGCTGCTGACACTGTTGGCGCCGTGGCTGGTGCAACTGCTTGGGCCGGGCTTGGCAGCCAGTGCCACGGCGCTCGCCAGCAGTAACTTGCAGATTGTCGCCTGGTGTGTGCCGGGGCTGATGCTGCATGCGCTGTTCAGCATTGCGTTGCAAGCCAGCGAGCGCTTTGTACTGGCGGGCCTGGGCTCGTTGCTGTTCAACCTGCCCCCCGTGGCCTACCTCGCCTTCGCCGGCACCGCCACTCAACCTCACTCATTGGCCCTGGCCTGCCTGGCCGGCAGCCTGTTGATGCCGTTGGCGTTGCTGCCGTCGATGTGGCGCCAGGGCTGGCGGCCGTGGCATTGGCAGCGGTCGTGGGCACCACTGCGGGAGCTGGGACAACGCATCGGCCCGCTGCTGTTGAGCAACGGCGCCAGCCAGGGCCTGGCCTTGATCGAACGGCTGGTGGCGTCCTTGCTGGGCGAAGGTGCGGTGACCTGGGTCAACCTGGCGCGCAAGCTGATGAACCTGCCGCTGATTGCGCTGATGAGCCTCAACCAGGTGTTGCTGGGCATGATGAGTCGGCGCCAGGGCGACGCGCGCCTGGCCCTGCTCAAGCGTGGCCTGGAAACCGCCAGCGTGCTGACCCTGCCCGCCGGAGTCGGCCTGGTGGCGGCGGCGCCGAGCCTGGTGGCGTTGCTGCTGCCCAAGCAATCGCTGGACTCGCCGTTGCCGCTGCTGCTCGCCTGGTTTGCCGTACCACTGGTGTTCGGCGCCTGGAACGCCCTGCTCGCGCGCTACGCCTACGCTGCAGGCGATACGCGCCAGCCATTGCGTTGTGAACTGCTCGGCAGCCTGGCCAATGTGCTGTTGCTGGGCGTGCTGCCGTTTGTGTTCGGCCTGGCCGGGATTCCGCTGGCTGCGCTGGCCGGCGTGCTCTGCACCGCGTTGTTGTTGATGCAACGCCAGGCCTTGCTCGGCGCCCTGCCCTGGGCTCGGAGCTGGCTGCTCAGCGCGGTGCTGATGGGCGTGGCGGCGTTGGCGCTGTTTCGGATTGAAGGCATGTGGCTGCAACTGGGGCTAAGCACCCTGGCTGGCGCGGTGGTATTGCTGGGCATGGCACTCTGGCTGAGACCGTGGCGCAAGGCATGAATGATCGATCAGGACAACTCATATGAAACATCGCTGGATTCAAATGGATATCGCCAAAGGCATCGGCATCCTGGTGATCGTGTTTGCCCACAGTTGGTTCGTCGCCACTTCGCCGGACTTGCTATACCCGGTGCTGGCGTCGTTCATCTTGCCGCTGTTCTTTTTTCTGTCGGGCGTGTTCTTCAAGCCCGAGCAGCCGTTCGTGGAGATGGCGATACGCAAGGCCGATGGCCTGCTCAAACCGTTTTTCTTCACCATGCTCACCTATGTGATCGTGCGCAGCATTCTGCGTGGCCAGCCGCTGTTGCCGGATATCGGCGGTGTGCTGTACGCCTCGGTGGATACCATTCCGTGGCAGGCGCTGTGGTTCCTGCCGCATTTCTGGGTGGCGATCCTGTTCAGTTGGGTGATGCTGCGCCTGATCCAGCGCCTGAAGCTGTCACTGTTGCTCAGTTGCGCGCTGGTAACGCTGCAGTTGATTGTGGGCGTCTGGATGCTGCCGTGGTTCTGGCAGTTGCCAGTCGCGTTCGGCGGGCATACCTGGGTGCTGCCGGGCCTGCCGTTCAGCCTGGATATCACCTTGATCAGCAGCACTTATTTCATTGTCGGCTACCTGCTGCGTGATTGGCTGCGCACCCACGCGGGCTCCTGGCTGACCCTGTTGATTTCGATTGCATTGTTCGTTGTGGTATTCACCTTCACCTGGGACACCATGGACCTGGCGCAGCGACGCTACGACCACTGGTTCTGGACCACCCTGCCGGCCGTGATCGGCGTGTACGCCTGCTGGGCGCTGGCGCGCGTATTGATGGTGTCGACCTGGGTCACGCGGGCCATGACCTATATCGGTCAGAACACCTTGATCCTGCTGATCTTCCACGGCGAGATCCAGCACAAGACGGTCGACCTGCTGGAGCGCCTGGGGCTGCCCGCGTTTGTCGCGGCCTGCGTGGGGTTTGTGGTGGCGGTGGTGGTGCCGTTGTTGATCGGGGAAGTGATCAAGCGGGTGGCGTTCCTGCGGTTTTTCTACTTTCCGTTTCCGGTGCGCAAGGCGCCTGTCGCAAAAACGGCGCCTTGAGGGCGCCGTTCAATCATTGCGTCAGAAAGCGTATTTGACACTGGTCATCAGGTTGCGCGGCGCTCCGTACATGCCGTGGTTGCCGGCGTAGCTGAAGTACTCGCGATCGAACAGGTTATTGACGTTGACCGAGGCGCTCAGCTTGGACGTCAGGTCATAGCGCACCAGCAAGTTGGTGATGGCGTAGCTGCCCTGGCTGAAGGTGTGCAGGTCTTCGCCGACCTTGCTCTGCCAGTTCACTCCGCCACCCACGGTAAGCTTGTTGAACGCGCCGGGCAAACGGTAGGAAGTGAAGGTCTTCAGGCTCTGGCGCGGCAACGTCGTGACGATGCGTTTGTCGTCGGCATCGGTGCTCACCGCATAGGCATAGCCAGCGGAGGCTTGCCAGCCGTCAGCCAGTTCGCCGTTGAGCTCCAGCTCCACGCCTTCGGTGGTGGTGCCTTGCTCGTTGCGATAGGTGTTGCCGCCCGGGGTGTCGATCCAGATGGCCAGGTTGTCCTGCTCCAGCTTGAACAGCGCCAAGCTGGTGTTCAGCCGCTCGTCGAAGAAGCTGCCTTTGAGGCCGACCTCATACCCTTTGCCCTCCATCGGCGGCAGCGCCTTGTTATTGATGTCGCGCACCCAACTGGCCTGGGGATTGAAGATCTTGGTGTAGCTGGCGTAGGCCGACCAGTTGTCGGTGAGGTCATATACCACGCCGGCGTAAGGGATGTAGACGCCAGTTTCCGATTCGTCAGTGCGGGTCGCCGTGCCGCCGTAGGGTCGATCTTCGGTCTCGCGCTTCCAGTCGATCACCCGGCTGCCGAGGATCACGCTCAAGTCATCGGTCACTCGCAGTCGCGTGCTCAAGTAAGCAGCATATTGGCTCTCATCCACCGAGGATTTACCGGTGACATTGAACGCGGGCTTGACCGACTGGCCATCCCAATTGAACAGGTTGTCGATGGCACCGGCCGGCGAGCCGGAATAGTCGTAATGCCAGCCGCCGTAACTCGGCACGCTTTCATTGTATTTGGACAAGGTGACGCCCGCGATCAGCTCGTGCTCACGCCCGAGCAGGTCAAAGGGGCCGGTGGCGTAGAGGTCGATGTTGTCCTGGCGCGGCGTACCGGAGAAACGCACCGGCAATTGAGTGGTACCACTGCCGTTCGCGTTGAGCGAACCGTTGACGTAGTTGAAGACTTCATCGAACTGGTTTTCAGTGTGGGTGAATTCGGCCTTGGCGCTCCAGCCGCTGTCGAACGTCTGCTCAATGGCGGTGAAAAAGCTCGTCTGCTCATGATCGTTGTAGGACCACGCCGGCGCGGTGTTTAGCGAGCGGCTAAGGTTACTGCGCGACTCGTCGGTAAAGCGTGTGGGCAAACCGGAACGCGCCGGCGAATCGACGTCGGTGCGCAGGTAGCTGAAGCCCAGTGTCAGCAGCGTGTCTTCGCTGAGGTCGAACTCGGTGATGCCATAGAGCAGCTGCGTTTCCTGCTTGTAGCGATCGATCCAGGCGTGTTCGGTCTTGTAGTCCGCGACCAGGCGCCCGCGCACATTGCCGGTTTCGGTCAGCGGGCCGGAGACGTCCAGGCCGGTGCCATAGCGGTCCCAGGTGCCGCCTTCCGCCGTGACGCTGGCGCGCGTCTCGGTCGTCGGGCGCTTGCGAATCAAGTTGATGGTCGCCGCCGGGTTGCCCATGCCGCTGATAAGGCCGGTGGCGCCGCGTACGATTTCAACGCGGTCATACATGGCCATGCTCTGGGTGTAGTTGTCCATGCGTGTGGCGGTGGGCACGCCGTCGATTTCGAAGTTCTGGATCTGGAAGCCGCGCGAGAAATAACCGTCACTCTCCGCCCCAAGGCCATCGCGCAACACGATGATGCCGGGAGTGGCATCGAGGGTGTCACTGAGATTGGAGAGACGTTGGTCATCCAGGCGCTGGCGGGTCATTACGGTGAGCGACTGCGGGGTTTCCCGAGGCGTCAGGTTCAGGCGCGTCGAACTGCTGGAGGACTGCGTGGTGTAAGAGCCAGTGCCCTCGGTGGTCGAGCCGGGTGCCTTGCCCGAAATGGACACGGTGCCCAGCTGCAATGCGCCATCGCTCGGGCGCCGCGCCAGTGAGTAAGTGTTGCCGCTGCCATGCACGGCTTGCAAGTTGCTGGTACTGAGCAGGATCGCCAGGCCGGTATCCAGGTCATGCCGCCCGCGCAGGCCTGGGCTGGTCTGGCCGTCGGTGAGCGCGGCCGGATAGGACAGCAGGATCTGGCTGGCCTGGCCGAACTGGTTGAGCGCCTCCGCCAGCGAACCTGGCGGGATGTCGAATTCCACTTGCGGTGCTGCGTGCACCCAGGCCGACGCCAGCAACAGCGGCGTGACCACAGTGACGCTGGCAATGCCCTGCATTACGGCAAGGGCCAATGATGTCTTCAAGCGTATGTTTTTCTTCGGTGTGTGCGGCTGCATGCCCTATTCCCCAGTGAAGGTAGTGTCTGGGGATATAAGTCTCGTGAGATTCGCAAACGGACCACCCAAGCGCGAAATAAATTCACACAAGCTTCTGGCGCGGCTTGAGGGCGACCCAGAAACGGGTGAAATGCTGCACGTCCAGCTTCAGGGTTTGCGCCAGCGCCGCGATAATCCGGTCGGTGTCGGACAGCGGATAGGTGCCGGATACGCGCAAGCCGCGCACCGCGGGATCACACGCCAGGCGCCCGCGACGGTAGCGGCTCAGCTCTTCGAGGAAGTCCTCCAGGCGCATGCCCTGAGCGACGATCATTCCACGGCTCCACGCCAGTTCACCGTCCCGTTGCGGGCGCCGGGCGAGCAAGGTGTGGGCATCAAAACTGATGAGTTCGCCCGCCTGCAGCAGCAGGCTGCGCGACGGGATCTGTGCCGACAGCGCGCCCTGGTCTGCGCCCAATTGGGTAAAGCCATCGCGCTGGCGCACACTGAAGCGACCACTGACCGCACGGGTCAGGCCTTCGGCGGTTTTCACCCACAGCGGGCGGATATCCGTGGGGTTGGGGTCCACCAGGATTTCACCACGCAGCACATGGATCTGGCGTACATCCGCGGTGTATTTGACGTCGATGGCGGTGTCGGTATTGAGCTGCACTTGGGTGTTGTCCGCCAAACCGATGCGCCACTGCTCGCCGACGGTGGTGCTGAAGTCGCTGGTCCAGTGTTGCAGCAGCGCCGCGTCTTTGATGCTCCAAGCGGCGGTGCCTGACGCCAGCAACACGGCGAGGTGCTTGACGACCTGGCGACGTGACAACGCCGGCAACAGCGTCGCGCGGGCCAAGGCTTGATGGGTCGGTGTGCGCACATCCTGCAAACGCTGGAAAAATCGCTGGGAATGTTGCCAGGCCTGTTCATGGGCCGGGTCCTGCTCACGCCAGCGCTGCCATTCGGCGCGGGTCTGCTCGCTGACGTTCGGCACCTGCAGCTCCAGTTGCCAGTGCATCGCTTGCTCGGCGACCTCGATCGATAACGGCACCGGATTCATGACCGCTGGCTGTCCAGCAAGATGCATTGTGCACCCGCCTTGACGATGTAGCGTTTGACCGTGGTGATGCTGGTACCGAGGCGCTCGGCGATCTCGCCGTGGCTCAGGCCATCGAGCTGCGACCACAGGAACGCCTGGCGCACGGGCAAGGCCAGGCGGCTGAGCACTTCATCGAGGGCCATCAGGGTTTCGAGGAGGATCCACTGGGTTTCGGCGTTGGGCGCGGCGTCTTCCGGCAACAGGGCCAAGGCCTGCAAGTAGGCTTTTTCGAGTTTCTGCCGACGGAAGTGGTTGGACAGCACGCTTTGCGCCACTTTCGCCAGGAAGCTGCGCGGCGCGTGGATTTCAAGGGGCTGGTTCTTCGCCAGCAGCCGCAGGAATGTGTCCTGGGCCAGGTCGGCGGCGCTCTGCGGGCAGTTCAAGCGACGCCACAGCCATTGCTGCAACCAACGGTGTTGCTGGCGGTACAAGGTGGCCAGTTCAGTGGGGCTTACCGCAGGAGTCGAAGACATGGAGGCCGCGCGCGAAGAATAAGGCGTAAATGATAACGGTTATCATATTCTTCGCAGAGCTGTTACTGCAAGTTTCTGCTACGGGAGCCGGCTGCCCGGCTCCCGTACAGGGTCAGTCATCCAATGGCTGCGCTGCATGCTTGGCGGGCTTGCCAGGTTTGGCGCCAGCCTTGGCACCCTGCTTCTGCGCTGGTGCGGCAGCGGGTTCAGGCTCGGCCGGTGCAGCGGCTTCTTTCTCGGCCATTGGCATCTGGTCAATGGCGCTGAAAAACGCCTTGAGGTCGAGGGTATCCGGTGGCACGGTCTTCTCGAGTTTCTTCTCGCCGTCCTTGCCCACCAGGATCACCTTGGTACCGCTGCCGGCACCCAGCTTGAGGGCACGGATCAGCGCGTTGGTTTCTGGCGGCGTGAGCTTTTTGCTGTCCTTGGGGTCCTTGGCGAACTTCTCGCCTTCGGCTCCGATGCTGCCGAACTTCACGGTGTAGAACACCATGCTGCGTTCTTCAAAGGACTGCTTGGTCGCAGGCTCGTCCAACTGTTTCTTGAGAGTCGCCAAGGTGTCGTTGCCGGAATCAAGCTCCACCACCACCAGCGGCCGGGCCTTGCCCAAGTCCTGCTTGAGCGGGTTGATATCATCAGCAGCCAACAGCGGCCCCGTAAAAGCCATCAAGGTAGCCAGGGTCAGCGACCGGATGAGCATGCGCACCTCCTTTGAATTCCATGCAGGGTTCTTGAGTTTCATGTCTGCGACAGTCAAATTCAAGGATGATTCCTACACCACTTTAAGAAAGCGTAGGTCAGGACGCCCGCTACGCAAGGGTTTGGTGGCCGCGAGTGTCATTGTTTCCACTGATTGCGGAAACATCATGAGACCTTCCACTGCGGCCAATGCCGAGCAAATACGGGTGCCACAAGGGGGTCGGCATCCACGTGCGCCAGTGACTGGGAAAAGCCCGGCGCCAGGCCGTTCAACGCCTCCCGTGCCTCGTCCCAGCGCGACACTGCAGCCGCCATCAAGCCCAGCGCGTTAGGCGTATTGTTGGCGGCAAACAACTGGTCGGCAAACTGATCGGCAAACACCACCCAGGCCTGGTGCAGGTAGCGGCGGGTGCCAGTGACAAGCTGCGCCTGCACGGTTTCGTTGACGTTACCGAGCCAGCGTTGCGGGTAGTCGATGATGCCGATGGCCGAGTAGCAATTGGCGGCGATGTACACCAGCCCGCGAATGATCTGCGCGCGGTTGCCGCCCAAGAGCTGGGAGGCGGGAAATTCCAGGCCCAGGTGGATCAGGATCGCAGCGCTTTCCGTCAGCACCTGGCCGTCCGGGGTCACCAGGGTGGGCACCTGTTTGAGCGGGTTGATGCGGGCCAATTCGTCACTGCCCTCGCCCTCCGCCCAGGAGGCTGCGTCTACCCGTCGCCACGGCACCCCACAGCGCTGCAGGGCAATTTCGATCATGCAGGAGCCGGATTCGTCGATGCCATAGAGCGTGTACATGGGCTTTTCCTCCTAGCGTTGCAGTTTGGCCTGCAAGGTGGCCTTCACTTGCGGCCATTCCGAATCGATGATGCTGAAGCGCACCGAGTTGCGCTTGCGGCCATCGGGCATGATGCGTTCGTGGCGCACGATGCCTTCCTGCACGGCGCCGAGCCGCAGGATCGCCGCGCGGGATTTTTCGTTGAGTTCGTCGGTGGTGAATTGCACGCGCACGCAGTCGAGCACTTCGAAAGCGTAGGTCAGCAACAGCAGCTTGGCTTCGGTATTGATGCCGCTTTTCTGCGTGGACAGCGCCAGCCAGGTATGGCCGATCTCCAGCTTGCGATTGACCCGGTCGACCTTCCAGAACCGCGTGCTGCCGACCACTTGGCCGGTATCGCGGCGCACCAGGGTGAAGGGGATCACGCTGCCGGCGTCGCGCCCCGCCAGGGCGGTGTCGATGTATTTATCAACAGTGTCCGGGCCCGGTACGTTGGTGACCTTGAGGTTCCACAGTTCGCCATCGGCCGCGGCCTCGAGCAAGGCGGCCTTGTGTTCCCTTTGCAGGGGCAGGAGTTCGACCGTCGTGCCGGTCAGGGTAAGTTGGGTCATGAGGGGCTGCGCCGTCTGGGTGGTCATCAGAGACAGAGAGTGCAGGCTCGCGCCCTGACGAATCAAGCGTTTTAAAACAGGCCCATTTGCCCACCGACCAGGGTGCTGAAATCGTCATTCACGAACGGCAGGATCGCATCGGCGACCGGCTGCAATTGCCGGGTGACGTAGTGGTCGTAGTCGATGGGCGCCTGCCGCACTTCCAAGGGTTCCGGGCCGTTGACGCTGATCACGTAGCTGATCCAGCCGCCGCGCTGGTATTGGCGCGGGCGGTTCAGGCGATCGTTGTACTCATCGGCCAGGCGCGCGGCGCGCACATGGGGCGGCACGTTGCGTTCGTAGTCGTCCAGTCGGCGGCGCAGGCGTTTGCGGTAGATCAGCAACTCATCGAACTCGCCGCTGAGGGTACGGCGCACGTAGTCGCGGATGTAGTCCTGGTGGGGCTGGCGATGGAAGATGCGCTGGTAGAGTTCCTGCTGGAACCGGCGAGCCAGGGGCGACCAGTCGCTGCGCACGGTTTCCAGGCCTTTGTAGACCATTTCCTCGCTGCCATCGCTGCGCACCACCAGGCCGGCGTAGCGCTTCTTGCTGCCCTCTTCCGCACCACGGATGGTCGGCATGAGAAAGCGGGTGAAGTGGGTTTCGTACTGCAACTCCAGGGCGCTTTGCAGCCCGAACGCGGTGTGCAGATGCTCGCGCCACCAGTCATTGACGTGCTGCACCAACCCTCGGCCGATGCGGCTGGCGTCCTCCTGGGAATGTGCGCTGCCAAGCCAGACAAAGGTGGAGTCGGTGTCACCGTAGATCACCTCATAGCCTTGGGCTTCAACCAGTTCGCGGGTCTGACGCATGATCTGGTGGCCGCGCATCGTAATCGACGAGGCCAACCGCGTATCGAAGAAGCGGCAGCCGCTCGAACCGAGCACGCCGTAGAAGGCGTTCATAATAATTTTCAGGGCCTGGGACAGCGGTGCGTTGTGTTCACGCTTGGCCACTTCGCGGCCTTCGGAAATCCGCGCGACGATAGAAGGCAGGCAATGCCGTGTGCGAGAGAAACGTGCGCCGCGAAAGCCTTCCACCGACTCGCTGTCGTCAGGGTGCTTGAGGCCTTCGATCAGGCCCACCGGGTCGATCAGGAAGCTGCGGATGATCGACGGGTAAAGGCTTTTGTAATCGAGCACCAGCACGGATTCGTAGAGGCCGGGACGTGAGTCCATGACAAAGCCACCGGGGCTGGCCTGGGGCGGTTTATCACCCAGG
This sequence comes from Pseudomonas sp. S10E 269, assembly GCF_002798465.1. Taxonomy (NCBI): domain Bacteria; kingdom Pseudomonadati; phylum Pseudomonadota; class Gammaproteobacteria; order Pseudomonadales; family Pseudomonadaceae; genus Pseudomonas; species Pseudomonas sp. S10E 269. The sequence continues at coordinate 134,021 of NZ_PHIJ01000001.1, forward strand.
TTCGGCGCGACGAAGCCCTGGCGGTGCATCAGTGGCATGTACAAATGGGTGAACGCGGCGACGGAGCCGCCGTTGCGGTCGGCCGGCAAGCCAGTGACGCTGGCCCGCTCCAGCAGGAACTTGAGCAGTTCGGTCTTGGCGAAAATCCGCGTGACCAGCTCGCAGTCCTTGAGGTTGTAGCGCGCCAGCGCGGGCTTGTCCTCGGCGAACATGCGGTTGATTTCGTCCATGCGCTGGTACGGCGTGGAGATGTCCTTGCCCTCGCCCAACAAGGTCTGTGCGACGTTTTCCAGGCTGAAGGATTCGAAGCTCCAGGTGGCCGAGCGCAGGGCTTCGATACCGTCGATGATCAGCCGCCCCGCCGCAGCGGCGAAGTAATGGTTGCGGCTGCCGTGTTCGCGCCAGGCCATGGGTTCTTCGCCCCGGCCAAGCATGAGCGGCACGTTGAGGCGCTGGGCATGTTCGTGGAGGACGCGCAGGTCGAATTGCACCACGTTCCAGCCGATGATCGCGTCGGGGTCGTGCTGGGCGAGCCACGCGTTGAGGCGCTCGAGCAGTTGGGCGCGGGTGTCGCAGTAGTCGAGCTTGAAGTCCACGGCGTCGGTTTTGTTCGGCGGGCCGAGCATGTACACCTGGCGCTCGCCGCAGCCTTCCAGGGCGATGGAATAGAGGTCGCCCTGGGCGGTGGTCTCGATGTCGAGGGACACCAGTTTCAGCGGCGGGCGGTAGTCTGGCGCGGGCTTCATCTGCGCGTCGCAGAGCACGCCGCTGGCGTCGGGCGTGCCGCCAAACCACACGGGTGCGGTGATGAAGCGCTCCATCATGTAGCGCTCGGGTGGGCGCACGTCGCCTTCGTATACATCAACCCCGGCAGCGCGCAGGCGTTTTTCCACGTCCATCGCCTGGCGGTGCTGGCGCGTGTACAGGCCCAGCACGGGACGGTGATGGAAATCGCACAACTGCAACGGGCGCAATTCGATGTCGCGCTCGCCCTTGAGCAGCCAATCCAGCGGCTTGCGATGGGCCTCGGGGATGAACATCACCGAAGTCTGCACGGGTAGGCGGATAAACCTCGGGCCCTGGTCGGTGGCCAGCCAGAAGCTGACCTCCGTACCTGCCGGGGTATCTCGCCAATGCCGGGTCAGGACAAAACCCTGCTGTAAATCCACCGTACCGCACCTCAGGAATCGCTTTCAGGGCGTGATTCTACTCGGCATCCGCGCGCGCAGACCTGAATCTCATAAATTTGTTGCAAGGCGTTAATAATAATTACTATCATTCGCACCGGAGTCGTATCCGCGCAGTGAGGACGCGCAACGCTGTTGCCCTTTTCCTCACATGACGGTTCACCGTCAGGATCGACCATGCCCATCCGTGCCCCCTTCGCTGTGCCATTTCGCCCCACCCTGCTCGCCCTTTGCTGCTCCCTGAGCCTCACGGCCCACGCCGCAACACCCGCCACCCCGCAGGATGCGAACAGCCGTCAGGATGGCAACACACTGGAACTGGGCGCCACCCGTATCAACGCCGAAGCGCCCGCTCCAAGCGCTCTGCCCCCGGTATACGCCGGTGGCCAAGTGGCACGCGGCGGTCAGTTGGGTGTGCTGGGTAACCAGGACATCATGGATGTGCCGTTCAGCATGGCCTCCTACACCGAGAAGTTGATTCGCGACCAGCAGGCCGAGACTGTCGGTGATGTGCTGCTCAATGATTCATCCGTGCGCCAGGCGTCAGGGTTTGCCAACCAGGCGCAGACCTTCATGATCCGTGGCCTGCCGCTCAGTGGTGACGACATTTCCTTCAACGGCCTGTACGGCATCCTGCCACGCCAGATCATCTCCACTGACGCCCTGGAGCGCGTCGAAGTGTTCAAGGGGCCCAATGCCTTTATCAACGGCGTAACACCGGGCGGTTCGGGGATCGGCGGTGGCGTGAACCTGCAGCCCAAGCGCGCCGACGATGTCCCGCTGCGTCGCTTCAGCACCGATATCAGCAGCGATGGCCGAGTGGGCGAGCACTTGGACATCGGCCAGCGATTCGGTGAAGACAACCGTTTTGGCGCGCGGGTGAACCTGTCCCAGCGCGAAGGCGATACCGGCATCGATGATGAAAACCAGCGCTCTAAACTGTTTGCGGTTGGCCTGGACTACCGCGGCGATGCGTTGCGTCTGTCCAGTGACTTTGTGTATCAGAAGCAACGCATCAACGGCGGGCGCAACTCGGTGTTCCTGGGCACGGCCACCCATGTCCCGGATGCACCGTCGGCTGACACCAACTATGCGCCGAGCTGGAGCAACACCAACCTTGAAGACACCCTGGGCATGCTGCGCGCCGAGTACGACTTGAACGACAACTGGACGGTTTATGCGGCAGGCGGGGCCAAGCACACACGTGAAATGGGGCAGTACTCGTCGGTGACGCTGACCGATAACCTTGGCAATGCCCTGGCGAGCCGCTCGACCATTGCCCACGAAGAAGACAACCGCAGCTTGATGGGCGGGCTGAACGGCAAGTTCCAGACTGGCGCTGTCAGCCACCGTCTCAATTTCGGCCTGGCCGGTATCTGGACCCAGGCACGCAACGCTTATGTGTTCAACGCCTCGTCGACAGCGACCCCAACCAATATCTACGACCCGGTGACCGGTGCGCCACCCACCTTGAACAACCCACGCAATACACCGGGCACTGACTTCAGCGACCCCACGATTACCGCCAAGACTTTTGTGCGCAGCGCGGCGGTGTCCGATACCCTCGGCGTCTTCGATGACCGCCTGCTGATCACTCTAGGCGCGCGCCGCCAGCAGATGGTGGTGCAGGGGTACAACTACATGAGTGGCACCCGTACCTCCAACTATGACGAGTCGATCACCACACCCGTCTACGGCCTGGTGTTCAAGCCGTGGGAACATGTGTCCTTCTACGCCAACCGCATCGAAGGCCTCGCGCAAGGCCCGACGTCTCCCGTCAACTCGGGAAACCGCACGATCATCGGTGGCGGCCAGGCGTTTGCACCAGCGCGCTCCAAGCAGATCGAAGCCGGCGTAAAAGTCGACATGGGCACCTATGGGGCGACGTTGGGTGTGTACCGCATCGAACAGCCTGGAGCCGGTTACGTTCAGGTCATTGATGCTACGACAGCGCGCTACGTGCGGGAGGGTCTGCAGATCAATAAAGGTGTGGAGCTGAATGTCTTCGGCGAGCCGGTCAGCGGCCTGCGCTTGCTGGGCGGTGTGACCGTCATGAAGACCGAGCTCAAAGACACGCAAAACGGTGCCAACGACGGCAACCGCGCGATCGGTGTGCCTTCGTTCCAGCTCAATGCCGGCGTGGATTGGGATGTGCCCGGCCTGCAGGGCGTGACGCTCAACGGCCGCATGCTGCGCACCGGTGGCCAGTACGCCGACGCCGCCAACAACCTGAGCCTGCCCGCGTGGAACCGCTTCGACGTGGGCGCACGCTACAACTTCAAGGTGGCTCAGCGTGATGTCACCCTCGGTGCCACCGTGGAGAACGTCGCCAACGAGAAGTACTGGGAATCGGCCCAGGGCGGTTTCCTCAGCCAGGGCGATCCACGTGTCGCCAAGCTGTCGGCGACTGTGGACTTCTGATCACGCGCGGGTGGCGCTGTGGCGCTTGTCGGTATAACGGGCGGTCTGGCTGAACTCCAGGTTGTCGTTGAAGGCGTGGGAGAAGTCATAGCCCAGCACATATTGATCACGGATGTAGTCGTTCCAGTCGGAGTCGCCGAGGAAGGTATCGCGGTCGATGTGTTTGCCTTGGGAATTGCGGTACAGGGTGCCGATGGCGGGCAGTGCCTGGTAATCAGCCAGGGATTTGTCGCGCTGGAGTTGAGCGTAGACCGTCAGCGCGGTGTCGTCATTCGGCGCCCAGGTCAGGCTGGGAGCGACCAGGGTGCGGCTGTCGGTGGCGTGATCGACCATCTCGTTACCGTCGCGGGCCAGGGCGATCAGGCGTTAGCTCAAGGTTTTGGCTTCGTCGATCGGGCCGCTGAAGTCCAACGCGCCGTTGACGCGGTCGTAACTGCCGATGCCGAACTTGACCTGATGCCGGGCTTCGGTGGTGGGCCGCTTGGACACCATGTTGACCATGCCGCCCGGCTGGTTCTGGCCATATAATAGCCGTGAAGTGCATGTGCAACTCACCGACGCCGCCAGGGACTTGGGCAACCTCAAGGTCGCCGACCAGGTCAAGGTGCTGACCACCCACTCGGTTGCTGCGGTGCTGGACACCGACGTCGACAAAAGCGCACCGGACGCCAGCGAAAAAACCGGTGTAGTCCGCGCCACCGCCGACAACCCTAACCCGGGCGGTGCAGCCTTCCGCCAATTGCAGGTGCAATTGAAGATCACCCATATCGACCTGAAGAAAAACCAGGTCACCCTGGAGAATCCGGCCGGTGCGACGAAAGTGCTGAATGTGGAGAAACCGGAGATTCGCGCCGGCCTCAAAGACCTTAAGGTCGGGCAAGGTGTACTGGTGACGTTCACCGACACCCTGGAAATCACCACCGCTCACGAAGGCTGAGTTCGTAGAACGAGGCGGGCATCAGGTTTGATGCCCGTTGCGGTCAAGCTTGACGGGCTTGGCTCAGGTAAGTTTCGATGTTGCCCATCTGCTCGTCCCAGCCACGGGAATTCATCTTGAAGGCTTTCTGCCGCCGCGCCTCAGGCACTGTGTCAAACCCCGACTCGACCACCCGCAGCAGAATGCCCGGTGCCCGGTCCTCGATGGTGAATTCCACCAGTGTCGGGGTTTCCTGGTCGTAGTCGACGCCCTCCTCCACCGCGAAGGGGTGCCACCAGAACGAGAACAGTGTTTGCGGCAGGATGCGTTCGATTCTGGCCTTCCAGATCACATGCTCGTAACCAGGATAAGTGATCGGCGCCTCAAGGGTTTGCCCGGCAACGAAGGTTTTGCCTCCGAGGGCAATACCAAACCAACTGCCGAATTGCTCGGCATCGGTGAGGGCTTCCCACACCTGTTTACGTGAAGCGTTGAGCAGGACTTTTCGTTCGATGCGATCTAATACGTGCATAAGTCACCTCCTCCATTGACAGTAGGCGACATCAAACAATGCGCAACCTTGGGTTGTAAGCAATCATGATGACCCCATCCTTGAACCGGCTATACGTTATGACTGACCCGTTGAATGGAAGTTGCTTCTGTAAAGGCGTGCGCTACCAAGTGGACTGCCTCGACATGCCCATCAGCCACTGCCACTGCGACAGCTGTCGCAAAGTGCATGCGGCAGCATTTGTGGCGACGGCGGGCGTGATGCGTGAGCACTTTCGCTGGACTCAGGGCGAAGCACTGCTGGCGTCATTCGAATCGTCGCCAGGCAAGCTCAGGCATTTCTGTTCGCGCTGCGGCTCGCACCTGATGGCAGAGCGTGGGCACCAACCTCACGTCATTGTGCGGGTGGCGACGCTGGATGATGATCCAGCCGTCAGGCCCACCGCACATATCTGGACATCCCATGCGGTGCCCTGGCTTGCCTATGAAGGCGTAGAGCAGTGGGACGAGTGGAAAAACTGATTAGACCTTCGGGTCTCCGGGTGCTTTAGCCGGCGTCGCGTACTGCGGCTTCAGGTGGCCTTCTTGGTCGAGCAACCAGGCGTCCATGATCTGACGCACTACCGGTCCTGCAACACGACCGCCGGCCTCGCCGTTTTCGATCATCACCGAAATCACGATCTTCGGATGTTCGGCCGGAGCGAAACCGACGAACAAGGCGTTGTCGCGGTGGCGTTCCAGGGTCTTTTCACGGTTGTAACGCTCGCCCTGCTTGATCGCAACGACTTGTGCCGTACCACTCTTACCGGCGATGCGGTATTGCGCGCCTTGTGCGGCAGCGCGGGCAATGCCGCGTGGGTCGTGCATCACCAGCTGCATGCCGTGGTTGACCTGCTCCCAATCATGCGGGTCCTTGAGGACTACGTTGGGCATCGGGTTTTCATCCACGGGGGGCACGCCATTGATGGTCTTGGCCAAGTGGGGCCGATTCCACACGCCCTTGTTGGCGATCAGCGCTGTGGCTTGGGCCAATTGCAGCGGTGTGACCTGCATATAGCCCTGGCCGATGCCGAGGATCACGGTTTCACCCGGGAACCAGGGTTGCCGGCGAGTAGCGCGCTTCCAGGCCTGGGAGGGCATCAGGCCGGCTGACTCTTCGAACATATCCAGCGACACTTTCTGACCCAGGCCGAACTCAGCCAGGTAGTCGTGCAGGCGATCGATGCCGAGTTTGTGGGCTAGGTCGTAAAAGTAGGTGTCGTTGGAGCGCATGATGGCGGCGTCCATGTCTACCCAGCCATCACCGCTGTGGTTCCAGTTGCGGTATTTGTGATCGAAGTCCGGCAGTTGGTAGTAACCCGGGTCGAACACGCGGGTCTGGGCGGTGACGACGCCACTGTCCAGGCCCGCGATGGCGACTTCTGGCTTGATGGTCGAGCCTGGCGCGTAGAGCCCCCGGAGGACGCGGTTGAACAACGGCCGGTCGATGGAGTCATGCAGAGCGGCGTATTCCTTGAAGCTGATACCGGTGACGAACAGGTTCGGATCGAAGCTTGGCTTGCTGACCATGGCCAGCACTTCACCGGTTTGCGGGTCGAGAGCAACCACCGAACCGCGTCGATCACCCAAGGCCTCCTCTGCAGCTTCCTGGAGGTGAACGTCGAGGCTCAGGACAATGTTCTTTCCCGGAATCGGGTCGGTGTGCTTGAGCACGCGCAGTACGCGGCCCTGGGCATTGGTCTCGACCTCTTCATAGCCTACGTGGCCGTGCAATTCGGACTCGTAGAAGCGCTCGATCCCGGTCTTGCCGATGGACTGGGTGCCACGGTACTCCACCGAGTCGAGGGCTTTGGATTCTTTCTCGTTGATCCGCCCTACATAACCGATGGAATGGGCAAAGTGAGCGCCCAAGGGGTAGTGACGAACGAATTGCGGTTCTACGTCCACACCCGGTAGGCGAAACTCGTTCACGGCCAGCAGCGCGATCTGCTCTTCGGTCAGCTCATAAAACAATGTCACAGGAACGAAGGGGTGCCGAGCTTGCTTCAGCGCCTTGTCGAATACAGCACGGTCTTCGGCAGGCAAGTGCAACAAACTGACGATGGCGTCCAACTCGCCCTTGAGGTCGGTGGTGCGTTCACGGGTGATGGTCAGGTTGTAGCTGGGGCGGTTGTCAGCCAGTACGACGCCGTTGCGGTCATAGATCAACCCACGCGTCGGCGTAATAGGCAGTACGTGGACGCGGTTGTTCTCGGAAATTGTGGAGTGGTAGTCGAACTGCACGACCTGCAGGAAGTACATGCGCCCTACCAGGGCGCAGGTGATGCCAATAACCAACAACGCGCAGGCAAGCAGGCGCTTGTTGACTAGGCGGTTTTCTTTTTCGTGATCCTTGATCGGTATAGGTTCAGGCATTTCTACAGCATCTCGTTGAAGAAGGTCGACGACGCGTCCTGCGGATGAAAGATCAGTCCCTGTGAAAATGTGCTGCACCATACCAAAAATGCGGAAACACTTTGTATCCATTTGCCCAACGGCAGATTCAACAGTCGCTTTTATGAGGACAATTGTAGGGGAAGAGCTTGCGCTGGCCGGGATGCTACAAGAAGGGATTTTAGGAGGAATGGCGCTTCAGTGGTCTGTTATCGATGACGATGTTGACCAGCAGTGCACGGCAATGATTTTCTACGTACTTTTCGACCGTCCAAAACAAAACCCCATCTGCTTTCGCAAATGGGGTTTCGGAATTTAATCTTGACGATGACCTACTCTCACATGGGGAAACCCCACACTACCATCGGCGATGCATCGTTTCACTACTGAGTTCGGGATGGGATCAGGTGGTTCCAATGCTCTATGGTCGTCAAGAAATTCGGGTACTGAGTCGTGACCAGCTGGCCTCGCTTCAGCAAATTGGGTATGTGATAGCTTTCGGTGTTTTGTGAGCGTCGAACTTTCGGTTCATTTCGTCTTCACACACCGCAATCTGATGCTCGTTAGAGTAGTCAAATTGCTTGGGTGTTATATGGTCAAGCCTCACGGGCAATTAGTATTGGTTAGCTCAACGCCTCACAGCGCTTACACACCCAACCTATCAACGTCGTAGTCTTCGACGGCCCTTCAGGGAACTCAAGGTTCCAGTGAGATCTCATCTTGAGGCTAGTTTCCCGCTTAGATGCTTTCAGCGGTTATCTATTCCGAACATAGCTACCCGGCAATGCCACTGGCGTGACAACCGGAACACCAGAGGTTCGTCCACTCCGGTCCTCTCGTACTAGGAGCAGCCCCTCTCAAATCTCAAACGTCCACGGCAGATAGGGACCGAACTGTCTCACGACGTTCTAAACCCAGCTCGCGTACCACTTTAAATGGCGAACAGCCATACCCTTGGGACCGGCTTCAGCCCCAGGATGTGATGAGCCGACATCGAGGTGCCAAACACCGCC
>NZ_PHIJ01000001.1:147500-1480000 GCF_002798465.1 Pseudomonas sp. S10E 269
TTCCGTTTCGACTGCGCCGGAAGTGGGGCGAATTATAGACTTCCAGAATCTGCCGTCAACCCTTAATTTGGTTTTTCTATCAAAGAACCAGAAAACCTCCAGGACCACCCTTTATAAGCCACCGAATAGGATAACTGAGCAATATATTGCTCAACGTCGAACAGTTAAGCATCATAGCGCCCATGCTTCTCTTAATATGACTTTGGACGAACACCCCCAATGACCACCTCCTCCCGCGGCCTGGCCTCGACGTTATTCCCTGTCGGCCTGCTGTTGATCGCCATGGCGTCCATTCAATCCGGCGCCTCGCTGGCCAAAAGCATGTTCCCTGTCGTCGGTGCACAAGGCACCACCGCCCTACGCTTGATTTTCGCCAGCGTAATCATGTTGCTTCTATTACGCCCGTGGCGCGCAAAGCTGACGGCCAAATCCCTTCGTACCGTCATCGTCTACGGGATGGCGCTCGGTGGCATGAACTTCCTCTTCTATATGTCCCTGCGCAGCGTGCCTCTTGGAATCGCGGTCGCCCTAGAATTCACCGGACCGCTCGCCGTCGCCATCTACGCCTCTCGGCGTGCCGTCGACTTCCTGTGGATCGCCCTGGCAATCGTCGGCCTGCTCTTGCTCATCCCCATGGGGGAAACCAGCAGCGGCATCGACCTATTGGGTGCAAGCTACGCGTTGGGGGCAGGTGCCTGCTGGGCGCTCTACATTCTCTACGGCCAGAAAGCGGGTAATGACAACGGCGTGCAAACAGCGGCTCTCGGCGTGATGATCGCGGCGTTGTTTGTCGCACCTATCGGCATCGTCCACGCAGGCAGTGCATTGCTGACGCCCGCACTGATCCCGGTCGCCATCGGTGTCGCCATCCTGTCCACCGCCCTGCCCTACACCCTGGAAATGGTCGCGCTCACACGCCTGCCCGCCCGTACGTTCGGCACGCTCATGAGCATCGAACCCGCTTTCGGTGCCCTTTCCGGCCTGTTTTTCCTGCACGAGCACCTCTCCCTCGCACAATGGCTGGCAATCACTTGCATCATCCTGGCCTCCGTAGGGGCCACCGTGACGATGCGCAGCGAGTCAAAGCCGTTGGTACCCGCCGATTGAAGTCTGTTTGAATGTAGCTCTGGTATTTAGCGCGCATTTAGGCCATGTTTAAGCCGTAAACGAATGTCATTCATGGAGAATTTCGACAAGGACAGCGCGAACGCTACACCCGAGAGCGAGTAGAGCCGGCCCATAGCATTGCGAGGCGGCTATTAAGGATAGGAATGAAGCGAATTTTGATACTGTTAATGGTCATGGCCATTGCTGGCTGTGCCGCGACCACCAAGACAGAAGTAAAACGTGGCAAAAAAGGGCTACATATCAACTGCTCCGGCCTGTCTTCTTCCTGGGACCAGTGCTACACCAGTGCAACCAACTCGTGCGGCGCCAAGGGCTACCGGGTAATCGCAAAGTCCGGTGACAATTCCGAGGAACCCGGGGACTACCCCTTCGGCCTCAACCCCGCCGGCTACACCAGCCGCAGCATGATCGTCATCTGTAAATAGTTGCTCGAGCAGTCACCCCCTGACTGCTCCTATTTAAATTCCAGATACAAATCCAGCCCTTCGCAGCGCTGCGTCTAAACTCCTGCTCGACTATCGAGCCAACGGAGTTCCCATGACGCACAACAAGAAAATCGTATTGGTAGTGGGCGCCGGTGATGCAACCGGCGGCGCCATTGCCAAACGCTTTGCCCGCGAAGGCTATGTGGCCTGCATGACACGCCGCAGTGCCGACAAATTGCAGCCGCTGGTAGACAGTATTCAAGCTGCAGGCGGCGAGGCCCATGGGTTCGCCTGCGATGCGCGCAAGGAAGACGACGTCATCGCACTGATCGAACACATCGAAACCGACCTGGGCCCCATCGAGGCCTTCGTGTTCAACATCGGCGCCAACGTACCGTGCAGCATCCTCGAAGAAACCGCGCGCAAGTATTTCAAGATCTGGGAGATGGCCTGTTTTTCGGGTTTCCTGAATGCACGTGAAGTGGCCAAGCGCATGGTCACTCGTAATCGCGGCACCATCCTGTTCACGGGCGCCACCGCTGGTTTGCGCGGCAGTGCAGGCTTTGCCGCATTCGCCGGGGCCAAGCACGGAATTCGGGCGCTCGCGCAGAGCATGGCGCGGGAATTGGGCCCCAGGAACATCCACGTCGCCCATATCGTGGTCGACGGCGCCATCGACACCGACTTCATTCGCGACAATTTCCCGCAGAAATACGCGCTCAAGGACCAGGACGGCATCCTCAACCCCGAGCACATCGCCGATAACTATTGGTACCTGCATAGCCAGCCACGCGACGCCTGGACCTTCGAACTGGATCTGCGCCCCTGGAATGAAACCTGGTAAGCACGCCCCCATAACAATAAGCAGCGAGCATCAACCATGAGTAAAACCCTGGAATTCTTCTTTGACCTCGGCAGCCCTGCCACTTACCTGGCCTACACCCAACTGCCGGCGTTGTGCGCGGCAACCGGTACGCAGTTGGTGTACAAGCCCATGCTGTTGGGCGGCGTGTTCAAGGCCACTGGCAACGCCTCTCCAATCACCGTTCCTGCCAAGGGCCGCTACATGTTTGATGACTTGGCACGTTATGCCCGTCGCTATAACGTGCCGCTCCAGTTCAACCCGCATTTTCCCATCAACACCCTGGTATTGATGCGCGCGATCACTGGCGTCCAATTGCACCACCCTGAACGTTTCCTGGACGTTGTCGATTGCCTGTTCCGCGCCCTCTGGGTCGATGGCCGTCACTTGGGAGACCCCACCGTGGTAGCTGCCGTGCTCACCGAGCACGGATTTGACCCGGATGAGCTGCTGGCACTGGCTAATGACGAACGTATAAAGGCTGCCCTCAAAGACAACACCGAACAGGCCGTTCAACGCGGCGTGTTCGGTGCACCCAGCATGTTTGTAGGCAAACAGTTGTTCTTTGGTCAGGACCGTCTGGATTTCGTGCGCGAAGCCTTGAGTTAGATCTCGATCGCCAAGCGCCCTTGCGCGCCGCTTGCGAGCAGATCGTAAGCGGCGTTTGCGCTGTGCAAATCGAATTGACGCCCATCCATGATCGGCTTGAGCTTGCCGGCATCGATCAATCGCGCGGCCTCGGAAAGGATCTGCCCGTGATGTTCACACCCTTTTGCGGTCAACAACGGTAACAGGGTAAACACGCCAGAGTAGCTCGCCCCACGAAACGACAATGGCGCCAGGCTGTGCTGCCCCCATCCCAGGCAACTCACTACATGACCGTCATAGGTCCTGGCCGCTCGGAAGGATGCATCCAGCGTCTCCCCGCCGACGGTGTCATACACAATGTCGAAACCTTCACCCGCGGTGTACTGCGCGACATAGGCTTCAACCGTCTGCTGCTGATAGTCGATGAACGTTGCGCCCAGCCCCTCGATAACCGAGCGATGCCTGGCAGAGCCAGTGGCATACACCTGAGCGCCATAGGCAAGCGCCAATTGCACCGCGACATGCCCTACACCACCGGCACCACCCTGGATCAACACTTTGTGTCCAGAACCTACCTGGGCCCGGTCCACCAACCCCTCCCATGCCGTAATCAACACCAGCGGCAACACCGCCGCTTCACGCATGCTCAAGGTCCCGGGTTTCTTCGCCAGCAAACGAGCATCAACTGCCGCATATTCCGCCAGCGAGCCCTGTGCGCCGCCAATCCCGGTTGCCAACGCATACACATCATCGCCTACCTGCCACTCACCGGCGCCCGGGCCGACGGCTTCTACGGAGCCCGCCAAGTCCACCCCGAGTACTGCGGGCAAAGGTTGGCGGGCATGGGCAGCCTGGCCTGCGCGAATTTTGCCGTCCAATGGGTTAAGGCCACTGGCGCGAATCCTGACCAGCACTTGGCCAGTGCCGGCCACTGGTTTGGGCATTGTCGTCAGCCGAAACGGCGCGTCCATGGTGTCCACTATCAAGGCGTGCATATCAGTCATGTTGGCGATCTCGCATCATAGAAGGATGAAGCCCATGATCCGCCTGCCGACTCATGCCGATAAGACGCTAAAAAGCTATAGTTCCCATGCCCTGTCGGCATGAATTGGACAGCTCATGGACAAACTCAACGCAATGGCAATTTTCGTTCGGGTGATCGAACGCGGCAGTTTTTCCGCCGTCGCCCGAGAAATGCAGACCACCCAACCTACCATCAGCAAAATACTGCGCGCCCTGGAAACCGAACTGGGCGGCAAGTTGATTGCCCGCAGTACGCGCCAACTGTCCCTGACCGACGAAGGTCAACGGTACTACAGCCATTGCCGCGAAATCCTCGCCGCGGTAGACGCGGCCGAACACAGCTTCCAGACCGGCAAAGAGGCGATCGCCGGTCCCTTGCGAATCGGTTCGTCGGTGAGTTTCGGGCGCCTGCATATTGCTGCACGCCTCAGCGATTTCCTGCAGCAATACCCTGACGTGCAGGTGGACCTGCAACTCAACGATCACCTGCAGGACATGGTCAGCGAAGGCCTGGACGTTACTCTGCGAATTGGCGAATTGCGCGACAGTGGCTTGATCGCACGACAGATCGGTACTACCCACCGTGTCACCCTGGCCAGCCCGGACTACCTGGCCCGCCATCCCGCACCGCAAACCCCGCAGGCGCTCAGCCAGCACAACTGCCTGCTCTTCAACCTGCTCAGCAGCCAGAACCAGTGGGTGTACGAAAAGGAGAACACACGGCACAGCGTGCGCATCACCGGCAACGCCCAGAGCAACAATTCCGAAGCGGTGCGGGAAATGGTGTTGACGGGGCTCGGCATTGCGCTGTCGCCCCTATGGTTGTTCTACGACGATTTGAAGGCCGGCCGTGTGGTCGCGCTGTTGCAGGATTACACCGCGCAATCGCTGCCAATCCATGCAGTGTCGGCGCCCAACCGTCGCCAGTCAGCCCGGGTCAAGGCGTTCGTCGACTATATGGCCGACGCCCTGGCCCAAGCCCCTGAACTGCAGCCGATCAAATAGCCGCGGTGCGTACCTGCAGCCACTCAAGCGCGGCACCACTGAGCAAAGGGCTCAACCGCGCACGCACCTCAGCGTGGTAAGCGTTGAACCACTCGCGCTCGTCCGCCGTCAGCAGCGTGGGCTCCAGGCAGCGCGTATCGATCGGGCACAAGGTCAGGGTTTCAAACTTGAGGAACTCGCCGAACTCGGTCTTGCCCGCTTCGCGGTTGAGCACCAGGTTCTCGATGCGCACGCCCCAACGACCCGGACGGTAAGTACCCGGCTCAATGGAGGTGATCATCCCTGGCTGCATCGCCGTTTGCGGCGCCGTGGCAGCCTGATAGGCAATCACTTGCGGACCTTCATGCACGTTGAGGAAATAACCTACGCCGTGCCCGGTGCCGTGGCCGTAGTCCACGCCTTCCGCCCAGATCGGCGCGCGGGCAATGGCGTCCAGCAGGGGCGACAGGATCCCTTTCGGGAAGTGTGCACGGGACAAGGCGATCACGCCCTTGAGTACGCGGGTGCAGTCACGCTTCTGCTCGTCACTCGGCGTGCCGATAGGCACCATCCGCGTGATATCCGTGGTGCCACCCAGGTACTGGCCACCCGAGTCAATCAGCAACAAGCCATCACCTTCGATCAGCGCATGCTCTTCTTCAGTGGCATGGTAATGCGGCATCGCGCCATTGGCGTTGTAGGCCGCGATGGTGTTGAAACTCAGCGATACATAACCGGGGCGCCGGGTGCGCGCGGCGGTCAGGTGCTCGTCGATAGTCAGTTCGGTGATGCGCTCACGGCCCAGTGCGCTGTCCAGCCAGGCGAAAAATTCGCACAGCGCCGCGCCATCCTGCTCCATGGCTTGGCGGATATGTTCCGCGTCGGCCAGGCTCTTGCGGGACTTGGCTAATGTGGTCGGGTTAAGCCCTTCGACCAGCTTGACACCAGCATCCAAGTTTTCCAGCAGGCCAGCGGTGACACGAGCAGGGTCGACCTGCAAGCTGGCGCCCGTAGGCACCGCGCGCAACGCGTCAGCCACTTCGCTGTAATCGCGCAGCGTCACGCCATCCTGCTCCAACACCGCCCGCAGCTCAGCATCGACTTTGCTCAGTGCCACGAACAACGTGGCCTGCTGCTGATTGATCAGCGCAAAGGACACAAACACCGGGTTGAAGGAAACATCACCACCGCGCAAGTTGAACAGCCAGGCGATGTCATCCAGGGTTGCAATGAAATGCCAATCGGCGCCCTTCTCTTTCAAGGTGGCGCGCAGCGCGGCGAGTTTTTCACCACGGCTGACAGTGGCCTGCGGTGGCAAATGTTGATAGATCGGCTGGTTCGGCAACGCCGGGCGGTCTTGCCAGACTTCATCCAACAGGTCGATATCCGTACGCAGTTGTGCGCCGCGCTCTGCCAGCTTGGCGCCCAGGGTGCGCGCCGAGGCCACGGCCATCACCGCACCGTCCACAGCGACTACGCCACCTTCCGGCGTCTGCTCGGCCAGCCACTCCAGCGGACCGGGTTGGCCCGGCTGCAGCTTGACCAATTCGATGCCGCTGCCCTTGAGTTCCTTGGTCGCCTGTTCCCAGTAGCGGCTGTCGGCCCACACACCGGCGAAGTCCGCAGTGACAATCAGCGTCCCCACCGAACCATGAAACCCCGACAACCATTGCCGCCCCTGCCAGTAACCCGGCAGGTATTCGGACAGGTGCGGGTCGGCCGACGGCACCAGCAGGGCGTGAACGCCCTCGCGGCTCATCAGTTCACGGGTATGCGCCAGGCGCTGGGGAACCGTTCCATGGGTCAAGGGCTGCGTACTCATTGTGTCTCCTGCTAACCACGAATAATTATTATGTGTTGCGATAAATGAATCAGACCGCCCAGAAGGCCGGTGCACTGGCCAGGGATGCTTTGATCAACTGCACCGCCTGGTCGATATCCTGTTCGGTGGTAAACCGGCCCAGGCTCAAGCGAATCGTACGGCCAGCACTGCGTGCATCATGGCCCAGGGCAAGCAGCACATGGGACGGCGCATTGCTCGCCGAATTGCAGGCGGACGTCGCAGAGAACGCGATCCCCGCACTCAACCCAGCGGCATTGAATTCGCCTTCACTGAACGTGAGACTCAGGGTGTGTGGAATACGTTGCGTGGCGCTGCCATTGAGGCGCACGCCGGCTACCGACGCCAACTGGTCCAGCAGGCGTTGGCGCAGAGCCACGATCACCGCCTTTTCTTCGGCAAAAGACGCCGCCGCCAAAGCAAACGCGGTGCCCATGCCGGCAATCTGATGCGTTGCCAACGTACCGGAACGCAGGCCACCTTCGTGGCCGCCGCCGTGAATCTGCGCCAACACTTTCTGCTGCGCCCGCGGGCCGACATACAAAGCACCAATACCTTTGGGGCCATACAGCTTGTGGGCCGAAAACGACATCAAGTCCACCGGCCACTGCGCCAGGTCGATCGCCACCTTGCCCGCCCCCTGCGCCGCATCCACATGCAACAACGCACCGTGCTCACGCACGCGAGCGCCGATGGCAGGGATGTCGTTGAGGGTGCCCAATTCGTTATTCACCAGCATCAGCGACACCAGGAAAGTGTCCTCGCGCATGGCTTCACTGACAGCATCGGGGCTGATCAAGCCATCGGCATCCGGCACCAGGTAGGTCACGGCCACGCCGGCTTCCTGCAGTTGTCGCGCGGTATCCAGGGTGGCCTTGTGTTCGATCTGGCTGGTGATGATATGCCCACCTGCCACGCCCCGCGCCTGGGCCACGCCCTTGATCGCAAGGTTGTTGGATTCCGTGGCGCCGGACGTCCAGACGATTTGTTCCGGGTTGGCACCGACCAACTCGGCCACCTGACGACGCGCCTGTTCAACCGTTTGCCGAGCCGCTTGGCCGAACGCATGGGAACTGGACGCAGGGTTACCGAAATTGGCATTGAAGCCCAGACACTCGACCATCACCTGGATGACCCGCTCGTCCACCGGGGTGGTGGCGGCGTAGTCGAAATACAACGGACGTTTATTCATGACGTTAAAAACTCGCAGAGCAGGTTCCCGAGAGCAGCGTCTCAGGGGCACGGACCGGGACAGAGGTCGTCAGGTTTAACCGATCGAATGCCATTAAAGAAGGACCACTTTATGTAAATGTGCGTAGGAACGCTCCTGAAATTCAGCTTAACAGGCTGAAGTCGCCCCATGGAAAACAAAAAGCCCGAGGTTCCTAAAGGGAAACCTCGGGCTTTTTGCCGCTGGACGCGGGCTCAACTGGGACGACCATGCAGGGTCACGCTGCGTTCGGCATTCATTTCACCCTGGCGATC
The DNA here is from genome assembly GCF_002798465.1 of Pseudomonas sp. S10E 269. Taxonomy (NCBI): domain Bacteria; kingdom Pseudomonadati; phylum Pseudomonadota; class Gammaproteobacteria; order Pseudomonadales; family Pseudomonadaceae; genus Pseudomonas; species Pseudomonas sp. S10E 269. The sequence goes on from NZ_PHIJ01000001.1 coordinate 155,836, forward strand.
AAAGCCGAAGGGTTTCTGTGGCTGGCCGGTCAGTGCAGCGCGCTGCTGTTGATATTCATCAAAGGACAAACCACGACGACTCAGCGCTTCCAGGGCCAACTGTTTGGTTTCTTCGGCAGTGTAAGGGCGCATTTCTGGCGATGGATGGGTCGCACATCCGGCAAGGACAGCACTGACAATCAATAAGGAAACAGCGAGGAATCGGTTCATGGCGGTGGCCCTGCAAAAGGAGGTTTCGAGTCAATGAACACAGGCTACTCCCGCCCTCGCGCAGGGAAAAATCACCTGCCGTGATAGTTGCTATCAACCGCTTGAGCAGCTTCGATAGCGACCCCTTCATATTTCCTTATGATCTATAAATATGGAAATACGTTCATTTACGGAATAAAAGTAACCCTCTATAAATGGTGCTGCACCGCGACAGCACTGTTGCCCACGCAACTGTTGCGCTAGCAACAGTCATTCAACAAATCACCAGGCAGCCAACACCCGCACTTTTCAGCAGTGAGCCTGCAACCCGCGTCTTTCAAGGCCTGCACCCGTTGGTACAGCTCTTGCTCAACAGGTTGCACCCACCTGCTATGAACCACTGTTGAAAAAGGAACTGTTCATGACCCGTCCCCTGAATGTCGTTGCCCTCTCTGGCGGAACCTGGCGTCCGTCCCGCACCCTCGTACTGACCCAGGCTGTACTGGCTGAACTCGCTACGTTGCTGCCGATCGAGACCACCCTGATCGAGCTGGGCGACATCGCTCGGCCTCTCGGCGGCGCGTTGTCGCGCAATGAAGTGCCCGCCGACGTCGAGGCGCAACTGTTAGCCATCGAACAGGCCGACCTGCTGATCGTCGCGGCGCCGGTCTATCGCGGCTCCTACCCTGGTTTGCTCAAGCATTTGTTCGACCTGATCGGCCTCAACGCGTTGATCAACACACCCGTGCTCCTGGCTGCAACCGGCGGCAGTGAACGTCACGCGCTGGTCCTCGATCATCAGTTGCGTCCGCTGTTCAGCTTCTTCCAGGCGCTGACCCTGCCCATCGGCGTGTACGCCACCGAGGCGGACTTCACCGACTACCAAATAACCAGCGAACTATTAAAAGCCCGTATTCAACTGGCGGCAGAACGTGCAGCACCGTTGTTCACTGCGCACTCCCCCTCTCTGCTGAAAATCGCGTAAGGATTTGTCATGGATGTTTTCTGGTTTTTGCCCACTCACGGCGACGGTCATTACCTGGGCACCACACAAGGTGCAAGGCCGGTCACTCTCAATTACCTGAAGCAAGTCGCACAGGCGGCTGACAGCCTGGGTTACCACGGCGTGCTGATTCCTACCGGGCGCTCGTGCGAAGACTCTTGGGTCATCGCCTCGGCGCTGGTGCCGTTGACCGAACGCCTGCGCTACTTGGTGGCCATTCGTCCGGGCATCATCTCGCCCACTGTCTCGGCGCGCATGGCGGCGACCCTGGACCGCCTGTCCAACGGCCGCCTGCTGATCAACGTGGTGACCGGCGGCGACCCCGACGAAAACCGCGGCGACGGCAGTTTCCTTGACCATAGCGAACGCTACGAAGTCTCCGACGAATTCCTTCAGATCTGGCGCCGCGTATTGCAGGGCGAATCAGTGGATTTTGAAGGCAAACACCTGCGCGTACAGAACGCCAAGGCGCTTTATCCGCCAGTACAGAAGCCCTATCCGCCGCTGTATTTCGGCGGTTCTTCCGATGCCGCCCACGACCTCGCCGCCGAACAGGTCGATGTGTACCTGACCTGGGGCGAACCGCCGGCCGCCGTCGCGGAAAAACTCGCGGATGTGCGTGAGCGCGCCGCACGCCACGGGCGCACCGTGAAATTCGGCATCCGCCTGCATGTGATCGTGCGCGAGACCGAAGAGGACGCCTGGAAAGCCGCCGACAAGCTGATCGAGCACATCAGCGACGAAACCATCGCCGCCGCGCAAAAATCCTTCTCGCGCTTCGATTCCGAAGGCCAGCGCCGCATGGCCGCCCTGCATGATGGGCGCCGCGACAACCTGGAAATCGCCCCCAACCTGTGGGCCGGCGTCGGCCTGGTACGCGGCGGTGCCGGCACCGCGTTGGTCGGCAACCCGCAGCAGGTCGCCGAGCGCATCAAGGAGTACGCCGACCTGGGGATCGAGAGCTTCATCTTCTCCGGCTACCCGCACCTGGAAGAAGCCTATCGTTTTGCCGAGCTGGTGTTCCCGTTGCTGCCGGAACCCTATGCCAGCCTTGCCGGGCGCGGCGTCACCAACCTCACTGGCCCGTTCGGCGAAATGATTGCCAACGATGTATTGCCGACGACAAAGGCCTGAACCGCTGCTCTGCTGTAGGAGCCGGCTTGTTGTGGTGAGTGGGGCTTGTCCCCCGCCGGGTTCGCCGCCGATGCAAGGGGGCTGCTTCGCAGCCCAGCGCAGGGCAAGCCTGCTCACCACAGCAAGCCAGCTCACTTCAGCAAGCTTGCTCACCACAGCAAGCCAGCGCCTACAAGGCAAATAGAGGAAACCCCGTGACAGCCAAACCCCACAGCGTCCTGCCCTCCCCCTTGCAGACCGCCAAACTGCTGGCCGCCGAATTCGCCCTCACCGCCGTCGAGCGTGACGAGCGCGGCGGCACGCCCAAAGCCGAACGCGACGCCCTGCGTCAAAGCGGCCTGCTGGCCATGAGTATTCCCACCCAGTACGGCGGCCTCGGCGCGCGCTGGAGTGACACCCTCGGCATCGTGCGCGAATTCGCCAAGGTCGACAGCTCGATCGCCCATGTCTTCGGTTTTCACCACCTGATGCTCGCCACCGTGCGCCTGTTTTCACGCCCGGACCAATGGCAGCCCTGGTTCGAACAGACCGCACGCAAAAACTGGTTCTGGGGCAACGCCCTCAACCCGCTGGACACGCGCACGGTGGTCAAGGATTTCGGCGGCTGGCGCGAGTTTTCCGGCAAAAAGAGCTTCTGCTCCGGCGCCAGCGACTCGGAAATGCTGATCGCCTCGGCGGTGGATGAAACCGCCGGCGGCAAACTGCTGATCGCCGCCATCCCCAGCGGCCGCAGCGGCATCACGTTGCACAACGATTGGAACAACATCGGCCAGCGCCAGACCGACAGCGGCAGCGCGAGCTTCGAACGGGTGCGCGTCGAAGAATCCGAACTGCTGCTTGACCCTGGCCCGCTCAGCACGCCCTTTGCCTGCCTGCGCCCGTTGATCGCCCAGTTGACCTTCACGCATATGTTCCTCGGTATTGCCGAAGGCGCCTTCGAAGAAGCGCGCAACTACACGCTCACCGAAACCCGTTCGTGGCATAAATCCAGTGCCGAAGATGTGCGCCAGGACCCTTACGTACTGCACCACTACGGTGAATTCTGGGTCGCCCTTGAAGGTGTGCGCCTGCTGATGGAACGCGCCACCGAGTTGCTCGACCAAGCCTGGGCAAAGGGCCCGAACCTCAGCGAAAACGAGCGCGGCCAACTCGCTATCGCCATCGCCACCGCCAAGGTCGCCGCCACCCGCCAAGGCCTCGACCTGTGCAGCCGCTTGTTCGAAGTCACCGGCGCGCGCTCGACCCACGCATCGCTGCGCCTGGACCGTCATTGGCGCAACCTACGCACGCAAACCCTGCACGACCCGGTGGACTACAAGCTCCACGAACTCGGGGATTGGGCGTTGAACCAATCCCTGCCGATTCCAACGTTCTATTCCTAAGAGAGGTGCCCATGCAGCTTTTGACCCTACCGCCCTCGCCCGCCCTCGCGACGTCGATCCGCGCCACGGCCCAGGTCTTTGAAGACCCCAAATCCCAGGCGCTGCTCGACCACATCCAGCAAGTAGCGCCCAGCGAAGCCAGCGTGCTGATCATCGGCGAGACCGGGACCGGTAAAGAGCTGGTGGCACGGCATATCCACAACCTCAGCGCGCGGCGCAACCGGCCATTCGTGGCGGTAAACTGCGGGGCGTTTTCCGAATCCCTGGTGGAAGCCGAGCTGTTCGGCCACGAAAAAGGCGCCTTCACCGGCGCCCTCAGTGCCAAGGCCGGCTGGTTCGAAGAGGCCGACGGCGGCACGTTGTTCCTGGATGAGATCGGCGATTTGCCGATGGCGATCCAAGTCAAGCTGCTGCGCGTCCTACAGGAACGCGAAGTTGTACGCCTGGGGTCGCGCAAGAGCATTCCGATTGATGTGCGGGTGCTTGCCGCCACCAACGTGCAACTGGAAAAAGCCATCAACGCCGGGCATTTCCGCGAGGACCTCTACTACCGTCTCGACGTGGTCAGCCTGGAGCTCAGCCCCTTGCGTGACCGGCCAGGCGATATTCTGCCGCTGACCCGGCATTTCATCGAAGCCTACAGCCAGCGCCTGGGTTACGGGCCGATCACCATCAGCCGCGAGGCCGAGCAAAAACTCAAGAGCTACAGTTGGCCGGGCAACATCCGGGAGCTGGAAAACGTGATCCACCACACCCTGTTGATCTGCCGCGACGGCGTGATCGAACGCGAAGATTTGCGCCTGTCGAACATGCGCATCGAACGTCAGGACGACAGCCAGCACGGCACTGACAACAGCGCCGAAGCGTTGCTGGCGCGGGCCTTCCAAAAGCTGTTCGAGGAACAGGCCGGGGCCCTGCATGAAAAGGTCGAGGACGCCCTGCTCCGCGCCGCCTACCGGTTCAGCCACTACAACCAGGTGCACACCGCCAATCTGCTGGGCTTGAGCCGCAACGTCACGCGCACGCGCCTGATCAAGATCGGCGAGCTGGCGGTGAACAAGCGCCGTCCAGGCGAAAACGTGCAGGGCGAGCGCATGTTGCACCTATCCATTTAGTCGGCAGTGCAACGCGTTGTCATGGCTGCGCTCGAAACTTCGCAGCACCTGGAATGAGCCGAAGGTCACGGCCGTGGCCTGGTGGGCGCGAATCAGCGTCCAGAAATCCTCCTCACCGTGCTCGAAGCATTTGAAGGCCGCCTCGCCATCCTCGCGCGAGCGCCATTGCAGGTAATTGAGCACCCGCCGGCCGTCATCGCTGACTTGCACACTCGCATTGATAAAGCCGCCATGGCCTTGGGCCAGGCGTTCGCTTTGAGTGGTCAACGCCGCCACCAGGGCCCGTTGCTGCCGGGGCTCGATCTGAAACTCGATCAATTGAGTGAAGCTGCGACTTTTCTCTGATACCTGCATGAACACTCCCCTTTCTCTGTAGGCAGAATCTTGCGATTCGATGCCACGCAGGGTAAAACCTCTAGTTAAGTCAAGGTCAAGCGCTGTTTGGGAGTTTTTTCATGCTCAACAAGGAACTCACCGTCGGCCAACTCGCCGCCCGCAGTGGCGTCGCGGTCACGGCCCTGCATTTCTATGAAGCCAAGGGGCTGATCAAGAGCAACCGCAATGCCGGCAACCAGCGGCGCTATCCGCGGGATGTGCTGCGGCGCGTGGTGGTGATCAAGATCGCCCAGCGTTTGGGCATACCACTGGCAACGATCGGCGAGGCGTTGCAGGCCTTGCCGGATGGGCGTACGCCCACGGCGCAGGATTGGGATCGTTTGTCCGCGCTGTGGCGGGAAGACCTGGATGAGCGCATCAATAAACTGATGCTGCTGCGGGACAAGCTCAATGGCTGTATTGGGTGCGGGTGCCTGTCGATGGAGGCGTGTCCGTTGCGTAATCAGGATGACAAGCTCGGCGAGTGCGGGCCAGGTGCACAGTTGTTGGAGCCCACCCCCAAATCCTGAAGTGACAATCCAATCAAGGTGGGAGCTGGCTTGCCTGCGAAAGCGGTGTATCAGTAGCAGATGTGCAAGCTGACCCACCGCTTTCGCAGGCAAGCCAGCTCCCACAGTTGATCGGTGTTGGACTCAGAACCCAGGGGCGATCTGGCCTTTGTAACGGGTCAGGATGAACTGGCGCACCTCATCGGAATTCAACGCCTTCGCCAGCTTCTGGATACGCGGGTCGTTGATGTTGTCCGGCCGCGCCACCAAATACTCGATGTACAAGGATTTACCCTTCTCCACAATCAACGCACTGTTGGTATCGATCCCCGCCTCCAGCGCGTAGTTGGCAAACACAAACGCCAGGTCCACCTGGCTCACCGAGCGGGCCAGCAAGGCGCCTTCCAGCTCACGAATTTTCAGGTGCTTGGGGTTTTCCACGATATCGCGCGGGGTGCTCAGGGTGTTGCTCGGGTCCTTGAGCTTGATCAGGCCGGCTTCATCCAGCAGCACCAAGGCACGGCCGGTGTTGACCGGGTCATTGGGGATCGACACGGTGGCGCCATCCTTAAGCTCCGAGATGTTCTTGATCCGCGTCGAATACGCACCAAACGGCTCGATATGCACACCCACCACCGGCACCAGGTCGGTGTGACGGGTCTTGTTGTAGTCATCGAGGAATGGGCGGTACTGGTAGTAGTTGGCGTCGATATTCTTCAGCGCCAATTGCTGGTTGGGCTGGATAAAGTCGGTGAAGACCTTGATCTGCAGGTCTACGCCCTCCTTGGCCAGCACCGGTTTGACGAACTCGAGGATTTCCGCGTGGGGCACAGGCGTAGCGCCCACCACCAGCTTTTCATTGGCAAAGGCATTCAACGACAGGACAGCAGCCAAAATGGCCAGGGACTTTTTCATACATGCTCCGAAGGCAGTTGTTATAGGAATCAACGGCGGCTGTAACGCGCCACCAAACGGTCACCGGTCATTTGCAGGGCCTGCACCAGCACCAACAGCAACACCACGGTGACCACCATCACATCGGTCTGGAACCGCTGGTAGCCGTAGCGAATCGCCAAGTCACCCAGGCCGCCGCCACCGATCACGCCGGCCATGGCGGTGTAGTCCACCAGCACAATCGCGGTCACGGTCACTGCCGCCAGCAGCCCACCGCGAGCCTCCGGCAGTAGCGTGTGGCGGATCACCTGCCAGGTACTGGCGCCCATGGATTGGGTGGCCTCGACGACACCGCGATCCACTTCACGCAGCGCGGTTTCCACCAGCCGCGCAAAGAACGGCGTACAGCCCACCACCAGCGGCGGAATGGTGCCCGGCACGCCAAGGGACGTGCCCACCAGCAAGGTGGTCAGCGGGATCAACACAATCAGCAGGATGATGAACGGCAGCGAACGCAGCACGTTGACCACCACTGACAGCAACCGATACACCACCAGCGCCTCATGCAACTGGCGCTTGCCGGTGAGAAACAACAGCACGCCCAGCGGCAACCCCAGCAGCACGGTAAAGCCCAGTGCAGCCACGAGCATGCTCAGGGTTTCCAGGCAGGCTTGGCCGATGTCGGCCCAGTAGATGTTCTTGAACAGTTCGGCCATGCATCACGACCAATCGTGGCGCGGTGGTTTGGCGCCATTGAGCAACCAGTTGCCCACCACGTGGTATTTCCAGCGCACCGGGTCGTGCAGGGTGTGCACCCGTGCGTTGCGCCAGTGGCGGTCGAAGTTGTGCTTTTTCAAGGTCGAGCGAGTGCCGCCCAGTTCGAACAGTTTGTTGCTGGCTTCGATGGCGATTTCGGTGGTGAGCACTTTGGCGCGGGCGACGGCCAGGGAGGCCTGGGCAACATTCTCTTCATTCGGTGCCGGGCGAGCGGCGTCGAGGGCCAGGCCGGCGCGGTCCAGCAGCGCTTCGGCGGCTTCGAGGCGAATGTCCAGGGCGCCCACCTGGATGATGGTCAGCGGATCCTGACTAGCCTTCTCCACGCCGGCATCAATCCATGGGCGAGCGAATTGCTGCACGAACGCCACCGTGTCGCGCAAAGCGGCACGGGCGATGCCGGCGTCGATGGCGGCGGTGGTCAGCTGTGCGAAAGGGCCGGCAAGCGTCGGCGAATCGTAGGATTTATGTGTGGGAAACAGATTGAACGCCGGCACCCGCAGATCCTGTGCCAGCACCGTCCCGCTGGAAGTGGTGCGCTGGCCCATGCTGTCCCAATCATCGACCACCACCAGCCCGGCAGTGCCGCGCGGAACGAAGGCCAACTGCGCGTTCTGCTGTTCATCCAGCGCCAGCACTGCCAGCCAATGGGCGTACAACGATCCGGTGCAGTAGCCCTTGCGCCCGTTGATCACATAGCCGTCGCCTTCGCGGCGAATAGTGGCCTGGATGTCCTGCACGTTCTTGCCGCCAGTTTCCGACAGTGCATTGGCAAACCGATAACCTTGCAGCGCCAGGCCGAAGAAATGCGCCTGCTGCTCGGGTGTACCCTGCAGGCGGATGTCCTCCAGCAAACAGTAGTGGTTCTGCGGGATCTGCCCCAGGGACGGGTCGGCCGCCGAAATAATCGCGATCACCTGGGCCAGCACCGCGTAAGACACCTGCGCGCCGCCAAACTCGCGCGGCACGCTGATGCCCCACAGGCCGCTGTTGGAATACAGGTCCACCACCTCGGCGGGCACCTGGCGAGTGCGGTCGCGCTCGGCGTCCTGTTCCAGGAGCACGGCGGCGACGCGGTGGGCGACGGCAATCGCCTCGGCTGCATCGCGAATCAATGCGGCATGGGGCGTGTGGATCGGGTAATCGGCAGACACAGGCAGTACAGACATACAACGCTCTCGGGCGAATGGTTTGCCAGAGGGATTGCAGCTTCTGTGCCGGGCCCGGAAACCGGCAGTTTGCCGGTAAAAACACGCCCTGGCCCGCTTATGGCGCAGCAATCTGCCTGTTCGCTGTTGCCTGGCAAACACCTCGTCGGTTGCCCGCAGGCCACGCCATACGTGGCCTATAGTGAAAAGGCCGTGCCTCCACAACCACAACAACCCAAGGAGAACGAAATGAGCGTTAAACCCATTCCCGAGGGTTTCCACAGTGTCACGCCCTACCTGGGCGTCGAAAAAGCTGCCGAAGCCATCGAGTTCTACAAGAAAGCCTTTGGCGCCATTGAAGCCATGCGCCTGGACATGCCCGACGGTAGAGTCGGCCACGCCGAGCTGCACATCGGTGACTCGCCGATCATGCTGGGTTCACCCTGCGATGAAAGTGCGTTTGGCAGCCCGCGTGATGGCCACACCAGCGTCGGTTTACATGTGTATGTCAATGACGTCGACGCGCAATACAAACAAGCCATCGCAGCCGGTGGCACACCGATCTCCGAACCCAAGGACCAGTTCTACGGCGATCGCTCCGGCACGCTGAAGGATCCATTCGGCCATGTGTGGTTCCTGGCCACCCACAAGGAAGACCTGACTGAAGCGCAGATTCGCCAGCGCGCGATGGAGATGTTCAAGCAAGCCTGAATCTACAGAGCCATACACATCAAATGTGGGAGCGGGCTTGCTCGCGAATGCGGTGTGCCAGTTCTGGATGCACTGGCTGATCCACCGCATTCGCGAGCAAGCCCGCTCCCACACTGGATTTTCGATGATCAGGAGATCCACGCTCCTACACACTTCATGAACAACCCCTCCACGTTTTTGCCCTTGCCCCGAACGCCGCGTGATTCCAGGATGCAAGCACTCATCACAAGGAGTCATTCCATGTTCGCCGGATTCCAAAAAGACCAGTGCCACGTCAACGGCGTGGACATCAGCTACCGCAAAGGCGGCACAGGTCCCGGTCTGCTCCTGTTGCACGGGCACCCGCAAACCCACGTCATCTGGCACAAAGTCGCCGAACAACTGGCTGAACACTTCACCGTGGTGGCCGCCGACCTGCGCGGCTATGGCGACAGCAGTAAGCCGCCGGCGAGTGACGACCACTCCAACTATTCGAAACGCGAAATGGCCCGGGACGGCGTCGAGCTGATGAAGGCCTTGGGCTTCGCACAGTTCTCGGTGCTGGCCCACGACCGTGGCGCCCGCGTTGCCCATCGCTTGGCCCTGGACCATCCCACCGCCGTGCAGCGCATGGTGCTGCTGGACATCGCCCCTACCCTGTCGATGTATGCACAGACCGACGAAGCCTTCGCCCGCGCTTACTGGCACTGGTTCTTCCTGATCCGCCCGGCGCCGTTGCCCGAAGCCTTGATCGAAAGCAACCCGGCGCTGTACCTGCGCAGCGTAATGGGCAGTCGCAGCGCCGGGCTCAAGCCGTTTACCGATGAAGCCTTCGCCGAGTACCTGCGCTGCCTGCAACTGCCGGGTGCCGCCACCGGCATCTGTGAGGACTACCGTGCTGCCGCCGGTATCGACCTTGAGCACGACCAGGCGGACATCGACGCCGGTCACCACCTGAACCTGCCGTTGCTGGTGATGTGGGGTGCCGAAGGCACGGTCGGCCGCTGTTTCGAGCCGCTCAAGGAATGGCAGAAAGTCGCCACCGACGTGCGCGGCAAGGCCCTGCCGGCCGGCCATTACATCGCCGAAGAAGCCCCCGAGTTGCTGCTGGGCGAAGTCCTGAGCTTCCTTCGCTGAACCACTCAGTAACCCCGTGACCTGACCCACCCGCCTTGCAGGCTGCCAATGGCCTGCGACGGGTTCGCTTTGCCCCAAGAAACGTACCGAGATAATAACAATGACAATCAGAAAACTGCTGGGAACCCTGTATATCCAGGTGCTCATCGCGATCGCGCTGGGCGTGTTGATCGGCCATCAATGGCCGCAGATCGGCATCGACCTCAAGCCCCTCGGCGATGGCTTTATCAAGCTGATCAAGATGATCATCGGCCCGATTATCTTCTGCACGGTGGTCTCCGGCATCACCAGCATGCACGACGTGAAACAGGTGGGCCGGGTCGGCGGCAAGGTGCTGCTGTACTTCGAGGTGGTCTCGACCATCGCCCTGTTGATCGGCATTCTCGCCGCGCACCTGCTGCAGCCGGGCGTAGGCTTCAATATCGATGTGAAAACCCTCGACAGTTCGGCCATCGCCGGTTTTGTCGGCCAGGCCGAACATGGCGAAGGCGTCACCGGGTTCCTGCTGCATGTGATCCCCGCAACGTTCTTCGATGCGTTTTCCAAGGGTGAAATCCTGCCGGTGCTGTTCGTCTCCGTGCTGTTTGGCGTGGGCCTGGTGATGGTCGGTGAAAAGGCCCGGCCACTGGTGGGCGTGATCAATCAGGCCAGCGAAGTGTTCTTCCGCATCGTCGGCATCATCAGCCGAGTCGCACCGATCGGTGCTTTTGGTGCGATCGCCTTCACCATCGGTAAATACGGTGTCGGTTCGTTGCTGCCTCTGCTGAAACTGGTGGGCACCTTCTATGTCACGGCGTTTTTCTTTATTGCCGTGGTGCTGGGCAGCATCGCCCGCAACGCCGGGTTCAGCATTTTCAAGTTGATGGGCTACATCAAGTCGGAGCTGTTGATCGTGCTCGGTACCAGCTCGTCGGAGTCGGCATTGCCGCAACTGATCCAGAAACTCGAAAGCCTGGGCGCCTCCAAGGGCGTGGTGGGCATCGTGGTGCCGACCGGCTACACCTTCAACCTCGACGGCACCAACATCTATATGACCCTGGCGGTGCTGTTCCTGGCCCAGGCCACCAATATCCACTTGCCACTGGAGCAGCAGTTGACCCTGTTGGCGGTGGCCATGCTGACCTCCAAGGGCGCAGGGGCGGTGGTCGGTGCGGGCTTCGTGGCGCTGGCTGCCAGCCTGGCGGTAGTGCCGACGGTGCCGGTGGCGGCGATGGTGTTGATCCTCGGCGTCGATCGCTTCATGGCCGAATGCCGCTCGTTGACCAATATCATCGGCAACGCCGTGGCTGCCCTGGTTGTGGCCGCCTGGGAAGGTGAGCTGGACCGCGAAAAAATGGCCCCCATCGCGCTCAAGCGCGGCCGACATGCTCGGGCTGCCGAGGCTGCGGCCCAGGCCAAGGTGGCCGCCGAGTAAGCGACAACACCCGGGCGTGCCGGAAGGCGCGCCCAAGCGGTGCTATTCTGGCGGCTCATGCCGCCACGCCTGTTTCTGATGACTAACAAGAAAGATACCGTGCCCCTACCCGAAGACCTGCGGGTGTTCCTGACCGTGATCCGCAAGGCCGGCTTCGCAGCGGCAGCCGATGAGCTCGGGCTGTCGCCCGCGTATGTCAGCAAGCGCATCCAGATCCTCGAGACCACCCTGGCCACCCGCTTGCTGCACCGCACCAGCCGGCGCATCGCCCTGACCGAAGACGGCGAGCGAGTACAGCGCTGGGCCGTGCGCATCCTGGAAGACTTCCAGCAACTCTCCGATGAACTCTCCGAAGCCCACGACAGCCCCCGTGGGCGCCTGCATTTGTGCAGCAGTTTCGGCTTTGGCCGCAACCATGTGGCCCCGGCCCTGTCGCTGCTGGCAGAACAATACCCGGACCTGGAAATCCGCCTGGACCTGTTCGACCGCGTGGTGGACATCGTCAGCGAAGGCTTCGACCTGGAGATCCGCGTGGGCGATGACATCCCCGGCCAACACATTGGCCGCCGGCTGGTGAGCAACCGCCGCGTACTGTGCGCCGCCCCGGCTTATCTGCAGCGCCGTGGCACACCGCAACAGTTAAGCGACCTGGAACAGCATGACTGCCTGGTGCTCAAGGAGCGCGATAACGCGTTTGGCATCTGGAACCTGGAACGCGACGGCGCCCAGGAAAGCGTGCGCGTGCGTGGGCCGCTGTCATCGAACAATGGCGAGATTGTGTTGCAGTGGGCACTGGATGGGCGCGGGGTGTTGCTGCGCTCGATGTGGGATGTGAAGCCGCTGCTGGAACAAGGCAAGCTGGTGCAGGTACTGCACGGTTACACCCAGAGCGCCAACGTGTGGGCGGTGTACCCGACACGGTTGGCGTATTCCGGGAAGCTGCGCGCCTGCGTGGAGTTCTTGCAGGAGCATTTCAAAGGGTTGTCGATTTAGATGTGTAGACCCGATCAACTGTGGGAGCTGGCTTGCCTGCGATAGCGGTGGGTCAGCTACAGATGCATCAACTGACAGTCCGCCATCGCAGGCAAGCCAGCTCCCACATTGGGATTGAGGTGTGTCAGTTAAGCCAGGGATTGGCTGCCAGGTGCTGGCGTTCGAAGGCCTTGATCTCGTCACTGCGCTGCAAGGTACTGCCGATGGCGTCCAGGCCAAGCAGCAACGCCGTCTTGCGCAACGTATCAATCTGGAACCCGATCACCTCGCCGTTCGCCAGGCGAATCTGCTGGGCTTCAAGGTCGACACTGATCTGCGCCTGGTCTGCCTGGCTGACGGTCTTGCCCAACGTTTGCAGCAGCGCCTCGTCCAGGGTAATCAACAACACCCCGTTGCGCTGGCAGTTGTCATAGAAAATCCCGGCAAAGCTGCTGCCGATCAAGGCGCGGATGCCCATCTGTTTCAACCCCCACACCGCGTGTTCACGGCTGGAGCCGCAGCCGAAGTTCTGCCCTACCACCATGAAACTTGCGCCCTGCCAGGCCGGCTGGTTCAGCACAAACTCAAGGTTTGGCTCGCCGGAGGGCAAGAAGCGCAAGTCGAAGAACAGCCCACGGTCCAGGCCGCTGCGGTCGATGCCCTTGAGGAACTGCTTGGGCATGATGACGTCGGTGTCGATATTGGCCGCCAGCATCGGCGCGGCCTTGCCGGTGACCAGGGTGAACGGTTGCAGGCTCATGGGCGCGCTCCAAAGTGGCGGATATCAGTGAGGCGGCCAGTAATGGCGGCGGCGGCGACCATCGCCGGGCTCATCAAATGGGTGCGTGCGCCCGCGCCCTGGCGGCCTTCGAAGTTGCGGTTGGTGCTGGAGGCGCAGCGGTCGCCGGGGGCCAGCACGTCATCATTCATCGCCAGGCACATCGAGCAGCCGGACTGGCGCCATTCAAAGCCGGCGTCGATAAAAATCGCGGCCAACCCTTCGGCTTCAGCCTGGTCACGCACTTCGGTGGAGCCCGGCACGATCATCGCCCGTACGTGCTCGGCCACGTGCTTGCCGCGCACCACACTGGCGGCGTCGCGCAGGTCCTCGATGCGGGCATTGGTGCAGGAGCCGATGAATGCATGGCTGATGACGATATCGCTCAGCGGCATGCCGGCTTGCAGGCCCATGTAGTTGAGGGCGCGGCGCATGTCCTGGCGCAGGATCAGGTCACTGACGTCCTGCGGGTCGGGCACGCGGGCGCCGATGGGCGCGGCCTGGTCGGGGCTGGTACCCCAGGTGACCATGGGCTCCAGGGTAGTGGCATCGAGTTGCACCTCCTGGTCGAACACCGCGTCGGCATCCGAGTGCAGCAAGCGCCAGCCCGCCAGCGCCTGGTCCCACAACTCGCCTTGCGGCGCACGCGGCTTGCCCTTGAGGTAGGCGAAGACTTTTTCATCGGGCGCCATGAACGCGCCACGCGCACCGGCTTCCACCGCCATGTTGCAGATGGTCATGCGTGCCTCGACGCTCAACGCATCGATGGTCGCGCCGCGAAACTCAATGGCGTAGCCAGTGGCACCCGAGGCGCCGATCTTGCCGATCAGCGCCATGATCACGTCCTTGGACGTCAGGCCCGGCGCCAGTTCGCCGTCGACGCTCACGCGCATTGTCTTCAGGCGCTTGTAGACCAGGGTCTGGGAGGCCAGCAGGTGTTCGATTTCCGAGGTACCGATGCCAAACCCGAAGGCACCCAGGGCACCGTAGGTGGTGGTGTGGCTGTCACCGGCGGCAATCACCATGCCCGGCAGGATAAATCCCTGTTCCGGGGCGATCACGTGCTCGATGCCTTGGCGCTTGTCGAGGATGTCCAGCAGTTCGATGCCGAAGTCCCGGCAGTTCTCGGCCAGGTAGGACACCTGCCGCGCCCCGCCGGCATCCGGCATCGCTGCGATGCGCTTGGGCGTGGTGGGGTTCACATGGTCGACCACGGCCAATGCCGTGCCGGGGCGCCATACATTGCGCCCGGCTTCGCGCAGGCCGCTGAAGGCCTGGGGGCTGGTGTATTCGTTGATCACCTGGCGGTCTATATAAAGCAGGACATGGCCCTGGTCATCCAGGGGGCACACCGTGTGGGAATCGATGTGTTTGTCGTAGAGGGTTCTGGCAGTCATTTTTCCTGGGCTCACTTTTGTAGGCGCTCACTCAACGGCATGAACTCATCCTACGCAGCCCCACCGCCCCATCAATGGCGCCAGGGTGATGGCTGGGAACATGTTTCGTGTTCGATCGAGGCGTTAAAACGCCCTGAATGTGAACCTGAAACATTTTCTTTCATATCCGGGTTAGGGATTTCTCATTCTCATCCGTCTTAATTTAGATACAGCCTGTCGCGTCAGCAAAAGCTACGACTGGCCTTTTCCGGGCCTCCACTGCCCCCCTCCGATCAAGACCCTCATTCACATGTCGAAGAAGTCACGCTCCAAACTCTGGTTTCTCGTACATAGCTGGCTGGCATTGCCCATCTGGTTCTTTGTACTGATCGTCTGCGTCACTGGCACCCTGGCGGTGGTCAGCCAGGAGATCGTCTGGCTGGCCAACCCGGATATCCGCGCGAGCAAGCCGACGGATGATGCCGAACCGCTGAGCTATGACCAGGTGATCGCCGCGATCAAGCGCGATGAACCGCAGGTGTTCGTCCAGTCGATCAGCCGCCCCGACGAATCCCATTTCGCCCTCAGCGTCGACCTCAGCTACCCCGACGGGCGCTCGGTAGAGGTCTACGTCAATCCCTATACCGGTGCGATCCAGGGCATCAGCCCGTCCTTCAACTTCCAGCAATTCACCCGCGCCCTGCACGGCTGGTGGCTGGTGCCATTCACCAATGGCTACAGCTGGGGCTGGTACCTGGTGTCGGCACTCGGCATCCCGCTGCTGGCGTCGCTGGTCACCGGGCTGGTGGTGTACAAGCGTTTCTGGAAGGGCTTCCTGCGGCCGACCCTGCGTATCCGCCACGGCGCACGGATTTTCTGGGGCGACTTCCACCGCTTGAGCGGGATCTGGTCGATCTGGTTCATCGCGGTGATCTCGGTCACCGGCATCTGGTTCCTGATCCGGGCGATCCTGGGCGACAACCAG
Source organism: Pseudomonas sp. S10E 269 (assembly GCF_002798465.1). NCBI lineage: Bacteria > Pseudomonadati > Pseudomonadota > Gammaproteobacteria > Pseudomonadales > Pseudomonadaceae > Pseudomonas > Pseudomonas sp. S10E 269. Next base: position 171,711 of record NZ_PHIJ01000001.1, read on the forward strand.
ATTTCGATTTCCACCGAACCGGTCATCCCGGTGATTGCGCGTGAGAAGGTGCCGATGTCGGCGCCCGGCGTGCCGGCCCCGATGATTCCGGTAGATGAGGCAATCAAGATCGCCACTCAGCGCATCCCCGGCCTGGAGGCGAGTTTCGTCAGCCTGCCGCTCAACGCCTACAGCCACCTGCAGATCGGCGGCCGGGGCTGGTACCCGCTGATGTTCCAGACCGCGCAGATCAACCCCTATGACGGTGAAGTCGCTGCGGCGCACTTGCTGTCCGACCGCTCGAAGCTGGAGTTCGTCACCGAGTCCATGCGCCCCCTGCACACCGGCGACTTTGGCGGGATATGGATCAAGCTGATCTGGGCATTCTTCGGCCTGATCATGAGCATGATGGTATTGAGCGGCCTGTTGATCTGGACCAAGCGCACCGCCCTGGCGACCCTCAATGCCCTCAAGCGCGAAGCCAAGACCCAAAAACAGCCGGCGTCCATCCCGGCCTTGCAGGCTGAAACTTCGGAGGCCAACTCATGAGCAAGGTCGCTGCCGTACCGCCATCGCCACTGCGGGCCTTCTGGCTGAAGTGGCGCTTTCATATCAATGTGCTGCTGTTGCTGGTGCCCCTGGGCTTCATGCCCAAGTACTTCGCCGACGCCGCGTTGTTTCGCGGTGACACCGGCATCGGCGAGCGCGTGGCCGGTGAAGTGCAGGTAGGCCCCTGGAGCCTGACCCTCGCGGAGTTTCGCAATGAAGGCCCGCGCCCGGACCCGGCCGGCCCGATGAAGTTTTTCAATGCCGCCCTGTGCGACACCTGCGCCAACCAGGTCAAGGCCACCTACCTGCGTATCGGCAAGCCTCGCAGCCTGCGCGCCGCCGGAGTGATCTTCTTCGGCACCCCATACCGCATGGGCGCCGGCCTGCCGATCCCGGAACGCACGCCAGCCGATGCCGAACTGTGGGTCACCATGGAAGGCTGGGACGGCAGCATGCACCAGGGTTCCATCCCGTTGAGCCAGGCCTCGCCTGCCACTATTGCCTGGCTGAACAAGCAAGGAGTTAAACCATGACTTTGATGCGCCTGACCCGTGCCTGCGGCGTTCTGTTGCTGAGCGCCGGCTTCAGTACTCTTGCCCTGGCCCACAACCCGATGTGCGAGTGCAAGGAAATCCCCGGCGAGCAGATCCAGTGCAAAGGCGGCTTCTCCGACGGCAGCGGCGCGCCCGGCGTGACCCTGGACGTGATCGGCTACGACGAAACCATCCTGATGCCCGGCAAGCTTGGCGAGGACTCGACCCTGACCTTCAAGAAGCCGTCCGCCGAGTTCTATGTACTGTTTGATGCGGGCCCAGGCCACGTGGTGGAAATCGACCAAGCGGATATCCAGCCGCAATGAGTACCACACAGGTTGTACGCCCCGCCGGTGCCGGCCACGAAACCCTCTATGTACTGTTGTTGTGCCTGATCATCCTTGCGGTGGCGGGTTCGGTGATCGCGCTGCACGGTGAATCCCAGGAAGTGGCGGCAATACCCAGCCACCAATTGGATGCCCGTCGCGACCTGAGCGCCGCCGAGCAAGGCATTTACGCTGACCTGCGGGTGACCCTGGATGAAATCCAGCTGTTGCAGCAGGAACAAAGCGCCCTGCCGAGCCCGGCGCAACTGGCCGAAGAAGGTTTCGCGCCATTTGCCCAGGACGCCAGCTCGGTCAGCCGGGGTGATCATCGTTGGCAGTTGCTGGAACCTTCGGCCTACCTGGGTTTGAGCCAGGCGCCTGCCACCAGCGGCTCGCTGTTGATGCGCGTGCACGGGGCCGAGCCGGATATCTGGCTCAATCGCCAAGCCAACCTCGCCGCTCCCTCCGACCTCACTGACCAGGCGCTGATCGCAACCGGCTGGCAGCAAGTGGTTGCGCAATTCGATGCCGGCGTCACCCGCCAGCACCGTCACTGAACGAGAAGACCGATTGCCCATGTCCATTTCATCTCCCCTGTTGCGCCTGTTGCTGGTTGGCCTGTTCAGCCTGATGCTCGCCCCGCTCGCCAATGCCGAGGCGAGTAAACGCCTGCGAATCGGCATCACCCTGCACCCTTATTACAGCTATGTGGCCAATATCGTCGGCGACAAGGCCGAGGTAGTGCCGCTGATTCCGGCCGGCTTCAACCCGCATGCCTACGAGCCACGCGCCGAAGACATCAAGCGCATCGGCACCCTGGACGTGATCGTGCTCAACGGGGTCGGCCATGATGATTTCGCCGACCGCATGATCGCCACCAGCGAACGCCCGGATATCCCGGTGATCGAGGCCAACGCCAACGTGCCGCTGCTGGCCGCCACCGGTAACGCCGCGCGCGGTGCGGGCAAGGTGGTCAACCCGCATACCTTCCTGTCGATCAGCGCGTCGATTGCCCAGGTCAATAACATCGCCCGCGAACTGGGCAAACTCGACCCGGACAACGCCAAGACCTACACCCAAAACGCCCGCGCCTACGGCAAGCGCCTGCGCCAGATGCGCGCCGATGCCCTGGCCAAGCTGACCAGCGCCCCCAACCCGGACCTGCGCGTGGCCACCGTGCACGCGGCTTATGACTACCTGTTGCGCGAATTCGGCCTGGAGGTCACTGCCGTGGTCGAGCCGGCCCACGGGATCGAGCCAAGCCCGAGCCAGTTGAAGAAAACCATCGATGAACTGCGGGCCCTGGACGTGAAGGTGATCTTCTCGGAAATGGATTTCCCGTCCACCTACGTCGACACCATCCAGCGTGAATCCGGGGTCAAGCTGTACCCGCTGTCGCACATTTCCTACGGCGAATACAGCGCCGAGAAGTACGAAGTGGAAATGACCGGCAACCTCAACACTGTGGTTCGGGCCATCCAGGAGTCGGGGGCATGACAGCAGCAGAGCAACTGAAGGCGGTCAGCGTCGGCCCGACCCTTGAGTTCGACAGGGTATCGCTGACCCTGGGTCGCACCGTGATCCTCGATAACGTCAGTTTCCAGGTACAGCCAGGCAGCATTCACGCACTGGTCGGCCCCAACGGCGGCGGCAAAAGCTCGCTGATCAAGACACTGCTGGGCCAGACACCTCATCAGGGACGGTTAAGCCTGCACTGGCCAGCCACGCCCGGCACCATTGGCTATGTGCCCCAGGCCCTGGAGTTCGACCGGGGGTTGCCGATGACCGTGGATGATTTCATGGCGGCCATGTGCCAACGGCGTCCGGCGTTTCTGGGCCTGTCCAAGCATTACGCCGGCGCGATTGGCGATGCGCTGGAGCGCGTCGGCATGCAAGACAAACGCAAGCGGCGCATGGGCGCGCTGTCCGGCGGTGAGCGCCAGCGTGTGTTGCTGGCCCAGGGACTGATCCCGGCGCCGCAGTTGCTGGTACTGGATGAACCCATGTCGGCCCTCGACGAAGCGGGCATCCAAGTGTTCGAACGACTGCTCAATGACTGGCGCCTAGCCGGGATCACCGTGCTGTGGATCGAGCATGACCTGGAAGCGGTGGGTCGCCTGGCCGACCGTGTGACCGGCCTGAACCGCCGCGTGCTGTTCGACGCTACGCCTAAAGAGGCGTTGACCCCGGACCGCCTGCTCACCCTGTTCTCCACTCACCCTCGGAGCCCGGCGCAATGAGTTATGAAGCCTTTCGCTTGATGGTCCAGGGCTGGGCCTCTTCCGGCTATTTGCCGGAGGCGCTGGCCTACGGTTTTGTGGTCAATGCCCTGCTCGCCGGTTTGCTGATCGGCCCGGTGCTGGGCGGCCTGGGTACGCTGGTGGTGGTCAAGCGCTTCGCGTTTTTCTCCGAAGCGGTCGGCCACGCGGCGCTGACGGGCGTGGCGGTGGGCATTCTGCTGGGCGAACCCTACACCGGTCCATACGGCGCCCTGTTCGGCTACTGCCTGCTGTTCGGCATCCTGCTCAACTACCTGCGCAACCGCACCGGCCTGGCGCCGGACACCTTGATCGGTGTGTTCCTGTCGGTGTCCCTGGCGCTGGGCGCAAGCCTGCTGCTGATCCTGGCGGGCAAGATCAACGTGCACATCCTCGAGAACGTGCTGTTTGGCTCGGTGTTGACGGTCAACGGCAACGACCTGCTGGTGCTGGCAGTGGTCGGTTCGCTGGTGATGGCCCTGGCGCTGCCGCTGTACAACCGCATCATGCTGGCCAGCTTCAACCCGCAATTGGCGGCGGTACGCGGTGTAGCGGTGAAGACCCTGGACTACCTGTTCGTGATTCTGGTGACGCTGATCACCGTCGCGGCGGTCAAGGTCATCGGCGCGATCCTGGTGGGTGCGCTGCTGGTGATTCCGGCCGCAGCGGCGCGCCTGCTGAGCCAATCGCTCAAGGGTTTCTTCTGGGTCTCGGTCGCGATTGCCACCGTCAGCACCCTGTGCGGGATCCTGCTGCCGATCATCTTCGACCTGCCCGTGCCGTCCGGTGCCGCCATCATCCTGGTCGCCGGTATCGCCTTCGCCCTGGCCGCCATCGCGCGCGGCACCGTGCCCAGCCTCAAAGGGAATCTTGGATAATGCGTTCCGTTCTTCATCCTCTGGCCCTGGCCATCGCCTGTTTATTCACCACGCCGTTGATGGCGGCAGATGCGGCCAAACCAGCTGCCCACGCGGCAAAGCCGGTCAAAGTGCTGGCCTCGTTGCCGATCACCTACGGCCTGGCTGAAGTGCTGCTCAAAGGCACCGACGTGCAGCTTGAACGCGCCGCGCCGGCCAATCTGCCCGGTTCGCGACAAGTGTCCTACTTCACCGGCCGTGGCGCCCCAGCCCTGAATAAGTTGGCGCTGGATGCCGACGCCGCCATTGGCCTGCGTTCGCTGTGGGCCGATGACCCGCTGTACCCGGTGGCGCGGCGCAGCAATATCCGCATCGTCGAAGTCGACGCCGCACGCCCGGTGGACGGCGGCTTGCCCGGCATCGCGGTGCAGCCGGGAGTCACCGATGGCCTGAATAGCCAGCCCTGGCAGTCGAGCAACAATATGGGGCGCATGGCCGACGTGCTGGCCGCCGACCTGAGCCGCCTGGCCCCCACTGCCAAGCCAAAGATCGATGCCAACCTCGCCGCCCTCAAGCAGCGCCTGCTCAAACTCACCGCCGACAGCGAAGCGCGACTGGCCAAGGTGGATAACCTGAGCGTGGTCAGCCTGAGCGATCATTTCGCGTACTTGATCAGCAGTTTGAACCTGGAAGTGCTGAGTACCGATGCGCGGCCGGACGCTGACTGGACGCGTGAGGCATTGCAGAAACTCAGTGCCGAGTTGAAGGACAATGAGGTAGCGGTGGTGCTGCATCATCGTCAGCCGAGTGAGGCGGTCAAGGAGGCGGTGAGCGCCGGGGGCTCGAAACTGCTGGTGTTGAATGTGGACGGTGCGGAGCCGGTGACAGAGTTGGAGACTAATGTGGACGAGGTGATCAAGGCGCTGATGCCGTAGCCATGTTTCTGAGACCGGTCGGCCTGGCAGCCGACCATTCCCCAACTGCTGCCCCGCGATCCAAATGTGGAAGCTGGCTTGCCTGCGAAGGCGGTCCCACTGCCGACCATTCTCCAACTGCTGCCCCGCAATCCAAATGTGGGAGCTGGCTTGCCTGCGAAGGCGGTCTCACTGCCGACCATTCTCCAACTGCTGCCCCGCGATCCAAATGTGGGAGCTGGCTTGCCTGCGAAGGCGGCCTCACTGCCGACCACTCTCCAACTGCTGCCCCGCGATCCAAATGTGGGAGCTGGCTTGCCTGCGAAGGCGGCCTCACTGCCGACCACTCTCCAACTGCTGCCCCCCGATCCAAATGTGGGAACTGGCTTGCCTGCGAAGGCGGCCTCGAACTGCTGCCCCGCAATCCAAATGTGGGAGCTGGCTTGCCTGCGAAGGCGGCCTCACTGCCGACCATTCTCCAACTGCTGCCCCGCAATCCAAATGTGGGAGCTGGCTTGCCTGCGAAGGCGGCCTCACTGCCGACCATTCTCCAACTGCTGCCCCGCAATCCAAATGTGGGAGCTGGCTTGCCTGCGAAGGCGGCCTCACTGCCGACCATTCTCCAACTGCTGCCCCGCAATCCAAATGTGGGAGCTGGCTCCTACACTGCGATCGCTCACCGCTGAATATCAGATCACATCCACGCCAACGTGGATGGCATCATGCCGCCAGAACTCCAGGTCGCAGTCAATCAAACGCTGGTGCTGGTCATAGTTGACCCGGGCGATCCGCAAGCCTGGGCTGCCCACTGAGACGCGCAACGCGGCGGCAGCTTCCACTGGCAGTGATGTCGGCACGATTTCAAAGCGCACGCGCCCGTAGTGGAGGTCGTACTTGCGCGCATACAGTTCAGTCATCGACTGATTCAAATCGCAGTCCAGAATCCCCGGGAAATACTGCGGGTTCAGGTAGTGCTCCACATACAAGACCAAACGCCCATCGATCCGTCGGCCCCGGCAGATCTGGATCACGCTGGACAGCGCCGGCAATTGCAACCAGGCGCACACCGCTGCCGACGCCGGTTGCAGCCGCGCGGAGATCACTTCGGTGGACGCCACCCGCCCCTGGTCGCTGACCATGGCGTGAAAGTGGCTGCGTTGCATCAGGTTGTAGGCCAGCCGTGGCGGCGAGACAAACCAGCCGCGCCGCTCCTCGCGATAGATCTGGCCCTGGGCCTCCAGTTGTAACAAGGCTTCCCGTACCGTAATCCGAGTGGTACCAAACAACTCGCTGAGCTTGCGCTCGGCGGGCAGTTTGCTGGCAGGCGGCAGCAGGCCATGGTCGATCTGCTCTTGCAGCGCCAGGCCGATGGATGTCACCGCCTTGATTGCCTCATCACGCATCAACGTTACCTATCTGGACTAGACCAGCACCGACAAGGTGCACAAACCGCTCCGTAAATGGGCTTGCACGGTTGCCTGCCAGCCTAGGCATTACAGATGACCGACAGATGACAGTCCGTGTGCATCCCCATAGCACACCCTGCAATACATCGGCCAAGTCCCAGCCCTGCGGGCACTTGAGCATGGTCTACGCTAACTCTGCGACTAGCGACATCAGCGATTTAAAAACGACATCGACATGAAACTGTCATCCATCGAGCCTAGATTGGCTCAGGTATTGCTGACCTAGACCAACACCACCGCAAACGTCGACAAAAACGCAGCGTTGAAAACGCCCAAAGGAGCTTCGGATGAAACAGCTTTTCCTGGCATCACTGTTAGGCTCGACCATTGCCATGTGCACCGCCGCCATGGCCGCTGATACCGATCTAAAAACTCTTGAAGCCGCCGCGAAAGCGGAAGGCGCCGTCAACAGCGTCGGCATGCCCGATGACTGGGCCAACTGGAAAGGCACTTGGGAAGACCTCGCCAAGACCTACGGCCTCAAGCACATCGACACCGACATGAGCTCGGCCCAGGAAATCGCCAAGTTCAAGGCCGAGAAAGACAACGCCAGCGCCGACATCGGCGACGTAGGCGCAGCGTTCGGTCCGATTGCGGTGAAGCAGGAAGTCACCCAGCCGTACAAACCGTCCACCTGGGCCCAGGTCCCGGATTGGGCTAAAGACAAGGACGGTCACTGGGCATTGGCCTACACCGGCACCATCGCGTTTATCGTCAACAAGAAGCTGCTGCACGGTTCTGAAGTGCCCACCAGCTGGGCTGACCTGCAGAGCGGCAAGTACAAGGTCTCGATTGGTGACGTAAGCACCGCGGCACAAGCGGCCAACGGTGTACTGGCAGCCGCCATCGCCAATAAAGGCGACGAAAAGAACATCGCCCCCGGCCTGCAGTTCTTCACCAAGATCGCCCAGCAAGGCCGTCTCTCGCTGTCCAACCCGACCATCGCCACCATGGAAAAAGGCGAAGTCGAAGTGGGCGTGGTCTGGGACTTCAACGGCCTGAGCTACAAGGCCAAGATGGCCAACCCGGATGACTACGTGGTGCTGATCCCGTCGGACGGTTCGGTGAAATCCGGCTACACCACCATCATCAACAAATACGCCAAGCACCCGAACGCCGCCAAGTTGACACGCGAATACATCTTCAGCGACGCCGGCCAACTGAACCTGGCGAAAGGCAATGCACGTCCGATCCGTGCCGAAACCGACCTGAAACTGCCGGCTGAAATCGCCAAGAACCTGATCCCCGGCGAGCAGTACACCAAGGCCAACCCGCAGCCGATCAAGGATGCCGATGCCTGGGAAGCCACGTCCAAAAAGCTGCCACAGCTGTGGAATGAACAGGTCATCGTAGAAATGAAGTAATCGAAGCAAACCTCTGTAGGAGCCGGCTTGCCGGCTCCTACCGATCTGATGCCCCCTGATCCAAGCCCATCTGTTGCGGAGCGCCAGCCCCCATGAAGCACACTGTCATCCTTGTCGTGCTCGACGGCCTGAACTTCGAGGTTGCCCGACACGCCATGGGGCACTTGCAGGCCTATGTCGGCGCAGGACGCGCAGCCCTCTACAAGCTGGAATGTGAACTGCCCGCCCTGTCCCGCCCGCTGTATGAATGCATCCTGACCGGCGTACCGCCGATCCAGAGTGGCATCGTCCACAACAACGTCTCGCGCCTGTCCAACCAGCGCAGCATTTTCCATTACGCCACCGACGCCGGCCTTACCACGGCGGCGGCGGCCTATCACTGGGTCAGCGAGTTGTATAACCGCACGCCCTTTCTCGCCGCCCGCGACCGTCACACCGACGACAAGGCGTTGGCGATCCAGCACGGGCATTTCTACTGGAATGACCACTACCCGGATTCCCACCTGTTTGCCGACGCCGAAAGCCTGCGCCTCAGACACGCGCCTGACTTCCTGGTGGTGCACCCGATGAACATCGATGACGCCGGCCACAAGCACGGCCTCGATACCGCGCACTATCGCAACAGCGCACGGGTGGCCGACATCGTCCTGGCCGACTACCTGCAAGGCTGGCTCGATGCCGGTTACCAGGTGCTGGTAACCGCTGACCACGGCATGAACAACGACCGCTCCCACAACGGCCTGCTGCCGGAAGAACGCGAAGTGCCGCTATTCGTGCTCGGCGACGCGTTCAGCCTGGACCCCAGCGCCGCGCCGAAACAGACCGAGCTGTGTGGCACCGTCTGCGAACTGCTGGGCGTGCCCCACGACAAACCTGTCTGCCGGGAGCTGTTGAAATGATCCGTGGCAAATGGCTGGCGCTGCTCTGCCTGGTGCCCTTCGCACTGTTCTTTATCGTGTTCGAAATTGCCCCGCTGGTGTGGGTACTGATCAACAGCCTGCAAACCGAAGAAGCTGGCTGGGGCCTGGAAAACTTCACGCGTATCTTCAGCTCGAAGTTCTACCTGCAAGCGATCCAGTTCAGCCTTGAGATCAGTTTCTACTCAAGCATCTTCGGCATCATCATTGCCGTGCTGGGCAGTTACTCGTTGCGCCGGGTGGATTCGCCGTTGCGCAACTTCGTGACGGCCTTTGCCAACATGACCAGCAACTTTTCCGGTGTGCCCCTGGCTTTCGCGTTCATCATCCTGCTGGGGTTCAACGGCAGCATCACCCTCATGCTCAAGCAGGCGGGGATCATTCAGGACTTCAACCTGTACTCCAAGACCGGGTTGATCATCCTCTATACCTACTTCCAGATTCCATTGGGTGTGCTGCTGCTTTACCCGGCCTTCGATGCATTGCGCGAAGACTGGCGTGAGTCAGCGTCCCTGCTGGGCGCTAGCGGCTGGCAGTTCTGGCGGCATATCGGCCTGCCGGTGCTGACCCCTGCCCTGCTCGGCACCTTCGTGATCCTGCTGGCCAATGCCCTCGGCGCGTATGCCACGGTCTACGCCTTGACCACCGGCAACTTCAACGTACTGCCGATTCGCATCGCGGGGCTGGTCTCCGGCGATGTGTCCCTCGACCCGAACCTGGCCAGTGCCCTGGCCGTGGTGCTGGTGGTGCTGATGACCGTGGTCACCGTGGTCCATCAACTGCTGCTCAAGAGGAGCTACCATGTCTCGCGCTGAAGCCGGCCCGGCCTCCCTCTACCACCGCGTGGTGGTGTACCTGTTGTTTGCGATCCTGGTGTTGCCGCTGATCGGCACCTTCGTCTACTCCATCGCCAGCAGTTGGTCGGCGACGATCCTGCCCGCCGGTTTCACGGTGAAATGGTACGTACAGCTGTGGAGCGACCCGCGTTTCCTGATGGCCTTCGGGCAATCGTTGCTGGTGTGCGTGGGCGCACTGGTGCTGTCGGTGGTGCTGATTTTGCCGCTGCTGTTCGTGGTGCATTATCACTTTCCCAAGCTTGATGCGCTGATGAACATCCTGATCCTGCTGCCTTTCGCGGTGCCACCCGTGGTGTCGTCGGTGGGTTTGCTGCAGCTGTATGGCTCCGGGCCGATGGCGATGGTGGGCACGCCGTGGATCTTGATCGGCTGCTACTTCACCGTCGCGCTGCCGTTCATGTACCGGGCGATCACCAACAACCTGCAGGCGATCAACCTGCGCGACCTGATGGACGCCTCCCAACTGCTCGGTGCCAGCACCTGGCAGGCGGCGATCCTGGTGGTGCTGCCCAACCTGCGCAAAGGCCTGATGGTAGCGCTGTTGTTGTCTTTCTCTTTCCTGTTCGGTGAGTTCGTGTTCGCCAACATCCTGGTGGGCACCCGCTACGAAACCCTGCAGGTCTACCTGAACAACATGCGCAACAGCAGCGGCCATTTCACCAGTGCCGTCGTGATTTCCTATTTCTTCTTTGTGCTGGTGCTGACCTGGGCCGCCAATATCTTGAACAAGGACAAAAGCCAATGAGCTTCGTCAGCGTCCAACACCTGCAAAAAGGCTACGCCGGCACCCCGGTGTTCAGTGACATCAACTGCGAGATCGCCAAGGGCGAGTTCGTCACCCTGCTCGGCCCGTCCGGTTGCGGCAAGTCCACGCTGTTGCGTTGCATCGCCGGGCTGACCTCGGTGGACAGTGGCAAAATCCTCCTTGATGGCCAGGACATCGTCCCGCTGAGCCCGCAGAAACGCCATATCGGCATGGTGTTCCAGAGCTATGCACTGTTCCCCAACATGACCGTGGAACAGAACGTTGCCTTCGGCCTGCGCATGCAAAAGGTCAACGCCGACGACAGCCACAAGCGCGTGCAAGAAGTGCTGCAATTGGTCGAGCTCAAGGACCTGGCGGGCCGCTACCCGCACCAGATGTCCGGCGGCCAGTGCCAGCGCGTGGCCCTTGCCCGCTCGCTGGTCACCCGCCCGCGCCTGTTGTTGCTGGATGAGCCGCTGTCGGCGCTGGATGCACGCATTCGCAAGCACCTGCGCGAACAGATCCGCCAGATCCAGCGAGAATTGGGGCTGACCACCATCTTCGTCACCCATGACCAGGAAGAAGCCCTGACCATGTCCGACCGGATCTTCCTGATGAACCAGGGCAAGATCGTGCAGAGCGGCGATGCCGAAACCCTCTATACCGCGCCTGTCGATGTGTTCGCCGCCGGCTTCATCGGCAACTACAACTTGCTGGACGCCGACAAGGCCACCCAGTTGCTGCAACGCCCGATCAACAGCCGCATCGCCATTCGCCCGGAGGCCATCGAACTGAGCCGCGACGGCGAACTGGACGCCCTGGTGCGCAGCCACAGCCTGTTGGGCAACGTGATCCGCTACCGCATCGAAGCACGCGGCGTGGAGCTGGTGGTGGATGTGCTCAACCGCTCGGCCGACGACCTGCACCCGGACGGACAACGCCTGGCACTTTCCATCGACCCAAGCGCCCTGTGTGAAGTAGCCTGATGCAACGTTTTATTTGAGAGAGCATGACGGATGGCATTGGTAATTTTTGATCTGGACGACACCCTCATCCACGGCGACTGCGCCACCCTGTGGAGCGAGCAGATGGGCCGCCTGGGCTGGGTCGACCCCGAGTCGTTCATGCGCAAGAACAACGAGCTGATGGACGCCTACAGCCAGGGCAAGCTACGCATGGAAGACTTCATGGACTTCAGCCTGGAGCCGATGATCGGCCGCACGCCGGAAGAAATCGAGCACTTGGTGGAGCCCTGGGTCGAGGACGTGATCGAGCCTCTGATCTACAGCGACGCCACCAAGACCATCGCGCGCCATCGCGCCAATGGCGACCGGATCCTGGTGATCTCAGCGTCGGGCACGCACCTGGTCACGCCGATTGCGGCGCGGATCGGCATTGATGAAGTGTTGGGGATTGAACTGGACGTCAGCCATGGCGTGTACAGCGGGCGTACCGCGGGTGTACTGACGTACCGTGAAGGCAAGATCACGCGTCTGCTGGCGTGGTTGGAACAGGAAGGTGAAACGCTGGAAGGCGCGTATTTCTATTCGGACTCACGCAATGATCTGCCGTTGCTGCTGAAGGTGGATCATCCGCAGGTGGTGAACCCGGACCCGGTACTGCGCGAACACGCCGAAAAAGCTGGCTGGCCAATCCATCACTGGACCTGAAACCGACTTCACTGATTTGAAATGCGATCAAATGTGGGAGCGGGCTTGCTCGCGAAGGCGGTGTGTCAGATGAAACATTCTTCACAGATACACCGCCTTCGCGAGCAAGCCCGCTCCCACATTTGGACTGCATTCCAAATTGAGATCAGTTCAAGGCCTCATCTATCACCAACACCAACTTCCCGGAAATCTGGTTGGTCGCCAGCTCGGCAAACGCCGCCTCGGCATCCTTGATCGGGAAGGTCTTGGCCAGTTGCGGGCTCAGCCGCCCTTCGACAAACAGCGGCCATACATGCTGGCTCAAGTCGCTGAACAGGTCCGCCTTGAACTGATCACTGCGGCTGCGCAAGGTCGAGCCTAGTAGCTGGATACGCTTGCCCAGCACCTGGGCCAGGTCCAGTTGCGCGTCGCGACCGCCCATCAATCCGATCAATACCCAGCGCCCATCGAGGGCCAGCAGCTTGAGGTCCAGTGCTGCATAGTTGCCACCGACCGGGTCGAGGATCACATCGAACGGCCCGAAATCCCGCAGCCCTTCGAGCCCGTCGGTCCGTACCACACCGCCCTGGGCGCCGAGTTCCTCGCAGTAGGCCAGGCGTTCCGCCGAGCCGACGCTGACCCAGCACGGGCTGCCAAACGCCTTGCACAGCTGGATCGCCGCCGAGCCCACGCCGCTGGCGCCGGCATGCAACAGCACTTTCTCACCCGGCTTGAGGCCCGCCAGTTGGAACAGATTGAGCCACGCCGTGCTGTACACCTCAGGCAGCGCCGCCGCTTCAATCAGCGACAAACCTTCCGGCGCGGGCAGCACGTGGCGCGCATCCACCACCACTTCTTCGGCCATGCCGCCACCGGCGAGCAGTGCGCAGACGCGGTCGCCGACTTGCCAGGATGAGCCCGCCCCCACTTCGCTGATCACCCCGGAACACTCCAGGCCCAGTACGTGACTGGCGCCTGGTGGTGGTGGATAAAGCCCTGCACGCTGTAATAAATCGGCGCGATTGAGGCCCGCTGCCGCCACGCGAATGCGAACTTGCCCTACATCGCAGGTAGGACTGGGTTCTTCCAACCACTCCACATGACCGTCAACGCCTTGCAATGCTTTCACAGTGCCTCCATAGTGAGTCTGGACTGAGCCCGTAGCTGTATCGCCGGGCTTTTTGCATTATGCGACCGGACCATATGGAACCGGCTCCCTCAAAGACGGCCTAATATGCGTTATCAATTGCCCCCGCGTCGAATCAGCATGAAGCATTTGTTCCCCAGCACCGCCCTCGCTCTTTTCATTGGTCTCGGCTTCGCGTCGATGTCGACCAATACGTTCGCAGCCAACAGCTGGGACAACCTTCAGCCGGATCGCGATGAGGTGATTGCCAGCCTTAACGTCGTCGAGTTGCTCAAGCGCCATCACTACAGCAAGCCGCCGCTAGACGACGCGCGCTCGGTGATCATCTACGACAGCTACCTCAAGCTGCTGGATCCGTCGCGCAGCTACTTCCTGGCCAGCGATATCGCCGAGTTCGACAAATGGAAGACGCAGTTCGACGACTTCCTCAAGAGCGGCGACCTGCAGCCCGCCTTCACTATCTACAAGCGTTACCTGGACCGCGTCAAAGCGCGTCTGGACTTCGCCCTGGGTGAGCTGGACAAAGGCGTCGACAAGCTCGACTTCACCCAGAAGGAAACCCTTCTGGTGGACCGCAAGGACGCGCCTTGGCTGACCAGCACCGCCGCCCTCGACGACCTGTGGCGCAAACGCGTCAAGGACGAAGTGCTGCGCCTGAAGATCGCCGGCAAAGAGCCGAAGGCCATCCAGGAGCTGTTGACCAAGCGCTACAAGAATCAACTCGCGCGTCTGGATCAGACCCGTGCCGAAGATATCTTCCAGGCCTACATCAACACCTTCGCGATGTCCTACGACCCGCACACCAATTATCTGTCGCCAGATAACGCGGAAAATTTTGATATCAACATGAGTCTGTCGCTGGAAGGCATCGGTGCCGTCCTGCAAAGCGACAACGACCAGGTCAAGATTGTGCGCCTGGTGCCGGCAGGGCCGGCGGACAAGACCAAGCAGGTCGCCCCGGCCGACAAGATCATCGGTGTTGCCCAAGGCGACAAAGAGATGGTCGACGTGGTCGGCTGGCGCCTGGACGAAGTGGTCAAGCTGATCCGCGGGCCGAAAGGCAGCGTGGTGCGCCTGGAAGTGATTCCGCACACCAATGCGCCAAACGACCAGACCAGCAAGATCGTGTCCATCACCCGTGAAGCGGTGAAGCTCGAAGACCAGGCTGTGCAGAAGAAAGTCCTCAACCTCAAGCAGGATGGCAAGGACTACAAGCTGGGCGTGATTGAAATCCCGGCCTTCTACCTGGACTTCAAGGCCTTCCGTGCTGGCGATCCGGACTACAAGTCCACCACCCGCGACGTGAAAAAAATTCTCACTGAGCTGCAGAAGGAAAAAGTCGACGGCGTGGTCATCGACTTGCGCAACAACGGCGGCGGCTCCCTGCAGGAAGCCACCGAGCTGACCAGCCTGTTTATCGACAAGGGCCCGACCGTATTGGTACGCAACGCAGACGGCCGTGTCGACGTGCTCGAAGACGAGAACCCGGGTGCGTTCTACAAAGGCCCGATGGCATTGCTGGTCAACCGCCTCTCGGCGTCGGCCTCGGAGATCTTCGCCGGCGCCATGCAGGACTACCACCGCGCACTGATCATCGGCGGCCAGACCTTCGGCAAAGGCACCGTGCAGACCATCCAGCCGCTGAACCACGGCGAGCTGAAACTGACGCTGGCCAAGTTCTACCGGGTTTCCGGGCAGAGCACCCAGCATCAGGGCGTACTGCCGGACATCGATTTCCCGTCGATCATCGACACCAAGGAAATCGGCGAAAGTGCCCTGCCGGAAGCCATGCCGTGGGACACCATCCGCCCTGCGATCAAGCCGGCGTCGGATCCGTTCAAACCATTCCTGGCGCAGTTGAAGGCTGACCACGATACCCGCTCCGCCAAGGATGCCGAGTTCGTGTTCATCCGCGACAAGCTGGCCCTGGCCAAGAAGCTGATGGAAGAAAAAACCGTCAGCCTCAATGAGGTGGACCGCCGTGCGCAGCACTCCGACATCGAGAACAAGCAACTTGTACTGGAAAACATCCGCCGCAAGGCCAAGGGTGAGGATCCACTCAAGGAACTGAAGAAAGAAGACGAAGATGCACTGCCGGCCGAGGCTGACAAAACCAAGCCGGAAGATGATGCCTACCTGGCCGAGACAGGCCGGATCCTGCTGGACTACCTGAAGATCACCAAGCAGGTGGCCAAGCAGTAAATGATGGCGATTTAATGTGAACGCTCCTTGGAGTGTCATCATATAGACATCATTCTGTCGTGAAATGAAGGACCGCAGGTTTCAAGCCTGCGGTCCTTTTTTTTCGATCGAGATCGCCATGACCATGACCGAACAGCTGAATGCATTGGGCTCAATCCTGGCTCAAGGCAGTTTGCACAGCCTGTTCCAACCGATCATCTGCCTGTCTGAACGGCGCATTCTCGGCTACGAAGCCCTCAGCCGTGGCCCCTCCAACAGCCCGCTGCACTCCCCCGTCGCCCTGTTCTCGGTGGCCGGCCATGCCGGGCGCCTCAGCGAACTGGAAATGGCCTGTCGAGAAAGCGCCTGTCGACGCTTCAGCGAACAGAAGCTGCCGGGCAAGCTGTTCCTGAACATTTCGCCGGAATCCTTGATGGAAACCGCGCACCAACCGGGACGCACACTGCAACTGCTGCGCGACTTCGGCATTCCCCCCAGTCAAGTCGTGATCGAACTCACCGAACAAACGCCGACCGATGACTTCGACTTGCTGCAAACCGCCCTGCATCATTACCGTGACATGGGGTTTGCCATCGCACTCGATGACCTGGGCGCCGGGTATTCCAGCCTGCGACTGTGGTCGGAGCTGCGCCCGGATTACGTGAAGATCGACCGGCACTTTATCGATGGCATCCATCAGGACGCGCTCAAGCGCGAGTTCGTCGGCTCCATCCTGCAGATCGCCAAGGCTTCGCGTGCCCAGGTGATTGCCGAAGGCATTGAGTTGCCCGAGGAATTGGCGGTACTGACGGAGATGGGCGTAGACCTGGTCCAGGGCTACCTGCTCTGCCGACCGCAGGAGCAACCGCCACAGGAAGCACGCTTGATGCTGCCCAAGCCCGACAGCACCAACGTGGCGCTGAATGATGAAGGCAGTGACCTCAGCGCCCTGCTCAGCGAACAACCGGCGATGGACCAGGACACCGCCACCGCCCAGGTGCTCGAAGCGTTCCGGCGCCAGGCCAACCTCAACTCCCTGGCGGTCCTGGATGGGCGTGGGCACCCGATCGGTATCGTGCACCGGCACTTGTTGTCGGACGCGCTGCTCAAGCCGTTCGCCACCGACCTGTTTGCGCGCAAGCCCATCAGCCGCTTGATGAGCACCGACTTCCTGGCGGTGGAGCTGAGCCAGTCCCTGCAACAGGTCAGCCGCTTGCTCACCAGCCGCGCGCGGCAACGTATCGAAGAAGATTTCATCATCACCCTCAATGGCGACTACTTGGGCCTTGGGCGGGTGATCGATGTGCTCAAGCTGATCACTGAACTGAAGATTCAACAGGCGCGCTACGCCAACCCGCTGACCCTGCTGCCGGGCAATGTGCCGATCCAGCAATGCCTGACTCGCCTGCTGCAACAACAGCGGGAGTCGGTGATCTGCTACGTGGATATCGACAGTTTCAAGCCGTTCAATGACATCTACGGCTATGGGCGTGGGGATGAGGTGTTGTTGTGCCTGGCGCAATGCCTGAACGACCGCGTCGATCCCAGCCGCGACTTTGTCGGGCATATCGGTGGCGATGACTTTTTACTGGTGCTCGGCCCGCAGGATTGGCGCAAGCGCCTCAACCAGCTGCTGGACGACTTCCACACCCAATGCCGACGCTTCTACCGCGCCGAGCACCTGGATGCTGGCTGTTTCGTGGCGCTGAACCGCCAGGGCGTGCGCCAGGAGTTTGCGCTGCTGTCGCTGTCCATCGGCGTGGTGCATTTGTATCCACAGGCCTGTGGACAACTCGATGCCAGCCAGTTGGCGGAACTGGCCTCGCAAGCCAAACACCATGCAAAGGACATGGCCGGCTACAGCATCCATGTGATCGACAGCATGGACGCGCTAGCCCAGGCGCTTTAGGCCTCGGCGGATTCCGGGTACTCGTATTCGAACACCCGCACCACTTCCGATGCATGCCAGGAGGCAGCGGCCACGCCATCCGACGGCCCACTGAAACGCCCCAGGCGCTCCACGCATTCAAAAAAACCGGTACGCGGCAAGCGGCTGGCCCCCTGGCTGATCACCAGCGAGCTGCGCAACGGCTGCTCGGCCTTGGCGTCCAGAGCCGCCAGGTGCTCCAGGGCGGCAGCCAGGGTTTGCATGGCCGGTGTGGGAAATTGCAGGCGCTCCAGCAGCGCACGGTAAGTCAGCAGATGGCGCTGGCGGCGCGCCTGGTCCAGTTCGTTGAGTAACCCATCCCAGTGTTGACGGCTGATACGTAGGCTCAAGATTCATCCCTCCAACCTGCAACGCCCAATTCCCAGGCCAGGCTGCGGCGGATCGCGGCATCCGGCTGGCGCTCACCACTTTCAATCAATCCAAGATATGACGGGCTGATACCCACGGTACGCGCCAGGGTCTCGATCGCCAGGCCCTTGGCTTCGCGCAAGCCGCGCAGGTCTGCGAGCGGGCGCAGGTCCTGGTCGGGGACGGCTTGGGCAGTCGATGCAGACGGAAGTAGCGTTGGTTGTAGCTGACCGGCAGCTTTTAGCAGCGCCTGGTACTGGTCCCATGGCAACACCGCGTATTCGGGTTCGCCATTGCGTGAAATTATCTGAATATCCATGACTGCCCCGTAGGATAACTGCACTTACTTAGTAAGCTCTTTCCTTAGGAGTGTAATCCTAACAGCCACAAAGGTCGCAGGGGGATAGCCACGTCATGGGTTTTTTTGCGGGTTTTCCTTGGCCAGCAGCGCTGGCGTGGCAGGCAGGCGCTCAACCACGGCGAGCTTCTCCGGGCGTTGGGCGTCACGCCAGGTGCGAAAGGCGCTCAGTTCGCCTTCCAGGGTCTTCATGACCCATGCCAGCACGGCAATGTCATCGAGCATGCCGAACATCGGGATAAAGTCCGGGATCGCATCAATCGGGCTCAGGAAATACATCAGCCCCGCCACCACCGAGATCAGCGCCTTGGGGCTGATCGACCGGTATTCGCCGCGCCAGTAGGCCAGGCACAGGGCTTGGAGCAACTTGAGATCATCCTTGAGCTTGCCCAGCCGGTTGCCCTGGCTCGAGCCTTTGGCGGCGACCGCGAACAACAGCGTCGGCAAGCGCCCGCGACCCAGGAGGCGTGCGGCCATGGGCAGGAAACGGGTGAAATTGAAGGGTGGTTTCATGGGTCACTCCAGTTCCAGGCGACATAAAAGGTTATCCACACAAATTGTGGATAACCTTGTGAACAGAGCCTATTTTCTGGCCTGAAAGCCACGTAGTACAAGGCTTGCAGTCAGATCGGGCGTTTTTTGCGCACATAAAAAAAACCCAAGATTTCATTGACTTGGCATTGATGTGCGGCTACCCGTACTCGAGTCTTATATCAGACTGTTACCTGCCACAGACGTTCGTTTGGATCTGCACTGGCTTCAATGTGGGAGCTGGCTTGCCTGCGACTGCGGCGTTTTGTCATAGAGGGCTGGCTGATCCACCGCTATCGCAGGCAAGCCAGCTCCTCCCAGAAACAACAACGCCCCGTCGAGACGGGGCGTTGTGTGTTCAGGCGCCGATTACTTCTTGGCGGCAGGTGCAGCAGGCGCTTCAGCCTTGGCTGGGTCCTTGATGGCCAGCAGCTCCAGGTCGAAAACCAGCACGGAGTTGGCTGGAATCGCCGGGCTCGGGCTCTGTGCGCCGTAGGCCAGGTCGGAAGGAATGTACAACTCGACCTTCTCGCCCACGTGCATCAGTTGCAGGCCTTCGACCCAACCCGGGATCACGCCGCTGACCGGCAGGTCAATCGGGCTACCGCGATCCACGGAGCTGTCAAAGGTAGTGCCGTTGGTGAGTTTGCCGGTGTAGTGCACAGTCACCACGTCAGTCGGCTTAGGCTGAGGGCCGTCGGCTTTCTTGACGATCTTGTACTGCAGACCGGAAGCGGTGGTGACGACGCCGTCTTTCTTGGCGTTGTCTTCGAGGAATTTCTTGCCGGCGGCTGCCGACTCTTCGCTCATTTTGGTCATGCGTTCTTCAGCACGCTTTTGCAGTGCGGCGAACGCTTCAACCAGTTCGTCGTCTTTGAGCTTCTGCTCTTTCTTGCCGACAGCATCTTCGATGCCTTGGGCTACTGCTTTGGAGTCCAGGTCATCCATGCCTTCTTGGGCAAGGCTCTTGCCCATGTTCAGGCCGATGCCGTAGGAAGCTTTCTGCGCCGGGGTTTTCAGCTCTACGCTGGTCTGCGAATCACAACCCGCAAGTACCAGGCTAACCAGGGCCACCGCCGCCGCCAACCGATGCTGTTTCATGCTATTTCCTTGTTCATGCGCCAAAAGGGCATTCGAATAAAGTCGCGAGCTTATCAGGCGGCCACGACCAATGGCTACCGGCATGTGAGCAGGAAACTTCTGATAAGTTCACGTGTTTAAAAGCATTTTCATTCATGATGTAGGCCCGCGACGGATCGCGGACCGCCTGTTCCCAGGCTCATGGCCACTTGCCGCACCCGTGGCGTGGTGGCATAACAGCGCTACACCTCGACAAGGCCGAGACAAGGATAGCCATCTTGCGCATTTTTTCCCGTGTTTTACTCCTGATACTCACTGTGCTGGGCATCGTCCTGGCTGTGGTGCTCTACTACACCGTCAACCCCAAGCTGCCGGACTACACGCCCGTGGAGCAGGTCCACTACCAGGACCAATGGAGTGCCGCCGACCGCCAGACCTATTACTTCACGCCCCAGGGCACCCAAGTGAAAGGCCTGCACTACGATTGGTTCACCGCCCTGGAACTGCCGTTTTCCGAGCGACGCTTCGCCGCGCCGGAGTACCTGGCGCGCTTCGGTTTCCTGGTCGACCCCAAACAAGTGCCCACCACGCAAAACCCTGGCAACCTGCCCGTGGGTTTCGCCCGGCATAAAAACCCCGGCAGTAACGTCGACTACCTGGACATCACCTGCGCCGCCTGCCATACCGGCGAACTACGTTTCAAAGGCCAGGCCCTGCGCATCGACGGCGGCTCGGCCCAGCACGTGCTGCCCTCCAGCGTCCCGACCCTGCGCGGCGGCAGTTTTGGCCAGGCCCTGGTCGCCAGCCTTGCCGCCACCTATTACAACCCGTGGAAGTTCGAGCGCTTCGCTCGCCACGTGCTGGGGGATCGCTATGACGCAGAGCACACACAACTGCGCCAGGACTTCAAGCAGTCGCTGAACCAATTCCTTAAGGTGGCCTGGAACGATACCCACCGTGGCCTCTACCCCACCGAAGAAGGCCCTGGCCGCACCGACGCCTTTGGCCGTATCGCCAATGCCAGTTTTGGCGATGCCATTTCCCCGGACAATTATCGCGTCGCCAATGCCCCCGTGGACTACCCGCACTTGTGGGATATCTGGACCTTCGACTGGGTGCAATGGAACGGCTCGGCCCAGCAGCCCATGGCACGCAACATTGGTGAAGCCTTGGGTGTGGGCGCGACGCTGACCTTTTTCGACGCCGCCGGCCAGCCGCTCCAGGGCGATGCGCGTTACCCGTCCAGTGTTCGGGTGCGCGACCTCAACCTGATCGAAGAAACCCTGCAACGCCTCAAGCCACCGACCTGGCCCGAGGACCTGTTCGGCGCCATCGACAAGCCCCTCGCCGCCCAAGGCCGCGCGCTGTTTGCCGAAAACTGCGCCGGCTGCCACGTGCCCAGCGTCACCCAGGAAAATGGCCGCCCGGTGCAGGCCCTCAAAATGCTGCCCGTGGACTACATCGGCACCGACCCCGGCACCGCCAGCAACATTGCCGACCAACGCTACGACCTCAGCGCCCTGCAATGGGACCCGGCGGAACTGGCCAGGCTCAACGTCGAGTTGCACCCCACCCCGACCGAGCCGCTGGACCTGAAAAAGATGTCCGTGGCCAAGGGCCTCGCCTACGTCACAGCCTTCGTCGAAGAGCACGCCTACCGCGCCGCCGGCGTGACCCCGGCCGAGCGCCCGCGCCTGGACGGTTACGGCCTGCCCATCGGCGTACGCGAGTTGCGCGCCTACAAGGCACGGCCGCTGGCTGGCGTGTGGGCCACCCCGCCGTTCCTGCATAACGGCTCGGTGCCGACGATCTACCAGTTGCTCTCGCCCCAGGACGAGCGCAGCACCAGCTTCTATAAAGGCACGTTCAACTACGACCCGCGTCATCTCGGCTTCGAGACCGAGGCGTTCAAGAATGCCTTCCTGTTCGACACCCGGATCACCGGCAACCACAACAGCGGCCACGAATTCCGTGCTGGCGCTCGTGGCAACGGCGTCATCGGCCGTGGCCTGCTGCCGCAGGAGCGCTGGGCGCTACTGGAATACCTCAAAGTGCTGGGCGGCCCGCTGGAGCAACAACTGCCATGATGATTCGATCCCGATACGACCAACCCTCCCTGCTTGCCCGCCTCTGGCTGCGCATCGGCGCGTTCCTGGGCAAGACCTTGCTGTGGCTGGTGGGCCTCGGCCTGCTTGGCTGGCTAGCCGCTAGCGCCTGGTACGCCTGGCAGCACAGCGGCCCGGTGTCGCCGAACGAGCAGATTCCGCCCGGCGAGGCCGCCATGACCCAGGGCATCATCCAGACGGCGGTGCGCATCGTTGACCAACACCGCGAAGGCACACGCTACCTGCGCGATGCCCACGCCAAGGCCCATGGCTGCGTGAAGGCCGAAGTCGGCGTGCTGGCCGATCTCGACCCGGCATTGCGCCAGGGTGTGTTCGCCGAGCCGGGCAAGACCTGGCAGGCGCTGATACGGCTGTCCAACGGCAACGCCTATCCGCAGTTCGACAGCATTCGTGATGCACGGGGCATGGCCCTCAAGCTGCTGGACGTGCCGGGCAAGCAACTGCTGGCCGACCAGCAGACACGCACGGAACAGGACTTCGTGATGTTCAGCCACCCGAACTTCTTTGTCAGTGATGTGGCGGAATACGCACAGAACATCGGCGCCCAGGCGGATGGCAAAAAAGTGCTGGCGTTCTTCCCCAAAGTCGACCCGCGCAGCTGGCAAGTGCGCCACTTGTTCATCGCCCTGGCCACCTTGGCGCCGGCCCCGGCCAGCCCGACGCAGACCACGTACTTTTCGGTCTCGCCCTACAAGTTTGGCGCGGCCAACGCCAAGTTCCGCGTGGCCCCCGACCCACAGAGTTGCCCGGAATACGCACTGCCCAAACAGAATCAGGACCTGCCGAATTTCCTGCGCAGTGCCTTGAGCCAGCAGTTGTCTACCGATCGCGTGCCGGCGTGTTTCGTGCTGCAGATCCAGCGGCAGAACCCGCAGAAGTTCATGCCTATCGAAGACACCAGCATCGAGTGGAAGGAAAGCGACGCGCCGTATGAGACGGTGGCCAAGGTGCGGATCCCGGCGCAGGACTTCGATACCCCCGAGCAGAACCTGGCGTGCGACAACCAGTCGTTCAACCCCTGGTTCGGCGTAGCAGAGCATCGCCCCATCGGCGGCATCAACCGCTTGCGCAAGGCGGTGTATGAAGCGGTCAGCGATTACCGCCACAGCCGCAACGCCCCGTAAAAAGTGCGTAACAATAGGCCCGCCCGCATAAGGATTGCGTCGGGTCTATTGAGCCGCTTTCTCCCCGCCTCTACCGTGAAGACCTACTCCATCACCTGTAGGAAACCACCGTGGAAAGCTCAACCCTCGGCATGCTCGTACTCACCCTGATTGCAGTGTTCGGCACCGCGTCTTTTTGTTTCGAGCACTTGGCGACGCGTCAGACCCGCAAGAAAAAAACCGGCCAACGTTGACCTTCAGCCAGATCACTCGACCTCGGCAGCCTTGGCCAGTAACCATTGACGAAAACTGCGCGCAGCCGACGGCGGGTTGCGGTGGTGTGGTTGCATCAGATGCAGGCGGCCCCGGCTGTGCATGGTGTGAGGCAAGGCCATTTGCAGGCGCCCGGACGCCAGATCGTCTTCCAGCAGACTCTTCCAGCCCAGGGCAACGCCGTGCCCCATCACCGCCGATTGCATCAACAGTTGATAGCTGTTGGTACGCAATGCATGGCGCGGGGTGTAGTAGTCGGCGCCGGCGTCGGCGAACCAGTCGGTCCAGGTCAGCCAGTCATGGTAGTGGTCCTCGACGATCAACAAGGTGTGAGCGTGCAACAAGTGGTGCAGATCGCGAATCGGGCCGTGGCGTTCAATGTAGCCGGGGCTGCACACGGTGATGACCTGCTCGCTGTCGAACACCGGCGACAACTCCAGGCCAAGGGGCGCGGCCAGTTCATCCAGGTGATAGAACAGGCCCAGGTCATATTCGCTGACGTCCAGGTGGCTGGGGCTTTCGCTGCACAGGATGCGGATGTCCAGGTCCGGGTGCTCGCGCTGGAACTGCGGTAACAGGCCGGCGAGCCAGATCGAACTGATGGTGGGCGTGCTGGCCAGGGTCAGTTGGCGGTCGGCGCCACGCCGGCGCAACTCGGCAGACTCACGGTCGAGCTCACGCAACAGACGCTGGATGGTGCGGAAATATCGGACCCCGGCGGGTGTCAGGCTCAGGCCCTGGGCCAGCCGGTAAAACAGCGGGCGGGCCAGGTCTTCTTCGAGGCGCTTGACCTGGCGGCTGACCGCACTCTGGGTCAGGTTCAGCTCATGGGCCGCCTGGGTAAAGCTCAAATGGCGGGCAGCCGCCTCGAAGGTCTGCAGGCAGTTGAGGGGCGGAAGATCGACGTTTCGGCGCGACATGAGCAGGTCCATTGGCAGTCACGGGCCTGGGTTTGCCCAGGCCCGCAGAGATCACGTTGGCAGGCATCCTGCCAGTTGCCCGCTCACAGCGCGACCCTGGCCACGCGTTTACTCCATTGCCGACGGTGTTCCAACTGGCCGTCTTCCCAGGCGGTCTGCTCCGCTTCGATGTAGAACCACTCGGCATCGGCGTGCACGCTCAGCAGACTTTCCACTTCCACGGCCCACTGGTCACGGCCCACGCGGTAGTGCCACTGAATATCGGCACGCGTCGACAGCGGGTCCCAGGGCAAGGTGCGGTATTGCTCGGTGCAACGCTGGTCCACCGACAGGCCGTGGTCGATAAAACGCACCGCGCCCAGGTCATCCTCGATTTTGACGCAGACTTCACCACTGCCGACATCTTCGATCAACGTGCGTTTCGGCGCGGCGGCGCGCAGGACTTCCATGGCGACCGGGGTCGCCGCCTGTGGCGCTTCGAACGGGCAGTCCACCGCCTTGCCGTTGAATACCGGCAGTTGCAGGCTTTGCAGCGTCGGCAGCAAGGTCAGGGTGGTCAGCTCGCGACTCGGCCACAGCAGCGGAAAACTCGCGGTGCTCAACGCCAGGCGTAAACGGTAGCCGGTGGGTAGGCGCATGCCGATGTGATCGAGGTTTAACTGCACGTCCATCGGTTCATTCGGAACTACAGGTGTTACGTGGGAAAGGTCCTCGCGCAGCGTGAGGTTGAGCACGCCGTAGCTGATCTGCGTGACGTGGCCCTCCGGGGATACTGCGTTCAACCGGGCCACCAACTGACCACAGGATGTGTCACTGGCCACGCGCAGCTTGAGGCGCGCATCGCCGAGCAGCGCCAAAGGTTCGGTCAAGGGTTGGGAGTCAAAGCACAGCGAGTGGGCATCATCACGGCGCTGGTCCGTCGGGCCATCGGGGCCAAACCAGATCGCGCAGTATTCACCCTGGTGCAGGCCGGTGGTCAGCGGCGAGCAAATGCTCCGCGGTGCGGCCAAAGGTTGGATGCCAGCATTCAAGCCGTGTTCGCCGAGGCTGAAATCGCGCCATTGCACCTGCGGATCCGGCCAGCCCGCTGTCTGCACCCAGATACCTGGCCGTTCAGCGTAACTGCCCTTCGGCGGCAGAACATCCTGTAGGTAAAAAGTGCAGGCTGCGTCATCCATCACCCCGTTTTCGACGCCCTTGAGCCAGTGATCCCACCAGCGTTTGGCTTCTTGCAGAAAGCCGATGGCCGGATTGGGCACGGCGAAATGCGGGTATTTATGAATCCAAGGACCGATCATGGCCTTCTTCGGCCCTGGCAGGTTTTCCATCAGGCGCGAGACGGTATTGCGGTAGGCATCGCCCCACCCGCCCACGGCATAGACCGCTGCCTTGATCTTCGAATAGTCCTCGCACACCGAGCCATGGCGCCAGTAGTCATCACGGGTCTGGTGCTGCAGCCAGGTCTCGGCGAGCAACGGCATGGCGTCCAGGCGTTGGTGCCAGAGATCTTTCCAGCCATCGCCGACCAGCACAGGATCGGGCACGGCAGCGCTGAAGTTGAGCATGGTGGCGGCCCAGCCGAAGTTCTCCATCAGCAGGTTGCCGCCCTTGTAATGAATGTCGTCGGCAAAGCGGTCATCGGTGGAGCACAGGGTGATGATCGCCTTCAGCGCCTCGGGCTGGCGCGCCGCGACTTGCAGGCCGTTGAAGCCGCCCCAGGAGATGCCCATCATGCCGACATTGCCATCGCACCAGGGTTGCTGGCATAGCCAGTCGATCACTTCGAGGGCGTCTTCCTGTTCCTGCAGCAGGTATTCATCGGCCATCAACCCCTGGGATTCGCCATTGCCACGCATATCCACACGCACACACACATAGCCCTGCCCCGCCATCCACGGATGGGTCAGCGCATCACGCACGGCAGTGCCATCGCGCTTGCGGTACGGCAGGTATTCCAGGATCGCCGGGAAGGCCTGCGAGCCGGCGACTTCGGGCAGCCAGATACGGGCAGCCAGTTGGGTGCCGTCCTTCAAGGGGATCAGGCAGTGCTCGATTTCACGGACCTTGTAGGCAAACTCGGTAACGATTTCCATCGGTAACTCCAAACGCGTTTATTGCGAACAAACGGCTCCCCCACGCCCGCAGGGGAGCGCGTGGGGAGGCACACAGGTGGTTGGGTCTAGCGGGCAAATTCCGCCACGGGGCTGGTGCCGCGCAGCTCGGGCTCGGTGGCCGGCCGGACGTTTTTCACATCGAGCAGCGCCGGGTTCTTCAGCCAGAAGATCAACGAGGTGCTGGCCAGCAACACCAGGATCATGCCCGGCAAGCCGCCGAGGTTGGAGAGCATCTTCACCCCGTCGATGCCGACAAACGCGACCATCACCCACGAGACTGAGCCGATGATCAGGCCCCAGACAATCTTCAGCAGCGGGTTGCCGTCCAAGTCGGAATCGGCGGTCACGCCTTTGCTGCACAGGTTGGCGATCACGTCGGTGCTGGAGTCGGCCGCGGTGACGAAAGAGATGAATGCGACAAACAGCAGGAACGCGATCATCAGGCCACTGGCCGGCAATTGCTGGAACATCTGGTACAGCACATGCTCCACGCCCTGCTCGTTCAACACCCGGTTGAGGCTGCCGTCGCCCAGCGCATCGAAGTACAGGCTGGTGCCGGAGAAGATGCAGATCCACACCGCCGTGAACAACGCCGGGTAGAGCATGTTGATATGGATGAATTCACGCACGGTATAGCCACGGCCGATCTTGCCGAGGAACAGCGCACTCACCGGCGCCCAGGCAAACCACACCGACCAGTAGAACACCGTCCAACTGTACGGCCAGGTGTCGCCACTGGCGGCGCCGGTGAACAGGCTGCGGCTGAAGAAGGTGTCGAGGTACACGCCAAGGGACTCGACGCCGAGGCTGAACATGTACAAGGTCGGCCCGCACAGCAGCACGAACAGCCCCAGGGCCAGCATGATCCAGGTGTTGAACGAGGACAGCATCACAATGCCTTTTTGCAGGCCGCTGGCGGCCGAGGCGACAAAGGTGATGACGATGATCGCAATGATGATAGCCAAGCGAAACGGTGTGGTTTCACCGCCAATGTACTGGGCCAGGCCACCGGCCAGGGTAAGCGCACCCGTGCCCAGGGACGAGGCCATGCCGGCCACCAGGGCGAACATCGCCAGGGTGTCGATCAGCCCGGCGTAGCGCTTGACCCGCGCCGCCCCCAGCAGCGGCTCAAGCATGGCGCCGATGGAGAAGTTGCTGCGACGGTTATAGAACACCAGCGCAAACACCAGCGAGGGCACCAGGTAGATGGCGTAGGGCGTGATGGTCCAGTGCAGGAACATCGTCGACATGGCAAAGCTCTTGGCCGCCGAGCTGCCCGCTTCGATTGGCTGGCTGGTGGGTGGGCCGTACAGGTGATAAAGCGGTTCGGCGGTGGTCCAGAACAGCACGCCCACTGCCAGCGTGGTGCACAGCGCCACCATGAACCAACGCCATTTGCTCAGCAGGGGCTGGGCGTCTTCACCGCCGATGCGCACCTTGCCCAGCGCGGAGAAGTAGACGATAGCGGTCAGCACGACCATCGCAAACGAGCCGGCGCTGAACAGCCAAGAGAAGTTTTTCAGGATCAGGTTGTTGAGCTGTTTGCTGACCGCCAGGAAGGCATTCAGGTCGACGTAGCTGGCGATCACCGCCGCCAGCAGAATCAGGAAAGTTGGCCAGAACACCAACGGACGCAGTGGATATTTCATGTAGAGCCATTCCCCTTGCAGACTATTTTTATGTGAATGAGCGGGTACGGCAGCATCCTGCTGCCAGTCACTCGCCTGGAAGTCTTCGCGTGGCTATTAATAAACGTTTAAGCGGCCGAGGGCGCAATCAACCAATGTGCATGGGGGTATTCCCTCACGTCATGGCGCACCAGCACAGTTCAGGGCAACTAGGCAGTGCACAATGGCAAGGCGCCAGGAGGATAAATCGCGGACGAAAAAAAGCCCGCTCAATGAGCGGGCTTCTTGTGGTGACCTGGCGTTCAGCGTTCCAGGTAACCGAATATGGCGCAGCGGACGGGACTCGAACCCGCGACCCCCGGCGTGACAGGCCGGTATTCTAACCGACTGAACTACCGCTGCGCGTAACACATGAAGCGAATGGTGGGTGATGACGGGATCGAACCGCCGACCCTCTGCTTGTAAGGCAGATGCTCTCCCAGCTGAGCTAATCACCCTTCGTTTCGGTGTGGGCGGCATCATACACCAAAAATCCGCAATGTCTTGATTTAAATGCACTTTATTTGAAATATTTTCTCGTCAAGGGCAAACCCCAGCAAAAACGGGCTTCTGCGCCCTCAAACGCGAGTCTATTGCGTTTACCCGTGGCTTGGCCGCACAATTAAAAACCATTCTCAATAACGCCTGAGCCACGCCTATGTCTGTGGGTGAACCGCCATTCCAACGGGAAATTACCCAGCTCTACAGCGAGCATCATGGCTGGCTGCTCACCTGGCTACGCCGCAAACTGGGCTGCCGGCAGAACGCAGCCGACCTGGCGCAGGATACCTTTGCACGCATTCTGAACGCGCGCGAGTCTGTCGCCGGCATTCGCGAGCCCCGGGCGTATTTGAGCACCACCGCCAGGCGCCTGCTCATCGACCAGGCGCGGCGCAAGCAGATCGAACAGGCCTACCTGCAGGAACTGGCCCTCACCGTGGACGCGCTGGAAGGGTTTCAATCCCCGGAGCAGATCCACACCACCCTCGAAGCCCTCGAACAGATCGCGTTTATCCTGGAAGGCATGCACGAATACTCGCGCCAGGCATTCGTGCTGTATTACCTCGAAGAAATGACTCAACAGCAAATCGCCCGACAGCTCAAGTTGTCGGAACGCACCGTGCGCAAATACCTGATCAAGGCGCTCATGCATTGCGGCCACAGTATGGACACTGATTGAGCATGCCGGACGCCCACCCACAGATCGAACAACAAGCGGCCGAATGGCTGCTGCGCCTGCACGACGGCGAACTGAACGAGGCCCAGCGACTGGCGTTCGAGTGCTGGAAACAGCAAAGCCCGCAACACGCCGCAGCGGCCGCTCGCATGGAAGCCGTTATCGCCCGCATGCAGGCACTGCGTGGCAAAAAAGCCCCGGCACGGGCGGCGCTGAACGCAGCCTTTGCCCAGCCCAAAAACCGTCGACGCAAGAACGCCGTGCGCGCGCTGGTAGTGGCCTGCAGCCTGGCAATTCCGGCAGCGGCGCTGCTGATCAGCCCTTATCCGCAGCAATGGATGGCCGATGTGCGCAACGGGCCAAGCCAATGGCAAACCCTGCAACTGCCGGATGGCTCAACGCTGACCCTCAACGGTATCAGCGCGGCAAACCTGCATTTCGATAGCAAACAACGCCGTATCGAATTGCTGCAAGGCGAAATCCTGGTGCAGGTGGCCCACGACACCACGCGGCCGTTTGTCGTGCAGACGCCTCAAGGCACCTTGCGAGCGCTGGGCACACGGTTTGTGGTCAAGCGAGACGGTGATGTCACCGTGCTGAGCATGCTCGAATCCCGCGTGGCCGCACACAGTGCCAACGGCGAGCAGACGCTGGAAGTCGACGCAGGCTCACAAGCCTTGATGCGTTCCAGCGACGTTCGCCTGGCCGGCACTGTCGACCCGACCAGCATCAACGAAGCCTGGCGTCGCCATCAGTTGGTCGTGGAAAACAAGCCATTGCCCGAGGTCCTGGACGAAATCGCCCGGCATCGCGTCGGCCGCGTGCAATTTGATCGCCGTGCGCTGCAAGGCCTGCGAGTGTCTGCCGTGATCCCGTTGGATAACAGCGACCATGCCTTGCAATTACTCGCGCAAACGTTGCCGATCCAGGTGCAGGCCTTCACCCCTTGGTTGATCGTGGTAAGCCCCGAGACACCGCCCAATAAATAATTATTCGCATTTGCTTCCGGTTTTTTCGAGGCTGCCCGTCAAGGAAGGTAATTCGACACATAAAGGACTGCCTTCACCATGCACACCCCTTCCTACCCGCGCGGACGCTTTCGGCTCCTGAAAAGCGCGCCGCTGTCCCTGGCCATGCTCACCGCCACTACGCTGAACATCAGCATGGCCCAAGCCGATGCCGTCAGCGTTGCAGCCCAGACCTACGACATCCCCGCCGGGCCGCTGGGCAGTTCGCTCAACCGCTTCGCCCAGCAGGCCGGTGTGGCGATCGTGTTCCAGTCCCACGAACTGGAAGGCCTCAAAGGCCCAGGCCTGAAAGGCAATTTCGCGATCCAGGACGGTTTCGACAGGTTGTTGCAAGGCAGCGGCTACCGCGCGGTAAAAGGTGATCAGGTCTATGCCCTGCAACCCGCCCCCACCGCCGGCGACGGCAGCCTGGAACTGAGCCCGACCCAGGTCAGCGGCAACCAACTCGGCAACGTCACCGAAGACACCGATTCCTACACGCCCGGCACGATCGCCACCGCCACGCGGATGGTGCTGACACCCAAGGAAACCCCACAGTCGGTGTCGGTGGTCACCCGCCAGCACATGGATGATTTCGGCCTGAACAACGTCGATGACGTGATGCGCCACACACCCGGCATCACCGTTTCAGCCTTCGACACCGAGCGTACCAACTACTACGCCCGGGGCTTCTCGATCAATAACTTCCAATACGACGGCATTCCGTCCACGGCGCGCAACGTCGCTTACTCGGCAGGCAACACCCTGAGCGACATGGCGATCTATGACCGTGTCGAAGTGCTCAAGGGCGCCACTGGCCTGCTGACTGGCGCAGGTTCGCTGGGCGCGACGATCAACCTGGTGCGCAAGAAGCCCACCGCCGACTTCAAGGGGCATGCGACCCTCGGTGCCGGTTCCTGGGACAATTACCGTAGCGAGCTGGATGTCAGCGGCCCCATGACCGAAAGCGGCAACGTGCGTGGCAGGGCCGTAGCGGCCTACCAGGACAAACATTCGTTCATGGACCACTACTCGCGCCAGAGCCCGACGTACTACGGCATCATGGAGTTCGACCTGTCACCCGATACCCTGCTCACGGTAGGCGGTGACTATCAAGACACGCTGCCAAAGGGCTCTTCGTGGTCGGGCAGTTTCCCGTTGATCAACTCCAGAGGCGACAGCAATAGCGTCAAGCGCTCGTTCAACAACGCTGCCGACTGGAGCAGTTGGGAGCAATACACCCGCACCGTATTTGCCATGCTCGAACACGACCTGGGCAATGGCTGGGTGACCAAGCTGCAACTGGATCACAAGATCAACGGCTACCACGCCCTGATGGGCTCGATCCAGGGTGACCAGCCGCAGCCAGACGGCACCGCGCAACTCACCTCGGGCAAGTACACCGGGGAAACCGTCAGCGATTCCGCCGACCTGTACGTGAGCGGTCCCTTCAGCCTGGGCGGTCGCGAACATGAACTGGTGCTGGGCGGCTCTATCAGCGCCTCGGAATGGAAAGGCAAGGGCTACTGGAACCTCTCCCCCAATATCGTCGACTTCAACAACTGGCACGGCCACGCCACGATACCGGACTGGGGCCGCGCGCAATCACTGACCGACGACACCGTGCGCCAGACAGGCGCTTATGTGACTACCCGCCTGAACCTCGCCGACGACCTCAAGCTGCTGCTGGGCGGGCGTGTGGTCAACTATCAAGTCACGGGCTACAACCCCAACTACCGCGAGTCCGGGCGTTTCGTCCCTTACATCGGTGCGGTGTACGACCTCAACGACACCTATTCGGTCTACGCCAGCTACACCGATATCTTCATGCCGCAGGAGAATTACAACCGCGATCGAGACAACAAGCTGCTTGAGCCGGACGAAGGCCAGAACTGGGAACTGGGCATGAAAGCCGACTTTTTCGACGGTCGCTTGAACGCCAGCGCGGCTTACTTTGAAATCCACGAATCCAATCGCGCACTGTCGGATGACGAGTACAACAACCAGACGCCCATCCCGAACAACTACGCCTACAAGAGCAGCAAGGCCGTCACCAAAGGTTATGAGCTGGAAATGTCCGGCGAGATTGCCCCTGGCTGGCAACTCCAGGCCGGCTACACCCACAAGGTGGTGCGCGACGACAAGGACGAGAAGATCTCCACCTTCGAACCTGAAGATCAGGTCAAGCTGTTCACCACCTACAAGCTCAAGGGCAACCTGGACAAGCTGACCGTCGGCGGTGGCGTGCGCTGGCAAAGCGTGGGCTGGCAGGACATCTACAACAACCCGCACAGCCAATACGAAGAGTTCTCCCAGGACGCCTATTGGCTGGTGGACCTGATGACCAAATATCAGGTCAGCAAAAACCTGTCGGCCACGCTGAACGTCAACAACCTGTTCGACAAGCACTACTACACCAACATCGGCTTCTATAACTCCGCCGCTTACGGCGAGCCGCGCAACTTCATGGTGACCACCCGCTGGGATTTCTAGCCCCCCAATAAAAAACGCCGCCGATCATTGAAAATGATCGGCGGCGTTTTTATCGGCTTTTGCAAAGCCCAGACAGCAAAAAGCCCGCTCAATGAGCGGGCTTCCTGTGGTGACCTGGCGTTCAGCGTTCCAGGTAACCGAATATGGCGCAGCGGACGGGACTCGAACCCGCGACCCCCGGCGTGACAGGCCGGTATTCTAACCGACTGAACTACCGCTGCGCGTAACACATGAAGCGAATGGTGGGTGATGACGGGATCGAACCGCCGACCCTCTGCTTGTAAGGCAGATGCTCTCCCAGCTGAGCTAATCACCCTTCGTTTCGGTGTGGCGCGCATTCTACGGAGCGACCCTGGGTCTGGCAAGCACTTTCTTAAATCTTTTTTTTGATAGCTTCCAATGGCTTAGGCAGGGTTGGCCTGGGGCGTTATCAAGACAATAATGCCCCCCTTTGTATAAAGGAGAGACTCACCCCATGTGGTTCAAGAACCTGCTTATCTATCGCCTGACCCAAGATCTGCCTGTTGATGCCGAGGCGTTGGAAGCGGCCATGGCCACCAAACTGGCGCGCCCGTGTGCAAGCCAGGAGTTGACCACTTACGGTTTCGTCGCGCCTTTTGGTAAAGGTGAAGACGCTCCCCTGGTTCACGTCAGCGGTGACTTCCTGCTGATCGCCGCGCGCAAGGAAGAACGTATCCTGCCGGGCAGCGTGGTGCGTGACGCACTGAAAGAGAAAGTCGAAGAGATCGAGGCCGAGCAAATGCGCAAGGTCTATAAGAAGGAACGCGACCAGATCAAGGATGAAATCATCCAGGCTTTCCTGCCCCGCGCCTTTATCCGTCGCTCGTCGACCTTCGCGGCCATCGCGCCGAAACAAGGCCTGATCCTGGTCAACTCCGCCAGCCCGAAACGCGCCGAAGACTTGCTGTCGACCCTGCGTGAAGTGATCGGCACCCTGCCCGTTCGCCCACTGACGGTAAAAACCGCACCGACGGCGGTCATGACCGACTGGGTCACCACCCAGAAGCCGGCCGATGACTTCTTCGTCCTCGACGAGTGCGAACTGCGCGACACCCACGAAGACGGCGGCATCGTGCGCTGCAAGCGCCAGGACCTGACCGGCGAAGAGATCCAGCTGCACCTGACCACCGGCAAAGTCGTGACCCAACTGGCCCTGGCCTGGCAGGACAAGCTGTCCTTCATGCTCGACGATAAAATGACCGTCAAGCGCCTGAAGTTCGAAGACCTGCTGCAAGACCAGGCCGAACAGGACGGCGGTGAAGAAGCCCTGGGCCAACTGGATGCGAGCTTTACCCTGATGATGCTGACGTTTGGCGACTTCTTGCCGGCGCTGGTTGAAGCATTGGGCGGTGAAGAGACTCCGCAGGGTATCTAAACCGTGTGAAATTCAAAATGTGGGAGGGGGCTTGCCCCCGATAGCATTCTGTCAGTTAAAACACCTATGACTGACAGACTGCAATCGGGGGCAAGCCCCCTCCCACATTTGATCGAAACCAACAAAAAGGACATCCCCATGCGCGCACTCGCCGCCTTGAGCCGCTTCGTCGGCAATACCTTCGCCTACTGGGTGTTGATTTT
The DNA here is from genome assembly GCF_002798465.1 of Pseudomonas sp. S10E 269. Taxonomy (NCBI): domain Bacteria; kingdom Pseudomonadati; phylum Pseudomonadota; class Gammaproteobacteria; order Pseudomonadales; family Pseudomonadaceae; genus Pseudomonas; species Pseudomonas sp. S10E 269. The sequence continues at coordinate 206,197 of NZ_PHIJ01000001.1, forward strand.
CGCCGTCGTCGCCTTCCTCGAACCCGGCTGGTTCATTGGCCTTAAAAGTGCCATTGTCCCGCTGCTGGGCCTGGTGATGTTCGGCATGGGGCTGACCCTCAAACTCGATGACTTCGCCGAAGTCGCCCGCCACCCCTGGCGTGTGGCATTGGGCGTGGTTGCGCATTTCGTGATCATGCCGGGCGTGGCGTGGTTGCTGTGCCAGGCCTTCCATCTCCCCCCGGAAATCGCCGTCGGCGTGATCCTGGTCGGTTGCTGCCCAAGCGGCACCTCGTCCAACGTGATGACTTGGCTGGCCCGTGGCGACCTGGCGTTGTCGGTGGCCATCGCCGCCGTCACCACCCTCCTCGCCCCGCTGCTCACGCCAGCATTGATCTGGCTGCTGGCCTCGGCCTGGCTGCCGGTGTCGTTCATGGAGCTGTTCTGGTCGATCCTGCAAGTGGTGTTGCTGCCGATCGTGCTCGGCGTGCTGGCGCAACGCGTGCTCGGCGATCGGGTTCGGCATGCGGTCGATGTGCTGCCACTGGTGTCGGTGGTGAGCATCGTGATCATCGTCGCGGCGGTGGTTGCCGCCAGCCAGGCGAAGATCGCCGAGTCGGGCTTGTTGATCATGGCCGTGGTGATGCTGCACAACAGCTTTGGCTACCTGCTGGGTTACTTCACTGGCCGCGTGTTCAAGTTGCCGTTGGCGCAGCGCAAGTCGCTGGCGCTGGAGGTGGGCATGCAGAACTCCGGGCTGGGCGCCGCACTGGCCAGTGCGCATTTTTCGCCGCTGGCGGCGGTGCCGAGTGCCTTGTTCAGTGTCTGGCACAATATCTCCGGTGCATTGCTGTCGACTTACTTCCGCCGCATGAGCGAAAAGGAAGACCGTCGCGCCCTGGAGAACACCCCGCAAACTTGATCAGCCGAGCACTTTTCGGCACTCTAACGCGCTTCGTGGGGACGACCCCGCGACGCGCTCAAGCGACTACTCCGGGGACGACCCCACCTAGTGTTAGGAGGTCATCATGTCCTGGATCATTCTGTTTTTCGCGGGTCTGTTTGAAGTCGGCTGGGCCGTCGGCCTGAAGTACACCGACGGTTTCAGCAAGCCACTCCCCACCGCCCTGACGATTGCCGCCATGGCCATCAGCCTTGGCCTGCTGGGGCTCGCCATGAAGGAACTGCCGCTGGGCACCGCCTATGCCATCTGGACCGGCGTGGGTGCAGTGGGCACCGTGATCGCTGGGATTATCCTGTTTGGGGAATCCATGGCGTTGTTTCGGTTGGCCAGCGTGGCGTTGATCATTTGTGGGCTTATTGGCCTGAAAATCTCCACATAACCCTTGTAGGAGCCCGCTTGCGGGCGATGGCGGCCTGAAGATAGCCATCGCCGGCAAGCCGCGCTCCTACAGGACCGTGCCGCGCAGCTGAGTAACTTTCTCCTGCAACTGCGCTGGGGTCGCCGACTCGACCGCCACCGGCTCACCCGCCACCAATACCACCCGCGACCAGATGCGATGAAAGAAGCCTTTGTTCGGATCGCGGCTGAAGAAACTCCCCCACAACCCCTGCAACGCCATCGGAATCACCGGAACCGCGGTTTCTTCAAGGATGCGCGTCACGCCCCCGCGAAACTCGTTCATCTCGCCATTGGCAGTCAGCTTGCCCTCCGGGAAGATGCACACCAACTCCCCTTCCTTCAAATACTGCGCAATGCGCGTGAAGGCCTTTTCGTAGATCTGGATATCTTCGTTGCGCCCCGCAATCGGAATCGCCCCGGCGGTGCGGAAGATGAAGTTGAGCACCGGCAAGCGGTAGATCTTGTAGTACATGACGAAGCGAATCGGCCGACGCACCGCGCCGCCAATCAACAGTGCATCCACAAACGACACATGGTTGCACACCAACAACGCCGCGCCTTCATCCGGGATCGCCTGCAGGTTGCGATGCTCCACGCGGTACATGGAATGGCTGAGCAGCCAGATCATGAAACGCATGGTGAACTCGGGGACGATCTTGAAGATGTAGGTGTTGACCGCGATGTTGAGCAGCGACACCACCAGGAACAGTTCCGGGATCGACAGCTTGGCCACGCTCAGCAGCAGGATCGACACGATGGCCGAGACCACCATGAACAGCGCGTTGAGAATGTTGTTCGCGGCGATCACGCGCGCGCGTTCGTTCTCGGCGGTACGCGACTGGATCAATGCATACAGCGGCACGATGTAGAAGCCGCCGAATACACCCAGGCCGAGGATATCGAACAGCACCCACCACGCCTGGCCGTAGCTGAGCACGGCAAGCCAATCGTTGGCCTGGACGTTCTGCGGGAAGCCGCCGGAGTGCCACCACAGCAGCAGGCCGAACACCGTCAGGCCGAATGAACCGAATGGCACCAGGCCGATTTCGACCTTACGCCCGGAGAGCTTTTCGCAGAGCATCGAACCCAGTGCGATACCCACCGAGAACACCGTGAGGATCAGTGTCACCACGGTCTCGTCGCCGTACAACCACTCCTTGGCGTAGGCCGGGATCTGCGTCAGGTAGATCGCACCGACAAACCAGAACCACGAGTTGCCGACAATGGAGCGCGAAACGGCCGGTGTTTGCCCCAGGCCCAAGCACAGGGTGGCCCAGGATTCGCTGAAGATATTCCAGTTCAAGCGCAGTTCCGGGGTCGACGCGGCCGCGCGCGGAATGCTGCGGCTGGCCAGGTAACCCAGCACCGCTACGCCGACAATCGCCACGGACACCACGGGGGCGTAATGGGTGGACGACATCATGATCCCGGCGCCGATGGTGCCGGCCAGGATCGCCAGGAACGTGCCCATTTCCACCAGGCCGTTGCCGCCGACCAGCTCATCGTCATGCAATGCCTGGGGCATGATCGAGTACTTCACCGGGCCGAACAGCGCCGAGTGAGTGCCCATGGCAAACAGCGCGAGCAGCATCAGCTCCAGGTGGTTGGTGAGGAAGCCCGTCGCGCCCACGGCCATGATCACGATCTCACCGATCTTGATCGCGCGGATCAACGCGTCCTTGTTGAATTTCTCGCCAAACTGCCCGGCCAGGGCCGAGAACAGGAAGAACGGCAGGATAAACAGCAATGCGCAGAGGTTGACCCAGATCGAGCGGTCACCGTCGATAGTGAGCTTGTAGAGAATGGCCAGGATCAGCGATTGCTTGAAGATGTTGTCGTTGAAAGCGCCCAGCAACTGGGTGATGAAAAACGGCAGGAAACGCCGTGTGCGCAGCAAGGTGAATTGCGAGGGGTGGCTCATCGTCCGTGTTCCTGCGTGGCCTGTTTTTTGTAAAAGCGTTCAGGCCACGACTTTACCTAATCCTGCTTACTTATTCGCTAGTCCCGCAATGCACGGCGAAACAAAAAGCTCACCTTTATAGGCACCCTGCACGGTGCGCTTGGCGACGATCAGCCACATCAGCGCCAATGCCACCACCAGCACGCTGCCAAAAACGCTGAAGAACCCCAGGTGCAGCAGGCTCGCCAGCTTCAGCGTCGCCAGGGCATACACGCCCAGCGGGAAGGTGAAACCCCACCAACCGAGGTTGAAGGGGATACCGGCGCGCAGGTAACGCAGGGTGATCAGCACCGCAATCAGCATCCACCACAAGCCGAAGCCCCACAGCGTAATGCCCGCTACCAGGCCGAGGCCGTTGGCGATCTCACCGACACCCGGCAAGCCATTGGCCGCAAAGATCGCCGGCGCATCGCCCCCCAGCAGCAACATGCCCAGCGCACCGGTGCCGATGGGACCCAGGGCCAGCCAACTCGACGCGGCCATATTGGCGTGGGGCAGTTTGTGCAGGGCCATGCGCAGCATCAGGATGGTCAGGATGCTGAACGCCACCGGCAACGAAAACGCCCACAGCACATAGCTGGTCACCAGCATCACCAGTTGCGAATGCGCGTCTGCCAGGTGCGGTGCGAGCAGCCCACCACTGGCCGCGGCAACTTCAGCGGCAACCACAGGCAGCAGCCAGACGGCGGTCATCTGGTCGATGCTGTGTTCCTGGCGGGTGAACATCATGAAGGGGATAAGCACGCCGCAGGCCAGGGCCATGCCCACGTCCAACCACCACAGGGTTTCAGCCAGCGGTATCACACCGGCGCCCCAGCGCGGCAGGCCAAATAACAGCAAGCCGTTGAGAATCGTCGCGAGCCCCATGGGGATGGTGCCGAAAAACATCGAGACGGTGGAGTGACCGAAAATACGCCGCGCCTCGTGGAAAAACATCACCCAGCGGGCCGCGTACAACACGCTGAACAACACAAATAGGCCAACAGTGAACAACCACAACGCCTCGGCGATGGCGTGCAGGCCAGGCAGGTTGACTGGCAACTGCGCCAGGGCCAGTGCCAGCACACCAGTGCCCATGGTGGCGGCAAACCAGTTCGGCGTGAACTGGCGGATCACTTCCCGTGGATGGGTCAGGTGACTGAAGGGTTTGTAACTGATGCTATTCGAGCAGGTCATGATGGCAATCCTCTTCCTCGCATGAGGGTGAGACCATGGTAGAACCGAATCGAATATCTATATAACGGGTAATATCTCTATCTGTTATCTACTTTACCTATATATCGTCAGACGCTGCCTTCGGACTCGATCACCAGAATCCGCGCCGGCCCTTGCGGGTGGGCCACGTGCTCGGTGCCCACGCTGGCGTAAAAGATGTCCCCGACGCCCAGCTCCGCCACCTGTTCGAAACCATTGTCGCGGTAGTGCATCTGCACCCGGCCATCGAGCACCACAAACACTTCTTCGCCGTCGTTGATATGCCAGCGATAGGGCTGGTCGGTCCAGTGCAGGCGCGTGGTGATGCCATTCATGTTGGCGATGTCCAGCGCCTCCCAGGCACGGCTGCCGGTGAAGTCCTTGCTGCGGATGATCTTCATGCGCGAATCTCGATCAGGCGGATACGGGCACTGATTATTACCCATCAGCCGCCTGTCGTCGCCCGCACGCGCGCCGAATCCTGCAACAGCAAGGCAATGAGCGCACCGACAGCCAGCAGGATGAGGACCGCGCCGTAGCCGTCGGTGGTGGCGATCAGGCCAAAGCTGCGAATAAGGTTGCCCGCCAGTAACGAAGGCAAGCAGAACGCCAGGTAGCTCAGCACATAGAACGCCGACATCAGCCCCGCGCGCTCGTGGGGCAAGGCCAACGGCACCACACTGCGCAAGGCGCCAAGAAAGCCCGCGCCAAAGCCACTGCCGGCGATCAGCGTGGCGATGAAGAACAGGGGCAGGCTGGCGCTGTGCACCGCCGTGAGGATCAGCGTTACACCGATGGCCAGCAAGCCGGCGCCGAGACGCAGCACCTTGTCGGCCGGACGATTACGCAAGGTAAAGATCATCAACGCGCCGCTCAGGGTCAGCACGGCCACCAGGCCGCCACCGATCAGGTTGGAGGTAGACCCGGTGGCGGCCCGCACCAGCGACGGGGCCAGTGACAAGTAGAAGCCACCCATCGCCCACACCGCCACATCCACCGGCAATGAAAGCCACAACGCCCGGCGCGCCTGGGGCGGTACATGCAATGTTGGGCGCAGCGACGCCAGTGCGCCGGGGATGCGGCTCACCGTTTCCGGCAGGCGCCATACGTAGAGGGCCTGCAACAGCATCAAGGCCAGCAACGTCCAGTAGATCAACTGGGTCGGAAGGGGCGCGAATTCCACCAGCAGACTGCTGCCCATCGCCCCGCAAGCCATGCCCAAGAGCGGCGCTACGCTGTTGACCAGCGGGCCCTGTTGGCGGTCGGTGTCGAGCAGTGCCGCGCCCAATACGGCGGTGGCCATGCCAGTGGCAAACCCTTGCAACGTGCGGGCGGCAATCAGCCAGGCCACGCTGCCTTCATTGATAAACAGCAGCATCGCCAGCATATCCAGAAGCAGCGCAGCAAAAATCACCGGCTTGCGCCCCAGGTGGTCCGACAAAGAGCCGACGGTCAACAGCGCCGCCAGCAGGCTGAGGGCGTAGACACCGAAGATCAGCGTCAGCATGCCTGCCGAAAAATGCAGGCCTTCCTGATACAGGTGGTACAACGGCGTCGGCGCACTCGAAGCGGCCAGGAAGGTCAGCAAGGTGATCGCGAGAAACACCAGGCTGGAACGATGGGAAACAGGACTGGACATGCACACGCTCCGCTAAAGCTAATATTTTGCTTTTGCAGAGTGTGCTACCCGCCAGCGCTTAAAGCAAATTCTTTGTGTTAAGGTCACAAACATGGCGATAAAAGAAGGCCTTCGCCCGGGGGGCCGCAGTGCCCGGGTACAAGAATCCGTCCATTCGGCGGTGCGTGAACTGCTGGAAGCCCACGAGCGCTCCAGCGTCACCGTGCCCATGATTGCCACACGCGCAGGCGTCACGCCCTCGACTATCTACCGGCGCTGGGGCGACCTCTCCGTGCTGCTCGCGGACGTGGCCCTGGCGCGCATGCGCCCCGACAGCGAACCCGCCAACACCGGCAGCCTGCGCGGCGACCTGCAGGCCTGGGCCGAGCAATACCTGGATGAAATGAGTTCGGAGCCGGGCCGCAACATGATGCGCGACCTGCAGTGCACGATCACGCCGGGATACTGCGTGAGCATCCTGAGTGGGCAGTTGCAGGCGATTGTCGATCGCTATCCGCAAAGCACACCGCCGAGCGTGGACCACCTGATCAACCTGATCGCAGCACCAACGGTGTTTCGCATTCTATTTTCGAACGCCCCGCTGACAGTGCAAGAACTGCACGCCCTGATCGAACTCGCACTCAACGCCTGAACCTCCTCTGTAGGAGCCGGCTTGCCGGCGATGGCATCATCTGGGTATACCTGATGTACCGAATCGTCGGCAAGCCAGCTCCTACACGTATCTGCCTTTGATCCAACCACTCAGGCCGGCTGTCAGGCCGCCTTGCTTTTGATTTTGATCTTAGGCGCCCCATCAAACACGCTGGCCGGAATTCGACAGGGATTTGGGGGGTAAACCGGCAGGGATGCCGGTTTAGCCGCCCCGCGCCATGGATGGCGCGTGGCGGCGGCCCCCCAAATCACTGTCGGATTACGGGCACACCGAGCCTAGGCGAGGTGCCGAGTGTTGGGGCAAGAGCCCTTTGGTTACTTTGGGGCTCTTTTCCAAAGTGACCCGCCGTAAGGACGGAACCCATACCAGCCGTTACCCAAATAACGGATATGTACCCGATCAGATCCAACATCCAGATCGGCTGTCAGGCCGCCTTCGCAGGCAAGCCAACTCCCACAGCGGTGCAAAAAAAAACGGCCTCATCCGAGGCCGTTTTTTCAATGCGGATCGCTGCTCAGGTACGCATCCCACGCCCGCTCACCAACAACCGCGCACAGCCGATATACAACACCACCGTGGCGACGATCATAAAGGTGATCGCCACGCTGATCTTGATATCCGACACCCCCAGGATGCCGTAGCGAAAGGCGTTGACCATGTGCAATACCGGGTTGGCCAGCGACACAGTCTGCCAGAACGGCGGCAGCAGCGTGATGGAGTAGAACACCCCGCCCAGGTAGGTCAGCGGCGTCAGCACAAAGGTCGGGATGATCGAAATATCATCGAAGTTGCGCGCAAACACAGCGTTGATGAAGCCCAGCAGCGAGAAGATCGTCGCCGTCAGCACCACCACCAGAATGGTGACGCCAAGGTGATGCACCTGCAAATGCGTGAAGAACAACGACAGCAGGGTCACGATCACGCCCACCATCAGCCCGCGCAGCACGCCACCCAGGGTGTAGCCAATCAGGATGGTGTGCGGCGACACCGGCGACACCATCAGTTCTTCGATCGAGCGTTGGAACTTGCTGCCGAAGAAACTCGAGACCACGTTGCCGTAGGAGTTGGTGATCACCGACATCATGATCAGGCCCGGCACGATGTACTCCATGTAGGTGAAGCCACCCATGTCGCCGATCTGCCGGCCAATCAGGTTACCGAAGATCACAAAGTACAAGACCATGGTGATCGCCGGCGGCAGCAGGGTCTGCGGCCAGATCCGGGTAAAGCGTTTCACTTCGCGATAAACGATGGTTTGCAGCGCGACAAGGTTGGGTTGCAGTTCGGAACTCATACCGCCACCTTCGCCAGATTTTTCTCCACCAGGGACACGAACAACTCCTCAAGGCGATTGGTTTTGTTACGCAGGCTCAGCACTTCAATTTGCTGGGCCGCCAACTGGGTGAACAGCGCGGTGATGCCCATGGCCTTGTCCACCTGCACTTCCAGGGTGTGGCTGTCGACAAGCCGGCTCGGGTAGCCCAGCAATTGCGGCGGCACCGACAGGTTGTTCTTCAAGTCGAGCAAAAAGGTTTCCACATGCAACTGACCCAGCAGGTTACGCATGCTGGTGTTCTCGACGATGGTGCCGTGGTCGATGATGCCGATGTTGCGGCACAGCTGCTCAGCCTCTTCCAGGTAATGGGTGGTGAGGATGATGGTGATGCCCTTCTCGTTCAGCTCGGTGAGGAAGGTCCACATCGAACGACGCAGCTCGATGTCCACGCCAGCGGTTGGTTCATCGAGGATCAGCAGGCGCGGTTCGTGCACCAGTGCGCGGGCGATCATCAGGCGGCGCTTCATGCCGCCGGACAACGAACGCGAAGGCACATCGCGCTTGTCCCACAGGCCCAGTTGGGTCAGGTACTGCTCGGCGCGTTCCTTGGCGACTTTCGCCGGGATGCCGTAGTAGCCCGCCTGGGTCACGACGATGTCGAAGGTCTTTTCAAACTGGTTGAAGTTGAATTCCTGGGGCACCACGCCGATGGAGCGCTTGAGCGCCGCCGGGGATTTGTCCAGGTCGTGGCCGAAGACATTCACCGAGCCGCTGGTCTTGTTGACCAGGGTGGAGAGGATACCGATGGTGGTGGATTTGCCGGCGCCGTTAGGGCCGAGCAAGGCGAAGAAGTCACCTTCGGCGACGTCCAGATCGATACCACTCAGGGCCTGGAAACCGTTGCCGTAGGTTTTGGTTAGCTGCCGGATGGACAGAGCGGAACTCATATCGGAATACGCACCAAAGAAGAGAATAGAAAGAGTAGATGGGGGCGCAGCCCAGGTAGTTCAACGGCGGCGCATGACAAGCATGGTGCTTGCCTGCGCCGCACAAGTACAGTCACCCGTATTAATAGTGGGTATTAAGTCAACGCAGTCATGACCGCCTTGCGGTAGGCCGGGCGCTGTTGCAGGCGCTGGTACCAGGCCTCTAGATGGGGCATTGCCGGCCGTTCGATGGGCATTTCAAACCAGGCGTAGATGAAGCTGCCCAGGGGGATATCGCCCATGCCGATCTCCTTACCCGACAGATACGGCTGTGTAGCGAGCGCCTGGTCGACGGTCTTGAGCACATCGATGCAGGCCTGGCGCCCGGCGTGGATGGTGTCCCAGTTCTGTTTTTCCGCCGGGGTGCGCAGTACGCCCCAGAACACGATCTTGAACGGTTCGGCAAAGGTGGAGGTGGTCCAGTCCATCCATTTTTCGGCGTTGGCGCGGGCCTTCAGGTCACTCGGGTACCAGTTGGAGGCCTGCTTGGCGCAGAGGTAGCGCACGATGGTGTTGGACTCCCACAGCACATAGTCGCCGTCCTCGATCATCGGCACCCGGCCATTGGGGTTCAACGCGCGGTAGTGCGGCGTGTCGACCACACCAAAAGCCCCGCCCGCATCAATTGCCTCATAGTCCAGGCCGAGTTCTTCGGCGCACCACAGTGCCTTCCTGACGTTTGATGAATTTTTACGACCCCAGATTTTCAGCATGACCGCGCCTTATTGTTGATGAACATGGCTTGATGAACGCAGCAGCATACGCCGGTTCACGCGCGGCTTAAATCGCTCTGCATATCGCCCAGCAGGGTCGGCATGTCCTCGCTGAACAAGTGGGGGTAACACTGCTGAATATGCGCGAAGAAAAACGCCTCGGGCACGTCAGGAAATTGCCCGTGGTCGACCACGTATTCCATCGAACGCTGGCCCTGGCGGTTGAACGCGTGGAAGACACTGTCGTTGACGCCGTCGAAGTCCAGCGGCGGAACGTCGAACACATCGCACAGTTGCTGGTTGAACGCGGGCGTAGCCTTGACCCAGCGACCCTGCAGGTAAAGCTCGGTATAACCGTGCATGGCAAACACATCACTCTTGAGCAAGGCGAGCAGGCGCGGCGTCGACAAGTGATTGCGCACGTCCGCCAGGCCGATGCGCGCCGGGATGCCGCAGTGGCGGGCGCAGGCCGCCAGCAAGGTGGCTTTGGGCACGCAATAGCTTTCGCCGCTGGCCAGGGCGAAGCTGGCGTTCAAGGTGCCTGGGTCACGGCTGAAGGTGTAGGGGTTGTAGCGAATCGCCTCACGCACGGCGTAGTAAAGGCTGACTGCCTGGTCACTAGAAGCCGCGCGGGTTCCGCGATGTTTTTCGGCGAACTCCACCACCGCAGGGTGGTCACTATCGATGAAGCGGCTGGGACTCAGGTACATATCCATGAGCGTGATCTCCGGGGTAAGCCTGGAGTTTAACGACAGGTCTGCCACAGCGATAACGACGAATCGGCCAAATGTCGGCGCCTGTTGCCAGGTGCTCCCAGTACAACTTGTAACACCCTGATCACCCCGCTTGCTCGGATGCCGACTAAGCTCCCTGGTGGTTTCGCCCCTGGTTTCACGGAGGATTGAATATGCTGTTGTTGTGGATACTGGTGCTGGTAATCGGCATTGCCTACCTCGCACACCGCCGCGTCGCCCCGCTGCCCGCACTGGGTGTGGTCGCCGTCTACCTGCTGGCGATGGGTGCCTGGAGCCACGCACCGGGTTGGCTGCTGCTGATCTTCTGGGTGTTGATCGCCGTCGTGGCCGCTCCCCTGCTGCTGCCCGACCTGCGTCGCCAATACTTCACCAAACCGCTGTTCAGCTGGTTCCAGAAAGTCTTGCCGCCGATGTCCGAGACCGAGCGCGACGCTATCGACGCCGGCACCGTGTGGTGGGACGGCGAGCTGTTCAGCGGTCGCCCCGATTGGGACAAGTTGCTGGCCTACCCCAAGGTCCAACTGACCGAAGAAGAACAAGCGTTCATCGACGGCCCTACCGAAGAACTCTGCGCCATGGTCAGCGACTGGGAAATCGGCCAGGCCATGGACCTGCCGCCGGCGGCCTGGGAACACATCAAGACCCACGGCTTCTTCGCCCTGATCATTCCTAAGGAATATGGCGGCAAGGGCTTCTCTGCCTATGCCCACTCCCAGGTCGCGATGAAACTCGCCACCCGCAGCGGCGACCTGGCCTCGACCGTGATGGTGCCCAACTCCCTCGGCCCGGCCGAGCTGTTGCTGCACTACGGCACCGACGAACAACGCAACCACTACCTGCCCCGCCTGGCCCGTGGCGATGACATCCCGTGCTTTGCCCTGACCGGCCCGCTGGCCGGCTCCGATGCCGGCGCCATGCCCGACACTGGCGTGATCTGCAAAGGTGAATGGGAAGGCAAGGAAACCCTCGGCCTGCGCCTGAACTGGGAAAAACGCTACATCACCCTCGGCCCCGTCGCGACCCTGCTGGGCCTGGCCTTCAAGGCCCATGACCCGGACCACCTGCTGGGCGAAGAGGAAGACCTGGGCATCAGCCTGGCGCTGATCCCGACCGATACGCCCGGCGTGGAAATTGGCCGTCGTCACCTGCCCCTGGGCGCCGCGTTCATGAACGGTCCCAACTCCGGCAAGGATGTGTTCATCCCCCTGGAGTTCCTGATCGGCGGCCAGGAAATGCTCGGCAAGGGCTGGATGATGCTGATGAACTGCCTGTCCGTGGGCCGTTCGATCTCCCTGCCTGCGGTGGGCACCGGCGCGGCCAAGTTCACCAGCCTGGTGACCGGCCAATACGCCCAGGTGCGCGAGCAATTCAACGTGCCGCTTTCCGCCTTTGAAGGTATCCAGGAAGCCCTGGCGCGCATCGGCGGCAACGCCTGGCTGATGGACAGCGCACGCATGCTCACGGCCAATGCCGTGGACCTGGGGGAAAAACCGTCGGTCCTCTCGGCGATCCTCAAGTACCACCTGACCGAACGCGGTCGCGAGTGCATCAGCCACGCCATGGACGTGCACGGCGGCAAAGGCATCATCATGGGCCCGAACAACTACCTGGGTCGCAGTTGGCAAGGCGCGCCGATCTTCATCACCGTGGAAGGCGCGAATATCCTCTCGCGCAACCTGATGATCTTCGGCCAGGGCGCGATCCGTTGCCATCCATTCGTGCTCAAGGAAATGGCCCTGGCCGGCCGCGAAGACCACGACCAGGCGCTGAAGGAATTCGACGGCCTGCTGATGCAACACATCGGCTTCGCCGTGAGCAACGCCGCCAGCACCCTGGTGCTGAACCTCGGCGTGGGCCATTTCGAGAAGGCTCCGGGCAATCGTTTGAGCCAGGGTTACTTCCGCGCGCTCAACCGTCAGGCTGCCGCCTTCGCGCTGTTGGCCGACCTGAGCATGATGCTGCTGGGTGGCGAGCTGAAGCGGCGCGAACGCCTGTCGGCACGCTTGGGTGATGTGCTGAGCCATATGTACCTGGCGTCGGCTGCACTCAAGCGGTACCACGACCTGGATTCGCCGGACCACCTGGAACCGCTGTTCGCCTGGGCCATGGAAGAAAGCCTTGGTGAATCCGAGCGTGCGTTGGATGAACTGCTGAGCAACTTCCCGAACAAGGTGCTGGGTTGCCTGCTGCGGGTCATCGTGTTCCCGTTCGGGCGTCGCCATACCGGGCCGTCCGATGCACTGGATGCCGAAGTGGCCGCGGTGATCGGCCGTGCCAAAGGCGATCCGACCCTGGAAGAGTTGCTGGCCGGCTGCTACCGCCCGCAATCGGCGGAGGACCCGGTGGGCGCCCTGCAACATGCCTACGACCTGCTCGGCGCCAGCCATCCGCTGCAGAAGAAACTGCACACCGCGCTCAAAAGCGGCCAGGTCAAGCCGACTGCCGGGGAACACTCCATCGATGCGGCGCTGCACGCCGGCGTGCTGCAACCCGCCGAAGCGCAAACCCTGCGTGACGCTGAAGCAGCGCGGCGCAAGGTGATCGACGTGGATGACTTCAGCAAGGAAGACCTGACCCAGGCTGAGGGCAAGGTCCGCTGAGTCGAGCGGTCATATAAATACGGGCGCGAGAGCTATATACTCTCGCGCCCGTTTTTGCTTTAGAGGACTTATCTCGTGTCCAACGTCGTTGCCGATCATCTCGTCTTGCTCGACCACTTGCGCAGCATCCTGGTTGCCGTCGGCGAAGCCGAACAGGTGCCCGAGGAAAGCCACACATTGTTCCTGGAGCGTTTCGACGAATTGCGCGCCCTGCTGCCGATCGACCCGATCGAAAGCCAATACCTGGGCCAGGACCTGATGAGCCAGGTCATCCTGCGCTACCCGCAAATCGCCCACCTGGTGCCGCGCGACCTGCTGTGGTTCTTTGGCGGTGACTGCCTGCACTTCATGCCCGACGAAGAACTGGACCTGTACCAGGCCCTGGAAGAACGTCGCTTCGAAGCCGAACAGAACGACGAACCGTTCGACTGGAACCAGGAAAAACAGCTGCTGGCCATGCCGGACGACCAAAGCAAGCACTGATTCCCTTGTAGGAGCCGGCTTGCCGGCGATGGCGGCCTTGAGTCCTGCACTGGGTTCAAGGGCCAATCGCTTGCAAGCCGGGTCCTACAGTTTCGACCGCATTCCTACCGTTTGCGCAACGTCGGCTCCTTCGCCATGCACGCCACCAGATAATCAATAAACACCCGCAACTTCGGCGGCAGATACCGCGTGGGCGAATGCAGCAACCATGCCTCGCCATGGTACGACGCAATAAAGTCCCACCCTGGCAACACCTGCACCAATCGTCCCTCCTCCAATGCATGCCGCGCCGTAAAGTACGGCAAGCTGCCAATGCCCACATGTTGCAACACCGCATCCAGCCGCACCCCTGTGTGGTTTGCCGCGTAACGCCCGCGCACTGCGACCGTCACCGCCTTGCCGGCCTGGCGAAACTTCCAGCGTGAATCCCCCGGCGTCTCTCCCAGGTAGATGCAACTGTGTGCCAGCAAGTCCTGGGGGTGGCCCGGTGTTCCATGCTCGGCCAGGTACTGCGGGGTCGCGCACAACAGATGCTCGATCGGCAGCAACTGCCGGCCGACCAATCCCGGTGGCGGGCTGTCGGTGATGCGGATGCTCAGGTCGACGTTGTCATCAATCATGTCCACCTGCCGGTCCTCAAGGATCAGTTGCACATCCACCTTGGGATAACGCCGCAGGAACTCCGGCATATGCGGGTGCACCACAAAGCGCCCCACTGCCTTGGGCACGCTGACCCGCACCAGCCCTTCGGCCTCATGGGTGAACTGGCCGCTGATCTCCATGACCGAACGCGCCGCGTTGACCATCTCCTGGCACCGCTTGAACACCTCTTCACCACCCTCGCTCAAACGCAACTTGCGCGTGGTGCGTTGCAGCAACCGTGTGGCCAGGGCCTTCTCCAGGCGCGAGATGCTGCGGCTCACCGATGAAGGCGAGGCGCCCATTTGCCGGGCGGCTTCGGAGAAGCTGCCGGTTTCCACTACTTTGACGAAAATCGCCATTTCGCCCAGCAATGGCAACGGTAGATTGATGCTCATGGTGCACAGGTCCATTGATAATTGAGCGGATTATCACCCATCTACGCACTATTTATACTGCCGGTAGAACCCTGATGCGGATGTAGATCATGACCGAGCGCCTGTTTTTCACCCACGACCACCTGACTGCCGAGCTGGAGGTGTTGAGTTGTACACCTCATGAAGACCAGTTTGCGGTGATCCTGCAATCGACGATTTTTCACCCACAGGGCGGTGGGCAACCCTTCGATACCGGTTGGCTCGGTGAGAGCAGCGTGCTGCGCGTGATCCAGGAAGGCGATCGCGTGGTGCACTACGTCGACCGCCCGCTGGCACCTGGCCCGATCACTGCGCGGGTGGATGAACAGCGTCGCGCACTGCACACTCGGCTGCATTCCGCGGGGCACTTGATCGGCAACGTGGGCGAGACCCTGGGTTGGATGCCGATCAAGGCCCATCACTGGCCGGGCGAAGGCAAGATCACCTTCATCCGTGGCGAAACCGCGCAAGCCATGGAAGCCGAGACGATCCAGCAACAGGTCAACCGATGGATCGCGGCAGACTACCCGCGCCATATGAACCTGGAAGACGGCACCCGCGAAGTCGGCTTTGGCGAGTTGCCCGCGTATGCCTGCGGCGGTACCCACGTGCAAACCTTGGGTGAACTGGGCCAGGTGACCATCCTGGCCCTTTCCGAAAAAAAGGGTGCGCTGTCCGTGCGCTACAGCCTCAACGAAACCGCGCCGCTGTAATCACCACAACCCCAGCAGGAGCCGGCTTGCCGGCGCCTACAGGATTGCGCCGGGTCGGCCGGACTCGTTCACAAATGATTTCAAGGTCGAAACGGTCGCCGCAGGGTCGCGCGGATCGGTAATCACACGAAAGTGCGTCAGCATCTTCTGCGCCTCCACTTCCACCGACACATACCCGCGCTGGCGACTGTCGAAGAACTTCACATGGGGATTGAGCGGCAGAATCTTGCTGAACGCCTCAAAGGGCGGCCCATCAGACGTCACCGACGTGCCGACGAACTCGGTGGCAACCACCGGCGAGTCCGGGTTGCTGGCATCCGCATGCAAGTCCGTCACCCAGAACGAATGGATATCGCCACCCCAGAACACCGGGTTCTGGACACGATGGCGCTCGATGGACGCCAGCATCCGTGAGCGGTTGGCCATGTAGCCATCCCAGCCATCGGTCCAGCGTCCCGGCTTGTGATTGGTCAGGTCGCGCTGGGTCAGCGGCGCGACCAGCAGGTCCTGAGCGATGATGTTCCACTGCGCCTTCGACTGGGCAAAGCCCTGATCCAGCCAGGCTTCCTGTTGCCAACCGAGCATCGTACGACCGGGGTCGCGCAAATCGTGGCAAAGGTTGTCGGCGATATGCCCTTGGTGACTGCCAGTGGCCAAGATGCAGGGTTGTTCGGAGCGATACTGTCGGCCGTCCAGCACATGGAAACGGGCCAACCGCCCGTAGTCCAGGCGCCGATAAATGCGCATGTCCGCGCCTTTGGGCAGGCTGCTGGCACGCAGCGGCATGTGTTCGTAGTAAGCCTGGTAGGCCGCCGCCCGCTGCTGCAAGAATTGCCCGACCGGGATCTTCGGGTCCTGGGACCAGCGGTTGGCGTAGTCATTCTGCACTTCGTGATCGTCCCAGGTCACGACGCTGGGCGCTGCGGCGTGCAGGGCCTGTAGATCCGGGTCGGTTCTGTACAAGGCATAGCGGTTGCGGTAGTCACTCAAGCTCACCGCATTGCCGCTGCCATGGGGGCGAATGATTTTGCCCGAGTCCGCCGCGTAGGAACTGTCGTAGATGTAGTCGCCGAGAAAGAACACCAGGTCGGGCTGTTCTTGCGCCAAGTGGCGATAGGCACTGAAATAGCCACGTTCCCAATGCGAGCACGAGACAAACCCCAAGCGGGCCGACGTCATGGCATGCAACGCCGGCGCCGTGCGCGATTGCCCCACCGGGCTTTGCGCGCCGAGCCCTTCGAACTGATACCAATACGGCCTGCCCGGCTCCAGTCCCGCCACCTCCACATGCACCGAGTGCGCCCAGCGCTCGCTGGCCATCACCTCGCCCTGGCGCACCACGCGAGTCATCGCCGCATCGCTGGCAACCCGCCAACGCACCGGCACTGAACGGCTCAAGCCACCACGACCGTCCGCGGCATTGAACAGCGGCGCCAGGCGCGTCCAGATCACAAACCCATCCGGCAGCGGATCCCCGGAGGCCACGCCCAGGGTGAACGGATACTCCACCCCGGCACTGCGGGCAAACGGGCTGAGGATCGAAAAGGTGGTAGCGACCGCCAGCCCGGCAAGTACCCGGCGCCGGCCATGATCCACCTCGCCCCTCACAGCCGGTACTCCCAATCCTCACGCAGGGTGGCGAACACCAGCAGGTCTTCATGCACGCCGTTCTTGAAGAACGCCCCGCGCCTGCAGCCTTCGTATTGCAGGCCGATTTTCTCCATGACCCGCGCCGATTCCTTGTTGCGGCTGAAGCACTGGCTGCCCACGCGATGCAGGCCGAGTTCGGCAAAGCCGTAGTCCATCAACGCGGTCGCGGCTTCGGTGGCATACCCCAGGTTGCGCGCGTCCGCCGCCGCCCAGCCGCCTAGGTGCCCATAGTGATGATCTGCATGGATGCGCAAGCTGGCAACACCGATCAACTCGCCGGTGTCACGCACATGCACGCCAAGGCTCAACAGCCCCGTCGAGCGATATTTCTCCTGCATGCCGTCGATAAAATCCTGCGCCGTTTCCAGGGTGTAGGGCGATGGAATACTGGCGGTGTTGTCGGCGATCTTCGGGCCGTTGGCGAGGGCGCACAACCTGTCGGCCTGGTGTTTTTCCAGGGCGCGCATTAACAGTCGCGGGGTGGACAACTGTGGCAGTTCACTACTCATTTCCGGGGGCCCTCGATGTAAAGTTTTTGAGAATGCCCCTGCCGCATGTCAATTCTGTTACGTCACAAAAATGACTTGCGATTCACCTGTAAGACGCGTCCTAGAGCCCTCAAAACGTCAATTAAAGTTAACCAATCGGTCATTTTTGGTTGTTAGCGTGTCGCCCCTAATTCAATAACGGGGTAACGGAATGAGAACCTGGGACGAACCGAAAAAACGCAAGGCGCACATCGAACTGATCCCGATGATCGACGTGATGATGTTCCTCCTGGTGTTTTTCGTACTCGTGAGCCTGAACGTGATTCCGGCCCTCGGCATGAAGACCCAACTGCCGAGTGCCAGCAGTTCGCAGCAGCTCAAGCCACAGAACAAATTCATCCTCACCTTGGGTCTCGAAGGCCAACTGCAGTTGGATGGCAAGGACCTGACAGTCGATGCGCTGGTACCGGCGTTGAAGGCTGCCGAGAAGCCCGACACCAAGTCGACCATCATCGTTAACAGCGACAAAGGCGTAGAGGTTTCGCGCCTGGTCGAGGTGATGGACACCCTGCGCCTGGGTGGCTTTACCTCCGTGTCCATCGCCACGCGTAAGTCCTGATCATGTACGTCCTGTTTCGTGCGCGTCAGCTGCTCGGCAGTGTGCCGGCCCTGATCGCCCTGGTGCTGATTGCACTGGGTATCCAGTCCCAGACGTTGAAGGTCGAGCCGGTGTATGACGAGTCGGCGGTCGAGTTGGCGCTGGTCGAGCCAGAGCCGCAAGTGATCCCGGAGCCGGTGGTGGAACAAGAGCCGCCACCGCCGGTGATCGAGGATGAAGAGGCCGAGCCGGCCCCGCCACCGCCGCCACCTAAACCCTTGCCGAAACCCAAGCCTGAGCCCAAGCCAAAACCTGTGCCCAAGCCAGTGGTCGCCAAGCCAACGCCCGCCCCGACACCACCACCGGTCGCCGCCAAACCGGCACCCGCGCCCGTTGCCCAGGCGGCGCCAACGCCGGCGCCGCCGGCCCCCCCCAAAGTCGACGGCCAAGCGTTGGAAGGCGGTTACCTCAAGGGTTTGCGCAATGAGTTGGACACCTACAAGCAATACCCCACCGGCCGCCAGGCCTCCCTCGAACGCCCGACCGGCGAAGTGGTGATCTGGTTGCTGGTAGACCGCCAGGGTCGGGTTCTCGACTCCGGCTTGCAGACCCAGGCCTCGAGCATGTTGCTCAACCGGGCCGCCACCAACAGCTTGCGCCGTATCAAGCAGGTCAAGCCGTTCCCCGAGCAAGCCTTCGGGGGGCGCAATGAGCAGCGCTTCACCGCCACCTTCAACTACAGCGTGCAATAAGCACCCGACACCAGGACGACAGTGATGAGGTTCACACGGATTCATCTGGCACTCGTTGCCGCAAGCATGGGCCATGGCATGGTTATGGCCGACACCAGCGACAGCGACGTCGGGACCATTGGGGTCCAGGGCAAGGCCACGGCAGGTGGCGGCTACATGGTGCAGGAAGAAAGCATCAAGGGCCGCTCCACCGTGACCAAGGAGGCGCTGGATAAACAGACCGCCACCGGTAACGCCGTGGACAAGCTCAAATACACCCCGGGCTTGAACATCTCCAGCGAAGACGCCACCGGCCTGTCGGGCTTTCGCTTCACCATGCGCGGCCTCAACTCCGACCAGGTGGGCATGTCGGTTGACGGCATGCCGATCAACGACTCCGGCAATTACGCGCTGTACTCCAACCTGCTGGGCGACCCGGAAAATATCGAGCAGATCTTCGTCACCCAGGGCTCGGCGGAAGCCGACGGCCCGCACATCGGTTCCAGCGGCGGCAACATCGGCATCGTGACCATTCGCCCGACCAAGGAAACCGGCGCGTTCGTCAAACAGATCATGGGCAGCAACGCCACGCGCAAAACCTTTGCCCGCCTCAACACCGGCGAGATCAATGGCCTGAGCAACTGGTTGTCGGCGTCCCATACCGAAGGCCAGATGTGGCGCGGTTCGGGCGCCGTGCGCGCGGACAAAGTCGAGTGGAACAGCTTCTTCGACGCTGGCGATGGCAACACCGCCAACCTGATCCTCAAGTACCACGAGCAGGACAACAACAGTTACAGCCAATTGACCAAGGCCCAGTACCAGCAGAACGGCCGCAAGTACGACCCCTACCCGGCCACGCCTACGGTGGGCAGCAACGGCAAGTACAACAGCTATTACGCCCTGGCGCAGAACCCCTTCCAGACCTTCACCGCCGTGCTCAACACCCAGTTCAAGCTGGCAGACAACCTCGCACTGTCGGTGATCCCGTATTACTACTGGGGTAACGGCAGCGGTGTCGGTTCGTCCAGCTATGCACTGAACCGTGGCTCGAACCAGGGCGGTGTATTTGACCTGGGCAACCTGCCTACCGGCGCCCAGTACAATGCCGATGGCACCCCGAACAGCGGCGTGTACTACCGCCCTTCGCGCACACAGACCTGGCGTCCGGGCATCACCACCAAGTTGAACTGGGACCTGGGCGATCACAGCGTGCAAGTGGGCTACTGGTACGAGCGCGCACGCCAAAGCCAGACCCAACCGTTCATTCCGCTCAAGGCCAGCGGCAAACCGGTCGACACCTGGCCGGACTCCAACGACGCCGTGGTCGATGCCAATGGCAACACCATCCAGGGCCGCGACCGCTTTACCGTCACCCCAGCGCAAAAGGTCTGGGCCCAGGACACTTGGTACATCAACCCGGACTGGACCCTGGTGGCGGGCCTGGCCTACATGAACGTCAAGCGTGACGGCACCAACCACGGCAGCCTCACCGAGCAGGCGGAAAAACGTAACCAGACCTACAACAAACTGCTGCCCAACGTCGGCCTCAAATACCAGTTGGATGAGCGCGACCAGTTGTTCTACAGCCTGTCGCGCAACATGCGCATCCCGCAGAACTACGTGCTGTACGACAAGGGCGCCGGCTCTATCGACGCCAAGCCGGAAACCAGCTGGAACCACGAACTGGGCTGGCGCTACACCGATGACGACATGACCGTAGCCGCCACCTTGTTCTACATGCAGTTCAAGGACCGCCAGGTGTCGTCGCGCGACATCAACGGTGACTTCGCCGACATCAACGCCGGGTCCGTCAACAACAGCGGCCTGGAACTGGAGTGGAGCGGCCTGCTGCCCAACCACTTCAACTACTACACCTCCTACACCTACACCAAGGCCGAACAGCAGGACGACCTGACCGTCTACAACGCCGGCCAAGCCATCCTCTTGCCCACCAGCGGCAAGCAGTTCGCCAACGTGCCGAAGAACATGCTGGCCGCCAACATCGGCTACGACGACGGCCGCTTCTACGGCACCTTCGGCGGCAAGTACACCAGCAAGCTCTACGGCGACCTGACCAACGACGAAGCCATTTCCGGGCGCACCGTGTTCAACGCCGGCGCCGGTATCTACCTGCCGGTGGACAAGAAGGTGGTCAAGGACGCGACCCTGCGCCTGAACGTCGACAACCTGTTCGACAAGAAGTACCTGGACGGCGTGTACACCACCAAGACCAACGCGGCCACCTACGGCGGGTTCCGCGACGGCGACCCGGCCTACATCGTGGGCCTGGAACGCACCGTGACGGTCTCTCTGGAAGCCAACTTCTAATTGCGAGGTAATTGAACATGGACATGAACCTGCTCCACGACATCACCTTTTATGTGATGTATGCCGCGATGGCCATCGCGATCTTTATCACCATCGAGCGCGGTATCTACTTCGCTTACGTACGCCGCCAGGCCCGCGCGCTGACCGAGGTGCTCGGCGCCCACGTACACAGCGAGCGCGACCTGCCCGAAAGCTTGACGCGCCGTGACAGCCTGCCGCTGAACATGGTGCTGCCGGTCCTGGCACAGAAAGCGTCGCAAGGGTCGCGCAAGGACCTGGATGACGTCATCGAAACCCAGTACCTGACCACCCGCGCACCGCTGGCCCGCAGCCTGTGGATCATCGAAACGATCACCACCGCCGCGCCGCTGTTGGGCTTGCTGGGCACCATCCTCGGCATCATCGACACCTTCAAGGCGCTGGCCACGGCCGGTGTGTCCGACCCAGGGCAGATTTCTGGTGGCATCGGCACGGCGTTGTTCGCCACCGGCCTGGGGATCGCCATCGCGCTGTTCTGCGTGGTGTTCCATAACTTCTTCCAGGACAGCCTGGAGCGCATCAACGATCAGCTGAAAATCCTGCTGATCCGCGCCGCCACCGGTGCCCGCGTGCAGAGTGAACTGCCGCACCTGGTGCCAACGCCGCTGCATAGCCGCACGGCGTAAACGTTCAAGCGGGCGCGCAATGCGCCCGCTTTCTTTTGTGATGGGAATCCCTATGTCTGTTTCCTTGAAATTGCGCATCGCAGGCTTGGCCGGCTTGCTGATAAGTCCGCTGGCCCAGGCGGACTTTTCGATTCCGGGGTTTGAATTGGTGCACACCGTGCCAGTGGACACCGCCCTCGGCACCGACGACTTGCGCCAGCCCGGCCCAGTGTGGAGCGAGCTGTTTGACGGCGCAAAAAGCCGTATCGATATCGGCCAGTTCTACGCTGCCGATCACCCAGGCTCGGTGATGGACGGCGTGATCGAACGCCTGGAAGCCGCCGGTAAGCGCGGTGTGAAAATTCGCTTTTTGCTGGAAGAAAAAGGCATCAAGTTGTCGGAAGCGTCCACCCTTGAACGCCTGCGGGCGATCCCCAACCTGACCTTTCGTGTGCTGCCCTACGCGCGCGTGAGCGGTGGAATCATCCACGCCAAATACCTGGTGGTGGATGGCAAGCAGGCCTTTGTCGGCAGCCAGAATTTCGACTGGCGCTCCCTGGAACACATCCACGAAACCGGGCTGCTCATCACCAACTCGACCGTGGTGAGCCAGGTGCAGGCGATCTTCGAGCAGGATTGGAAAGCCCAGCAGGCCTTGACCGACAACCAACCGGTGCCGCTGCCTGCCACGAGCAACGAACCACCGCGCACCGGCAACTACCTGGTCGCTAGCCCGCAACGCTACAACCCACCGGGCGTAGGCGATTCACAGCTGGAACTGCCGCGTTTACTGAGCGAAGCAAAACACGAAGTGCGCGTGCAACTGCTGGACTACGCCCCCCTGTCCTACGGACCGGACAAGACCCGCCCGTACTACGCGGTGATCGACAATGCCGTCCGTGCGGCGGCGGCACGTGGGGTGTCGATCAAGCTGATGGTGTCCAACTGGAATACCGACACGCTGGAACTGCCCTACCTCAAAAGCTTGGCGGTACTGCCTAACGTCCAGATCAAAATCGTCACCCTCCCCGAGGCCAAGCAAGGTTTTATCCCGTATGCGCGAGTAATCCACAGCAAGACCATGGAGATCGACGGACAGGTTGCCTGGATCGGCACCAGCAACTGGCTGGGCGGGTATCTGGATAATTCGCGCAATCTGGAAGTGGTGATGCGCAGCGAAGCGATGGCCAAGCGTGTCGGGGCATTGCATGAGCAGTTGTGGGATGGGCCCTACGCTAGAGCCTTGAACGTTACCGAGGAGTACCCCGAACCCCACCCTGGCCAGCATTGACCAGAGGCACCTGAGTAGTGGTAGTGTGTGGAAATGTTTCTGACAGTTCGATCAGAAACGTCCTACTCACTACCTGCAAAGGAATGCGTCTTTCCATGCACTTTCCACTCAAGCAACTGGCCGCTGCCACCCTGTTCGCGGCGAGCCTTTCGGCCATCACCAGCCCCGCTTTCGCCAACATCACTCCAGACCAAAGCACAGCGATTCTGAAGCATTTCAACGAAACCTCCGTCACCGATTTCCATGGTTTCCTCGGCACCCTGGCCAAGGGCGACCTGGGCAAGACCAGTGACGTGGGCCCGGCGATCAGTGCGTTTCTTGATAACAAAACCTTGAGCGCGGATCAGCAGAACGAGATCAATCGCCTGCTCGGCCTCTACACCCGTGTGAAATACGGCAAGGCCGCCACCGAAACCCTGCGCGAGCTGGTGGAAATCCCGACCTTTAACGTCGATGGTGTGCCGCAGTACAAGAACCCGGAATTCATCAAGATCGCCGGCAAGATCCAGGACCTGGCCAAGGCCTTTAACCTGAACTTCCGCAACATTGATAACCGTGTGTACGAAATTTCCCTGGAAGGCAGCGGCGATGAAGTCGTCGGCATCCACGCCCACGCCGATGTGGTGCCGGTGACGCCGGAGAATTGGGTGCTGAAAGACGGCACCAAGCTCGACCCGTTCAAAGTCACGCTGATCGGCGACCGCATGTATGGCCGTGGCACCGAGGATGACAAGAACGGCATCGTGGTCGCCATGTACGCCATGAAAGTGATCAAGGAAGAGAAGCTGCCGCTGGCGCGCAACTTCAAGCTGCTGGTGGACACCACCGAAGAAACTTCCGGCGACGCGATCCCCTACTACTTCGAAAAGAATCCGACACCGCAATACAACCTGGCACTGGACGGTGGCTACCCGGTGGTGATTGCCGAAAAAGGCTACGGCACGGTGATGGCGACGTTCCCGCGTCGCAAGGGTGAAGGCAAAGGCGCGGAAATCATCTCGATGACCGGCGGCATGGCCACCAACCAGATTCCGTCGGCGTCGGTGGCGACGTTTGTCACCGACAAGCCAGCCGAATTGGCCGCCAGCCTGCAAAAAGCCGGCACTGAATACGCCAAGAACAACGGTGGCGATTTTGAAGTGGCCGCCAAGGTCGACGGCAAAAACGTCAAGCTGACGGTCACCGGCGTGTCCGCTCACTCGTCCGAGCCGGAGTCTGGGGTCAACCCGGTCGCGCGCATGCTGGAGCTGATCCACAGCGTCGACGGCAAAATCGCCCTCAAGCACAACCACATCACTGACGCCGCGCGTTATGCGTCCGACAACTGGGGCCTGGATTACCTGGGCGGCAAGTTGGGCGTGGGCTTCTCCGATGAGTTCATGGGGCCGCTGACCACCTCGCTGACCTTTGTCGGCCTGGATGACAAAGCCTTCAAGCTGGCGGTGAACCTGCGGGTGCCAAAGGGCAAGTCGCCGGAGAAACTCAAGGCCGAGATTGCCGACAAACTGAGCGCCTGGGACAAGCAATCCAAGGTCAAGGTGGACTTCACCTACTCGGTCGCAGAGCCGATGTACCGTAACCCTGAAGGCGAATGGGTCAAGGCCCTGCTCGCAGTGTCCACCGAAAACCTGGGTATGGAGCACAAGTTCGGCACCTCGGCCGGCGCGACCTCCGTGCATGAACTGCCCAACGGCGTGCAATTCGGCCTGGCGCGTCCGGAAGTGAAGTACACCGGGCACACCGACAACGAGTTCAAGACCGTCGACCAGTTCCTGCTGGACCTGCAGATCGTCACCGAGATGATGGGCCGTATCGGCCAGTTGCCGAAGCTCTGACCCTCAAGCGCTGACGCAAGCGAGCCCGCCGCAACGGCGGGCTCTTCAGGCCTGCAGCATCAACATATCCTCGAAAAAACCACCGACCGGTTCCGTGGGATGGCACAGCTGGATTTCCAGGACCCAGGCCATTTCGCTCGGCGGGATCTCCAGGTCCGCCAGCACCTTGCTCTCGAACAACGCGTGGGGGAAATCCGCAAGGCGGTGCCCTGCAAGGTTACGCGCCAGCCTCCAGCCTTTTGCCACGGCGCTCTGTTCGGCAAAGTCATACAGTTCGCGACCGGTGAGGCCGCGCAACCAGGCTTCGCGAGTTTCGTCGAACACCTCATGCAGTGCGGTCCTGCACGCCAGGTGCAGCGGCGCGTCACCGAACACAAAGGTATCGCCGTAGTCGCCTTCGTAACCGTCCCACACCGGGCCCAAATCAACCACGACGATATCGGTTGCGCGCAGCCTGCGCTGGCGGTCAATGCCTTCGCGCGGTGGGCGTACGGTGTCGTCGCCAAAGCGGATATACGTCGGGTGCCACGTGTGGGACGCGCCCATGGCCTGCAGTTGTTCGGCGGCCATGTCGAGGGCTTCGCCGGTGGTCATGCCAACCTTCAGGCGACTGGCGATCGCCGCCAGGGCGCGGATGGATTGGTCACGGGCCGCCAGCATGCCGTCAAACGAGTAGCGCGGGCCGACTTTTTCCCAGATCGGGTCAAACGCGGGTGACGGCGTTTGCGCGCCGGAGCGCCCACTCGGCACAAAGGCCTCGGCGACAAACCGGTGAGCCGGCAAACCTGCGTCGAGGCACTGCTCGCGGGCCTGGCGGATCATTGCGCCGTTACCACACGCGTACACCTGGGCGTGCTCCCAGGCATGCCCGTGACTCAACGCAACCTCCTGCACCCGGCCCTGCGACGCCAGCACCGGATGCCAGCAAAATCCCGGATGCTCGGCGCTCGCGTCAGCCAGGAAGGCACGGTCATAAAAGTCCGTCGGTTGCGCCCCGCCCCAGTACAGCGTGACCTCGATGTTGCGTGCCAATGCAGTCAGCAGTATCGGCTTGATGCCCGCATAACCGGTGCCGGTGGCGAACAGGACGACAGGACTGTCGTCCGTGTCCTGCCAGGTGCAGGCACCAAAAGGTCCTTCCAGTTGCACCAGATCGCCGGCTTCCAGGTCGCCCAGGATGGCCTCGGAAAACAGCCCGCCGCTGACCCGGCGAATCTGGAAGACCAGGCGCCCATCGTCTTCGGCCGGCAGGTTGGCGATCGAGAAACACCGCGAGTCACCGTCAACCAGTCGGAACTTGAGGTACTGGCCCGCCCGCACCGCCAATGGCCTATCCGGCATCACCACCAGCTCAACAATGTCGGGGGCCAGCGCGCGCTTGCTCACGACCTGTGCCTCGACCATCAGCACCGGCGTGTCCAGCGACCAGCCGGGGATTTCCAGGCGCATGTCGCCGCAGGCATGGCTCTGGCACAACAGCATTTCATTCGCCGCCAACGGATAGCACGGCGCGGGGGCACCTTGCGCCAGCTGCTTGGCCCGGTACTCGCCTTCTGCGACCACCACCTTGCATGATCCACAGGCACCGCGCCGGCAGGAAAACGGCACGGACAGGCCATTGGCGAGCATCGCATCGAGCAACAGCTCGTCACCGGCCTCAAAGGTTTTCCCCGAGGGGGACAGTTCGATGACATGACGTGTATTCATAACAACCTCGGGGTGAGTGAGGCTTGATTGTTGCGCTAGACTAGGCCCATTAAAACCTCCAGTTTTGGATACTTCAGATGGTCCAGATGCGAAAATGGCGCCCGCTGCTCAAGCTGGACGAAAGTGGCAGCCAGGCGTCCTACCGCAAGATTGCCGAAGGCCTGGTGACTGCAATCGTGGAAGGCCGTCTGCCGCCCGGCACCTTGCTGCCCGGCACGCGGGAAATGGCGCAGTTGCTCGACGTCAATCGCAAGACCGTGATCCTGGCCTACGAAGAAGCCCTGACCAAAGGCTGGCTGGTCAGCGAGCCGCGACGCGGGACCTTCGTCAATGCGCAGTTGACGCCCAAGCCATTGCCGAGTCGCGCGCAGCAGTCCTTCGCACCGCCCATCCTGGCGCAGGCGAACGCCCCGTATTTCACCCAGAACGCCCAGGTGACGGCCCTGCAGCATCGGCAGGGGGCGCTGTTTTTCGATAACGGCACCAGCGACCACCGTTTGCTGCCCCAAGCCGTCCTGCACCGCTATTACCGCAATGCCCTGCGCAACAGCTTTGCCTCCAACACCGTGCGCTATGGCAGTGAAGGCACCGGCTATGAGCTGCGCTGCGCCCTGGCCGAGATGCTGCGCAACAACCGTGGGCTCTCGGTCAGCGCCGAGAATATCTGCCTGACCCAAGGCACCCAGATATCGCTGTACCTGACCGCCAGCCTGCTGCTCAAGCCGGGCGATGTGGTACTGGTGGAGCGCCTGAGCTACCCGCCGGCATGGGAGATTTTTCGCAAGCTGGGCGCGCAACTGGTCACGGTGGACGTAGACGACGAAGGCTGTCGAACGGACCAGATCGACCGCCTGTGTCGCGAACATAACGTGCGGATGATCTATCTCACGCCGCATCACCAATTCCCTACCACCGTGAGCCTGCACGCAGCACGGCGGCAACAGCTGCTGGCATTGGCGGCGCAGCACGACTTCTGCATCATCGAAGAAGACTACGACCACGAATATCACTTTAACGGACGGCCCTACCTGCCCTTGGCCAGCGACCGCTCGCAACGCCATGTGATCTATGTCGGGTCGTTATCCAAGGCGCTCGGCTCAACGTTTCGCTGCAGTTATGTGGTCGCCCCCGCGCCGGTGGTTGAAGCCCTGCACAGCAACGCTGCATTGATGCTGGGGGACGCCGATGCAGTGGCGCAGAAGATGCTCGCGGACCTGATCAACAACGGCGAACTCAAGAAGCACCTGCGCCGGGTATCGAAGGAATACCGTGCACGCCGCGAAACCTTGCAGACATGCCTGCATGCGGCGTTTGGGGAGCGGATCAGCGTGCGGGAGCCCGAAGGCGGGCTGGCGCTGTGGGTGCGGTTCGACGATCAGATAAACGTCGACCAGATGGTGGCAACCGCCGTGGACCATGGGCTGGTCGTGCGCAGTGGCCGGCAATTTTCGCCGCTGGACCAGCCAGAAAATGCGCTGCGCCTGGGCTTCGCCTCACTCAACCAGGACGAGATCCGCGAGGCTACGTTACGCCTGACCAACGCGGCGAACGCGCACGCACACGCGCAAAAAAATGCCGATCATCACTGATCGGCATTCGGTCAAAGCGGCAGCAGGAAGCGGGATTTCTCTTCGGCCCGGGCAAGCTCCGGGAATTCCAGCAGCAACGCCCGGTTGCCCCGGCCAATATGCTCCATCACCGCCCGCGTGATGTACTCACGCACCATGCCCGTCGAGACGTAATACATGGCCCAGGCTTGTTCGGGCGTACAGTGGCCGATCTGCTCTTCGATTTCCTTGTACGCACTGTCATCGTTCGACTTCACGTCACGCTGATAATAGCCTTGGCCCATGATGGATCTCCTTGACTGGAACGTCTGCGACAGCTGCATAGCCAACCGCTGGACATGCCTATTCATTCACTCGATCACGTCCCACTCTTCACCTTGGTCCACACACGCGTGCGGATCCGCTCCAACTTCAAGGGCAGCGGCTCAAGGGGCACCAAGGTGGCGATGGTCTCTTTGGACGGATAGATCCAGGGGTTGTCGCGCAACCTCTGCTCGACCAACTCGGTGGCATCCTTGTTGGCGTTGGGGTACAGCGTGTGGTTGGAGCTCTTGGCTATGACGTGCGGGTCGAGCATGTAGTTGATAAACGCCAGGCCTTGCCGGGCATGGGGCGCATCCTTGAGCAGCACGAAGTTTTCCGACCACACCAGCCCACCTTCACGCGGCAGGCTGTAGGCGATCTTGCGGCCGGTTTTGTTTTTCTCATTGATGGCCTGCGCCGTCAGCGCCCCGCTCGCCCAGCCCACCACCACACAAATATTGCCGTCGGCAAAGTCAGCATCCGTTCTGGATGAATCGAAATAGAGCACGTAAGGGCGGATCTTCAGCAACAACGCCTGGGCTTTCTGGTAGTCCTCAGGGTTCTGGCTGTTGCTCGGCAGCCCGAGGTAATGCAAGGCGA
This sequence comes from Pseudomonas sp. S10E 269, assembly GCF_002798465.1. NCBI lineage: Bacteria > Pseudomonadati > Pseudomonadota > Gammaproteobacteria > Pseudomonadales > Pseudomonadaceae > Pseudomonas > Pseudomonas sp. S10E 269. The sequence continues at coordinate 235,308 of NZ_PHIJ01000001.1, forward strand.
TCGAAATGATTTCACTCGGGGAGTCGAGCATCGCCACGCCACACGACTTGAGCTTGCTGATGTTCTCTTCCTTGAAGATCAGGTCCCAGCTGTCCACCGGGGCATCGTCGCCCAGGGCGGCCTTGACCTTGTCCACGTCATAACCAATGCCGGTGGTGCCCCACAAATACGGCACGGCATACCGGTTACCCGGATCGTTGGCGGACAGCAGCGCCAGCATTTCGGGATCGATGTGCGAGAAATTACTCAGTTGGGAGCGGTCCAACGGTGCAAGCACGCCGGCCTGGATCAGGCTGGGCAAGACATTCGAGGTGGCGACGACGACGTCATACCCGGTGCGTCCGGCCATGACCTTGCTCTGCATGATCTCGGCGCTGTCGAAGGCATCCAGGTGCATCCGGGTACCGGTTTTCTGCTCGAATTCCTTCGGCGTTTCCGGCGCGATCAGCCCGAACCAGTTATACAGGTTGACCCGTGATTCGGCCGCCGAAACCGGCGCACTGACACATAGGCAGACCAACACAGACATAAAAATGCCGCGCAAATGGGGTTGACTCATATAGCTATCCTTGTCAAAAACGACAGGCCATCATGGCCTTCATCCATTGGGGGGTGAATATACTCGGCACGTCCGATTAGTAAATACCTATAAGTACTTAGCCCCGTTCAACGCATCACTAACCCTAAAGGGGTAGTAAATGTCGCTCGACCTTCACAACCTGGCCTGGCATCGGTCGGCCGGGACGCTGATCATGCAGCTCAACCGCCCGGCCTTCTGGAGCTCGCTGGTTCGCGTGTTAAAGGAATACGTGCAGATCGACAACTGGGTGGTGCTGATCTTCAGCGACCAACACGTGCGGGTCATCAGCATGACCGAAGTCGCCGATGCGGATGAAGTGGACGCGCTGACCCAGCGCTATGTAAAGGGGCTGTACCTACTGGACCCGTTTTACATCGCCAACCGAGAGCAGCCGCAGAGTGGTTTTTTTCACCTGTCCGACATTGCGCCGGAGCACTTCCTGACCACCGAGTACTACCACCAATATTTTGCCCAGTACGTCAGCGTGGATGAGGTGCAATACAACGTCCAGCTTGATGCCGACAGAACGTTGTGCATTTCATTGGGCAGCAACGTGCGCTACAGCCCACAGCAGATCACCACGCTGGACATCATCAAGCCCTGGGTGATGGCATTGATGCATCAACGCATGTGCTTTGAGAGCGATGCAGAAAAAAGCCAGGCCGAGCCGCCGCCCTGGTCAGAGGCCATCGTGCAATTGGGCGCACAAATCACTGTGCGGGAAAAAGATGTGCTCAGGTTGCTGTTGAGTGGTTTTTCCAACAAAGAAATCGCCGGCAAGCTGAACCTGTCGACGGAGACCATCAAAGTCCACCGTCGCAACCTCTACAACAAACTGAACATCAAGTCTCAATCCGAGCTGTTTGCGCGTTTTTTCATGCCCGGGCAGGAAGCCCTCACCGCGCACTGAACGGCGCCGCAGCAGGCCTGCGGCGTTTGCGCACAAATCACGCACACACAAAAACGCCGATCATCGCTGATCGGCGTTTTCATTGAATATGGAGCGGGAAACGAGACTCGAACTCGCGACCCCGACCTTGGCAAGGTCGTGCTCTACCAACTGAGCTATTCCCGCAAATGGCGTCCCCTAGGGGACTCGAACCCCTGTTACCGCCGTGAAAGGGCGGTGTCCTAGGCCACTAGACGAAGGGGACACACAACTGAAACACATGGTGTGTATTTCAGTGTCCAGAGATTAAATCCGAAGATTATGCCCTGGTTTCACTCAGTACCGCCCGAAGGCAATACTGCTTAAATTTGGAGCGGGAAACGAGACTCGAACTCGCGACCCCGACCTTGGCAAGGTCGTGCTCTACCAACTGAGCTATTCCCGCATATTGGCGTCCCCTAGGGGACTCGAACCCCTGTTACCGCCGTGAAAGGGCGGTGTCCTAGGCCACTAGACGAAGGGGACACACGTACAACATTCACTCCCTACCGCGTTTCGCTGTGTGCTTTACGCTGTAAGTGGCGCGCATTCTATGGATGGATTGAAAGGTCGTCAACCCCCAAGGATAAATTTATTTAAATCAATGACTTCGCCCTGCTTTCCGGGCCCTGGCGGGCATTCTGCCCGTCCGGCCCTTGACGCCTATATTCTGGCGCCCGACAAGACGCTATAGTTCGTTCCAGCAAATGATGGCAATGTGCATCCATGCAGGGAACGCCTTTCTATATAGAAGCAAAGTACCCGGGCAACTGGTCGATCAGTCCTATCCGCCGGATGGCCCAGTCACTACACTCCACTGTAAACCCTATAAAGAGGTCACACCGGTGACACCACTCATGATCACCCTGCTGGTAATAGCCGGGATCGCAATACTGATCGCCATTGGCTACATGAACCACGTGGTGGAAAACAACAAGCTGGAAAAGAAGCGCACCGAGATCGAACTCAACGATCGCCTGCGCCGCTGCGGTGAAATCACCGAGACCTTCCCCGGCCAGTTGATGACCCCGGCGCTCAAGCTGTTGCTGACTCGTCTGGAACTCAACGTCAACCAGCGCCTGTTGAACCTCAACAAAGGCAGCGCACCGATCAAGGCCCGCATTGCCGAGCTGAATACGCTGGTGGCCCAGGGTGAATCCATCCCGGTGAACAACCCACCCGCGCCGATCCAGACCGAAGCCAAGGCCAAGGACGTGCGCTTCCTGCTCGAAGCCCTGCATGGCCAAGTCACCCGCGCGGCCCAGGACGGTTTCCTGCCGGCCAACGAAGCCAAGCACTGGATCAGGGAAATCCGCCATATCCTGGTGTTGCTGCACATCGAATTCTTCAACAACCTCGGCCAGCACGCCCTGCAACAAGGCCAACCGGGTCAGGCACGCCTGGCCTTCGAACGTGGCGTGCAGTACCTGCGCAAACAGCCGGAGCCGGTGATCTACAGCGCACAACTGCAACAACTGGAAGCCCAACTGGCCCGCGCCAACTCCACCGTGCTGACCAACAGCAAACCGGCCGAAGACGAAGTCAACGAACTGACCGAAGGCCTCAAGGTGGTCGACGCCGACGCCGAGTGGAAGAAAAAAGTTATTTACGACTAATGATGCCCTCTCAGTGCATAGGTGCCTAACAACGCTGTAACCACCCCCCCCAAACCACGATGCGAAGCGAGTCGCTGTTGATCGTGATCTTGATCGTGATCTTGATCGTGATCTTGATCTTGATCTTGATCTTGATCTCGCTTTTGATCTTAGGCGCCCCGTCAAACACGCTGGCCGAAATTCGACAGGGATTTGGGGGGGAAACCGGCAGGGATGCCGGTTTAGCCGCCCCGCGCCATGGATGGCGCGTGGCGGCGGCCCCCCAAATACCTGTCGGATTACGGGCACACCGAGCCTAGGCGAGGTGCCGAGTGTTGGGGCAAGAGCGTTTTGCTTACTTTTGCGCTGTTCAAAAGTGAGCCGCCGTAAGGGCGGAACCCATAGCAGCCGTTACCCAAATAACGGATATGTACTCAATCTGATCCAACATCCAGGCCGGCTGTCAGGCCGCCATCGCAGGCAAGCCAGCTCCCACATTTTTGAATCGCGGGGTGACAGTTAGATTGTGGTCGGCTGTCAGGCCGTCTTCGCAGGCAAGCCAGCTCCCACATTTTTGAATCGCGGGGTGACAGTTAGATTGTGGTCGGCTGTCGGGCCGCCTGCGCAGGCAAGCCAGCTCCCACATTTTTGAATCGCGGGGTGACAGTTAGATTGTGGTCGGCTGTCAGGCCGCCTTCGCAGGCAAGCCAGCTCCCACATTTTTGAATCGCGGGGTGACAGTTAGATTGTGGTCGGCTGTCGGGCCGCCTTCGCAGGCAAGCCAGCTCCCACATTTTTGAATCGCGGGGTGACAGTTAGATTGTGGTCGGCTGTCGGGCCGCCTTCGCAGGCAAGCCAGCTCCTACAGTTTGGATCTCGGGGTGACAGTTAGATAGCTGTGGCTTGTGGTCCAGCACCATCCCCAGACGCCCCCTGTGGCAAACCCAGTTCGCCACATGCCATCACTTTGCATCTATCCCCCCGCCTCCGACTAGCGTACAAAAGTGCCCCTTACTCCACGAAGTCAGAGGCCTGCTATGCCTGTCGCCGTCATTGATGGACAACCACTGCACTACGTCGACCAGGGCTCAGGCCCCGTCGTCCTGCTGGGCTCAAGCTACCTATGGGGCGCCGACATGTGGGCGCCGCAGATCGAAGCCCTGTCGCAACAATACCGCGTGATCGTGCCCGAGCTGTGGGGCCATGGCGAATCCGGCCCACTGCCGGCGCACACCCGCTCTCTTGATGACCTCGCGCGCCAGGCCCTGGCCTTGCTGGACCAACTGGATATCCCCCAGATCAACCTCGTGGGGCTCTCCGTCGGAGGCATGTGGGGCGCACGCCTGGCGTTGCTGGCGCCGCAGCGCATCAACAGTCTGGTGCTGATGGACACGTACCTGGGCGCCGAGCCCGAAGCCACGCGCCAGTACTATTTCTCGCTGTTCAAGATGATCGAAGATGCCGGTGCCATCCCTGAGCCCTTGCTGGACGTGGTCGCGCCGATCTTTTTCCGCCCGGGTATCGACCGCGAATCAGCGCTGTACCAGGATTTTCGCAGGCAATTGCAGGGCTACTCCAAAGAGCGCCTGCTGCAGAGCATCGTGCCCCTGGGCCGCTTGATCTTCAGTCGCGAGGCTGTGCTGGAGCAGTTGCCACGCCTGGACGCCGACACCACCCTGGTGATGTGTGGCGAGCAGGACAAACCACGCCCACCCGCCGAGTCCGAGGAAATGGCCGGCCTGATTGGCTGCAGCCTGATCCTGATTCCAGAGGCGGGCCATATCAGCGCCCGGGAAAATCCGGACTTCGTCAACGAAGCGCTGCTGACCTTCCTCGCCAACAACGCCTGACCCCCCTTCCCTGTGATCGCTGCGCCAACGCGGCGATCACAGGCGGAAATGCCCCACCATCCCTTTGAGCTCCGCCCCCAACTGCGCCAGCTGGATGCTCGACGCGGCGTTGCCCTGCATGCTCAGCGCCGACTGATCGGCACTGGCGCGGATACTGGTGACACTGCGGTTGATCTCTTCGGCCACTGAGCTTTGCTCCTCGGCGGCCGCGGCGATCTGCTGGTTCATCTGCTGGATCAACGACACCGCCACGGCGATGCTGCCCAGGGCACTCTCGGCTTCCAGGGCGTCGCTCACCGCCAGCTTTACTAGCTCCCCGCTTTGCTGGATCTGCTGCACCGACGACTGGGCCGCGCTGCGCAAGCTACTGATCAGGCGCTCGATTTCTTCGGTGGATTGCTGGGTACGCTTGGCCAGGGCCCGTACTTCATCCGCCACCACCGCAAAGCCACGCCCTTGCTCGCCGGCACGGGCGGCTTCGATGGCGGCGTTGAGGGCCAGCAGGTTGGTCTGTTCGGCCACGCTCTTGATCACACTCAACACCGTGCCGATATTCTGGATCTCGACGCTCAGGCTCTCGATGCTGGCGCTGGCACTGGTGCTGGAGGTGGCGAGCAATTCAATGCGCTGCAGACTTTGGCGCACCACCTGCTGGCCACTGTCGACTTTGTCGTCTGCGGTCTGTGCAGCTTGCGCGGCCTCTTCAGCGTTGCGTGCCACGTCGTGTACCGTGGCGGTCATCTGGTTCATCGCCGTGGCGACCTGCTCGGTTTCTTCTTTCTGGCTGCTGACCTCGACGTTGGTCTGCTCGGTGACGCTGGACAGCGAATGCGCCGAGCTCGCCAGTTGCTCTATACCGGCTTGCAGGCCGCTGACCATCTGGCTGAGGCCGTTGCCCATCTGTTGCATGGCCTGCATCAGTTGGCCGATTTCATCGCGACGGCTGACCTCCATGCGCCCGCTCAAGTCGCCGGCGGCAATCTGTTGGGCTACCGCGATCACACTGCGCAGCGGGGCGACGATCAACCGGGTAATCACCCACGCCGCAATCAACCCCACCAGCAAGGCCAGGGCCGACGAGCCGATGATCAGCATCGCGCTTTTCTTCAACTGCCCCTGCATGGACTGGTCTTCAGCGTCATACGCCTGGTTGACCCGGCTGACTACCTCACCCGCCCGGTCATGCAGCTGTTTGTAAACCACCTTCTCCTGGGCCAGCAAGCCGGTGTACTCACCGAGTTTTTCACTGAAGGCGGCAATATGCCCGGACACTTCGTTGAGCACAGTCTGGTAGCCGGGGTCCTTGACCGAGGTCTTCAGTTGCTCGACCTGGGCCAAAGCCTGGTCGGCCTGCTCGATCTTGCCCTGTTCGGTTTCTTCCTCGCTCACCTTGCGGCTCTGGTCCAGGCGCACCCGCGCTTCGTTCATGGCTTGCAGCATCAGGCGCGACACCTGGCTGACTTGCCCGGCCTGCTCGATGAATTCGGCACCCTCCTTGCCCTGGCTTTCCTTGAGGCCATAGGCACCGTCATCTGCCAGCCCGGCTTGCAGCACATCGAGGTTATTGGCCACGCTGGACACCGACCAACTGGCCATTTCCAACGCCAGGTCCTTGGTCTGGGTCAGTTCGACAAACTCATCGAACGCCTTGCGGTACGCGGCCAGGGCCTGCTCGACGTCGGTCATGACCGGCACATTGGTCGCCGACTGGGCCTTGAGGTTCGCGGCAAGGGCCGCCAACGCGTCGACACTTTCATGCAGCGCGTCGACGGCCTTGGGGTCGGCATGCAGCGCGTAGTCCTGCTCGATCAGGCGCACTTTGAGCAAGCCGCTGTTGAGCGAGGACATGGCCTTGAGGCCTTCGAAACGCTGGCCAACGGTTTGCAGGGACCACACGCCGATCGCCGCGACCACCGCCGTCAATAGCAGCACCAGGGTGAAGCCCAAGCCCAGTTTTTTTGCCATACCGAGGTTGGCGAATTGTCGTTGCACGGCCGAAATCATTGCACTTGAATCCTCTTGCAATGGCAATTGCCATCGAGCCCGGTTTACACAGGCGAGATTCGCAACCACAAGGCACTGAGCACAAGTCGTTGGCGCCACAATAATGGCAAAAAGCTACACGCTCGTCGTTTTCAGAATGGTCGAGGTCGATCTGGCGGGGCCCATGGCCCGGAACAACGCCAAGGCGCGTTGATCCGCCGCATAGGCCACATTAATGCGCAGCCAGTCGCAGGGCTCATGGGTTGGACTGAACAGCGCCCCCGGTGATAACAAAACCCCGAGCCGCCGCGCACAAGCCTGCAACCGCGACCGATCCCCCGCCCCCGGCCGCGCCCACACAAACATCCCGCCGGCCGGAGCAGTAAACACCTCCCACTCCTCGTCTTCCAGCACCTGCAACGTGGCAGCCATTTGCGCATTCAGGCGCTTGCGCAAACGCTGCACCCACTTGCGGTAGGTGCCGTTGGCCAGCAGCGTGGCCACCACCGCCTCGGCAAATCGCGAGGTACCGAAGCCGGTCAAGGTCTTGAGGCTGGCCAATTGCCCGATGATCGCCGCGCTGGCACTCAGGTAACCCACGCGCAAGGCGCTGCTCAGGGTCTTGGAAAAACTCGATACGTAGATCACCCGGTCATCATGGGGCAACGCCGAAAGCCGTGTGCAACTGGCGTGCTGCAGGTCGCCGAAGACATCTTCTTCGATGATCAGGAAATCTTCGCGGCGCGCCAGCTCCAGCAAACGCTCGGCCACCGTGCGGCTCAGGCTGGAGCCGGTGGGGTTGTGGTACAGGCTGTTGATGAACAGGCACTTGGGCCGATGCTGCTGCAACAGCGTTTCCAGCGCCGGGATGTCCGGGCCACCGCGAGTGCGTGGCACCTGCAGCAGTTGCACGCCGTGGAACGCCAATTGCCGATAAAGGTTGCCGTACCCCGGCGTTTCGACCACCACGCAATCGCCGGCCTTGAGCAACGTGCGGATCAGCAGGTCCTGGGCATGGCTGGCGCCGGCCGTGGTGAGGATGTGGTCGAGATGGGTAGCGATGTGGACCTGGCCCAGGCGCTTGAGCAATTGCTCGCGCAATGCGGGCAGCCCCAAGGGCGTGCTGTAGTTGAACAGGCCAGCGGTGTCGGTACGGGTCACTTCGCGGACCGCGTAACTGATGTCATCGCTTTCACGCCAGGTATCCGGCAACCAGCCGCAGCCCAGTTTCAGCTCACCCAACGGGTTATCGGCGAAGGCTCCCCAGTCTTGCTCGGCCCCTTCGTACCACTGGCCTTCGTGCGACGTCGGCGGTTGGGCAACGCTGAAACCCGAACCCTGTTTTGAAACCAGCACTCCCTGCGCGACCAATCGATCAAACGCCTCGATCACGCTGGACTGGCTGAGCAGGTTATCAAGGGCCACCTGGCGAACGGACGGTAAGCGTGTGCCAGGGCTCGCCCCACTCGTGCGAATCCATTGCGCCACCGCGCTGATGATTTGCTGCACCACCGGTACAAGGGCTTGTCGATCGATCCCTAAATCCATGCGCCACTCACTTCACTGTCTGTTATTCAACCCAGGACAGTTAAGCACAGAAGCCCACCCCGGCCGCTCGCCAAGTTTTATTAAAGTATTGATTTTATTGAGTTATTTACCTGTTGATACACAATCTGACAAGGCACGGTGCCAGCTATGGAAATACCTCACGCCCCCCACACCGTTTTCGAATGAAGGGCGACCCGAGGTCCTAGATAGCCGTCGCGCCACCGTCCACCGCCAAGGCTTGGCCGGTGGTAAAGGCCGCACCGTCGCTGCACAGGTACAGCACCGCGCTGGCGATTTCCTCGACCTTGCCAATGCGTCCCACCGGGTGCATGGCGGCGGCAAATTCGGCCTTGCGTGGGTCGGCTTCGTAGGCACGCCGGAACATATCGGTATCGATCACGGCCGGGCACACCGCATTGACGCGGATTTTCTTCTTCGCATACTCGATGGCCGCCGATTTGGTCAGGCCGATCACGGCATGCTTGGACGCGGCATAAATGCTCATCTTAGGCGCCGCGCCCAGCCCCGCGACCGATGCAGTGTTGACGATCGCCCCGCCGCCCTGGGCCAGCAGCAGCGGCAATTGGTGCTTCATGCACAGCCACACGCCCTTGACGTTGACCCCCATGATCGCGTCGAACTCATCCAGGCTGCCGTCAGCCAGCTTGCCTTTCTCAATCTCGATGCCGGCATTATTGAAGGCGTAGTCCAGGCGGCCATAGGCGGCGAGGGTCTGGGCCATCAATTGCTGTACTTCGGCTTCCTGCGTGACGTTGCAGCGCACAAACAGCGCTTCGCCACCGGCCTGGTGGATCAGGGCGACGGTGCCTTCACCGCCCGCTGCATCCAGGTCGGCAACCACTACCTTCAAGCCTTCGGCGGCGAACGCCAGCGCGGTAGCGCGGCCAATACCGGCGGCGGCGCCAGTCACCAGGGCAACCTGGCCGGAAAACGTCATGCTCATGGAAGATGTCCCGTGGGAAAAATAACTGTGGGTCGAGTCTAGCCAACGCCGCGCCGAGCGCGTCAGCACTATCAGAAGGCCAGTTGAGGCTGCATGAATCGCAGTGATAAGAGCCACCGCCCGACTATCAGCAGTGCCTATCGAGCGGCATTCGCGCCCTCGGTGAACCTTGCTCCCAGACCGTTCAAGGTCTATCACTTCAGGTTCATTTCCAGAAGAGTCGCTGCCATGACCGCCCAGACCAATCGCCAATTCCTGCTCGCCAAGCGCCCGGTCGGCGCGGCCACCCGGGAAACCTTCACCTACCAGGAAGTGCCCGTGGGCACGCCCCAGGACGGCCAGGTGCTGGTGCGCAATGAATACCTGTCCCTCGACCCCGCCATGCGTGGGTGGATGAATGAAGGCAAGTCCTACATCCCGCCGGTCGGCATCGGTGAAGTAATGCGCGCCCTCGGCGTGGGCAAAGTGATTGCCTCGAACAACCCAAAGTTTGCGGTCGGCGACTACGTCAACGGCGCCTTGGGCGTACAGGACTACTTCCTGGGCGAGCCTCGGGGTTTCTACAAGGTTGACCCGACACTGGCCCCGCTGCCCCGTTACCTGTCGGCCCTGGGCATGACCGGCATGACGGCTTACTTCGCCCTACTGGACACCGGTGCGCCCAAGGCCGGCGAAACCGTGGTGATCTCCGGTGCGGCCGGTGCCGTGGGCAGCATTGCCGGGCAAATCGCCAAAATCAAAGGCTGCCGCGTGGTGGGTATCGCCGGCGGCGCAGACAAATGCAAGTTCCTGGTGGACGAACTCGGCTTCGATGCGGCTATCGACTACAAAAGCGAAGACGTACCCGCCGCACTCAAGCGCGAGTGCCCCAAAGGCGTAGACGTGTATTTCGATAACGTCGGCGGCGACATTCTCGACGCAGTGCTCAGCCGCCTGGCATTAAAAGCCCGCGTGGTGATTTGCGGTGCCATCAGCCAATACAACAACAAGGAAGCCGTGAAAGGCCCGGCCAACTACCTGTCACTGCTGGTCAACCGCGCACGCATGGAAGGCTTTGTCGTCATGGATCACGCCGCCCACTTCGCTGCCGCCGGCCAAGAAATGGCCGGCTGGATGGCTCAGGGCAAACTCAAGAGCAAAGAAGACATCGTAGAAGGGCTGGAAACCTTCCCCGAGACGCTGATGAAGCTATTCAACGGCGAAAACTTTGGGAAACTCGTACTCAAAGTCATCTGAAAAAGCTGCCCCAACGTAACCACGATGCGAAGCGAGCCGCTGTTGATGTTGCTCTTGATCCTGCCCTTGATCCGCTTTTGATCTAAGGCGCCCCGTCAAACACGCTGGCCGGAATTCGACAGGGATTTGGGGGGTAAACCGGCAGGGATGCCGGTTTAGCCGCCCCGCGCCATGGATGGCGCGTGGCGGCGGCCCCCCAAATACCTGTCGGATTACGGGCACACCGAGCCTAGGCGAGGTGCCGAGTGTTGGGGCAAGAGCGTTTTGCTTACTTTTGCGCTTTTCAAAAGTGAGCCGCCGTAAGGGCGGAACCCATACCAGCCGTTACCCAAATAACGGATATGTACCCGATCAGATCCAACATCCAGGTCGGCTGTCAGGCCGCCTTCGCAGGCAAGCCAGCTCCCACATTTGGATTGCGGGGCAACAGTCAGAGCGTGGTCGGCTGTCGGGCCGCTTTCGCAGGCAAGCCAGCTCCCACAGTTTTGGATCGCGGGGTGACAGTTGGAGAGTGGTCGGCTGTCGGGCCGTCTTCGCAGGCAAGCCAGCTCCCACATTTGGATCGCAGGGCAGCAGTTGAAGAGTGGTCGGCAGTTAGGCCACCGTCGCTGGCAAGCCCGCTCCCTCACTTGGATCGCGGGGCTTCAGTCAGACAGCGGCCATCGGTCAGGCCGCCTCCAACAGGACGTCTCGGTCAGGCGATTTCGGCAACAACCGCTGCCAACGCCTTGGCCGGATCAGCCGCCTGGCTGATCGGCCGGCCGATCACCAAGTAATCGGAGCCCGCATCCAACGCCTGCCGCGGCGTCAAAATGCGCCGCTGATCATCCTGGGCACTGCCCGCCGGACGAATCCCCGGGGTCACCAGTTGCAGCGACGGGTGCGCAGTTTTCAACGCCTGGGCTTCCAGCGCCGAACACACCAGGCCATCAAGGCCAGCTTTCTGTGCCAGCGCTGCCAGGCGCAACACCTGCTCCTGAGGCTCAATGTCCAAGCCAATACCGGCCAGGTCCTCACGCTCCATGCTGGTCAGCACAGTCACACCGATCAGCAACGGCTTAGGCCCGCTACGCTGTTCCAGCACTTCACGGCAGGCACTCATCATGCGCAGGCCACCGGAGCAATGCACGTTGACCATCCACACGCCCATCTCGGCGGCAGCCTTGACCGCCATGGCAGTAGTGTTCGGGATATCGTGGAATTTCAGGTCGAGGAACACCTCGAAACCTTTGTCACGCAGGGTGCCGACGATTTCTGCGGCGCAACTGGTGAACAGTTCCTTGCCGACCTTGACCCGACACAGCTTCGGGTCCAACTGGTCAGCCAGCTTCAGTGCGGCGTCACGAGTGGGGTAATCCAGGGCGACGATGATAGGAGTCTGGCAGACGGACATTGGAATGGGCTCTCAGGCAAGTCGAAATCGGCGCGGATTGTAGCGCAAGCAGCGCCGTTGCGGGATCCGATGATCGGTAAATACTGACCAACCGCCATTGGGCAGGCATTTAAGGGCAATTATTTCAAAGCTGATACATTCACGACATGCCCCCAACACGCCCCACGGCTAGCCTCGCTCGCACGACCCACCGACCAGCACTTCCAGCCATGGGGCTGGGCGCCTATGCTGACCGCAACAACAGGGCAGATGATCGCATTATGCATACCCCTTCCGTCTCCATGACCGACGAGCAAAAAGGCGCGGTGATCGCCGATGACAAGCGGTGGAACACCCGCGCGCTGATCGTTGATGATGATGTGCCGATCCGCGAACTGCTGATCGACTACCTCGCCCGCTTCGGCATCCTGGCCACCGGTGTCACCGACGGCACCGCCATGCGCCAGGCCATGCAGGCCGAAACCTTTGACGTGGTCGTGCTCGACCTGATGCTGCCAGGCGAGGACGGCTTGTCGCTGTGCCGCTGGCTGCGCGCGGAATCGGACATCCCGATCCTGATGCTCACCGCCCGCTGTGAACCCACCGACCGCATCATCGGCCTGGAGCTGGGCGCCGACGACTATATGTCCAAGCCCTTCGAGCCGCGTGAGCTGGTGGCACGCATCCAGACCATCCTGCGTCGCGTGCGCGATGACCGCACCGAACAGCGCGCCAATATCCGCTTCGACAATTGGCGCCTTAATAGTGTGCTGCGCCAGCTGGTGGCCGACGATGGCCTGGTGGTGCCGCTGTCCAACGCCGAATTCCGCCTGCTCTGGGTGTTTATCGAGCGTCCGCGTCGGGTGCTGAGCCGCGAGCAATTGTTGGATGCCGCCCGTGGCCGCTCGATCGAAGCCTTTGATCGCAGCATTGACTTGCTGGTGTCGCGCCTGCGGCAGAAACTCGGGGATGACCCCAAGGCGCCGCAACTGATCAAGACCGTACGCGGCGAAGGCTACCTGTTCGACGCCCGGGATATCGGCTGATGCGCAACGCCTTCAACACGCTGTTCGGTCGGCTGTTTGGCGTGTTGTTGGTGGCCATTGTGCTGGCCCACGTGCTGGCAATCTCCTGGTTTCGCTACTACGGCCCGCCCCCGCCGCCACCGCCCCGGGAAGTCTTCGTGGAGCAGCCGGACGGATCCATGAAGCCGCTGCACAAGGAGCATCGCCGCCCCTGGTTCGGTGGCCCGGTGGTGCCGCTGACGTTCCAGTTCATCTCGCTGATCATTGCTGCCTGGTACGGCGCCAAGCTGCTGAGCCGGCCGATCCAGCGCCTGAGTGAAGCCGCCGAGCGCTTGAGCCTGGACCTCGACAGCCCACCTCTCGACGAGTCGGGGCCACGGGAGGCACGGCAGGCAGCGTCGACCTTCAACCTGATGCAACGACGTATCCGCGAACAGGTCAGCCAGCGTGCGCGCATGCTCGGCGCGGTGTCCCATGACCTGCGCACCCCGCTGTCACGCCTCAAGCTGCGCCTGGAACAGATCGAAGACACCAAGCTGCAGGGCCAGATGCGCCAGGACCTCGACGACATGATCGGCATGCTCGACGCCACGTTGAGCTACCTGCACGAGCAACGCACCAGCGAAACCCGGCATTGGCTGGACGTGCAGGCGTTGGTGGAGTCGATGAGCGAAAACGCCCAGGACCAAGGCTCTGATGTGCAATTCGCCGGCACCTGCGCGCCGCTGCAGGTGCAGCCGATGGCCTTGCGTTCGTGCCTCAACAACCTAATCGACAACGCTTTGCGCTATGCCGGCACGGCGCGCATCGAACTGACGGACAGCCGCGAAGCCCTGGTCATCCGCGTGATCGACCACGGCCCCGGCATCGCGGCGGACAAGCGCGAGGCGGTGTTCGAGCCGTTCTATCGGCTTGAGGGCTCACGCAACCGCAACTCCGGCGGGGTCGGCCTGGGCATGACGATTTCCAAGGAGGCTGCGGAGCGCCTCGGCGGTCGACTGGAACTCGAAGAAACCCCAGGCGGTGGCTTGACTGCGGTGATGTGGTTGCCCAGGACCTGACCCCGGTTCCCATGGATCACAGCGGTTTGTCTTCTCGGCGCCCCTGGGCCTGGGTCGCACTCCAATCCATCAACAGGCTGTAGGCCACCGCCAGCAGGGTCGGGCCGATAAACAGGCCGATGAAACCGAAGGCTATCAAGCCGCCGAACACCCCAAGCAGCACAATCACCAGCGGCAGGTTGCCGCCACGGCTGATGAGGTAGGGTTTGAGCACGTTGTCCACGCCGCTGATGATGAACGTGCCCCACACACCGAGGAACACCGCGTAGGTGTAGTCGCCTTTCCAGGCCAGCCAGGCCGTGGCCGGGATCCACACCAGCGGCGGGCCCATGGGGATCAGGCTGAGCAGGAAGGTGACGATACCCAGCACCAGCGCACCCGGCACGCCGGCGATCAGGAAACCGATCAGCGCCAGCACGGCCTGGGCGGCGGCGGTGCCGATCACGCCGTTGACCACCCGCTGGACCGTCCCCGCCACCAGTTCGATGTAGTAGCCGGCACGGTCGCCGATCAAGCGCTCCAGCAGACGGTGGACGAACATTGCCAGGCGCGGCCCGTCCCGGTAGAAAAAGAATACGAAGACCAGGCTCAGGGTCAGCTCCAGGATTCCACCGCCGATCTGCGCACTGCGCGCCAGCAGCCAATTGCCGACTTGCCCCAGGTACGGCTTGATGCTGACCATCAAGGCTGCGCCCTGCTGGTCGATGCTGTCCCACATCGCCACCAACCGTTCGCCGACAAAGGGGATCGAGCCTAGCCAGGTGGGCGCCTCCGGCAGGCCATCGACCTGGATATCCTTGATCAACGCCGTCGCATCGCGCACGTGGTCTGCGAGATTGAAACCCAGCCACACCAGCGGCAGCGCCACCAGCAACATCCAGCACAACGTGAGGATGCCGGCGGCCAAGGATTCGCGACCGCCCAGCCAGCGCGTGAGCAGGACCATCAGCGGCCAACTGGCAAATGCCAGCACCGCGCCCCAGAACAGCGCCGACCAAAACGGCGCCATCACCCAGAAGCTGGCACCGAACAGCACCAGCAGCAGGATTTGCACCAGTAGGCGATCGTTATTGGGCATGGAGTATCTCTAGAAGAAGGCTGTAGGAAGAGAGCTTAGGCGAACGGCGCGGGTCCGCTCGCCTTGTGACGGTCAGCGTATCAGATGCAGGTGCAGGCCTTTGGTTTCAGCGGCGCCGGTTTCCATGCGCGCAGCGCGCACACCTTTGTCGACCAGGGCTTGGCGCCAGGCTTCGGCGTTCGGGCCGGTAAGGCTGACGCGCAAGGTGGTATCGAGGTTCAACCCACGGGAAATCAGGGTCAACCAGGTGTCGTCAGGGTCGCCGCCGAGCGCGGGGAAGTCCAGCTCGCCGGTGCTTTTCAACTCACGCAACAGCGTGGCCGACGTGGGCAACAGGTCACCCAGCGGCGCGTTGGCATCCAGTTGCTCCACATGCAGGTAGGCGCGGCGATTGCCGCGGGTAATGCCGTACAGCGCCACCAGGGAATTGTCCTGGGGGGCTGCCAGGCGCAGCAGCAGGTATTCCTGCTGGCCGTCGGCGCCGACCAGCTTGGCGTTGCCGAACACTTCATTGGCCCACAGGCTGCTTTCGCCGCAATCGCGGGCCTGGCACCAGAACAGTAACTGCGCGCCCTTCGCCTGCAACGCTTCGCGCGTTGCGGTAAAGGCTGCACTGGAGGTGTGTTCGGCGGGCAATTCGTAGGTAATCGCCGTGGCTTGCCCACGGGCGGTGGCCTGGCCTTCGTAACGCAGTTGGCCGCTGATCTTGCGGATCGCGCCCATAGGGTAGATGCGCTCCTTCTCTTCGGCCGGGCGGTAGTCGACGATCTGTGAGTCGACCTGTCGGGACACTGCCGGTAAATCCTGGCTTCCCGGCACATCGGCGGCGAACACCAGGGGGCTGAAACAGCACAGCCCGAGGGCACGGATACATCCTTTACGAAGGCTCATCGGATCAATGTGCCCTGGCCATCGGAGCGCACAGCGGTGTTGAGATGGTTCATGGTTGACTCCCTTTCAATCCGCCCAGCCTCGGCAGTTGACCGCGCCAAGTCAAGGCGTGGAGAAGAACCGATTGAAACAGTCTGCAACAAGGACCGCGCCGGGTTCGTCATTCAGGTGTAAATGATGGCCACCCGGCAGCGTGGTTACCGTAAAAGGTAGCTGAGAAAGCAATTCGGAATGTTTCGCCAGCATGCCGTCGGCGGCCACCACCAACTGCGTAGGGCAACTTACCCGCCGCACGAAGGCCATCGCTTGCTCATCGGTCAGACGCACCGGCGACGCCAGGGTCAAGCGGCTGTCGGAACGCCAAGTGTAGCCGCCCGGCACCGGCATCAAACCGCGCTGGGCCAGCAGTTCTGCGGCTTCACGGCTGACCGCCACCACGCCTTTCATGCGCGCCTCCACCGCTCGGTCCAGGGTGTTATAGACCGGCTTGCGCTTGTCCTGCAGGTTCAATTGCGCCTGCAACGCCATGCCCAGGCGCTCGGCGGCGTTCTCACCGCTGGCCGTCGGTGGGATCACACCGTCGATCAATCCCAGGTGCGTCACGCGCTCCGGCAATGCACCGGCCAGCACCAGCGACACAATGGCGCCGAGGGAGTGGCCAAGTAATGCAAAACGTTTCCAGCCCAGTTGCTCGGCGACTTGCAGCACATCGAAAACGTAATCCCACAAGGCATAACCGGCACCCGTAGGACGATGCGCCGAATGCCCATGCCCGGCCATGTCCAGTGCAACGATGCGCAAGCCTTGGAGTTTCGGCGCCAGTCGCGCAAAGCTGTTGGCGTTGTCCAGCCAGCCATGCAGGGCGATCACCGGCAAACCGTCCTCGGGACCGAACAGATGGGCCGCCAGTTCGATATGCGGCAGGCTCAGGCGCACTTCTTCGACCGGTGTGCTCATGCGCAACTGCGCTCGCGGGCTTGCCAGCGGGAAAACAGGTTTTTGATCAAGGCCGCGGTGTCCTGGGGGCGTTCAAGGGGGAACATGTGGCCGCCGGGCATGGTGAGCATTTCGCCCATGGGCAGGCGCCCGACGCCGCTGGCGTGGTGACGCATCACCACCCGGCTCTGCCGGCCGCGCACCACCGCCAGCGGCACTTTCAACTGGCGCACCTGACCGGGGCTGGTGTGGGGCACGCCCCGGTAGATGCTGATTTCGGTGGCCGGGTCGAAACGCAGGCGCAGGCGGTCACCGACCTGGTGCAGGCCGTGTTGCAGGTAAGCGTCAAAGCATTCCGGGTCAAAGCCACGGAACAAGGTCTTGCCGGCGAAATAGCTGCGCGCGGCGTCCAGGTCGCTGAACTCTTCGCGGCGTCCCAGGGTGCGCCCGGCAGGGGTCAGGCGGTCGATAAAGCCGAAGCGCTTGGCCGCGCGGATCACCCAGCGGTCAGCACGGGTCAGCACCGGCGAATCGAGCATGACCACCCCGCGATACAGCTGCGGGCAGCGCATGGCCGCGTGCAGGTGCAATACGCCCCCAAGGGAATGGCCCACGCCCCACACCGGTTCAGGTTGCTGCTCCAGGTGATGGATCAACTCGTCCACCAGGTTCTGCCAGTTATCGTCCACCGGAAACCGGGGGTCGTGACCGTGCTGTGGCAGATGAGCCACCGCGTACTCCGGGGCCAGCGCGGCGAACAACTTGCCGTAGGTGGCCGAGGGAAAGCCATTGGCGTGGGCAAAAAACACGTGCTGCGACATACCAGATCCATCTACAAAAACAGAGATTGATTGTCACCATGCCCGGCCGGCACAGCAATGACTGTAACTGCCAGGAATGATGACACTCACGCCACGCCTATCGCGCCGGCGGGTTCTCGCCCAGCGGCACCACAGCCATGGTCAGCCGCGAGACGCAACTGGCCTTGCCATCGTCGCTGGTCAGGCGGATGTCCCAGACCTGGGTGGTGCGGCCGATGTGGATCGCCTTGGCCACCGCCGTCACGCGCCCGCTGCGCACACCGCGCAGGTGGTTGGCGTTGACCTCCAGCCCCACGCAATAGAACTTGCTGGCATCGATGCACAGGTAGGCGGCCATGGAACCCACGCTTTCGGCCAACACCACCGACGCACCGCCATGCAACAAGCCGTAGGGCTGATGGGTGCGATGATCAACCACCATGCTGGCTGTCAGGGAGTCGTCGTCAAAGCTTTCAAAGCGAATGTCCAGCAGTTCACCGATGGTGTTTTTCTGGATCGCATTGAGTTGATCGATATTCGGTTGAGTGCGCCACAGGCTCATGCCGTTGTCCTTTTTGGTTTTATGATGAGCCTAATCCTGCCACAGAACGGATTCGGAGCGCTCGCTCCAGGCTTGGAAATGTGCACCGTAAGTCGATTCGATCACGTTGCGCTTGATCTTCAGGGTCGGGGTCAGGAAGCCGTTTTCCACCGCCCAGTTGTCTTTCACCACCACTAACTGGCGCAGGCGTTCATGTTTATCCAGCGCCTGGTTGACCTGTTCCAGCCAGCGTTCAAGGCTGCTGCGCAGTGCGTGCGGGTCTTCGTTTACCGCCGATAACACGCACAGCCCAATCGGCGCGGTGAGGCCATCGCCCACCACGCACACCTGCTCGATGCGCGCATGTTCGGCCAGGCGGTTTTCAATCGGCGCGGGAGCGACGTATTTGCCTTTGCTGGTCTTGAAGATTTCCTTGAGCCGCCCGGTCAGGCGCAGCCGGCCATCGGCATCCTGCTCGCCCTTGTCACCGGTGCGCAGGAAGCCGTCGGCGGTGATCGTCTCGGCGGTTTTCTGCGGGTCCTTGTAATAGCCGAGCATGGTCGCGCCGCTGCGCACCTGGACTTCGCCCGAGGGGTCGATGCGCACGTCCACACCGGGGCACGGCAGGCCGATCCAGCCGAGGGTCTGCTGGCCGGGCCGACACACGTGGGAGTAGCCACAGCTCTCGGTCATGCCATACACCTCCAGCACATCCAGGCCCAGGCGCTGATACCAGCGCAGCAGCGCCTCGGGCACCGGCGCCGCCCCGGACAGCGCGATGCGCAACGCATCCAGGCCCAGGCCGGCGAGCACCTTGTGGCCCACGCGCTTGCCGATAAAGGGCAGGCGCAGCAGGAAGTCCAGGCGCTTTTCCGGGATCCTGGCGTAGACGCCCATCTGGAATTTGGTCCAAATGCGCGGCACACCAAACAGTGCGGTCGGACGCGCCCTACGCAGATCAGTCAGAAAGGTATCCAGGCTTTCGGCGAAAAACACCGTCTGCCCGGTGTAGATCGCCGCCATTTCCACAAACATCCGTTCTGCCACGTGACACAACGGCAGGTACGACAGCAGCCGGTCGCCCTCCCCCAACCCGAACAACTCGGTGCCACGGGTGGCGGCAAACCCCAGCGCGCCGAAGCTGTGCATCACGCCTTTGGGCAAGCCGGTGGTGCCGGAGGTATAGATGATGGTGGCCAGCTCTGCGGCGGCCGGCTGAGGATTGTCCTGGATCGGCGAGCTGGCTTGCAGGTCGGCCCAGGTAAAATCGAACGCGCCCGGCGGGCATAACGGCAAGCTGATGGTCGGGACATCGGACGGCACGCCGGGCGCCATGGCTGGCCAGTCGTCAAGCTTGCCGATAAACACCAGCGCCGCCTCGGAATGGGTGAGCACATGGGCAACGGAGTCGGCGGTGAGGTTGGGGTACAGCGGCACCGAGACATGCCCGGCCATCCAGATCGCCAGGTCGGCGATGATCCAGTGGGCGCAGTTTTTCGAGATCAGGGCAATGTGCGAGCCCTGGGGCAACTCCCGGGCGCGCAGCCAGTGCGCGGCGCAGCGGGCCTGGTGGCCGGCCTCGCTCCAGGTGAGGCGTTGGACCTGGCCGCCGCCGACGGGCTGGACCAGAAAAGTCTGGCGCGGATGTCGCGCTTGACGTTCAAAGAAGACCTGCAACGGCAAACGAAAAGCGACGGGCATGGGACGCGCTCCTTTGTGGTCCGATGATAGCCAACCAAGCACTTGCTCGGTTGACTATATAGCACACACAAAGCAGCGATAACGCCTACGGATTCTTCACACTGACCAGGTTCATCAGCCCTGCCAGCGGGAAATCTCCCTCCAGTTCCGCCAGGCTGGCGGTGTGCATCGGCTGCGGCTGGCGCTGATGGCCATGCTGCAGGAAGCTGATCAGGCTGCCCACCAACGGTTGATGGCTGACCAGCAGCACGTTGTCATCGCTGTCGAGGTTTTGCAGCACCAACTGCGGGTTGCCCTCCGGTGTCAGCCACGGCACCGTGCGAATCTGCGGCTCAAAACCCAACGCCTCACGCACCAGGTGTGCGGTCTGCTGCGCCCGCACATAAGGGCTGGCGATGATCGCGCTGAGGGGCTGGCCGATCAGTTGCGCAGCACTGCGCAACACTTCGGCGCGGCCATGCTCGGTGAGGTTGCGCTCGGCATCGGTGCGCGCATGCCCTTCGGCCTCACCGTGGCGCAGTATCCACAGCTTCACAGCTTCGGCTCCTCGTCACGCACCGGGTGTGGCGCGGGCGGCACGCTGTGGGCGGTTTCGCCCTCGGGCGCGCGGGGGGTGGGCCAGTCGGCGAACGGCCAGGGCTTCTGTTCGGTGTGGAAGCTGCCGAAACGGCCGATCTGTGCAAGGAACTGGCTGAGGCTGTCGCCGAAGTTCATCAGGCCCAGGTTCGGCGCGCTGTAGACGAGGCGATAGATCAACTGCACCACCACCAGTGCACCGAGCAGGAACTGCGCCACCTGCCACACCAGGGCAAACACCAGCATCCAGAGGATGCGCAAGGCAATGGATTCGTACTTGGGGGCTGCTTTCGGATCGTTCATGACGCGTTCCTCAGTTGAAACCACTGGTGGAAATAAAGTCGACATCGGTTTTCGGCTCGGCGCGCATCAGCAACTCGATGACTTGGTTCAAGGTGCGCCCTTCAAACAGGATCGCGTGCAACCCGGCGACCAGCGGCATATACACACCGACTTCCTGGGCCTTGGCCTTGAGCACCTTGAGGGTGTTGACGCCTTCGGCCACTTCGCCCAGGCGCGTGACCGCGTCTTCCAGGCTCAAGCCCTGGCCGAGGGCGAACCCCACCTGGTAGTTGCGGCTTTTCGGCGAGGAGCAGGTGACGATCAGGTCGCCGACGCCGGCCAGCCCCAGGAACGTCATCGGGTTGGCGCCCTGGTTCACTGCAAAGCGGGTCATCTCGGCCAAGGCACGGGTGATCAGCATGCTTTTGGTGTTTTCGCCCATGCCCAGCGCCACGGCCATGCCGGCGATGATCGCGTAGACGTTTTTCAGTGCACCGCCCAGCTCGACGCCAAAGCGGTCGCTGCTGGCGTAGACCCGGAAGGTACGGCCATGCAGCACCGCCTGGACGCGCTCGCACAGTTCCTCGTCTTCACTGGCCACCACTGTGGCGGTCAGCGCGTGCTCGGCGACTTCCCGCGCCAGGTTCGGCCCGGACAGTACGCCAATGCGCGCCTGGGGCGCGATCTCTTCCAGGATCTCGCTCATCAGCTTGAAGGTTTGCGCTTCGATGCCCTTGGTCAGGCTGACCAGCAGCTTGCCCGCCAGGCGTTCGGCGTGGGGCGCCAGCACCGAGCGCAAGGCGCTGGAGGGCAGCGCGACGAAGCACAGGTCGCAGGCGGTGAGGGTTTCCAGCAGGTCGGTAACAGGCTCGACGGCCGGATGAATCTTGATGCCTTTGAGGTAACGCGGATTTTCCCGGTGCACCCGGATGGCCTCGGCCTGTTCGGGATCGCGCATCCACTGGCGCACAGCGTGGCCGTTCTCGGCCAGCAGGTTTGCCACGGCGGTACCAAAACTTCCGCCTCCCAGGACCGCGATAGGGCGCTGTTCAGTCATATGCAATCCGTTAATCCATACCAGTGGCGATGCCGGCATTATACGGGCCGACCCGCTTGCGGCCAGCCCCCGTATCAATTCGTGCGTTTGTCGGAAAATGCCAGGTTTACATGAAGTAATTGCAAGTCCGGCGACTGGCAAAAGGCCCCACCTCAGTTAACATGGGCGGCTATCCGCAATTATCAAGGCCGTGCCGTGTATTTGGGCCCTCCTCCTCGCTCATCCCTCTGGTTGATGTTGTTGTGCAGCGCACCGGCGCTGGCCGACGACCTGTTCCTCGACAGCCAGCCGCTGCCCCAGGTGCTGACTGCCACGCGCCTCAAGCAATCGGCCGCCGCCGTGCCCGGCAGCATGACCGTGATCGACAGCGAGCTGATCAAGGCCAGCGGTGCACGGGACATCAGTGAGCTGCTGCGCCTGGTGCCGGGGATGATGGTCGGCTACACCACCGGCAACCAGGCGGCAGTGAACTACCACGGCACCAGTGCCAGCGATGCGCGGCGCATGCAGGTGTTGATCGATGGCCGCTCGGTGTACCGCGCCGGCCTGGCCACTGTGGACTGGAGTGACATTCCGGTGGCCATGGAAGATATCGAGCGCATCGAAGTGTTCCGCGGCCCCAACACCGTCAGCTATGGCGCCAATGCCTTGATGGCAGTGGTCAACATTCTTACGCGCTCACCGGCCAACAGCCACGGCACGCGGGTCAAGGTGGTGCGCGGCGAGCGCGGCATCAATGACTTCTATGCCAGCCAGGGCGCGGGCTGGGAAACCGGTGACTTGCGCCTGTCCCTCTCCGGGCAACAGGACGACGGCTTCGACAGCGATGCCGCAGGCGCCGACCGCCGTGACAGCCGGCGTCTGAACCGCTTCAGCCTGGCGATCAGCCAGACGCTGAACACGCAACAAAGCATCGACTTGCAGCTGGATGCAAAGGAAGGCACCAACCAGCGTCCTTATACCTACAGCCCGGTATTTGCCGGGATTACCGAAGGCGGCAACAATTCCGACGTCACGGCCAAGGACTACGCCGGCTCCCTGCGCTGGAACTTCGACTTCAACCCAGACCACAGCCTGTATATCCAAGGCTCGGCGCAACAGTGGGACCGCCGGCAAATCTGGAAGGCCTGTGACGCCAAGGTGTCGTTCAGCCCCGAGTTGACCCAGCTGTGGCAGATGAACCCCAACTACGCCGAACTGCTCGCCCGGCATATGGACACCTACAGCCAGGGCAGCGCACCACCCGGCAGCGCCGCCGAGCAAGCGCTGGCCAACCAAGTGCTGCAGCAATGGCGCGACGGTGCCAGCCAGAGCGTGTGCGGTGACATCGACCAGAGCACCCGCGAAAGCCGCTACGACCTGGAGATTCAGGACACCCTCAGCCTGTCCGACAGCCTGCGCCTGGTCAGCGGCATGAACTACCGCTACGACCGCGCCGACTCCGACACCTACTTCAACGGCACCCTGGACGACACCACCTGGCGCCTGTTCGGCCAGTTGGAGTGGCGCGCCAGCGAACATTGGCTGCTGCAAGGCGGCGCCATGTATGAAGACACCCACCTGAGCGGCAACTCGCTCACGCCCCGGGTGGCGGTCAACTACCTGATCAACCCGCGCCACGGCCTGCGCGCGGTGTACTCCGAAGCGATCCGCTCACCGGACATGTTCGAGAACAACGTCAACTGGAGCTACCGCGTCACCAACCTCAGCTCCCCCGCCTATGGGCAGACCACCGGGCAATACTTCGTAAAGACCCGGGGCCCGGGCAACCTCGATAAAGAGATGATGAAGTCACGGGAACTGGGGTACAACGGCTTCTTTGCCGACATCGGGCTGAACATGGACGTGAAACTGTTCTATGACGAGATCACCGACATGATCAGCTCGCCGCTGCGCAATAACCAATACATTGCCAGCAACGCCAACAGTTCGCGGTTCACCGGCGCCGAATCCCAGTTCGACTGGCGCGTGAGCAACGCCGACCGCCTGCGGCTGACCTATGCTTACGTCGACGCCACCAGCAGCAACCCGCGGGACAAAGCGCAGACCGCGCGCAACAGCGGCTCCGCCGGTTGGTTGCGCGAATGGGGCCGAGGCTGGTCCAGCGCGCTGTTCTACTACGGCGATGACGCGCTCAACCAATATCGCTTCGAACGGGTCGACCTGCGGGTGGCCAAGCGCATTGCCCTGGGCAAAGCCAACGTGGAGCTGGCCGGCATGTTGCAGGAACGCCTGGATAACCAGCCCACCACCTGGGCCGATAACAATTATGACCATCGCCATGTGCTCTACTTCAGCGCGGAGTTAGAGTTCTGACATGGGCGACTCGTCACGGATGACCTGCTTCTTTATCACTCGGCGCTGGCGACGCGCGGTGCTGCTCGCGTGCCTGCTATTCAGCGCGCCAGCCTGGAGCGCCGATATCCTGCTGACCGCCGCCGAAGACGGCGCCGGCGTGCAGGCCTTCACCCAGGCCCTGGCCCAGCAACGCCCCGAAGACCACGTCACCTTCACACCGCTCAAAGACATGCCGGCCCCCAGCCGCCTGCCGGCCAACACGCGGCTGATCCTGCTCGACCTGCCGGGCCTCGACTGGCGCTTGCAGGACACCCAGGGCCCGCCGACACTGGTGCTGCGCATCAGCCGGCTGCAGGCCCACCAGCGCCTGGGCAGCACCCAGCACCCACGCATCAGCCTGCTGTGGAGTGACCCGCCGCTGGAGCGCCAACTGCGCCTGATCGCGAGCATCCTGCCCCAGGCGCGGCGCATCGGCGTGCTCTATGGCGCCGACAGTGAATTTCTCCTGCCCGAACTGCGCCAGCACGCCACGCCCCTGGGCCTGGAGATCGTGCCGCAGCTCTGGGGCAACATTAATGACAGTCGGCCGATGCAAACCCTGTTTCGCAACAGTGACGTGCTGCTCGGCCTCGACGACCCGCAGTTGTACAACCCCAAGACCGCGAAGAACCTGTTGCTGAGCAGCTACGCCCAGCAACTGCCGCTGGTGGGCCCGAACGCGGGCTTTGTGCGCGCCGGCAGCCTGGCCAGCACCTACAGCGACCAGGCCGACTGGCTGACGGTGCTCGACCGCTTGCTCGACCATCCACCGGGGAACTGGCCGCGCTCGCTGTACCCGGAACGCTTCAAAGTCGTGGGCAACCCGCAAGTCGCCCGCTCACTGGGGATCGAACAGGTGGACGAAGCCAGCGTCGCCACCCGATTGGCCGAAGGAGAAAAACGCCCATGACCTTGCGTCGTCGTTGGGACATCAACACCCGCACCCAGCTCATCACCCTGGGCCCGGCGCTGTTGCTGACGTTGCTGTTGATCAGCTTCTTCACCTTCGTGCGTATCCAGGACCTGCGCCAGGAACTGGACCACACCGGCCAGCTGATCGCCAACCAACTGGCGCCCGCCACCGAGTACGGGGTGATCTCCGGCAACAACGATGTGCTCGACAGCCTGTTGCGCGCCACGCTGGCCACGCCCCACGTGCGGTTCCTGGAGATCCAGGACAGCAGCGAGAACATCCTGGTGTATGTCGAGCAACCGTCGGAAAAACATGACCGCTCGCTGTCGGTCAAAGTGTTCCAGGCGCCGATCCGCCTGCAACACATCCAGTTGGGCAATGACTTCTTCCAGGACAACCTCAACGAACCCAAGGCGCCGCGCGCGGACTACCTGGGCCGGGTGATCGTCGGCATGTCCAACGACGCGTTCAGCCAGCGCCAGCAAGAGATCCTGTTCAAGGCCGGCATCCTCGCGCTGTTCGCCCTGCTGTTTACCTTCCTGCTCGCCAGGCGCCTGGCCGCCAGCCTGTCGCAGCCGATCAGCGCCATGGGCCACGCGGTGAAGGCCATCCAGCAAGGCGACTACAAGACCCCGCTGCCCATCGTGGATGACTCGGAACTGGGCGACCTGTCGCGGCATATCAACAACCTCGCCGAGGGCCTCAACCAGGCCAGTCGCGAACAGCAACAAGCCATGGCCCAGTTGATCCAGACCCGCGAAGAGGCTGAGCGCGCCAACAACGCCAAGTCGGATTTCCTGGCGATGATGAGCCATGAGTTGCGCACGCCCATGAACGGCGTGCTGGGCATGTTGCAGTTGCTGGAAACCACCGAGATGACCGAGGAGCAGACCGAGTACGCGGCGCTGGCCTCCGAATCCACCGAGCATTTGCTCAAGGTCATCAACGACATTCTCGACTTCTCGCGGATCGAACGCGCCGCCCTGGAGTTGGAGCACATTCCATTCAACCTCGCGGACCTGATCAACAGCTGCGCCCAGGCGTTCCAGCACAGCGCCCAGCAGCGCGGGTTGGCGCTGCAGCTGTCGATCCCGCCGGGGATGGACGCCTTGCGGGTGCAGGGTGACCCGACGCGGATCCGCCAGATCCTGGTGAACCTGATCGGCAATGCCTTGAAGTTCACCGAACACGGCAGCGTCAGCGTCGAGCCGCACTGGCAGACCCTCGACCATGAACTGGTGTGGTTCACCTGCACCGTGCGCGACAGCGGCATCGGGATTTCCACCGAACGCCTGGAATTGATGTTCGACGCGTTCCAGCAGGCCGACAGTTCCATTTCAAGACGTTACGGCGGCACCGGCCTGGGCCTGCCCATCGCCCGCACCCTGGCCGAACGCATGGGCGGCACCCTGCGCGCCCAGAGCGAAGAAGGCCGTGGTTCGGTGTTCACCCTGGAAATCCCCCTGGCCATCGACCAGCACAGCGTGCCGGCCATTGCCAGCGATGCCGACGGCAAGGCCAGCGCCGGCAATGGCCGGCATGTCCTGCTGGTGGAAGACAACCCGGTCAACCGCACCGTGGTCGAAGCCATGCTGCGCAGCCTGGGCTTTGAAGTGAGCCTGGCCGCCGACGGCGCCGAAGCGATCCGCAGCGCCGAGAGCCTGATTTTCACGGTGATCCTGATGGATTGCCGGTTGCCGCTGATTGATGGCTACGAGGCCACCCGGCAAATTCGCCAACTGCCGGGCTGCGCCGACCTGCCGATCATCGCCCTCACCGCCAACGCCTTGCAGGGTGACCGGGAAGCCTGTTTGGCAGCCGGAATGAACGATTACCTGGCCAAGCCGTTCAAACGCACGGATTTGCAGCAAATCCTGCAGCGCTGGGTGCAATAGCGCCGCGCCATCAGCCAACTCCGACTGGCGTGAAAGACGAAAGTGCGGCAGTCTTAGGCACCCGAACGGGCCCATAAACAGGCCCGGTTTAAAATTTCAGTGAACAAGTGTACATTCAGTGCCTTGCCGCTGTGACTTTCACTACAACGCAATAGTCTATGTGTAGGCTGCCGACATGAGGCATGAACGCTTCATTCGGTTCGGGAAGATTTGCCCTACCCTGCCGCATGGGATTATTGAGGAGCTCGCATGACCAAACAAAACGCCTTTACTCGGGAAGACCTGCTGCGCTGCAGTCGCGGTGAGCTGTTCGGCCCAGGTAACGCGCAACTGCCCGCCCCGAACATGCTGATGGTGGATCGCATCACCCATATCAGCGAAGAGGGTGGCAAGTACGGCAAAGGTGAATTGGTCGCCGAGCTGGATATCACCCCGGACCTGTGGTTCTTCGCCTGCCATTTCGAAGGCGACCCTGTGATGCCAGGTTGCCTGGGCCTTGACGCCATGTGGCAACTGGTCGGTTTCTTCCTCGGCTGGCAAGGCCTGCCGGGTCGCGGTCGCGCCCTGGGTTCGGGCGAAGTGAAGTTCTTTGGCCAGGTCCTGCCGACCGCCAAGAAAGTCACCTACAACATTCAGATCAAGCGCGTCCTCAAGGGCAAGCTGAACCTCGCCATCGCCGATGGTTCGGTGAGCGTCGACGGTCGCGAGATCTATACTGCCGAAGGCCTTCGGGTCGGCGTATTCACTTCCACTGACAACTTTTAAGGGTTATCCGCATGCGCCGCGTCGTTATCACTGGTCTGGGCATTGTTTCTTGCCTGGGCAATGACAAAGAGACCGTCACCGCTAACCTGCGTGCAAGTCGCCCTGGCATCCGCTTCAACCCGGAATATGCCGAAATGGGTCTGCGTAGCCAGGTTTCCGGCTCCATCGACCTGCCCCTCGAAGAACTGATCGATCGCAAGATCTATCGCTTCGTCGGCCACGCTGCCGCCTACGCCTACCTGGCGATGAAAGACGCGATCGCCGACTCCGGCCTGAGCGAAGACCAGGTATCGAACGTACGCACCGGCCTGATCGCCGGCTCCGGCGGCGCATCGACCCTCAACCAGATGGAAGCGCTGGACATCCTGCGCGAAAAAGGCGTGAAGCGCGTTGGCCCGTACCGTGTTACACGGACCATGGGCAGCACCGTTTCGGCCTGCCTGGCCACGCCGTTCCAGATCAAGGGCGTGAACTACTCGATCTCCTCCGCGTGCGCCACCAGTGCTCACTGCATCGGTACTGCCGTCGAGCAGATCCAGCTGGGCAAGCAGGACATCGTCTTCGCCGGCGGCGGTGAAGAAGAGCATTGGAGCCAGTCGTTCCTGTTCGACGCCATGGGCGCGCTGTCCACCCAGTACAACGAAACCCCGGAAAAGGCCTCCCGCGCCTACGACGCCAAGCGTGACGGTTTCGTCATCGCCGGCGGTGGCGGCATGGTGGTGGTCGAGGAGCTGGAACACGCTCTGGCCCGTGGTGCCAAGATCTACGCGGAAATCGTCGGCTACGGCGCCACTTCCGACGGCTACGACATGGTTGCCCCAAGCGGTGAAGGCGCCATCCGTTGCATGCAGATGGCCATGTCCACTGTGGATACTCCAATCGACTACCTGAACACCCACGGCACCTCGACTCCGGTCGGCGACGCCAAGGAAATGGAAGGCGTGCGTGCGGTATTCGGCGACAAGGCCCCGGCCATCAGTTCCACCAAGAGCCTGTCCGGTCACTCCCTGGGCGCCGCCGGCGTTCACGAAGCGATCTACTGCCTGCTGATGATGGAAGGCAACTTCATGGCCGGTTCGGCCAACATCGACGAGATTGATCCGGTGGTGGCTGACATGCCGATCCTGACCAAGACCGTTGAGAATGCAAAAATCGACACCGTGATGAGCAACAGCTTCGGCTTTGGTGGCACTAACGCTACCCTGGTGCTGAAACGCTGGCAGGGTCAGTAAGACCTGTAGCTTGATTGCATGAAAAAGCCCCGACTGGTTCGGGGCTTTTTTGTGGGTAATGGATTTGAGACCGAGTCGCCTTCATCGCAGGCAAGCCAGCTCCCACATTTGAAACGCATTCCCCTGTGGGAGCTGGCTTGCCTGCGATAGCGCCAACTCGGTACCCGGCCCTACACCGAAAATCGCGCCACCATCGTGTTCAGGTCCACCGCCAAGCGCGACAACTCCTGGCTCGCCGCACTGGTCTGATTCGCCCCGGTCGATGTCTGATGCGCCAGGTCGCGGATGTTCATCAAGTTGCGATCCACCTCCCGCGCCACCGCCGCCTGTTGCTCGGATGCGCTGGCAATTACCAGGTTGCGCTCGTTGATCAAGGTGAACGCCGACGCAATTTCCTCCAGCGCCGTGCCCGCCGACTTGGCGATATCCAAGGTCGAACGCGCCCGCGTATTGCTCTGCTGCATCGAGCTGACCGCCTGATCGGTGCCCTGCTGAATGCCGCTGATCATCTGCTCGATTTCCTGGGTCGACTGCTGGGTGCGATGGGCCAGGGCGCGCACTTCATCAGCCACCACCGCAAAGCCACGCCCGGCATCCCCAGCGCGTGCGGCTTCAATGGCGGCATTCAGCGCCAGCAGGTTGGTCTGCTCGGCAATCGAGCGGATCACGTCGAGCACCTTGCTGATCCCATAGACCTTTTGCGCCAGGTCCTCGACCTGCGTCACGTTGTCGGTCACGTCAGTGGCCAGCGCCTCGATGGACACCACCGTCTGGTGCACCTGCTCGCGCCCGTGCTGGGCAATGCGGTCGGACTCGCGTGACGCCTGGGACGTGGCCACTGCATTGCTTGCCACCTCCTCCACCGCTGAGGTCATCTGATTGACCGCCGTGGCGGCCTGCTCGATTTCCTGATTCTGCTGGTGCAAGCCGCGGGTGGCGTCTTCGGTCACACAACTGAGTTCTTCCGAGGCTGACGCCAACTGGTTGGAAGACTCGGAGATACGCCGGATGGTGTCACGCAGGTTCTCCTGCATGCCCTTGAGCGCCTGCTGCAGGCGCGCCGGCTCGTCGTTGCCACTGACGCTGATCTCGCCCGTCAGATCGCCACTGGCCACGCCCTGGGCCACTTTCAACGACTGCGCCAGGGGCAGCACGATGCTGCGCGTCAGCCACACCGCCAGGCCGATGGTGATCAGCGCCGTGAGCACGATCATGCCGACCACCCAGCTGCGCGACTGGCTGAACACGCTCTGCGCCAGGCTGGCCGCCTGGTTGGCGTTGGCTTTGTTGAGGTTGACCAGTTCGTGCAGGGTCGCGGCCATTTCATCGGCGATCTGGTTCATCTCGCCATTGACCACCCTGATCGCGTCTTCCAGCTGGTTGGCCTTGGAAAACCCCATGACCTGCTCCTGGCGTTGCAGGTATTGCTGTTCCTGGGCCTTGAAGCGATCAAACAGCGTGCGTTCCTCGGGCAGCACAATCAGCGCCTCGTAGAGAGTCTGCGCATGATGCAGGCCGCTTTTCAGGTCGCCCAGTTTCTGTTCGTTCTGCGCCAGCGCCTGGGAATCGCGGTTGACCAGCAGGCGCAAGGTCAGCGCCCGAACACGCAGCAAGTCCTGACTCATCTGCCCCACCGCCATCACGCTGGGCAGCCAGTTGTTCTCCACCTGGTCCGATTGCTGGCGCATATTGGCCATCTGCAACAGGGCAAAGCCGCCCAGGGCAAATACCATCAACGCCAATAGGCCAAACCCCAAGCCCGCGCGCGGGGCGATATTCAGACTTCTAATACTCATGCCTTGGCTCCTTCCAATTGCGCTGCATCCATTTGCAGCTGGCTCTTGAAAGGTATCGGCCTATTACTCGTTTTGCGTAAGACGAAAACGCGATATCAACGCGCTACACCATCGCTCGGCGCTTTAGGCAGGATCGCCAAAAAGTTGTCCCGTGCGACTTTGCGAGCGACGTCCTCCGGCAGGGCATCCAGGAACGGGTCGAAGCGGCGCATTTCCTTACCGAGCTTGTTGAACCGCCCTACAACGTCCGAGCCCAGCATAAACCGCTCGGGGAAGCGCTCCACCAGCTTGACCCACTCCGGGCGCGGCAGCCCTGCGTCATCCAGCAAATACGGCGTGAGCATGCTCCAGGACAGGTCGATGTACAGGTTGGGGTAAGTCTCCAGCAGGCGGCTCAAGGTCGGCAGCAAAAAGTCCATCTGCACCTGATGGCGGTGGATTTCCTTACTGGTGCCGGCATGGGCCCAAATGAAGCGGGTATGGGGATGGTTGCGCAGGGGCTGCTCGACCTCGGCCAGGTACAGCGGGTTGCGCTCGCGCTTGGAGGTGATGTTGGAGTGCAGCATCACGGGCAGGTCGTGTTCCGCCGCCAAGTGATAAATGCGGGTCATGGCTTCGTTATTGGCGCGTGGGGTGTCGCCGGCGGTGATGGCCGTGAGGTCGTCATGGCGGGTGAAGACTTCGCCGATGCCCTGCCACAGCCCCGGGTTGAGGTCGAGCATGCGCTGGATATGGGCCGCCGAGTTCTTGTCGTTGGGGTTGAAGCCGGACAGAAACGGATGAAAGCGTGGGCGCTGCTCAGGGGGCAGTTTGTTGACCGCTGCGGCCACGATCACGTCGGTGGCGCTGTACCAGTAGGCATCGGCATCGTCACCGGCGTAGTAGCGCGGGCGCTTGGGTTCGTCTTCGTGCCATTTCTTTGCGACCGGAATGCCGGAAATCATCACGTGCTCGATGCGGTTGTCAGCCATCGCCTTGAGCAGCTTGTCCATGCCGGCGGTTTCCTGGAAAAAATCGACGTAATGCAGGTGCGCATCGCTGTAGGCATAGTCGCGGGCCTGCACGGTAAGGCTGCTGGCGGCGAGCAACAGGGCAAGGCTCAGGCGGGTCCAGGGCACGGTAAAACCTCGATAAGGGCTGATACGGGTAGACCTTGTGCGCCCTGCCGGGGTTCATCCGGCAAAAAACGCGGAACACCGAAGTGCCAGCATGCTCTATAACTGCATGACCTTCATCCTGCCATCTTGTGAGGTTTGCCATGCCAGTTACCGTAAATACCCTGAACCAGGACAACTTCCGCCATAGCGTCACGATCAACAACCACGAGTTGTTCACCGACCTGCCCAAAAGCCTGGGTGGCGATGATTCGGCGCCCTCCCCCCATGACTACTTCGACGCCGCACTGGCCTCCTGCAAAGCCCTGACCGTAAAGCTTTACGCACAGAAAAAAGACATCCCGTTGACCGGTGTGACCGTGGAAGTCACCCACGATGCCGCCGAAGAACAAAAGGGCAAATACACACTCAACGTCAAGCTGACGCTCAAGGGCGTACTCACCGACGAACAGCGCGATGAACTGCATCGCGTGGCCGATCGCTGCCCGGTGCACAAGCTGATGACCACCGCCGAGATCAGCATCGACACCCAACTGTCGGAAGGCGCGTTCAGCCAATAGCGGCAACCTCCCGTCGAGCGGGTTATGCTCAGCAGCATCTAACCCGCTCAGACTGGGACGCACCATGACCACCCTTACCGTGATCCGCCCTCGCCCCGAAGATGTCGAAGGCCAACCTATCCTGCGCCCGCTGCCTTCGCGAGAATGCCGCAGCGTCGGGCCTTTTGTGTTTTTTGACCACATGTTGCTCACCCGCTATGCGCCGGGTGACGGCATGAATATCCGCCAACATCCGCATATCGGGCTGTCGACCCTCACCTACCTGTTTGAAGGCGCGTTGCAGCACAAAGACAGCCTGGGCTCGGACCAAGTGGTGCAGGCCGGCGACGTCAGCTGGATGACCGCCGGCAGCGCCATCGCTCACGTCGAACGCACCCCCGAAGCAGTCAGGGCCGAAGGTTTCAGCCTGCACGGGTTGCAGGTGTGGCTGGCCTCCCCCAAGGACCACGAGACCGGGCCGGGGCACTACAGCCATCACCCGGCAGCCAGCCTGCCGGTGAGTGACAACCTGGGCGTGCAGATACGCCTGATCGCGGGCGATGGGTTCTGCCTCAAATCGCCGGTGCCGGTGCTGTCGCCCACGCTGTATGCCGAGGTGCAGATGCAAACGGCCACAACCCTGCTGATTCCGGATGAGCATGAGGAACGCGCGGTGTATGTGCTGGAGGGGGAAGCGCAGTTGGACGGCGAGACGCTTGAAGTGCACAGCCTGGTGGTGCTGCCGGCTGGTCAGGAGATGACACTGTTTGCCGAAAGCGATTGCCACCTGGTGGTGTTTGGCGGTGCGCCGCTGGATGGGCCTCGGCGGATCAATTGGAATTTTGTCGCGAGTGATCCGGCGGTGATCGAACAGGCCAGGCAGCGGTGGGCGGCTGGGGATTGGCCGACGGTGCCGGGTGAGTCAGAAAGAATTGAGTTGCCGGTGAGGTAGCATTCGCGAGCAAGCCCGCTCACACATTTTGACTTGTGAACACCGTCAATTGTGGGAGCGGGCTTGCTCGCGAAGAGGCCAAAACAGGCGCTGAAGAATCAGCCCTTGAACACTTCATCCAGCAAGTTATGCATCGACTGGAAAGCCCGCTTGGCCGTCTTCGCGTCGTACATCATCTTGCCCGGCACATTCGCATGCGGGTCGGTGAAGGAATGCACCGCGCCGCCGTAGCTCAGCAATTGCCAATCCACGCCGGCCGCGTTCATTTCATCTTCGAACGCCGGCAGTTGCTCTTTAGGGACCAACGGGTCAGAAGCGCCATGCAGGACCAGCACTGAGCCCTTCATGTTCTTCGCATCCGCCGGGTTTGGCGTGTCGAGGGTGCCGTGGAACGAGATGGCAGCCTTGACCGGCGCACCGGTACGCGCCAGCTCCAGGGAGCAGCAACCGCCGAAGCAGAAACCAAAGGTCGCCAGTTTCGAGGTATCAACCGCTGCCTCGGTCTGGCCCTGCAGTTGCTCGAAGGCCGCCTGCATGCGCTTGTTCAACAATGCACGGTCGTTCTTCAACGGCATCATCGCAGCGCCGGCTTCATCGCCATTCGACGGGCGTACGGTCTGCCCGTACAGGTCGGCGATCAGTACCACGTAGCCCTTGCCGGCCACGCTTTTGGCAATTTCTTCAGCACCCGCACTCACCCCCATCCAGTTCGGCGCCATCAGCAGGCCGGGCAACGGGCCCGTGTGGCTGGCATCGAACGCGAGGCGGCTTTCGTAAGACTGGCCATCAATCTGATAGACCACGGAACGTACAGTGACTTGGCTCATCATTTACTCCAGTTGAGGTGCACTAGAACGAAAAAACCCGCCGAAGCGGGTTTTTCTACAACGGGGTCAGACCGACAGCTCTACCAACAACTTGTTAAGGCGGCGCACATAGGCAGCCGGGTCTTTCAGGCTGTCACCAGCGGCCAGGGCCGCCTGGTCGAAGAGGATGTGCGACAGGTCGCCAAAACGCTCTTCGCTCTGCTCGCCATCGAGCTTCTCGATCAGCGGGTGAGCCGGGTTGAATTCGAAGATCGGCTTGGAATCCGGAACCTTCTGGCCGCTGGCTTCGAGGATCTGGCGCATCTGCATGCCCAGGTCCTGCTCGCCGATGGCCAGGATCGCCGGGGAATCCGTCAGGCGGTGGGAAACCCGCACTTCGCTGACCGCATCGCCCAGGGACGCCTTGATCCGCTCGACCAGGCCCTCTTTGGACTTGGCGACTTCTTCGGCTTCTTTCTTCTCTTCTTCGGAATCCAGGTTACCCAGGTCCAGGTCACCACGGGCCACGTCGACGAAGGACTTGCCATCGAACTCGTTGAGGTAGCTCATCAGCCACTCATCGATACGGTCGGTCAGCAGCAGCACTTCGATGCCTTTCTTGCGGAAGACTTCCAGGTGCGGGCTGTTCTTGACCTGTGCGTAGGTTTCGCCGGTGAGGTAGTAGATCTTGTCCTGACCTTCCTTGGCGCGCGCCAAGTATTCGGCCAGCGACACAACCTGCTCGCCGTCGTCGCCCTGGGTGGAGGCAAAACGCAGCAGGCCGGCGATTTTTTCCTTGTTGGCAAAATCTTCCGCCGGGCCTTCTTTCATGACCTGGCCGAAGTTTTTCCAGAAACCTTTGTATTGCTCAGGCTCGTTCTTCGCCAGTTTTTCCAGCATGTCGAGCACGCGCTTGGTCAGCGCCGACTTCATGGAGTCGATGATCGGGTCTTTCTGCAGGATTTCCCGCGACACGTTCAGCGACAGGTCGTTGGAGTCGACCACGCCTTTGATGAAGCGCAGGTACAGCGGCAGGAAGGATTCCGCCTGGTCCATCACGAACACGCGCTGCACGTAGAGCTTCAGGCCTTTTGGCGCTTCACGCTGGTACAGGTCGAACGGGGCACGGGCCGGTACGTAGAGCAACGAGCTGTATTCCAGCTTGCCTTCGACCTTGTTGTGGCTCCAGCTCAGCGGGTTTTCGTAGTCGTGACCGATGTGCTTGTAAAACTCCTGGTATTCCTCGTCCTTGATCTCGGTACGCGGACGGGTCCACAGCGCGCTGGCGCGGTTGACCACTTCCCATTCCTGGGCAGGTGCCTCTTCGCCTTCGGCGGCCGCTTGTTCTTTCGGCAGCTCGATCGGCAAAGCGATGTGGTCGGAGTACTTCTTGACGATGTTGCGCAGGCGCCAGCCATCGGCGAATTCGTCTTCACCGGATTTCAGGTGCAGGACGATGCGGGTACCACGGTCGGCCTTGTCGATAGTGGCGATTTCGAACTCGCCCTCGCCTTTGGACGACCAGTGCACGCCTTCGCTGGCGTCGAGGCCGGCGCGGCGGCTGAATACTTCAACCTTGTCGGCCACGATAAAGGCCGAGTAGAAGCCCACGCCGAACTGGCCGATCAGGTGCGAATCCTTCTTCTGGTCGCCCGACAGGTTCTTCATAAAGTCGGCAGTACCGGATTTGGCGATGGTCCCCAGGTGGGTGATCGCATCTTCGCGGCTCATACCAATACCGTTGTCTTCGATCGTGACGGTCTTGGCGTCCTTGTCAAAGCTCACACGGATTTTCAGTTCGGCGCCACCTTCCAGCAACTCAGGCTTGGACAGGGCTTCGAAACGTAATTTGTCGACAGCGTCAGAGGCGTTCGAGATCAATTCGCGAAGGAAGATTTCCTTGTTGGAATACAGCGAATGGATCATGAGGTGCAGCAGTTGCTTCACCTCGGTCTGGAAGCCCAGGGTTTCCTTTTGAGTTTCCACACTCATGGTCATCAAACTCCAATTGGATGGCAGTGGCCGCGCCCTAAAGGGTTGGCGGCGGGTTGTCATCAAAGTTGGGGGCTAAGACCAGGATTTCAAGGGGAGCTTGGTTCCTCGATCTTGAAATGCGCGCGGGCAGTGGCGATCGGCTCGGACGCAGTGCTTTGCCAGGCGGTAATCGCCACGTTCGCCACCCGTCGGCCCTGGCGCCACACCAGGCACTTGGCGTAAGTGTCGCGAAACTGGCCGGCGCGCAGGTAATCCAGGGAAAAATCGATGATTTTCGGAAAGCCTGGCGCGCCGGTGAACACCAGC
The DNA here is from genome assembly GCF_002798465.1 of Pseudomonas sp. S10E 269. Classification (NCBI taxonomy): domain Bacteria; kingdom Pseudomonadati; phylum Pseudomonadota; class Gammaproteobacteria; order Pseudomonadales; family Pseudomonadaceae; genus Pseudomonas; species Pseudomonas sp. S10E 269. The sequence continues at coordinate 271,963 of NZ_PHIJ01000001.1, forward strand.
AGATGCAATGCAGCGGACAGCTCCATGAAGCCCGCAATCACGCCGCCGTGGAGAGCCGGCAATATAGGGTTACCAATATTGTCCTTGTTGGCCGGCAATCGAAACAGCAACTCATCCCCCAGCCGGGTGCATTCGATGCCGATCAGCTTGGCGTAGGGAACCAGGCTCAGCAGCGCCTCGTAATCGCCGCGCTCGTGGGCCTGCTCCAGGCGAGTCTTGAATCGGTGCGTCATGGTTGCTCTCCCTTGATCGTGTTGCCCAGTCCTTGCGCGCCCTTGAGGCGCTTGCCCATGCGCATGAATGTGCCCACCACATGGGCGATGGGTTCCTGCGGATCGTCCTGGTAGGCAAAGCCACGGGTGAAGATCACGTCGGTGGTCACCCGGTAGCATTGGGCAAAGCCGTACACAGGTTTATGTGGCGCGGCGGGATGCATGTAGTCAACGCGCAGGTCCAGGGTCGGGCACACTTCGAATTCGGGTAAAACGCACAGGGTCGCCATGCCGCACGCGGTGTCCATCAGCGAGGTCAGCGCGCCGCCGTGGATCACGCCGGTCCGGGGGTCGCCAACCAGATGTGGTGCGTAGGGCATGATCAGCGTGATGCCGTCTGCGTTGGCATGATGAGCGGTAATACCCAGCACTTGGCAATGGCGCAAGGCCGAGACAAAGCGTGTCGCACGCTCTAACAAGGGGTTTTCGGTCATTCGTTCCAGACTCTTATTAGTGTTGATCCGCAGAATGGGTGGGGCGGGCAAAAGTTCCGGCTAGTCGGCGATTTATATATCTATGGAATAAAAGGAACTAATGCCGAACCGCCATGCTCGAAAGGCCAGTAGATATCTTCAATAAGGAGAAACACCCCATGCGCAAGACTTTAGCTATTTCCATGATGTTGGCCGCTGCCCTCGGTCTCGCTGCCTGCGATAAGAAATCCGAAGACAAAGCCCAAGACGCCGCAGCACATTCTGAGCAAGCTCAGAAAGATATGGCCAAGGCTCAGGATAAAGTGAACGACGCTGCGAAAGAAAACGCCGATGCTGCCAAAGCTCAGGCTGAATCGAACGAAGCCGCCGCAAAAGAAGCAGCACCTGCTACCCCTGCCACCGGTTCTTGAGACCGCGGTTTGAAATAGCTTCGCTGCAAAAAGAAAGCCCGCTTAGATAGCGGGCTTTTCTTTGCCTGGCTTTTTTATTTGAAGGGTTAGTTAACCGGCTTCTTTAACCGCTTCCGGTGGCGGTGTGTCCGTCTGGGTATACACCATCACTTGCAAGACGTCGGAGTGAAACTCCCGACGGTACAGCACCAACACCACCCCACTGCTCATCAACATGAACAACCAGGGGCTGACAAACCACGCCAGCATGGTCATGCCGAAGTAATAAGCCCGCAGGCCAAAGTTGAACTGGTTGGCGGCCATGGAAATCACCCGCGCCGCCCGCAGGGCAAACGCCCGGCGCTCCTGTTCGGACACATGTCGCTCGCCGATCATCGGCGCCGAGCCCACCAGCACCGCCGCGAAGTTGTACTGGCGCATGCACCAACTGAACGTGAAGAACGCATAGACAAACACCAACGCCAAACACAGCAGCTTGATCTCCGACATGCCCTGGGAAGCCTGTTGCACCATGGGGATATCTGCCAGCAACGACACCGCACGCTCCGAGGCACCCAGCACGGTAAGAATACCGGCCAGGATGATCAGGGTGCTGGAGGCAAAGAATGAGGCATTGCGCTCTAGGTTGCCGATCACACTGGCGTCGGCGATACGGTTATCGCGCAGCAGCATCCGGCGCATCCAGTCTTCGCGATACAGGTGCAGCACACTGGCCAGGCACGCGGTATCCCGGGCCTTCCAGGTGGCATAACGGGTGTAGCCGCCCCAGCACAGGACGAACCAGAGCGCGGCAAGCAGGTGGATCTGATTGGTTTCGACGAACGACATGCGGGTCCTATCAACGTTGGTTGGGTGAACACAATCTATTCTTGGAACTGGCAAGCCAGCGCCTACAGGATCGTGTTCTATAAGCATAAAAAATGCCCCGTATCGATTGATACGAGGCATTTCCTTGTAACGTAAACCCGGTTATTTAAGCGATGGCTTCGCTGCGCTTACCGAGCATGCGATCGACCCCAAACGCCACGGCCAGTGTCATCACCGATGGCACCAACCACGCCAGGCCCTGCTCGCTCAGTGGCAGGTGCGCCAACTGCGCAGGCAGCCAGTCCGCCAGGCCCGCGCCCTTGAGCGCGTCGATGCAACCGAAGATGAACGACACCAGCATTACCGGGCCAACGATACGGCCCTGCTCCTGCCAGAAGTCTTTGCAGAAGCTCAGCGCCACCAGCACGATGCACGGCGGGTAGATCGCGGTGAGCACCGGGATCGAGAACGCAATCAGCTTGGTCAGGCCCAGGTTCGACACAAACAGCGAGAACAGCGCGAGGATCACCACCAATGCCTTGTAGGACAGCGGCAGGATTTTGCTGAAGTACTCGGCGCAGGCGCAGGTCAGGCCCACCGCAGTCACCAGGCACGCCAGGGAGATCAGTACCGCCAGGAAGCCGCTGCCCAGGGAGCCAAACGTGTGTTGCACGTAGGCGTGCAGCACCGCCGCGCCATTGCTGGCACCGGCCGCCACGGCATGGCTGCCCGAGCCCAGGCGGAACAGGCTGACATACACCAGGGCCAGGCCCACGCCGGCAATCAGCCCGGCAATGATCGCGTAGCGGGTGATCAACTGCGGCGACTCCACGCCACGGGAACGAATGGCGTTGACGATCACGATGCCGAACACCAGGGCGCCCAGGGTATCCATGGTCAGGTAGCCATTGATGAAGCCTTGGGAGAACGGTGCAGCCACGTATTCCGGCGTGGCAACGCCCACATCACCGGCCGGCAAGGCAAACGCGGCGATACCGAGGATGGCCAGGGCGATGATCTTCAGTGGCGCCAAAAAACGCCCAACGGTGTCCAGCAGTCGACCTGGGTACAGGGAAACGAAGAACACCACCAGGAAGTACACCGAGCTGTAGAGGAACAGCGCCAGCGGGCTTTCGCCGGTCAGCGGCGCCAGGCCCACCTCGAACGAGACGGTCGCGGTGCGCGGGGTGGCGAACAGCGGCCCTACCGCCAGGTACGCCGCCGCCGCCAGCAGCCCACCGGCGATCTTGCCGATCGGGCTGCTCAACGCGTCCATGCCGCCGCCAACCTTGGCCAGGGCGATCACGGTGACCACCGGCAGGCCAACGGCGGTGATCAGGAAGCCCAGCGCTGCCATCCAGACATGAGGCCCGGACTGCAAACCAACGATAGGCGGGAAGATGATGTTGCCAGCGCCCACGAACAGGGCAAACGTCATGAAGCCCAGCGCCAGGATATCCTGGCTTTTCAACACTTTCATTTGAGGAAATACCACACTACTGAATCGGAATTTAGAGAGGGATTCCCTATGGATGAGGGAAATACTGCCGGCCCTTATGGGAGCCGACCGGTCTAGCGCGCGGCTTCCTTTTGGGATGCGGACGCATAAAGAGGCGGCTAGGGTACAGAATTGGGCTGACAAACGCACTGTTGCGGGGCGGACTGTCCGATAAGCGACATCTCTATGTCGCGTTTTCATACTTAATCTGGCAATGCAGATAAATCTGGGAGGGGGCTTGCCCCCGATAGCGGAGTGTCAGTCACTGTATTTGTTAACCGACCCACTGCAATCGGGGGCAAGCCCCCTCTCACATTTTGATCTTTATTAAACCCCAGAACGCACAAAGGCCACCCGAAGGTGGCCTTTGTGGGGTGAAGCGTCAGCTAAGCGCGAGGCTTACTTGACAGCCCAACCGGTCAGCTCGGCCAGGGCCTTGCCGATGTCTGCCAGCGAACGCACGGTTTTTACGCCTGCGTCTTGCAGTGCAGCGAATTTCTCGTCTGCAGTGCCCTTGCCGCCAGAGATGATTGCGCCAGCATGGCCCATGCGCTTGCCAGCAGGGGCAGTCACACCAGCGATGTAGGAAACAACCGGCTTGGTCACGTGTGCCTTGATGTAGGCAGCCGCTTCTTCTTCAGCCGAACCGCCGATCTCACCGATCATTACGATCGCTTCGGTCTTCGGGTCTTCCTGGAACAGCTTCAGGATGTCGATGAAGTTCGAACCTGGGATCGGGTCACCGCCGATGCCGACGCAAGTCGACTGACCGAAACCGGCGTCAGTGGTCTGCTTCACAGCTTCGTAGGTCAGGGTGCCGGAACGGGAAACGATACCGACTTTACCTGGCAAGTGAATGTGACCTGGCATGATGCCGATCTTGCATTCGCCTGGAGTGATCACGCCTGGGCAGTTAGGGCCGATCAGGACTACGCCCAGCTCGTCGCACTTAACTTTAGCGTCCAGCATGTCCAGGGTAGGAATGCCTTCGGTGATGCAGACGATCAGCTTGATGCCGCCGAATGCTGCTTCCAGGATCGAGTCCTTGCAGAAAGGAGCTGGAACGTAGATCACGCTGGCGGTGGCGCCAGTGGCAGCTACAGCGTCTTTCACGGTGTTGAACACTGGCAGGCCCAGGTGCTCGGTGCCGCCTTTACCCGGTGTTACGCCGCCAACCATCTTGGTGCCGTATTCGATGGCTTGCTGGGTGTGGAAACTACCTTGCGAACCGGTAATACCCTGGCAGATAACTTTGGTGTCTTTATTGATCAGGACGCTCATTATTTGCCCTCCGCAGCTTTGACAACTTGTTGAGCAGCGTCGGTCAGGCTGGTAGCCGCGATGATGTTCAAACCGCTTTCTGCCAGTACTTTAGCGCCCAGTTCAGCGTTGTTACCTTCAAGGCGAACAACAACCGGGATTTTAACGCCAACTTCTTTCACTGCACCGATGATGCCTTCGGCAATCATGTCGCAACGAACGATGCCGCCGAAGATGTTGACCAGTACTGCAGCGACGTTGGAGTCGGACAGGATGATCTTGAAGGCTTCGGTTACGCGTTCTTTGGTAGCACCACCGCCCACGTCGAGGAAGTTGGCTGGTTTGCCGCCATGCAGGTTGACGATGTCCATGGTACCCATGGCCAGGCCAGCACCGTTGACCATGCAACCAATGTTACCTTCCAGCGCTACGTAGTTCAGTTCGAACTTGGCAGCGTGCGCTTCGCGCGGATCGTCTTGCGACGGATCGTGGAAAGTCTTCAGCTTAGGCTGACGGTACATGGCGTTGGCGTCGATGTTGATCTTGGCGTCCAGGCAGTGCAGATCGCCGTCAGCCTTGATCACCAGCGGGTTCACTTCCAGCAGGGCCAGATCGTGATCCTGGAACAGTTTGGCCAGACCTACGAAGATCTTGGCGAACTGGGCAACTTGCTTGCCTTCCAGACCCAACTGGAAAGCCAGCTCGCGACCCTGGAATGGCTGAGCGCCAACCAGTGGATCGATAGTGGCTTTCAGAATTTTTTCTGGGGTTTCGTGAGCGATCTTCTCGATGTCCACGCCACCTTCGGTGGACGCCATGAACACGATGCGACGGCTCGAACGGTCAACGACAGCGCCCAGGTACAGCTCTTTAGCGATATCAGTGCACGATTCAACCAGGATCTTGGTGACTGGCTGGCCATTGGCATCAGTCTGGTAAGTCACCAGACGCTTGCCCAGCCACTGCTGTGCGAAGGCCTTGGCGTCTTCTTTGCTGCGAACCAGCTTAACGCCGCCCGCTTTACCGCGACCACCGGCGTGGACCTGGGCTTTGACAACCCACTCGCTGCCGCCGATTTTGTCGCAAGCTTCTGCTGCTGCTTCCGGGGTGTCTACTGCGTAGCCCTTGGAAACTGGCAGGCCGTATTCAGCGAACAGCTGCTTACCCTGATACTCGTGAAGATTCATGCTTTTTACCGTCTTCGTTAGGTACTGCGCATTCGGCGCTGCGCTCATTATGAGTGCCGCGCCACCTGTGACTGCTGCTTGCGCAACTTGCGGGGCTCAAGGCCCGTAAAGCTGCGCAAGACTGCGTCCAGCGGATATTCCGCGGTGAGTCTTGCGCGCAAGGCTCACGACGGGCAACTCCGCCGTGGTTTCTTATTATCTCGCTTAGCGCTTCTTCTTGTTGGCGATGTGGATGGCGCCGCCATTCACTGCCAACGCGGCTTCATGCAGCGCTTCGGACAGGGTCGGATGAGAGAAGACCATCATGCCCAGATCCTCGGCACTGGTGCCGAATTCCATACCGATCGCGCCTTGCTGAACCAGTTCTGCAGCGCTTGGGCCAATCACGTGGACGCCCAATACGCGGTCAGTCTTGGCATCAGCGATGACTTTGACAAAACCACCGGTGTCGTTGGCTGCCATGGCACGGCCAGAAGCAGCGAACGGGAAGGTGCCGACGTTAACTTCAACGCCTTCAGCTTTCAACTGCTGTTCGTTCTTGCCGACCCATGCAATTTCCGGGTGGGTGTAGATAACCGATGGGATCAGGTCGTAGTTCATCTGGGTTTTGTGGCCCTTGATGCGCTCGACAACCATGATGCCTTCTTCGGAAGCCTTGTGCGCCAGCATCATGCCGCGAACCACGTCACCGATGGCGTAGACGCCCGGCACGGTGGTAGCGCAGTGATCGTCAACGTGGATGAAACCACGCTCGTCGATGTTTACGCCGCTGTCGGAAGCCAGCAGGTCGGTGGTCACTGGACGGCGACCCACGGCCACGATCAGCTTGTCGAACGTGATGGTCTGCTCGCCGTCTTTGTCGGTGTAGGTCACGACAACTTCTTCACCGTTGACCTTGGAACCGGTCACACGGGCGCCCAGCTTGATGTCCAGACCTTGTTTGGTCAGGGTTTTCAGCGCTTCTTTCGACACGGCGGTGTCGGCAGCCAGCAGGAACGTGTCCAGGGCTTCCAGCACGGTGACTTCAGAACCCAGGCGGGACCATACCGAACCCAGTTCCAGGCCAATCACGCCAGCGCCGATCACGCCCAGGCGCTTAGGCACGGCTTGGAATTCCAGGGCGCCGGTCGAGTCGACGATCACGTTCTGGTCAACCGGAGCCGGTGGAATGTCGATTGGGCGCGAACCTGGAGCCAGGATCACGTTCTCGGCTTCGATGACTTCTACCGAACCGTCTGGCTTGGTGATTTCAACTTTCTTGCCCGCCAGCAGCTTGCCGTGGCCTTGCAGGGAAGTCACGCCGTTGGCCTTGAACAAGGTGGCAACGCCGGAGGTCAGGCCTTTAACGATGTTGGCTTTACGGCCGACCATTGCGGGTACGTCCATGGTCACGCCAGCATGGTTGATGCCGTGGATCGCGAAACCGTCTTGGGCTTCGTGGAATTTCCAGGAGCTGTCCAGCAGCGCCTTGGAAGGAATGCAACCGACGTTCAGGCAAGTACCGCCCAGTGCCAGTTTGCCTTCCTTGTCGGTGTATTTTTCGATGCAAGCAGTCGAGAGGCCCAGTTGTGCGGCCTTGATGGCGGCGACGTAGCCGCCAGGACCGGCACCAATCACTACAACGTCAAATTTCTGCGACATGAAAATAGTTCCTCTATTCAGCGACAAGCTTCAAGCGACAAGCCGCAAGCCAAGCTGCTTTTTCCTACAGCTTGTAGCTCGCAACTTGCCGCTGCGTCTTTAGATGTCCAGCAGCAGACGAGCCGGGTCTTCCAGCAGGTTCTTGATGGTCACCAGGAAAGTCACGGCTTCTTTACCATCGATCAGGCGGTGATCGTAAGACAGTGCCAGGTACATCATCGGGCGGATCACGACTTGGCCGTTGATGGCCATCGGACGCTGGATGATGTTGTGCATGCCCAGGATCGCAGCTTGTGGCGGGTTGACGATCGGGGTCGACATCATCGAACCGAAGGTACCACCGTTGGTGATGGTGAAGGTACCGCCGGTCATCTCGTCGATGGTCAGCTTACCGTCACGGGCTTTCTTGCCGAAGGTAGCGATGCCGCCTTCGATTTCAGCCAGGCTCATCAGTTCGGCGTTACGCAGTACCGGCACCACCAGGCCACGGTCGCTGGACACGGCAACGCCTATGTCTGCGTAGCCATGGTAAACGATGTCGTTGCCGTCGATGGAAGCGTTGACTGCCGGGAAGCGTTTCAGCGCTTCGGTGGCCGCTTTCACGAAGAAGGACATGAAGCCCAGGCGCACGCCGTTGTGGGACTTCTCGAACAGGTCCTTGTACTTCGAGCGCAGGGCCATGACTTCAGTCATGTCGACTTCGTTGAAGGTGGTCAGCATCGCCATGTTCGACTGTGCTTCAACCAGGCGCTTGGCCACGGTGGCACGTACACGGGTCATCGGTACACGCTTCTCGGTGCGGTCGCCAGCGGCGAACACAGGCGCAGCGGCAGCCGGGGCAGCAGCCTTGGCTGGCGCGGCGGCTGGCGCGTTTTTCTTGGCTTCAACAGCAGCAACCACGTCTTCCTTGGTGATGCGACCGTCCTTGCCGGTGCCTTTGACGGACGCCAGGTTGATGCCGTTCTCTTCAGCCAGCTGACGGGCAGCCGGTGCAGCGATCGGGTCTTCAGCGCCAGCAGCCGGAGCGGCGGCAGGAGCCGAGGCAGCAGCAGCCGGTGCAGCAGCGGCGGCAGGAGCGGCAGCGGCGGCAGGAGCGGCAGCAGCAGCGCTGCCCTCTTCGATCGAGCCCAGGACTTCGTTCGACAGAACGGTAGCGCCTTCTTCGGCAACGATTGCACCCAGCACGCCGTCAGCTTCGGCCAACACTTCCAGCACGACCTTGTCGGTCTCGATGTCGACGATCAGGTCGTCACGCTTTACGGCGTCGCCTGGTTTCTTGTGCCAGGTGGCAACGGTGCCATCGGCAACCGATTCCGGGAATGACGGGGCTTTGATTTCGATAGCCATTATCTGTGGGTCCTTAAAATTCGGTTTCAGTCAGCGCGAAGGCGTTAAACAGTGAAAGCATCTTGCAGCAGTTTTTCCTGCTGCTCGGCGTGCATCGACGCATAACCACACGCAGGTGCAGCGGAAGCATCACGGCCGGCATATTCCAGGCCCAGGGCCTTGTTGTGGTTGCCGATGCTGCGACGCAGGTGATGCTGGCTGCTGTACCACGCGCCCTGGTTCATCGGTTCTTCCTGGCACCACACCACGTTAGTGAGGTTGGTGTAAGGCGCGATGGCCTCCATCAGGTCGTCTTCCGGGAACGGGTAAAGCTGCTCGATACGCACGATGGCGATGTCTTCGCGGCCTTCGGCACGGCGTTTTTCCAGCAGGTCGTAGTAGACCTTGCCGCTGCACAGGACCAGGCGAGTCACCTTGGCCGCGTCCAGCGTGTCGATTTCTGGAATAACGGTCTGGAACGAACCATCAGCCAGATCTTCCAGGGTCGAGATGGCCAATTTATGACGCAACAGCGACTTCGGCGTCAGCACTACCAGCGGCTTGCGCAGCGGGCGGATCACCTGGCGACGCAGCAAGTGGTAGATCTGGGCCGGGGTAGTCGGCACGCACACCTGGATGTTGTGCTCGGCGCACAGCTGCAGGTAACGCTCCAGACGGGCCGAGGAGTGCTCAGGACCCTGGCCTTCATAACCGTGTGGCAACAGCATGGTCAGACCGCACAGGCGGCCCCACTTGTGCTCGCCGCTGGTGATGAACTGGTCGATAACCACTTGGGCACCGTTGGCGAAGTCGCCGAACTGGGCTTCCCAGATCACCAGCGCGTTTGGCGTGGTGGTCGAGTAACCGTATTCGAACGCCAGCACGGCTTCTTCGGACAGGAACGAGTCGTACAGGTCGAAACGTGGCTGGCCTTCGTACAGGTTCTGCAACGGGATGTAGGTGCCCGCGTCTTTCTGGTTGTGCAGCACGGCATGACGGTGCGAGAACGTACCGCGGCCGATGTCCTGGCCGGTCATGCGGATCGGGTGGCCTTCGAACGCCAGGGTCGCGTACGCCATGGTTTCGGCGTAACCCCAGTTGATCGGCAGGCCGCCGGCTTGCATCTTCTGACGGTCTTCGTAGATCTTCGCAACCTGGCGCTGCACCACGAAGCCTTCTGGAATTTCCAGCAGCTTGGCGGACAGTTCCTGCAGGGTCTTCAGATCGAACGAAGTGTCGTGACGCGCAGTCCAGGCGTGACCCAGGTACGGACGCCAGTCCACGAACAGCTCTTTGTTCGGCTCTTTGACCAGGCTTTTCACCACATGCAGACCGTTGTCCAGCGCGTTGCGGTATTCGTCGACTTTCGCCTGAACACGCGCGTCGTCAACCACGCCGGCCTTGGTCAGGCTTTCGGCGTACAGCTCACGGGTGGTGCGCTGCTTGGTGATCTGCTGGTACATCAACGGCTGGGTGCCGCTTGGTTCGTCGGCTTCGTTGTGACCGCGACGGCGGTAGCAGACCAGGTCGATCACCACGTCACGCTTGAACTGCATGCGGTAGTCGATGGCGAGTTGGGTCACGAACAGCACGGCTTCCGGATCATCACCATTCACATGGAGGATCGGCGCCTGGATCATCTTGGCAACGTCGGTGGCGTACTCGGTGGAACGCGCGTCCAGCGGGTTGCTGATGGTGAACCCGACCTGGTTGTTGATGACGATGTGAACGGTACCGCCCGTCTTGAAGCCGCGAGTCTGCGACATCTGGAAGGTTTCCAGGACCACGCCTTGACCGGCGAATGCCGCGTCGCCGTGGATGGAAATCGGCAGGACCTTCTCACCCGTGGTGTCATTACGACGATCCTGGCGAGCACGCACCGAACCCTCGACCACTGGAGAAACGATTTCCAGGTGGGATGGGTTGAAGGCCATGGCCAGGTGAACTTCACCGCCGGTGGTCATCACGTTGGACGAGAAGCCCTGGTGGTATTTAACGTCACCGGAACCCAGCTCGACCTTCTTCTTGCCTTCGAACTCGTCGAACAGCTCACGCGGGTTCTTGCCGAAGGTGTTGACCAACACGTTCAGGCGACCACGGTGGGCCATGCCGATCACGATTTCCTTGGTGCCGTAGGAACCGGAACGCTGGATCAGCTCATCGAGCATCGGGATCAGGCTTTCGCCGCCTTCCAGGCCGAAACGCTTGGTGCCCGGGTATTTGGTGCCCAGGTATTTTTCCAGGCCTTCGGCAGCGGTTACGCGCTCGAGCAGGTGGCTGCGTACGTCGGCAGACAGCACCGGACGACCACGCACACCTTCCAGGCGATGCTGGAACCAGTGGCGTTGCTCGGAATCGGTGATGTGCGTGAACTCAGCGCCAATGGTGCGGCAATATGTCTGCTGCAACGCTTCGTGAATTTCGCGTAGGCTCGCTTCCTCTTTGCCGATGAACAGGTCGCCGGCACGGAAGGTCGTATCAAGATCGGCATTGGTCAAGCCGTAATGATTGATCGACAGGTCAGCAGGTGCAGGACGCTTCCAGAGCCCCAGCGGGTCAAGCTGGGCCGCCTGGTGGCCACGCATCCGGTAGGCCTGGATCAGTCGCAGTACTTCAACTTGCTTCTTCTCGTGCTCACTGCTCACGCTCCCGGCGGAAACCGGTTGGGCGCGGCGCTGGTTCTTTGCCAGCAGCACAAACTGATCGCGAATTGTTGCATGCGATACATCGGTGGCAGCGTTGCCGTCTGAAGACAACGTCTGAAATTTGGTGCGCCATTCTTCTGGCACAGCGTTAGGGTCGTGCAGGTAGAGCTCATAAAGCTCTTCCACATAGGCAGCGTTACCACCTGAAAGATAGCCGCTGTTCCACATGCGCTGCATCACGCTTTCTTGCATGCTTGGTCACCCTCGATTTGGGGACACCACCGGCGAAAACACCGAGTTTGCTTGCAAAAGGCCAAGTGCAGCGACCAAAACAAGCCACTTAGGATCACGCTGATAGTTCGGGTACCAACCCGAATGCCCCTGCTTGTCTCATTTCTTCAAAATAAGAGCCGCGGCTTTGTAAGTCGCTGCTCAAGTTAAAACTACGGCGCCGGTTGAAGCCTGCGCCGTAGCATTTACGGGCACAACGGTCCTGCCTTTACTACAACGTCGGTTACACGCCGCTCTGCAGCAGCATGTTACGGATGTGACCAATGGCCTTAGTCGGGTTCAGGCCTTTGGGACATACGTTGACGCAGTTCATGATCCCGCGGCAGCGGAATACGCTGAACGGGTCATCCAGCGAAGCCAGACGCTCGGACGTCTTGGTATCACGGCTGTCTGCCAGGAAGCGGTACGCTTGCAGCAGGGCAGCTGGGCCCAGGAACTTGTCCGGGTTCCACCAGAAGGACGGGCACGAAGTCGAGCAGCAAGCGCACAGGATGCACTCGTACAGACCGTCGAGCTTCTCGCGCTCTTCCGGGGACTGCAGACGCTCGATGGCCGGAGCCGGCGTATCGTTCTGCAGGAACGGCTTAACTTTCTCGTATTGCTTGTAGAAGATGCTCATATCGACGACCAGGTCACGGATAACCGGCAAACCTGGCAGAGGACGAACGATCAGCTTGTTGCCTTTAACGACGGCGGACAGCGGCGTGATGCACGCCAGGCCGTTTTTGCCGTTGATGTTCATGCCGTCGGAACCGCACACACCTTCACGGCAAGAGCGACGATAGGAGAAACCTTCGTCCTGCTCTTTGATCAGTGCCAATACATCCAGCACCATCAGGTCTTTACCACCGGTATCGACCTGGAATTCCTGCATGAACGGCGCAGCGTCCTGATCAGGGTTGTAGCGATAAACACTGACTTTCAACATGGCAGCCACCCTTAGTAAGTCCGAATCTTCGGTTCAAACGTCGGAACCGTCTTCGGCGAGAAGTTCACGGCACGCTTGGTCACGCGCTTGTCACCCGGGAAGTACAGGGTGTGGCACAGCCAGTTTTCGTCGTCGCGATCTTCAAAGTCTTCACGGGCGTGGGCACCACGGGATTCCTTACGAACCTCGGCGGCGATTGCGGTCGCTTCAGCCACTTCCAGCAGGTTTTGCAGTTCAAGGGCTTCGATACGAGCGGTGTTGAACGCCTGGCTCTTATCGTTGATCTTGACGTTGGCGATGCGCTTGCGCAGGTCAGCCAGCTGGGCGATACCCTTCTGCATGTATTCGCCGGTACGGAATACACCGAAGTAGTTCTGCATGCAGCTTTGCAGCTCGCGACGCAGGGTAGCCACGTCTTCGCCATCAGTGCGCTCGTTCAGAGCGTTCAGGCGCGCCAGTGCGGCCTCGATGTTGGCGTCGGTAGCGTCGTCGTATTCGATGCCGTCGGTCAGCGCCTTTTCCAGGTGCAGGCCGGCGGCACGGCCGAAGACCACCAGGTCGAGCAGCGAGTTGCCGCCCAGGCGGTTGGCACCGTGAACCGATACGCACGCCACTTCGCCTACAGCGAACAGACCGTGGATGATCTCGTCCTCGCCTTCGGCGTTCTGGGTGATCGCCTGACCATGAATGTTGGTCGGCACGCCGCCCATCATGTAGTGGCAAGTCGGAACAACCGGAACCGGAGCAACCACCGGGTCAACGTGGGCAAAGGTCTTGGACAGCTCACAGATACCTGGCAGGCGGCTGTGCAGGACTTCTTCGCCGAGGTGATCGAGCTTCAGCAGTACGTGGTCGCCATTCGGGCCACAGCCGTTGCCGGCGATGATTTCTTTAACCATCGAACGAGCCACAACGTCACGACCAGCAAGGTCTTTCGCGTTCGGAGCGTAACGCTCCATGAAACGCTCGCCGTGCTTGTTGATCAGGTAACCGCCTTCACCACGGCAACCTTCTGTAACCAGTACACCGGCGCCGGCAATGCCGGTTGGGTGGAACTGCCACATTTCGATGTCTTGCACCGGTACGCCAGCACGCAGTGCCATGCCAACGCCGTCGCCGGTGTTGATCAGGGCGTTGGTGGTCGACGCGTAGATACGGCCTGCACCGCCCGTCGCCAGCACGGTAGCCTTGGCGCGGATGTAGGTGGTTTCGCCGGTTTCGATGCAGATGGCGATTACACCAACGAACTCGCCTTGTGCGTTCTTCACCAGGTCGACCGCGTAGTACTCGTTCAGAAACGTGGTACCGGCTTTCAGGTTGCCCTGATAAAGGGTGTGCAGCAGCGCGTGACCGGTACGGTCGGACGCGGCGCAGGTACGGGCAGCCTGCCCGCCTTTACCGTAATCCTTCGACTGACCGCCGAATGGACGCTGGTAGATACGGCCTTGCTCGGTACGGGAGAACGGCAGACCCATGTGGTCCAGCTCGAACACCGCGGCCGGGCCTTCCTGACACATGTATTCGATAGCGTCCTGGTCACCGATGTAGTCGGAACCCTTGACGGTATCGTACATGTGCCAGCGCCAGTCATCGTTCGGGTCGGCGGAGGCGATGGCGCAGGTGATGCCACCCTGGGCCGATACGGTGTGGGAACGGGTCGGGAACACCTTGGTGATCACGGCAGTCTTGTGACCGCCCTGGGCCAGCTGCAGCGCAGCGCGCATGCCAGCACCGCCGCCACCAATAATGATGGCGTCGAATGAAATAGTTGGAATGTTAGCCATGAATCAGATACCCCAAAGAATCTGCACACCCCAGACGAAGTAAGCGAACATCGCGACGCCGCATACTGCCTGGAAGAGGAAACGTACTGCAGTCGCGGACTTGCCCAGCGCCATCGGCGTCAGGTAGTCGGTCGCGATGGTCCACATGCCTACCCAGGCGTGTGCGCCCAGGGCAACAAGGGCCAGCAGACTGAAGATTCGCATCGCATTGTGGGAAAACAGGCCGTGCCATTGCTCATAGCCGATGCCCGGGTTTGCGACGAGGTATCCGATCAGGAAAATGAAATAAGCCGCGAGAACGACCGCAGACACACGCTGTGCCATCCAGTCATAGAGGCCCGAACGCGAAAGGTTCGTAACGCTGGTTACCATATCCAAACTCCTGCCAGAACGATCAGCACCACGGAAATGGTGATGATGATTTTCGAGCCCAGGCGGCCGCCTTCCAGCGTCTCACCGATGCCCATGTCCATGATCAAGTGGCGCACACCGGCTACCAGGTGATACAGAAGAGAAGACAGGAGGCCCCATGCTACGAACTTGGCCAGCGGGCTGGTCAAGCATGCCTTCACCTCGGCGTATCCTTCCTCGGAACCCAGGGATTTGCTCAATGCATAAAGCATGATGCCCAAGCCCAGGAACAGGATGATGCCGGAAACACGGTGCAGGAACGACGTAACGCCGGTGATGGGGAGTTTGATGGTCCTTAGGTCTAGGTTTACAGGTCGTTGGCTATTCACGGCTTTTTTTCACACTGAAGAGCCCCTAACAATCAGGGCAAAGTTGTTGGGGAGTGCACTGGTCAGGTAAGCACCACCCAGGGAGTGCGACCCCCAATGAAAGCAAGCCCAAAAGCCCTTGGCGGTCGGTGGCCGAGTATAGACAGTTAGGTTACTAATGACAACGCGCACTCCTCACCCTAATAGCGGATTGCGCTGGAGGAATAAAAGGCGTAAATGGCAGGCAATTTCGAGGAAAAAGTACGGTTAAAGCCTTCTGGCGCAAGACTTTAGGCAAATTGACATCTGGATTTATATCAATATAGTGGTGCGGGCCCTGCGTGGGGGGTCTGTCTGATGATTTGAAGCATAAATAGGAGGCCACATGGCTGACAAAAAAGCGCAGTTGATCATCGAGGGCGCAGCCCCCGTCGAGCTGCCCATTTTAACCGGCACCGTTGGTCCCGATGTTATCGACGTACGGGGCCTGACGGCCACGGGCCGTTTCACATTCGACCCAGGCTTCATGTCGACCGCCTCTTGCGAGTCGAAGATCACCTATATCGATGGTGACAATGGCATTCTGCTTCACCGCGGCTACCCGATCGAGCAACTCGCCGAACAGTCGGACTACCTGGAAACCTGCTACCTGCTGCTAAATGGCGAACTGCCAACAGCCGAGCAAAAAGCCCAGTTCGTCAGCACCGTGAAGAACCACACCATGGTTCACGAGCAGTTGAAGACCTTCTTCAACGGCTTCCGTCGCGACGCCCACCCGATGGCCGTCATGTGCGGCGTGGTCGGCGCCCTGTCGGCCTTCTATCACGACTCCCTCGACATCAATAACCCGCAGCATCGCGAAATCTCCGCGATCCGCCTGGTAGCCAAGATGCCGACCCTGGCAGCAATGGTTTACAAGTACTCCATGGGTCAACCCATGATGTACCCGCGCAACGACCTGACGTACGCGGAAAACTTCCTGCACATGATGTTCAACACGCCGTGCGAGATCAAACCGATCAGCCCGACGCTTGCCAAGGCCATGGACCGGATCTTCATCCTCCACGCCGACCACGAGCAGAACGCATCCACCTCTACCGTCCGCCTGGCAGGCTCTTCGGGTGCCAACCCGTTCGCCTGTATCGCCGCCGGTATCGCCGCACTTTGGGGCCCTGCCCACGGCGGTGCGAACGAAGCCGTATTGACCATGCTCGATGAAATCGGCGATGTCTCGAACATCGACAAGTTCATCGCCAAGGCCAAGGACAAGAACGATCCGTTCAAGTTGATGGGCTTCGGTCACCGGGTCTACAAGAACCGCGACCCACGCGCCACCGTCATGAAGCAGACCTGCGACGAAGTGTTGAAGGAACTGGGCATCAAGAACGATCCGCAACTCGAACTGGCCATGCGCCTGGAAGAGATCGCCCTGACCGACCCGTACTTCATCGAACGCTCGCTGTACCCGAACGTCGACTTCTACTCGGGGATCATCCTCAAGGCGATCGGCATTCCAACCAGCATGTTCACCGTGATCTTCGCCCTGGCGCGGACCGTGGGCTGGATCTCCCACTGGAAAGAAATGCTCTCCAGCCCGTACAAGATTGGCCGCCCACGCCAGCTGTACACCGGCTACGAGTCGCGTGACATCACCAAGCTGGAAGATCGCAAGTAAGCATCGCTTAGTTGCACTGAAAACGGCCTCCCTTAACGGAGGCCGTTTTTATTTGTGCAGGATTTGAGAAACAGTTTTGTCAGATCAATCCCTAATTTATAGACAAAAAAATACCCCGGCCTTTCGACCGGGGTTTTTTCCTATCCAGCTACGACCTTAGTGAGAAACCGCCCCACTCGACCCCAGGCCAGTTTGCGAACGCACAAACTGCGGGAAGTACAGCGCACGCTCTTTCTCTGCTGCCGCCGACTTGTCGGTAATGGAGAAGAACCAGATGCCGACGAACGCAATGATCATCGAGAACAGCGCCGGGTACTCATAAGGGAAGATGGCTTTTTCATGGTGCAGGATCGAGACCCAGATGGTCGGGCCCAGCACCATCAGACCAACGGCACTGATCAAGCCCAGCCAGCCGCCAATCATCGCGCCACGAGTGGTGAGGTTTTTCCAGTACATGGAAAGCAGCAGCACCGGGAAGTTACAGCTGGCGGCAATGGAGAACGCCAGGCCAACCATGAACGCGATGTTCTGGCTTTCGAACAGGATACCCAGGCCAATCGCCAGGACGCCCAAGGCAACGGTGGTGATTTTCGAAACGCGAATCTCATCCTTGTCGTTGGCCTTGCCTTTCTTGATCACGCTGGCGTACAGGTCATGGGACACCGCCGACGCACCGGCCAGGGTCAAGCCGGCAACCACCGCGAGGATGGTGGCGAAGGCCACGGCCGAGATGAAGCCCAGGAAGATACTGCCACCCACCGCATTGGCCAGGTGCACCGCCGCCATGTTGTTGCCGCCCAGCAAGGCGCCTGCCGCATCCTTGAACGCCGGGTTGGTGCTGACCAGCAGGATCGCGCCAAAGCCGATGATGAAGGTCAGGATGTAGAAGTAACCAATGAAACCGGTGGCATAGAACACGCTCTTACGCGCTTCTTTAGCGTCGCTGACGGTAAAGAAGCGCATCAGGATGTGTGGCAGGCCAGCCGTACCGAACATCAGCGCAAGCCCGAGGGAGAACGCGGAAATCGGGTCTTTCACCAAGCCGCCGGGGCTCATGATCGCCTCACCTTTAGGGTGAACCTTGATCGCCTCGGAGAACAGGGTATTGAAGTCGAAGTTGACGTGCTTCATCACCATCAGTGCCATGAACGAGGCACCGGACAGCAGCAATACAGCCTTGATGATCTGTACCCAAGTGGTCGCCAGCATGCCGCCGAACAGTACATACATCACCATCAAGATACCGACCAGGATCACCGCAACGTGGTAGTCCAGGCCGAACAGCAGCTGAATCAGCTTGCCCGCACCGACCATCTGCGCGATCAGGTAGAACGCCACCACCACCAGCGAGCCACAGGCCGACAGGCTGCGAATCTGGGTCTGGCCCAAGCGATAGGACGCCACGTCGGCAAAGGTGTACTTGCCCAGGTTACGCAGGCGCTCGGCGATCAGGAACAGAATGATCGGCCAGCCCACCAGGAAGCCGATCGAGTAGATCAGGCCGTCATAACCAGAGGTGTAGACCAGCGCGGAAATCCCCAGGAAGGACGCCGCCGACATGTAGTCACCGGCAATCGCCAGGCCGTTCTGGAAACCGGTGATCTTACCGCCGGCCGCATAGTAGTCGGCCGCCGACTTGTTGCGCTTGGAGGCCCAGTAGGTGATGCACAGGGTGGCGCCGACGAACGCGACGAACATCACGATGGCGGAAACGTTCAGGGGTTGCTTGTGCACTTCACCGGTCAATGCGTCCGCCGCCCAAACGGCCGGGGCAAAGAGCGAAGCGCCGAATACTGCCAGTAGACGCCGGATCATTGCGCAGCCTCCTTGAGAATCGCATTGTTCAGGTCGTCAAACTCGCCATTGGCCCGGCGCACGTAGATGCCGGTCAGGATGAAGGCGGACACAATCAGCCCGACGCCCAGGGGAATGCCCCAGGTAATCGACGAACCGGGGCTGAGCTTGGCCCCCAGTACTTGTGGCCCATAGGCAATCAACAGGATGAAAGCGGAGTAAAGCCCTAGCATGATCGCCGAGAGAATCCAGGCGAACCTTTCCCTTTTTCTCACCAGCTCCTTGAAACGCGGGCTGTTTTGAATCGAGAGGTAAATGCTGTCGTTCATTGTTTTTATCCTCGCAGCACAGCTTTTTTATTATTGGAACGTATCCACTGTATGCGGCTGCCGTAGAGGTTCCAGACGACCTTAGTAGTAGAAGGAGATAGCAACTTCGCAAGTTTTGCGGCGAACAAATAAACAGCAGCCTGAAATACAGGCGAAAAAATGTGGGAGCGGGCTTGCTCGCGAATGCAGTGGTTCAGTCAACTTATGCATCGACTGACACACTGCTTTCTCGAGCAAGCCCGCTCCCACATTAGGTCTGCGGCGTACTTTCTACCGGTTATTGGTTACTTACCGGTCCACTCGGCGACACGCTCAGGGTGCTTGGCGACCCAATCCTTGGCCGCTGCATCAGGCTTGGCGCCTTCTTGAATCGCCAGCATGACTTCGCCGATTTCATCCTTGGAGGCCCATTGGAATTTCTTCAGGAAGGCCGCGACTTCCGGCGCTTTCTTCTCCAGGCCCTTGCTGCCGATGCTGTTGACGGTTTCAGCAGCACCATAAATCCCTTTTGGATCGTCCAGGAAACGCAGTTTCCACTTGGCGAACATCCAGTGTGGCACCCAACCGGTGACCGCAATGGATTCCTGTTTGTCTTCGGCACGGGTCAGCTCGGCGATCATCGCCGCACCCGAGCTGGCTTGCAGCTTGTAGTCCAGGCCATAGGCCTTGATCGCCTCGTCGGTCTTGAGCATCACGCCTGAACCGGCGTCGATGCCGACGATCTTGTTCTTGAAGGTGGTGTCGGTCTTGAGGTCTTCGATGGACTTGGCCTTGACGTACTCCGGTACGATCAGGCCGATCTTCGCGTCTTTGAAGTTGGGGCCGTAGTCGACCACCTTGTCCTTGTTCTTGGCCCAGTACTCACCGTGGGTCACCGGCAGCCAGGCAGATAGCATGGCGTCGAGCTTGCCGGTGGCCACACCCTGCCACATGATCCCGGTGGCGACCGCTTGCAGCTTGACGTCATAACCGAGCTTGGCCTTGATCACTTCTGCCGCCACGTGGGTGGTAGCTACGCTGTCGGACCAGCCGTCCACATAGCCGATGCTCAGGGTCTTGCTGTCGGCGCTGGCCAGTGTGGAGCTCATCGCAACTACCAGAGTGGCAGCTGCGCCCAAGAGTCGTCGCATCTTCATAGTACTTCCCCGAAAGTGCTGCGCCCGGCGGATGCCGAGCGACGTCAACCTGTTGTTATGTGGTGCACCGCGCCCCCTTCACGCGCATCGATCACGGTAGTGCGCCGTCAGCGGAGTACTGACACTTCGATCATCAACCTGCTCGGGTGTTGGACCTGCTCTGTCAGCGACATCCTACAAGCAAGGAACGACATCACATCGCCAGCAGGATGCTTTGTAGGACTTGACGCCAAAATCCCGCCCGAACTTTGCATGTCAAAATTATGCAGCCCCACTGGGTCGGGCCAAATCCGGGTAAGATGCGCGCCTTTGCTCTTCCAGATAAGCCGACCATGCCCGCGACTGCCCGCTTCCCTGCCCTGCCCTATTGCTTCGCCTTGATCCTCGGCCTGCTGGCCCTGTTCGCTTACTGGTATGGCCTCGGCCGGCCCGTGGTGCTGCCTGATGTCGCCAGTGCCACGCACAAGATGCAGTGCGCGTCCTACACCCCATTCGATAAAGACCAATCGCCGTTCGACCAGCCGTTCACCCTGCGCCCCGAACGCATGGACGCCGACCTTGCGCTGCTGGCGACCCGCTTCGAGTGCATCCGCACCTACTCCATGACCGGCCTGGAAGCCTTGCCGGAGATGGCGCGCAAGC
The DNA here is from genome assembly GCF_002798465.1 of Pseudomonas sp. S10E 269. Lineage (NCBI taxonomy): Bacteria > Pseudomonadati > Pseudomonadota > Gammaproteobacteria > Pseudomonadales > Pseudomonadaceae > Pseudomonas > Pseudomonas sp. S10E 269. Next base: position 292,741 of record NZ_PHIJ01000001.1, read on the forward strand.
ACGGGCTGAAAGTAATGGCCGGGGCCTGGGTCAGCAGTGACCCGGTGGCGACCGCAAAGGAAATCAACGAATTGATCGCTTCGGCCAACGCCCACCCGGATGTCGTGACTTCGGTGATCGTCGGCAACGAAGCCTTGCTGCGCAAGGAAGTGACCGCCAAGCAGCTGGTGGCGCTGATCCATACGGTCAAGAGCCAGATCAAGCAGCCGGTGACCTACGCGGACGTGTGGGAGTTCTGGCTGCAGCACCCGGAAATCGCGCCGGCGGTGGACTTCCTGACCATCCACCTGTTGCCGTACTGGGAAGATGACCCGTCGGGCATCGACCAGGCCCTCAAGCACGTGGGCGATGTGCGCCAGACCTTCGGCAACAAGTTTGCGCCCAAGGACATACTCATCGGTGAAACCGGCTGGCCAAGCGAAGGCCGCCAGCGCGAAACGGCCGTGCCGAGCCGGGTGAATGAAGCCAAGTTCATGCGCGGCTTCGTGGCCATGGCCGAGGCCAATGGCTGGCGTTACAACCTGATCGAAGCCTTTGACCAGCCGTGGAAGCGGGCCAATGAAGGCGCCGTGGGTGGTTACTGGGGCCTGTTCGATGCCGATCGCCAGGACAAGGGCATCCTCGCCGGGCCGGTAACCAATGTGCCGTACTGGCCGCTATGGCTGGGCGTGGGTGGGATCATCCTGTTGGGCACCTTGGTGTTGGGCGGACGTGTACGCACTACCTGCGCGGCAATTGCCCTGCCACTGCTGGGTGCGGTAGCGGCCTGTTCCATTGGCACCTGGGCCGAGCTGACCCGCGTGACTGCGCGGTTTAATGATGAATGGGTGTGGGCGGGCTTGCTGGTGGTGTTGAACCTGCTGGTACTGGCCCATGCAGCACTGGCCCTGAGTTCGCGAGAAGCTTGGCGCGCACGCGCGTTCAATTGGTTGGAGCAGCGCGCGGGCTGGCTGGTGGCAATTGCCGGGTTTGCCGGTGCCGTGATGATGCTGGCGCTGGTGTTCGACCCACGCTACCGCAGCTTCCCGAGTGCCGCGCTGGTGTTGCCGGCCCTGGTGTACCTGGCGCGTCCGGTGACCGGACCACGTCGGGAGATTGCACTGCTGGCCTTTATCATCGGTGCGGGCATTGCGCCGCAGTTGTACCGTGAGGGGTTATTGAACCAGCAGGCTTGGGGCTGGGCGGTAGTGAGCCTGCTCATGACGGCAGCCTTGTGGCGCTGCTTGCGGGTACGCAAGATTTAACATCGCTACCGGGGGCAAGTCGAACCGTCGCACCGCCCCTCCCACATTTGGAATGCATTCCCCTGTGGAAGGGGCGGTGCGACGGTTCGACTTGCCCCCCGATGAGGCCCCATCAAGCAACGCGGGGCTTCCTGACCAAGCGCAACCCCGCAATCACCACCGCAAACACCGCGAACGTGGTGTTGTACAACGCCAGTGCCGGCAACCCGAACACCATCCCCAGCACCGCCAACCCCCAGCCCGCACGTCCCGGCACAAAAAATGCCAGCACCGACGTGATCAGCGCTGCCCAGCCCAGCACCTTGAAGTGGATCATCAACCCAAGGTTCGAACGCAGCTGGCATTCCCAGCGGCTCGCCTCGTCCGCGCAGAGGCCCACCCACTGGCCATCCTCCATAAAGCCATAGCGCGCACCGTAACTGGCGGCCAGCCACAGTGGCAGTGCAATAAGCAGCAAAATCAGCGGCAAACGACGGGACATGGGGTACTCCGATAGGCAAAAACGGCGCTCAGCTTAATGCCCCGGCAGCCGTTAGCAAGGCGCATACACACAATTAGTGTTCACCAAAGCGTGGCAAAGTGTATCGTCTGGCTACTATTACCCCGATTCCGACGTTTTTTCCGACATTTCGTGCCGCGTGATGGCACTTCGGCGACTGGACGGCGGTCATAGCCTGCGAACTTCACTAAGTACGTTTCCTCCTAGGGATTAAGTCATGCTCCGTTCCTTGCGCTGTGCTGCCTTGCTGGGCAGCCTTTTTCTGAGTGCGTCAGCACTGGCCGTCGACATCGACCAAGCCAGCTATGGCTACCCTTTGACCAACCCGTTTGAAGCGACTATCGCCACCACCCCGCCAGACCTACGGCCTAAGCTGCCGAGTGATGACGAGATCAACCAATCCGACTACACCCTGAACATGCGCCCTGAGCGCGAGTTCAGCCTGCCGGACAACTTCTGGGCGGTGAAGAAGCTCACCTACCGCATCGCCAAGCAGGACCGCGCCGCGCCGCTGATCTTCCTGATCGCAGGCACCGGTGCGCGCTTCGACAGCAGCATCAACGAATACCTGAAAAAGCTGTATTACCAGGCCGGCTACCACGTGGTGCAGCTGTCGTCGCCGACCAGCTTCGACTTCATCAGCGCCGCCTCGCGTTTTGCCACCCCGGGGATCACCCAGGAAGACGCCGAAGACATGTACCGCGTGATGCAAGCCGTGCGCGCGCAAAACGCTTCGTTGCCAGTGACTGACTTCTACCTCACCGGCTACAGCCTCGGTGCCCTGGATGCGGCGTTCGTCAGCAAACTCGACGAGACCCGTCGCAGCTTCAACTTCAAGAAAGTGCTGCTGCTGAACCCGCCGGTCAACCTCTACACCTCGATCACCAACCTCGACAAGCTGGTGCAGACCGAGGTCAAGGGCATCAATAACACCACCACCTTCTATGAGCTGGTGCTGAACAAGCTGACCCGCTACTTCCAGCAGAAGGGCTACATCGACCTGAACGACGCCCTGCTCTACGACTTCCAGCAATCCAAACAGCACCTGACCAACGAACAGATGGCCATGCTGATCGGCACCTCGTTCCGGTTCTCGGCGGCTGACATCGCCTTTACCTCGGACTTGATCAACCGCCGTGGCTTGATCATCCCGCCGAAATACCCGATCACCGAAGGCACCAGCCTCACGCCGTTCCTCAAGCGTGCACTGCAATGTGACTTCGACTGCTACCTCACCGAACAAGTGATCCCGATGTGGCGCGCCCGTTCCGACGGCGGCAGCCTGTTGCAACTGGTCGACCAGGTCAGCCTGTATGCCCTCAAGGACTACCTGCACACCAACCCGAAGATCGCCGTCATGCACAACGCCGACGACGTGATCCTCGGCCCTGGTGACCTCGGTTTCCTGCGTAAAACCTTCGGCGATCGCTTGACCGTCTACCCGCTGGGCGGCCACTGCGGCAACCTCAATTACCGCGTCAACGCCGACGCCATGCTGGAGTTCTTCCGTGGCTAAATATCTTCTGCTGCTTGCCGCCTTGATGTGCGCGGGCGTTGCCAATGCCGACAACAGCAAGGCCCACGAGCCGGTCAATGTCGGCGCCGACGGTTTCAAGGAGCCGCTGACCAAGCTCAAGTTCAACCCAGGGCTGGACCAGCGTGAGTTCGAGCGCTCGTCGCTCACCGCACTCAACGTGTATGACCCGCTGGAATCGTGGAACCGTCGCGTGTACCACTTCAACTACCGCTTCGACCAATGGGTGTTCCTGCCGGTGGTCAACGGCTACACCTATGTGACCCCCAGCTTCCTGCGGACCGGCGTGAGCAACTTCTTCAACAACCTGGGCGATGTGCCCAACCTGTTGAACAGCCTGCTGCAGCTCAAGGGCCACCGCTCGCTGGAAACCACCGGCCGCCTGCTGGTCAACACCACCATCGGCATCGCCGGCCTGTGGGACCCGGCCACCGCCATGGGCCTGCCGCGCCAGAGCGAAGATTTCGGCCAGACGCTGGGCTTCTACGGCGTGCCCGGCGGCGCTTACCTGGTGCTGCCGATCTTCGGGCCGTCGAACCTGCGCGACACCACCGGCCTGATCGTCGACTACGGCGCGGAAACCCAGATCAACTTCCTCAACGTGTCCGAAGTCAGCTCCAACCACCCGGAAATCTGGGCATTGCGTGCAGTGGACAAGCGTTATCAGACCAGCTTCCGGTATGGCCAGATGAACTCGCCGTTCGAGTACGAGAAGGTGCGCTACATCTATACGGAATCGCGAAAGCTGCAGATTGCCGAGTAACCGCCCACAAAAAAGGCCATTCAACTGAATGGCCTTTTTATTGGGTTACGGTAAGCCCGGTCTGTTAAGCATGTTCGACATCACGGCAAGGCAATCCGTAGTTATTCTCCAACTTGTCGCCTTTTCTAAGCAGTCGAATGGTCACAATTAATAAACCCACGAAGGGTAGCGCATACCACAGGATATAAGCGCCAGTCGTGTTCACATCGTGAAGCCGCCTAAATGTTACGGATAGCCGTGGGATGATCATAAGTACAACGTAAACACCTAGCGGGATATAAAACCACCTACTGTAGGCAACCCCGGCCCAGCCCGCTACTACAATTGAGCCGTACATCAGCAGGCAGTCTAAAACTGCAAACGCCCAATACTCCCTTCTACAAGCGCGCCCGCTGAAGTTGGCATAGTTTTTTATTGCCTGAAAACACCAGTGCATCCTTAACTCCCTACTCGATCCGTTTTCTTAGTGTGTGACCTCACGGGAAGGCACGCGATGCATCCTATAAATGCCTTGAAAACCGAACTGTAGGATTAAGCTTAAATAACTTTTCAGTCTGTATTCGATGCGAACTAATCAGCGCTTAACGGCTCGCCAGACTCTGCCAACTACTCGCACGACGACCAACACCACCGCCCCTGCAACAACCCCCGCCACCCCATTCAGCAGCGTCGGCACCAACCACGCCACCCCGCCTGCGCCCTGGCTGACCGTCTCGATCCAGTGATGCACCACCGGCACGCCGTGGGTGAGAATCCCGCCGCCCACCAGGAACATCGCCGCCGTACCGATCACCGACAGGCTCTTCATCATGTAGGGCGCCGCGCGCAGGATGGCGCCGCCGATACTGCGCGCCATCTGGCCGGGCTTCTGGGTGAGCCACAGGCCCAGGTCATCCAGCTTGACGATGCCGGCCACCAGCCCGTAGACGCCCACGGTCATGACGATAGCGATACCGGACAGCACGACCACCTGCTGCATCAGTGGCGCATCAGCCACGGTGCCAAGGGTGATGGCGATGATCTCGGCCGAGAGAATGAAGTCGGTGCGGATGGCGCCTTTGATCTTGTCCTTTTCGAAGGCCACCAGGTCGGTGGCCGGATCGGCCACGGCCTCGACCAACTGCGCATGTTCAGCATGATCGTCGGCTTTGCTGTGGAGGAATTTATGCGCCAGCTTCTCGAAACCTTCGAAGCACAGGTAGGCACCGCCGAGCATCAGCAGCGGTGTCACCGCCCACGGTGCGAATGCACTGATCAGCAAGGCGGCCGGCACCAGGATCAACTTGTTGACGAACGAACCTTTCGCCACCGCCCACACCACGGGGATTTCCCGCTCGGCGCGCACCCCGGAGACCTGCTGGGCATTGAGCGCCAGGTCATCGCCGAGCACGCCGGCGGTTTTCTTCGCCGCCATTTTTGTCATCAGGGCTACGTCATCGAGTACCGCGGCGATATCGTCGATCAACACCAACAAGCTGCTTCCTGCCATGAATCGGGCTTCCATTAGAGAGGGATGCGCCGAGCATAGCGCGGCGCAACGCTTTACGGGCACATTGTTGAGGCCCGCAGATGGCCGGTGCTACCATGCGCAACCGCCTGTCATGGCAAGGAATCACTGGGTTTATGAGCACCATTCGCGAGCGCAATAAAGAAAAGATCCTGCGGGCGGCGAGCGAGGAGTTCGCCGACAAAGGCTTCGCCGCGACCAAAACCAGCGACATCGCCGCCAAGGCCGGGCTGCCCAAGCCCAACGTCTACTACTACTTCAAGTCCAAGGACAACCTCTACCGCGAGGTGCTCGAAAGCATCATCGAGCCGATCCTGGCCGCTTCCACACCGTTCAACCCGGACGGCGCGCCCAAGGAAGTACTGAGCAACTACATCCGCTCGAAAATCCGTATCTCCCGCGACCTGCCATTTGCCTCCAAGGTCTTTGCCAGCGAAATCATGCACGGCGCCCCGCACCTCAGCGCCGACCAGGTCGAACAGCTCAACGCCCAGGCCAAGCACAACATCGCCTGTATCCAGGACTGGGTGGATCGCGGCCTGATTGCGCCGATTGACCCCAATCACTTGATGTTCAGCATCTGGGCGGCGACGCAGACCTATGCGGATTTCGACTGGCAGATCTCGGCGGTGACCGGGAAGGCCAAGCTGGATGAAGCGGATTATGAAGCGGCGGCGCAGACAATTATTCGGCTGGTGTTGAAGGGGTGTGAGCCGGACTGATACACCGCGGTGCCTGTGCCATTCGCGAGCAAGTCGAGTCGTCGCACCGCCGCTCCCACAGGTGTTTTGTGCCAGACACACCATGTATGAACACCGCAAAACCACTGTGGGAGAGGGCTAGCTCGCGAAAGCGCCCTCCCAGACACATCCTGCCAAACGCCTGCCAATCAGCATCAGCCATCGAGATCTAGCCTCTCAGGACACCATCTGAAGAGAGGCCAAGGAATGCCTGATCTAGCCAACTCACACCGCCTGCGTATAGGGCGGTTCAGCGAACCCAATTGCATCTATCTGATCACCACCAATACTCACGAACGTGCGCCGATATTCAGTGACTTTTACCTAGGCCGATTAGTGGTCTGGCAACTCAGACTCGCTCAGTCTCAAGGGCTGGCAAACTCTTTGGCCTGGGTAGTGATGCCAGACCATTTCCACTGGTTGGTCGAACTACAAAAAGGCTCACTAGGCGATTTGATGTGCCAGGTAAAATCCAAAAGCACCCGAAGCGTGAACGGTGCTTCTGGCCGCAGAGGCAGGCTTTGGCAAACCAGCTTTCATGACCGCGCGCTGCGCAAGGAAGATGATCTGGTGAAGATGGCCCGGTATGTAGTGGCCAATCCTCTGCGGGCGGGGCTGGTGAAGCGGATTGGCGACTATCCGCTGTGGGATGCAGTTTGGTTGTAGGGGCGAGACCGAGTTGCCCCCTTCGCGAGCAAGCCCGCTCCCACACTTGATCGAGTTCCAGCATGAGAATGCGGTCCAATGTGGGAGCGGGCTTGCTCGCGAAGGGGCCAGAAAAATCAGCAAAAAACTAGGCAGACACCCCCGCATCCGCCATCAACCCCACCCCTTCGATCGCTGTGATCGCACACTGCTCATCAATGTCCGACGTATCCCCGCTGATCCCGATCGCCCCCAGCACCGCACCTTCCGGATTCCGAATCAATACCCCACCCGGCGCAGGCACCACGCTGCCCTGCCCCAGGCTGTTCAGCGCAGCGATAAACGCCGGGCGTTGCTGTGCGTCCAGTGCCAGCAGGCGCGAGCCCTTGCCAAGGGCAATTGCGCCCCAGGCCTTGCCGATGGCGATTTGCGGGCGCAGCAGGCTGGCGCCGTCTTCGCGTTGGAGGGTGATCAGGTGGCCGCCGCTGTCGAGCACGGCGATGGTCAGCGGCGCCGCCGAAATAGTGCGTCCTGCGGTAAGGGCCTGGCTGGCCAGCTGGGTAGCGAGTTTCAAGGTTAAAGCGCTCATGGTGCCGTCCTTCTTTTGTTATTGGGAAAGCGGTGGAGGTCTGAATGATCAGATGCTCGATCAAACAAATAGAACACAATGACTTTTGATTTTGTATACAATATTTTCGCACAAAGGCTCCACACGTCGAAAAAAGTGCTTCCGACGAACGCAAAGGCCAGATTAGAAAATGCATTGACCTGCGCCGCCCGCCGTGAATACACTTTGGCCAGACACCACTTGTATACAATTACAAAACGCAAGAGGCACCAAAATCATGAGCAAAATGAGAGCAATCGAAGCCGCAGTCCTGGTGATGCGCCGTGAAGGCGTAGACACCGCCTTCGGTATCCCAGGCGCCGCGATCAACCCGCTGTACTCGGCCTTGCAGAAAGTGGGTGGCATCGATCACGTCCTTGCTCGCCACGTTGAAGGCGCCTCCCATATGGCCGAGGGCTACACCCGCACCAAGGCCGGCAATATCGGCGTGTGCATCGGCACCTCGGGCCCGGCGGGCACCGACATGGTCACCGGCCTGTACAGTGCCTCGGCCGACTCGATCCCGATCCTGTGCATTACCGGGCAGGCCCCCCGCGCCCGGATGCACAAGGAAGACTTCCAGGCCGTGGACATCACCAGCATCGTCAAGCCGGTGACCAAGTGGGCGACCACCGTCCTGGAGCCGGGCCAGGTGCCCTACGCCTTCCAGAAAGCCTTCTACGAAATGCGCTCCGGCCGCCCAGGCCCGGTGCTGATCGACCTGCCGTTCGACGTGCAGATGGCCGAGATCGAATTCGACATCGACGCCTACCAGCCGCTGCCCCTGGCCAAGCCTTTGGCAACGCGCATCCAGGTCGAGAAAGCCCTGGCCCTGCTGGACCAGGCCGAACGCCCACTGCTGGTCAGCGGTGGTGGCGTGATCAACGCCGACGCCAGCGAGCTGCTGGTTGAATTCGCGGAACTCACCGGCATCCCGGTTATCCCGACCCTGATGGGCTGGGGCACCATCCCGGACGATCACCCGCAAATGGTGGGCATGGTCGGCCTGCAAACCTCCCACCGTTATGGCAACGCCACGCTGCTCAAGTCAGACGTGGTGCTGGGCATCGGCAACCGCTGGGCCAACCGCCACACCGGTTCGGTCGAGGTCTACACCGAGGGCCGCACGTTCATTCACGTCGATATCGAGCCGACGCAGATTGGCCGCGTATTTACCCCTGACCTGGGCATCGTCTCCGACGCCGGTTCCGCGCTGACGATGTTTATTGAAGTGGCCCGCGAGTGGAAAGCCGCCGGCAAGCTCAAGGACCGCAGTGCCTGGCTGAACGACTGCCAGCAGCGCAAAGCCACCCTGCACCGCAAGACGCACTTCGACAACGTGCCGGTCAAGCCACAGCGCGTGTATGAAGAAATGAACCAGGTGTTCGGCAAAGACACCTGCTACGTCAGCACCATCGGCCTGTCGCAGATTGCCGGCGCGCAATTCCTGCATGTGTACAAGCCACGTCACTGGATCAACTGCGGCCAGGCCGGACCGTTGGGCTGGACCATCCCCGCCGCCCTCGGCGTGGTCAAGGCCGACCCGAGCCGCAAGGTGGTGGCGCTGTCGGGTGACTACGACTTCCAGTTCATGATCGAAGAACTGGCCGTGGGTGCGCAATTCAAGCTGCCGTACATCCACGTGGTGGTGAACAACTCCTACTTGGGCTTGATCCGCCAGGCCCAGCGCGGGTTTGAAATGGACTACTGCGTGCAGCTGTCTTTCGACAACCTCAACGCGCCGGAACTCAACGGCTATGGCGTAGACCACGTCGCCGTCGCCGAAGGCCTGGGTTGCAAGGCCCTGCGTGTGTTCGAGCCAAGCCAGATCGCGCCGGCCCTGCGCCGCGCCGAGGAAATGATCGAAGAATTCAAGGTTCCGGTGATCGTTGAGATTATTCTGGAACGCGTGACCAACATTTCCATGGGCACCGAGATCAACGCCGTCAACGAATTCGAAGATCTGGCCTTGGTCGGCAACGATGCGCCGACTGCCATTTCCCTGCTCGATTAAGGAGAACCTTATGCCGCGTTTCGCCGCCAACCTGTCCATGCTGTTTACCGAACAGGACTTCCTTGCCCGTTTCAAAGCGGCCGCCGATGCCGGCTTCCAAGGGGTCGAGTACCTGTTCCCGTATGAATTCAGCTCTGCCGAAATCAAGGCACAACTCGACGCCCACGGCCTGACCCAGGTGCTGTTCAACCTGCCGGCCGGTGACTGGGCCAAGGGCGAACGCGGCCTGGCGTGCCACCCGGATCGGGTCGAGGAATTCCGTGCCGGGGTCAAGCTGGCGATCGCCTATGCACAAGTACTGGGCAATACCCAGATCAACTGCCTGGCGGGCATCCGGCCACAAGGCGTTGACGACGAAACCCTGGAAAAAACCTTCGTCGCCAACCTCAAGTACGCCGCTGAAAAACTGCAAGCGGTGGGCATCAAGCTGGTGATGGAAGCGATCAACACCCGCGACATCCCAGGCTTCTACCTGAACAACACGGCGCAGGCCCTGTCGATTCGCGAGCAGGTCGGCAGCGACAACCTGTTCCTGCAATACGACATCTACCATATGCAAATCATGGAAGGCGACCTGGCCCGCACCATGGCCGCGCACTTGGAAGAGATCAACCACATCCAGCTGGCCGACAACCCGGGCCGCAACGAGCCGGGCACCGGGGAGATCAACTACCGCTTCCTGTTCGAACACCTGGACCGCATCGGTTACCAGGGTTGGGTCGGCTGCGAATACAAGCCGCTGACCACTACCGAAGCGGGTCTGGGCTGGCTCAAAACCCATAACGCCATCTAACCAACGCCCCAAAACCCCTGTGTGGGAGCGGGCTTGCTCGCGAAAGCGGTGTATCAGTCGATGCACCTGTTGAATGAAAGACCTTCGCGAGCAAGCCCGCTCCCACATTTAGACCTCCTGTGTTTGGCAGACCGAGTCAGGTCTGCCCATCGAATAAAAAGAGGAATTGATCATGGCTAAAATCGGATTCATCGGCACCGGCATCATGGGCCAACCCATGGCCGCCAACCTGCAGAAAGCAGGTCACCAACTGTTCCTCTCCGAACACCACGGCAAGGCCCCGCAAGCGCTGATCGATGCTGGCGCCGTGGCCCTGGCCAGCCCGCAGCAAGTGGCGCAGGAAGCCGAGTTCATCATTGTGATGGTGCCCGACACCCCACAGGTCGATGATGTGCTGTTCCGCAAAGACGGCGTGGCGGCAGGCCTGTCGCCAAACAAAGTCGTGATCGACATGAGCTCGATCTCCCCCACCGCCACCAAGGCGTTCGCGGCGAAGATCAACGAGGCCGGCGCGCAATACCTGGATGCGCCGGTGTCCGGTGGTGAAGTCGGCGCCAAGGCCGGCACCCTGAGCATCATGATCGGCGGCGAGCCGCAGACCTTTGAACGCGCCTTGCCGCTGTTCCAGGCCATGGGCAAGAACATCACCCTGGTGGGCGGCAATGGTGATGGCCAGACCGCCAAGGTCGCCAACCAGATCATCGTGGCGCTGAACATCCAGGCGGTGGCCGAAGCGTTGCTGTTCGCCGCCAAGAACGGCGCCGACCCGGCCAAAGTGCGTGAAGCGCTGATGGGTGGGTTTGCTTCGTCGAAAATCCTCGAAGTGCATGGCGAGCGCATGATCAAGGGCACCTTCGATCCGGGCTTTCGTATCAACCTGCACCAGAAGGACCTCAACCTGGCCCTGGCCGGTGCGAAGGAGTTGGGGATCAACCTGCCGAACACCGCCGGCACCCAGCAGGTGTTCAGTACGTGCACGGCGATTGGCGGCGGTAACTGGGACCATTCGGCGCTGATCAAAGGCCTGGAGCATATGGCGAATTTCTCGATTCGCGATAAGTAATCCACACCGCTCTTACGTTTGAAATGCGGTCGAATGTGGGAGCGGGCTTGCTCGCGAAAGCGGTAGATCAGTCAGCATGGATGTTGGATGCCAGACCGCATTCGCGAGCAAGCCCGCTCCCACATTTGATCGCATTCCGATCCGAAACGTGATGCACCCCTAATAACAAGAATCCCCGGGAGCCCGCTTATGTCGGTCGATCCGCAACACCTGCTTCGCGAGCTGTTTGCCACAGCCATCGACGCCGCCCACCCCCGGCAAGTCCTCGAACCCTACCTGCCCGCCGACCGCAGTGGCCGTGTGATCGTGATCGGTGCCGGCAAGGCCGCCGCCGCCATGGCCCTGGTTGTCGAAAACTGCTGGCAGGGCGAAGTCACCGGCCTGGTGGTCACCCGCTACGGCCATGGCGCGCCGTGCAAGAAAATCGAAGTGGTCGAAGCCGCCCACCCGGTGCCCGACGCCGCTGGCCTGGCCGTGGCCCAGCGCGTGTTGGCGTTGATCAGCAACCTTGGCGAAGACGACCGTGTGATCTTCCTGTTGTCCGGCGGCGGCTCTGCCCTGCTGGCACTGCCCGCCGAAGGCATCACCCTGGCCGACAAACAGGCCATCAACAAAGCCCTGCTCAAATCCGGCGCCACCATTGGCGAGATGAATTGCGTGCGCAAGCACCTCTCGGCGATCAAGGGCGGCCGCCTGGCGAAAGCAGCCTGGCCGGCCACGGTGTACACCTATGCGATTTCCGATGTGCCGGGCGACCAGCCCACGGTGATCGCCTCCGGCCCCACGGTCGGCGACCCGAGCACCTCGCAACAAGCCCTGGCGATTCTCAAGCGCTACCACATCGACGCCCCCGCCTCGGTGCGCAGCTGGTTGCAGAACCCGGCCTCGGAAACCGTCAAGCCCGGCGACCCGGTGCTCGCCCGCAGCCACTTCCAATTGATCGCCCGCCCCCAGCAATCCCTCGAAGCGGTGGCGGTAAAAGTCCGCCAGGCCGGGTTCAGCCCGTTGATCCTCGGCGACCTCGAAGGCGAAGCGCGGGACGTGGCCAAGGTGCACGCCGGCATCGCCCGGCAGATTGTCCAGCACGGCCAGCCGCTGGCGGCGCCGTGCGTGATCCTCTCCGGTGGCGAAACCACCGTGACCGTGCGCGGCAATGGCCGTGGCGGGCGCAATGCGGAATTCCTGCTGAGCCTCACCGACAGCCTCAAGGGCCTGCCCGGCGTGTATGCCCTGGCCGGTGACACCGACGGCATCGACGGCTCGGAAGACAACGCCGGCGCGATCATGACCCCGTGCAGTTACCGGCGCGCCGAAGCCCTCGGCCTGTCGGCCAGCGACGAGTTGGATAACAACAATGGCTACGGCTATTTCGCCGCCCTCGACGGTTTGATCGTCACCGAGCCGACGCGCACAAACGTCAACGACTTTCGCGCCATCCTGATCCTTGAGACTGCCAAACATGACGCCTGACAAAAAGGTCAAAATCCTCGCCACCCTAGGCCCGGCTACCGACGGTATCGATGACATCCGCGAGCTCGTGGAAGCCGGGGTGAATATCTTCCGGCTCAACTTCAGCCACGGCGACCACGCCGACCATGCACAACGCTACCAGTGGATTCGCCAGGTGGAGCGCCAGTTGAATTACCCGCTGGGCATCCTCATGGACCTGCAAGGGCCGAAGCTGCGGGTCGGGCGTTTTGCCGAGGGCAAGGTGCAGTTGGTGCGCGGCCAGGCCTTGCGCCTGGACCTGGACCCGACCCCGGGCGATCAGCGCCGGGTCAACCTGCCCCACCCGGAAATCATCCAGGCCCTTGAGCCCGGCATGGACTTGCTGCTGGACGACGGCAAATTGCGCCTGCGGGTGATCACCAAACATGCCGACGCCATCGACACCACCGTGCTCAATGGCGGCGAATTATCGGACCGAAAAGGCGTGAACGTCCCACAAGCCCTGCTGGAACTGAGCCCACTGACCGCCAAGGATCGGCGCGACCTGAGCTTCGGCCTGGAACTGGGTGTGGACTGGGTGGCACTGTCGTTCGTGCAGCGCCCGGAAGATATCCGCGAAGCCCGTGAGCTGATCGGCGACAAGGCCTTCCTGATGGCCAAGATCGAGAAACCCTCGGCCGTGCAGCGCCTGCAGGAAATCGCCGAACTGAGCGATGCAATCATGGTGGCCAGAGGCGACCTGGGCGTGGAAGTGCCGGCCGAGAGCGTGCCGCAGATCCAGAAGGACATCATCAGTACCTGCCGCCAGCTGGGCAAACCGGTGGTGGTGGCGACGCAGATGCTGGAGTCCATGCGCTTCTCTCCGGCGCCGACCCGTGCCGAAGTCACCGATGTCGCCAATGCCGTGGCCGAAGGCGCCGACGCGGTGATGCTGTCAGCGGAAACCGCCTCCGGCGAATACCCACTGGAAGCCGTGCAGATGATGAGCAAGATCATCCGCCAGGTGGAAAATGGCCCGGACTACCAGACCCAACTGGATGTCAGCCGGCCCAAGGCGGATGCCACGGTGTCGGACGCCATCAGCTGCGCGATCCGGCGCATCAGCAGCATCCTGCCGGTGGCGGTACTGGTGAACTACAGCGAGTCCGGCAGCTCCAGCCTGCGCGCGGCGCGGGAGCGGCCGGTAGCGCCGATCCTCAACCTCACGCCCAACCTGTCCACGGCGCGGCGCTTGAGCGTGGCGTGGGGCGTGCATTCGGTGGTCAATGACCGGCTGCGCCAGGTGGATGAGGTGTGTTCCACCGCACTGGAGATTGCCCAGGCACAGGGGATGGCGGAGCGTGGGGATACGTTGGTGATTACGGCGGGGGTGCCGTTCGGGCAGCCGGGGTCGACCAACTCTTTGCGTATAGAGACGTTGATCTAGCGCCTGTTCGGGCCCCATCGCGGGCAAGCCCGGCTCCCACATTTTGATCTGCGAACACAGTCAAATGTGGGAGCTGGCTTGCCTGCGATGGGGGCAACTCAGTCTCACTGACTAACCACCATGCACAACCCCACCTGCCCCGACTGGGCCGAAGCGCTGCTCAACGGCTTCAGCCAGATCTTCCTGCAACGCCAGCCGCTGTGCGGCCTGCTGTGCCTGCTGGCGATCCTGATCGGCGCGCCGACCTTGCTCGGCGGCGCCTTGTTGGGTGGCGTCGCGGGCTTGCTCACGGCCCAGCGCCGGGGCTATCCCAAGGCCGAGCGCCAGGCCGGGCTGTATAGCTACAACGGCGTGCTGCTGGGCTTGTTGATCAGCCAGCACTTCGCCTGGTCGGCCTTGCTGCCGCCGCTGATCCTGGCGGGCGGCGGCTTGAGTGCGATCCTCACGCGGCAATGGTTGAAGCACGCCAGCCAGCCGGATGACTTGCCGGCCTATACCGCGCCGTTTGTCCTGCTCGGCTGGTTGCTGATAGGCACAGTGCCTGACAGCACCTTTAGCCTGAGCGAACCCGACACCCTGGCCACGCTCACCGCGCCCTTCATCGGGCTGGCGCAAATCATGCTGCTGGACCAGCCAGTGGCCGGTGCCTTGATTGCACTGGGCCTGTGGCTGGCCAACCGCCGCGCCGCCGTATGGGCCTTGGTCGGCTCCGCCGCCGGCGTGCTGATAGCGCTGTGGCTGCAAGAACCCGCCAGCGCCCTGCTCGGCCTGCACAGCTACAACCCGGCATTGGCGGCGCTGGCTCTGAGCCAGGTGCGTCGCCACCCCTGGTTGCCGCTGCTCGGCATCCTGCTGGCGATCCTTCTCACCCCAGGCTTCGCCGCCCTGCACCTGCCGGCATTGACCGCACCGTTCATCCTCGCCTGCTGGCTGGTGCGCGCAGGCGGTCGCGTGCTTCAGAAACCCCGCATGGACAGGCCCTTCGAATCCCCCTAGGCTTGCTCGAACTTCGTTTCAGGCGGGATTTATGGACAGCAACAACGACTGGCGCCAGCGGCTCTACGTCATGGTTTTTCAAAGTGACACGGTCGCCGGGCGGCGCTTTGACGGCATCTTGCTGCTGATCATCCTCGCCAGCCTGGTGATCGTGATGCTCGACAGCATCGACCAGATACACCAGAACTACGCCGATGTGCTGGCCTATATCGAATGGGGCTTCACGCTGATCTTCCTGATCGAATACGGGTTGCGCCTGTATTGCTCGCCCAAGCCGTTACGCTATGCCTTCAGCTTTTATGGGCTGGTGGATTTGCTTGCCATCGTCCCCGGCATCCTTGCGCTGTATTACAGCGACGCGCAGTACCTGCTGATTATCCGCATCATTCGGATGCTGCGGATCTTCCGCGTGCTCAAGCTCAGTCCGTACCTCAAGCAGGCCAACTACCTGATGGCGGCGCTGCGCGGCAGCAAGCAGAAGATCGTGGTGTTCCTGGTCAGCGTGTGCACGCTGGTCACGGTGTTCGGCACCTTGATGTACGTGATCGAAGGCCCGGAGCATGGCTTTACCAGCATTCCCAAGGGCATCTACTGGGCCATCGTGACCCTGACCACCGTGGGCTTTGGCGACATCGTGCCAAAGACGCCGCTGGGCCAGGTGATCTCGTCGCTGGTGATGATCACCGGTTATTCGATCATTGCCGTGCCCACCGGTATTTTCACCGCTGAACTGGCGAGTGCCATGCGCGGCGAACAGCTGCAAACCGACTGCCCAGTGTGCAAGAAGAACAGCCATGAGCCGAATGCCGCCTTCTGCTCGCGCTGCGGGAGTAACCTTTTCCGTAAAGTGGAATAAGCAAAGTACGTTTTAATCTTTAAACGTCTATGCGGCGCCCGCTATAGTCGCTGGCAAATTGCCCCTACTCAATCGACCACCTTCTCGAACAACAAGGAATGAGCAGTGAAAAAACTCGTTAGCGCCTCCCTCCTGGCCGCCGGCCTTGCCCTGGCGGGCGCCGTCCAGGCCGCCCCCGTCACACTGCTCAACGTCTCCTATGACGTGATGCGCGACTTCTACAAGGACTACAACGCCGCCTTCCAGAAACACTGGGAAGCCGAGCACCCGAACGACAAACTGACCCTGCAGATGTCCTTCGGCGGCTCCAGCAAACAAGCGCGCTCGGTGATCGACGGTCTGCCGGCTGACGTGATCACCATGAACATGGCTACCGACATCAACGCGTTGGTCGACAACGGCAAACTGGTGCCGGACAACTGGGTCACCCGCCTGCCGAACAACAGCGCACCGTTCACCTCCGCCACCGTATTCATCGTGCGCAAAGGCAACCCGAAAGCACTGAAAGACTGGCCGGATCTGTTGAAAGACGGCGTGCAGGTGATCGTGCCCAACCCGAAAACCTCGGGTAATGGGCGCTACACCTACCTGTCGGCCTGGGGCTATGTGCTGAAGAACGGCGGCGACGAAAACAAGGCCAAGGCCTTTGTCGGCAAGTTGTTCAAGCAGGCACCGGTGCTGGACACCGGCGGCCGTGCCGCCACCACGACCTTCATGACCAACCAGATTGGCGACGTGCTAGTGACCTTCGAGAACGAAGCCGAGATGATCGCCCGTGAATTCGGCCGTGATCAGTTCGAAGTGATCTACCCAAGCGTCTCCGCCGAAGCCGAGCCGCCGGTGTCGGTGGTCGACAAAGTGGTCGAGAAGAAAGGCACCCGCGTGGCCGCCGAGGACTACCTGAAATACCTGTGGTCGCCGGAAGGCCAGGAAATCGCCGCCAACAACTACCTGCGTCCACGTGACCCGAAAGTGCTGGCCAAGTACACCGACCGCTTCCCGAAAGTCGACTTCCTGTCGGTAGAGAAGACCTTTGGTGACTGGCGTACCGTGCAGAAGACCCACTTCAATGATGGTGGGGTGTTTGACCAGATCTACTCCGGTCAATAACTGAATAAACGCGGTAAAACAGTGGGAGCGGGCTTGCTCGCGAATGCGGTGTGTCAGTCAACAGATTCATTGGCTGATCCACCGCATTCGCGAGCAAGCCCACTCCCACATTTGGTTCTGCGCCAGACTTTACATTGGCGGTGTCACACCATCTTTACCGGCTGAGATGGCCTGCGCGGTAATGGTCCCATCCGCCCCCTGCGCCGCAAACAACACCACCTTTACCCCCGGCTTGAGCAGGCTGCGATCGCCCGGTTCCAGGTTGACGATCGGCACATCCTCCGGCACCACGATCTTCTGTTCGCCGCCTTTGTATTTCACGGTCAACGTCCGCCCGTTGCTGACCACCAGGTCGCCGACGGTGCCGTTGGTCATGCTGCTGCCTTCCTTCAAATCAAATGCACGATGCCCGTCGCCGGTGCCGGCCATGGCCGGTGGAAACACGTGCACTTCCAGCGCCGTCAGGCTGCCGTCGGCGTTGGGCATGGCGGCTGAGCCGATGTAGCTGCCCGGCTTGATCTCATCGATCTTGGCCAGGGTGACTGCGCGCACCTGGGTAGCCGGGGTGAGGTGCACGATGACCTCCTCACCGCTATTGACCTTGACGTGCATCGCGTCGCCCTCCATCGCCGTAATGGCGCCGCGTACACCTACGCGTGGGGCTTCGGCAGCCTGGGCCAGGCCCACGGCCATGGCGGCGGCGAGCGTGGAAGCCAGGAGCATTTTGTTCAACGTGATTTTCATGACCATCAATTTCCTGTTTCGGCAGTTGTGCCTGAATGTATCATCACCCTTCGCGCAGAAAGTTAACGATTCACTCATCATTACCGGGCATGAGTGTTATCACTGCCAGCGGCCTACCCGGGCTACGGTGTTGTCTTTAGGCTCGCACCACTTTCCTTCGCTTTTATGAGAACACCATGAACGCTACGTCCCACGCTACAACCACCATGACCCGGAGCATGGTGATGCTGTTCGCGTTTTGCTGCGGTGCCATCGTTGCCAACATCTACTACGCACAACCGATCATTGAACTGATCGCCCCGGACATCGGCCTCACACCCGCCATGGCCAGCCTGATCGTGTCGCTGACGCAAATCGGCTACGCCCTGGGCCTGTTTTTCCTGGTGCCGTTGGGTGATCTGCTGGAAAACCGCAAGCTGATGATTGCCACCACCGTGCTCGCCATCGTCAGCCTGTTGGGTGCAGCGGTCACCGAGCAGCCGAACCTGTTCCTGCTGGTGTCGCTGCTGATCGGTTTCAGCTCGGTGTCGGTGCAAATCCTGATTCCGCTGGCCGCGCACCTGGCGCCCGCCGAGTCCCGTGGCCGGGTGGTCGGTAGCATCATGGGCGGCCTGTTGCTCGGTATCCTGCTGGCACGGCCGGTGTCCAGCGTGGTGGCGGACCACTTCGGCTGGCGCGCGATGTTCATGGCGGCGGCGGCGTTGATGGCGTTTATCAGCGTGGTGCTGCTGATCACCATCCCCAAGCGCCAACCCGACCACAGCGCCAGCTATGGTCAACTGTTGCGCTCCCTCGGCACCTTGCTGCGTGAGCAGCCGGTATTGCGCCAACGAGCGTTCTACCAAGGCTGCATGTTCGCCACCTTCAGCCTGTTCTGGACCGCCGTCCCACTGGAACTGGCGCGCAACCACGGCCTGAGCCAAAGCGAGATCGCCCTGTTCGCCCTGGTCGGTGCACTGGGCGCTATCGCCGCACCCATCGCCGGCCGCCTGGCCGATGCCGGTCACACCCACCGCGCTTCGCTGCTGGCCATGCTGTTCGCCGCGCTGAGTTTCCTGCCGGCTTTCGTGCACCCGTTGTACAGCGTGATCGGCCTGGCGGTGACGGGTGTGGTCCTGGACTTCTGTGTGCAGATGAACATGGTGCTCGGCCAACGCGCCATCTACGCCCTGGACGCCAACAGCCGCAGCCGCCTGAACGCGCTATACATGACCAGTATTTTCATCGGCGGCGCCTTCGGCTCGGCGATTGCCAGCAGCGTGTATGAACATGGCGGCTGGCTGGGAGTGATGCTGGTGGGCAGTGCATTCCCGCTGGTGGCGTTGCTGCGTTTTCTGAGTGCTTCCCGTGAGACGTCAGCAGCAACTGCCTGAGGTATTGGCGCCCTTTACCAAAGCCGCCCGCCAGTGATGTAGGGCAGCTTTGGCTGGGTCATCGCCCAAGAGGACGCAGTGCCCTCAAGTACGTGAGGATAGCGACCGGTAATAGGCTGAGTTCAACTTCATCCCCACAATGTCCCCGGCCCTTATCACCTTAGGACTGTTGACAAGAAAATCGGTGTACTGGTCTCCATCCAAATCAACGGCAACCCAGTACCGATCGTCTTCATATGACTTCCTGATGTATACCTCACCCGCCCTACCCGAGAACCTTTCTACCTGTGTCAACGTGACTCCCGACTTTGCAGCCATGTTGGAGATATCAAGCTTATCCTTGCCACTTATGAAGTCATCCAAGGTATCGAACTTGCGGCAGTTCGATTCAGAAGCAGAATTGTAGGTGTGCGTCTTGCCGTCCCTAGCGTCTTTTGTATCGCCCTCTCTTTTTGTCCTTGGCGTATCGGACGTTGAAGGAGGGGTTGGATCCGTCGCTGTCGGCGTACCTTTGGTTGAGGTCGGCGTGGGTTCGATTGGGATGGTTGGCTCAGGCGTGACCAACAAATCCATGTAATGAATTTTCCCTTTACTCTTCACCTGAAAGTCGGGTTTTCCATTCCCTGTCATGTCGATAGACAAACTCCCCTCAGCGGTGCTCTCGTTGTAGCTCAACACGGCATCGCCAGCGCGGCCGGTAAAGGAGTCAACCACATAAAGATGTTTCAAGGCCGCGCGGTTCAACAACTCGTACAGGCCTATTTTGTCAGTGCCGCTGACAAAATCCAGAATCTGATCAGGCGACTCTGGCGTGGAATCTGCGACGCCTTCAAAGACAAAAACATCTGCCCCGCCCCCGCCTTCAAGCGTGTCCGCTCCATTCCCACCCTTGAGGCGATTGCCGACCTCGTTACCGATCAGGGTGTCATCACCGGAACCACCGACAGCATTTTCCACCGTGACGCCTTTGGCGATAGAAACATTGTTATTCATGCCTCCGACGTCCGAAAAGGATTCGGTATTCAGGTTGATCTTCTGATTTTGGCGAAAACCGGAGAAGTCCAGGGTATCGATCCCACCACTGTCCCAAACGTTGAAAATAGGTTTGTCCTTGGCGCTCTCAAGACTGTAGAAGTCTCGACCGGTATTGGAATTGAAACCGTAGATCGTGTTGGTTTTTCGAGTATCGGTGTTCGCACCGTATAACCTCTGCACCGCAGCGATATCGTGCAGCATGGGCGCAGCGATTTTCTTCCCGTTGTAAGGATGATCGCCAAAAGACGCATTGCGGTAGCTCATGGCGGTGTAGGCGGTTGAGTCCTCCTGATAACTCGGGCCCGCTCCGTGAGGATGCTCAAGGCCAAGGGCATGACCGAGTTCATGGACCGCTACCAGATCAAACTGCGTCCCATGTTCCAGCTTTCCATCAGCACCGCCAGTACCGATATTAACCGATCCCACCGAGTTCCCCGTGGGCAGGGACGCGACGCCCCCACCGAATCCTGGTATGGCTGAGATATTGAGGGAGCCATCACGCCCTTGGGCATTCTCCTTGAACGTCACGTTGGTCACCTCCGCCCAGGACTTGAGACTCTCCCTGATCCGCGCCTTCTGATCGGAGGTGAATCTCGCGTCCAACGTATAAGATAGGTCGACTTTCCCATCGTTGTCTTTATCCCTCCATTTAAGCCCCCTTCGAGTAAGATGTTTCGCCGCCTGATCCGTCGTGTAGGAAGTTTGACCCATCGCCGATCTCATAGCGTGATAATTCAAAGCCCCAGCCGTGCTCGCAACTGTGGGAATATTTGTTGTTTTCATGAACCGCCCTCTGGATTTTCAGTAGCAACAAGACAACGCTCTACATAAGAGCAACTTACTAACAAACACACTATTAACTCAGCTGCAAAATCGCACGTAATAAATACGCCAAACAAGCACATTACTTATACAAAGTGAAACGCTGGCCACTCACTGAAAACAAATAACCGATTAAAATTTATATCAACTTCTGTTCTTAGAAACTGTTAACGACTGGTGACAGTGTTTACATTTACAAGCGTTTACCGGAACCACCCGAATATCCACTTCGCGGCGCTCGAGATACCCGACAGTATTTGTTTGCCCACCCGCTCTAGCAGCCCGGGACCGTACCCTGGAGCCGGGTGGGGAACCGGTTCTGGCGTGGAGTCTGGCCCGGGATCAGGTTCCGGTTCTGGAGTGGGCTCAGCCGTGGGTTCGAGCGTGGGTAAGGGCGTCACAGCCGCGCTCTCACCGCTCCAGATCACATCCGCCTGCTTGATTTCACCCTGGCTGGTGATCAACAGGTCAGCCTTACCCTTGCCCTTGGTATCCACAGACAGTGTGGAACGCCCGGTTGCCGCGTCGTGACTGAGCACGGCGTCGCCCGCACGCCCACTGAGGGCATCAGCGAAGGTCAACGACGTGAGACCCGCCTCTCGAAGTACGCCGGCCACATCGATTCTGTCGCTGCCGCTGGTGAAGTCCTGGATAAAATCAGGTGCCTGCGGTGTTGAATCGCTGACGCGGTCGTACACAAACGTGTCGGCACCTGCACCGCCGCGTAACGTGTCGCTGCCGCCTCCACCCTTCAAGCGGTTATTGGCGTGGTTACCCGTCAACGAATCGCTGCCGGAACCGCCAATGGCATTCTCCACGACCACGCCCTTGGCGATCGACACGTTCCCCCGTAGCCCCCCGACATCCGAAAACGCCTCGGCATTGAGGTTGATGTTTTGTCTGTGGCCAAAGCCGGAAAAATCCAGGGTGTCCTCGCCGCCGCCATCCCAGACGCTGAACACGGGTTCGTCGCGGGCGCTCTTGAGGCTGTAGTGCTCACGCTCGGTGTTGGAGTTGAACCCATAAACAGTGTTGGTATTACGAGTGCGCATATTCGCCCCGTACAGGCGCTGGAGGGCCGCAATATCGTCAATCATGGCCGCAGCCGGTTGCTGTCGGTTGAAGTCATGCCCCGGTTGCTTACGCTCCGACCAATAGCTCATGACGCTGCGGGCCTTGGTGTCCTGCGCATAGTCAGCATTGAACTCATAACTTCCACCGCCGTTATAACGGCCCGGATGTTCCAGGCCCAGGGTGTGCCCCAATTCATGGACCAACAAGGACAAGAAGTGACTACCCACTTTAGGGTTGGCGCCCGCGCCTCCTGTGCCTACATTTGCCGTTACGTTCGATTGGTACTGGTTGGGAAAGTCTGCCCAGCCCGACCAGGAACCCGGCATGCCTCTTATGACAATGGCCCCATCCACATGGGCACTGTTTTCGATAAAGGAAATGTTGGCAACGTCGGCATAAGACTTCAATACCTGCCGGGCACGTTCTTTCTGATGCGCGGTAAAACCGCTAGAGAAACTAAAGCCCACCACAACTTTACCGTCTCGATTTCGATCATGAAACTTGAAGTTACCTCGCGTTATCTGCTTAGCCGCCTGATCGGTATTTAACGACTTCTTATTACTTGGCCATCGGAAAGCGCCGTTATCAAACGCTGACATCAGGGCGTGCGACGGGTGCGCAGGCGGTTGCTGGGAAGGCTGCCTGACCGGAATATGCATGACGATTAATACTCTGGGTGGTGAAGAGCAATCCGTCCATGTAGGTGAAATACAAACGCTGACCCATCCGTTGTCAGGTGAATAAAACTCCCAAATTAATCACCCCTTCGCCACCCCTATTGTTTTGCAATACCGCTTAATAAACACACCCGTAAAAAAAACACACCACTGCCATTAGAAAACCTGTTATCTCGACATACTAAAATCGATAGACACTTGATTTTCCGCACGAAAAACCTTGTGAACAAACAACTAAATTCAGTCAGGATCTTAATTTCAAACATTAGGAAACCAACCAAACATACTTGAATAAAATCAGGCGAAAGTACCGCCCTTATCTGACAGCCTCGCCTCCAGCCGTTCGCGTTGCTGCCCAGTCATGGCCTGACTGCCCTAGGACCGCACCAACTTCTCCAATGCCGCGTCCGCCAAGAATGACGAGCGGCTTTTGACCTTGTGCTCTCGCACATAGCGGTCGATGCGCTGGATGACATAACCGGGCAGGGTCACATTGACCTTCTCGGTTTTGCCCAGGTAGGGCGTGACGTCCAGTTCCAACATACCCCAGCCCATCCCGGCGTAGTCCTCGTGGGCATGGTACTGGGCGACCGACGTGGGCATCGGAATCGTCCCGCCCTCTGCGGCGATCTCTTGCAGCATGATGTGCGCGACTTCCACGGCGGCGTTGTACGCCTCTTCAAAACTGTCCCCGGCGGTGACTGCACCTGGGATATCGGGGATCTGGATACCGGTGGCAGTGAAGTCATCGCCCCATTCGATACAGATTGGGTATTGCATGAATGTTCTCCTTAAAACTGAAACAAGCCGGCGCGTTTCCTGATGCTTCTGACGGTGCCCAGCGGCAAGTCCTTCTTTGGATGGGGCACTGGAACGGTGTACGGGCTATAGCGATGGGTAAAAATATGATGACTTCCCGTGACCCGATCCAGCACCCAACCTGCCTCTTGCAGTTCCTTGATCAATAACCTGCTTTGCACCCGAGCCTCCTTGGCTTGGCCTGAATAAAAGTAACCCTGGAGTTATCTTTACTCAAGCACAAAATTCACACGCCTGACTGACGGCTGTTTTACTGAATATTGAAAGTACGCTACGGGAAACGCATGACACCGGCAGCCCATCGTCTTAGGCTTGAGCGCCGCCCAGCCAACAGGAACACCCGATGGACCGTCTCACTGCCATGGAAACCTTCGTTCACGTCGTTGAGACCGGCTCTTTCTCGGCCGCTGCCAAGCGCCTGGGCATCGGCCAGCCCGCCGTGTCCAAAAGCATCGCGCAATTGGAAGCACGCCTGGCCGTGCGGTTGGTGCTGCGTTCGACCAGGGGCCTGACGCCCACCGAGGCAGGCCTGGCGTTTTTCGAAAAAGCCAAGAGCGCGATTTTCGAAGCCGACGAAGCTGACGAGGCCGCGCGTGGCGCGGGTGCAGGATTAACGGGCAACCTGCGGGTCAGCGCCGGCGTGACATTCTCCCGCATGCGGATCATTCCCAATCTGGGACCCTTCCTTGACCAGCACCCTGGCCTGAACATCGACGTGTTGCTCGACGACCGCATCCTCAACCTGGTTGAAGATGGCATCGACGTCGCCCTGCGTATCGGCAACCTGAGTGACTCCGGTCTTACTGCTCGCCGGCTAGGCCAAAGCCCAAGCCGGGTGTTCGGCACACCGGCCTACTTCGAACGTTTCGGCGAGCCACAAAGCCCGGCAGATATCCTCAACCACCAGGCCGTGATCTACAGCCTCGGGGAGAGCCCGCTCTGGCCCTTCAAACAAGGCCCGCACGAGCAGGCCATAGCTGCTCGCGGGCGCTTGCGCGTCACTTCTTCCGAAGGCTTGCGCGCTGGCGTGCTCGCCCACCACGGCCTAGCGATGACGTCCGAATGGATGTTCGGCCCGGAATTGGCCAGGGGCGAGGTGAAAGCCGTGTTGACCGACTGGGAACTCCCGCCGAAGGATCTCTGGGCGGTACTACCGACGGGTCGAATGCCGAGTGCCAAGGCCAAGGCGTTTATCGAATACGTTGAAGGGTTAATGGCGTAGCGCCGTCCTGTATCCGTCGAGTGAATCGAATACCGATCACCTGTAGGCGCCGGCAAGCCGGCTCCTACGCGGTTGGGGGTGTTCAGATGATCCGGCCATCCCAGCCGACCGTGACATGCCGTGGCAACTCGCGGCGATGTTCCAGCAACCAGGCGTCCAGCGTATGCCCTACATGGGTCAATACGCCCAACTGCGCGCCGGTGTCCTTGATGCTCTGCAACGCCAGCGTCAGGTCATTGTGGTTGCGTGGCGCCTGCGGCTGCGGCGGCATGGAGCAATCCAGCACCAGCACGTCCAATGGTTCGCGTTGCAGCCAGGCCAGGGTTGCCGGTGGCAGGCCGACGGTGTCGGTGAGGTAGGCGATGCGTCGCCCCTCGCCTTCCAGCAGGTAGCCCAGGGTTAGCTTGGAATGCTGCAACGGCAACGCTGTGACGCTCAACTCGCCAAATTGGCGTGTTTCAAACTCGGCAAAGGGCTGGCTGAAATCCAGGATGCCCGGATGCTTGTACAAGTCCGACAACCCCTCCGGATCCGCTGGGCCGTGCACCGGAATCACCCACCCGTGCCCCCAGCGCAGGTGCAGCAAACCCTGGGCATGATCGGCGTGGTAGTGGGTTTGGAAAATCCCGTTGAAGCTGCGCGGCGGGAAGCGTTCGGTGAGGTCGGGCAAACCGCTGTCGATCAGCCAGCGCTGGTCGCCGCATTCGATCAGTGCACTGCACGGACGGCGGCGCAGGCTTTCGTCGCTGTGCGCCAGACCGCACGCGGGGCATTCACAGCCGTACACCGGGACTTGCCGCGCGTCACCGGTGCCGAGCAGGGTCAGGCGCATGCCGAATGACCGTGGTCGAGGCAGCAGAGCAGGCGCTCGACCGTATGAGCAAGCGGACCGGAGTTATCCAGCACAAACAACCCTGCCCCGTTGCCGGCAATCAGCTCGGCGGTAAACCGCGCATTGCGTGCCAGCCGCGCTTCGATGTCCGTCAGCGCCTCACGCCCGCGTGCGATCAAGCGTTGGCGCAACACCGCCTGATCCACCGTCAGCAGCAGCACCAACGCCGTCGGGTAGCGTTCGCGCGCCTGCGCCAGGTGCGCGCGCGAGCCGTTGACCAGCACGTCGTCACCCGCCGCCAGCCAGTCGTCGATTTCCCTGGGAATGCCGTAGGACAACCCATTGGCCTGCCAACTGAGGGCAAACGCGCCCTCGCCCTGCATCGTCGCAAATGCCTCGGGGCTCACGCCCTGCGCTGCTTCGCCCACCGCTTCCGCCGAGCGGGTGATGACGCGGCGCACAATGCGGCAACCGCGCTCGGCCAAACGGGGGCGTGCGGCGTCCAGCAGGCTGTCCTTGCCCGAGCCGGAAGGCCCGATGAGATAGATCAACCTGCCTGCCATCAAAACACCCTCTTCGCTTGTCGCCATACTTGTTGCACCACAGGAAGCCCTTCGCGGCTGCGGGCCTGGACCAGGTCGGCACGCAGGCCAAGGGCAATTTCGCCGCGATCCTTGAGGCCTGCCGCTTGTGCGGGCGCCAGGCTGATCATCTTGACCGCCCGCGACAAGTCGCCGCCGTCCTGCTGGTCGGCCAGCACGAACGCAGCCTGCAACAGGCTGGCCGGGTAGTAGTCGCTGGAAAGTATATCCAGCAATCCCTCGCCCGCCAGGCCCGCGGCGGCCACATTACCCGAGTGCGACCCACCGCGCACCACGTTCGGCGCGCCCATCAAGACTTTCATGTTCAGCGCCTGGCAGCCCTTCGCGGCCTCCAGGGTGGTGGGGAATTCGGCGATGGTCATGCCGTAGCGCGCCGACTCTTGCACATGGGCCAGGGTCGCGTCGTCATGGCTGGCCACCGACAGGCCACGCGCCAGGCAATGCTCGACGATCGCCGCGCGATAGCGGTCGCTGTACGCCAGGGAGTTGGCCTTTTGCAGCACGATGAACGCGTCCATGGTTTCGTCGTTCAGGTGGTACTTGCCCATGTAGTACTCACGGTACTTGGATTCGAGCACGAACTGGCGCTGGCCCGGCGAATGGTCCATCACCGAGACCAGTTGCACCAGCGGGTTTTCCACCAGGTCGCGGAACACGCTGAGCGTGTCCGGGTGGCACAGCTCGCAACGCAGGTGCAGGTGGTGCTCGGCGCGGGTCAGGCCGGCGCCTTCCGCCTGCGCGATGGCGTCGAGCATCGCCGGCAGTTTCTTCATGCGGTTGCCCTTGGGGTTCACGTCGCCGATGGACACCGCGTCGAACACCGTGGTGATGCCCGCTGCGATGATTTGCGCATCGTGGCTCAGCACGGCCGACGTCGACGGCCAGTCCACGCCGGGGCGCGGGGTCATGTGTTTTTCCAGGTTGTCGGTGTGCAACTCCACCAGGCCCGGCAAGAGGAAATCACCGCCCAGGTCTTGGGCCTGGGGCAACTGGCTGCGGCCTTCGGCGAGGTCGACGATCTTGCCGTCGCGCAGCACCACCGAACCCAGGAACATGCGATCAGCCGTGACAATCTGGGCATTACTGAGGATCTGTTCAGCGGGCATGGGCGTATTCCTCTGCGGCAACGGGCGTGGGGGTCATGTCGAAATGGCGGTCGGCCACCGCTTCACGGGCGGCGCGGTCGTGGAAGATGCCGATCAGCGCGGCGCCCCCGGCCTTGGCTTCGTTCATCAGTTCCAGCACCACCTGGCGGTTGTTGTCGTCCAGCGACGCGGTGGGTTCGTCCAGCAGCATCACCGGCCAGACCACCATGAATCCGCGCGCGATATTCACGCGCTGTTGCTCGCCACCGGAGAACGTACCGGGCGCCAGTTGCCACAGACGCTGAGGGATATTCAGGCGAGTCAGCAGATGTTCGGCGCGCTGTTGTGCATCGGCTTTCGACCAGCCACGGGCCAGGGCGGGCTCCATCACCACATCCAGGCAGGCCACGCGGGGGATCACCCGCAGGAATTGGCTGACGTAGCCCAGGGTCTGCTGGCGCACCTGGAGAATGTCGCGCGGCTCGGCGCCGACCAACTCCAGCCACTCGCCCGCATGGCGCACGCGAATGCTGCCACCCGCTGGCAAATAGTTACCGTACAAGGTGCGCAGCAAGGTGCTCTTGCCCGCGCCGGACTGGCCGTGCAGCACCAGGCATTCACCGCCCTGCACACTGAACTCCACCCCACGCAGCACATTGAGTACCACGCCGTTCTGCTGGTGCAGGGTGAAGGTTTTCGAGAGGTCACGGACCTCGATCAAGGCATTCATCATGGCTGCAATACCGAAGACACCAACAGTTGAGAGTAAGGGTGCTGTGGATCGTCGAGGATCTGGTCGGTGAGCCCGGTTTCCACCACCCGCGAGCGCCGCATCACCATCAAGCGGTCTGCCAGCAGGCGCGCCACGGCCAGGTCGTGGGTGACGATCACCACGGCCAGATCCAGCTCGCGAACCAAGCTGCGCAGCAAGTCGAGCAGGCGCGCTTGCACCGACACGTCGAGGCCGCCGGTGGGCTCGTCCATGAACACAAGGCGCGGGCTCGACACCAGGTTGCGGGCGATTTGCAGGCGTTGCTGCATGCCGCCGGAGAAGGTGCGCGGCAAGTCATCGATACGCTGCGGGTCGATTTCCACCTGGCTCAACCAATCGAGACCGGCACCGCGCAGTTGCGTGTAATTGCGCACGCCCTGGGCCATCAGGCGCTCGCCGATGTTGGCGCCGGCTGACACGCCCATGCGCAAACCGTCGCGAGGGTTTTGTTCGACAAAGCCCCATTCGGTACGCAGCAACGTACGGCGCTCGGCTTCGCTGGCGCTGTACAAATCCAGCCATTCGCCGTCCTTGCTGCGGTAGCCGATGCTCCCCGCCTGCGGTGGCAACCGGCCGCTCAACAGCGAGAGCAAGGTGGACTTGCCCGAGCCGGACTCGCCGACGATGCCCAGCACTTCGCCGGGGTACAAATCGAAGCTCACGCCCTGGCAGCCATTCTCCGGGCCGTACAACAGGGACAGGTCACGCACTTGCAGTAGCGGTGCGCCGGCTTTTTGCTTCAAAAGAACCTGGCTCATTGGTTGTTCTCCAGAACCCGTTGGGCGCAATACCAGGTGTCGGAACAGACAAAACTCTGGGTTCCCGCATCGTCCAGAATCAGCTCATCGAGGAACGACTCATGGCTGCCGCAGAGGGCGCAGTTGTGCTCCCATTTCTGTACTTCGAACGGGTGGTCCTCAAAGTCGAGGCTGGTGACCTGGGTATACGGCGGCACCGCGTACAGGCGCTTTTCGCGACCGGCGCCGAACAGCATCAGCGCCGGGCTCATGTCGAGCTTGGGGTTGTCGAATTTAGGGATCGGCGACGGGTCCATCACGTAGCGCTCGTCGACCATCACCGGGTAGGCGTAGCTGGTGGCGATATGGCCGAAGGTGGCGATGTCTTCGTAGAGCTTCACGTGCATCACCCCGTAATCGTTGAGGGCGTGCATGGTGCGGGTCTCGGTTTCCGACGGTTCGATGAAGCGCAGCGGTTCGGGGATCGGCACTTGGTAGACCATGATCTGGCCAGCCTGCAGCGGCGTTTCCGGGATGCGGTGGCGGGTCTGGATCACCGTGGCGTCCGGTGTGGCTTCGGTGGTGGCGACACCAGCGGTACGGGCGAAGAAACGGCGGATGGAGACGGCGTTGGTGGTGTCGTCGGCGCCCTGGTCGATGACCTTGAGCACGTCATCATCCCCCAGGATCGCGGCGGTCAATTGCATGCCGCCGGTGCCCCAACCGTACGGCAATGGCATCTCGCGGCCGCCGAACGGCACCTGGTAACCCGGGATCGCCACGGCCTTGAGCAAGGCGCGGCGGATCATGCGTTTGGTCTGTTCGTCGAGGTAGGCGAAGTTGTAGGCCGTGTCATTCATGGCGGGAGCCCTCGGCGGGTTGACGCAGTTTGCGGATCAGTTCCAGCTCGGACTGGAAGTCCACGTAGTGCGGTAATTTGAGGTGCGAGACAAAGCCGGCGGCCTCGACGTTGTCGCAGTGGGCCAGCACGAACTCTTCACGCTGGGCCGGCGAGACGATCTCTTCGTTGTATTCCCCGGCGCGCAGCGAGCGGTCGACCAACGCCATGCCCATGGCCTTGCGCTCGGCGTGCCCGAACGCCAGGCCATACCCGCGCGTGAACTGCGCCAACTCGGTGGCCGAGCCGACGAACTGGTTGACCATCTCGCACTCGGTCACCTCGATGCTGCCCAGGCAGATGGGAAAACCCAATTCTTCCGGGTCGATCCACACCTCCACATCGCCGATGCGGATCTCGCCGGCAAACGGGTGGTTGCGGCCGTAGCCACGTTGGGTCGAATAGCCCAGTGCCAACAGGAAACCTTCATCGCCTCGGGCCAGGGCTTGCAGGCGTTCGGCGCGACTGGCGGGGTACTCCAGCGGGTCGCGGGTGATGTCGGCGACGGTGGCGTTGTCGTCGGCTTCATTCTTGATCAGACCTTCTTTGGCGAGCAGGCCGAGCACCCGTGGGCAAGCTTCGATGCGCGCATCGGGCGTGGTTTGCGGGCCTGGATATTCACCTTCGGCCAGCAGTGCAAAATCCAACAGGCGATGGGTGTAGTCGAAGGTCGGGCCGAGCAATTGACCGCCCGGCACGTCCTTGAACGTGGCCGACAAGCGCCGGCTCAGCGACATGTGCGCGGTATCGATCGGCAGGCTCGGGCTGAAGCGCGGCAGCGTGGTGCGGTAGGCACGCAGCAGGAAGATCGCTTCCACCAGGTCCCCCGCCGCTTGCTTGATCGCCAGCGCGGCAAGCTCCTCATCGAACAGCGAGCCCTCGGTCATCACCCGCGCCACGGCCAATGGCAATTGCTCGCGGATTTGCGTCACGCTCAATTCAGGAATCGCGGTGTCGCCCCGGCGCTTTTTCGCCAGCAGGCGGTGGGCATTGTCGATGGCCTGTTCGCCACCTTTGACGGCTACGTACATCAGGCGTGCTCCTCTGCGATGCGGCTGCTGCGTGGCAGGCCGATCAGGTGATGGCCGGCGGCAAACAACACATCCAGGCCACGGGGGAAGGCTTCGCGGCGCTGACGTTCCTGCCAGAAGGCTTGTGGCACCGGTAGGTGCACCTGGCGCTGGGCCTTGATGCCCGGGCCGCGCCAGAGCAGGCCGCGACCGGACTCCAGGTCGGTGAGCTGCACGAGCAAGGTGCAGGACTGGTCGGGGTAGCGGTCATTGCCGTGGTCGAAGCCGCTGAGGTCGAGCAGGTCCTGTTCACCGAGCAGCGCGAAGGCCGCGTCTTCGCGATTCGACGTCAACGGGCAGCCGCAGTGGAAGGCCAGGTTGGCGCGGATCAGCGGCGTGTCGAAGCTCGGTGAAAGCCACAGCGGCGTGTCGCCGTCCAGCAGCGCGAGGCACAGTGCATAGGTGGCCGGCGCCAGCCCATCGAGGCGCGGCGCGGACGGCAGGTGTTGGATCAAACCGGGTTCTGCCAAAGCTTTGAGTGCCGCACGAAAACCGCGCTGGGCATCCAGCACCGGGTCGACAAACGCCGGTTGCAACAGTTGCGCATTCATCAGTTTTCTCCTCGCACGAGGGTGAAGAACTCGACCTTGGTGGCCGCGGTGTCGGCTTCTTTTAGCGCGCGGCGCTGAGCCTGGGCACTGGCCAGCGCGGTGATCAAATCGCTGAGCCAAATGCTGGGTTGAGTGCCTTGCAGGTGAGCGTCGGCCAGGGCGGCCAGCTCGGCATGGACCTTGTCGCGCCCGGCCAGGTAGCTGTAGCCGGTGCGGCCATCGGCCAGGCGCACCACGCAGCGGGTCACGCTCATTTCGCCGACGTTGAATGGCGCGCCATTGCCGCCCATGCGGCCACGCACCAGGGTCATGCCAATTTCCGGGGCGCGGATCAGTTGGTATTCCGCGTCTTTCAACGCGGCTTCGTGAGGTTGCAGTTCACTGAGTTGGGCGCGGGCGAGCACACCAATCCAATGCTGACGCGGGGACAGATTCATCAAGGTCTCCATCAGGTCACCACTTGGTACTGGAAGCGATCCGAACGGCTGGTGGACTGCGCCAGCTCCACCGGGCGGCCGTCGCGATCGCAGGAAAGGGTAAAGACGGTAAGGGCCGGCAAGTGCCGAGGCATCAGCAGCAGCGCGGCTTCATCACGGTTGGGCAAACGCGCACCGATCAGGCTTTGGGTGCGGGTCAGCGGCAGGTCACGTTCGCGCAGGTATTGGCGCAAGGAACCGCCGTTGTAGTCGGCCAGCAACGGCGCACGGCTGGCGCAGTAGCGGTGGCGGATCAGGCTGACGGGCTGGTGGTCGAGCTTGCGCAGGGTTTGCAGCTCGATCATCGGCGCCATTTCGTCGATGCCCAGGTGCTGTGCTTCATCGCGGCTGGCATAGCAGTAGCGGCGCTTGAGCAACAGCGCCTGCACGCCCACGCCCTGAGCCGACAGCGACTGGCTGTAGGAGGTCTCGGCGCCCATCGAGTAAATCAGCGGGCGGTCGAGCACCTGGGTGCCCTTACCCTGACGGCGCAACAGGCTGCCCTCGAACACCAACTCATCGATGGCGCGGCGCAAGGTGTGGCGGTTGACGCCAAAACGCTCGGCCATGTGCACTTCGCCGGGCAGGAAGTCACCGGCCTGGTAGCTGCTGAGTTCACGGCGCAGGATGTCCGCGAGTTCGCGGTACACCGGCTCATCTTGTCTAGACAACTGCATGCTTAAAAAAAGCGCCGCGCGGGCACCCCTCCGAGGTCAGATGAACTGCTTGCGCAGGCGTTGGGACAGCACGTCGATCAAGCTCACCACCACGATGATCACCAGCAGCACCGCGCAGGTTTGTACGAACTGGAAGGCGCGGATGTTTTCCCAGAGGATCACGCCGATCCCGCCCGCGCCGACCATGCCCACCACCGTGGCCGAACGCACGTTGGCTTCGAAGCGGTACAGCGCGTAGCTCACCCACAGCGGCATCACCTGGGGGATCACGCCGTAGATCACTTCCTGCAGGGCACTGGCGCCGGTAGCACGCACGCCTTCCACCGGGCCTGGGTCGATGGCTTCGACGGCTTCGGCAAACAGTTTGGCGAGTACGCCGGTGGTGCTGATCCACAGGGCCAATACGCCGGCGAACGGACCCAGGCCGACCGCAACGACGAACAACATGGCGAACACCATTTCGTTGATGGAGCGGAACGCGTCCATCACCCGGCGCAGCGGTTGGTGTACCCACCAGGGAGTGATGTTGTCGGCGCACAAGATGCCCAGCGGCACCGAGCAGACGATGGCCAGCACCGTGCCCCAGAGGGCGATTTGTACGGTGACGATCATCTCCTTGAGGTAGGAGCGCCATTCGTGGAAGTCGGGCGGGAAGAAGTCGGCAGCGAAGGTCGCCATGTTTCCGGAATCGCGGTACAGCGCCAGCGGGTTCATTTCCGCGCCGTGCCAGGCCCAGGCCAGCAGGACCAGGAACAGGCCCCAGCCGAGGTATTGCGGCCAAGTTCTTTTACCCACTGCTTCAGCGTGCAAGGTAGTCATGGGGCACTCTCAATAACGGTGGGAACTGGATCTCTGTGGGAGCGGGCGTGCTCGCGAATGCGGTGTGTCATTCAATGCATCCGGCGACTGATTCACCGCTTTCGCGAGCAAGCCCGCTCCCACATGAACCTGGTTCCCACAGGGGGTTAGCCGTTGGCTGCGGTCTTTTTGTCGAGCTCGGAGATGCGTTGTTGCAGCTTCGCCAGGTCGGCATCGATGTCGGCGAGCTTCTTGGCCTTGTCGGCCGCTTCCAACTTGTCGTCGGCGCTGATGGTGGTGCGCTGCTTGAACAGCTCCAGCTGGCGGATCGGCAACAGTTGGTCGTCGCTGGAAGGCAGGAACTTGCCCAGCTGCATGTTCTTCAGCACGGCCTTCTCTTCATCGGTGTCGCCGTAGTGGGCGAAGAAGTCGCGGATCTTGGTCTTCTCGCTGTCGCTCAGCGCCTTGCTCCACACCATCGGGTCGGCCGGGATCAGCGGTGATTTCCAGATCACCTTGAGCATCGCGGCCTTGTCCGGCTGGGTCACTTCAAGACGGTCCCAGCTTTCGGTGTTGAAGGTGGCCACGTCCAACTGCCCCTTGGCCACGCTCAACGCGTTGACTTCATGGCTGGAGTTCAACGTGCGCTTGAACGCCGTGGCGGCATCCACGTTGTTCTTGGCGAACACGTAGTAGCCCGGCACCAGGTAGCCCGAGGTGGAGTTCGGGTCGCCGTTGCCGAAGGTCAGGTTCTTGGCATTCTTGAGCATGTCCTCGACGTTATTGATCGGGCTGTCCTTGCGCACGATCAACACGCTCCAGTAACCGGCGGCACCGTTGGCGGCGGCAGTCTGGGCGAAGATCTCGCCGTTGGAGCGGTCCACCGCTTCCATCGCGGCCTTGTTGCCGAGCCAGGCCACATCGACCTTGTTGAAGCGCATGCCCTGAATCAGGCCGGCGTAGTCGGAGGCGAAAGTGGCGTTGATGGTCAGGCCGGTCTTCTTGTGCATGTCATCCAGGAACGGCTGCCAGATGCTCTTGAGGTTCTGCGAAGACTCGGTGGACATGATGCCGAAATTGATGGCTTTGTCGGCCGCGTAGGCATTGCCCATGGCGACACTGGCCAACAACGCGGCGGACAGAAACACTTGGCCGATACGGTTCAACATGGAAGGAATTCCTGTGGGTCGTGAGTAGGGTTTCAAGCGCGTGCCAGGGCCAGCCGAGGGGTCACGGTGGTGTGGCGGGTGTGGTCGGAAAACATCAGGCTGGTGTCGACGTCGGCACCGTACAAGTCATTGAGAAACTGGCTGCTCATCGCACTGCCCTGCCCGTCGAAATGAATCCGACCGCCCTTGAGCGCCACGGCCCGCGGGCAATAACGCATGGCGTAATCGACTTGATGCAGGGTCACCACCACGGTCTTGCCGTCGCGGCGGTTGATGTCGGCGAGGATCTCCATCACCTTGCGTGCTGACTCCGGGTCCAGGGAGGCGATGGGTTCGTCGGCGAGGATCACCTCGGCGCGCTGGGTCAAGGCACGGGCAATCGCCACGCGTTGCTGCTGGCCGCCAGACAAGGTGGACGCACGTTGAGCAGCCAGGTCGGCCAGGCCCACACGTGCCAGGGACTCCAGGGCAAACGCCTTTTCCTCGGCATTGAACAACCCCAGGTTGCCACGCCAGCGCGGCATGCGGCCCAGGCAACCGAGCAGCACGTTGTCGAGCACGCTCAGGCGATTGACCAGGTTGAACTGCTGGAAGATGTAGCCGATGTCTGCGCGCAACCGCCGCACCTTGCCATTCAAGCGCCCACTGGCCTGCACTTCCCGGCCCAACACCTTGACGCTGCCGCCATTGCTCTTGTCGCAACAGGCCAGGCCGGCCAAATGGCGCAACAAGGTGGACTTGCCGGAACCGGAAGCGCCAATCAGCGCGACCATCTCACCTGCGGCAATGGTGAGTTCGAGGTCGACCAATGCGGATTTCTTCGCAAAGGTCTTGTTCAAGTGATCGACATGGATAGCGTGAGTCATGGGCTTCTCTGTCTTGTTTGAACAGCCAGGGGATGGCTGCGGTTGAGTTCAAACGACAGTAGGCGCGGGAGGTGTCAGTGCTATTACTTGCACATGACTGGAGGGGGTCGGTTGGATGAAGGTTTTGTGAAAGGTTGGAAGTGGATCTAAAAGCACACCCCAGCTAAGTAGTGAATGGGCTTTTTTGTGGTGAGCGGGCTTGCTGTGGTGAGCGGGCTTGCCCCGCGCTGGGCTGCGCAGCAGCCCCAGTAAGGCCACCGTGTTCATTCAGGCAGCACCGTCGCTAGGTTCTGGATGGCTCGGGTCGTAAGCAGGTGCTGGCAGTGGTGCAGATGATTGAGATTGCGCAGTTGTTGGTGGATGAAGCGCTGAATCGGGTGTGTCCGGTGGCCTGACAGCCGATGAGGTCTCCTGTGGTAATTGGCTTGTCGGATCGCCGCACCTCTGCGATGGCGGTTTAGCTGCAATTGATTCGGTGCCTGACACGCCGCCATCGCGGGCAAGCCCGGCTCCCACAGGTGATCTTCATTGGATTGGAGACCATGTTTCACAGGCAAGAAAAAGGCGACCCGAAGGTCGCCTTTTGTCATTGTGCGTATTGCTTGCTCAGTCCCGGCGGCACGCCTTGCACGTCGGTCTCTTCCCATGGTCCGTTCGGGCTGATCGAGCGGCTCCAGCCGTTGCTCCAGCGGTAGTAGGTGCGCTGGCGGTAGAAGGTGTCGGGCTGTTCTTCCAGCACATACACCTGCATCTTGCCGTCCCAGTGGCTGGCCGCGCCCGGTGGTGGGGCGAAGGTCGGCGATTTGGTCGGCACGGGTTTCGGTGCTGGAGTCACCGGGCCCGAGGGCTTGGTGCTCGGCTGGGTCGACGGGCCTGACGGTGGGATGGTCGGGCCGGTGGGCGCGGGAGGTGGGCGGTGGACCGCACAAGCGCTCAGCCCCAATACCAGGCTGAGCAAGGTGATGCGTGCAAATGCGGTCATAGGCGTTTCCTCGATTACTTGTCCGGACTGTCGATGGTCAGCTGCTGCACGGCAGTGGTGCTGCTGGCCAAGGGTTGGCTGCGGCCGATCCATTCGCCAGCGGTCGGAACACCGGCCCGGGATATGCGCGCAACCAGTTGGACTTCGGGGAAGTTCGACAGTTTCAACTGCGGCATCATCGCGTCGGCATCGCCCAGTTCGACGGTGATCGGCAGCTCGGCGACGGTGACGCGCTTGGCCGCCAATGGCGCCGGTGGGCCGGAGACCGCGCGGGCGAAGATGAATACGCTGTCAGTGGGCAGGGCTTTGGCCTTCACGTCGGCGCTCAGATCCACCCGAACTTTCATCGCGGCTTTTTGAGGGGCGACGGTGCCGCCGTTTTCTTTCAGCTTCTCAGCTGCGCGATCAATGCCACCTTGCAGGGCTGCACGGGAATTGTCTTCCGGTGGCAGTTGCGCCAACAGCCGGTTCCAGTAGTCGATCGCTTCCTGATAACGCTGGCCTTCAAACGCCGCGATACCGAGCAGGCCGAGGCTGGTGACTTCCTTCGGATCAAGCTTCAACGCCTCGTCCGTCAGCGCTTGCACCTTGGGCGACCACTGTTTGTTGTCGGCGAAATACTGCGCCTGGGCCCACTGACCGAGCAGTTCCGGCTGGCGACCGGCCAGGGCGACGGTGCGCTCGAACACTTTGGCCGCATCGGCGGAGCGATCCTGGGCCATGTAGGCACGGCCAAGGAAGTACAGGCCTTCCGGCGAATCCGGCTGGGCGGCGGCAGCGCGTTCCAGGCGGTGGGTCATGTCTTCCATGGACACCGGCGGCTGGGAGAATTCGCGGGTCAGTTCAACCTTGTCGCTGGCCCCGTAATGCAGGTACAGCGCAACGCCCAGGACCGGCACCAAAAACGCTGCCAGCAATGGCAGTGGCTTGCCCAGGCGCGATTCGCGGGGTTTCTCCAAGCCTTCCGTGTCAGCCAGCAATTCACGCGCCGCTTCGGCGCGGCCGGTGTCGAGTTGTGCGGCGTTGAGCACGCCTTCGTCCTGCTGCACTTGCAACTCGGCGACACGTTCCTGGTACAGCGCCACGTTCAACGCGGTGCGGTCCTCTTCACGCTGGGCGCGGCGGCCGCGCAGCACAGGGATCAACAGGAAACTCAGGGCAATCAGAAGCAGCAAGCCGGCTGCGAGCCAGAAATCAATCATCAGTCTTGGTGTCCAGCAATTGGTCGAGGCGTTTACGCTCATCCAGGGACAACGCATCGGAACCATCGGTCGGCGCGGCGCGGCGACGGCGCACGATCACCGCCATCACCACCACGCCCGCCAGCAACAGCCCGGCAGGTCCGAACCACAGCAGCGCGGTCTTGCCGGTGAGGGCCGGTTTGTAGCGCACGAAATCACCGTAGCGGTCGACCATGAAGTCGATGATCTGCTGGTTGTCCTTGCCCTCCCCCAGCATGCGGAAAATCTCTTTGCGCAGGTCGGCGGCGATGGGGGCATTGGAGTCGGCGATGTCCTGGTTCTGGCACTTGGGGCAGCGCAGTTCCTTGGTGAGTTCGCGGAAACGCTCGCGGTCACCGTCCTTGGCGAATTCATAGGTGTCGATGGCGGCGTGGGCCACGCCGGCCAACCCCAGCGCCAGCACCGCAGCGGCTAACAGACGCTTCATGGCTTGGCCTCATCGACCAGCGCCTGGTACTTGGCAGCCAGTTGTTCGCGCCAGACCACCTCGTCGATCACGCCGACGTACTTGTCGCGGATCACGCCCTTGGCATCGATAAAGAAGGTTTCCGGAGCGCCGTAGACACCGAGGTTCAGGCCGAGGTTGCCGTCTTCATCGCGGATATCCAACTGGTACGGGTTGTGGAACTCGGCCAGCCACTTCAAGGCTGCGGCGTTGTCGTCCTTGTAGTTGATGCCATAGATCACCACGCCCTTCTCGGCCAGCTTGTTCAACACCGGGTGCTCGACGCGGCAGGAGATGCACCAGGTGCCCCACACGTTGACCAGGGCGGGTTTGCCCAGCAGGTCGGCCTGGGTCAGGGTCTTGTCGCCCTGCACCGTTGGCAGGCTGAACGCCGGGAACGGCTTGCCGATCATGGCCGAGGGCAGCTCGGCCGGGTCCAGATAAAGACCGCGATACAGGAACACCGCCACCACCAGAAACATCGCCAGCGGTACCACCATCAACCAACGCTTCATGCCGCCGCTCCCTGCAGGCCGAGGGCTTCACGCACCCGGCTCTTGACCTTGACCCGATAACGCCGGTCCATCGCGGCCAGCAAACCGCCGAAACCGGTGAGCAAGCCGCCGAACCAGATCCAGCGCACAAAGGGTTTCACATGCACCCGCACCGCCCAGGCGCCCTCGCCCAGGGGTTCACCCAGCGCCACATATAGGTCGCGGGTGAAACCGGCGTCGATACCGGCCTCGGTCATCATCGAACTCTGCACGGTGTACAGGCGTTTTTCCGGGTGCAGCACGGCGATCTCTTTACCGTTGCGGACGACGCGTACCGTGCCTTTGTCTGACGTGAAGTTCGGCCCTTCGAAGTGCTTGGCGCCTTCGAAGATGAAGTGGTAACCGGCCAGGTCCATGGACTCGCCCGGTGCCAGGCGCAGGTCGCGCTCGGCGCTGTTCTGGCTGGAGAGCACCACGCCCAGGGCGCACACGGCGATGCCGATATGGGCGATCTGCATGCCCCAGTAGCTGCGGGTCAGGGTTGGCAGGCCTTTGATCAGGCCTTTGTGGCGGGTCTTGTCGAAGAGGTCGCGCACGCCGGCCAGCAATACCCAGGCGGCGAGCAGGAAGGTGGCGAGCACCGCCCAATTGAAGTCGCCGTAGGCAAACCCGGCGATCACCGCCAACGCCACGCTGCCGAGCAGCACCGGCATCAGCATGCCGGCCAGCCATTTGACCGGCGTGTCTTTCCAGCGCACCAGCACGCCGACCGCCATCACCACCATCAACAGGCCCATCAATGGGATAAACAACGCGTTGAAGTACGGCGGGCCCACGGACAGCTTGGCACCGCTCAAGGCGTCCAGCACCAATGGGTACAGGGTGCCGAGCAGGATCATCGACGCGGCCACCACCAGCACCAGGTTATTGCCCAGCAACAGGGTTTCCCGCGACCACAGGTTGAAGCCGACCTGGCTCTTGACCACTGGCGCGCGCAACGCAAACAACGTCAGGGAGCCGCCGACCACAAACAGCAGGAAGATCAGGATGAACACGCCGCGCTCAGGGTCGGAAGCAAACGCGTGCACCGAGGTCAGCACGCCCGAACGCACAAGGAATGTGCCGAGCAGGCTGAGGGAAAACGCCGCGATGGCCAGCAGCACGGTCCAGCTCTTGAACACGCCGCGTTTTTCGGTGACGGCCAGCGAGTGAATCAGCGCCGTGCCGACCAGCCAGGGCATGAAGGAGGCGTTTTCCACCGGGTCCCAGAACCACCAGCCGCCCCAACCAAGTTCGTAATAGGCCCACCAGGAGCCAAGCGTGATACCAATCCCGAGGAACGCCCAGGCGACGATGGTCCACGGCCGCGACCAGCGCGCCCAGGCCGCATCGAGGCGTCCGCCAAGCAAGGCGGCGATGGCGAAGGCGAAGGCCACCGAGAAACCGACGTAACCCATGTAGAGCATCGGCGGGTGCACGATCAGGCCGATGTCTTGCAGCAGCGGGTTGAGGTCATGCCCGTTCGCCGGGATCTGCGGCAGGATGCGGCTGAACGGGTTGGACGTCATGATCAGGAACAGCAGGAAGCCGATGCTGATCATGCCCATCACCGCCAGCACCCGCGCCAGCATCACTTGCGGCAGTTGGCGCGAGAACACCGACACGGCAAAGGTCCAGCCGCCGAGGATCAACGCCCACAGCAGCAGCGACCCTTCGTGGGCGCCCCACACGGCGCTGAACTTGTAGTACCAGGGCAGCGCGCTGTTGGAGTTATTGGCCACGTAGGCGACGGAAAAGTCGTCGGTCATAAAGGCGTAGGTCAGGCAACCGAACGCGAACAGCAGGAACGCAAACTGGCCCCAGGCAGCCGGCTGCGCCAGGCTCATCCATAAGCGGTCACCGCGCCAGGCGCCGAGCAATGGCACTACGGCCTGGACGATGGCAAAGCACAGGGCGAGGATCATCGCCAACTGGCCCAGCTCAGGAATAAACAGTGCGGACGTCATGGCTTAGCCCTCCTTGGCAGGCGTTGGCGCGGATTGGCCGCTGTCTTTCAGGGCCTTGGTGACTTCCGGCGGCATGTATTTCTCATCGTGCTTGGCCAGCACTTCATCGGCCACCACCACGCCGTCAGCGTTGAGTTTGCCCAAGGCGACGATGCCCTGGCCTTCGCGGAACAAGTCCGGGAGGATGCCGCGATAGGTGATGGTCACGGCCTTGTTGAAGTCGGTGACCACGAAGGTCACGTCGAGGGAATCTCCGGAACGCTTGAGCGAGCCCTTTTCCACCATGCCGCCGGCGCGGATGCGCGTGTCGACCGGCGCTTCGCCATTGGCGATCTGGGTCGGGGTGTAGAACAGGTTGATGTTCTGCTGCAGGGCGCTCAAGGCCAGGGCCACGGCAATGCCGACGCCGGCCAGGATGGCAAGGATGATCAACAGACGCTTTCTACGCAGCGGATTCACTTATCGGTCTCCCGGCGCAGACGACGCGCCTCTTGTTGCAGGTAACGCTTGCGAGCCAGGATCGGCATGGCGACGTTGAGGGCCAGCACCGCGAGGCAGATGCCATAGGCCGTCCAGACATACAGGCCGTGATGGCCCATGGCGAGAAACTCGCTGAAAGAAGCAAAACTCATGCGCGCGCTCCCAGGCTGCTTTGCACTTCGGCCTTGACCCAGCTGGCGCGGGCTTCACGCTTGAGCACTTCGAGGCGCATGCGCAGCAGCAGCACGGCACCGAAGAAACAGTAGAACCCCAGCACCATCAGCAGCAGCGGTGCCCACATTTCCACGGGCATTGCCGGTTTTTCGGTGAGGGTGAAGGTGGCGCCCTGGTGCAGGGTGTTCCACCACTCCACCGAGTATTTGATGATCGGGATGTTGATCACGCCAACAATCGCCAGCACCGCACAGGCCTTGGCGGCGCTGTCACGATTGCTGATCGCGTTGCCCAGGGCAATCAGACCGAAGTACAGGAACAGCAGGATCAACATGGACGTTAGTCGTGCATCCCACACCCACCACGAGCCCCAGGTGGGCTTGCCCCAGATCGCGCCGGTGACCAGCGCCACGGCGGTCATCCACGCACCGATGGGCGCGGCGCATTGCAGGGCCACGTCCGCGAGTTT
Source organism: Pseudomonas sp. S10E 269 (assembly GCF_002798465.1). NCBI lineage: Bacteria > Pseudomonadati > Pseudomonadota > Gammaproteobacteria > Pseudomonadales > Pseudomonadaceae > Pseudomonas > Pseudomonas sp. S10E 269. The sequence continues at coordinate 334,577 of NZ_PHIJ01000001.1, forward strand.
CATCTTCCACACCAGGCCGACGATGCCGCACACCGCCAGCATCACGTAGCAGGACTGGGCCAGCATCGCGGCAGGCACGTGGATATAGATGATGCGAAAGCTGTTGCCTTGCTGGTAGTCCGGCGGCGCGAAGGCCAGGCCCCAGACCAGGCCGATGCCGATCAGCAACACGGCGGCGACGCTCAACCACGGCAGCAGCTTGCCGCTGATGCCATAGAACCATTTGGGCGAGCCGAGCTTATGAAACCAGGTCCAGTTCATTGCTGTTTCCATCACGGTGGCCTCTTGTCTTGGCAAGAAGCTCTCAGGGTCTTTACTGGCTAAGGCATAACGCTTAGCCAGACCTCATTATTCGCCGACGCTGATCTTCAGGCCAGCCGCTATAGCAAAGGGTGTCAGGGTTACCGCCAGGGCGGCCAGGCTGCCAAGCCACAGGAGATAACCAGTCGCCGGCATGCCCATGAGCGCGGCTTGCAAGGCGCCGCTGCCCAGGATCAATACCGGGATGTACAAAGGCAGAATCAGCAGGGCCAATAACAGGCCGCCCCGCTTCAAGCCCACGGTCAACGCTGCGCCCACCGCCCCCAACAGGCTGAGCACCGGCGTACCGAGCAACAAGGACAGGAGCAACACCGGCAGGCATTCGACGGGCAAGCCCAGCATCATCGCCAGCAGCGGCGAGAGCAAGACTAGCGCCAAGCCGGAAAAAGCCCAGTGTGCCAGTACCTTTGCCAGTACCAGAAGTGGCAAAGGGTGCGACGAAAGGACCCACTGTTCGAGGGAACCGTCTTCGAAATCACTGCGAAACAGCCCGTCCAGCGAGAGCAGGACCGACAAAAGCGCCGCCACCCACACCAGTCCGGGGGACAAGGTTTGCAACAGTTTAGTCTCGGGACCGACCGCCAACGGAAACAACGCGATGACAATCGCAAAGAACACCAGCGGGTTGGCCAGTTCGGCCGGGCGACGACACAGCAGCCGCGCTTCGCGGGCGACCAGCAGGGCGAAGACGCTCACAGCGACCACCGGCCCAGGTCAAGGTCGCGGTAGCCAGCAGGCATGCGCGCCAAGGTGTGGTGAGTGGTGAGGACGACCAGGCCGCCCTGCTCGCAATGGTGGGCCAGGTGTTCTTCCAACTGGGCCACGCCTTGTTTGTCGAGGGCGGTGAAGGGTTCGTCGAGAATCCACAGCGGCGGGCACGGCAGGTACAAACGCGCCAGGGCCACGCGGCGCTGTTGGCCGGCAGACAGGGTGTGACAGGGCACGTCTTCGAAGCCCTTGAGGCCGACAGCGGCCAGAGCCTGCCAGATGGCGTCGCGCGACGCGCGATGATGCAGGGCGCTGAGCCAGCTGAGGTTTTCCTCGGCGGTCAACACGTCCTTGATGCCGGCAGCGTGGCCAATCCACACAAGATTGCGCGCCAGCTCAGTGCGTTGTTCGTTAAGGGGCTTGCCGTTGAGTCGAACTTCACCGGCGGTCGGCTGCATCAACCCCGCCAGCAGGCGCAGCAAACTGGTCTTGCCGCTGCCGTTGGGGCCGCTGACCTGCACCATGTCGCCGCCCGTCAGCCGCAGTTCGAGGTGCTCGAACAACAGGCGCAGGTCGCGTTCACAGGAGAGCGCTACGGCTTCAAGAAGAGGGCTGGTCAAAAGATCGCGGGCCTTTACGGTTCAAGTCGGCGGTGCAGCGGCCGTTAAAGAGAAATGCACAATAACGGCTTTGGCGACCGATTTTAGAGAGCTGGATCAAATAGTTGTGAGGTTTTTACCGCTCTCTTTGCAGACGGGCGGCATTATACATGTGATGCCCTACTCTAAAGAGGGCAATTTCCCCAGAGACGACGCGCGCGATGACCGGTGAGATCAACCTTCCTACGCTTCCACCCGCCCCGCCAGCCGGGCCTGGCCCTGCGCCCGCAGCCGGTGAGTTGCTGAAACTGCTGGAGCCGCAGATCGGCCTGATCGACCCCGGGAAAACCGCGAACGCTGAAGTCATCGCCCTGAAACAAGGCGGTGAAGCCTTCCAGTTACTGCTCAAACTGACCCTTGAAGGCGGTCGCCAGACCCTGGTGCAGGCGAGCAGCCCGCAGCCGCTGCCGCTGGGCAGCAATGTCGCCGTAAGCCAGACGACTGCGGGCAACCTCACCCTGAGCTTGCAACAGGCCTTGAGCGCCAATGTCGCCGCCCTCACCCGCATCGACACCCACCAGATGCCGGTGGGCACGCTGTTGCAAGCCAAAGTGCTGACCACCCAGATGCTGCCCCAGGGCACGGCGCAACCGGCGATCTACCGCTCGCTGGTCACCGTGCTCAACAACGCCCTGGCGGGCGCGACCCTGACCGTGGAAAGCCCGCAACCCCTGCGCGTCGGCAGCTTGCTCAGCGCCGTGGTGCAAAACGCGCAGACCCTGAGCTTTGTGCCGCTGAGCGGGCTCAAGGATCAACTGGCCGTCACCCAGCAACTGTCAACCCAGCAAAGCCGCCAAGGCTCACTGGACGCGGTGTTCACCGCGCTGCAGAACCTGCCCCGTGGCGACAGCACCTCCGCCGACCTGCGCGCCGCCGCCGACCGTCTGCTGGCCGCCTTGCCGGACCTGGCCCAGGTCAGCAATCCCAAGGTGCTGGCGCAAGTCATCCAGAACAGTGGTGCCTTTCTGGAAGCCAAGCTGCTGGCCGGGCAAAACCCGCAGATCCCACCGCTGGACATGAAAGGCGCGCTGCTGCGCCTGGTCGCGGACTTGCTGCCCGCCCTGCCCGCCAGCACCAATATGAATGCCATCCTCGCCGCCAATACCCTGGCCCAGGTGCTTCCCAACTTTGTGCGCAGCCCCCTGAACACCCTCGGCCAAGTCAGCGCCCGGCAGTTGCCTGCCGGATTCCCGCTGCCCGAGCGACTGATGGCGAAGCTCGAAGGCGAAGGCGACCTGGAAAACCTGCTGCGCCTGGCCGCCGGGGCCATCTCGCGGTTGCAGAGCCACCAGCTGTCGAGCCTGGAACAGACCGGCACCACCGCCGACGGCCGCCTGCAGACCACGTGGCAGCTGGAAATCCCGATGCGTACGTTGCAGGACATCGTGCCGCTGCAGGTCAAATTCCAACGCGAAGAACCCGCACCAGACAAAGACCAGCCCGAGCGCAAGGACAAGAAGGACGCCAAGCAAATGCTCTGGCGCGTCGAACTCGCCTTCGACATGGAGCCGTTGGGCCCGTTGCAGGTCCAGGCGCAATTGAGCCAGGGCAAACTGTCCAGCCAGTTGTGGGCTTCCCGGCCTTTTACCGCCAGCTTGATCGAAAGCCACTTGGGCAACCTGCGCGAACGCCTGGTGACCTCCGGCATCAACGTCGGCGACCTCGATTGCCACCTCGGCACACCGCCGCGCGGGCCTAAAACCGGATTGGAGCAACGCTGGGTGGATGAAACCGCATGAAGAATCCGCCGCCACCGCGTCAGGCGATTGCCCTCAAGTACGACGGCCAGCAAGCGCCGACCCTGACGGCCAAAGGCGACGATGCCCTGGCCGAAGCCATCCTTAAACTGGCGCGCGAGAATGAAGTGCCGATCTATGAAAACGCCGAGTTGGTGAAGCTGCTGGCGCGCATGGAGCTGGGCGACAGTATTCCGGAGGAGCTATACCGCACGGTGGCCGAGATCATTGCGTTTGCGTGGACGTTGAAAGGCAAGTTCCCGGTGGGGTATGACCCGGACGCGGGGCCGGTGGAGCGCGACGTGACGGAGCGTGGGGATGACTACTGACTCACCGACAACACAAAACTAACTGTGGGAGCGGGCTTGCTCGCGAAAGCGGTGGATCAGTCAGCACATTTAGTGGCTGAAACACCGCATTCGCGAGCAAGCCCGCTCCCACATTTTTGATCTGTGTTCAGTTCAGGACTTCACTGAGCGGGATGAAATTGACGGTATCGCCGATCTCCAACGTCGTGCCTTCCAACACCTCCACAAACCCTTGCGCCCACGCCGCACTGCGCAGCACGCCGGAGCTTTGGTTGCGGTAGATGATCGCCTTGCCCTGTTCGATCCGCCCGCGCAGGTACTCACGGCGGTTGCCTGGCTTGGGCCAGACAAACCCCACCGGCACTTCGACGCGCAGCGGCTCGACGTCTTGCACGCCTTGGCGGCGCAGCAGATAAGGGCGTGCCAGCAGCGCGAAGGTCACCAGCGTTGAAGCCGGGTTGCCCGGCAGGCCGATCACCGGCACGCCACGGAAGTGGCCGAAGGTCAGCGGCTTGCCCGGTTTGATCGCCAGTTTCCACAACGCCAGCTCGCCCTCCTCACGCAGGGCGATGCCGAGGAAATCCGCCTCGCCCACCGATACACCGCCCGTGGACAGTATCAGGTCGACCGCGCCCAGGCCTGCCAGGCAGTTCCGGGTTTTCTCCAGGTCATCCGGCAGGATGCCCGCGTCGATCACTTCACAGCCCATGCGGGTGAGCCATGAGCACAACACCCGACGGTTGCTGTTGTAGATCTGCCCCGGCCCCAGCGGCAAACCGGGCTCGATCAACTCGTCGCCCGTGGACAGCACAGCCACCCGTGGGCGGCGGATCACGGCGAGGCGGTCATGGCCGAGGGAGGCGGCCAGGCCCAGCTCGATCGGGCCCAGGCGCGTGCCGGCGGTGAGCACTAACTCGCCGACGGTGGTTTCCTGGCCTTGGGGGCGGATGTTCTGGTCGATGTGCAGGGCTTCGGTGAAGCTCACGCGCTCATCGGCGTGCACCACGGCATTTTCCTGCATCTCGACACAGTCGGCACCTTCGGGCACCGGGGCGCCAGTGAAGATGCGCGCGCAGGTGCCGGCGGCCAAGGGTTGTGGCGCCTGGCCGGCGAAGATGCGCTGGCTGACCACCAGAGGTTCACCGGTCCAGTCCGCCAGGCGCACGGCATAACCGTCCATGGCGCTGTTCGGCCACGGCGGCAGGTCGAGGGTGGAGACCAGGTCCTGCGCCAGTATGCGAGCGTCGCAGTCCTCTAGGGCCAAGGTTTCCTGCTCGCGGATCGGCGCGGCCGCGGCCATGGCCAGCAGTTGTTGCAAGGCGTCTTCCACCGGCATCAGGGCGCCGGTCTTGCCGGGCTTACCCACGGGATTCACAAGGCTCGGCCTGTTTCAGGTGCGGCACGAAATTGCACGGGCGGTGACGGTTGTCCAACTGCTCGGCGAGGATGCCGTCCCAGCCGGTACGCACCGCATTGGTAGAGCCCGGCAGGCAGCACACCAGGGTGCCATTGGCCAGACCGGCCAGGGCGCGGGACTGCACAGTAGAGGTGCCGATGTCGGCCACGGAAATCTGGCGGAACAGTTCGCCAAAGCCGTCGACCTGCTTGTCCAGCAGGCAGCTGACCGCCTCGGGGGTGCTGTCACGGCCGGTGAAGCCGGTGCCGCCGGTGATCAGCACGACTTGCACCACGTCTTCGGCGATCCAGTGGGCGACCTGGGCGCGGATCTTATAGAGGTCGTCCTTGAGCAGCACGCGCTCGGCCAGGTGGTGGCCGGCGGCGGTGAGGCGGTCGACGAAGACCTGGCCGGAGGTATCGGTTTCGAGGGTGCGGGTGTCACTGACGGTCAGTACAGCGATGTTCAGGGGTACGAAGGGCGCATCTGCCTTGGCTTTCATGGCACGGTCCGGTTGTCGAAGGAACAGCCCGATGTTATATCACAGGCCCCTATTTACCTGCCGCAGCGGAACCGCCATGTCGACTGATTATTCACCCCTGCCCTGCTCGATCCTGCTGCTGTCGGGTGGGCGCGGCCAGCGCATGGGCGGGCAGGACAAAGGCTTGCTGGAGTGGCGCGGGCAACCCTTGATCGCGCACTTGCAGCGCCTGGTGCGCCCGCTGACAGACGATCTGATCATCTCGTGCAACCGTAACCATGACCGGTACGCACCGTATGCCGACCAACTGGTGAGCGATGACAGCCCGGACTTTCCCGGCCCGCTCGCGGGTATCCGTGCGGGGCTCGCCGCCGCGCGTCATGGGCACTTGCTGATATTGCCGTGCGACGTGCCGCAGATCGACGCCCGACTGCTCGCCGAACTGCGTGAGACCGCAGGACGCAACCCTCGGTGGCCGGTGATGGTGCGCCATGGTGAGTTCTGGGAACCGCTGATCTGCATCGTGCCGACCGCCCTGCGGGACGCGGTGGATAGCGCCTGGCACGCGGGCGAACGCAGCCCGCGCAAGATCTTCTTGCAACAGGGCGGCGTGGGCCTGGAGTGCCCGGCGAATGACCCGCGCCTGGCCAACCTTAATACGCCGGAGCTGTTACAGACGCCGTCGGGCGTGTCAGAATGAACCTCGCACAAGGAACTTTGTCGACGCCGTAGGCGTCACAAGGTCAGCTATTTAAAAGAATTCTCTCGGAGACGAACTCATGACTCAACGGACCATCGCCGCTCTCATGCTTGCACTGGGCCTCGCCACCCTCGCCGGTTGCGCCTCGCCAACAGTGATCACCCTGAATGACGGTCGCGAAATCCAGGCCGTCGACACCCCGAAATACAACGAAGATTCGGGTTTCTACGAATTCGAACAACTTGACGGCAAGCGCACCCGCATCAACAAAGATCAGGTTCGCACCGTTAAAGACCTGTAAATCTTAGCGTTTGCCAACAAGGCCCGCCTCGCGCGGGCCTTGTTGTTTCTGGCGGTTACCAGTCGAGGGTGATCTGGCTGCGAAAGCTGCGCTCGACACCTGTGACCGGGTCGATAAACCGCACGCCCTGGGCCAACAGCTTCAGCGGGTTGGCGTAGTCGTCCACGGCATCCTTGATCACATCGGGGTAGAACGGGTCATTACAGATACTCGCGCCGAGTGCGGTCATGTGCACGCGCAGCTGGTGCTTCTTGCCGGTGACGGGGAACAGGCCGTAACGCCATAGATCGCCGTTCTTTTCCCGCACGTCCACAGCCGTTTCTGTGTTCGCGGCACCGGCGCCTTCCTGCATACGAAAGAACGGTTCGCCATCCACCAGGCGGCTTTTATGCACCAGGGGGAACGTCAGGCCTGGCAGGGCCGGCGCGATGGCTTCATAGAACTTATCGATCTGGCGTGTGGGAAACAGTTGCTGATAAGCCGAGCGGCTGGCCGGGTTGGCCGAGAACAGCACCAGCCCCGCCGTATGCCGGTCGATGCGGTGCAAAGGCACCAGTGACGGGTTGTCCAGACGGCGAATCAAGCGGCGCAGCAGGGTTTGCTCGACGTACTCCCCGGCCGGCGTCACGGGCAAAAAATGCGGTTTGTCGGCGACGACGAGATGCTCGTCGGCATACAGGATGGTTTCCTGCACCGGGATGGCTTTCTCGTTGGGCACTTCGCGGAAGTAATAAATACACAGGCCTTCCTTGTAGGCCAGGTCCAGGCTGATCGGGCTGCCGTTGATGTCCAGCACCCGGCCCCGGGCGATGCGGTCCAGCCAGTGTTCACGGCCAATCGCCGGGAAGTGCTCGCACAGGCAATCGAGCACCGTCGCCCAAGGGCCGGGCGGCAGGTACAAGGTGCTGGCTTGGTGCTGGGACGCAGAAAAACCGGATGTGGACATGGATGTGCTCGAAGCCTGGAAAAAACAGGCTGGCATTATCCCGCATGCAGCGGGATTGAGCCTAGGGCGGATCTCAGGCCTTGGCCAATTCCGCCCGCAGGAGCTTCGAGGCACTGGCGGCCTCGGTGAACTCCTTGAGCCAGCGCAGCACGTCCACCGCTTCCCAGCGGCCTGGATCGTACAACGCGTACAACAAGCCCTGATACCCCACCACGTCCAGCTGCTTGTGGTAACCGGCACGCTGGAACAATGCCTCGATCTCGGCAAAGCAGGTATTGAAATGCACTTTGTTGAACGGCGTCTTGCCTTCCGTGACCAGGCCATCGAGGCGCAGCTCATTCACCGCGTCGCGCACAACGTCGGCGGACATGCGATTGACGCTGCTTTTTAGTTGTTCGACATTCACCACGGGCGTTCCCTCAATTCAATCGCTGTACAAACATACAGTAACTTAATATTTGGAAACCTGCCATCGCATAACACTCAACGAAGGAAGGTCACGACCTGTTGTGTGTCAAAAGGCCAATCCAGTTCCGCCCCGGTGTCCACCCGGCGAAGCACCGGAATCCGCAGGCCGTAGGCCACGGTCAGGTCGTCGGGATCGGTGATATCCACCAGCTCCACCAACAACCCGTGTTCGACCAACGGCATGATTTCAGCCTCGGCAATCTCACAAAGATGGCAACCCAGGGTGCCGAATAACTGGCATTCAGGAAGCATGGCGATTGGACCTGGTCAGAAAGTAGGCCAACATTCTAAGCCCGCTGGCGGCATGAAGCCCACCACCACAAAAACCCTGACCCAGGTCACCATGGCCTATAACTGATTCAGCGATTCTCGCGGCTTTTTGCCTGCCCCTTTGCAACGGAGATGCGTGTGTTTGCCAACCTGCTGATCATTCTGGCCTCATCCCTGGTGGTGATTGCGCTGTTTCGCCGGCTGCAGTTGCCGCCCGTGCTGGGCTACCTGTGTGTCGGCCTGGCCGTGGGGCCCACTGCGCTGGACTGGGTGAATGACAGCGAAGAGCTGCCCGACCTTGCCGAACTGGGCGTGGTGTTCCTGCTGTTTTCCCTGGGCCTGGAGTTTTCCCTGACGAAGATGCTCGCCCTGCGCCGCGTGGTGTTTGGCCTGGGCAGCTTGCAGGTGCTGGGTTGCGGTCTAGTCCTGGGGCTGTTGTTGATGATGCTGGGTGTCGCGCCGGGCATCGCCTTGATGTTGGGTGCCGGGCTGGCCTTGTCATCCACGGCCATCGTCAGCAAGGAGTTGACCAGCCTGGGGGAGATCTTCAGCAGCCATGGCCAGAATGCTATTGGCGTATTGCTGTTCCAGGATGTGGTGGCGGTGCTGCTGCTGACCCTGGTGCCGGTGTTTGCCGGCACCGGCGAGCAAGCCTGGTATTGGGCGTTGCCACTGACCCTGGGCAAGACCGTGGTGCTGTTTGTCGGCCTGCTGCTCGCCAGCCGTTGGTTGTTGCCGCGTTTGTTCCATGAGGTTGCCGCGTCCCATTCGGCGGAGCTGTTTGTGCTGCTGGCGCTGGTGATTGTGTTGCTCACCGCCTGGCTCACGCACCTGCTGGGACTGTCCCCTGCCCTCGGTGCGTTCCTGGCCGGCATGCTGCTGGGAGAAAGCCACTACCGCCATCAGATCGAAGCGGACATCCGTCCGTTTCGCGACATCTTGCTGGGGCTGTTTTTCGTCAGCATCGGCATGCTCATCGACCTGCAGCTGTTTGTCAGCCATAGCCTGCTGATCCTCGGCCTCACCCTCACACTGATGCTGGTCAAAGGCTGCGTGGTGGCCGCGCTGGTCAAACTGCGCGGCAGCGACAGCGAGACCGCCTGGCGCAGTGGCCTGGCCCTGGCCCAGGGCGGCGAGTTTTGCTTTGCGTTGATGGCGCAGATGCAGCAGAGCCGGTTGATCCCCGACGAATTCAACGGTTTGCTGCTTGCTGCCACCTTCTGTTCGATGCTGCTCACGCCCCTGCTGTTACGCGCCGCCCCAGGCATCGCCCTGCGCCTGCATCGCAAGCCCAACCAGCAAGTGCAACTGGAAGAAATCACCGCGCTGAACGCCGAGCTACGTGGGCACGCAGTGATCTGCGGCTATGGCCGCGTCGGCCAATCCATCGGACGTTTTCTGCGCAAGGAGCAACAGGCGTTTATCGCCCTGGATGACGACCCGGAACGGGTGCAGGAAGCGGCCACCGAGGACAGCAGCGTGCATTATGGCGATTGTCGGCGTGGCGCCCTGCTCAGTGCGGTCGGCCTGGAACGTGCGCGACTGGTGGTGATTGCGGTGGACAACAGTGATGTCGCCCTGGCGGTGCTTAAAGAGGCACGCCGGATCAACACCGAGGTGCCGATCCTGGTGCGCACCCGCGACGACAGCCAGCTCGCCGAGCTGAAAGCCGCAGGCGCGAGCGAAGTGGTGCCCGAGCTGTTGGAGTCGAGCCTGATGCTCGCCTCCCACGCCTTGATCCTGCTGGGCCTGCCGGACCAGCAGGTACAGGCGCGGGTCGATGAGGTGCGACAGAACCGCTATCGCCTGCTGCACGGTTTTTACCGGCAGGCAGACGAGCCGATCAATCCTGACTGACCGCACCGATCTTGTGGATCGACAGGTCCGCGCCGTAATACTCCTCTTCCTGGCTCAAGCGCAGCCCGTATACGCGCTTGATCACGCCATACACCACCAGCCCGCCGACCAGCGCCACCAGCACGCCAAGGGCCGTGCCGATCAACTGGCTGATCAGGCTCACGCCGCCCAGGCCACCCAGCGCGGTCTGGCCGAAAATGCCGCAGGCAATGCCGCCCCACACGCCACACAAGCCGTGCAACGGCCACACACCGAGTACATCGTCGATCTTCCAGCGATCCTGGGCGGCGATGAAGAACCACACAAACAGACCACCCGCGACGGCCCCGGTGACCAGCGCGCCCACCGGGTGCATCAGGTCGGAACCGGCGCAGATCGCCACCAACCCCGCCAACGGGCCGTTGTGCAGGAAGCCAGGGTCGTTGCGGCCGATGATCAGGGCCGCGACGGTGCCGCCGACCATCGCCATCAGCGAGTTGACTGCCACCAGGCCGCTGACGCCGTTCAAGGTCTGCGCGCTCATTACGTTGAAGCCGAACCAGCCGACGATCAAAATCCACGAGCCCAGCGCCAGGAATGGAATGCTCGACGGCGCAAACGCCACCAGGCGCCCTTCGCGGTAGCGCCCGTTACGCGGGCCGAGCAACAACACTGCCGCCAAGGCCAGCCAACCACCCATGGCATGGACCACCACGGAACCGGCGAAATCATGGAAGCTGGCCCCGAAGGTCGCGAGCAACCAGGCCTGCAGGCCGAAGTTGCCGTTCCACACCATGCCTTCGAAAAACGGGTAGATAAACGCCACGATCAATGCGGTGGCGCAGAGCTGTGGTGCAAACCGCGCGCGCTCCGCAATCCCACCGGAAATAATCGCCGGGATCGCTGCCGCGAAGGTCAGCAGGAAGAAGAACTTCACCAGGCCATAACCGTGGTCGGCACTGATGACCGCCGCCGGTTGCATGAAGCTCACCCCGTAGGAGATCCAATAGCCTATAAAGAAATAGGCCAGGGTCGAGATGGCGAAGTCGCTGAGGATCTTGGACAGGGCGTTGACCTGGTTCTTCTGGCGCACCGTGCCGACTTCCAGGAACGCGAAGCCGGCGTGCATGGCCAGGACCATGACCGCACCGATCAGGATAAACAGGGTGTTGGAGCTGTGGACAAGCGTGTCCACCGCACTTTGCAAATTTTCCATGGAGGTTGGCAGGCCTGCAATAAAGGCAAAAAGCACCAAAGCGGTTCAAGCCGGGGTTGCGCGCACTAAATTGGCTCCACCGGTCCCACCCCTCTTCAGAGGGTGTGAACCGCTTTAGCGCAGCGATCAACACGACAGGCCGTTGCCGACAGGGTTTTTCCGCGAGTTTGAGTTATTTAGGGTAAGGTTTTTCAAGGCATTGCCCAGGGCCGCCCGGATTCAGCGCAGGCCCAGGGGCCTGCGCACCAAGGCAAAGCAAAAGCTGTACCACACAATTGAACTGAACCTTCACCGACGCCGGTGACTCGAAAACAGACGTACACGATCAGCCAATCACGGAGATAACCATGGCCAGAAGAACTGCAAAGACTGCTCAAGAAATACTGATGGCGGATTTTCAAACCCTGGTGACTGATACCGAAAGGTTGCTGGACGACACCAAAGTGCTCGCTGGTGACCAGGCCGATGAGCTGCGCGCCAAGATCCACGACACCCTGCTCCAGGCCCGCGAAACCCTCAAGCAGACGGAAGATTCCCTGCGCGAACGTGGCCAGGCGGCCGTCACCGCGACCGAAGATTACGTGCAGGCCAACCCTTGGCAGTCGGTCGGCATTGCCGCCGGCGTGGGCTTTCTGATCGGCCTGCTGGCTACAAGGCGCTAAATCATGTCTATCGGCGAAACTGGCTCGTCCACAGGGACAACCTCTAGGCGTCTGGGCGCGGCCGTGTTGGGCTTGCTGCACAGTCACGTCGAATTGTTTGGCATCGAATTGCAGGAACAGAAGGCCCGCACCGTCAGCCTGCTGCTGTTTGCCGGCCTGGCGCTGGTGTTTGCGCTGCTGTTGCTGGTGGGGCTGTCGACGCTGGTGATGATCCTGGTATGGGACACCGGCTATCGCCTGACCGGGATCATCTGCCTCTGCGTGTTCTACACCCTGGCCGCAGCGTTTTGCGGGGTGCGCTTGAAAGCGGCGGTGTTCGATGAATCCACGCCGTTCCACGCCACCCTCGAAGAGCTGGCCAACGACCGGGAGCGCCTGTTGCCATGAGCATGACTGAAATGCCTCAAAACACGTCGCGGCGCGAAATGCGCAAGGCGCTGATTCGCCTGCGCATGGAAATGCACCGTCAGGAGATCCGCCACGAGTCCCAGCAATTGATGCTGCCTTTGAACAAGGTGCGCACTATGGGGCAGAGCTGGCAGGACGGCCTGGGCATCAAGCACGCGCCGCTGTGGGGCGTGGCCGCCGTGACGCTCATGGGTTTCTTCACCGGCAAAGGCGCCAAGGGTGGCGGTATCGGTAGCCTGACACGCCTGGTGCGCCTGGGTGCTGGCTTGATCCCGCTGATCAAACTGGCCATGCAGGGCACTTCGCGTAAAAGTTGAGGCTGGCTGGCTGCATTCTTGCTAACAGAATCGGCCCGGCCCTCGTTTTCGAGGGCCGGGCCTTTTTTCGCCACCTCTCTTAAGGAGGCCCCGTGATCGACGGGCAACCGCTCGCCTGCTTCCAGCCGTTTATCGACACCGCCACCGGCCGCATCGCCGGCGTCGAGGCCCTGGGCCGTCTGCGCCAGGCTGACGGCCGCTTGCAGTCCGTGGGCCCATTGTTCGCCGACCCGCGCACGCCAGGCGTGGCCTTGCGCCGTCTCGACCGGCAGTTGCGCGACAATGCGCTGAGCCGCCTGCATGAAGCCCCCGAAGACTGGTTCCTGAGCTTGAACATCTCGCCGCGCTGGATCAACCGCCTGCGCCCGGGCCAAGCCTTGCCGAGCCTGAAGCAGATTCACAGCCATGGTGTCGACCCGCGTCGCATTGTGTTCGAGATCACCGAACTGGGTGGCGACATCCAGCGCCTGTCGGACGTGGTGGTGCGTTATCGCGAAGCCGGTGCGCGCATCGCCATTGACGACTTTGGCGCCGGCTATTCCCAACTCGATCGGGTACTGGCGTTGCAGCCGGACATTCTCAAGCTGGACATGCGCTTGTTTCAGGACGCCGCTCGGGGCGGGCCAAGCAGCGAAGTGGTGCGTGCGCTGGCGCAGATGGCGGAGAAGACCGGGTGCTGGATCATTGCCGAGGGCGTGGAGACCGAAGCGCAGTTGAGCTTCGCCCTGGAGTGTGGCTCGCGTTATGTGCAGGGCTATCTGTTCGCCCAGGCGCAGCTCGAATGGTTCGCCACCGACGCCTTCGTGCCGCGCTTCGCCCAATTGCGCACCGCGTACGTCCAGCAAAAACTGGCTGAGCGCGGGCGCATCATGCAACTGCGCCAGCAGTTGGCCGAACTGATGAAGATCCTGCAAACCTGGGCCCAGGCACAGGCGCCTCTGAACCAGCTGCCGCCGTTGCAGGCCTTTCCCTGGCTACTGCGCTTCTACCAGTGCGACCGACACGGCACGCAACTGACGCCCAACTTCGAATGGCGCCAGGATGCCTGGCAAGCCGACAGCCGTTACCTGGGCCACAACTGGTCGTGGCGTCCGTATTTCTATCACCTGCTGGCCGAAGGGTGGGAGGAGCGACGCCTGACCCTGTCCTCGACCTACCGCGACGCGACCACCAACCAGTACTGCCTCACCGCCGGACAATTCTTCAATAACGGTCAGCGTTTGCTGTTAATCGATATAGACGCCGTCGGGCTGTAGATTTTTGCTTGCCCAGGCGGCACTGAACCGGGAAGCTGGGAGGGTCATTCACCGCACGGAGAGTACCCGCCTTGGATTGGCCCACCCTGCTGACTCGCGAACGTCTTGGCAAGCCGCTGCACAGCCCGGAAGAACTGGGACGTAGCCCGTTTCACAAAGACCATGACCGTATTATCTTCTCCGGCGCATTCCGCCGCCTGGGGCGCAAGACCCAAGTGCACCCGGTCTCCAGCAACGACCACATCCACACGCGCCTGACCCACTCCCTGGAAGTCAGCTGTGTGGGACGCTCCCTCGGCATGCGCGTCGGCGAAACCCTGCGCAGCGCCCTGCCCGACTGGTGCGACCCGAGCGACCTGGGCATGGTGGTGCAATCGGCCTGCCTGGCCCATGACATCGGCAACCCGCCGTTCGGACACTCCGGCGAAGACGCTATCCGTCACTGGTTCCAGCAGGCCGCAGGGCGCGGTTGGCTGGATGACATGAGCAGTGCCGAGCGTAATGATTTCCTCAACTTCGAAGGCAACGCCCAGGGCTTTCGCGTGCTCACCCAGCTGGAATACCACCAGTTCGACGGCGGTACCCGGCTGACCTACGCGACCTTGGGCACTTATCTGAAATACCCTTGGACCGCTCGCCACGCGGACTCCCTGGGCTATAAGAAACACAAGTTCGGCTGTTACCAGAGCGAGTTGCCGATCCTTGAGCAGATCGCCCACAAGCTTGGCCTGCCGCAACTCGAAGAACAGCGCTGGGCGCGGCATCCGCTGGTGTACCTGATGGAAGCGGCGGACGACATCTGCTATGCCCTGATCGACCTGGAAGATGGCCTGGAAATGGAGTTGCTGGAGTACGCCGAAGTCGAGTCGCTGCTGCTTAACCTGGTGGGCGATGACCTGCCCCAGACCTATCGCCAACTCGGTGCCCAGGACTCGCGTCGACGCAAACTGGCGATCCTGCGCGGCAAGGCGATCGAGCATTTGACCAACGCGGCGGCAAGTGCCTTCGTCGAGCAACAGGACGCCCTGCTGGCCGGCACCCTGCCCGGCGATCTGGTGGAGCACATGCATGGCCCGGCCAAACGCTGCGTCCTGGACGCCAAGGACATGGCGCGCAAAAAGATCTTCCAGGACAAGCGCAAGACCCTGCATGAGATCGGCGCCTACACCACCCTGGAAATCCTGCTGAATGCCTTTTGCGGTGCGGCCCTTGAGCAGCACGGCGGGCGTACGCCGTCGTTCAAGAACCGGCGCATTCTCGACCTGCTGGGCAACAACGCACCGAACCCTCAGTGGCCGCTGCACGCCTCGTTCCTGCGCATGATCGACTTTATCGCGGGCATGACCGACAGCTATGCCACCGAAATGGCGCGGGAAATGACCGGGCGTTCCAGCCCTCAATAACGAACACGATCAAGCTGCCTGTTGCCTGAAAGGAATAGACCTACGAAGGGAACAGAGTGGCCTGATCGAATTCGCACAAACACCCGATGAATAATCACGCACGCTCAGGGCGACCCAGGCGAACTGTTCCTACGCGCCCCCCCATTGACGCTTGACTCATCGTGTGCAGCCAATGCCCAGTTACCCGCTCCGTATCCTGTTGGTAGAGGATCATCCCTTTCAACTCCTCGCCACCCAGTGCCTGCTCAGGAGCTTCGGCTTCGCACGGCTGACCACCGCCGAAAACGCCGAGCAGGCCATCTGCCTGATGTCCAAGGCCGAGGCGCCCTTCGACATCATCCTGTGCGACCAATGCCTGCCCGACCTGCCGGGCCTCGAGCTGATTGACATCGCCAATCGCCGACGCTTCACCACCACCGCCATCCTACTGAGCGGATTGCCTGCGGCAGAACTCGCCAGCCTGATCGCCCAAGCCGCGGAGCGCGGTCTGCCGCTGCTTGGCTATTTATCCAAGCCGTTGAACAAGGACGAACTTGCGCGTTTGATCTGCCCATTACTCAGGCTGAAGATGTAGGACTTTAAACATTACCACCTGGAAAAGATGCCTATGCAGTGCCAGTTAGTTCCAGGCCACCTGCTTTTAACTCATTCAATTTAAATCCACTGCTGTATCGCTTCACAATGCCTTAGCAACTGGTAGGCCTTTGCCTTTTTTAATGTAGGAATTTTCCTGTTTTATATCTACTCCTGCCCAAGCTCATGCTCCTGCCTTCTCTTCTGAGCTAATGTGCCCGCTTTATTTGCACTTGCACGGAATGTGATCATGAACTCAGTTTTTATTATCGATGACCACCCGGTTATACGGCTTGCCATCCGAATGCTGTTGGAGCACGAAGGCTACAAAGTGGTGGGTGAAACGGACAACGGTTGCGACGCCATACAAATGGTCCGCGAGTGCTTGCCGGACCTGATTATCCTCGATATCAGCATCCCCAAGCTGGACGGGCTGGAAGTGCTCTGCCGATTCAACGCAATGAACACACAGATGAAAACCCTGATCCTCACAGCCCAGTCTCCTACGCTATTCGCCACACGCTGCATGCGCTCGGGCGCCGATGGCTACGTGTGCAAGGAAGGTGATCTCAGCGAATTGCTGAGTGCTATCCGCGCAGTTTTATCCGGTTATAACTACTTTCCCAGCCAGGCATTGACCGCCAATGGTGCCGATGGCGCGGAATCCCAGGAACTTGAATTATTCAAGACCGTCAACGACCGGGAACTCATGGTATTGCAACTTTTTGCACAAGGCCGCACCAACAAGGAAATTGCCAAAGGTATGTTCTTGAGCAACAAAACAGTAAGCACTTACAAAAAAAGGCTAATGCAGAAACTTCAAGCCAAATCCTTGGTAGAACTTATCGAGATGGCAAAACGAAACGCGCTAGTGTGAGAAAGCGGATGCCCAGGCGTATAAAGGACTATCTGATTACATTGAGTGCCGGTTTGTGCTTCAGCACCGCCGTGCTCGCGAACCAGCAAACGGGCCCGGAACACCTCACCTTGTTGAGCCGCGCAGGCTCGGTTCAACTGGAAACCCACCTGAACAAGGCTCAACGCCAATGGCTGCAGAACAAACGCGAACTGGTGCTGGGTGCCGCGTCCCCTGACTACCCCCCGTTCGACCTGACTTCCAGTGGTCGCGACTATGAGGGGCTCACAGCCGACTACGCCGGCCTGTTGGCCAAGGCAGTGGGCTTGCCGGTAAAGGTCTTGCGCTACCCGACCCGAGAGGCCGCCATCCGCGCCCTCGAAACGGGCGATATTGATTTATTGGGCACCTCGAACGGCTTCGAGGCGGCAAACCCCAACCTCACGTTGTCCGAACCCTATGCCGTCGACCAGCCGGTACTGGTCACTCGCGAAGGAGAAACCCGCAGCCTGACGGATGGCATGGCCGGGATGCGGCTGGCCCTGGTCTACCACTACCTGCCGCTGGCCGAGGTGGAAAAGCTGTACCCCGAGGCGATCATTCGTGCCTATCCCTCTTATCAGAATGCCTTGAACGCGGTGGCATTCGACCAGGCCGATGTGTTCCTCGGCGATACCATTTCCACCCATTACATGATCAACAAGGGCTACCTGAAAAACATCCACATGGCCAACTTCGGTAAACACGAGGCCTATGGGTTCAGCTTTGCCATGCCCCAGCATCAAGGGATGCTCTTGAGTATCGTCGATGCGGTACTGTCGGCCGTGCCCACCAATGAGCGGGAAACGATCACCAAACGCTGGAGCGCCGGCAGCGATATTTTGCTGACCGACCAGAAGCTGCAACTGACGCAACGCGAGGAGCGCTGGCTGAACGAGCACCCGGTGGTCAAGGTGATCGTGAATGAAACCTTCGCCCCCCTGACGTTCTTCGACGCTGACGGCAACTTCCGTGGCATCACCGCCGACCTGCTGGAACTGGTCCGCCTGCGTACCGGGTTGCGTTTCGAGATCCAGCGCGGGCGTGACGTGAATGCAATGATCCAACAGGTAGACGACGGCAAGGCTGACATCATCGGCGCAATCGTGCCGAGCGCTGAACGCGAAACACAACTGAACTTCAGTCGACCCTACCTGGAAAACTCCTATGTGATGCTGACACGCAAGGAGCCCGACGCGCCCTCGAGCCTGGAGCAGTTGGCCGGCAAGCGCCTGGCAATCACCCAGGGCAATCCTTTGGAATCGATCTTGCGCCGCGATTTTCCCGAGATCCAACTGGTAAAGGCCAGCGACACCTTCAAGGCCTCGGAGCTACTGGCCCAAGGGCATGTGGAAGGCGCGGTCAACTCGCTGGTGGTCGCCAACTACTTCCTGTCGTCCCAGGTATTTCAGGACAAACTTCAGATCAGCACCAGTATCGGCACCTTACCCGCGACGTTTGCACTGGCTACATCACGCAGTGCCAACGAACTCAGCTCGATTCTCGATAAGGCATTACTGAGCATCGCCCCGGATGAGCTGGGCGTGATCAACAGTCGCTGGCGTGGCTACACGGCCGCCTCCGACAGCTACTGGCGCAATTATCACCAATTGATCGCTCGCATCATCATCGGCACCGGGCTTTTACTGTTGGTCTCCCTGAGCTGGAACGCCTACATGCGTCGCCAGATCAAACATCGCCAGATGGCCGAGCGGGCCCTTAATGACCAGTTCGAGTTCATGCGGGCATTGGTCAATGAAACCCCGCACCCCATCTACGTACGTGATCGTAAAGGCATGCTGCAGACCTGCAATGACAGCTACTTGCAGGTATTCGACGTCAAGCGCGAAGACGTGATCGGCAAAAACGCCATCCAGATGAGCACCGCCCTCGAAACCGACGCGACGCAGTACCACGCCGATTACCAGCGGGTGATGGCCGAAGGCAATCCGCTGATCCTGGACCGTACCCTGCATATTCATGGCAAGAAGCTGACGATCTACCACTGGATCCTGCCGTACCGCGACTCTACCGGGGAAGTACAGGGGATCATCGGTGGCTGGATCGACATCAGCGAGCGACGCCAACTGTTCGATGAAATCCGTGCGGCCAAAGAGCGCGCCGATGAAGCCAATCGGGCCAAGAGCACGTTCCTCGCGACCATGAGCCATGAAATACGCACGCCGATGAATGCGGTGATCGGCATGCTGGAGCTGACCCTCAAACGCGCTGACCAGGGTCACCTCGATCGTCCTGCCATCGAAGTCGCGTACAACTCGGCCAAGGACCTGCTGGAGCTGATCGGCGATATCCTCGACATTGCCCGCATCGAATCCGGCCGCCTGAGCCTGGCGCCGGAGCGGGTCAACCTGCGTGAGGTGATCGAGTCGGTGGTACGCGTCTTCGACGGCCTGGCGCGCCAGAAAACCCTGAGCCTGTCCCTTGAGTTCAAGCCAGACCACGACGACACCGAAGTGCTGATCGACCCGCTGCGCTTCAAGCAGGTGCTGTCCAACCTGGTCAGCAATGCCATCAAGTTCACTGAGATGGGCCAGGTAAAAATCAAGGTTGAGGTGGTGCCCACCGAACTGGCGCAGCAGGTCGAGATGAAACTGGTGGTCGAGGACACCGGGATTGGCATCAGCCGGGATGATCAGTTGCGCCTGTTCGAACCGTTTGCCCAAGCGGACAATTCCGGCCAGCTTGCCAGGAGCGGCGCCGGCCTGGGGCTGGTGATCTGCCGTAGCCTGTGCGCGATGATGGGTGGGCAACTGAGCCTGAGCAGCGTGCCCATGGTGGGTACCCAGGTGCATGTCAGCCTGAAAATGACGCGTCTGCAGCCGGAACAGGCAACGCATGAACTCAAGCCCGAGGCGCCTACCACCGCTCCGGTACTCAATGTACTGGTGGTGGATGACCATCCGGCCAACCGCCTGCTGATGTGCCAGCAGTTGGGTTACCTGGGTCATCAGTTCACCGCCGCGCAGAACGGCGCCACTGGTTTCCAGGCCTGGCGCCAAGAGCGTTTCGACCTGGTCATCGCTGACTGCAACATGCCGATCATGAATGGCTACGAGTTGAGCCGCTCGATCCGCGAGTACGAACAGCGCGAGCAACTGGTGCCGTGCGTAGTGTTGGGGTTCACCGCCAACGCCCAGCCCGAGGAGAAGCAACGCTGCGCCCAGGCAGGCATGAACGATTGCCTGTTCAAACCCATCAGCCTCACGGCACTGGAGCGGCAACTGGCGCAGATCGCCCCCCCACCTACCCACCTGCACCTGGACCTTGGCAACTTCGAGGCCCTGACCGGCGGAGATCCACAGTTGAGCTGGCGTTTGCTGGAGGAGCTGTTGAGCAGCAGTCGGCAAGATCGCCAGGAGCTGAAGGCGCTGGCCGCTGCGCACGCCCCACTCCAGGACATCATCGAGCAGGCGCACAAGATCAAGGGCGCGGCGCGTATCGTTCAGGCCACCTCACTGGCTGCGCACTGCGAGACCCTGGAGCAGGCATGTGCCCGCGGCGCTGAATGGGCACAGATAGAAACAGATGTGAAAGCCCTGGAAAAGCTCATGCTGGAACTCGAGCGGTTGCTTAAAGTGCAGCTTCACAGCCTGGATAGCGTGTAAGGGGCGGTTGCCGCCCCTCACCTGATCAGCAGTCGGTCAAGCGCAGGAAAATCGCCGCCAACTGTTCGATACCTGCCTGGTCCTGGACGGTAAAACGCGCGAGTGATGGGCTGTCGAGGTCAAGGACGCCAATCAGTTTGCCGTCCTTGACCAGGGGTACCACCAGCTCGCTGTTCGATGCACTGTCACAGGCAATGTGCCCAGCAAACGCGTGAACATCCTCCACTCGCTGGGTTTGCCGCGACGCCGCCGCCGCACCACATACTCCACGGCCAAACGGAATACGCACACAGGCAATCTGGCCCTGGAATGGTCCGAGCACCAGTTCTTCGTTGCGGTTGAGGTAGAAGCCGGCCCAGTTCAAGTCATCCAATTGGTTGAACAGGAACGCCGAGAACTGCGCGCTGTTGGCAATGAAGTCACGTTCATCGGCCAGCAGCGACTCCAGTTGCGCGCAGAGCATGGCGTAGCCATCAAGGCCAGTACCGGCGCTGGTTAGATCGATCATGGTTGACGCTCCAACAATTTGAGGCCCACCCAGTAGCGGGCGAATTGATAGGCACAACGGCCGTTACGGTTGCCGCGACCGGTGGCCCAGCGCACGGCAAGGATGTCGAGGGCTTCATCGCGCTGCCACTGCAAACCGGCCTTGTTCGCCAGCTCGCCGATCCAGTGCTCAACCACATCCAGGAAATGCTCCTGGGTGAACGGGTAGAACGACAGCCACAAGCCGAAACGGTCGGACAAGGCGATCTTGTCCTCCACGGCTTCGCTTGGGTGCAGTTCGCCATCCACGCGTTTCCAGTTGTCGTTGTCGCTCTGGTTTTCCGGCACCAGGTGGCGGCGGTTGGAGGTGGCGTACAACAGCACGTTTTCCGGGGCTTGTTCGAGGGAGCCGTCGAGCACACTTTTGAGCACGCGGTAATCACCCTCGCCGGCCTCGAACGACAGGTCGTCGCAGAACAGGATAAACCGCTGCGGCAGCTTGACCAGTTGCTCGACCACTCGTGGCAGGTCCGCCAGGTGGTCGCGCTCGATTTCGATCAGGCGCAAGCCGGCCTTGGCGTGCTGCGCCAGCAAGGCACGCACCATGGACGATTTACCAGTGCCACGCGACCCCCACAGCAGTGCATGGTTGGCGGGCAGGCCGTCGATGAATTGCTGGGTGTTGCGCGCCAGTGTTTCACGTTGCTTGTCCACGCCGATCAGGTCAGACAGGCGCATCTCCAGGCTCACGTCCAAGGGCAACAGGAAACCACTGCGGCCTTCACGCTGCCAGCGGGCAGCCAGGCACTGGTTCCAATCGATGGTTTGGCGCGGCGCGGGCAACAAGGGTTCCAGGCGGGCGAGCACTGCGTCGGCCCGCTCAAGAAAGGCGTTCAATCGAGAATCCACGATTATTCCTCTGGCAAGTTCTTGCAAAAGATGGCGTATTGGCAACCCTGCGGCAGACCGCACGAGGCTGCGTAAAAAAACGATTCATGCCGGGTAAGCCAGAGCCTGTGGATGTTCAGCTATGCTTGCCGGGCGAAGGGAAACGTGAAGTGGTTCAACACTCAATGGATATCAAGTTCGCCCACCGCTTGTCTTATAAACAAGCCAGATTGACTGTGCTGGTCGGTTTCGTCTTGGGAACCTTGCTCAGCCTGATCCAAATCGGCATTGATTATGCCAGCGAAGACGCATCCATCAACCGTGAAATTCGCTCACTGATCGAAATCAGCCATAACCCCGCGTCACGCATCGCCTACAACATCGACGCCGAACTGGCCCAGGAACTGACCCTGGGCTTGCTGCACTCCCCCGCCATCATTCACGCCCAGTTGATCGACAACAACGGCGTGGTGCTGGCCGATGTCGACCGGCCACGCAAGGAGGGCACCTACCGCCCCCTGAGCGACTTCATGTTCGGCGCCAACCGCCATTTTGAAGACCGCTTATTCCTCAGCCATATGCCCAACGAATCCCTCGGCGTGCTGCGCCTGGACGTCGATACCTATGCCTTTGGCAGCCGCTTTCTGCACCGTGCCGAAATCACCCTGCTCAATGGCTTTGTCCGCAGCCTGTTGCTCACCGGCATCCTGCTGGGCTTGTTCTACGTGATGTTGACCCAGCCGCTGGTGCGCATTATCCGTGAGCTGAGCAACCGCAGACAGGCCCGCCTGGACTGCCCGCCCGGCCACGAACATGACGAAATCGGCGTACTGGTGAACGTCGCCAACCAACAGTTCGAAAACATGGAGACGGAGATCCAGCAACGCCGTCACGCCGAAGATCGGCTGACTGAATACCTGGGGCAACTGGAAGATATCGTCTCCGCTCGCACCCTGGAGCTCAAGGCCAGCAACCAGCGCCTGAGCCAGTCCAACGATGAACTGGAAGCGGCGAAGATGCATGCACTCGGCATGGCCCAGGCGCGGGCCGCGTTCCTGGCCAACATGAGCCACGAAATCCGCACCCCGCTCAACGGCCTGCTGGGCATGATCGCGCTGTCGCTGGACAGCCCGCTCAACGCTGAGCAGCGCCAGCAACTGTCCATCGCCCATGATTCGGGCAAAGTGCTGGTGGAGCTGCTCAACGATATTCTCGACCTGTCCAAGTTCGACGCCGGTCAGCTGGAGCTGGAGCGCATACCGTTCGACCTGGGCTCACTGGTGGAAGACACCGCCAACCTGTTGTCGCAGAACGCGGCGCCGAGCGTTGAACTGACCTGCCTGATCGACCCGCAATTTCCCGCCCAAGTCCTGGGCGACCCGACCCGGGTGCGGCAAATCGTCAGTAACCTGCTGTCCAATGCCTTGAAATTCACGCGCTTCGGCCGGGTGGACGTGCGCCTCAGTGCGTTGGAGGGCCGGGTACGCATTGAGGTGTGCGACACCGGTATCGGCATTGCCCAGGAAGCCCAGGTGAAGATCTTCCAGCCGTTCACCCAGGCTGGCGCCGGTATCACCCGCCAGTTTGGTGGCACAGGCCTGGGGCTGGCCCTGACGCATAACCTGTGTGAAGCCATGAAGGGCCGTTTGAGCATCAGCTCGGAGGTGGGCTTTGGTAGCCAATTCTGCGCCGACCTGCCGCTGCCGATCCATTTGCCTGCGGTGCAACCGACACCGCTCACGGGCGAAGTGATCGCCATCACCAGCGCCGGCAGCGGCCTGACCGAACTGCTCACCACCCTGCTGCCCCATTGGGGGCTGACACCGCATTGCTACCCGCGTGATGAAGACTTGAGCGGGCACACCCCGGACCTGTTGATCACCGACTGCCCGGAATGCCTGTTCCGCCTGCGTCCTTCCATCAGCGCGCCGATCCTGCTGGTGACCGCCTATGGCAATTTCATGCCCAGTGAAGAAGTCGCGGCACTCGCGCCCTTGCAGCAACAAGCACGCCCGCTGAGCCGCAATGCGCTGTATCAGATCCTGCAACGAAACCTGCGCAGCGATGCGCAACTGATCCTCGACCCGATCCAGATGGAAGCCGCGCCCCTGGCCCATCGCGCGCGCATCCTGCTGGTGGAGGACAACCCGGTCAACCAACTGGTGGCCAAGGGCATGCTCAGCAAGCTGGGGTGCGAGGTGGTCGTCGCGGCTCACGGCGGGGAGGCGCTGAAGTTTCTGGAGGAGCAGCCCTTCGACATGGTGTTGATGGACTGCAATATGCCGGTGATGGATGGCTATGAGGCCAGCCGGCAGATTCGCCGCAGCGGGCGCTGGCCGGACCTGCCCATTGTCGCGTTAACGGCCAATGCCTTGTCAGAAGAACGCGAGCGGTGCAGGGCCGCAGGCATGAATGACTACCTGGCCAAACCGTTTCGTCGCGAAGAACTCAGCGGTTTGCTGGAGCTGTGGGTGCCGAAGACGACACGTCTCTGATCTGCCCGAGCAGCTTGTCCAGGCCATCGCGCAACGTGTCGGCCTGGTTCAGGTCGATGCCGCTGTCGCACAGCAGCCGGGTCTTGAGGCCCTGGGTCTGATCGCGCAAGTGCACACCGGCTTCGCTCAGGCTCAAGTGCACTTCCCGCTCATCCTTGCTACTGCGCTGGCGCCGGACCCATTTGAGCTGCTCAAGACGCTTGAGCAACGGCGTCAGCGTGCCCGAGTCGAGCATCAAGCGCTCACCCAAGGCCTTGACCGTGGGCTGCGCCGGCGCTGCTTCGTGCCATTCCCACAGCACCAGCATCACCAGGTATTGCGGGTAGGTCAGGCCCAACTCATCGAGCATTGGCTTGTAGGCGCGGGTCACCGCCCGGGAGGCGGCGTAGAGCTTGAAACACAGTTGATGGTCGAGGGCCAGGGAGACGGTCATTTGAGCAGGGCTTCGATCTCTTGGGTCAGGTCCTGCGGCTTGGTGGTCGGGGCAAAGCGCTTGACCACCTGGCCGTCATGGCCAATGAGGAACTTGGTGAAGTTCCACTTGATGCCTTTGGAACCCAGCAGGCCTGGCGCCTGCTTTTTCAGTTGCACGAATAAGGGATGGGCCTCGCTGCCATTCACGTCGATCTTCTTGAACAGCGGGAAGCTGACGCCGAAATTCAGCTCGCAGAATTCGGAAATCGCACCTTCGTTACCGGGCTCTTGCTTGCCGAACTGGTTGCAAGGGAAACCCAGTACCACCAACCCCTGGTCCTTGTACTGTTGCCAGAGCTGCTCCAGGCCCTTGTACTGCGGAGTGAAGCCACACTT
The DNA here is from genome assembly GCF_002798465.1 of Pseudomonas sp. S10E 269. NCBI lineage: Bacteria > Pseudomonadati > Pseudomonadota > Gammaproteobacteria > Pseudomonadales > Pseudomonadaceae > Pseudomonas > Pseudomonas sp. S10E 269. Next base: position 359,742 of record NZ_PHIJ01000001.1, read on the forward strand.
GCTGGCGGTATTGACCACGAGGATGGCCTTGCCGGCGAAATCGGCCAAGGTCTTTTGCTCACCCTTGATGGTGGTGCAAGGGATGCTCAGCAGGTTGTCACTCATGGCAGTGCCTCGTTGGGGAAAAGAGGGGTAAACATAGTAGGCAATTAAATTGCATGCAATTTAATTGACCAAATTGATACCTCACTATCACCCCTCCCCCCTAGGCGCCCGGCTTGCCGGCGATGGCGTCCGTGAGATCGCCATCCCCGGCAAGCCGGGCGCCTACAGGATGCCGCGTCGGTCAATTCAACGCGGGACGAGGTCCAGGCACACCGAATTGATGCAATAACGCAGGCCGGTCGGCGGCGGGCCGTCCGGAAACACGTGCCCCAGGTGTGCATCGCATTTGGCGCAGGTGACTTCCGTGCGGATCATGCCGTGGCTGACGTCACGGATCTCGACCATCGCGCTGTCGGCGATCGGTGCGTAGAAGCTCGGCCAGCCGCAGCCGGAATCAAACTTGGTAGCCGAATCGAACAGTGGCTCATTGCAGCAGATGCAGTGATACACGCCGTCGGTCTTGGTGTCATTGTACTTGCCGCTGAAAGGACGCTCGGTGCCCTTGAGACGGCATACGTTGTACTGCTCTGGATCGAGCATCGCCTTCCACTCATCAACGGTTTTCTGCAACTTTTCCATCGGTACACCTCGGCAACTGAAAAAGCCTGATCTGTGTCTTTTCCATGGATCAGGCGGCACGTATGATTGCGCCTCTTCAAAACGCCAGTCTGGCACCCGCGCTACCGGCATTCAAACGTATTTATGGGTGCGGGCCCCGCAGGATTCGCAGTACGGTAGTGTCCACACCGTCTGGATCGTTCATTTTCAGGATCACATCGCCATGCAGGTCAGCAAATCGAACAAGCTCGCCAACGTCTGCTACGACATTCGCGGCCCAGTGCTCAAGCACGCCAAACGCCTGGAAGAGGAAGGCCATCGCATCCTCAAGCTGAACATTGGCAACCCGGCGCCGTTTGGTTTCGAAGCGCCGGACGAGATCCTCCAGGACGTGATCCGCAACCTGCCCACCGCCCAGGGCTACAGCGACTCCAAAGGCCTGTTCAGCGCGCGCAAGGCGGTGATGCAGTACTACCAGCAGAAGCAGGTCGAAGGTGTCGGTATCGAAGACATCTACCTGGGCAATGGCGTGTCCGAGCTGATCGTGATGTCCATGCAGGCCCTGCTCAACAACGGCGACGAAGTGCTGGTGCCGGCGCCGGATTACCCGTTGTGGACCGCCGCCGTGACCCTGGCAGGTGGCCACCCGGTGCACTACCTGTGTGACGAAGGCGCCGACTGGTTCCCCGACCTGGCCGACATCAAGGCCAAGATTACCCCGAACACCAAAGCCCTGGTGATCATCAACCCGAACAACCCGACGGGTGCGGTGTACTCCAAGGAAGTGTTGCTGGGCATGCTCGAACTGGCGCGCCAGCACAACCTGGTGGTGTTCTCCGACGAGATCTACGACAAGATCCTCTACGACGACGCCGTGCACGTGTGCACCGCTTCCCTGGCGCCGGACCTGCTGTGCCTGACCTTCAACGGCCTGTCCAAGTCCTACCGCGTGGCGGGGTTCCGTTCCGGCTGGATCGCCATTTCCGGTCCCAAGCACAACGCCCAGAGCTACATCGAAGGCATCGACATGCTGGCCAATATGCGCCTGTGCGCCAACGTGCCGAGCCAGCACGCGATCCAGACCGCCCTGGGCGGCTACCAGAGCATCAACGACCTGGTGTTGCCCCAAGGCCGCCTGCTGGAGCAACGCAACCGCACCTGGGAGCTGCTCAACGCAATCCCGGGCGTGAGCTGCGTCAAACCCATGGGTGCGTTGTACGCCTTCCCGCGAATCGACCCGAAAGTGTGCCCGATTCTCAACGACGAGAAGTTTGTGCTCGACCTGTTGCTGTCGGAAAAGCTGCTGGTGGTGCAAGGCACCGCATTCAACTGGCCGTGGCCGGATCACTTCCGCGTGGTGACGCTGCCGCGCGTGGATGACCTGGACATGGCCATTGGTCGCATCGGCAACTTCCTCAAGTCCTATCGCCAGTAATGCAAACGGCGCTGTACGACCGACAATCGGTCGTACAGCGAGTATCTGGCAACACTTCTCTGCCCCTTCTCCATTCCAGCACTTCGCTGGCGGCGAAACTGCCACCTACCCCCTATGATTACAGGGCGCAAAGGTAACGGCGAACCGGTCAAGACGCCTTTTGAACCTCGGAAAATCCCTTCACGGCCCTACATTCATGCTGTAGGACACAGTTTGAAATAGTCGCTCGGTTGAATCACCCCATGCCGCACCTTATATACCCCGCAGTACGCGACATATTAAGCATGAGGAGAATTCTACAACCATGATGCGCATCCTGCTGTTCTTGGCCACTAACCTTGCGGTCGTGCTGATTGCCAGCATCACCTTGAGCCTTTTCGGCTTCAACGGGTTCATGGCGGCCAACGGGGTTGACCTGAACCTCAATCAGCTGCTGGTTTTCTGTGCGGTCTTTGGTTTTGCCGGCTCGCTGTTCTCGCTTTTCATCTCCAAGTGGATGGCAAAGATGAGCACCAGCACCCAGGTGATCACCCAGCCACGTACCCGGCATGAGCAATGGTTGCTGCAGACCGTTGAGCAGTTGTCCCGCGAGGCGGGTATCAAGATGCCTGAGGTCGGGATCTTCCCGGCCTATGAAGCCAACGCGTTTGCCACCGGCTGGAACAAGAACGACGCACTCGTTGCCGTCAGCCAGGGCATGCTGGAACGCTTCTCGTACGATGAAGTGAAGGCGGTGCTGGCCCACGAGATCGGCCACGTGGCCAACGGTGACATGGTCACACTGGCGCTGGTCCAGGGCGTGGTGAACACCTTCGTGATGTTCTTCGCGCGGATCATCGGCAACTTTGTCGACAAGGTGATCTTCAAGAACGAAGGCGGTCGCGGCATTGCCTACTTCGTGGCGACCATCTTCGCTGAACTGGTGCTGGGCTTCCTGGCCAGCGCGATCACCATGTGGTTCTCGCGCAAACGCGAATTCCGTGCAGACGAAGCCGGTGCTCGCCTGGCCGGTACCGGGGCGATGATTGCAGCGCTGCAACACCTGCGCTCCGAACAGGGCCTGCCGGTGCATATGCCAGACAGCCTGACAGCCTTCGGCATCAACGGCGGTATCAAACAGGGCATGGCTCGCCTGTTCATGAGCCACCCGCCACTGGAAGAGCGCATCGACGCACTGCGCCGTCGGGGCTAAGTACAAGGTGACGCAACGAGGGGCGATCTGATCGCCCCTTTTTTGTGGGCGCGAATATCGTCATCGCGGGCAAGCCCGGCTCCCACAGCCGTACGTGGGCACATGCAGAAGCCTGGCGTGCTCGCGATGGCCATCCTTAACCACGATGCGAAGCGAGCCGCTCTTGAACTTGATGTTGCTTTTGATCTTAGGCGCCCCGTCAAACACGCTGGCCGGAATTCGACAGGGATTTTGAGGTAAACCGGCAGGGATGCCGGCTTAGCCCCCGTAAGGGCGGAACCCATGCAGCCGTTACCTGAATAACGGATATGTACCCAGCCAGATCCAACATCCAGGTCGGCTGTCAGGCCGCCTTCGCAGGCAAGCCAGCTCCCACAGTTGGATCGTGGGGTGACAGTTAGATTGTGGTCGGCTGTCAGGCCGTCTTCGCAGGCAAGCCAGCTCCCACAGTTGGATCGCGGGGTGACAGTTAGATTTTGGTCGGCTGTCAGGCCGCCATCGCTGGCAAGCCAGCTCCTACAGTTGGATCGCGGGGTGATCGTTAGATTGTGGTCGGCAGTTAGGCCGCCTTCTCAGGCAAGCCATACACATTTGGATCCCAGGGTAATAGTTAGGTAGCGCCCTCACCCCAGGTCCGACGCCCTACCCGGAGTCGTATAAATACCCATGCCGCAATCGCACTGCCCTGATCAACGCATAGTCAGCTGATAAACCCGCTCATCAAGCCGCGTAACACCGTCCTGCACAAACTTCCAACTCTCACCCAGGATGTCTTGCTCCTCAAGCACCCCCAACGTCCATTCCGCCCCAAACAACACCTTCACTTCATCATCCGTCACCGCAAACGGCGGCCCGGCTTTTTGGGTCTGGTCGTAATCAAGAGTGACCAGCAGCCCCTGGCAGCCGGGACGCAGCAGATGGTTCAGGTGCTCCGCATACCGCGCACGCATCAACGGCGGCAAGGCTATCAGTGCGGCTCGGTCATACAGCCCGGTGCAATCAGCCAGTGCCTCGGCGTCCAGGGCAAAGAAATCGCCGCACCATACCTCGATCAGATCAGCCTGATACACCGTGAACGCCCCCCGCCGTGTAATGCGTGGCACAAGGCTCTGCTCACTGAAAAACGCCTCCACGGCCTGTTCCGACAGCTCCACGCCCATGACTCGCAGCCCATGGCTGGCCAGCCACATCAAATCCAGGCTCTTGCCACACAGGGGCACCAGCACCTGAGCGTCTCGGGCGAGCGCCAACGGTGGCCAGTGCCGTTGCAGGTAGGGATTGACCTCGGGCAAATGAAAACCGATCTGGTTGCGCGCCCAGCGCTCCTGCCAAAACTTAGGTTCCATGGATCCTCCCGAAAACTCGATCAAAAGGCACTAAAACTTATATTAGATTTAGATCAATGATCTGATTAAAGATGGGCCCATGTTAACGCTCAGGACCCCCCTTATGTTCCCCAGCCTGTTTATCTCCCACGGTTCGCCCATGCTCGCCCTGCAACCCGGCGCCAGCGGCCCCGCGTTGCAGCGCCTGGCAGCCGAGCTGCCACGGCCCAAGGCGATCGTGGTGGTGTCGGCACACTGGGAGAGCCAAGAACTCTTGGTCAGCGGTAGCGCAGCGCCCGAAACCTGGCACGACTTCGGCGGTTTCCCGCGCGAATTGTTCGCCGTGCAATACCCGGCGCCGGGTGACCCGCAGTTGGCCAGCGAGATCGTCCAATTGCTGCACGCCGATGGCCTCAATGCCCGCATTGATGACCGGCGCCCCTTCGACCACGGTACCTGGGTGCCACTGTCGCTGATGTACCCGGCGGCGGATATTCCGGTGGTGCAGGTGTCCCTGCCCAGCCGCATGGGCCCTGCCCTGCAGACCCGCGTCGGGCATGCCCTGGCCAGCCTGCGCGAGCAAGGTGTGTTGCTGATCGGCTCGGGCAGCATCACTCATAACCTCGGTGAACTTGATTGGCGCGCCGGGCCGGAGACCATCACGCCATGGGCGCTGGCGTTCCGCGACTGGGTCGTCGACAAGCTGGCGGCCAACGATGAAACCGCCTTGCACGACTATCGCCGCCAGGCGCCGAATGCCGTGCGCAACCATCCCAGTGATGAACACCTGCTGCCGCTGTATTTTGCGCGGGGTGCCGGTGGCGATTTCAGCGTGGCGCACCAGGGCTTCACCTTGGGTGCGCTGGGCATGGACATCTACCGCTTCGGCTGACGCCCCCCCTTGCAGGAGCCGGCTTGCCGGCGAGTGCGGCGCTCCAGCCCACACACTTGGCGCTGACAGCCGGGCCCTACAGTTGCTGCATAGCCGTGTAAAAATATCAGCCAAAAAAAATCCCCGACCGAGTCGGGGATTTTTTAGGTGCGATCAATCAGCCCAAGGGCGGATCAATCTTCGCGGTAGCGACGCAGCTTCAGCTGCTTACCGGCAACGCGAGTGTCTTTGAGCTTGGCCAGCAGTTTTTCCAGACCGTCTTCCGGCAGCTCCACCAGGGAGAAGCTGTCACGGACCTGGATACGACCGATGGCTTCACGTGCCAGGCCACCCTCGTTGAGGATAGCGCCCAGCAGGTTCTTGGCAGCGATACCATCACGCGCGCCCAGCGCGGTACGGCAACGAGCACGGCCTTCAGCCAATGGCACCGGAGCGCGACGCTCACGATCACCACGGTCTGGACGGTCGCCGGAACGCTCTGGACGATCACCGCGTGGCGCGCTGTTCGGAACCAGTGGACGTTCTTTCTCGATGGCTGCCAGGGTCAGGGCTTGACCGTTGGTAGCTTTGCGCAGCAAGGCTGCGGCCAGGGCACGCGGGGTGCAACCGATATCGGCGGTCAGGCGGTCCAGCAGTTCGCCGTGGGTCGATTCAGCGTCAGCCACCAATGGCGCCAGGCTGTTGGTCAGTTTCTTGATGCGGGCATCGAGGACTGCCTGGGCATCCGGCAGGCGCACTTCAGCGACTTTCTGGCCGGTAACACGCTCGATCACTTGCAGCATGCGGCGCTCACGTGGAGTGACCAGCAGCAGAGCGCGACCTTCGCGACCGGCACGGCCAGTACGGCCGATACGGTGAACGTAGGACTCTGGGTCGTACGGCATGTCAACGTTGAACACGTGGGTGATACGTGGAACGTCAAGACCACGGGCAGCAACGTCGGTCGCCACAACGATGTCCAGGCGGCCATCCTTGAGGGAGTCGATGACGCGCTCACGCTGGTTCTGGGCGATGTCGCCGTTCAGCGCGGCGGCCTTGTAGCCTTTGGCTTCCAGGGCGCTTGCCAGGTCCAGGGTCGCTTGCTTGGTGCGCACGAACATGATCAGGGCGTCGAAGTCTTCGACTTCCAGCAGGCTCAATACAGCCGAGGTCTTCTGGTCAGCGTGAACCAACAGGTGAGCCTGTTCGATCGCGGTAACGGTCTGGGTCTTGGTCTGGATCTTCACGTGTTGCGGATCGCGCAGGTGGCGTTCGGCAATGGCACGGATCGACTGTGGCAAGGTGGCCGAGAACAATACGGTCTGACGGGTGGGCGGCAGTGCCTTGAAGATGACTTCCAGGTCATCCATGAAGCCCAGCTTCAACATTTCGTCAGCTTCGTCCAGAACCAGGTGGTTCACGGTCGACAGGACTTTCTCGTCACGACGCAGGTGGTCGCACAGACGGCCCGGGGTGGCGACAACGATCTGTGCGCCGTTACGGATTGCTTTGAGTTGCGGGCCCATAGGCGCGCCGCCGTAAACGGCCACAACAGTTACGCCTGGCATTTGCTTGGCGTAGGTTTCAAAAGCGGTTGCTACTTGCAGCGCCAACTCACGGGTTGGCGCCAGGATCAGGGCTTGCGGTTCGCGCTTGGCAGGATCGATGCAGTGCAGGATAGGCAGGGCGAACGCGGCGGTTTTGCCGGTACCGGTTTGCGCCTGGCCAATCATGTCCTGGCCGGCCATGATGATCGGGATCGATTGCTGCTGAATCGCCGAAGGCTCTTCATAGCCGGTCGCTGCGACGGCTGCAAGAATATTCGGGTTAAGATTAAAAGCGGCGAAGCCGCCGGTTTCCTGGGTCATGGGTCTGCCTCTAAGTGCATCCGCAAAGACCCATGCTCCAAAGCTGCGCATGCCGTGTTGAGACTCAAGAGTCGCCCTGGCTGCTTTGTCGGCGGGGATTTGCGAAAACGAATGAATGAAAAAGATTCGTCAAGGGAGAGTCCGCTGTGCGGACGTGCAGCCGAAGCTGACTTCGGGGAATTGCGCTACCTAAACGCGGCCCGGTTAAAGGCCGGCGCGCACTATACCGGAAATAGCTGAAAAAGGGAGCTTTTTTTATCGCCAGGCGCCGATAAACCGCGCTGCGTCACAGCCTTTGCAGATAACTGCGCCAGGGTCTATTTTTCAAAGGCCCGGCCCTGTTGGTCGCAAAGCTTAAACGGTTCACCTGACCTTTCCGACCCTTTGGTCCGAAACCCTTCCCCGCGCCCGAGGGCACACCCCATGAATCAAGCCAGCAGCAGCCGCGTCAGCCGTGAACTCCAGGGCCATGTCCTGATGCTGGGCCTGGACCGGGTGGCCAAGCGCAACGCTTTCGACCTGGACCTGCTCAATGAACTGAGCCTGGCCTATGGCGAATTTGATCGAAATGACGACGCACGGGTGGCCGTGGTGTTTGCCCATGGCGATCACTTCACGGCCGGGCTGGACCTGGCCAATGTCAGTAGTGTGATGGCAGGCGGCTGGCAACCGCCGCTGGGGGGCTGCGACCCTTGGGGCGTGTTCGCCGGCCCGCGGGTAAGCAAACCGGTGATCGTCGCGGCCCAGGGCTACTGCCTCACCATCGGCATCGAGCTGATGCTGGCCGCAGATATCAATCTTTGCGCCAGCAACACGCGCTTTGCGCAGATGGAAGTCCAGCGCGGGATCTTTCCGTTCGGCGGCGCGACGTTGCGCTTTCACCAGATCGCCGGCTGGGGCAACGCGATGCGCTGGCTGCTCACTGGCGATGAGTTCGATGCCCATGACGCCTTGCGCCTGGGCCTGGTGCAAGAAGTGATGGCCAGCGAAGACCTGCTGCCCCGCGCCGTCGAACTGGCCAACCGCATTGCCCGCCAGGCACCGCTGGGTGTGCAGGCGACGTTGATGTCGGCACGCCTGGCGCGCATGGAGGGTGAAACCGTGGCGGCGGCCGCGTTGCCGCCGATGGTGGATAAGCTGCTTAACAGTGAAGATGCCAAGGAAGGTGTGCGGGCGATGATCGAGAAGCGGCCTGGGGTGTTCAAGGGCATTTGAATTGGCAGTAGCGGCCGCTTCGCGGGCAAGCCGGCTCCCACAGTTTGAAGTGCATGCCCCTGTGGGAGCGGGCTCGCCCGCGAAGGCGTCCGAACAAGCAACTAGGTTGCGGGCCGAATCGCCTTGATCAACGGCTGCAACGAGTACCCCAACCTCGGCGCTAACGCTTCGGCACGGGCCGAGAGCGCATCCATTTCCAGTTCCTGGTCCAGTTCGGACGGCACCAGCAGAATCACATTGCCCTCCTTCACCGGCAACTCCCAGTAATGCCGGTGGTACAACCCACGCAACAACGCCGCCCCCAGGGGCTTGCCATCGTCGGTGGCCCACTGGTTGATCACCAGCCAGCCGCCGGGGTTGAGCTTTTTCTGGCAGTTTTCCAGGAAGGTCCACGCCAGATGGCCGACGCCTGGGCCGACGTCGGTGTAGAGGTCGACGAAAATCAGGTCGGCCGGCTCGGCGCTGTCGAGCAATTGCAGGGCGTCACCGATGCGGATGTACAGCCGCGGATCGTCGTCGAGCCCCAGGTATTCGATGGCCAGGCGCGGCACATCGGGGCGCAGTTCGATGGCTTCCACATCTTCCAGCGGCAGGAACTTCAGGCACGCCTGGGTCAGCGTGCCGGCGCCCAGGCCGAGGAACAGCGCGCTCTCCGGTTGCGCATGGCACAACGCACCAATCAGCATCGCACGGGTGTAGTCGTACTCCAGCCAACTAGGGTCAGCGGTGAACACGCAGCTTTGCTCGATGGCGTCGCCAAACTCGAGAAAACGGTAATCGGCCACTTCGAGCACACGGATCATGCCGAAATCATCATGGACTTCGGCGAGCAGGCGCTCGACACGCTCCTCGGTCATCACTACTCCTAAGGGGTTTACCGCACGGCAAAGGCGCGATTGTCGGCCAACCGGCGGCAACAGGTCACGCACTAATTGCTGATAACATTGGCGCCCGACCGTCAATCAGCCAATCGAGTTCATGATGAGCCAACCCTGGAGCCCCGACAGCTGGCGCGCCCTGCCGATCCAGCAACAACCCCAGTACCCGGACGCTGCGCACTTGTTGCAAGTGGAGCAGAACCTGGCCAGCTACCCGCCACTGGTGTTTGCCGGTGAAGCCCGCGAGTTGCGCCGCCAGTTTGCCGAGGTGACCCAGGGGCGCGCGTTCCTGCTGCAAGGCGGCGATTGCGCCGAGAGCTTCGCCGAGTTCTCCGCCGCGAAGATCCGCGACACCTTCAAGGTGCTGCTGCAGATGGCGATCGTGATGACCTTCGCTGCCGGCTGCCCGGTGGTCAAAGTCGGGCGCATGGCCGGCCAATTTGCCAAGCCGCGGTCGGCCAACGATGAAACCATCGACGGCGTCACCCTGCCCGCCTACCGTGGCGATATCGTCAATGGCATCGGTTTCGACGAAAAAAGCCGCGTGCCGGACCCCGACCGCCTGCTGCAGTCCTACCACCAGTCCACCGCCACCCTGAACCTGTTGCGTGCCTTCGCACAGGGCGGGTTTGCCGACCTGCATCAGGTGCACAAGTGGAACCTGGACTTCATCGCCAACTCCGCCCTGGCCGAAAAGTACAGCCAACTGGCCGACCGCATCGACGAAACCCTGGCTTTCATGCGCGCCTGCGGCATGGACAGCTCGCCGCAACTGCGCGAAACCAGCTTCTTCACCGCCCACGAAGCGCTGCTGCTCAACTACGAACAAGCCTTCGTGCGCCGTGACAGCCTGACCAACGACTACTACGACTGCTCGGCGCACATGCTGTGGATCGGCGACCGTACCCGTCAGTTGGACGGTGCCCACGTCGAGTTCCTGCGCGGGGTGAACAACCCGATCGGGGTCAAGGTCGGCCCGAGCATGAACCCGGATGACCTGATCCGCCTGATCGACATCCTCAACCCGGACAACGACCCGGGCCGCCTCAATCTGATCGCGCGCATGGGCGCCGGCAAGGTCGGCGACCACCTGCCCAACCTGATCCGCGCGGTGCAGCGCGAGGGCAAGCAGGTGCTGTGGAGCTCCGACCCGATGCACGGCAACACCATCAAGGCCAGCAGCGGCTACAAGACCCGCGACTTTGCGCAGATCCTGGGCGAGGTAAAGGAGTTCTTCCAGGTGCACCAGGCCGAGGGCAGCTATGCCGGCGGGATTCACATCGAGATGACCGGGCAGAACGTCACCGAATGCATCGGCGGCGCGCGGCCGATCACCGAGGATGGCTTGTCGGACCGCTACCACACCCACTGCGACCCACGGATGAATGCCGATCAGTCGCTGGAATTGGCGTTCCTGATTGCCGAGACGTTGAAACAAGTCAAACGCTAAGACGTTAAGTCGCCTGTTCTGACGCCATCGCGGGCAAGCCCGGCTCCCACTGGTGCCCGCGTCCCCCTGTGGGAGCCGGGCTTGCCCGCGATGGCGTCCTAGAGAGCACTGCCCCGAGTGATCATCGCCACCCGCAACCGGTCGCCACTCGGCCGCTGGCAATTGAGCTGTACCTGTTCCAGCCCCAGCCAGTCGGCCATTTGCAACAGGTTCTGCGCCAGCGCCTGCATCCCGTGCTCATCCAGCCCCGGCTCTTCTTCGTGCACCGCATGCACCGCCAGGCGTCCATTGGCGCGTTCGGCACGCAGGTCGATGCGCGCCGCGATACGTTCGTTGTGCAGAAACGGCAGCACGTAGTAGCCGTAAACCCTTTTGTCTTGTGGCGTATAGATCTCCAGGCGGTAACGGAAATCGAACAGGCGCTCGGTACGCGCACGCTCCCAGACCAGCGAATCAAACGGCGACAGCAATGCGCTGGCCGGCACGTTGCGTGGCACTTTCGGCTCGGGCAGGCAATACGCCGGTTGTTTCCAGCCTTGCACCTGGCAGACCTGCAACTGCCCGTCCTCCACCAGTTCGGCCAGGCGCTGGCGGCTGTCGGCCGGATCGAGGCGGAAGTAGTCGCGCAGGTCCTTCTCGGTCGCCACGCCTAAGGCCCTCGCGCTGTGCAGCAGCAGACCGCGCTGGGCCTCGGCCTCTGTGACAGTGGCATGCAGGATATCGCCGGGAATGACCCGCTCCGGCAAATCATAGAGCCGCTCAAACCCACGCCGCCCCGCAACCGTGACGAGGCCGGCGGCAAACAGCCATTCCAGCGCGTGTTTCTCGTCGCTCCAGTCCCACCACGGGCCGGCGCGTTCCTCGCGGGTCGACAAGCTGCCGGCACCCAGCGCACCTTGTTGCTCAACCGTCTGCAGTACGCGCTGGATCGTCGCCTGTTGCTCACGCCCAAAGCGCGCCATCTGCGAATAAATGCCCTGGCCCTGCTTGGCCCGCTCCATGCGCCAGCGCATCAGCGGGTACAGCGCCATTGGCAACAGCGACGCCTCATGCCCCCAATATTCGAACAGCGAACGCCGTCGCCCCTGGCTCCAGGCGGCTTGTTCAAGTATCAGCGGGGAGTAGTGGCCCAGGCGGGAAAACAGCGGCAGGTAATGGGAGCGCACCACGGCATTGACCGAATCGATCTGCAACACGCCCAGGCGTTCGATCATGCGATTAAGGTGCGCAGCCTTGATCAGGGCAGGCGCCTGGCGCCCGGAAAAACCCTGGGCCGCCAGTGCCATGCGTCGAGCTTGTTTGAGTGAAAACGACAGGTCGGCGGGCATGGGGTTCTCCGTGGATGCTCGCCGACTACCCTACTGCATCCTGGGTCATTTTCGCAGCGGGTCTTGCCAGAAATGCAGGTGGCGCTCCTGCTCCACATCGCCACGGTTGAGACCGATGTCCTTGAGCGCATCATCACTCAAGGTCGCCAGCATCTGGCGCTCCTCATGCAGCGCCTGCCAACGGGCAATCTTGTGAAACAGCCCGGCAAACGGACGTTTCGCCATCAACACAAAACCTCTTTGACCTTTCATCTTCTCGCCCTCCAGTGGGGATGACGCAAGTGTGTGCCTGGGCTTAAGATCAATCCAACGAATGTTTCTTATGCAATACATCTCGGAGATTGATCAATTGTCCGGCTACCCGAGTATCGACACTGAAGTGCTGCGCACCTTCGTCGCCATCGCCGACCAGGGCGGTTTCACCCGAGCTGGCGAGCTGGTCAACCGCACCCAGTCGGCGGTGAGCATGCAGATGAAACGCCTGGAAGAAGACGTGTTGCAGCGCAAGCTGTTCGAGCGTGATGGTCGCCAGGTACGGCTGACGCCCGAAGGCCAGGTGCTGCTGGGGTACGCGCGGCGCATCCTGAAACTGCACAGCGAAGTGTTCAACACCCTGCGTGAACCGCACATGGTCGGGTTGGTGCGCATCGGCACGCCGGACGACTACGTGATGCGTTTCCTGCCGGGGATTCTCAAACGGTTTTCCAAGGCGTATCCGCTGATCCAGATCGAGATGCACTGCGAGGCGTCGAACGTATTGATGCAGCGCCGCGACCTGGCGCTGACCGTGATCAGCCGTGAGCCCGGCAACGAGATCGGCGAATTGCTGCGCACCGAGCGCATGGTCTGGGTGGCGGCGCCGTGCTTCTGTGTGGACGAGCACGATGCATTACCGTTGGCGATTTCCGGCGTCGACAGCTTTTGCACCCAGTGGACCCGCGCAGCCCTGGACGCTGCCGGGCGCGACTACCGGCTGGCTTACCACAGCTCCAATGTGGCGGCGATCCAGGCCGTGGTGAGTTCCGGCCTGGCGGTGATGGTCAGCATGGAAAGCCTGGTTACCGAAGACTTGCGCGTCCTCGGCAGCGAAGAAGGCTTCCCCCCGCTGCCGTCGATGAATCTGCGCTTGCTGCGCAACCCGGCGATGACCTCGCCCATCACCGAATGCCTGGCAGAATACATCCTCGAAGGCTTCAGACTTTAAAGGTCAGCATCACCGCGCACACCACCAGGAAGCCGCAGAACAGGCCACGCAGCACGCGCTCCGGCAGCGCGTGGGCGACCTTCACGCCCCAGCTGATACTGAGCAAACCGCCGACGGCCAGCGGCACGCCGATCATCCAGTCCACCTCCTGGTGCCAGGCGTAGGTCACCAATGTCACGCCCGTGCTGGGCAATGCCAAGGCCAGGGACAAGCCTTGGGCAACCACTTGGGTGGTGCCGAACAGGCTGGTCAGCACTGGCGTTGCGACCACCGCGCCGCCGACGCCAAACAGCCCCCCCATGGAGCCGGAGGCGGCACCGAGTACCCCGAGCCACGGCCAGGAATAACGCATCTGGGCGGTCGGCGGCGCGTTGCGGGTGAACATGCGCAGCAGGTTGTAGGCTGAAAGCGTCAGCAAAAAAGCGATAAAGCCGATGCGCATCGCCCCCGCGTCCAGGCCCACCGCCCAGATCGACCCGAGCCAGGCAAAGGTGAACCCCATGACGCCCAACGGCAGCGCATGCCGCAGTTCAATGCGGTTGCGTTGGTGATAGCGCCACAGCGCCAGCATCACATTCGGCACCACCATCACCAGCGCCGTGCCTTGGGCCAGTTGCTGGTCCAAGCCGAACAACACTCCCAGCACCGGGATTGCAATCAGCCCGCCGCCAATGCCAAACAGGCCGCCCACCGTGCCAAGGGCCGCGCCCAACACCAGGTACATCGCTAAATCCAACACCGCTTGTTTCTCCGCAATCCCAGGCCTTGCATGCTACGCAGTCGGCTCTGGCGCGGAAACGCACAGCAACGCACAATGGCTGTGCCAATCTTGCATAAGCAGCGTTTGATGAACCCCAATACCCTGACTGATCAACTGGGCCTGTTTCTCGATGTCTTGGAAACCGGCAGCTTTTCTGCCGCCGCCCGCCGCCATCCGCTGACGCCCTCTGCGGTGGCTCGGCGCATCGACAGCCTGGAAAATTCAGTGGGCAGCCGCCTGTTCCAGCGCAGTACCCACGCGGTGGTGCCGACCCCGGCAGGTTTGGCGTTTGCCGAACGGGCGCGACGGATTGTCAGCGAGTTGCAATTGGCGCGGGCCGAGGCGGTATCCCTCAGCCACGCACCGGAGGGCCTGATTCGGGTGGACGCGCCCGCGGCCTTTGGTCGACGGCACCTGGCGCCGGTGATAGCGGACTTCCTCAACGTGTACCCCGGCCTGGATGTGCACCTGCATTTGATCGACAGCTTTGTGGACATGCAGGGCGCGCACCTGGGCAAGGTGGACCTGGTGCTGCGCGCCGGGCATATCGTCGACACGCGGTTGATCGCCACGCCCTTGGCGAGCATCGTGCGCATCGCCTGCGCCAGCCCGGCGTATCTGAAAAGCCGAGGCACGCCCACCCATCCTCTGGAGCTGAGCGAGCACGACGGGCTGGACTGGGACGGCCTGGCGCCGATGTTCGCCTGGCGCTTCGAGCTGGATGGTCGCCGTGCTACCTATCGGCCGCGACGCATCCGCATGAGCGCCAACAATGCCGAAGCCTTGCTGTCGGGTGCCCTGGCGGGGTTGGGCATCGCGCACTTGCCCACGTGGCTTGCCAGTGAGTACCTGGTGCGCGGTGAACTGCTGCCGCTGTTTTGCGAAAACGGCCTGCCCAGCCCGGAGACCACCGGGATCTATGCGCTGCGCCTGGAACAGCAGCCCAATGCGCGCAGCCGCTTGTTGCTGGAATACCTGAAAACCCGGTTCAGCCCCGTGCCGCCGTGGGACCTGGCCCTGCAAAGTGGCTTGGCCTGACCGCTCGGACAGAATTATCTGGCGCATTAAAGATTTGCCCGCTAGATTCCAGCCCAGACACGCTTTTTCGAGGTACCGCCATGAGCAAGAACCCTGATCCCTGCGAATCGCTGATGCTGGACAACCAGCTGTGCTTCGCCCTGCACTCCACCTCGCTGCTGATGACCAAGGTCTACAAGCCGCTGTTGCAAGCACTCGGCCTGACCTATCCGCAGTACCTGGCCATGATGGTGCTGTGGGAAGAGGATGGTTTGACCGTCGGCGAAATCAGCAGCCGCTTGCTGACCGATCCGGGCTCGCTCACCCCCCTGCTCAAGCGCCTGGAAGCCGAAGGCCTGCTCAGCCGTACCCGTAGCCGCGAGGATGAACGGGTGGTGGTCGTTGAATTGACGGCCGCCGGCCGTGCCCTGCAAGACAAGGCCATGGGTATCCCGCAGTGCATCCTCGGCGCCAGCGGCCTGGAGCTGGAGCAATTGCGCAAGTTGCAAGGCGACCTGATTGCCTTGCGCGCCAACCTGCAAGCCAGCGTTTGACACGTTAAACCAGACACCGCCTATCTAAACTGTGGGAGCTGGCATGCCTGCGATCGCGATAGATCAGTCATCCATGCGCTGATTGATACACCGCAATCGCAGGCAAGCCAGCTCCCACTTTCGTTACGCGGTGTTTTCGGAATTCATTTTCTTCATAAAAATTTTAAAATTTATCTTGCGCGCTAAAAATTAGCGCTATACATTCATCTCACCAACTACTTAGCGCGCAAATATTTAGCGCTAAAAACCCAAGAGGAAAACACCATGCAAACGCTCTATACCGCAGTAGCTACCGCCACCGGCGGCCGTGATGGTCGTGCTGTTTCCAGCGACAACATCCTCGACGTCAAACTGTCCACCCCTAAAGAATTGGGCGGTGCCGGAGGCCAGGCCACCAACCCTGAACAACTGTTCGCTGCCGGCTACTCGGCCTGCTTTATCGGCGCCCTGAAATTCGTCGCCAGCCAGACCAAACGCAAAATCCCGGATGACGCCTCGATCACTGCCCACGTCGGCATCGGCCAGATCCCCGGTGGTTTCGGCCTGGATATCGACCTGCACATCAGCCTGCCGGGCCTGGCCCAGGACGACGCGCAAAGCCTGGTCGACGCCGCTCACCAAGTCTGCCCGTACTCCAACGCCACCCGTGGCAACGTCGATGTACGCCTGCACGTGACCGTCTAAATGACCTTGGCCGCCCCTGGAGAACGAAATGAACACAATTGGTAAAGCGCTCACCGGCACCCTGCTCGCCCTGTCCATCAGCAACGCCTTCGCGGCGACCGGTGAAGTCGAGCACAACACCCAGGCGTTCCTGGATGTGTTGAACGCAGGCACCGGCAAACCGATGGAACAGCTGACGCCCAAGGATGCCCGTGCCGTACTGACCGGCGCCCAGGCCGGTGTGAAGCTGACGCTGCCCAAGGCGGACGTGAGCCAGAAGACCATCCAGGTCGATGGCAAGCCGCTCGACCTGACCATCGTGCGTCCGGCCGGAGTCAAGGGCACCTTGCCTGTGTTCATGTTCTTCCACGGCGGCGGCTGGGTGCTCGGGGACTACCCGACCCATGAACGCCTGGTGCGGGATCTGGTCGTGGGTTCGGGGGCGGTGGCGGTGTTCGTCAACTACACACCTTCGCCGGAAGCGCACTACCCGGTGGCCATCAACCAGGCCTACGGCGCAACCAAATGGGTGGCCGAGCACGGTAAAGAGATCAACGTCGATGGCAAGCGCCTGGCGGTAGCCGGCAACAGTGTCGGCGGCAACATGGCGGCGGTGGTCAGCCTGATGGCCAAGGACAAGGGCACGCCGGCGATCAAGTTCCAGCTGCTGTTGTGGCCGGTGACCGATGCCAACTTCGACACCGGGTCCTACAACCAGTACGCCGAAGGGCACTTCCTCACCAAGAACATGATGAAGTGGTTCTGGGACAACTACACCACCGACGCCAACCAGCGCGCCGAGATCTACGCCTCGCCGCTGCGGGCAACGACGGACCAGCTCAAGGGCTTGCCGCCCGCGCTGATCCAGACTGCTGGTGCCGACGTGCTGCGTGATGAAGGCGAGGCCTATGCCCGCCAGCTGGATGCTGCCGGTGTGCCGGTGACCGCCGTGCGCTACAACGGCATGATCCACGACTACGGTTTGCTCAACGTGATCAGCCAGGTGCCAGCCGTGCGCTCAGCCTTGCTCCAGGCCTCGGATGAGCTGAAGCAACACCTGAAGTAAAACGTAACGCCCACAAAAAAGCCCGACTCAAGGTCGGGCTTTTTTTCGTATCGGCAGGGCCAGAATTACTTCTTGGCGCGACCTTTGTACGAACCACCTTCGCGGGTATCGATCTCGATCAGGTCGTCGATTTCGATGAAATCGGCCACTTGCAGTTCGGTACCGTTGCTCAGCTTGGCAGGCTTCATCACCTTGCCCGACGTGTCGCCACGAGCGGAACCTTCGGTGTAGGCCACTTTACGCACGATGGTGGTCGGCAGCTCTACGGAAACCAGGCGCTCTTCGAAGAAAATAGCTTCGCAGACGTCTTCCATGCCTTCTTCGATGAACGGCAGAACGGCTTCGATATCTTCAGCGTTCAGCTCGTACATGGTGTAGTCGGTGGTGTCCATGAACGTGTAGGTGTCGCCGCTGATGAAGGACAGGGTCGCTTCTTTGCGGTCGAGGATCACGTCGTCCAGTTTGTCATCGGCGCTGTAGACGATCTCGGTCTTGTAACCGGTCAGCAGGTTCTTCAGCTTGGTCTTCATGATTGCGCTGTTACGACCAGACTTGGTGAACTCAGCTTTCTGAACCAGCCAAGGGTCGTTTTCGAGACGGATCACTGTACCGGGTTTCAGTTCTTTACCAGTTTTCATTGCATATATCCGAAATTTGGATGGGATTTACAAAATTCAAGGTGGCGTATCATATCCAACTTTCATAAAACTTCACCAGCGCCGTCGCAAGATCGGCCTGCAAGCCCTGTTCCAGACACCATGTTTCGGCGCGCTGGCTCACCTCTGGCCAGTGCTCCAGCAGCATTTTCCACGCTTGAGCCATATCGGCCTCGGTGTTCCACGCTTGCCAGAGCCCGATCAAGGCCGCCCTGGCCGCCGGCGACAAGTCGACGGTGTACAGCTCAAGGAAGGCATCAAGCTTGTCGAGATGGATGTCTTCGTCCTGCCGATAGATGTGCCACAGCAGCGGCCGGCCGGCCCACTGGGCGCGCACGAAGGAGTCTTCGCCGCGCACGGCATTGAAGTCGCAGCACCACAACAGGCGGTCATATTGCTCTTGGCGCACGAATGCGATGACCTGCACGGTCAGCGATCCGCGCTCGTGGATATCCCCCGCCGCCAACCGATCCACGCCGAGCCAGCGCTGCACATCGCCAAGGATGCGCCCCTCGGGCACCAGCAGATGAGTGGCACGTCCGTCCGTCGATAACACCTCGAGCCAACTGGCCAGCCCGGCATTTTCATAGGCAAACAGTGAGATCAGCCGCGCACCCATTGTAGGAGACACGCCCAAGGCATGCAGGAAGCTTTGCTGCGCACTGGCATCCTGCTGAAACGCCCGACGCTGCTCCAGCAACCCCGCTTCGCGCAGCAGGCCACCGGTGCCGGCTCGGAACCCTGGAAAGAAGAAGTACTTCTGCACGCCCTTGAACTTCACCGACGGCAACCTGTGACAACCCACCACCCACTCTTCGGCACTGAGGTAATCCAGGTTCATCCACAATGGCGTGCGTTCACGTGCAGCCATGGCTTCCATGTAGTCCGGCGGCAACTGGCAGGCGAACGCGGCAATCACCACATCCGCCGCAGACGCCTGTACCCACTCTGACGGCCAATGCCGCACTTCGACGCCTTCCTGCCATTGCAGGTCTTGCTGCACATCAATGTCCGGGCACATGCGTTCGAAGGCGCGCAGGTCGTCGACCCACAAGCGCACATCACAGGCATGCTCCGCCACCAATTGCCGGGCCAGGCGCCAGGTCACGCCGATGTCGCCGTAGTTGTCGACGACGCTGCAAAAAATATCCCAGCGGGCTTTCATTCCGGGCTCCAACGCTCAAAGGCTCGATTGTCCGCATAAATGCACGGATGCAGAAGGCTTGATCGCGATTATTCTGCGCAGCGGCTGTGCGACAATCGCCGCCACGCCGTCAATGCCTGCCAGGAGGCCATCATGTCTGATCGTCCGTTGTCGCTGTTTAAGCTCAGTGCCGCTATCGCGTTTGGCGTGTGGCTGGGGTTTATCGCTATTGTGCTGACCACCTGGCTGGCGTCGCGCTATCTGTTCCCGCAGAGCCTGGCGCCGGTGGCCCAGGCGGTGCAGCAATTGGGCAAGCCTGAGGTTGTGGCGCCTGAACCGCCTAATCGCCTGTTCGAGCAATACCAGCAGAACCTGCAAAAGCAGGAGCAGCAACAAAGCCTGGACCAGGCTCGCAACAATGCGCGCAACCTGTCCAACCCCAAATGCCAGTTCTGGCTGCAACAGGACCAGAACGCCCCCAACGAAAAGACCCGGGCCAATGTCCTGCAATTCTGCGATTGATGACCAATGAATAAACACGCCGTCCACCTGTTGATCCTGGAAAAGCTCAGCGTCGATCTCGACATCGCCCAACGTGCCGCGCAGACCGCCTACGAAACCGCGACCCACGAAGAAAACATCGCCGAGAACAAGTACGACACCCTAGGGCTGGAAGCGTCCTACCTGGCGGCCGGGCAAGCCAAGCGTGTCGAGGAGATCAAGCAGTCGCTCGCGCTGTGCCAGAACCTGACACTGCGGCCCTACGACGATCAGCGGGGCATAGAGATCGGCGCGCTACTGGGCCTGGAGGATGAGAACGGTCGCCAGCAATGGCTGTTCCTGGCGCCGGATGCGGCGGGCTTGAAAGTGGACGTGGTCGGGCAACCGGTGACCGTCATCACCCCGCGCTCGCCGCTGGGCAAGAGCCTGCTGGGCAAGTTCGAAGGCGATGAGGTGGAGATTCTGGTGGCAGGCGCCCGGCAACACTTCACGGTTACCGACGCCAAATAACCTGTAGGAGCGAGCTTGCTGGCGAAGAACGCAAGCACGCCGGGTGAATCCTGGCCCCCTGCGTTATCGTTGACGATTTTCGCGAGCAAGCGCGCTCCTACAGTGGATCGCCTTCATTCACTTAATGGACGGGCAGCTCAACGCCATCAAACAACTCTTCCAGTTCCTGCTTGTTGTGGCACTGGATCGCTTTGGCCATGACTTCGCGGGTCAGGTGCGGCGCAAACTTCTCGATGAAATCGCACATAAAGCCACGCAGGAACGTGCCACGACGGAAACCGATCTTGGTCACGCTGGACTCGAAGAGTTCGCTGGCATCGAGCACCACCAAGTCTTTGTCGAGGGCAGTGTCGACCGCCATCTTGGCGACGATACCCACGCCCAGGCCCAGGCGCACGTAAGTCTTGATCACGTCGGCATCGGCAGCGGTGAACACCACTTTTGGCGTCAGGCCGCGATGGCTGAAGGCTTCGTCAAGTTTGGAACGGCCGGTGAAACCGAACACGTAAGTCACGATCGGGTATTCAGCCAGGGCTTCCAGGGTCAGCTTCGGCAGCTTGGCCAATGGGTGACCTTGCGGCACAACCACGCAACGGTTCCAGCGGTAGCACGGCATCATGACCAGGTCACCGAACAGCTCCAGGGCCTCGGTGGCGATGGCGAAATCGACGGTGCCGTCAGCGGCCATCTCGGCGATCTGCATCGGCGAACCCTGGTGCATGTGAAGGGCAACGTCGGGGTATTGCTTGATGAAGTCGCGGATCACCGGCGGCAACGCATAACGCGCCTGGGTGTGGGTGGTAGCGATGGACAGGGTGCCCTTCTTCTCGTTGGAGAATTCCTGGGCGATCTGCTTGATGCTTTCGACTTTGCGCAGGATCTCGCCAGCGGTGGTGATGATGCGCTCACCGGCCGGAGTGACGCGGGTGAGGTGCTTGCCACTGCGCGCGAACACTTCTACGCCCAGCTCGTCTTCGAGCAGGCGGATCTGCTTGCTGATACCGGGTTGCGAGGTGTAGAGGCTTTGAGCGGTAGCGGAAACGTTGAGGTCGTGGTGCGCCACTTCCCAGATGTAGCGCAGTTGTTGAAGCTTCATATGTGTCCCTCAAAGCAGATAGACGCCACGGGTATCAGCGACGGTATATAACTATATTAAAGGTTCGATGGATAAATCTAGAACTTTTTATCGTTTTTACCCATCACACGTCATCACTGCGTCGACGTTGCAACGAAGGCACCAGGTAAACCGGCACCGTAGACAACTGCAGCACCCGTGCAGCCGTGCGCCCCAACGGGGTGGCCGCCGCAGTTGCATGGCTATGACTTCCTACGATCAACAGGTCGACGGAAAGTTTGCGCAGTTGGTCGAGTATCACCTCACACGGGTCCCCCTGGATCACCCGTACCGAGCGAATCAACTTCAGGTCTTGCTCCCCGTCCCCCAACTCCTCGCGAAAACTGTCCAGCACCCGCTGTTCGATCGTCGCCATTACCGTGGTTACCCCCTGGCTTTGCCATTCACTCAGGGCCTTCTCATCAAGGTAGCTCTGTAACACCGATTCGGCGAACAGCCCGATGGGCTCGACCACGTGAATCACATACAGGTCCGCCTTGAACGTCCGCGCCAGCGCCAGCGCATGCTGCATCACATAAGGCGCATACAGACCGAGGTCCGTGGCGTACAGCATCGAACGAATCATAAGACCTCCTGGACGGCCAGGATGGCGGAGATGAAATCAGCTTAGCAGCGCCCAGGCGTCTTGGATTGACTTAGATCTTCACCTCGTTACTGATGCCATGGGGCACGTGCCCGGTGGCGACAAACTCCATGGCTTTCTCGCAATGCCCGGCCTGGTCATCGAAAAACACATCGGCGGCAAACGCCTCCAGGAACGCGGATTTCTCCAGGCCGCCCAGGAACAACGACTCGTCCAGGCGGATATCCCATTCACGCAACGTGCGAATTACCCGCTCGTGTGACGGCGCCGAACGGGCAGTGACCAAGGCGGTGCGGATCGGGCAGGCCTCATCGGGAAACTCGCGCTGCAACAAGTTGAGTGCCGCTAGAAACCCCTTGAAAGGACCTCCGTGCAACGGCTGGCGCGCCGCCTCCCGCTCATTGGCCTGGAACGCTGCCAGGCCACCGGCCTGGTACACACGCTCCGACTCATCGGAAAACAACACCGCGTCGCCGTCGAAGGCAATGCGCAGTTCTTCACTGGAGGCGCGGTTCGGGCCGCCCGACAGAATCGTCGCCGCCGCAAACCCTGCATCGAGGGCACTGCGCACATCCTCGGCGTGGGTCGACAGAAACAGATGGCAGCCAAAGGCCGCCAAATAAGGATAAGGACTACGCCCGCCTACGAAAGCGGCGCGGGAAATATCCAGGCCGTAATGCTGGATTGAATTGAACACGCGCAGGCCGGTGTCGGCACTGTTGCGCGACACCAGCACCACTTCG
Source organism: Pseudomonas sp. S10E 269 (assembly GCF_002798465.1). Taxonomy (NCBI): domain Bacteria; kingdom Pseudomonadati; phylum Pseudomonadota; class Gammaproteobacteria; order Pseudomonadales; family Pseudomonadaceae; genus Pseudomonas; species Pseudomonas sp. S10E 269. The sequence continues at coordinate 382,503 of NZ_PHIJ01000001.1, forward strand.
ACCCGGGCGCGGCCGAGGCTGGCATTGAGGCTGAGCAGCTTCTTGACCAGCGGGAAGGCGTCACCGGGCTCGAGGATTTCCTCCTCGTGTTCGATCTGGTACTGGCGGTAGGTCTCGACCCCTTCGGCCAGGTAGACCTTATGGCTTTCACTCAAGTCGAAGAGTGCCCGCGACGAGATCGCCAGCACCAGTTTGTCGCCCAAGCCTTTTGCCATGGTGCCTCCCCTACTCAGCGGTTACGCCGATCAATAAAACTCAAGGCCTGGTACAGCGCCTGCATTCGCGGCAGTTCGCAACCGGCAGCCTTGGCAGCTGCCAGTGGCCGGGCATAGATCGCCGCCAGTTCCAGCGGGCGTTTGTGCACATGGTCGTGGTACATGCTCGGCAGGTAGTCGTCCATGGTTTCGGTCATGGTAAACATCTGCTCGGCGTAGCTTTGGGGGATGTCATGACCACAAGCGTGCGCGCCCTGCACCACTTCGGCCATCAGCGCCTGGATCAGTCCGCGGCTGGACTCGTCCGCCATCATGGCCGTGGTGCCGGTGCCCAATAATACCGAGAGGCCATTGTAGGGCACGTTCCACACCAGTTTGTGCCAACGGGCCTGATGCACGTTGGCCATGGCCTGGGACTCGATGCCGGCCTGGTGAAACAGCGCGGCACCGGCTTCGACAATGGCCTTTTGAAGGGCTTCGTCATTGGCCGCCGTGCCACTGTGGTAACCCAGGTTGACCCGGCCCAACGCCTGATGCTCGATAACGCCGGGGGCCGAACGGTGCACGCCGATGTAGCACAGTCCACCGAGCAGGTGCAGCGACGCTGGCAGGTGTTCACGCAGGCTGTCTTCGACATCGAGGCCATTTTGCAGCAACACCACCTTGGCACCTGGCGCCGCCACCTGGGCGAGGGTCGGGGCCAGTTCGACGTTGCCGGTCGACTTGGTGCCCACCAGCAGCCAGTCGCACGGCGGCATATCGGCAGCACGGGCGTAAGCCTGCACCGGGTGCAGGTGCAACGGGCCATGCACCGTGCTGTTCAAGTGCAGGCCGTGCTCACTGACGGCCGCGTATTCACTGCGCAACAGGAAGTGCACATCGAAACCGGCGCGTGCCAGCATCAAGCCGTAGAAACCACCGATGGCACCGGTGCCGATAATGCCGATCCGTGGCGACTGGGGTGTAACTGCTGTCATGGCAAATCCTCAGGTGGACGGGTGAGTGCCTGTTTTACTGCATCAGAAATGTCGTCACGCGTAAGACGTGTCTGTATTTGCCCAAGGAATTGACCCTCGCACACCACGAACAGCGCCGGCAAATGAAAGATCTGGTAGCGTTCGACCGCCCCACCGTTATGCCCGGCGTCCACCCAACACACCCGGTCCACTGGCAACGGCCAACCCGGCAACTGCTGGCGCGCCCACCGGCAACTGGAACACCCATGGCTCGTAAACACAACGAGCGAAATACCTGGCAATCCCAGCAATTGCTGGTCAATATCCAGGTCGGTCAATTCCAGTTCCTTCACTATACTGCTGCCACCGCCGTCAATTGGACGGTGCTCGGAGTCCGTGTACATGGGTCGTTTTTTACCTCACCCTGATGATGTCGCTGTCGAGTTAATCCAACGCCCCTCTCCTGCTATCCCCCGCCAACGCCTGCACATCAGCGGCCTGGGCGGCATCGCCTGCCATTGGCCACGTGCCTGGCGCGAAGGCACTGCGGTTGATCTGCACATTCCTTCCCTGGGTGCCAGCGCGCGTTATCCTGGCTACGTGGCGTGGTGCCGCAAGGTGGAAACCGGCTACCGCGTCGGTATCTCGTTTACCGACGAACATGCCTTGTTCGGTGCACGCATGGGTGAGCAAGCATGCCGGATAGAGCGCTACTGCCGCCAGCACGAAGATGCCGAACCGACACCCCAGCAACTCGAAGCCCTGGCCCGCGAGTGGGTATCGCGCCATGCCAGCGAGTTCTCCCATGAGGCCTTTGTGGCGCCAGCGCTGGATTAAAGCGGGCTTTGCCCATTGTCGCGGGCCCGTGTTACGCGCTAAGGTTCCTCCCCCCTGCATTCAAATCATGCTGTGCTCCGCCGCACGGGGATGGCTGGCGGCCGGCACCCGTGACCCTGACGAGTAACACGATGGCTGATTTACCGATCAATGACCTAAACGTCGAATCCAACGAGACCCTGATCACGCCCGATCAGCTCAAGCGCGAAATCCCTCTGAGCGACGCTGCCCTGCAGACCGTCACCAAGGGCCGCGAAGTCATCCGTGACATTCTCGACGGCACCGACCACCGCCTGTTCGTCGTCATCGGGCCTTGCTCGATCCACGACCTCAAGGCTGCCCACGAGTACGCGGAGCGCCTGAAAGTGCTGGCGGCGGAAGTGTCCGACACCCTCTATCTGGTGATGCGCGTCTATTTCGAAAAACCGCGCACCACCGTCGGCTGGAAAGGCTTGATCAACGACCCGTACCTGGACGACTCGTTCAAGATCCAGGACGGCTTGCACATTGGTCGTCAGTTGTTGCTGGACCTGGCGGAGATGGGCCTGCCCACCGCCACCGAAGCCCTGGACCCGATCTCCCCGCAGTACCTGCAGGACCTGATCAGCTGGTCGGCCATCGGCGCACGCACCACCGAATCCCAGACCCACCGCGAAATGGCGTCCGGCCTGTCTTCGGCCGTGGGCTTCAAGAACGGCACCGATGGCGGCCTGACCGTGGCGATCAACGCGCTGCAGTCGGTGTCCAGCCCGCACCGTTTCCTGGGTATCAACCAAGAAGGTGGCGTGTCCATCGTCACCACCAAGGGCAACGCCTACGGTCACGTGGTGTTGCGCGGCGGCAATGGCAAGCCCAACTATGATTCGGTCAGCGTTGCCCTGTGCGAACAGGCGCTGAACAAGGCCAAGATCAAGCCGAACATCATGGTCGACTGCAGCCACGCCAACTCCAACAAGGACCCGGCCCTGCAGCCGCTGGTGATGGAAAACGTGGCCAACCAGATCCTGGAAGGCAACCAGTCGATCATCGGCCTGATGGTCGAGAGCCACCTGAATTGGGGTTGCCAGGCGATTCCAAAAGACCTGGCCGACTTGCAGTACGGCGTATCGATCACCGATGCCTGCATCGACTGGGCCGCCACCGAAAACACCCTGCGCAGCATGCATGCCAAGCTCAAGGACGTTCTGCCTAAACGCAAACGCACCTGACTTTAAACTGCGCACACAAAAACGCCGGGCTAAGCCCGGCGTTTTTCATGCTGTTGTTTACGGTTTACAGCTTCGCGGCATGGCGCTGGTGGCGCTCCATGTAGCGTTCGACGTAGGAGCAGGACGGGATCACCGTGTAGCCTGCCTCTTCGGCGAACTTCAAGGCTTCCTCGGTCAGTGCCGCCGCAATCCCCCGGCCCCGCAGTGCGTTGGGCACGAAGGTCCGATAGATATCCAGGGTCTGTTTGCCGAGGTCCATATAGGTCAGATAGGCACGATGACCGTCCACATTGGTCTCGAACTGATGACCAGCCTGGTCATGGTGGATGGACAACGCCTCGCTCATCACTACTCCTCGCGGGTCTTGGTTTCTGACCCCTACCTTACCGATGTTTTTCCGGCGAAGGAACATCTACGCCACCCCGTGCCGGTTTCGACAACGAGAAAACCCTGAGCGCTCACAACCAGCACGTAGGGAATAGTAGGCACCAATCCTGCAATTGCTCAAGGCGCACTCGTCATCCCCTGCCGCTGGTGGATATAGAAAGGGCTCCGATCAACCGATGATCGAAAGCCTGAACATTGCCGGCAGTTGAACCTTAAGACGAACAGGCGCTCTTAAAGTCACCTCTACATGCGTAAAAGATGCAGGACAACGCAAAGCCATGCTGAACGTAAGTGTCAGCATGGATATATAAATTTTCATCTGTTTACAGGGCTTAACACATGCGGGCCGGCCCTTTCAGCCTGGATCCAATTTTCGCCTGTATGAAAAAAATTGGACGGTTTTTATACAAACCTCCAAAAGATTAGCCAAAATAGATTCGACGCGAGAATTTTTTTTGCTTCTTGCGCTACGTCAGTTTACTTACTACAAGTAATGGGTAGTATGTACGCCGGCTATTGGCTCACTCTGGGCGAACTAGCCATCTAATAGAAAGTCCTTGAAGGGGAACACGATGAACAACGTTCTGAAATTCTCTGCACTGGCTCTGGCCGCAGTTCTGGCTACCGGTTGCAGCAGCGTCTCCAAAGAAACCGAAGCACGTCTGACTGCAACTGAAGACGCAGCAGCTCGCTCCCAGGCTCGTGCAGACGAAGCCTACCGTAAAGCTGATGAAGCTCTGGCTGCTGCTCAAAAAGCACAACAGACTGCTGACGAAGCTAACGAGCGCGCTCTGCGTATGCTTGAAAAAGCTAGCCGCAAGTAATAATCCTTCGGGGTTGTTATCAAGCCGATCCATTTATGGGTCGGCTTTTTTATTGCCTGGGGTTTGTGTCCGAATCGCGGGCAATAAAAAGCCCGCCGTAGCGGGCTGTTGATCAAACAGCGTTACTGCTGCAGATCGATCGGCGCACTGGCGGCCACCGAGGCTGCGCCAGGCACGCCGATTTCCGTCGGCAAGCCGTCTTCCGCCGCAACCACGTCACGCACCTGGTCCCAGTTCACGCGCAATTGGTTGGCCAAGTCTTCACGCTTGAGCAAAGCGTTGATGACGGCGGTGTGTTTGTCGACCACCGACGGGGTCCCGTCATCATTCAACGGCGTATGCGCTTCAAGGTAGACCTTGCCGCCACTGCGACCGAACTTGTAGGCATCGTTGATGATGCGCACCGACGTGCCCACCGGCACCATGCCGGCCATCTCCAGCACGTTGTTGTTGAACATGCGGAAACAGCCGTGGCTTGTACGCGTGCCGATACCAAATTTCATGTTCGAACCGTGGATCAGGTAACCCGGCGTGCCCAGGGTGAACTTGAACGGGCCCAATGGGTTGTCCGGGCCGGCTGGCACCACGTTGGGCAGTGGGTCACCATTGGCGGCGTGCTCGGCCTTGATCGAGGCTGGCGGTGTCCAGGTCGGGTTGGGCGTCTTGGCAATGATGCTGGTGTGGGCGATGGGCGACCCCCAGCCCTCACGACCGATCCCCAGCGGGAAGGTGTAGACCACGTTCTGGCCCTTGGGGAAGTAATAGAGCCGGTATTCCGCCAGGTTGATCACAATGCCTTCCCGAGGACCGGGTGGCAGGATGAAACGCGTCGGCAACACGATCTCAGTACCCGCGCCCGGCAACCAGGCATCCACGCCGGGGTTGGCCGCGACCATCTCCGAGTACCCCAGGTCATAGGTGGTGCCCAGGTCGGCGAAGGTGTCTTCGTACTTGGCCTTGATCACCTGGACCTGACCGACGATGTCTTCACCCGGTGGTGGCAAGGGCAACTGCAGGGCTGACGCAGAACCGGCCGCACAGAGTGCAGCAAGGGACAGGCAGCAGGTGACGACGGAAAGGCGCGACAACATCCGGAAAATCCTTCGCAGAACGACGGGTAGGTAAAAGACGATTGTATACGTGAAGCGCGCTTCTAGCTGCCCCCTACAGCTCGAAACGCAGCTCCGGCCAGATCGGCGGCGTGCCACGTTTCTGCGACTCCAGGATGGCCCGGCACAGCGGGCACAGGCGCTGGTCCTGGAAGATCGAACGATCAACCCGCGACCAACGCGGTTGCGCCGGCAATAGGGTGCCGCACAACGTGCGATCGATGGAGCCGCCCAGTTCCAGTTGACGCGCCACCAGATGCACCCGCACTTCCTGGCAGGCGAACAGATCCAGCTGCTCGTCCGGCTCGATCAGTTGGTAGTTAAACAGGGACCAGGCAGGACGCGACATCAGGGGCTCCAAATCGGGGGGGCGCCACCTTAGCCGAAAGCCTGCCGGTAGAAAAGCGTCATAGCAGCGGTTTTAGCGTCGGCCAGACATTTTCCAGCAACTTGCCCTGGGCGCCGACCGCCGGGTGAAGTTGATCGGCCTGCATCAGCTCCGGATGGCCACCCACGCCATCGAGAAAAAACGGCACCAGCGGGACGTTTTTTTCCTTGGCCAGCACACCATAGACTTCGGCAAATGCAGTGGTGTATCGCGGGCCATAATTGGGTGGCAACTGCATCCCCAACAACAACACCTTGGCCCCGCCGGCCTTGGACTGGTCAATCATCGACGCAAGATTTTGTTGCAATTGCGCAGGCGGCTGCCCGCGCAGGCCATCGTTACCGCCCAGCTCGATCACCACCACGTCCGGCTTATGCTCTGCAAGCGCCGCCGGCAGCCGCGCCAAGCCTCCGGCACTGGTGTCGCCACTGATGGAGGCATTGACCACTTTATCGTCGAAACCTTCCTGCTTGAGCCGTTGCTGCAGCAGGGCAACCCACCCTTTGCTGGTATCCAGGCCGAAACCGGCACTGATACTATCGCCAACGATCAGGACTGTACCCGCCGCTGCGTTCTGGGCCATGCACATCAAGGCCAGGCCAGCACTCAAAAACCACATTCGCATCGGATTCTCCATGGGCGCAAGCATTCTCACCGCGCGGAACCTTAGCAAAGTGGTTCCCAGCGCGGAAGGTGAACTGACTATCCTGCACGAACTGAGCCTGGAACTGAACAAGGGCGATAGCCTGGCTATCGTCGGCAGCTCCGGTTCCGGCAAATCCACCCTCCTGGGCCTGCTGGCCGGCCTCGACCTGCCCAGCAGCGGCGAAGTCACCCTCGCCGGGCAAGCCCTCAGCACCCTTGACGAAGACCAGCGCGCGCGCATTCGTGCCGAGCATGTGGGCTTCGTGTTCCAGTCGTTCCAACTGCTCGACAGCCTCAACGCGCTGGAAAACGTCATGCTGCCGCTGGAACTGGACGGCCGCAAAGACGCCCGTGAGCGCGCCCGGCACCTGCTGGAACGCGTAGGCCTGGGCCAACGCCTCACCCACTCGCCACGCCAACTCTCTGGTGGCGAGCAGCAACGGGTGGCGATTGCCCGCGCCTTTGCCGCAGAACCGGACGTGCTGTTTGCCGATGAACCCACCGGCAACCTCGACAGCCACACCGGCGAGCGCATCAGCGACCTGCTGTTCGAACTCAACAAAGAAAGCGGCACGACCCTGGTGCTGGTCACCCACGACGAGCGCCTGGCCCACCGTTGCCGACGCCTGATCCGCCTTGAAGCCGGCCTGATGGTCGCGCCCCTGGAGCCTTGATGGCACGTTTGCCGCTGTTGCGCCTGTTCAGTCTTGCCATGCGCCAATTGCTGCGCGATGCCCGCGCCGGCGAATTGCGCGTACTGTTCTTTGCCCTGTTGGTGGCTGTGGCCGCCAGTACTGCCATCGGCTACTTCGGTGCGCGCCTCAACGGCGCGATGCTGTTGCGCGCGACCGAGTTCCTCGGCGCCGACCTGGTACTCGAGGGCAGCTCGCCCGCTCGCCCCGAACAAATCCAGTCGGGCACCGAGCTGGGCCTGGATCACGCCCGGGTGGTGGAATTTTCCAGCGTCATTGCCACCGATAACGGCATCCAGCTGTCCAGCATCAAGGCCGTCAACGAGCAGTACCCTCTGCGCGGTGAACTGAAAAGCGCTGCCGCGCCTTTTGGCGATGAAACCGCCGGTGGCGGCCCGAAACCCGGTGAAGCCTGGGTGGAAGCCCGACTGCTGACCGCGCTGGACCTGAAAGTCGGCGACAGCATCGACGTAGGCATGAAGACGCTGCGCCTGGCCCGCGTGCTGACCTACGAGCCGGATCGCGCGGGTAATTTCTACAGCCTCACGCCCAGGGTGATGATCAACCTGGCAGACCTGGACGCCACCGGTGTGGTGCAGCCCGGCAGCCGCGTCAGTTACCGCGAGTTGTGGCGCGGGCCGCAGGGCAGCACCGTGTTGCAGACCTATCGCGACCTGGTCAAACCGGGGCTCGCCGCCAACCAGCGGTTGCAGGATTCACGGGACGGCAACCAGCAGATCGGCGGCGCCCTGGGTAAGGCCGAGCGTTACCTGAACATGGCCAGCCTAGTCGCGGTACTGCTGGCCGGTGTGGCCGTGGCGCTGTCGGCCAACCGCTTCGCCACCCGACGTTTCGATGCCAGCGCATTGCTGCGTTGCCTGGGCTTGTCACGGCGTGAAGCCATGTTGTTGTTCAGCCTGCAACTGAGCGTCCTGGGGCTGCTGGCGAGCCTGACCGGCGCCGTGCTTGGCTGGCTGGCGCAGTTTGGCCTGTTCTATTTCCTCCACGACCTGCTGCCGGCGGATGTTCCTCCCGGCGGGCTGCTACCGGCAATTGCCGGGATCGGCACCGGGCTGGTCGCCCTCGCCGGTTTCGCCCTGCCGCCGCTGGCGGCACTGGGGCGCGTGCCACCGCTGCGGGTGCTGCGCCGCGACCTGCTGCCGATCCCTTCCAGCACCTGGATGGTCTATGGCGCAGCATTGTTCGCACTGGGCCTGATCATGTGGCGCCTGAGCCTCGACCTGGTGCTGACCTTCGCCCTGCTCGGCGGCGGCGTGGTCGCCGCGCTGGTACTCGGCGGCTTGCTCCTGCTGTTGTTGCAAAGCCTGCGTCGCCTGCTGGCTCGCGCGTCCCTGCCCTGGCGTCTGGGCCTGGGCCAACTGTTGCGTCACCCGCTGGCAGCGGCCGGCCAATCCCTGGCATTTGGCTTGATCCTGCTGTCCATGGGCTTGATCGCCCTGCTGCGGGGTGAGTTGCTCGACACTTGGCAAAACCAGTTGCCCAAGGATGCGCCCAACTATTTCGCCTTGAATATCCTGCCTGCCGACAAGGATGCCTTTGGCGCCCGCCTGCTGGAACTGCAAGCGCAATCCGCACCGCTGTATCCGGTAGTGCCGGGGCGTTTGATCAGTATCAACGGTGAACCCGTACAGGAAATTGTCAGCAAGGATTCCAGCGGTGATCGTGCGGTGCAACGCGACCTGAGCCTGACCTGGGCCGCCGATCTGCCGCCGGGCAACGCCCTGACCGCGGGCTCGTGGTGGTCACAACAACCCACCGATGAAATCCCTGGCGTCTCTGTCGAAGCCAAGGTGGCGCAAAGCCTCAAGCTCAAGCTCAACGACCACCTGGTGTTCACGGTGGGCGGTGAAAACCGTGAAGCGCGGGTGACCAGCCTGCGGACCATCAACTGGGATAACTTCCAGCCCAACTTCTTCATGATTTTCCAGCCGGGCACCTTGAAGGACCTGCCGGCCACCTACCTGACCAGCTTCTACCTGGCACCTGGGCATGACCAGCAGATCGTCGACCTGTCCCGGGCGTTCCCGGCGGTGACCATCCTGCAGGTCGAGGCGCTGTTGGAGCAGTTGCGCAGCATCCTCGCCCAGGTGACCCTGGCGGTGGAATATGTGCTGCTGTTTGTGCTGGCGGCAGGGATGGCGGTGCTGTTCTCCGGCCTGCAAGCCACCCTGGATGAACGCATTCGCCAAGGGGCACTGCTGCGTGCACTGGGCGCCGAACGCAAGTTGCTGGTCAAGGCCAGGCGTATCGAGTTCGGCTTGCTGGGTGCGGTCAGTGGCCTGCTCGCGGCGTTGGGCACGGAGCTTGTGACCTTCGTGCTGTACCGTTACGCGTTCGACCTGGCCTGGCACCCTCACCCATGGCTGTTGCTGCTGCCGGTGATCGGCGCCGTGCTGATCGGCGGTGCCGGTGTGTTCGGCACCCGCCGCGCACTGAATGCCAGCCCCCTGACGGTATTGCGCGAAGGGTAAAACGCGATGGGCCCGCATTCCTCACAGAATGCGGGCCCATTTTGCTCACTTCACATATTCGATCCCGGTGATCCACCAGCACACTTCACCACTCGGGGTCTGCACCATGGCTTCGTCGTCCACTTCCTTGCGCAACAATGCACGGGCCATGGGGGAATCGATGGAGATGTAGTCCATCCGGTCATAAATCTCGTCATAACCGACAATACGAAAACGCTTGGTTTCGCCCTGCTCGTTCTCGATATCCACCCAGGCGCCGAAAAACACCTTGCCCTCCTGCTCGGGCATGTACTCCACCACACGCATATCCTCCAGGCGCTTGCGCAGGTAACGCACGCGACGGTCGATCTCACGCAGCAGTTTCTTGTTGTACTGGTAATCGGCGTTTTCGCTGCGATCCCCCAGCGAGGCAGCCCAGGTCACTTTGCGCGTGGTGTCCGGGCGCTTTTCACGCCACAGGTAATCCAGCTCCTTCTTTAGCGCTTCATGGCCTTCTTTGGTAATCAGCTTGGTACTCAAACGCTCGCATCCCCAGGCAATATCCATAATTGCCGATACGCCCGGGTTTAACACCCGAGCCTCGACTGGCTGGCGTTGATCATAAATGAACCCGTGAAAGTAGCCAGACCAGTCTAGCTGTCCAGTGATTGATCCAACTCAATCAGCATGCCTCGCAGGTTCTGCCGCAAGCCCGACATCTTCGACATCATCGCCTTGAGGGCTTCGCTTCTCTGGCTGACCGCAAGCGACTGATCATGCAATTGAGCGGTGCGTTGCTCCAGCGCTCGAGCTTTTTCATCCAGTTGGCTTTGTTCCTGTTGCAGTCGCGCCTGCCACTGCTCAAGCGCTGTCTCCCGCTCGGTTGCAGCGAGTTTCTGCTGGGTCAGCTCCTGTGCGACGCGGGCAAGGTTGGTCAACGTGCTGTCGACTTCGAACAATGTACTGTGGTCAGTAGATGCCGGGGGGTTCAACTGCGCCGGCGTACTCGGCTCAGTCGAGACAGTGGGCATGGCCTGAACCGCGATGACCGGCGGTGCGAAGGGTTCCTGTCGGGGCTCTTCAACGGGATCTTCCTGTACAGGCAACCGAGGCAGCTCGGCTGGGCCTGGCTCTTTCGGTGGGGCGACCATTTGCGACGAAAAACGAATGGACGGCACGATCACTGAGGCGCTTTCGATCGCCGGCAGCGTCGGCGCGGACATGCCCAGCGTGATCACTTTCATGACCAGCGCTTTCTTGATAATTACCGAATGATGTTCCTCAGGCCGCGCAGGCGGCAACTTGCAGCCCTTTAAATCGATAAAATGATAGGCCACTTGGGTTTCGGTAACGCCTCCCGCTTTAACGCCCGAAGCAGCCACTGTCAGTATTTGTTTGAAAACATGTAAGGCCGTCTGCAGATCGTCCCTGGACTCAACCCCTCCAAGAAAGTAGCGGTCGGCTTTCTTACGCAGGGCAGCGATATAGACCCTGGAACTTCCCGGCTCTACTTCTTCATCCAGGCTGTAGACAAGAAAGTTTGAGGCAGCCTGACCTACAGCAAAACCACAGAGCAATGCGCCGTTAACCGGAGCATCCTGACCGTCGCGTTCAAGAACAAGAGTACGTAGCAACATCATGGCAATCAGGCCTCATCGTGCAGGACAGAAAGTTTATATAAACAGCCCAATAAATATTCAGGAATTTGACATTCAAAAACACAACACATTGTTTCAGTGACCCACGTGCCGCACACGTAGGACTTCTCTTATAAATGTTGATCGACGTTCCCAAAAACGACCATTACCCGTACCCTTTTTTAAATTCCCTTACGTCATGCCAAACTTATTCGGTAAAAAAATGATCGAAATAAGCAATCTGACAAAACACGCGGGCAACTCGGTCATCCTCAGCGACTTTTCTTTCAGCGCCAACCAACAAGAATGCCTGGGACTGTTTGGGCAAGACGCTACTGTCAAAACAACACTACTCGATGTCATAGCGGGTTCGACACCGCCCTCCAGCGGCGTAATAAGCATCCAGGGTTTCAACATGCAAACCCACCCATTGAAAGCAAAGCAACTTATCGGCTATCAACTTGCCAACGATCCCGGTCACCCAACTATGTCCGTCAAGACATTCCTCGGGTTCATCGCCGCCCTACGCGGCTTCCACGGCGCCGATAAACGCACGCGGTTGGAGCATGCTGTAGCACGACTGGAGTTGTTTGCGGTGCTCGATGCCCCCCTCGACACCCTCTCCATCGACTGGAAACGTAAAGTCGCAATTGCCCAGGCCATTCTGCATGGGCCCGCACTATTACTGCTGGATGAACCCACGGACGGACTCTCGCCTGAGCAAAAACCTGCGTTCAAGGCACTTATCCAAGCATTGACGCAGGAAATGACGGTAATCGTCGCCTCTCGTCATTGCGATGAGTTATCCGATTTGTGCACGCGTGCACTGGTCATTGCAGGCGGTCGGCTGGTGGCCGATACCGCCCTGCCCGACCTGCAGCGCGACTCACGACACTTCCAGGCAGTCACCCTCACCGCAGAGAGCCCGCTGGATTTGCTGGCTCTGGCCGTGCTGCCAGGAGTGGCAGGCATTGAAGAGCATCGGCATGCGCCCGGTACGGTGACTGTCCTCGCCATGCCCGGGCACACCATTTATCCCCATATCAACACGCTGATTGCCAGTCGCCGCTGGAAAATCAACTCCCTGAACCTGGAACCGGGTCGCCTGAATGATGTGGTCCACCATCTTAGCCAGGAGGCGTCCGCTTGAAACTGTTGCCGATCGTTCTGATACGCCAGCTCGCCAGTTACGCCCGCACACCCAGTACCTACTTAAACATTGCAATTTTCTTGATGCTGTCAGTGGCCTTGGGGCTGTACACAAGCCCCTGGCTGGAAAAAAACAACAGTGACCTGCACGTATTTTTCCAGTTCCACCCCTGGCTATACTTGCTACTGATCCCCGCCCTGGCGACGCAATTATGGTCCGATGAAGCCAATAAAGGGTTTCTGGGTCTGATGAAAACCCTGCCCGTTACAGCATTTGATTGGGTTGTCGGAAAATTCCTCGCTGCCTGGTTCGTTGCAAGCACTGCCTTGCTGATGACATTGCCGCTCGTGGTCATTGCGAACTATCTGGGTGAAGCAGACAACACTGTCATCGCCTCGCAATTTCTAGCGAGCTGGTTGTTGGCGGGCAGTTACTTGTCGGTCGGCTGCTTTATTTGCGTAATCGCTCATCAACGCACCGTCATTTTCCTACTGACGCTGGGGTTATTGCTGATTGCCAGTGGACTTTCTTCTTTATTGGATGCCCTTGAACACCAAGCCCCTATAGGGCTGCTAGACACGCTAGCCTCACTTAGTCCTGCGTTGCGATTCAACAGTATCGACGATGGAAAGCTCACCCTTCGCGACACGCTTTACTTTATTAGCATGATCTTCGCCTTTCTCTCTGCGACGACAGTCACGCTCAACTACAAACACAGCTGAGAAGGGAGTTCTTAATGCGGCCCACTCTGCGCACCGGCATGACACTCATCGTAATACTGTTGACGTTCCTGGCTTTCAATTTGGTGTGGACCGCTAAACTTCCTAATGTACGGTGGGATGTTTCCGAGCAAAAAATTCATACTTTATCGCCAGCCGCTCAAAAACTGCTCTCATCCCTGGAAAGCCCGGTGGACTTGTACTACTTCAATTCAAATAACCACCCGAAAAGAAGCTATGCCGAAAAGCGCTATGGCAAACGCATCGAGGACCTGCTCAGAGAGTGCGAAGACGCGGCCGCAGGCATGATCAACCTGCACCTTATCGAGCCAACCCCTTTCTCGGAAGACGCGTACAAAGCCAAGCTATCGGGCCTAGATGACAGCACAGGGTTCATCGGGCTCATCGGCACTCGTGCTGGTCACGGGGTACGCCGTATCGGGTCCTTCAGGCTCGAACAAGCGCCCCTGCTCGAGTACGAAATCGGCCATCTGCTCCATAAATTGCAGTCCCCAGCGAAGCCGACTGTCGCGCTGCTGTCAGGGTTGGCGATAAACGAATCCGCGGGGCGACTGATGCAGGAACTGCAGCGAGAGTTCGAACTGGTCACTCTCGAATCGACTGCCACGCAGGTCCCCGAACACGTAAAAGCGTTGATGGTTGTGCACCCACGCCTGTTATCGGAACGAACGCTGTATGGGATTGAACAATTTGTACTGAAGGGGGGTAAGTTGATGATGTTTCTCGATCCCTTGAGCGAGCAACGCGCAAACGCCCCCCCTGCCAATACGCGACTGGACGAGTTGCTGGCAGCCTGGGGTATTCAGATGCCGGCGGACAAGCTGCTGGTCGATTACCTCTACACGCCTTGGGATACAGCGAGCGCCCCCAATCGAGCCAGGTTGAACCTGCCCCGACAGGCGATGACCACGAACGACATCAGCACCTGGAACCTCAACACGGTGACGGTATCGAGCAGTGGTGCCCTCCTGCAGCTTAATAAAAGTCGCACAGCCTTCACCCCTTTGCTGCAAAGTTCTGAGCAATCCTTGCTGCTGGATGCCAACCACCTGCCACCCACCACCACGCTGGACACCTTGATAGATGCAGCTTCGAAACAGGAGCACCGTCATGTCATCGCCGCGCGCATCGAAGGACCGAGCCATTCGGTGTTTCCCGACGGCATCAAGGGACAGCCGCCCGGTTTGCAGGACGCAGCGCACATTCACGTGGTGGTCGTTGCAGACACGGACATGCTCACGGACAAGATCAGTACCTCGGCGCCTGACGGCAACGCGCTGTTCGTCCTGAACACATTGGACAACCTCTCCGCGCCAGACACACTCGCCGCTGTTCGCCCTCGCGTCCCCCCGCAAAAGTCTCCGACACTTCTGGAGGGTATGCGCGAAGCCGCGAAAAAGGCCTATCGCCTGAACGCCAGCGAACTGGAGCGACGCCTGCATCGGACGGAGCAGGAATGGCTACGGTTGAGTCCATGGGAAACAACCCTCGGCACCCAGTCCGTGGACACCACCACGCAACTACAGGCACTCAACAAGGAACGCCTGCGCCTGCCCATGGAGCTGCATGCTTTGCAGCGCGAAGCTTATGGCCAAGTGCGAAGCCTGGAATGGGCCATCAAGCTGACCATGATCTTTGCGATACCGCTGACGTTATGCCTGATCGCCTTGATGGTCTTTCTGGGCCATCGTCGACGTCAGCTGCGCGCGGCCAGCGCAGCTCACTGACTGCTCAACGACGGGCGATGAGCCCTTGGCGGGCAATGCGGGTCAGATGGCGGATGACCTCATCCGCATCGCTGGCGCTGGGGGCCTGGATCACCGCGAGATCAAAACTGTTGCTGGCAAACCGCGCGAGGGAATCGCCATCTTCCACAAATTGGATCAGGAATGCCGAGGGTCGGCCCGTACGACGCGGCCAGCCATCCAGGTAACGCAACAGCGTCGGCTGGTGCTTGCCGCCAAGAAGGATTTTCGGATTGCGTTGCGTGAGGTCCGCGGTGATCGGGGCCAGGCGTATCAGGGGGCGTAGTGCATTCATCGTGTCGTGTCTCTGCCTCAAAAGTCTGCGGGCAGGTGAGAGGCAACACCGAACCAGCGCTTTAGCGGAATTTCGAAGCATGGAGCATGCTTCTGTCGGGACCGATAACGATCACCCATGGCGCCCCGCAATTAGCTGTTTAAATCGGCGCATGAGCGGCATCCTAGAGAAGCCGGTGGGGCGGTGTCAAGAATCCCGAGCAACGAAAAGGCCCGCGCATGGCGGGCCTGTTCAGGGTGTTGCTGAAGGATCAGTGGGCGATGGCGCGGTCAGCGGAGAGTTTGCCAGCACCTTCGAACAATACCGCGAGGGAGCCGCCGAGCAAGGCCAGGGCGAACTCATAACCGTTGTTGGCCATGAACAAACCGTTATGGATGTGCACCGAGAATATCGCCACCAGCGACAGAATGGTCAGGCCCAATGCCGCAGGGCGAGCCAGCAAGCCAATGATCAGCGCCAGGCCGGCGAAGAACTCGGTACCGCCCGACAGCAGCGCCATCAGGGTACCCGGCGCCAGGCCGATGCTTTCCATCCACTGGGCAGTACCCGCCAAGCCGTAGCCGCCAAACCAGCCGAACAGCTTTTGCGAACCGTGGGCGGCAAAGATGATGCCGACTACGATGCGCAGAATGGTCAGGCCGTAGCCGGCGCGGGTAGACAGGATGCTTTTGATCAGTGGGCTCATGGTGATAATCCTTTTCAAAGTAGGGGTTGGTTGGCCGCTATATTAATCAGTTTAAGCAATGATAAAAGCCGAAAAAATGCCTGATTAATATCGATATAATCGATTACTTCCGTGAGGCGACTTTCGGCGCTGGCGGCTCCAGGGACTCCCGTTCCCGGTCGAACGCCAAGTAGTACTTATTGACGCTATTAACATAGCTGACGCCGCCCATCCCTACTTGCTCCATGGCAATGCGTTCAACCTGGAAGAACCACTGATTGGGGTTGAGCCCCCGGCGCTTGGCTTCGGTACGCATCCCCTGCACCCGTTCCGGTCCCATGTTGTAAGCCGCCAGCACAAAGGCCATGCGCTCGCGTTCGTTAAGCTTGGGGCTGGCGAAAAACTTGCGGCGGATCATCGCCAGGTAACGCGCACCGGCCTGCACATTACTGTCGAGATTCTCGATATTGTTGACCCCTACTCGCTGCGCCGCCGAGGGCGTGATCTGCATCAGGCCGGTCGGCCCACCGCTGTTGCGTGCGCCGGGGTCCAGCGCCGATTCCTTGAAGGCCAGGGCGGCCAGGTTGAGCCAATCCATGCCCTGTTCGCGGGCATGCTTTTGCAAGACCGGACGCAGTTTCTCCAGGCGCTGGCGGTCGACGCGGGCCAGTGGATTGCGCACTTGATAGAGGCGACGGTAGATGCGCTGGAACGCCACATCCTGGTCGGAAGGCGTTCGATAGGTCTTGAGGAATCGGTCAATGCTCGCCCGCAGCATCGACGCGTCCTGGCGCACAAACCAGTACTCGTCGCCCGGTTCGCTAATCGCCACTTGCTTGTCGAAGCGCAACTTGGGCAGGATTTTCGACCAGCGTTCGGCAATCGGTTTCTCGACAATAGTCAGGTGGAAAATGCCCGCCTGGACCATCTCCAGCACGTCTTCCACGGCCAGGGTCGGGTCCACCCACTCCACTTTGATGGGGGGCTGTTTGTGCAGGGCCAGCTTCTGGTTGACCTGGCTGATGGCATCCGCCGCCGCACTGCCGGTGGTCAGCGCCAGGGTACGGCCCGACAGCTGCTCCAACTTGGTAAAACGTCGTTCGCCCTTCACCCCCACCAACCACAACGGTACATCGCTGGCAATCGGGTCGCTGGTGCTGATCTTGTGCACGGCCTTCACATCGAGCAGTTCACCCGGCGCCACCAGGTCGCCTTCGCCACGGGCCAAAGCGCCGAGCAACTGGTCCTTGGCTTTGGGAATGATCTTGAGGTTGATTTCCTGGCCATCACGGGCATGACCATTAAGGTACTGCTCGAAGGCGCGCAGGCGATGGTATTCGACACCGATGGCCTGGCCTTGCACCTCACCGGAGCTGTTACGGCTCTGGTTGACCAGTACGCGCAGGGTACGGCTGGAGCGAATTTCTGCCAGATCGCGGACCTTGCCAGGCTTGGTCACTTCCAGCGGCCCGTCCAGACGCGCAACCGCCGCCATGGGCAGCAGCAACGTCAGGCACAACATAAGCAACGCCGAGGGTCGGATCATCCGCTCTCCGGAAAAGAATACTGTCCAACGCGCTCGCGAAAAACGAGGCGGTGGGTGTCAGAAACAGAGCGCTTTATGCGCTGGCAAGGCGCGCAACGGTGGCAGGGTGGAGGGCGTCTGGCCGACCACAATGTCACTTGCGACGTTCAAAGACAGCTATAACTCGTTGTAGTTCTTAGTTTTTCTTATAAATCTACAGCTCTGATATGCTTTCCGGCCGCAGGCGGAGATAGCACCATGCAACTCATTGATATCGGCGTCAACCTGACCAACCCCAGTTTCGACGAGAAGCACCAGGCCGTACTCGAGCGCGCCTACGCCGCCGGCGTGCAGCAATTGGTGCTCACCGGCACCAGTGTCGAGGGCAGCGAACAGGCCCTGGAGTTGTGCGCAAAACTGGATGAAAGCGGCCAGCGCCTGTTCAGCACCGCCGGCATCCACCCCCATTCCGCCAGCGACTGGAATAGCGACAGCACCCAGCGTTTGCGCGCTTTATTCAATGAAACCCGTGTACGCGCAGTGGGTGAATGCGGGCTGGATTTCAACCGGGACTTTTCACCGCGCCCACAGCAGGAAAAAGTCCTGGAACAGCACCTGGCCCTGGCCGTCGAGCTGAAATTGCCGGTGTTTCTCCACGAACGCGACGCCAACCAGCGCCTGCTGGACATCCTCAAGGACTACCGCGACCACCTCACGGCCGCTGTGGTGCATTGCTTCACCGGCGAACAAGCGGCGCTGTTCAGCTACCTCGACCTCGACTTGCACATCGGCATTACCGGCTGGATCTGCGACGAACGCCGTGGGACTCACCTACATCCGCTCGTCAGGGAAATTCCCCGTGGTCGCCTGATGTTGGAAAGCGATGCGCCCTACCTGCTGCCGCGGACCCTGCGTCCCAAGCCAAAAAATGGCCGCAACGAGCCTGCGTATCTGCCGGAAGTGCTGCGCGAAGTCGCCCTGCATCGCAACGAGAGCTTGGAAGACCTGGCCCATCACAGCACCGCCTGCGCTCGGCGCTTTTTTGGCTTGCCCGACGTGGAGTAATGCGGTGCATTGACCCATGTCAAAACCGTTTTCCGGGATAGCGGCACAATAATGGCACCTTGCCAATGCTGTTTCCGCTATCAGAGAAAACCTTCCATGGGTGCCTGGCTTAGCAATATCTCGCTGAAGTACAAATTCTGGGCCGTCAACGCGGTCGCCTTCATTACCACCCTGCTGCTGGTGCTCTACGCCGTGCAGCTCGAACAACAGGCCCGCAGCGATGCCTCCCGGGCCTCGGCGCAGGCCCAGGCGCACCTGCTCGGCGCCTGGCCAGCCGGCGAAGCACTGCCCAAGGGCGAACACTGGCTGACATTCAAGCGCGGGCAAGTCCCACAACTGGCGGGTCAGGATCTGTCAGCCCTGGGCAGCACACTCGGCTGGGTCGACATCAATCACATGCCATTGTTCGGCGAGAACCCGTTGATGGGGGCCGAAGTCAACGCGCGTCCAGACGGCCAATATGTCGCCGTGCTCGCCTATGCGCCCAGCCTGACCCAGGTATTCGGCGAGCGCTTCGCCAACTACGCGGTGGCGGTATTGATCCTGATGCTGGCGATGCTCGGCGCCTCGCAATTGCTGATCCGCTTCCTGCTCAGCCAACTCAATACCCTCAAGGACGTGATGCTGCACGTGGAAAAAACCGGCGACCTGTCAGCCCGCGTCCCCTTGGCGTGCAAGGATGAAGTCGGCCAGATGGCCAGCGCCTTCAACGCGATGCAAGCGGGCTACCAGCGCGTGGTCAACACCGTGGCACGCACCGCCAGGCAGCTCGATGAAGGCGCGGCGCGGCTGGCCAGCAGCATGAACGAAGTGCAGCACGGCATGCTCGGCCAGCAGAGCGAAACCGACCAGGCGGCCACCGCCATCAACGAGATGACCGCCACCGTCTACCACATCGCCCAACACGCCGGCGCCACTCGGGATCTGTCCCAGACCGCCGACACCCTCGCCGGCAGCGGTCGGGAAGTGGTCAGCCGCGTCCAGCGCTCCATTGCCGGCCTGTCCACCGGTGTGCAACAAACGGCCGAGATGATCCAGAAACTCGCCGAGGACAGCCAGAAAATCAACGGCGTGGTCAGCGTGATCCACAGCATCGCCGAGCAGACCAACCTGCTTGCCCTCAACGCCGCCATCGAAGCCGCCCGCGCCGGGGAAATGGGCCGGGGGTTCGCCGTCGTCGCCGACGAAGTGCGCAACCTGGCCAAGCGCGTGCAAAGCTCCACTGACGAAATCACCCGCATGGTCTCGGCGCTGCAAGCCGGTACCCGCGACGCGGTGGACTTCATGCAGGAAAGCTCATTCAAGGCTGACGACTGCGTGCAGCAAGCCCAGGAAGCCGGCGCCGCACTTGCCGAAATCACTGGCGCCGTGGCGCAGATGCGCGAGAGTAACACCCAGATCGCCGTCGCCGCCGAACAGCAAAGCCACGTCGCCGAAGAAATGAACCGCGCGGTCGTGAGCATTCGCGATGTCACCGAGAACACCGTGCAACAGACCGTGGACTCCGCGACGACCAGCAATGAACTGGCAACGCTGGCCGGGGAACTGAGCAAGGCGATTGGGCAGTTGAAGCTGTAGGACTGTTCAACCTGTAATCCACCTCCTACAACAAAGCCTCGGTAAACCCGAGGTTTTGGCGAAGCTTCCTACCCATCCCAACGAATAAAGCCGACTTCTTTCCCCTACCAACCTCTCCAAAGTCTCTCGCCTGATCAATCAGCGCGAGGGACCGCCGATGCACCTCTCACTCAGTGCCCCACTCAAGGGGCCCGCCTCATGATGCCGGCTATCGCCAAGTTCGTCCTGTCGCCCATGAATGGCAACAAGCCGGACGTCGACAGCGTGTTTCACGACTTCCGACATTGCCTGAATACTTTTGACGAGTGGGCCGAGCACTTCTGGAGTGGTTCGGCACTGGAAGTGGAGCAGGTGTTCAAGGTCGGGGAAGAGGTTTCCCTCGTCGCTGCCGCATCGTCCAAAAAACCCAGTCGCGCGGTTGTCACCTGCAAGGCTCAGGGCTCGTTAACCCTGGTGCACATGTTCGAGAGCACGCGGTTTGTGCCCATTGGCAATACACCGGTGATGCTGCAGGCCATTGCTGTGGACGGCAGCCACATGGGCCCGCCCATCCATCGAACGATTGGCCCCAGCGGCATTCTTGAAATCAAAGACTGCCCCCGCGATCAACGTTATCAGATCACCTTCTACCCCAATGTCTCCAAGGATCATGTCAAGGCGCTATATGCGTCTTATCAGTCGGTCATCGTGGGGCTGGAAGTCGGCCTACGTGATGAGTGGAAGAAGACTTTCAAGCCGCAATGGAGCGACTTCGCCAACGCTACGCCGTTCGAGCGCAGCGCGATGCAAGGCCTGGCGCTTTCAAACGGGATTGCCAAGGCGCTCTACAACCTTTGGGACAACTTCACCCAACTGTACGAGCTGTTGGCGGATATCAACGCTAATAGCCAGAAGTTGTTGCATTACCTCTCGCAGGCCGAGCTCAACGAACTGCTGAAACTGGGCAAAGACACCATCGCCCAGGGTCTGCTTGTGCTCAGCGATGAGCCGCTGCTGTTTATCTATCTGTCGGCCATGGTCGCCTGGATACGCATGCTGCCGCCGCCGCAGATGTATGAATTGCTGGGCGAGCTTACCGGCGAGGTGCTGATCAACCTATTCCTAGTCTGGGCGACGCGGGGCATGGGGGTTCAGGTTCGCCTGGGTATGCAGGTGTTGGGGACCATCAAGTCTGGCCAGGCACGCAAATGGCTGGAGAGGCTGGCCGATCACCTGGTCGGACCTCGGTTGGAAGCGCATGTCGAAGCGGCCAAACCGTTGTTGCTGGGGAGCGCGGGGACACCGATCAAGGTGATTCCGGATGCGCCGTTGAAGGCTGGGGATCAGTTGGTTTCCAACCCGGTGCCGATGGTTCGGGACAAGGCCACGCAACGGACGGTGTTAGTGCGGCAAGAGTCTGTGGATGACGTGCCCGCTGTTGCGAAGAACCCGGCTGGGGATGCGGCCGCCTCTTCTGATAAGACCGCCACTAACGGCTGCCCGGTGTCGATGGTCACGGGCGAAGAACTGCTGACCCTCACCGACGGTGCACTGGACGGGATTTTGCCGTTTGAGTGGACCCGGTTGTACCGCACCAGTGCGGTGGAAATGGATTGCGGGTTGGGGTTTGGCTGGAGTCACTCGCTGGCCCATCGGCTGAGTGGTTCCGGTGATTCGGTGGTGTGGACCGATCATGAAAATCGCTCGACCACCCTGCCCTTGCCCACGGTTTCCCGCCCCGCAATCACCAATAGCCTGGCTGAAGCGGCGATCTATCTCGGGTCGTTGCCCGATGAACTGGTGCTGGCTCAGGCGTCACGTTTCTACCACTTTCGCGACGGTGTGCTGACGGCGATCAGCGACGCGTATGACAACCGGCTGCGTATTGCCCGGGATTTTCTGGGGCGCATTGAACGGCTGGATAACGGCGTGGGGCGCTCGCTGTTGTTGCGCTACGCATCGGGCCGGATTGTGGCGGTGGACTACCAAATTCAACGCATCGTGGACGAGGGTCCGTATGTTTGGGTGACGGAACAGACGGTTGTTTCCTACGCCTATGACGACCTTGGCCGACTGATTTCAGCGACTAACGCTGTCGGTGAAAGCGAGGTTTATCGGTACGACGATCAGCACGTCATTCTTGAACGCGGCTTGGCCGGTGGGGCGAGTTTCTACTGGGAGTGGGAACGGGCTGGCAAGGCGGCGCGGTGTGTCCGGCACTGGGCGAGTTTCTCGCAGATGGACACGCGGTATGCCTGGGACGACAACGGGCAGGTCACGGTGTTTAACGCCGATGGCAGCCAGGAAGTCTACGTGCATGACCAGCGCGCACGGCTGGTGCAGCGGGTGGATCCGGACGGGGCCGAGCACTTCAAGTCCTACGATGCCAACGGGCGGCTGACGGTTGAGCAGGATCCGCTGGGCGCGATCACGGCGTATCAGTACGACGAAGCTGGGCGCTTGGTGGCGTTGTTTCCGGGGGATGACGAGCCGACGACCTACGAACATGACAACGGGTTCGTACGGGTTGTAAGGCGGGGTCAGGCGGTTTGGAAGTATGAGCGCAATGACCAGGGCGATGTCATTCGCAAGGTCGATCCTGACGGTCATGTGACTGACTACAGCTACAACAAATACGGGCAGCTGGTTGGGGTTTGGTACCCGGATCATAGCTGTCAGCGGCTGGTGTGGAATGAGCGTGGGCAGTTGCTTGAGGAGCAGTTGCCGGATGGTGGGATCAAGCGTTATCGCTATGACGATCTTGGGCGAAAAATCTCCCAAGAAGATGAGCACGGGGCGCTCACACAATTTGAGTGGAACGACGTTGGGCGATTAGTCCAAATCGTCTTGCCGAGCGGTGATACGCGTAAATATACCTACAACGCGTACGGAAAAATCACCTCCGAGCGCGATGAACTGGGGCACGTTACTCGTTACGAATATGCGGACGGCCTGCACCTGATCAGCCGACGTATCAATGCTGATGGCAGCCAGGTCAAATACCGTTACGACAATGTGCGGTTATTGCTGACCGAGATCGAAAATGAGGTGGGCGAAACCTACCGACTCCAGTACCACAGCAACGGCCTGATCCAGCAGGAAATCGGGTTTGATGGTCAGCGCACCACTTACGTTTACGACTTCAAGGGCAGCCTGCAAGAAAAGACCGAACACGGCGATGACGGCAGTCAGCTGGTTACCCGCTACGAGCGCGACCATGCCGGTCGACTCGTAAGAAAAACCCTACCTGATGGCAACAAGGTTGATTACGCCTACGACCGCCAGGGCAACCTCCTAAGCGTCGAAGATGGCCATTGGACCCAGGCCTACGAATACGACGCTCAAAACCGCCTCACCGCCGAACACCAAGGCTGGGGCACCCTGCGCTACGGCTACGACGCCTGCGGCAACCTTCGAAACCTACGCCTGCCGGACAACAACCGCCTCACGTTCAATCACGACAAAGGCGGTCACCTCGCCACCGTCGAACTGAACGGTGAAATCCTTACATCTCATCTCTACAAAGCTGGCCAGGAACAGCAACGCCAACAAGGCCAACTGCTCAGCCACTACCAACACGACCACCAGGGACGCCTGTTCAACCAGAGCATCAACGACGCCGAAGGCCCGCTATACCGCCGCCACTACGACTACGACAAATCCGGCAACCTCACTCGCCTGCTCGACACCCGCAAAGGCGATCACCGCTACCACTACGACCCACTAAGCCGCCTCACCCGCGCCGACCACACCCAAGACGAGCAAGAACGCTTCGGCCACGACCCCGCTGGCAACCTGCTCATGCAAAACCGCCCCGGCCCCGACATCGTCGCCGGCAACCGCCTGATGATCCAGGGCGACCACCACTACGACTACGACGCCTTCGGCAACCTGATCCGCGAACGACGCGGCAAAGGCCATCAACTCGTCACCGAATACCGTTACGACTGCCAGCATCGGCTGATCGGCGTTAAGACGCCCAATGGCCAGACCGCTAGCTATCGCTACGACCCATTTGGCCGCCGCATCAGCAAAACCGTTGATGACATAACGACCGAGTTCTTCTGGCAGGGCGACAAACTCATCGCCGAGCACCACGCGAACCGCCACCGCAGCTACCTCTACGAACCGGACAGCTTCCGCCCGCTGGCCTTATTGGAAGGCTTCGGCCCAAAGGAAACCAAGCCCTACCACTACCAACTTGACCACCTGGGCACCCCACAGGAACTCACCGCCCCGGATGGCGAAATCGTCTGGTCCGCGCACTACCGCGCCTACGGCGAAATCACCCGTCTCGACATAGGAAAAGTCGACAACCCGCTGCGCTTCCAGGGACAGTATTTCGATCAAGAAAGCGGACTGCATTACAACCGCCATCGCTACTACAATCCGGATGTTGGTCGCTACCTCACGCCAGACCCGGTGAAATTAGCGGGTGGGATCAACGCGTATCAGTACGTGCCCAACCCTACGGGTTGGGTGGATCCGCTAGGGCTGAGCAGGTGTCCGGGGGAGGATGGATGTAAACCCACAAATCGCCCAGAAAATCCGGCGGAAAACGTCAAAGTCAGGGAGGGTGACGTTGAGCTCCCCAGAGGCTTTGATACCAAACTATCTAGAAATGGCGCGTTCAAGAGAGCAAAAGCAATAGCCGAAATTCCAAAGACCCAACATCCAAAGCTAGTAAGCAGAGTTAAGATTACTGATCAGGAGCGGTACATGGAGGGGAGAGTGTATACATTCGAATTAAAAAAACGCCAAATAGAAATTAGGGAACACTCATTGGGTCATGAAAAAGGTAACCTTGGTCCGCACTTCAACACCGAGATTAGAATTGACGAACAATCAATACCGTTAAAAAACGACGTAGATAATCACTCATACTTTAAGAAATAAAAATGAAAACAGTATTCATCAGACAAATAGGAATCCATCCCTGGGATCAAATTAATCCTAGCAACGATGAGACCTATATAACGATAACGCTGCTACATCAAGATTATGCGGGGGTATGGAAAACCTGGTGTGAGTTCAGCTCTTCGATTACAAAAAGATGGCCAAAAATTGTACGGTGGCATACCCATCTATCACCTTGCTACAGTAAGAGCGAAGAATACATTTTACAAAAAACATTTACTAAAAAATCAAATCCAGGAGACATCTTACGAAAAAACGCCCATACAAACATCTACTCACGAATAACTAATTTAGGTCGCGATCCATTTCGAATAGATCCTGATAGCATGGCAGGCTACCGCACATCTGTAACACTTATGCTAAATACTAACAGTAGCCTTGAACACCTATGGCACAACCTGAGCACACTCACGAACATTTCAAAAACTGACGACTTCAAACTGATTCTATCAGATGAGAGCTCTTTTTCTTTCCGATTCTATGATGCAGAAACACATGGTGTTGCCCAGCTAATTTGCCACGCAGAACACTTAGCATTTTTGGAAAAAATAATCAAAGAAATGAATTTGGAAGAAATTCAGCAGGAAGGTGTCTACGAATATATCCACAGGTAATGGATTCAAAAGCGTGACACTCACGTTGTTCACTTCACCTGTACGCTCTCTCAGAAAAGCAGAAAGTTAGGCCGCACAGGTTCGTGCCCGAACAGCTCGGTGGCATAAGGCTGCCAAATCAAATAAATAGACCTAAACACGGCTTTAAAAAATTTAAAAAAATTACCTTGAAGCGATGGCATTGAGCACGACACAAAAAAGTGCACATATCGATGCATGGACTCATAGAAAAAAAAACGGAACACACTATATATTTAAAGGCACGAAAAAACCGTGTTCCAGCCAACTGAAAGGTTCGTAAAAACGAGCTATCCTGATATCGAAACAATCAATGAAATTACTTTCAAATACAATCAAACCACTCACTAAAAGTGTTTTGATTTTTTAGGCACCTCCATCGACAGCGCAAACTTAATCAACATTAACGATACCCCTCAAGCTCTACGGATTCTTCCCACAATACCGCAGCATACCTATATAACCCAAAAAAAATCCAATTTGGATAGCCGGCATGTCTTTTGAGAGTGATACTTACCTTTCAAATTTAGTAATTAAAACCACAAGAAACTCTACTTGGCACAAAACACAGCAGAGCGGATGGCATTGGAGACCCTCAATTTTACGGCCTTCTAAACGACCCCGAACGGCAAAGCTATTCGCACTGAAGCACACTTTTTTCAGGAGAAAAAATGAAATTTTGGAATGAAGTAGATAAAAATATATTTTTTGAAAAAATCTTTAGCAACCCTATTGAGATAAGTAATATCGCTCAAATTTCTCTACAAATAGACAATGATCGCCCGGCTCTGGGAATCGGCTTCGATATACCCGAGTTTCCAGATACGCTACCGGAAAAATGGAAAAATAAAGGTTACAACGTTTGCAGGCTTGGCATTGACTGCTATGGTATTAGCAATCTAAAAATACTAAACATACCTAATCGAGGTGACTTTTCTCTAAAAATAAAAAAAGAAGGCGATCACTTTCGACTCCAAGCCATGAACAAAAACTCCTTACTTGAACTCAATGCAAAAACCATATTCCTTTGTAGTCCAAACGTCTATACAAAAGACAAAAAATAAGAATTTTAAAAAACCACCTCAATAAGAAAACCTTTTTATACGGAATTCTAAAATGAAAAACTGGAACGAGCTAGATAACAGCACATTTTTCAGTAAAATCTTCACCTACCCCGTTGAAATTGGAAAGATATCTCTTTTTTCTTTAAGGATAGAAAACGATCAATCTTGTATCAACTTGAATTTTGACATATCCGAGTTCCCAGATAATCTGCCAGAAAAATGGAAAAACCAAGGTTACAATATGTGTAGAGTCGGGATAAGTTGCAACAACATTGAACACCTGAAGATATTAAACATTCCCAAGCATGAAGAGCTTATTGTAAAAATCAATGTAGACGACAACTACCACACATTTGAAGCAATCAGTGAAAACGCCTCTATAAAATTCAACGCAAAGTTTATCAAGCTCAGTGGACCGAATGTTTACATGAACGCCGCAAGCAACCACCACTTCAAAACAACTATAATTACAACTCACGAAAACTAATAAAATCGGCAATTATTTTGGTGACCGATCTACTATAAAATGCATAATTGGGGCGCAAACGAGGCTTGGTACAAAAATGTGCTCTATGACCCCCATAGCCAGCCCCAATTCGCCCCTCCCCCCAACCCCACCTAAACTCTCTCCATGCTATTTCAACGGACAGAGGATTCACCATCATGGGCAAACGTCATCCAAATCTCCCCGCCTGGCAATGGCGTAACTACCCGCAGAACCATCAGCACCCGACCAACCTGGCGTTGCACCTGATTGCCGTGCCGTTATTCATCATCGGGTTTCTGTTGATCGTGTCCGGGGTGTTCAGCCTGAACCTGGCCAGTTTTGCCGTGGGGGTGGTCGGTATATTGGCTGGCCTGGCGTTGCAGCGTCATGGCCATAGCCTGGAAGCCGAGGCCAGTGAGCCGTTCAGTGACCGTAAAGATGCGGTGCAGCGTCTGGTGGTCGAGCAGTTCGTGACTTTTCCGCGCTTTGTACTAAGCGGCGGTTGGTGGCGCGCCTGGCGGCAGCGCCACCGACATTGAGGTCAGGCGAACACCACTACGGTCTGGCGGCTGATGGCGATCAACTCGCCGGTCGGGCTCCAGAGGGCGGCAGCGGCATGGCCGTAGCCATCGCGGGCGTGTTCGATGTTGACGTAATACTGACACCAGTCGAGGGTCGTCAGATCCTGCAAGGGCTGGATGAATTCAATGGTCCAGGTCAGGGTACTGCCGGGAGCCGGCTTTTTCAGGTGCGGCAGCAAGGCTGGGGGCCAGGCGTCAACCAGGGCGAGAATATGCGCCTCAGTCAGGGGTTCTTCTTTGACATCGCCGCGTAAACGAACCCAACCGCCCATGTCCCGGGATTTATTGCCAGTAAAGGGTAAGCCACCGACACTCCAGCGCATTGCCAAATGACGCATGAACTCGGGGGTAACGCCCTTGATATAGGGCAGTTCCTGGCACTCATCCCAATGTTTGAACACCGGGGGCGCTTCGCTCTCGACAGCGATCTCTGACGCACGGGACGCGCCGAAACTGGCCTGCACCAGTGTCGCCACTTCACCGTTCTGTATCACGCGGCCAAGCAGTTGGCTGACGGCTTTGCCTTCGCGCAACACTTCGACTTGATAACTGGCAGAAACGTCTGGCGCTACAGGGCCGACGAAGGTGATGGCCAGCGACCGTAGCGGACGATCGGCTGGCACCTGGGCGCGCAGGGCTTCGTATTGCAAAGCAGCCACCAGACCACCAAAGGTCGCGCGACCCTGGGCCCATTCGGCAGGGATGGTGACATCCAGCGGGTTGCTGCGGGCGGCGTCGAGCAAATCACTAAAGCGCATGGCGGTCTCACGTCAAAAGGAACAGATGAAGGATCTTAACCATCGCGCCCGACAGGTACAGCGCCTATTCCGGCCAAATGCCGGACCGGCTTAGAAACAATCGGCGCTGAGTTTGTCCAGCACCCGATCCGCCTGGCCTTCAGCCTTGGCCATGGTTCGATGCCAGGTCGCGACACACGGTTGCAAATCCGGCTGGTGCTCAGCCTGGATCAGCCACTGCCAGCAGTCGTGCCAATCCCCCAGGGCGCCCTGGGCCTTTTTCAGGCGCGACATGGCGTTGGTGGGCAACTTGTCCAATTCGGGGTAGGCCTCGGCGGCGTAGCGTACGCGCTTGATCAGCAACCGCAGGCGATGGCGATCGTGGTCCGGATCCTTCAGGGCCTCATCGAGTTTCTGCCACTGTTTGGCCAGGCGTTTTTCAATGCGTGGGCGCAGGCCTTTGAGCAGTTTCTGGTGTTCGGAAGCGCGGATGAAACGCGGAAAGGCATCGAGGATTAACAGCAGATGCGCGAGTTCCGGGCTTTGCGCCACGTGGCGATAGGCATTGGGTTGCAGGCGCAGGCGCCGGTCGGCGGCTTCGTGATGGCCATGCTGGTGCAAATACGCCGCCAGCACCTCGCGGTCGCGTAGCGGCGTCGTCAGTTGGCCGATGGTGCTGGCAGCCAACTCAAGCTGTTCAACCCCAGGCAGCCCGCGCAAAGCGCGCAACAGGCTGCGCAAGCGGCGCACAGTGGTGCGCAGGTCATGCAGGGCTTCATCGTCGGTGACGGCGGCGAGGCGAGCCTGGCAGCTCAGTAACCCTACTTCCAGGCCAATGACCTGAGCGACTAACTGATCGACCAAAGCTGACATCCTGCCCTCACTGTCTGATGAAAATTTCTACTCGCGACTCCAGGTCGCCCCTACAGGTCAACGCCCGGCACGCGACTCACGAATATAGAACCGCGCCTTCTCGGCCTTATTGGAACAGCCTTCAAACGCTTCAAATTGTTGCTGGGTTTTGGCGCCCGTCAACAGCGACAAGGCCTTGGAATAGCTCACGGTGCCAGCAAACCCTTCAGCCTTGGCCAGGTCCAGTTCTTTCCAGGCCGCGTCCAATTGGGTGCCGCAGCTGTCGCGGTATGCGGTTTTCCCGGCACAACCGGCCAGGGCCAACATGATCACAGGCACACACATCCAGGCTTTCATCGATGACACCTCAAAATAAAGAAAAAACAGTCGTACGCTGTAGACGTTGCCTACATGGAAAAGTGCCTGTCCTTAGCCTGAAATCGGTAGTACCTAGAGACCAGAGCATACCCGAGCAGCACCGCTACCCAGGAAAAATATTGCAGGCCGCCACGAAGATTGAAGCCGGCCCCTCATGGGTGCATTGTGGGCACCTGCCTTGGGGAGGACATGGTCCATGAAAAAACGTGTTGCCTTGGTGCTGGGCTCCGGCGGGGCCCGGGGCTACGCCCATATCGGGGTGATTGAGGAAATCGAACGGCGTGGCTACGACATCGCCTGTATCGCGGGTTGTTCCATGGGCGCCGTGGTCGGTGGGATCTACGCCGCCGGCAAGCTGGATGAATACCGGAACTGGATTGAGAGCCTCGACTACCTCGACGTGCTGCGCCTGGTCGACGTCAGTTTTCGCCTGGGTGCGATTCGCGGTGAGAAGGTCTTCGGCCAGATCCGCAAGATCGTCGGCGAGATCAATATCGAAGAACTGCGCATTCCCTACACCGCCGTCGCCACCGACCTCACTAACCAGCAGGAAATCTGGTTCCAGGAAGGCTGCCTGCACCAGGCCATGCGCGCCTCGGCGGCGATTCCCAGCCTCTTCACCCCGGTGATGCAAGGCAATCGCATGCTGGTGGACGGCGGCCTGCTCAACCCGCTGCCCATCGTGCCGGTGGTGTCGAGCCATTGCGACCTGATCATCGCGGTCAACCTCAACGCCACCAACCAGAAGCACTACCAGTTGCCCGTGATCCAACGCCCGCCCGCCTTCAAGAGTCGCTTCAACAACCTGGCGAAATCACTCGGTTCGCACCTGCCATTTCGCCGTAAGCAGGCCGAACAGTTGATGAAGCTGGAGCAGGAGGCTTTGGAGGCGCAGGCCGCTGAGATCAACCCGTGGCTGGAGTCCGCCGAGCCGGAATCCCAACAACCTGCCGCCGCACCGGAAAAGCCCGGAGCACCGAAGTCGGCGACCGGGTCGTTCATCATCGATAACGTCGGCCCGGCGTCGCTGCTGGACCTGATCAACCAGAGCTTCGAGGTGATGCAGACGTCGCTGGCGCAGTACAAGATTGCCGGGTATCCGCCGGATGTGCTGATCAACGTGCCGAAGCGGGTGTGCCGTTTTTTCGAATTCTACAAAGCGCCGGAATTGATCGCCCTGGGGCGGGAGATTGCCAGTGATACGTTGGATCGGTATGAGAGTGAGCAGCGCTGAAATGCGTGGTGTCGCTGATGGCGCCATCGCAGGCAAGCCAGCTCCCACAGGGGAATGCATTCTGGATGTGGGAGCTGGCTTGCCTGCGATGACGCCAGAGCAAGCGCCGAAAATCTATCCGCCCAACAACCGATACCCCACCCCCGCCTCGGTCACGATAAACCGCGGCTGGGTCGGGTCATCCGCCAGTTTCTGGCGCAGGTGCCCCACCACGATGCGCAGGTAGTGGCTGTCTTCGGTATGGGTCGGGCCCCAGATGTCCTTGAGCAGTTGCTGCTGGGTAATCACCCGCCCCGGATGCCGTGCCAGTTGCGCCAGCACAGCGTACTCCTTTCGGGTCAGCGCCACTTCAGCACCGTCGAGCAGCACCCGGCGATAGGCCAGGTCCACCGTCAGCGGACCAAACCGCAGGGCGGCTTCCTGGGCTTCGCCCGCCGGCGCCTGGCGCAACAACGCGCGTACCCGGGCAAGAAACTCCTGGATGCCGAAGGGTTTGGTCACATAGTCATTGGCGCCGCCATCAAGGGCTTCAACTTTCTGCACTTCGCTGGCCCGTACCGACAGCACCAGCACCGGCACCGTCGACCATTCGCGGAACTCACGCAGTACTTGCTGGCCGTCCATGTCCGGCAAGCCAAGGTCGAGCACCAGCAAATCCGGCTTGCTCAGGGCGGCCTGGGCCAGGCCTTCGTTGCCGGTGCCGGCCTCAATTACTTTGTAACCTTGGGAAGCCAGGCTGATGCGCAGGAATTTGCGGATCTGGGGTTCGTCGTCAATGACCAAAATCGTCGAGGTCTGGCTCATGGTGTCCAATCAAAATCCGTGAAGAAAACAGGGTAGCTCATGCCTCGCGCTCCAGGCCAGGCTGTGTCGGCAAGGGCAGGAACAAGGTGATACAGGTGCCACGCCCTTCAATACCGTCGGCCACGCTGATATGCCCACCGTGGGCTCCGACCATGCCCTGGCAGATCGCCAGGCCCAGGCCCGTGCCCTGCCCGCCTCGGTCACCGCGTGCAGCGGTGTAGAACATGTCGAAAATTTTCGCGCGCTCGTCCTCGGGAATTCCCGGCCCTTCATCGGCCACGGCAAAAAACAGCTGGTTGTCCGACACGCCGGCGCTCAGTTGCAAGCGACCTTGAGCCGGCGAGAATCGTGCAGCGTTCTCCAGCACATTGACCAGTGCCTGCTCGATCAACGCGGCATGCACATACAACAAGGGCAACTCGGGCGGCACATCGGTACTCACCTGCAACGGTGCCAGCACCGCACGCAGACGGCCGAGGGCGCTGCCGACGATGTCGCCTGGCGACACCCAATCCCGCGCCAGTTTCAACGCGCCGTGGCCGAGACGCGTCATGTCCAGCAAGTTCTGGATATAGCGGTCGAGGCGCTCGGCCTCATCCCGGGTGCCTTCCAGCAGCTCGCGACGATCCTCCAGGGGGATGGCCTCACCGAGTGCCAGCAGGCTGTCGATGCTGCCGCGCATGGAGGTCAGCGGTGTGCGCAAATCGTGGGACACCGAAGCCAGCAAGGCGCTGCGCAGTTGCTCGGTTTCGCCGTGCAGCCGCGCGGACTCCAGTTCCTGGGCCAATTGCGCCCGCGCCAGCGCCTGGGCCAGTGGTTGGCTCAAGGCAGTGAGCAAGCGCCGGCGTTGGCCGCTCAATTCCAGGCCGGGTTTGGGGCTGACACCCAGCAAACCCAAGGGGCCTTCTTCGCCCGACAACGGCCACCACCACCAACGCCCGAACGGCAAGGTGCCGGTGCCCATGCCCGCTGGCTGATCATGCTGCCAGGCCCAGTCAGCAGCGGCGCGCTCGGCTTCGGTGAGGGTCAGCGGGCCACCGGTCTCGATTGTCCAACCGCCCTGGCCATCGCGATTGACCAGGCACAGATCGAGGTCGCTCCAGCCTTGCAAATGATGCGCTGCGGCACTGATCACGGCCTGGCGATCAGTAGCGGCGGTGAGTTTGCGTGACAGGTCAAGCAGCTCGCTGGTTTCCTCCTGCGTGTCGCGCAATGCCTGCAACTGCCGGCGCTGACGTGCGGCCAGGTTGCCGGTCAGCGCTGCCATCAACAGGAAGAACAACAGGGTCAGCACGTCTTCCTCGCGCTGGATGGCAAAGGAAAAATTCGGCGGGATAAACAGGAAGTCGTAGGTCATGAACGACAAGGCTGCACACACCAGCGACGGCCCCAGGCTGCTGCGCACCGCCACCAGCAACACGGCGGCCAGGAACACCAGCGATATGTTCGGCAGCGGCAAGACGCTGGACACCGCCCAGGCCACTGCCGCCGCCACCACCGTCGCCACGACCGCCAGTGCGTAGTCGAACCACACCAGCCCGCGCACATCCGGCAAGCGTGGCGGTGCGGGGATGTCATCGCTGTCGAGCACGTTGATTTCCAGACCGCGTGCATTGCGCAGCAAACGCGCGGCCAGGCCACCGCCGAACAAGCGACGCCGCCAACGCATCCGTGACTGCCCCACCAGCAGCAGGCTGGCACGGCGTTCGGCGGCGTGCTGGATCAGCGTCTTCGCCACCTCCCCCGCTCGCAACAGCACCACCTCACCGCCCAGGCGCTCGGCCAGTTGCTGGGCATTCTGCAGGCGTAGCCGCGACTGCTCATCCCGCGCCCGACCGTTATCGATATGCACCAGGCTCCACGGCAGATGCCGGCGCTGGGCAACGCGACTGGCATGACGCACCAGGCGCTCGGCTTGCGCGTCGCCATCCACACCCACCAACAAGCGACCGCGCACCGCTGGCGCAGCCTGGCCGAGTTGGCGATAGCCTTGGGCCAAATCATCATCGACGTGGGCGGCGGCGGTTTGCATCGCCAACTCACGCAGGGCCATGAGGTTGGTCTGGGTGAAAAACGCATCGATGGCTGCGCGGGCCTGTTCCGGCACATAGACCTTGCCGTCGCGCAGGCGCTCCAACAGCTCGCGGGAGGGCAGGTCGATCAATAGCAGTTCGTCAGCCTCCTGCAGCACCCAGTCCGGCAGGGTTTCACGCACTTGCACACCGGTGATGCCGCGCACCTGGTCGTTGAGGCTTTCCAGGTGCTGGACGTTGACCGTGGTAAACACGTTGATGCCCGCGGCGAGCAGTTCCTGAATGTCTTGCCAGCGCTTTTCGTGGCGGCTGCCGGGAGCGTTGCTGTGGGCCAGTTCGTCCACTAGCACCAGCTTGGGCTTGCCGGCGAGCAGGCCGTCGAGGTCCATTTCTTCGAGCATCACGCCGCGGTATTCGCTGCGCAGCAGAGGCTGTTGCGGCAGGCCGCTGAGCAAGGCTTCGGTCTCGGCGCGGCCGTGGGTCTCGACTACGCCGGCAATCAGGCGCACGCCTTGGCGCAACTGCGTGTGAGCGGCCTGGAGCATGGCGTAGGTCTTGCCCACCCCTGGCGCGGCGCCGAGAAAAACTTTGAGCCGGCCACGGCCGTCCCGGGGCAGATCGGCTAAGAGGGCGTCGGCGCGGCCGGAGTCGCTCATGCTCGGGGGTTCCTTCAGGGGTTTATTGGTTGCGCTTAAGGCCGCCTTCGTGGGCAAGCCCGCTCCCACATTTGGAATGCATCCCCCTGTGGGAGCGGGCTTTCCCGCGAAGCGGTTTCACTGCTTACAATTTTTCCAAGGCCATATTCAGCGCCAGCACATTCACCACCGGCGGGCCCACCAGCGGGCTTTCGATGTGCTCATCCAGCAACCGCTGCAAGGTCGACACCGGCACATTCCGCGCCGCCGCCACTCGCGCCAGTTGATAGGCAATTGCCGGTGGTGGCAAGTGTGGATCAAGACCGCTGCCAGAGGTAGTCAGCGACGCCAAAGGCACAGGCCCCTGGCTGGGCACCCACTGTTTGTTCGCATCCTCGAAGACGCGCGTGGCCAGCGCCGGGTTGCTTGGGCCCAGGTTACTGGCGCTGCTGGAAACCGTGGCAAACGCGCCGGCCGAAGGGCGCGGATGGAACCAGCTGTCACCGGTAAAATCCTGGGCGATCAGGCGGGAGCCGCGCACTTTTCCGCTGTCGTCGCGCACCAGGCTGCCATTGGCCTGGTTCGGGAACGCCACTTGGGCGACGCCGGTGACTACCAACGGGTAAGCGACGCCGGTGATCAGGGTCATGAGCACCAGCAGGCTCAGGGCCGGGCGGATTATGTTGGACATATCGGATTCCTCAATTCGGTCATTGCAACCTGTGGGCACCCACCGGGCGCCCACAGGAATAGGGTCAAACCAGGTGCAGCGCAGTCAACAGCATGTCGATCGCCTTGATGCCCACGAACGGCACCAGGATCCCGCCCAACCCGTAGATCAACAGGTTGCGCCGCAGCAACGCCGCCGCACTCGCCGCCTGCACACGCACACCGCGCAGCGCCAGGGGAATCAGCACCACGATGATCAGCGCGTTGAACACGATGGCCGAGAGGATCGCGCTCTGCGGGCTCTGCAGGTGCATCACGTTGAGCACGCCGAGTTGCGGGTAGATCGAGGCAAACAGCGCCGGCAGGATCGCGAAGTACTTGGCCACGTCGTTGGCAATGGAAAAGGTGGTCAGCGCGCCGCGCGTCACCAGCAATTCCTTGCCGATCTGCACCACGTCCAGCAGCTTGGTCGGGTCGCTGTCGAGGTCAACCATGTTGGCGGCTTCGCGAGCAGCCTGGGTGCCATCGTTCATCGCCATGCCGACGTCAGCCTGGGCCAGCGCCGGGGCGTCGTTGGCGCCGTCGCCGCACATCGCCACCAGGCGACCGTCGTTCTGCTCATGACGAATGCGGGCGAGTTTTTTCTCTGGCGTGGCTTCAGCCAGCACGTCGTCCACGCCCGCTTCGGCAGCAATCGCGGCGGCGGTCAGTGGGTTGTCGCCGGTGACCATCACGGTACGGATGCCCAGTTTGCGCAGTTCGGCGAAACGCTCGCGGATGCCGGGCTTGACCACGTCCTTCAGGTGGATCGCGCCGAGCAACTTGCCATCGGCACACACCAGCAACGGGGTGCCGCCGCTTTGGGCGATCTTGTCGATTTCCCGCGACAGCGCGGGCTGCAGGTCGCGACGTTGTAGACCGATGAACGCCAACAGCGAATCCACCGCGCCTTTACGGAATACGCGGCCCTGATGATCAACGCCGGACAGCCGGGTTTCGGCACTGAACGGCACGGCCGTCAGCTCGTCCGCAGTCGGCTCGGCCTGAGGGTGCAAGGCGCGCAGGTATTCGACGATGGATTTACCTTCCGCCGTGTCATCCGCCAGCGAGGCAAACAACGCCCCTTCGGCGACTTCCCTGCCGCTGACGCCAGGCGCCGCGACAACCGCCGCACACCGACGGTTACCAAAGGTGATGGTGCCGGTCTTGTCCAGCAGCAACACATGCACGTCCCCCGCCGCTTCCACGGCACGGCCGGACTTGGCGATCACGTTGAGACGCACCAGGCGGTCCATGCCAGCGATACCGATGGCCGAGAGCAAACCGCCAATGGTGGTAGGAATCAGCGTCACCAGCAGTGCGACCAGGAACACCAGGGGCAAGCTGCCACTGGCGAAGTGGGCGAACGGCTGCAGGGTCACCACCACCAACAGGAAGATCAGGGTCAGGCCGATCAGCAGGATATCCAGCGCGACTTCGTTGGGGGTTTTCTGGCGTTTGGCACCTTCCACCAGGGCGATCATGCGGTCGAGTGTCGACTCGCCCGGGTTCGCGGTGATGCGGATCAGCAGCCAGTCCGATACCAGTCGGGTGTTGCCGGTGACGGCCGAACGGTCGCCGCCGGATTCACGGATGACGGGGGCGGACTCACCGGTGATCGCGGCTTCGTTGACCGCCGCGATACCTTCGATGACTTCGCCGTCACCGGGGATCATTTCCCCGGCGGCAACGCGCACCACATCACCTTTGCGCAGACTGGTGGCCGGCACGACCTTGAAGCTGCCATCCGCCTCCTTGCGACGTGCGCTCAGGCCTTCGCTGCCAGCCTTGAGGCTGTCGGCACGCGCCTTGCCACGCCCTTCGGCCAAGGCTTCGGCGAAGTTGGCGAACAGGACGGTGAACCACAGCCAGACGGCGATTTGCACGGCGACATAGGTCGGCACGCTGGTGTCGGGCACGAAGCACAACACGGTGGTGAGGATGGCGGTCAGCTCGACCACCAGCATCACCGGCGAGCGTTGCAGTTGACGCGGGTCCAGCTTGACGAACGCCTGGACCAGCGCCGGGCGCCACAGGGCTGAGATGGCGGTTTTGGCGGGCTCCTGAGTTTTGACCGGGGCCGCGTTTTTTGCAGGCATATTCATTTTCATATCCCTTTACTAGAAGCCCATGCTCAAGTGTTCAGCGATGGGGCCTAACGCCAGCGTTGGCAGGAAAGTCAGGCCGCCCACCAGCAAAATGGTCACGGTCAACAGGGTCACGAACAGCGGGCCATGGGTCGGGAAGCTGTTCTGGCCGATCGGTGCGGTCTTCTTCATCGCCAGGCTGCCGGCCAGTGCCAGCACCGGAAGGATGTAGCCGAAGCGACCGATCAACATGCCCAGGCCCAGCATCAGGTTGTGGAACGGGGTGTTGGCGCTGAAACCGCCGAATGCCGAGCCGTTGTTGGCACTGGCTGAGGTGTAGGCGTAGAGCAACTGGCTGAAACCGTGGGGGCCAGGGTTACTGATGGCACCGGCCGGGCCGGGCAGGCTCGCGGCAATGGCGCCGAGCACCAGCACGCCAACCGGCATCACCAAGAGGGTCACGACCAGCAATTGCACTTCCTTGGCCTGTAGCTTTTTGCCCAGGTATTCCGGGGTGCGGCCGATCATCAGGCCGGCGAGGAACACCGCAATCAACACGTTGAGCAACATGCCGTACATGCCGGCGCCGACGCCGCCGAAGATCACTTCGCCGACCATCATGTTGACCAGTGCAACCATGCCGCTGAGGGGGTTGAGGCTGTCCTGCATGCCGTTGACCGAACCGTTGGACGCCGCCGTCGTCGTCACCGACCACAGCACCGTACCGGTGGTGCCGAAGCGGGCTTCCTTGCCTTCCAGCGGCGCGGTTTGCTCCACGGCCGGATTATTCAGGGTAGGATTGGGCTGGTATTCGGCCCACAACGAGGTCGCGCCGCCGATCAGGAACAGCGCCAGCATGCAGCCGAGGATCGCGCGGCTCTGACGCAGGTCTTTGACGTAGTGGCCGAAGGTGAACACCAGCGCCACCGGGATCAGGATGATGGCCGCCAACTCAAACAGGTTGGCCCATGCGGTCGGGTCTTCAAACGGGTGTGCCGAGTTGACACCGAAGAAGCCGCCGCCGTTGGTGCCCAATTGCTTGATCGCAATCTGGCTCGCCGCCGGGCCCAGGGGAATCACTTGATCCACGCCTTGCATTGTCACGGCGTCAACGTAGTGAGCGAAGGTCTGCGGCACGCCCTGCCACACTAGGAACAACGCCAGCACCAGGCACAACGGCAGCAGGCCGTAGAGCGTGGCGCGGGTCATATCGACCCAGAAGTTGCCCAGCGTCTTGGTGGATTTGCGACCGATCCCACGGCAAAGCGCGACCAAGACCGCCAGACCGGTCGCCGCGCTGACGAAGTTCTGCACCGTCAGGCCGGCCATCTGGCTGAGGTAACTCAAGGATGCCTCACCGCTGTAGGACTGCCAGTTGGTGTTGGTCATGAAACTGACCGCGGTGTTGAAGGCCAGGGTCCACTCCTGCCCCGGCAATTTCTGCGGGTTCAGTGGGAGGTAGTCCTGGAACAGCAGGATCGCGAACAACATCAAAAAGCCCGCGAGGTTGAACGCGAGCAAGGCCAGCATGTACTTCTGCCAGCTCTGTTCCTGCTGCTCATCCACGCCCGACAGGCGATAACAGGTACGTTCCACCGGGCCCAATACCGGCGTGAGCCAGGTGCGCTGCCCCTCCATCACCTTGTAATAGAACCGCCCCAGGAACGGTGCCGGCACCAGTACCACGGCGAAGAAGGCGATGATCAGCCAATAGTCATAACTGTGCATAGCCCGCTCCTAGTTCCGATCCGCGCGTAACAGCGCAACCAGCAGATAAATGAACAGCGCCACGGCCAATAGCAGTGACACCCCGTCCAGAACGCTCATGGAAGTCTCTCCGTTTAGCGGCGAGTGCCGCGTGTGGGGCAATTGTCGGCAGGAGTGGCGTAAAGGAACGAGAGCGAGGGGGTAGGCAGGGCGTAAAGACGGCGTAAAGAGTGGATTTATGCGGGGTTTACAGGGGTAGGTGTGGGGGTCTTCAAGGGCCCCATCGCGGGCAAGCCCAGCTCCCACACTCGCCCGCGTTTCAGCAGGAAATACACGCTCCAATGTGGGAGCGGGCTTGCCCGCGAAGGCGCCGGCTGAGTCAACACAGCACTTATCTGGTGCAACACAGGGGAAATTCAAACGCCAAACCGTTCCCGTGGCGACACTTGCACCGCTTTACGACAATGATTCTCAGCCTGGCATGCACGCTGCAACACCTTGAATCATTCCAAACCGTTCAGGGAGCAACACAATGAACACTCAACTCAAACCCACCTTGGGCACCCTGCACTTATGGGGTATCGCCGTCGGCCTGGTCATTTCCGGTGAATACTTCGGCTGGAGCTATGGCTGGGGCGTCGCCGGGACCCTGGGCTTCCTGGTGACCTCATTGATGGTCGCCGCGATGTACACCTGTTTCATTTTCAGCTTCACCGAACTGACCACCGCGATTCCCCATGCGGGTGGTCCGTTTGCCTACAGCCGTCGCGCCTTTGGTGAGAAAGGCGGCTTGATCGCGGGGCTCGCGACCTTGATCGAATTCGTTTTCGCACCGCCCGCCATCGCCTTGGCCATCGGCGCCTACCTGAATGTGCAGTTCCCGGCGCTGGACCCCAAACACGCTGCTGTCGGTGCCTACATCGTGTTCATGGGCCTGAACATCCTCGGCGTCAAGCTCGCCGCCACCTTCGAACTGGTGGTGTGCGTGCTCGCCGTCGCTGAGTTGCTGGTGTTCATGGGCGTAGTGGCGCCCGCCTTCAGCTTCAGTAACTTTGCCCTGAATGGCTGGGCCGGTTCCGACACGTTCGGCGCACCGGCGATTGCCGGCATGTTTGCCGCAATTCCCTTCGCCATCTGGTTCTTCCTTGCCATCGAAGGCGCCGCCATGGCCGCCGAAGAAGCCAAAGATCCGAAGCGCACCATTCCAAAGGCCTACATCAGCGGCATCCTGACCCTGGTGATCCTGGCCATGGGTGTGATGTTCTTTGCCGGCGGCGTGGGTGACTGGCGCACCCTGTCGAACATCAACGACCCGTTGCCACAAGCCATGAAAACGGTGGTCGGCGATAACTCCGGCTGGCTGCACATGCTGGTATGGATCGGCCTGTTTGGCCTGGTGGCAAGCTTCCACGGCATCATCCTCGGCTACTCGCGCCAATTCTTCGCCCTGGCCCGCGCCGGCTACCTGCCATCTTTCCTCGCCAAATTGTCGCGCTTTCAGACTCCCCACCGAGCAATCATTGCCGGCGGCGTGGTCGGTATCGCAGCGATCTACAGCGACGGCCTGATCAACCTGGGCGGCATGACCCTCACCGCGGCGATGATCACCATGGCGGTATTCGGCGCCATCGTGATGTACATCATGAGCATGCTCAGCCTGTTCAAACTGCGTAAGACCGAACCCCTGCTGGAACGCACCTTCCGCGCACCGGGTTACCCCATCGTGCCGGGCATTGCGCTGGTGCTGGCGGTGGTGTGCCTGGTGGCCATGGCCTGGTTCAACGCGCTGATCGGGCTGATCTTCCTGGGCTTTATGGTGGTGGGGTTCGCCTACTTCCAGATGACTGCGCAAGACCGTGCCGATGCACCGGCGGATGCGATGTTGACCGGGCTCTGATCTACTACGGGGCAGAACGGGCCTACACTGAACTAGTAAGAAAGCCCGTCACTCAAAGCAGTTATTACCGTGGGAAAACTCTCCCACGGCAATCTGCCTCAAGGAGAGCCTTATGCCGTGGTATGCATGGTTGATTTTAGTGGTCGCCATCGGGTCGATCGTCGGTGGACTGATGATGCTGCGTGACAGCGCCAACAAAGTGGAACTCACCGACGAACAACGCAAGCGGGTGGCCGAGCGCAACGCCCAGGCGGATGCCAAGGACGCGCAGGATCGCTGAACCTTGTTTTACTCCCAAGCCGCCTTGGCAATATGCAAACCGTGCTGCCCCTTGTAGGCAGCACGTTCCGGCTGGCTCCAGCCGTTCAGCAACTCATCCTCCAGCTTATAGATCTCAACCCCAAGCGGGCGGCACACCGTCAGCGGATCCTGCGCCTCAGGCCCCCACATCGGCAGCGACAAATCCCCACCGGGACACGTCGACAACGCGCACAGCAAATCAATCTCGGCAAAAAATTCCAGGTAATCGCCCTTCTGCGCCGGGCAGGCTTTCATGAAATACATGTCGTCATGATTCAGGCCCGTGCACTGGAAAATATTCAGCACGTCATGCACGTCGAATTCCGTCAGACCGTGGGGTAAAACCGCGCGGGTCAGGTTCGAGTGACAATGGTGGTGGAAGTCCTCGCCAGTGAGCATGCGGTTCACATACGGATCACAGCGCGTACCCAGCAAATCATGCAGACGCCCGCCGTGCTCATCGATGCCGTAACTGGCCAGGCTGTCATCGGTGATCGTCACCAAAGGCCGCAGGAATGGCAGGTTCGACCACAAGCGGTCATGGGTGCTGACATGGGCACCTTGCAGCTGACGCGTACGCGCCGCCCATAAACGCTCGCGTGGGTCGTTGGCGTTCCACACGTTGAAGTCACCCACCTGCGGACCGACCGGCGTAGTCACACGGAACACATGCCCGGCCGGTACCTTCCACGCCCTGCCCGTGCGAATCGGCACTTCAAACTGCTCAATCAGTGTGCGTTGCTGTTTTCGATCACGCACACGCTCGTAAAACGCCGTGTCGACCTGCAACG
Organism: Pseudomonas sp. S10E 269; assembly: GCF_002798465.1. Taxonomy (NCBI): domain Bacteria; kingdom Pseudomonadati; phylum Pseudomonadota; class Gammaproteobacteria; order Pseudomonadales; family Pseudomonadaceae; genus Pseudomonas; species Pseudomonas sp. S10E 269. Next base: position 424,457 of record NZ_PHIJ01000001.1, read on the forward strand.
CCGAACCTTTACTGACCTGATAAGCGGCCGGATAGTCTTTGTACATGATGCGAATCCTCGATCAGGGGTGATTGAACAAGGCCAACGACAGGTGTTCCGAATCATCCAGGTACAGGCTCATCGCCTCCCCTGCCGCCGGTCTATCCTGCTGGACCAGTAACCTATAAATCTCGCGATCACGCTCCAACCAAGGCGACTGGAAGCGTTGCTCATCGGGCGCGGCGCAAAACACCAGGCGTAGCTGGGCGATCACCTGGGCAAAAAACTCATCGAACAAGGGACTGCGCATCAAGCTGACGATGTGTTGGTGAAACACCAGGCTGTGAGTGGCGACCGCACGCCAGTCTTCGCGCTCACGGGCCAGGGTGGTGGCGTCGATGGCGTTCTGCATGCGCTCGGATTGCTCCTCCGTCAGAGCGCCACTCTGGGCGATGGCCTGCAACTCCAGCGTGCGACGGACGACAAACAAATCACGCACTTCGTCCCGCGCCAACCGCCGGACCATCACCCCTTTGTTACGTACGTAACGGGTCAACCCTTCCTGGCCCAGCCGATGCAACGCCTCGCGAATCGTATTGCGCGAGGCGTTATAGGCTTTCACCAACTCCACTTCGACCAACGGCATTCCTGGCAACAGCCGCCCGCCGATGATGTCAGTGCGAAGCTCCAGGGCAATCTGGTCGGCTAAAGACAAACTGAGTGTCATGGCTACCTCACGATTGTTGAACAATCCTATACGTAGAGGTAATCACTTTTCATGCCAAACGTCAGCGCTTAGACCACGCGTGTAAAACTATTCAAGTTGGTTAAAATGCCAGCCTGTCACCGAGGCCGACCTATGCGTTACTCATCCGACCACAAAGCCCAGACCCACCAACGCATCATCAAGGAAGCCTCCATACGCTTTCGCCGCGACGGCATCGGCGCCACCGGCTTGCAGCCTTTGATGAAAGCACTGAACCTGACGCACGGCGGCTTCTACGCGCATTTCAAATCCAAAGATGAACTGGTCGAAAAATCCCTGCAGACCGCAGCCACCGAGCTGGATGCACATTGCAAAATGCTGTTCAGCCAGGAACGGCCGCTGGAAGCATTCATTGATAGTTACCTGTCGGAATGGCACCTGAACTCGCCGGGTGAAGGCTGCCCATTGCCGACCATGTCCTCCGAACTCGGGCTCAGAGGCCAGCACAGCAAGACGACGGATGCGGTACTCAACGCTCGTGTCCAACAGATTGAAACGGCTTTGGCAGATGGCCGGGGTGACGCACAGGGCTTGGTGATGATGTCGACCCTGGTAGGGGCCTTGGTACTCGCCCGAAGTGTCGAGGACAAGGCACTCGCCATGCGAATCATGGAGGTGGTGCGAGACAGCTTGAAAACCCAGGTTTCAGAAGATGAAAAAGCCGGTCAGTGACCGGCCTCCCCTGGTTGGCTTAGTTGATTACAAGCCGATCGCGGTTCTTCTCCAGCAACGCCTTACCGATCCCCTTCACCTCCAACAACTCATCCACCGCCGTGAACGGACCATTGCTTTCGCGGTAGGCAACGATCGCCTTGGCTTTGGCAGCACCGATGCCGAACAGGTCGCGGCGCAAGGTTTCGGCGTCGGCGGCGTTCAGGTTGACCTTGGCGGATTGCTCGGCCTTCGACAGTTGGGCGGTGATAGGGGCTGGGGCTTCGGGCTTGATGGAAGGGGCTGCGGTGGCGGTGACTGAGAGGGTGGTGAGGAAGGCGAAGATTAGGGAGGTGAGGTAGGTGTTTTGCATTGGTGACGCTCCATGACATTGGTAAGAGAAAAGCAGCTTTTCCGAAGCTGCTTTTCTAACTTAGGCGATGGTGGGGATTCGTCAAAAATGCTTGAGTAACAGAGTGTTAAATCACGGCTCAAGGCGGCGCTGTTGGTAGATCCAGTCGACGATTTCGCCGTCGGGGGAATAGCCGCTGACGGTGTCGCGCAGGAGTTGGCGGACGCGGGCGTAATCGTCCAGCTCTACGGCTGCTAGCAACTCAGTCAGCTTGACCTTCAAAACGTCCCACGGTAAGTAATCTTCGTTGGCACTCATGATCATCGGGTGCTGAGTCGCGACAACGTTATCGCCGATGAGCAGCTCTTCATACAACTTTTCGCCAGGGCGTAAACCGGTAAATTCAATCGCAATATCGCCGTGGAAGTTTTTCTCTGAGCGGACACTGAGCCCTGACAGATGAATCATTTTTTCAGCAAGCTCTGCGATTTTAACCGGCTCCCCCATATCAAGAACAAAAACATCTCCCCCACGCCCCATAGAGCCCGCTTGAACAACCAACTGCGCCGCCTCGGGAATAGTCATGAAGTAGCGAGTGATTTTCGGATGCGTAACTGTCAGTGGCCCGCCGGACTTGATTTGCTTATGGAAAAGCGGGATCACAGAACCTGATGAACCGAGCACATTACCAAAACGCACCATGGTGAAGCGAGTTTTATTAACTCTGGAAATATTGGAGTTATCACCGAAAAAAACAGGTGCCAGTTCACGACTCAACGCTTGAAGTGTCATTTCAGCGAGACGTTTCGTACTGCCCATCACATTCGTCGGGCGCACGGCCTTATCTGTTGAAATCAGAACAAAGTTAGCCACACCTGCTTGCACGGCAGCCTGAGCAGTATTCAGGGTGCCAATTACATTATTGAGAACGCCTTCGGCAATATTATGCTCAACCATGGGCACATGCTTGTAGGCCGCAGCATGATAAACAGTCTCAATGCGCCAGGTTTTCAATACATCAAATATTTTTTCTTGATTACGAACAGAGCCAAGAATTGGCAACAATCGCACGGACAAAGCTTCTCTCATAACACGCTGTTCAAGCTCAGAGAGGATGCTATAAAGATTAAACTCACTGTGCTCGAACAATACGAGACAGGTGGGGCGTAATTCAAGGATTTGCCGGCAGAGTTCAGACCCGATAGACCCGCCCGCACCGGTTACGAGCACGGCCTTACCCGTAATGCAGTGTTCCAAGAGTTCTGCTTGGGCAGGTACCGCGTCACGGCCAAGCAGGTCCGCAATATCCACTTCCTGAATATCATCAACCTTAACACGACCACTGGCTAAATCCATAAACCCAGGCACGCTGCGGATATGAAGAGGATAGCCTTCAAGAAAGCCAAGAATCTCTCTGCGTCGTGCACGTGGGGAGGAAGGCACCGCAAGCAAGATTTCCTGAGCCCCAGTTGCATCTATCATCTTCTGAATGTGTGTAGGCTTGTAAACTTGGAGTCCGGAAATTACCCTGTTGGAAATACTTTGATCATCGTCGATGAAGGCAACCGGACGCATGACCCTGCCAATTCTCAATGCCGCAACCAACTGATTGCCCGCCGCACCGGCACCATAAATTGCAACTCGGGGCAGCCCATCGTCTCGGCTAGTAAAGGGTACATGTTGAGCAGCTGAGAACCAGTCACCAAGGAAAAACTGGCGCATCGCTAAACGCAACCCACCGACCATAATTACGCTGAGCCACCAATAATTGAAAATAATAGAGCGTGGAACAACGTTTTGGTGGTTGCTATACCAGTAAACAATAACCCCAAGGATCAAAGAAGACAAACTGACTGCTTTAATAATTGCAATAAGCGCATCATTGCCGAAATACCTCATTACCGCACGATAAAGTCCGAATCTCGCAAAAAGAGGAATGGCGACAAACGTTGCGCTTACAAACAACCAAAGGTGTTGTACCAACGGATTGGGCATTTCATCAATCCCCAAACGTACAACAAAAGCCAGCCACAAGGCACACCAAATAAGAACAACATCGACGGCTATCTGAATAAGCCTTTTTTGCCTGCGCGGAAGACCTTGTAAAAACACCCTGAACTTATCCATAGCTCCCTCAAACAACCTAAATTTGTACAACATTACGATGGAACATCGCTAATCGAAGCGGTGCACTAAAAAGCCTACACGTGGTCCTTTAGGTGCGCGCCCCTTCTAACTCGCCCGCACGGAAACGAACGGCCAAAACAACCAAGGGAATATAAGCTACAACCAACGCCATTGCGCCGCTCAGCAGCGAGTATGCGACACAAACTGCCAGTGGTAGTAGCCAAAACACGTTGATTAGACATACGGTCAAGGTCACTGGAGCGTGGCGGCCCACTTGGCGTGATGCGTATTGATAGGCATGACTGCGATGAGCTTCGTAGACACGCGCACCACGTAGCAGTCGACGTAACAAGGTAACCGTCGCATCGACAACGAACACGCCCAGAAGGATGAGCCAGCACCATAGTAGATCAGCAGACAACCAAGCCGCCTGAATAGAAAGCCCCGCGAGCACTATGCCTATAAAGCCACTGCCCGCATCGCCCATGAAAATTTTTGCTGAGGGAAAGTTCCAGTACAAAAAACCTGCCACGGAAAATGCAAACAGCAAATTCACCGGAATCAGGCTGGTTTGCCCGGAGATCAGGTAAACAACACACATACCCAAACATACACAAATAGCTTCGATACTCGCCAGTCCATCAATTCCATCCATGAAATTATATAGATTGAGCATCCACACTAGATACAACGCACCGAAGACGTAACCCACATGATGCAAGTCCAAAGGCAACCCGAAGAAATCAATGATCGGCAAGCCGCCAGACCAGAAAAGCACAATTGCGGCCGCAGAAAAATGCCCCAATAGGCGCCAACGCGCTGCGATATGCCCATGGTCATCCATGAAGCCAATTACAGCAACCAAGCCACCTGCCAGAAATAAGGAACCAAACACCGAAAAGTTAATAATGCCCGTAAAGTACAGACCGACGAGTGAAAGCATCACGGTGATAACGATCGCCAAACCACCGCCACGGGGCGTCGGAATAGAATGAGAGCTGCGTGCATTTGGAACATCTATCATTCTGCGCGATAAAGCGTACTGACGTAACATCGCAGTCAGTAGAAATGACGTGGATAGCACTAAACCTATAGCCCAAATCATTTATCCGTTCTCCCCTGAAAGCTCTCCGCGGTCAATGCAAAACCTTGTTCAACGGACATCGGAGGTGTCCACCCCAACAATAAGCGGTTCTTTTCAATATCAACCTGCAAGTTTCCGCATAGGCGTTGAGACAACGGCTTTTTGTTCAGGATCCTAGCGGCAGCGACGAGCAAACTGCTGGGCACAGGTAGCAATCGGGCACGGCAATGGAGCGCATTCGACATCCTTTTAAGCAACTGCGTGGTCGACACGTCCTCCCCATCACTCACCAGAAACGTCTGATTTGCAGCGGCGGGGTGCTCAAGGCAAACGCTTATCAAGTCCACCAGATTATAAAGAGATACAAGGCTACGTCTGTTATTGATTGCACCGAACGGCAGTATGATACCCTTACTCAACCATCTCATCATATTGAAGAAGTTAGCTTTCACGCCGGGCCCATATACAAGCACTGGGCGAATGATGACGACATCCATACCTGTTTCAGCGGCAATACTTCTCAGCCCTTCCTCTGCCTCCATTTTGGAGACCCCATAGATGTCACTGGGCATGGGAACATCATCTGCTCGATATGCGTGACCCGGCTCAGTCGACTCACCATTAACTTTGATAGAACTAATGAAGACAAAACGCGTTACACCGCACTGTGCTGCCTGCTTGGCGAGGTTGTGAGTTGCCGCCACATTCGCCAGCCTGAATTCAGCCATCGGATCGGCAGCACGCTCGTCCATGACGTGCACACGGGCGGCGCAATGAACAACGCTATCAACTCCTTTCAATGCGGCGGTAAAATCCGTGTATGGCGTCAAGTCACCACACACAAACGTTTCGCACCCCAAAGGAAGTCGTTCCGGCGAAGCTCTGTAAATGGCTACCGGCTCAAAGTTGTCGTGCGCCGAGAGTAGCTTGACCAAAGCACCGCCTACAAAGCCGCTTGCGCCCGTCACCGCTACACGAGAAGCCCTCTCCAATTCATCAGCGCTCATTCAAAAGCCTCTTATAATCGTCTAACAATAACGTTGCGCATTTGACCGAACTGAATTCGGAGTGAGCCCTTGCACTGGCGTGTGCCCCCATGCTCAGCCGAGTATCTTCCTCAACCAATAAGCGTGCTAGTGCATTGCCAAGAGACCGCGTATCCCTCGGCGGGACCAGGACACCTGTGACGCCATCTACAACAGCGTCGGAGAGACCATAGATATCGGTTCCTACGGTCGGCAGTTCCATAGCGCCAGCCTCGATAACAACTGTACCGAAGCCTTCACGATAACTGGGCAAGCAAAGCAAGTCTGCAATTGCCATATATTTTTCGGGCTCGTCCGAAAAACCAACACTGTGTATGCGCGTTGCGACATCACTGCCACTGACAGAGTCCACAATAGCCTGGCCGTTGTCCTCGAAAGGCCCCACCAATAGCAAGTGAAGTGACACGTTCTGTGAAGCAATGCATTGAAAGGCGTCGACCAGTTCCTGAATGCCTTTATCTTGAGTGATTCTGCCGACAAAAAGTATGACCTTGCTTTCAGCCGGAATACTAAGTTGTTCTTTCAAGGAAAGCATTTCGTCTTCGGTATACTTAGCTCGGCTAAACCGTTTTAGATCGACACCCGCCAATGACCCACTGCCAAGAACACTGATGTTCGCGGCACCGACAATATTGTTATCCACAAGAAACTGACGCTGACTTTTACTGTCTGTATAACAGTGCGTGTTCAAAACACCTATTAATCTGTCACAACACTTCAGAACAAGGCGCTTGATGCCAGACATTGTCACCCAAGGCTGTCCAGTGAACGTATGAATTCGAACTGGGGTACGTGCAACGAATGCAGCTATTGCGCACAGCAAACCTGCTTTGGGCGTGGTCGAATGGACGATATCGAACTGACTCGACTTAAATACGCGAAACAACTTCATCAAACTGACCAGATCGTTTAGCGGGCTGATATTTCTTGAAATGTTGATGGGCATAAAGGCCACATCAGCGAGGATAGCCATTTTATCTGCGAACTCGTCATCACTGGCTATTACCGTAATTTCCGTTCCCAGCGCCTGAAGCGTTTGAATTTGAGAGCTCAACTGAGTAAGCACGAAAAAAGGTACTGTCGAGACACGCGCTACTCGCAATTTCCTGTCAGCCAAATCTCACCTCACAGCCTGCGTTGAAAACGTCATATTTTGCCATACACTAATTACTCTGGAGCCCATTAATGAGTCGCTAATGGGTAAATGATTAACCAAAAAGCTCACCTATACTATCTGGAACAGGCTTGCCGGGCGCAAACTCCAATAGATCCATGGCTTTCTGAGCGGGATAGGACGTGTGACTCACCAGAGCATCAACGCGTTTCTGGGTGATCCGACCGCGGGTCAGTGGCGAAATTATCGCTACCGCCAGACGTACCATGAACTCTGGCACTACCAAACCAGGCGTTGATACGCCCTGCGCACGTGCCATGCCGGCGATGAGTTCTGGCATCATACAATCATTTGAAAGGTTGAATACCTGCCCTTTCGCTCGCGGGTTAGTAGCACATTTATAGAGCGCCGAAACCACATCATCAACATGAATGTAGGTGGCCGTCGCAGGCGAAAAGCCGATGAAAAAAAACCGTCCTCTCTTCACCATCTGACCAAGCTGTCTCAACGAATTGTTGGACATTGTCGGTCCAAACACATTGGAAGGACGCAGTATGGCAAATGAAAAAAACTCTGGCATCTGACGCATGAGGATCAAGGAATCCGCTAGCGTCTTGGTAATTTCATAAGTCCCGATAGGGTTCGTAGGCGTGTCTTCAGTCACTACACGACTCTTCGATCGAGAAGGGCCATAGGCCCCGACACTGCTCAGCTGAACCCACCGCATCGTTTGACCTTGAGCTGTAGCCACCGCCACCGCGTCCAGCAACTTAGCCGTAGCGTCCACATGGAGCGGATGCATCAACTGCTCATTATGGATCTCGCCTGCACAGTTGAATATCACATCGCAACCCGCGAGTAACTCGGGATAGTTGATATTATTCCCAACCAAATCGCCAATGACGGTTTCGACCGATGGATGAGCATGTGTGAGCCCCTTACGCGTCAAAACCCGCACCTGCATACCTTGCTCAATCAAGTACTGAATAAGACTTGAACCAATGAAGCCATTTGCACCCAATACCAACGCTTTCATCTCAGCTCCTTCTCGCCTGAACACTCATTTAAAGGTACGTCAGGCCTTACGATAAGGGGAGCACCTTGCTTTCTACGGAATTCCACAGCATATACATAGAGAGCAACAGCGAAAATCGGCATTCCCTGCAACCCCTTGAAATTGATGATCAGAAAGATAATGGTCAAAGCAAAGGCAAAATGCCGAACTTTCAAGAATTCCGCGCCACCAGGGGTAAAAATCAATCCAAGCAAAAAATAGGAATTCAGCAAAATATAGGCAAACACTGAGCCCACACCTGAAAAATAAAGAATTCTGAGGTATCCGACATCGGTACCCTTATAGAATTCCAAGGTATCTTCACTCCCAGAGAAGTACTGCCCCCCGCCAAATAACCACTCAGTCATTGTGTCCGGAAGAGTGTACATCTCTGATAACACGTTGACGCTCTGGCTTTTTAGCTCACCACGCTGGAACAAGTTCCGAAAAATTTCAGTCGCTTCAAATAGCGGCCCACTTTCCACATAAAAACTCAGCACGATCATCACAAGCAGTGCCAAAGCCAAAAACACCTTAAACAAAATGCCTTTTCTGAAGACGCTCATAATCGCATACGCCACAACTGCGCTTCTCGCTACCGCCATCGACAGGGGTAGCAAGAGGATCAGCAATAGACCATTCATAAATTTTGATTCAGATATCAGGATACTGAAAAACAACGCCAGTACGATCGTCAACGCGCCGTCAACATGGAACAGCCCAAAACCCAAAGCCCTGAGGCCATAGATATGCTGAAATACGTCTGCTGAACGTGGCGAAATAAAACCAAGCATGAATGAATAAAAATCATTACTTAACATCGTAAGCACGATGACGACGGCCTGGAATAGCAGCCAAGCGCTAAGTGCCGAAGGCCTGGCAAGAATGACACGACAAATGACATAGCCAAAAAAGAAGTTCAGTAGCACTTTGACAGAAACAACAATATGAAAAAAAAGATCACGACTCTCGCCTTCTCCATTCAAATAAGCAAGAAAACCACCGATCATCCATATTGAGAATAAAACACAAAAGATAGCAGCAAACCAGCCACGAGCGAGAAAAAAACGACAGAAGCCCGAAAGATAAAATGGCATAAGAACCAGAGCCATGGGTATCTCCGTACCGTAAATTCGCGGAAACCCTAGCACCAAAACCAATACCAAGAACGCGCCGAACATCGACATACGTCTATTGACGGGCCTAACCTGAACATTTTCCACAATTATCACTCTTAGTCACCTAGCACATTTCACGCACAACAAAAAACAGAGACTATTCAATCACCTCACCATTTAAGCAATAGATGCAGAACACCCTGATACATCCGAGGCTCACGGTAGCTGTAAGGATTAGCTAGAAGCTCGACAAGTAAACCTAACGCTTCTTTTTTTCGACCTGCTGCCAAATTCCTGAATCGAACACAATTTAAAATGCATAACACGCGATTATAAAGAGGGTGATCCTGATGTTGACTGACAATCAATAGCAGTCCCTTATGCACAAGATCATGTTGCTTCATAGTATTTGCAGGGTGCATGCGGTATTTCGCAAGGACATCGGGAAGAACCTCTACAAACTTGTCATTCCCTTTCGTCAGTCGCATCCACATATCCCAGTCTTCTATCTTAACCTCTGGATTATAGCTGCCCGCTTCGATGATTGCCTGCAAGACCACCATACTGGCGGGCGCCGGCAACTCAGTCTTCAGCAAGAAAATCTCATCAAACTTGTGCTTTCCTGCGCTCTTTCTGAAACCTCTCTCAACACCTTGATCGTCGATCAGCGACACGGAGCCAAATGAAGCAACACATCCAGGATTATCAAGCATGTGCTTAATCAATACTGCGGTTTTGGTCGGATACAGAATGTCATCAGAGGCAAGTGCAGAGAAATAAGTGCCCGACGCCCATTGCAAAGCATCATTCAACGTTCCAGACAACCCCTTATTAGGGCGTGAGATGAACTTAAATCGAGTAAATCGTGCCTCACACTCTTCTATCAGACTTGCAACTTTTTCTGCCGAGCGGTCTGTAGAGCCGTCATCAATAATGATCAATTCAATATTTTGATAAGTTTGCTCAATGATACTTCTGACGCTGTCCACCACGAAATGTTCATGATTATAGACAGGCACACACATGGTCACCAATGGGCTAGATACATAATCACTACTCTTCAATTACGCTTCCTCCACTTCAGGAAATGTGTCTAATTAGTTTCGCGGGGACGCCAGCGTATATACATCCAGCGGGCACATCGCATGTAACAATGGATCCACTGCCAATGACAGACCCATTATGGATGGTCACCCCCTTTAGCACCTTGACATCATTTCCAAAAAAGACATCATCACCAATAAAGACATCTGCACATTGGTATTGACCATTTGTTCTATTTTCAACTTCCAGTCCATGAAAATCAGAATCAGCCACAAAGAAATTATTGCCTATCATGCAGCGGCGACCAATCGAAACTTTGCCACGATCAGCTATAACCACCGCTGAATTATTAAAGCAAGTTCCCTCACCCACAATTATTTCCGCGGCATCGGTTCGTGCTTCGAAATAAGTGTACCCACTGATCAAATAGGGTGAAGGCCATACGCCCACCGTTATCTGAGTTTCAAATACAATGGATCCTCGCCCGACAAACTGCGCCGGCTGATTGAACTTTACTCCCTTAGATTGCACTCGATTGTCGGAAAAGAGATGACGATAAATCTTTACACGAAAAAACTGGATAACTTTGATGATCACATAGACTGGAAGCCTTCCAACTCCATAGATTCTGATTTTATTGAATAGGCCGCTCAAGCAAATACCCCTTTCTTTTTCATAACCAGAAACATGAAACACAAGTGCAAAGCATAGGTGATAGCATGTGCTATAACTGCACTTTCCAATTTAAAACCAGAAAGCATTATTACTAACGCATAGAATAGCAAAGCGAAGAACACTTCTGAAAATACAAAAATCTTCCAGTACGCCCGCGCGGCCAGCACATAACCCAAGATCCAACTGGCGATTTTCAGCACGTCACCTACCATCTGCCAACCGAACAAATCGCGCATCGGTAAAAAGTCAGGCGTGAACAGCACAGAAATTATAAAGTCACGCAAAAAATACATAATCAGACCGCATATAACAGCTACCGGAAAAATTATTTTATAACCATGCAGAATCTCATTCTTTATGTCCTTGGCCTCTTTCAACTCTGATAGTTTTGGCAAGTAGTAAACACTCAGTGTCGTCGTGACCAGCATCAGATAGGCCGAGCTGAGCCTCCACATTGCCTCCCAATAACCTGCGGACTGCCAGCTAATCGTTTCGCCGAGATGGTTTCGGACCAATATATGACTGATTGGCACGCACAAGGCTGATGAAAGTGCCATTACCGTAAATTTTGACAGGTTGATCGCGGTCTTTTTATCTAGCCCGCCAATCATATAAGACAACTTGAACCATGGTGACTTAAAACATAAAAAGAACGTAATGAAACAGCTAAGAGATTGGTATACAGCCAACGCAACCAGTGCGCCATAAAGGCCATATGACATCGACATCAATGCCGTAACAAGCAATGAGAACAAGCTGCCTGCAACGTTCGCTACGACGTACCTACCAATCTCTTTTTTTCCGTTCAATATTGCTAACATCAGCGTATTGAACGTAAACAGTACCAGAGTTGCACCAAACCAAACAAAAACACCACCAAAACTGGCGTCTTTTAGGAACCAGATTGCCAAGGTCTCGTTGAAAATAATGATTAAAAGCGAAAAAAACAGCGAGCCTGACAACGCAATTGTTCCCGCTGTTCGCCAAACTCGGTGTTGCGCAGCTACATCATCTTTAAACTCAGCCGTGTATTTAGTAACCCCTGTATTAACGGCACCACTGGCAAAGGTAGTGATCATCTGTACCGCATTCTGAAATTGTCCAAGTGCGGCATACCCACTCGGACCGACGTAGATCGCCAAGACTTTATTGATGCCCAACAAGGTCAACATTTTCATGAATACGGCAATTGCATTCAGCAGGCTTGTTCGGATTAAAGTCATTCCCGATCAGCCATTTCCCGAGAAGCTATTGCACGCATCAACTACCAACCTCGCATCGTCCCAGCTCAACGATGGACCCATTGGAAGACTCAGTACCTGATTATGGATTTTTTCGGAAATTGGGTAAGAGTGGTCGCTCCATTCAGAGTAAGCACGTTGCTGGTGCGGGGGTATCGGGTAATGGATGAGCGTCTCTACACCCTTCGCTACCAAATGTTGTTTTAGTGCGTCACGCTGCGCGCTCCGGATGACAAAAAGATGCCAAACATGACTTTCAAATTCAATAGGCAAACGACCTGCTGTCGAAGGCAGCTGAATAGCAGGATTATCGATCCCGTCCAAATACAGGCTAGCAATCTCTCGCCGATGCTGTGTTTGCTCATCCAGGTACTTTAATTTAACGCTCAACATCGCCGCTTGAATTTCATCAAGCCGGCTGTTAACCCCGCGATATAAATTTTTGTATTTTTCGTGAGAGCCGTAATTACGCAGCGCTCGGAGCGTATCAGCAAGTTCCGGATCGTCAGTAGTTATTGCGCCAGCGTCCCCCAAAGCACCGAGGTTCTTACCGGGATAAAAGCTGAATCCGGAAGCGTGCCCCCAACTGCCGGCTTTTTTACCATCGAGACTTGCACCGTGCGACTGCGCAGAATCTTCCAGCACGAGAAGTTTGTGCTCTGCCGCGATCGCGAGTATTTTCGGCATATCGGCCAGCTGACCGTATAAATGGACGGGTAGTATCGCTCGCGTCTTGGACGTTATCGCTTTCCTGACATTCACAGGGCAAAGATTGAAGGTTTTCACGTCAGGCTCAACGAGTACGGGCGTTAGACGATTTTCCGAAATCGCTAAAATACTTGCGATATAGGTATTGGCAGGTACGATAACTTCATCGCCCTCCTTGAGGTAGCCCAAAGCCATCCAGGCGCGCAGCGTCAAGACCAAAGCATCGAGTCCATTGGCTACACCGATACAATGTTTAGAACCACAATACCCAGCAAACTCAGTCTCGAAGGTTGCGAGCTCACGGCCGCCGATGTACCAGCCCGATTGGATAACTCGGCTGCAAGCCTCAGTCAATTCATCGTGAAACACCGCGTTCACGGACTTCAAATCTAGAAAGTTAATCATTTTTCCATATACCTAATGACTTTTGCTGGGTTGCCTACCACTACAGCATATTCAGGGACATCTTTGGTCACAACCGCCCCGGCGCCGACCATTGCATAACGCCCGATGACGACACCCGGCAAGATAGTTGCGTTGGCGCCTATGCTCGCCCCCTGCCTGACCGTAATACCTTCAAAACGTTCTGGATATTGTTTGGAGCGTGGCGATATATCATTGGTGAATGTTGCGTTCGGGCCGATAAAAACTTCATCCTCAATTCGCGTTCCGGCCCATAAGAAGACGCCCGACTTAACCGTCACGTTATTCCCAACAACAACGTCACCTTCAATTAATGTGTGCGCGCAGAGGTTGCAGCCCTCTCCAATCAAGGCGCCCTTCAATACAACACAAAATTGCCACACCCGAGTACTGGGCCCAATATGCTCACTTTGAACGTCCGCGAGAGGATGAATGTTAGTCATTATTTACCATCCCCACAAAATCCGAATACGAGCGAATATAATCATTTTCATCGTACAGATCGCTTGCGATTACTAGCAAAACGCAACCTGGGCTGAAGCGATGCATTTCGTGCCAAACCATCTTGTCTATAAAAATAGCTTTGCTAGGAGAGTCCAACCAAACCTCTTCCTTCCTTACCCCGTCGTCCATGATCATCAAGCATTTCCCGGACACGCAGACTGCCACCTGCTCCAATTCTTTATGTGCATGAAACCCACGCGGTACGTCAGGCTTGGTACCCGTCAAGTAGTAAACGCGCTTGATGTCGAAAGGGACATTTTTCATTGCCTCAAGCACAACAAGCTGACCTCGCTCGTCTCCCAAGACATCAAATTCAATTAGGTTAATCAGGCTCATTCAGAATTCTCCTCAGCCAACACTGGCGTGGTGGCCGAATTTATTTTTGATTCAACGATTAGCTGGGAGAGCGACTTCCTAGTGTAGCGTGCCCACAAAGCAACCCTGTTGCCTTCAAGAAGCCCTGGGTCATGGTCGTGCTCGCTCACTGACGCATACGTCCCGCTCAGCGCGATAAACGCTGAAGGTGAGGTCCGTTGCCAAAGTCTGACGCACCGGAAGCACCCAGTAAGCGCTGCAGCAAACAGTGAGTAGCATAAAGTCATCCGCGGCCTACGGTAGCAAGGATAGGGCCTTTCATTTTTCGTCGATTTCCCAGGTAATGCACGCTGCTCACGGCGTTTGGGCAGATGTCTTACGAGGGCTTTTGGATGCCCGCCCGCCCGCCATCTAAACTAATGTACGAAAATATCAGATCAACGCCCCGCTGGCACTGCAATTACTCGTTCGCCCAGATAGATCGTCCATTGAACCGTTGAAAAACAAGGGATATAGCGCTTCGTAAAAGAAGAAATACGCGCCCCCTTCATTGAGCTTGCGGTTCAGCACACCTTAGTAAACGGCACAACTGTCGAAAAATCTGACAGAAGGTAATAGCAGAAGGCTGTTGAAATTTCCGAGTCCCATGGAAGCTAGCCATACAGTTTTCTCTAACTCCTTCCATTGACACGCTATAAGAAAAAACAATACACAAAGGGTAACTGGTTGTAGAGCTAACCCTGAAGGGCAACTGGCCCTATACGTTATCTTTCGCGATCGCTTTTAACCGTGTGCCCGACTAATGCGGCATCAACAGAAACACGAGTCAAGCTGGAACTGTGTGGCGGGCGATTTGACATGAGATACTTCAGAAGCACGAAAAAAACCCCAAATATCAGCCCGAGCAAAACCCCGGATACGATGATGAGTGTTTTCTTAGGCGAAACTGGAGCAAGTGGTTCCAATGCATACTGATCCAGATTGACCATTTTTAATCTGCTCAAATCTAAATTCAAGCTACGCAGACGCACGATTTCAGCACGCAGGGGCTGAACGCCGGTATAAAAGAGGTCGTCATTCTTGCGATCATTCAAAACCTGAATTTCGCGGTTGCGCTCCAGAAGCTGAAGTTCTTTCGCAATTTGAGCGATACGGCCATCTGTAAAACGATCTGAACGACGCAAGCGCAGCACCTTACGCTCTGCCTCCAGCGCTTCTACGCCCATAAAATAGAGAGGAATTTGCTGGTTGTTGATTTCCGTACGCATGACACTATTGCCACTGATACTTCCAACTTCACCCAGGGATGAGGGAGTGGTTGGCTTCCTGATGCCCAACGACTGAGCGATAGTAATAGCTTCCGTGAGCTGCGTAATCCGGTCGCTGCGTAATGTCTTAAGCTGGGAATCAAGTGCTTTGAGTTCATCCTGAAGCTGTGCTCGACGTAAGTCGTCAGCCTCTTTAAAACTTGCAATTTTTGCCTCTTTCTCTACTTCATAACTAGCCTTGGCTGCCTGGTATTTCCCATCAAGCTCAGCCAACCTATTTTTTACAATGACTTCCAGATCAGCGGCGACATGCTGTCTTTCCTTATCAATCGCATAAGCAACTAGGCCATTTAAGATGGCGACCCCATTAATAGGCTTAGGGTATTTTAACTCTATCTCAATATAAGCACTAAGCGAGTTAGCTTTTTTAGAATCAGGAAGAACCAGAGTCAAAGACTTCTTATTAAACTCTTCAAAATTCTGCTCCAATGAACGTCCTGGCCGCTCGAAATTCTTGAATATATTTGGATTGGCGCGGAAGAACCCCAGTCGTGTATCGTAGGACTCTAAAGACGCACCGACTTTGATTAGCGCTTCACTTGGCGGTAACTGATAGATCTGAGTTCGATTCAGGGCATCTAACTCATTAATAGCAGCAGGCCTCAGCACACTCCTTGCCACGTACTCAGGAGTTGCCATAAAGGCATAGGTAGAAGCAATCACGCCTGCGCCGAAAGCGGCAAGCAGAACTAGCTTTTTCTGTCGCCAAATGGCTTGAAACAGTACAAAAAAGTCAATTTCGCCGATTGAATGTACGGCGGGAGAGCGAAAGCTACTACTCACAACAAAAACCTGCCTTCAAAGAGAAACTGCGGGCTCGTTATGCAGATCAAATTGTGTGTTTTTTTATTCTAATTGGGTGACCGCTAAAACCCAGCGTCTCTGCCGAATTTTTAGTGCACAAAATGACCGTTATCGAGGACAGGTTTCATTTTGCCATCTCTCTGGCATATTACAAGTCTTGACAAGGCCGTAGGAAAAATCCGAAACGGCCAAAGCAAGCCCTCTAATTCTCGTCCGAGCGGGATAAAAATAGAAAGGAATTTTCACAGAAGCCAGAGAACACCCAATGATTCTGACTGGATCACTGGATTTCCCGAGCCGGCGCATAACGACACAGCGCGCCGAGCAAAAGGAATACCGAAGGAATTATCTGACAGACGGCATCTGTATTTCTTATCTACTATCTTGGTAAATCATGCTGCAGCAAGCTCTAGACGCGTGCCGTAGGAGCGAGCGTGCGAAGTCGCTTACGAACCAGTACGCTCATCAGCGGCCCTATTAGCATTCCAACAATCAAAGCCAGAACCATAAACACCGACACTGGTATCTGACCAGTAGTAAAGCCAAAGAAAGACAAAGAGGCACCCTGCTGGTTCTCCAATACAAACGCTAAAACGATCAACGCAAAAACCAGCACCGCCAGCACCGCCAAAACGCGCTTAACCCCACGCATAACTTTCCCCTCCCCCAAAAACACTCAGACGCCTTCTTCCTCTTCTTCGTTCACCCGGTCACGCAATTCTTTACCCGGCTTGAAGTGAGGAACGAACTTGCCGTCAAGGCTGACGGACTGGCCTGTCTTGGGGTTGCGACCCACGCGTGGTGCACGATAGTGCAAAGAAAAGCTGCCAAACCCACGGATCTCAATCCGATCTCCGGTCGCCAGGCACTGGGACATTTGCTCGAGCATGGTCTTGATGGCCAGCTCTACATCCTTGGATGAGAGCAGCCCTTGATGGGTGACAATTCGTTCGATCAACTCCGACTTCGTCATATTTTTCCCTTCTTTTTCAAGCAGCTAGGAAAAGCGCTTCGAAGGTTTTAGCATGACTTGATGAATTTGAACAGCCCACCCGGCAACTAATATGCAGGATGGAAGACGACGCTTCGTAAGCACATTCCACCCTCAATTACAGATCACTAGCATGGTGCGAGTTACAGCGCCTGCCGGATTCCAACCAAACAGGTAGTCACCCTCTTCATCCCTAGCATCACTGGACCTGGTGATGACTTTGTAACCCTGCATCCCGCACTCCTTGGCCGCGCGTTTCTCGCACTTTTCCCAATTGGAGCCGAGCCCCGAGCAATCGATCTCGACGCCGCTGATACCCCGCTTGACGTACGTCTTGGCACTGGTGGCGGCACAGCCCACGAGCATTACCACTGCAAATACTAAAATAAGCCTGTTCATTCAAATCCTTATTGAGCCAACAAAAACATGGATCACCTACTGGCACACTATAATCAGTTCTGACACCGACCTGCGTCCAAGAGCTCCAAGTTGTTGATTCAACGAATTTCAGGCACAAAAAAGGGCGACCGAAGTCGCCCTTTTTCTATGGTCTGACAGAACTTAGTTCTGTTTTTCCATTTGTGCACGCAACAGGTCGCCCAGAGTGGTAGGACCAGCAGCGATGCTATCCGAAGGCTTGTCTTTCAAGCTTTGGATGGCTTCTTTCTCTTCAGCATCGTCTTTCGACTTGATGGAGAGCTGGATTACACGGCTCTTGCGGTCAACGCTGATGATCTTGGCTTCAACTTCCTGGCCTTCTTTCAGAACGTTACGCGCGTCTTCAACGCGGTCACGGCTGATTTCGGAGGCTTTCAGAGTCGCTTCGATATCGTCGGCCAGAGTGATGATGGCGCCTTTAGCGTCAACTTCTTTCACAGTGCCCTTAACGATTGCGCCTTTGTCGTTGTCCTGAACGTATTCAGAGAACGGGTCGCTTTCCAGTTGCTTGATACCCAGGGAGATACGCTCGCGCTCTGGGTCAACCGACAGGATAACGGTGTCCAGCTCGTCGCCCTTCTTGAAACGACGAACAGCTTCTTCGCCCACTTCGTTCCAGGAGATGTCGGACAGGTGAACCAGGCCGTCGATGCCGCCGTCCAGACCAATGAAGATACCGAAATCGGTGATCGACTTGATGGTGCCGGAGATTTTATCGCCCTTGTTGAACTGGCCAGAGAAATCTTCCCATGGGTTAGATTTGCACTGCTTGATGCCCAGGGAGATACGACGACGCTCTTCGTCGATGTCCAGAACCATAACTTCCACTTCGTCGCCGACTTGTACGACTTTCGAAGGGTGGATGTTTTTGTTGGTCCAGTCCATTTCGGAAACGTGTACCAGGCCTTCCACGCCTTCTTCCAGCTCAGCGAAGCAGCCGTAGTCGGTCAGGTTGGTAACACGCGCGGTAACGCGAGTGCTTTCTGGGTAACGGGCTTTGATAGCAACCCATGGATCTTCACCCAGTTGCTTCAGGCCCAGGGAAACACGGTTGCGCTCGCGATCGTATTTCAGAACCTTGACATCGATCTCGTCGCCAACGTTGACGATTTCGGAAGGATGCTTGATACGCTTCCAAGCCATGTCGGTAATGTGCAGCAGGCCATCCACGCCACCCAGGTCGACGAATGCGCCGTAGTCGGTGAGGTTTTTGACGATACCTTTGACTTGTTGGCCTTCCTGCAGGGATTCCAGCAGAGCTTCACGCTCGGCGGAGTTCTCTGCTTCCAGGACGCTGCGACGGGAAACGACAACGTTGTTGCGCTTCTGGTCGAGCTTGATGACCTTGAATTCGAGTTCTTTGCCTTCCAGGTGCGTGGTGTCGCGCACAGGACGAACGTCGACCAAAGAACCTGGCAGGAACGCACGGATGCCGTTAACGTCGACAGTGAAGCCGCCTTTAACCTTACCGTTGATAACGCCCTTGACCACTTCTTCAGCTGCGAAGGCTGCTTCGAGAACAATCCAGCATTCAGCGCGCTTGGCTTTCTCACGGGACAGCTTGGTTTCACCGAAACCGTCTTCAACCGAGTCCAGAGCAACGTGAACTTCGTCACCGACATTGATTGTCAGATCACCAGCATCGTTGTAGAACTGTTCCAGCGGGATCAGAGCTTCAGACTTCAGACCAGCGTGAACGGTTACCCAGCGAGCTTGGTAATCGATATCAACGATAACACCGGTGATGATGGAGCCTGCCTGAAGGTTCAGGGTTTTTAGGCTTTCTTCAAAGAGTTCCGCAAAGCTTTCGCTCATTTTAATTCCTGTTGATAAGGGCGAAGAATACGCCCATCTCCACACCCCAGACGGTGTGGGTCAGTTTCAATTAAAAGAAGCACCACAGGACTATGACTGGTCCCCTGCGGCCTTCTTGGTCACCCGGCGATATCGCGAATGGCGATCTCGCTCAAGATGCGTTCCAGCACCTGCTCGATGGACAACTCCGTGGAATCCAGCTGTATGGCATCAGCCGCCGGCTTGAGCGGGGCTACTGCGCGCTGGGTATCACGCTCATCGCGTGCACGGATCTCATCTAGCAGACTCGACAGACTAACACCATCGACTTTGCCCTTCAACTGCAAGTAGCGGCGGCGAGCCCGCTCCTCGGCGCTGGCGGTCAGAAAAATCTTCAAGGGTGCCTCGGGAAACACCACGGTTCCCATGTCACGGCCATCGGCCACCAGGCCCGGCGGCTCCTGGAAAGCCCGCTGGCGCTGCAGCAGCGCATCACGCACGGCCGGCAGCGCGGCAACCTGGGAAGCCCAGGAGCCGACTTGTTCATTGCGCAGGTCGTCCGTCACATCGTCCCCTTCGAGGATGATGCGCTGGGGATGACCTTCTGTCGCGCCGACGAACTGCACATCAAGGTGCGCCGCCAGCAGCTTGAGGGATTCTTCATTGGTCAGGTCGACGCCATGGTTGCGTGCGGCGAATGCCAGCAAGCGGTACAGCGCGCCGGAATCCAGCAGGCACCAGCCCAGGCGCTTGGCCAGGATGCCGGCGATCGTGCCTTTGCCCGAGCCGCTTGGCCCGTCGATGGTAATCACCGGTGCTTTGATATTCACAATTGAGCCTCTTGGGCAACACGGATGCCGACTTGGGCACACAGTGTAAGAAAATTCGGAAAAGACGTAGCAACATTGGCGCAGTCATGGATACGAATCGGCGCCGCCGCCCGTAGGGAAGCTACGCTGAACGCCATGGCAATCCGATGATCGCCATGGGCATGGACTTCACCACCGCCCATCAGGCCACCGTCAATGATAATCCCATCGGGGGTCGGTTCACACTTCACCCCCAGTGCCAGCAGACCGTCGGCCATGACCTGGATGCGGTCGGACTCCTTCACACGCAACTCCTGAGCCCCACGCAACACGGTCCGCCCTTCGGCACAGGCCGCCGCGACGAACAGCACCGGGAACTCATCGATTGCCAGCGGCACCAGGGCCTCGGGAATCTCGATACCTGTTAGCGTCGCCGCGCGCACGCGCAGGTCGGCAACCGGCTCGCCGCCGACTTCGCGCTGATTTTCCAGGGTGATATCCGCGCCCATCAGCCGCAGGATGTCGATCACGCCAGTACGCGTCGGATTGACCCCCACATGCTCCAGCAACAGCTCGGAACCTTCGGCGATCGAAGCCGCTACCAGGAAAAACGCCGAAGAAGAAATATCCCCCGGCACTTCTATATGGGTAGCCGTCAACGCCTGGCCCGATTCCAGCGAAGCCGTCGCGCCCTCCACCGCCACCGGGTAACCAAAGCCGCGCAACATGCGCTCGGTATGGTCACGGGTCGGTGCAGGCTCGATGACCGCGGTCTTGCCCTCGGCGTACAACCCCGCCAGCAGCAAGCAGGATTTGACCTGCGCGCTGGCCATCGGCATGGCGTAGGTCAGGCCTTTCAACGACTGCCCACCACGGATAGTCAGCGGCGGACGCCCTTCCGGGCCCGTCTCGATCACCGCGCCCATGTCCCGCAGTGGCTTGGCCACGCGGTTCATCGGGCGCTTGGACAGGGACGCGTCGCCCGTCAGCACGCTGTCGAAACGCTGCGCCGCCAGCAACCCGGACAGCAGGCGCATGGAGGTGCCCGAGTTGCCGAGGTAAATCGGCCCCGGCGCTGGCTTCAAACCCTGCAAGCCCACGCCATGGATGGTGACGCGCCCATGGTGCGGGCCTTCGATCACCACACCCATGTCGCGAAACGCCTGCAAGGTCGCCAGGGCGTCTTCACCCTCAAGGAAGCCTTCAACTTCAGTCACACCCTCAGCCAACGAACCCAGCATGATCGACCGATGGGAGATCGACTTGTCGCCCGGCACCCGAATGCTTCCCCTCAAGCGGCCGCCCGGGTTGGCGAGGAAGGTCAGGTCATCGGCGTTCACAGCGGTTTCCATGTAGGCCCGGCGCGCCAGGATCTTGCTGAAATGCTCACGCGCCACCCGCGCACGGGTGAACACGCCCAATAATTGATGGCCATCGCCGGCATCCACCGCGTCGCGCAAGGCATCAAGGTCGCTGCGGAAGGTGTCCAGGGTGCGCAACACTGCCTCGCGATTGGCGAGGAAGATGTCGTGCCACATCACCGGGTCGCTGCCGGCAATCCGCGTAAAGTCACGGAAGCCGCCGGCGGCGTAACGGAAAATCTCGAGGTTCTCATTGCGCTTGGCCAGCGAGTCCACCAGGCCAAATGCCAGCAGATGCGGCAGATGGCTCGTCGCGGCCAGCACTTCGTCGTGACGCTCGACCTGCATATGCTCGACATCCGCCCCCAGCTCGCGCCACAGGCGATCAACCACCGCCAACGCAGCCGGATCGGTTTGCTCCAGCGGTGTCAGGATGACCTTATGCCGACGGAACAACTGCGCATTCGACGCCTCCACCCCGCTCTGCTCGGAACCGGCAATCGGATGGCCCGGCACGAAGCGCGCCGGCATGCCACCAAACGCCCGTTGCGCCGCGCGCACGACGTTGCCTTTGGCACTGCCCACATCCGTGAGGATCGCCTGGCCCAGGTCCATGCCCGCCAACACCGCCAGCAATTTCTCCATGGCCAGGATCGGCACCGCCAGCTGGATCACGTCAGCGCCCTGGCACGCGAGCGCCAGGTCCGCCTCGCAACGATCCACCACCCCCAACTCGACCGCCAACTTGCGCGATTGCGGGTCCAGGTCGACACCCACCACTTCGCCACACACGCCGCTTTCACGCAGGCCTTTGGCGAAGGAGCCGCCGATCAACCCCAGACCGACCACCACCAGGCGACCGATCATAGGCACAGCAGGTTGCAATGCAGTGACATCAACCACGAGCCAGAACCTTGGCCAGCGCCTCGAGGAAGCGGCTGTTTTCCGCCGGCAGGCCGATGGTGATGCGCAAGTGGTTCGGCATGCCGTAGTTGGCCACCGGCCGCACGATCACGCCTTCGCGCAGCAGGCCCTGGAATACCGGAGCAGCCACTTGGCCGAGGTCGACACAAATGAAATTGCCCTTGGACGGAATCCAGCCCAGGCCTAGCTCACGGAAACCTTCCTGCAACTGCAGCATGCCGGTTTCGTTGATGCGACGGCCTTCTTCCAGGTACTCGGCATCCTTCACCGCCGCACAAGCCGCCGCCAGGGCGAGGCTATTGACGTTGAATGGCTGGCGCACGCGGTTCAGCACATCGGCGACTACCGCCGTGGACAGGCCGTAACCCACGCGCAGCGACGCCAGGCCATAGGCCTTGGAGAAGGTACGCGAGACCAGCAGGTTCGGGTACGCCGCCAAGAACTCGAGGCCGTCTGGCAGGTCGCTGCCCTCGGCATACTCGATGTACGCCTCGTCCAGCACCACCAGCACGTGTTCAGGCACGTCTTGCAGGAAGTCGTTCAGCGCCTGAGCGTCGAACCAAGTGCCGGTCGGGTTGTTCGGGTTGGCGATAAACACCACGCGGGTTTGTGCATCGATGGCCGCCAGCATGGCCGGCAGGTCGTGGCCCCAATCCTTCGCTGGAATGACGCGCGCATCGGCACCGACCGCCTGGGTCACGATCGGATAGACCGCAAACGCGTGCTCACTGAACACCGCGTTCAAGCCTGGCGCCAGGTAGGCACGGCCGACCAGCTCAAGAATGTCGTTGGAACCGTTACCCAGAGTTACCTGGTTCAGCTCGACCCGGCACTTCTCCGCCAGCAGGGACTTGAGTGCAAAGCCGTTGCCATCGGGGTAGCGGGTCAGCTCGGCCAATTCTTCACGGATTGCCGCCAACACTTTCGGGCTAGGGCCCAGTGGGTTCTCGTTGCTCGCCAGCTTGACGATCCTGGACGGATCCAGGTTCAACTCACGCGCCAGCTCGTCCACAGGCTTGCCCGGGACGTAAGGCGACAGTTGTTGCACGCCCGGCTGAGCCAGGGCGAGGAAGTTGCCACTCATGTTAAAGCCTCACAAAACCGCTTTCGGGTAAGAGCCCAGCACCTTGAGTGCCACGGCTTCCTGACTGATTTTCTCGAGCACGCCCTTGACCAGTGGGTCGCGGTGGTGGCCGATGAAGTCGATAAAGAACACGTAAGTCCATTTACCGCTGCGCGAAGGACGAGTCTCGATGCGCGTCAGGTCAATCCCGTTGTCGTGGAACGGCACCAGCAGCTCATGCAGCGCGCCGGGCTTGTTGCTCATGGAGACAATGATGGAGGTCTTGTCGTCGCCGGTCGGTGGCACTTCCTGGCTGCCGATCATCAAGAAGCGCGTGGAGTTGTCCGGGCGGTCCTCGATTTTCTCCGCCAGGCGCGTCAGGCCATACAGGCCCGCCGCCATATCACCGGCGATGGCCGCCGAATTCCACTCGCCCTTGACCCGCTTGGCGGCTTCGGCGTTGCTGGAGACCGCGACGCGCTCGACATTCGGGTAGTGAGCGTCCAGCCACTTGCGGCACTGGGCGAGGGACTGTGCATGGGAGTAGATGCGGCTGATGCTGTCAGTCTTGGTGTTCTCGCCCACCAGCAGGTGGTGGTGGATACGCAGCTCGACTTCGCCGCAGAT
Source organism: Pseudomonas sp. S10E 269 (assembly GCF_002798465.1). NCBI lineage: Bacteria > Pseudomonadati > Pseudomonadota > Gammaproteobacteria > Pseudomonadales > Pseudomonadaceae > Pseudomonas > Pseudomonas sp. S10E 269. Next base: position 448,797 of record NZ_PHIJ01000001.1, read on the forward strand.
CACCATGTCGTGCTCAAGGAAGCTGTCCAGCGTGTGATTGACCGCGCCTTCGGTGGAGTTTTCCACCGGCACCACGCCAAAATTCACCGCACCGGCTGCCACTTCACGGAACACTTCGTCGATCGCCGCCATCGGCTTGCTGATCACCGCGTGGCCGAAGTGCTTCATGGCCGCCGCTTGGGTGAAGGTGCCTTCCGGGCCGAGGTAGGCCACTTTCAGCGGCTGCTCAAGGGCCAGGCACGAAGACATGATTTCACGGAACAACCGCGCCATCTCTTCGTTGCCCAGCGGGCCCTTGTTGCGCTCCATCACACGCTTGAGAACCTGGGCCTCACGCTCGGGACGGTAGAACACCGGCACTTCGCCTTCAGCCAGGGACGCCATCTTCACCCGTGCCACTTCCTGGGCACACCGCGCGCGCTCACTGATCAGCTCCAGGACTTTCTCGTCCAAGCTGTCAATGCGTACGCGCAGGGCCTTGAGTTCTTGCTCAGACATTAGCCGTGTTCCTTTTCGAACTCTGCCATGTAGGCAACCAGCGCCTTGATGGCGTTGATGTCGACAGCGTTGTAGATGGAGGCGCGCATGCCACCGACCGAACGGTGGCCCTTGAGGTTCAGCAGGCCGCGCTCGTCGGCACCGGCCAGGAATGGCTTGTCCAGACGGTCGTCAGCCAGGCGGAACGGCACGTTCATCCACGAACGGTCCGTCAGGTTGATCGGGTTGCTGTAAAGGCCGCTGGCGTCGATGAAGTCGTACAGGGTGCGCTTCTTCTCTTCGTTCAGCTTGCCCATGGCGGCGACACCGCCCTGCTCCTTCAGCCACTCGAAGACCAGGCCGGACAGGTACCAGGCGAACGCCGGCGGGGTGTTGTACATCGAGCCGTTATCGGCCGCGACCTTGTAGTTGAGCATGGTCGGGCACAGCGAACGGGCACGCCCCAGCAGGTCTTCGCGGATGATGTTGACCAGGATGCCGCTCGGGCCGATGTTCTTCTGCGCGCCGGCGTAGATCATGCCGTACTTGGACACGTCGATCGGGCGCGAGAGGATGTCCGAGGACATGTCGCACACCAGCGGCACGTCGCCCACTTCCGGCACCCAGTCGAATTCCAGGCCGCCGATGGTTTCGTTGGCCACGTAGTGCACGTAGGCAGCGTCCTTCGACAGCTTCCACTCGTTCTGACCGGGAATGGCGAAGTAGTCGTAAGGCTTAGCGGTGCCCGCCACATTGACGTGACCGTAACGGGAAGCCTCTTCAATGGCCTTCTGGCCCCAGATGCCCGTGTCGATATAGTCAGCCGTGCCGTCTTCCGGCAGCAGGTTCAGCGGGATCTGGGCGAACTGCTGGCTGGCGCCGCCCTGCAGGAACAGCACTTTGTAGTTGGATGGGATGTCCAGCAAGTCGCGCAGGTCCTGCTCGGCCTTGGTGGCGATGGACACGAACTCATCGCTGCGATGGCTCATTTCCATCACGGAGAGGCCTTTTCCATGCCAGTCGAGGAGTTCACCCTGCGCACGCTGCAGGACTGCTTCAGGAAGCGCCGCGGGACCGGCACAGAAGTTATAGGCTCTCTTGCTCACATCCAATCTCACTCTGATCTGGTGGGGCTGCAATCATGTTCGGTAACAACCTTTCTCTGGAGCGAACCCTTGTGGGAGCTGGCTTGCCTGCGATAAGGGCACCTCGGTAGCGCAGTGATACCGCGGCGCTGCCATCGCAGGCAAGCCAGCTCCCACATTGACCGCGTCCAGCCAAAGGACGTGTTATTTCATAAGGGACAAACAACAAGGGGGCGAATCTTCATCCGCCCCCTGTGTGTCCGCTTATTCCTGCGGTTCTTCTTCGTCTGCGGCAGCATCGAGGGTTGGCTCGTCGACGTTGTCATCGCCGGCTGCGATCACCTCGCCGTCAAACTCTTCACCTTCCAGCTCTTCGCCTTCGACTTCCGACGGCTCCTGGACACGCTCCAGGCCGACCAGTTTTTCGTCCTTGGCCAGCTTGATCAGGGTCACGCCCTGGGTGTTACGGCCCAGGCTCGACACTTCAGCCACACGGGTACGCACCAGGGTGCCCTGGTCGGAAATCAGCATGATTTCCTCGCCGTCGAGCACCTGGACCGCGCCGACCAGACGGCCGTTGCGGTCGTTGCTGACCATGGCGATCACGCCCTGGCCGCCACGCTTGTACTCCGGGAACTCGCTGATGGCCGTACGCTTGCCATAACCACGCTCGGAAGCGGTGAGGATCTGGCTGCCTTCTTCCGGGATCAGCATCGAAATCAGCTTTTGCCCTTCTGGCAGGCGCATGCCGCGCACACCGCGGGCGGTACGGCCCATGGCGCGAACGTCGGATTCCTTGAAGCGCGTGACCTTGCCGCCGTCGGAGAACAGCATGACTTCACGCTCGCCATCGGTGATGGCAGCGGAGATCAACACGTCGCCTTCGTCCAGCTCCAGGGCGATCAGGCCCACGCTGCGCTGGCGGCTGAAGGATTCCAGCGGGGTCTTCTTGACGGTGCCTTTGGCGGTGGCCATGAAGATGAAGTGACCTTCGGTGTATTCCTCGACCGGCAACATGGTGGTGATGTATTCATCACTGTCCAGCGGCAGCAGGTTGACCAGCGGACGACCACGGGCGGCACGGGAGGCTTCCGGGATCTCGTAGGTCTTGAGCCAGTACACCTTGCCTTTGCTGGAGAACAGCAGCAGCGTGGTGTGGCTGTTGGCGACCAGCAGGTGAGCGATGTAGTCCTCATCCTTGACGCCAGTTGCCGATTTACCTTTACCACCACGACGCTGGGCCTGGTACGCAGCCAGCGGCTGGGTCTTGGCATAGCCACCGTGGGAGATGGTCACCACACGCTCTTCTTCCGGGATCATGTCACCCAGGGTCAGGTCGAGGCGCGCGTCGAGAATCTCGGTGCGACGCACATCGCCGTATTCGGCGCGGATCACTTCCAGTTCTTCGCGGATCACTTCCATCAGGCGCACGGCGCTGCTGAGGATGCGGATCAACTCGCCGATCTGGTTGAGGATCTCCTGGTACTCGGCCAGCAGCTTCTCGTGCTCCAGGCCGGTCAGGCGGTGCAGGCGCAGTTCCAGGATGGCCTGGGCCTGTTCCGGCGACAGGAAGTACTTGCCTTCGCGCAGACCGTATTGCGGGTCCAGGGTCTCCGGACGGCACGAATCGGCGCCGGCACGTTCAACCATGGCCACCACGGCGCTGGATTCCCAAGGGGTGCTGATCAGCGCCTCTTTGGCTTCCGACGGGGTTGGCGAGGCTTTGATCAGGGCGATCACCGGGTCGATGTTCGACAGCGCAACGGCCTGGCCTTCCAGGATGTGGCCGCGTTCGCGAGCCTTGCGCAGTTCGAACACGGTACGGCGGGTGACCACTTCGCGGCGGTGACGCACGAAGGCTTCCAGCAGATCCTTGAGGTTCAGGATGCGCGGGCGGCCGTCGATCAGTGCAACCACGTTGATACCAAACACGCTTTGCAGCTGGGTCTGGGCGTAGAGGTTGTTGAGGATCACCTCAGGCACTTCGCCACGACGCAGCTCGATCACTACGCGCATACCGTCTTTGTCGGACTCGTCGCGCAGCTCGGTGATGCCTTCGAGCTTCTTCTCTTTGACCAGCTCGGCGATCTTCTCGATCAGACGCGCCTTGTTCAACTGGTACGGGAGTTCGGTGATGACGATCTGCTGGCGGCCACCGACCTTGTCGATGTCTTCGATGATCGAGCGGGCGCGCATGTAAATGCGGCCACGACCGGTGCGGTAGGCTTCGATGATGCCGGCGCGACCGTTGATGATCGCAGCGGTCGGGAAGTCCGGACCCGGGATGTATTGCATCAGCTCGTCGACGGTCAACTCGGGGTTGTCGATGAGCGCCAGGCAACCGTCGATGACTTCACCGAGGTTGTGCGGCGGGATGTTGGTCGCCATGCCCACGGCGATACCGCTGGAACCATTGACCAGCAGGTTGGGGATCTTGGTCGGCATGACGGCCGGGATCATTTCGGTGCCGTCGTAGTTCGGCACCCAGTCCACGGTTTCTTTATGCAGGTCGGCCAGCAGCTCGTGCGCCAGCTTGGTCATGCGCACTTCGGTGTATCGCATGGCCGCGGCGTTGTCGCCGTCGACCGAACCGAAGTTGCCCTGGCCGTCTACCAGCAGGTAGCGCAGGGAAAACGGCTGGGCCATCCGAACGATGGTGTCGTACACCGCAGTGTCGCCGTGAGGGTGATACTTACCGATCACGTCACCGACAACACGGGCAGATTTCTTGTACGGCTTGTTCCAGTCGTTACCCAGCTCGCTCATCGCGAACAGCACACGCCGGTGCACGGGCTTCAAGCCATCGCGCGCATCAGGCAGTGCCCGACCGACAATTACGCTCATCGCGTAGTCGAGGTAGGACTGTTTCAGCTCGTCTTCGATATTGACCGGGAGGATTTCTTTGGCCAGTTCGCCCATGAGAAGCCTGATTCCTTTTTCGGGTGAAACCTCGTCACATCCATATGGGACGAACGAAGCTCGCCGCTGCCGGCAAAGTGCCTGACAACGACTTACGACAAATCAACGAGTTATGACACGGATCTGCACGTTATAGGCCACCCCTCGGGGCAACCCTGGAAACCGCCGGATGTTATCACAATCGCCGCCACGCACCTATCCCCCTGATGCGCATGGAGCATAGTAAGTTGACGGATGACAGGCTTGAGGGGGACGAGAGGGGCTCAGAGGTGGGGTGGTGCTATTTTTCGGGCGTGGATCCGAGGATTTTATTGACTTAAATGGCCAATCGCAGGCAAGCCATCTCCCACACTTAGACCTGTGAACACTATCCAATGTGAGAGCTGGCTTGCCTGCGGTTGCCATTTCACGGGCGCCAGGCCCCTTAATGCAAGCGCTTGCGACACATCAACTTGGCCAATTTGGCCGTATCCGGCCGCTCGACCACGCCTTTCTCCGTCACGATCACATCAATCAGGTCAGCCGGCGTCACATCGAATACCGGATTAAACGCAGCGGCCTCAAGACGCTGCCCCATCACGTTTAACAGTTCCCCGGCATCGCGCTCTTCCAGGGCCACGTCATCGCCAGTGGCCATCATCATGTCCAGGGTCGAGCTCGGCGCCACCACCATGAAGCGCACACCGTGGTGCATCGCACACACCGCCAGTTGGTAGGTGCCGATCTTGCTGATCACATCGCCATTGGCGGCAATGCAATCGGCGCCGACGATCACCCAGGTCACGCCTTTGGTCTTGAGGATATGCGCACCCGCCGAATCGGCATTCACGGTCACCGGGATGCCCTCGCCCGCCAGTTCCCAGGCGGTCAGCCGCGAACCCTGCAGCCAGGGCCGGGTTTCATTGGCGTAGACCTGCTCGACCATGCCCTCCAGGTAAGCTGCTCGAATCACCCCGAGCGCCGTGCCCACGCCGCCGGTCGCCAGGGCGCCTGCATTACCATGGGTAAGGATGGCCTGGGCATTGCCCTGTTGCTTGCGGATCAGCTCGACGCCCAGTTGGGCCATGGTGAGGTTGGCTTCGCGATCACTCTCGTGGATCGCAATCGCCTCGGCTTCCAGCACCGCAAGGGGGTCGGCGTGCTTTTTGACGCGGTCCAGGCGGTCGCGCATGCGCTTCAACGCCCAGAACAGGTTCGACGCAGTCGGTCGGGCATCGGCTAAAAGTGCGTAGTCTTCTTCCCAGGCGGCCTGCCAGTCACCGCCCTCGCCGATCCGTTCACGCGCTGCCAGCACCAGGCCATACGCGGCACTGATACCAATGGCCGGCGCCCCGCGCACCACCATCGAACGGATGGCCGCCGCGACGTCTTCGACCGTGACGCACGCCACCCAGCTCTCGCGGGACGGCAAGGCACGCTGATCGAGCAGGTACAGCGCGCCATCACGCCAATCGATGGCCTTCACCTTCTCCGCTGCCAACAGTCGATCGCGCATCCCTTACTCCGCACTCATGAACAAAGCCGCCGATTATAGCGATCCGCCAGCCAGGACGCTCGGGTATACTTCGCCCTTCTTTTATAGCTGCCTGGGAAGAAGCCTGCGATGACCGCCACTGCCGCCCCGCTCGACTTATTGTTGCTGCCTACATGGCTGGTGCCTGTCGAACCCGCTGGCGTGGTGCTCAAAGAGCATGGCCTGGGCATACGCGATGGGCGCATTGCCTTTATTGGCCCTCGCGAAGCCGCCTTGAAGCAGCCCGCCCTGGAGACCCGCGAGCTGCCGGGCATGCTGCTCAGCCCCGGCCTGATCAACGCCCACGGCCACGCGGCAATGAGCCTGTTTCGCGGCCTGGCCGACGACCTGCCACTGATGACCTGGCTGGAAAAGCACATCTGGCCCGCCGAGGCCAAGTGGGTCGATGAAGCCTTCGTGCGCGACGGCACCGACCTGGCCATCGCCGAGCAAATCAAGGGCGGCATCACCTGCTTCTCCGACATGTACTTCTACCCCAAGGTCGCCAGCGACTGCGTGCACAACAGCGGCATGCGCGCGCAGATCGCGATCCCGATCCTCGACTTCCCGATTCCGGGCGCCAGCACGCCCGACGAGGCACTGCGCCAGGGCATCGAGTTGTTCGGCGACCTCAAGCACCACCCACGCATCAAGATCACCTTCGGCCCCCACGCGCCCTATACGGTGTGCGATGACAACCTGGAAAAAATCCGCGTAATCGCCGAAGAGCTGGACGCCGCGATCCATATGCACGTGCACGAAACCGCCTTCGAAGTGCAGCAAGCCGTCGAGCAGACCGGTGAGCGCCCACTGGCGCGCCTGGGTCGCCTCGGGCTGTTGGGGCCGCGCTTCCAGGCCGTTCATATGACCCAAATCAGCGAGGACGACCTGGCTTTGCTGGTAGAAAGCAACACCAGCGTGATCCATTGCCCGGAATCGAACCTGAAACTGGCCAGCGGCTTTTGCCCGGTGGAGCGTCTGTGGCAGGCTGGCGTGAATGTAGCGATCGGCACCGACGGCGCCGCCAGTAACAATGACCTCGACCTGCTGGGCGAAACCCGCACCGCAGCCATGCTCGCCAAGGCGGTCGCCGGCTCTGCCACCGCGCTGGACGCCCATCGCGCCCTGCGCATGGCGACGCTCAACGGCGCGCGGGCCATGGGCCTGGAAAGCGAGATTGGCTCGCTGGAAGTTGGCAAGGCGGCAGATATCGTCGCCTTCGATCTGTCGGGGCTGGCGCAACAACCGATCTACGATCCGGTCTCGCAGCTTATATATGCCACCGGACGCGATTGCGTGAAACACCTTTGGGTCGCCGGCAAGCAGTTGCTCGACGACCGGCGATTGACCCGCATGGATGAACAACAGTTGACCGCCACGGCCATCGCCTGGGGCCAACGCATCAGCGGGCACAGCGAATAACGAAGGTTTTGAACCTCAGGGTTCAGAACTGACCAAACGATTTATCAGGTTTAGAGGATTCACCATGAGCAACGTCGACCACGCCGAAATCGCCAAATTCGAAGCCCTGGCTCACCGTTGGTGGGACCGCGAGAGCGAATTCAAGCCGCTGCACGACATCAACCCGCTGCGGGTCAACTGGATTGACGAACGCGTCAACCTGGCCGGCAAGAAGGTGCTGGACGTGGGTTGCGGTGGCGGTATTCTCAGCGAAGCCATGGCCCAGCGCGGCGCGACCGTGATGGGCATCGACATGGGCGAAGCGCCCTTGGCCGTGGCCCAACTGCATCAACTGGAATCCGGCGTGAGCGTGGAATACCGCCAGATCACCGCCGAAGCCCTGGCCGAAGAGATGCCCGAGCAGTTCGACGTGGTCACCTGCCTTGAGATGCTGGAACACGTACCGGACCCGTCCTCGGTGATCCGCGCGTGCTTCCGCATGGTCAAGCCCGGCGGCCAGGTGTTCTTCTCCACCATCAACCGCAACCCCAAGGCCTACCTGTTCGCGATCATCGGTGCCGAATACATCATGAAGCTGCTGCCGCGCGGCACACATGACTTCAAGAAATTCATCCGCCCGTCCGAGCTGGGTGCCTGGAGCCGCCAGGCCGGGCTGACCGTCAAGGACATCATCGGCCTGACCTACAACCCGCTGACCAAGCACTACAAGCTGGCCAACGACGTTGACGTCAACTACATGATCCAAACCCTGCGCGAGGAGTGAGCCTGTGAAGTTGCGAGCGGTTCTCTTCGATATGGACGGTACCCTGCTGGACACCGCGCCGGACTTTATCGCCATCTGCCAGGCCATGCGGGCCGAGCGCGGCCTGGGGCCGATCAACCCCGAGCATATCCGCGATGAGATCTCCGGCGGCGCGCGGGCGATGGTCGCCGTGACCTTCTCGATGGACCCGGAATCCCCAGGCTTCGAAGCACTGCGCCTGGAATTCCTCGAGCGTTACCTCAAGGGCTGCGCGGTCCACAGCAAACTGTTCGACGGCATGGCCGAGCTGCTGGAAGACATCGAGAAGGCCAACCTCATCTGGGGCGTGGTCACCAACAAGCCACTGCGCTTTGCCGAACCGATCATGCAGCAACTGGGCCTGGCCGAGCGCTCGGCGCTGCTGATTTGCCCTGATCACGTAAAAAACAGCAAGCCGGACCCGGAGCCGATGATCCTGGCGTGCAAGATGCTCGACCTGGACCCGGCCAGCGTGTTGTTCGTGGGCGATGACCTGCGCGATATCGAGTCCGGCCGCGACGCCGGCACCCGCACCGCAGCGGTCACCTACGGCTATATCCACCCGGACGACAACCCGCGCCACTGGGGCGCCGATGTGGTGGTGGATCACCCGCTGGAACTGCGCAAGGTGCTGGATAACGCACTGTGCAGTTGCTGATTATTCACCGAATCTACTGACCAATGAAGATCCAAATGTGGGAGCGGGCTTGCTCGCGAAGGCGGTCTATCAGGACCAAATTTGCTGCCTGATACTCCGCATTCGCGAGCAAGCCCGCTCCCACAGGGGATCAACGTTGCTTTCAAGTTTGGTGTCTGCAACCTGCTGAATTTTGTCGAGGCTATTTATGTTTGATTACTCCGCACGTCCAGACCTGCTCAAAGGCCGCATCATCCTGGTGACCGGCGCCGGTCGCGGGATCGGCGCGGCGGCGGCGAAGACCTACGCCGCCCATGGCGCTACCGTGCTGTTGCTGGGCAAGACCGAAGCCAACCTGGCCCAGGTGTATGACGAAATCGAAGCGGCCGGCCAGCCGCAACCGGTGGTGATCCCGTTCAACCTGGAGACCGCCCTGCCCCATCAATACGATGAGCTGGCCGCGATGATCGAAAAGGAATTCGGCCACCTCGACGGCCTGCTGCACAACGCCTCGATCATCGGCCCACGCACGCCGCTCGAGCAGTTGTCCGGCGAGAATTTCATGCGGGTCATGCACGTTAACGTCAATGCGATGTTCATGCTGACCAGCACGCTGTTGCCGCTGCTCAAATTGTCCCAGGATGCCTCGGTGGTATTCACCTCCAGCAGTGTCGGGCGCAAGGGTCGGGCCTATTGGGGGGCTTATGGCGTGTCGAAGTTTGCGACTGAGGGCCTGATGCAAACCCTGGCGGACGAGCTCGAAGATGTAGCGGCGGTTCGCTCGAACAGCATCAACCCCGGCGGCACCCGCACCAGCATGCGCGCCCAGGCGTATCCGGGGGAAAACCCGATGGAACGGCCTGCGCCGGAAGAGATCATGCCGGTGTACCTGTACCTGATGGGACCGGACAGTGCCGGCATCAACGGCCAGGCGTTCGACGCGCAATAACCGGCACATTGTAAAACCAAATGTGGGAGGGGGCTTGCCCCCGATTGCAGTGGATCAGTCAACAGATACAATGACTGTCCCACCGCTATCGGGGGCAAGCCCCCTCCCACATTTTTCAGCAGTGTGGTTTAGTTTTTCACCACTTCTTCGAGGGTGAAACGGCCCAGCGGGTTTTGCAGGAAGTTGCTCACGTTCTTACGTGAGATGTTGATGTAGGGGCTGTAGTACAAGTCGATCCAGTTCACATCCTGTTTCGCCAGCTTCTGCAGTTCCACGTACATCTGCTCACGCTTGACCGGGTCTGCTTCGATCCGCGCAGCGGCCACCAATGCCTTGACCTTGTCGTTCTTGTAACGGGTCATGTAGTTCTGGTTGGTGTCGTGGCCCAGCACGAAGGTGGTCTTCTGGTCTGGGTCGAGGATGTCGTTGGTCCAGTACATCACCGAAATATCGTACTCACCGTCCACCAGCATCTGCCAGCTCTGGGTCGGGTCGACCTTTTGCAGGTTGGCGGTTACGCCGACCTTGGCCAGTTGATCCTTGATGATGACCGCAATCTGCTCGTCGGCCTCGTTGCCGGCGTTGACCACGTAGTTGAGCTTCAAGTCCTTGGCACCGGCCTGCTCCAGCAGCTTCTTGGCGGCGGTCGGGTCATACGGGCGTTGCAGGTTGTTGGCGTAGTGGTACAGCGAGCCTTTTGGAATGTAGGAATAGGCCACGGTGCCTTGGCCGTAAGTGGCGGTCTTCACCAGCGATTGTTTGTCGATGGCCATGTCCAGCGCCTGACGCACTTCCGGCTTGGCCAGCAGCCCGTGGTCGTGGTTGATCAGCAAATGATCTTCACGGGTGGACGGGTCGGCGTGGATCACCACGTTCTTGTCTTTCTTCAACTCTTCAACCCGCGAGAACGGTACGAAGATCGCCGTGTCCAGCTCGTTGTTCTGCACCATGCGCATGCGCGTGTTGTCGTCGGTGACGGACACCCACTCCACGCCATCCAGGCTCACGTTCTTGGCCTGCCAGAAGTTCGGGTTTTTCTTCAGGATGACGCGGTCGCCCTTGCGCCACTCGTCCACGGTAAAGGCGCCGGAGGTCACCGGGTTTTCCGAGTAGGCGTCTTCGCCCATCTTGGTCATGGCTTTTTCCGACAGGATCGACACCGTCGGCGACGCCAATTGCGAGAGGAAGGCCACAGCCGGGGTCTTCAAGGTGACCACCAGGGTTTTCGGGTCCGATGCCTTGGCCGTGTTGATCAGGTTGAAGGGGTCAGCCCACAGCGAAGCCTTGTTGTCGCGGATGCGCAGCAGGCTGAACGCTGCATCGTCGGCGGTGATCGCCGAACCGTCGGAGAACTTCGCATCACGCAGCTTGAAGGTGTAGGTCAGGCCGTCCTTGGAAATGTCCCAGCTTTCGGCCAGGCCCGGTTCCATCTTGGTGCCCAGGTTGTCGACGCGCACCAGGGTGTCGTAGACGTTGGCGAAAACCCAGGTGTCGCGGTTTTGCGCGCTTTTGATCGGGTCGAACGTGGTGCTGTCTTCACGGCAGCCGATGGTCAGGACACCAGCGGCCTGGGCGAAACCGGCGGTCAGCGACCAGGCGGTCAATGTTGCGGCGGCGAGCAACTTCAAGTGGCGCGATTGCATATCACAACTCCTTGTTAATGAATGGCAGAGGGTCAAAGCAAAGGTTCTTCAAGCACGCAACTGTACCGATGCTCGTGCAGGAAATGCGTTGGCGGCAATACCACGGAACACAGTGAGCGGGCATGCCTGCAACGCGGGTGAAAGGCACAGCCTGTAGGCAAATTCAGCGGGCTCGGTGGTTCACCCGGCAAGGGTTCGGTAGGCAATGGCCGATGGGGATCGATCTCGGGAATCGCCTGGATCAACGCCGCCGTGTACGGGTGGCGTGGCGCCGTGAAGACCGCCTCCACCGGGCCTTCTTCGACGATTTTGCCCAGGTACATCACCGCCACGCGGTCGCACAAGCGGCGCACGATGGCCAGGTCATGGGCAATAAACAGGATCGCCAGGTTCATGCGCTGTTGCAGTTCCAGCAACAGGTTGATGATCTGGCCCTGGATCGACACGTCCAGCGCCGCCACGCACTCATCGGCGATGATCAGGCGCGGCTCGACCGCCAGCGCCCGGGCAATGCCGATGCGCTGGCATTGGCCGCCGCTGAGGGACCCGGGTTTGCGGCTGGCCAGTTCGGGGCGCAGGCCGACCAGGTCGAGCAGTTCATTCACGCGTTCGGGAATCTGCGCGGGCGCAACCTTGCGCTGCACCCGCAACACTTCGGCGAGGGTTTCGCCGATGGTGTGGCGCGGGTTCAGCGCGGCGTACGGGTCCTGGAAGATCATTGCGGATTCATGCCGCAGGCGAGCAATGTCGATGGCGCTGCCATGGGCCATGTCGACGCCATCGAACAGCACCTGCCCGGCACTGATCGGGTTGAGGTGCAAAATGGCGCGGCCCAGGGTGCTTTTGCCGCTGCCTGACTCACCTACCAGTCCAAGGGTTTCGCCAGCCGCCAGGTTCAGCGATACGCCGTTCACCGCCCTCACCCACTGTTTGTTCAAGCCGAACAGGCCGGTGCCGGACGCGGCAAACTTCACCTCAAGGTCCTTGATCTGCAACAGGCTCATGGCTGCGCTCCCAACGGGTAATGACAGGCGACTCGCGCGCCTTGCGGCAGCACCTCGGTGCACAAGGTGCCGACCTGCGGGCAGCGCGGGTTGAACCGGCAGCCAGTGGGCAACGCGTCCAGCAATGGCGGCTGACCGGGAATGGTGCGCAGCAAGGCGTGGCCGCTGCTGTGGGCAGGCTGGCAGTCAATCAGCCCGGCAGTGTACGGGTGCTGCGGGCGAGCCAGCAGGTCGTATTTGCTGCCGTGCTCGCACAGGCGCCCGGCGTACATCACGGCGATGGAATCGCAGGTTTGCGCGACCACGCCGAGGTCGTGGGTAATCATGATGATCGACAGCCCGCGCTGATCACGCAGGTCCAGCAGCAACCGCAGGATCTGCGCCTGCACCGTCACATCCAGGGCCGTGGTCGGTTCGTCGGCGATCAGCACTTTGGGGTTGCAGCCGAGGGCGACGGCGATCATCGCGCGCTGGCGCATGCCACCCGAAAACTCGTGGGGGTAGTTGTCGACCCGCGCCTGGGGATCGGGGATGCCCACTTGGCGCAGCACCTCGATGGCCTGCAGGCGCGCGTCTTTTTTCGACGCACCTTGATGCAGTCGGATGCCCTCGGCAATCTGCTCGCCGATGCGCATCAACGGGTCGAGGTGGCTGCTGGGGTTCTGGAAGATCATGCCCAACTGACCACCGCGCACGGCACGCATGCCGGCGTCATCCAATGACAGCAGCTCCTGGCCGGCCAGCCGCACCGCACCGCCTTGCACGCGCAGGCTGGGCGATGGCAGCAGGCGCATCAAGCCGCGACAGGCCATGGTCTTGCCCGAGCCGCTTTCCCCCACCAGGCCGAGGATCTCGCCTTCGGCCAAGTCGAAGGACACGCGGTCCACCAGGGTCACATCGCGCCCGGTGTTGTTGGCGATCACACTGAGGTCGCGCACTTGCAACAGGCTCATGAGCGATCCCCCAGCACTTGTGCCACACCATCGGCCAGCAGGCTGAAGCCCATGGCCAGGGTCACGATGGCCAAGCCCGGAAAGGTGCAAATCCACCAGGCCGTAGTGATAAAGGCTTGCCCCTCGGCGACCATGGTGCCCCACTCAGCAGTTGGCGGTTGCACGCCCAGGCCCAGGTAGCTGACGGCGGCGCCATTGAGCAGGACCAGCACGGCGTCAGACATGGAAAACACAATCGAACCAAACATCGCATTGGGCAGCAGATGCCGGAACAGAATGCGCCCGTGGCCAAAGCCCAGGCTCTTGGCGGCCAGGGCAAAGTCGCTTTCCTTGAGCACCAGGATCTGCGAGCGGATCAGCCGCGCATATGACACCCAGCCCACCAGTGCCATGGCGATGTAGAAGCTCTTCAGGCCCGGCCCGAGGATGGCCATGATCGCCAGCATCAGCACCAGGAACGGGAAGGCCAGGATCACATCGATCACGCGCATGCAGACGCTGTCAAACCGCCCGCCGATGTAGCCGGAGACCGCACCGACGAAGGTGCCAATCATGAACGGGAAGATCACCCCAATGATGGCCAACTGCAGGTCGATGCGCGCGCCCCAAATCACCCTCGAAAGGATATCCCTGCCGTAGTTATCCGTGCCAAACGGATGTGCAAGGCTGGGGCCGAGCAAACTGAAATCAGTGTTCTGTGCGATCGGGTCATAGGGCGCGACCCACGGCGCAAACAGCGCTAGCGCCAGCCACACCAGCAGAATCAACAGGCCCCACGCAGCGGTCAGCCGGCCATTGCGCAAACCAAAACGCAGGCGCAAGCGCCACGGGGCAATCAACGGGCGGCTGCTCATTGCATCTTCACCCGTGGGTCGAGGGCCACGGTTACCACGTCGGCGATGAAGTTGACCACCACCGTCGCGCACGCCAGCACCATGGCCACGCCCTGCACCACCATGTAGTCGCGGGTGAAGATGCCGCGCACCAGCAACTGGCCGATGCCGGGAATGGCGAACAGGCTTTCGATCACCACGGTGCCGCTGATCAGCCAGCCAATATTCACCGCCAGCAGGTTGACCGCCGGCACCAGGGAGTTGGGCAACACATGGCGACGAAACACCGCCGCTTCTGACAGCCCACGAGCGCGAGCGGCGGTGACATGGTCAGCCTGCAACTCCATCAACATGCTCGCCCGCAGGTTGCGCACCAGCACCGCCGACAACGCCAGGGCAATCGTCAGGCATGGCAGCACCATGTGATGCGCCTTGTCCAGCCAGGTGCGGCCGTAACCGGACACGGGAAACAAGCCCCACTGCACGCTCAGCAACAGGATCAGCATCAAGCCCAGCCAGAACGCCGGCATGCCCAGGCCAACCGTGGTAAACACGCGGATCAGGTTGTCCGCCCAGCCGCCCTTGTTGCGGGCGGCCAGCGTCGCCAGCGGCACCGCGATCAGCAGCGCCAGCACCACGCTGCCCAGCACCAAGACCAACGTGGGTTCGATGCGGGTGACAATCAACTTGAGGGCGTCGACCTTGTACAGCAGCGATTGGCCGAGGTCGCCCTTGAGCAGGTTCTTCAGGAAGTAGAAATATTGCAGCCACAGCGGCTGGTCGAGGCCGTACTGGGCGCGGATCTTCAGCAAGGCGTCGGGCGTGCTGCGCGAGCCCAGCAGCGCGCGCGCCGGGTCGCCGGGAATCGAGCGCACCAGCACAAAGGTGATCAGGCTGATGCCAAACAGCACCGGCAGCAATTGCAGCGGCCGGGACAGCACAAAACGGTAGCGCGCCAGGTTCATCCGTCAGCCTCGGTGACGAGCGAGAAAGTCCAGCAGCACCGGGAAATATGCCTGGGGTTCTTCATAGAACGGCATATGGCTGCTGTTGGGGAAGACGTGCAGTTCGGCGTGCCGGGCTGCGAGCTTCATGCGCAGGGCACAGGCCGGCGTGAGTTCGTCGTGCTGGCCGGTGGTAATCAGGATCGGCATCTTGAACTCGGCCATCTCGGGGATGCGGTTCCAGTCCTTGAGGTTACCGATGTAGAGGAATTCGTTGGGGCCCTGCATGGTTTCGTAGGGGCCCATGTTCCAGTCGCCCAGGGACCGCTTGACCGGCTCGGGCCATTCGTCGAGGCGGCACACGTGGCGGTAGTTGAGCAAGGTGATCGCGGCTTGGTATTGCGGGTGGTCGAGGGTGCCCATGGCCTCGTGGCGCTGCATCATGGCCACGGTTTCGCTGCCGAGGGCGCCACGCAGGCGCTCCAGCTCCTGGGACAGGTGCGGAATGTCGCCCACGGTGTTTTCGAGGATCAGGCTTTTCAGGGCGTCGGGGTAATGAATGGCGTATTCGATGCCGAGCCAGCCGCCCCAGGAATGCCCAAGCAAGTGCACGCGGCCCAGGCCCAGGGCCTGGCGCACGGTTTCGACTTCTTCGACATAACGGCGGATTTCCCACAGGGAAATATCGGTGGGTCTGGCTGATGCACCCGTGCCAAGCTGGTCGAATGCAACCACTCGCAGGTTATGGTCCTTGAGCCAGCCATGGGCGTCGCGCAAGTAGTCACACGGCAGGCCCGGCCCGCCGTTGAGGCACAGCAGCACCTCATCGCCTTCGCCGAAGCTGTAGACCACGAGGTTATGGCCGTCGACTTGCACGTTGTACTGCTGGTCGGGGGCAATTTCACGCCACATGCATACATTCCTTGTGTAGTGTCGGCCTGGCAGGTAGCGGGCCGCGATCAGGCCAACACTACCGAGGATGCCGCGCGTCCATAACCTAGCATTTCTTATAGGTTTGGCCTGGCAGTCCTTCGCCGGGGCGTGGCATTCTACTTGCAGCAAGTCGAGATTCAAATGAATTCGGGAGCAGAACGGATGCTGGCCAAGCTGACTGCCTTAAATCACCGTCTGATGCCGGGCAGGAGCCTGGACGAGCAGATGGACAACACCTTTGTCCTCGCCCAGCAGTTGGGCTTCGATGCACTGGTGTATGACTACACCCCGGTGCCGATCGACCAGGATGGTGCATTGATCACTCCTTCGGTGCTGGAACTGCGCAACACCCCGCCCGACTGGCACACCTTGTGGTGCAGCGAAGGGTTCTACCAGATCGACCCGGTGCAACATCTGGCCCTGAGCACGGTGTCGCCGTTCGTGTGGTCCTACGACATCAAGGCCGATACCCCTCTGCAAAAGATCATCGATCCCTGCCATGCGCCGGTTTCGTCCTACCTGCACGACCAGCAGTTGACCTGCGGCGTCAGCGTGCCGATCCACCTGCCCCGCGGCGGCTTCGCCTCGCTGACCGGCCTGCGTACCGGCAAGGCCCGCAGTGTGTTGCAGGATGCGCAGCAGACCTTGTCGGACTTCAGTCTGATTTCCCACGCCTTGCAGGAAGCGGCCTACCCGCTGTTCAGCAAAGAGCTACGCACTTACCCGCATATTCACCTGACCAAACGTGAACGCGAGTGCCTCAAATGGGCCGCCGACGGCCTGACCGCCGCCGAAATCGCCACGCAATTGAGCCGCTCACTGGCCGTGGTCACCCTGCACCTGGCTTCGGCGATGCACAAGCTGGGGGCCAAGAACCGCGTCCAGGCGGTGGTGCGCGCCACCCATTACCGCTTGCTCGACGACTGACCGCCGGGCAAAACCTAGCTGTTTTGCTAGTTACTTAAATTTCTCCTACGCATTATCGTGTCCCTGATCATTTTTTCAGAGCAGGGTACGAAATGGAATTCATCGAAAAAATCCGCGAAGGGTATGCGGCGTTTGGCGCCTACCAAACCTGGTACCGCGTCACCGGTGACCTCTCCAGCGGCCGCACACCCCTGGTGGTTATCCACGGTGGCCCCGGATGCACCCATGATTATGTCGACGCGTTCAAGGACGTCGCGGCCAGCGGCCATGCCGTGATCCACTACGACCAGTTGGGCAACGGCCGCTCCACCCACCTGCCCGACAAAGACCCGTCCTTCTGGACCGTGGGCCTGTTCCTCGAAGAACTCAACAACCTGCTGGACCATCTGGAGATCAGCGATAACTACGCGATCCTCGGACAATCCTGGGGCGGCATGCTCGGCAGTGAACACGCGATCCTGCAACCCAAGGGCCTGCGTGCCTTTATCCCCGCCAACTCGCCGACGTGCATGCGCACCTGGGTCAGCGAAGCCAACCGCCTACGCAAGTTGTTGCCCGAAGGCGTGCATGAAACCCTGCTCAAGCACGAAGCCGTCGGCAACTATCAGGACCCGGAATACCTCGCCGCGTCGCGGGTGTTCTATGACCATCACGTGTGCCGGGTCATCCCGTGGCCGGAAGAAGTGGCGCGCACCTTCGCCCAGGTCGATTCAGACCCAACCGTGTACCACGCCATGAGCGGCCCGACTGAGTTCCATGTGATTGGCAGCTTGAAGGACTGGAAATCCACCGGGCGCCTGTCGGCGATCAATGTACCGACGCTGGTGATCTCCGGCCGGCACGACGAGGCCACGCCCTTGGTGGTCAAGCCGTTCCTGGATGAAATCGCGGATGTGCGCTGGGCGCTGTTTGAAGACTCCAGCCACATGCCCCACGTGGAAGAACGCCAGGCGTGCATGGGCACCGTGGTGAAGTTTCTGGATGAGGTGTGTTCCGTGCATTACAAGGAACGCAAGGCCAACTGACCCCCAATGTAGGAGCCGGCTTGCCGGCTCCTACAGGGGTGGCGTTAGACTTCAGACGTCTCAGGCTTGGTTGTTTTCCTCGGGACATCCGCCACCAGCGGGATCTCCCTCCCTTCGGCATCAAACAACTTGCCGCCCTTGAAGTAATCCCCATCACGCAGCTCCGACACATCACGGAAGCACAGGCTGCGCTCGGTCCCCGCCACAAACACCGATTGCTGGTCCGAATTGCCGGCGGTGAAATGGTTGAACGCCAGGTTCAGCAGGATCGCCATGATCGCCGACGAACTGATCCCCGAGTGGAAGATGGTCGCAAACCAGCTCGGGAAGTGATCGTAGAAGCTTGGCGCGGCAATCGGGATCATGCCAAAACCGATGGAAGTGGCAACGATGATCAGGTTCATGTTGTTGCGGTAATCGACCTTGGACAAGGTGCGAATACCACTGGCCGCCACGGTGCCGAACAGCACAATCCCGGCACCGCCCAGCACTGAGGTGGGCACCGCCGCGATCACGCGCCCCATGAACGGCAACAGCCCGAGAATCACCAGGAACAAACCGCCCGTGGCTACTACAAAGCGGCTCTTGACCCCGGTGACCGCCACCAGGCCGACGTTCTGGGCGAACGCGCTTTGGGTGAACGAACCGAAGATCGGCGCAAACATACTCGACAACATGTCGGCGCGCAGGCCGTTGCCCAGGCGCTTGGAGTCGACCTTGGTGTCGATGATTTCACCCACGGCCAGAATGTCCGCCGAGGTCTCGACCAGGGTCACCATCACCACGATGCACATGGAAATGATCGCCGCGACATGGAAGGTCGGCATGCCGAAATGGAAGGGTGTGGGGAAACCGAACATCGGGCCCTGGGCCACGCCGGAGAAGTCGGCCATGCCAAGGAACACCGCAATCACGGTGCCGATCACCATCGCCAGCAGGATCGACAGGCGCGAAATCGTCGCGCTGCCGATCTTGCTCAGCAGCAACACCAGCACCAGGGTCAACGCCGCCAGGCCGATGTTGGACATGCTGCCGAAATCCGCGGCGCGGCTGTTGCCGCCCATGGCCCAGCGCGCCGCAACGGGCATCAGGGTCAGGCCGATGGTGGTGATCACAATACCCGTCACCAGCGGCGGGAAAAACTTGGTGATCCGCGAAAACACCGGAGTGATCAGCAGCCCGATAAACGACGCGGCCATCACCGCCCCGAGAATCGCTGGCACACCACCGGCGCCATCACTGCCGACAATCGCCACCATGGTTGCCACCCCGGCAAACGATACGCCCTGCACCAGCGGCAACTGACAGCCAAAAAACGGCAGGCCCAGGGTCTGCAGCAGCGTGGCCAAGCCACCGGCAAACAGCGACGCGGCGATCAACAGGCCGATATCCGCCGGTGACAAACCGGCCGCCTGGCCGACGATCAACGGTACCGCGACAATACCGCCGTACATGGTGAGCACATGTTGCAGGCCGTAAGCCATGTTGGCCGCGACGCCGAGATTCTCATCTTCGGGCCGCTGCGGTGACGCCTTCGGGATAGTCATGGTGAGGGGTTCTCTGTTTTTGTTGTGCGGCCACTGTATGCAATGTTTGGACTGCATGTCCATAGAGTTGTATACAATCGATCGAACAAGATACCCTCCATCGGCGTTACAAAAACAATCCGGCCGTGATGAGCCAGAACGCCAAAGGACCCAGAACAATGAAAAAGGCATTACAGGGAGCGACCGTTGCACTCACCCTCCTCGGCGGTGGGGAGGCCGTTGCGGTGGAATGGATGAACAACAGCGTAGGATTTCGCTACGGCCAGCAATTCACCAACCCGAACAACCCCGACGAGTTCAGCAAGCGCATTTACAGCTTCACCCACACCAGTGGCTACCGGTACGGCAGCAATTTTCTCAACCTTGATGTGTTCCTGTCCGACAGCCGTGACCCACGCAAGGGCACCGATCATGGCGGGAGCGAGGTGTACGCGGTGTACCGCCACCAGTTGTACGCATCGCGGGTGTTCGACGTGCCGCTGGGCACCGGGTTGATCAAGGATTACGCGCTGACCCTGGGCTTCGATGCCAACCGCAACAACAACTTCGCCTCAGCCAAGAAGCGCGCCCTGGTGGTCGGCCCGACCTTGAAGTTCAACACCGTCGGCGTGCTGGACCTGAGCCTGATGTACTACAAGGAAAGGAACCACACTGGCATCCCCGGCGCGCAGGAGTCGAACCACACCTTCGACGACACCTACATGCTCAACCTGACGTGGATGCGCCCGTTCGAGATCGCCAACCATGCGGCGAAATTCCAGGGTTTTATCAATTACGTCGGGGAAAAAGGCGAGGACTACCACGGCCGCGACACCGCGCCGGAGGCCCTGATGCGCACCGCGCTGATGGTGGCGGTGCGACCGGGCAAAAGCGTCAAGCCAAACCTGTACCTTGGGGTGGGTTACGAGTATTGGCATAACAAGTTCGGCGTAGATGGCGGCCGGGGTAGCCGCACATCGACGCCGACGGTGAATATGGAAATCACCTTCTGACTGAAGAAACCCAATCAACCTGTGGGAGCTGGCTTGCCTGCGATGCGAGCGACTCGGTGCATCAGGTACACCGAGCCGATGCTATCGCAGGCAAGCCAGCTCCCACAGTTTTGACCGCGTTGTCACTTCAGATTCGAGCCAGTTCGGAGCTATCGGTTTTCGGCCTCGCCAGCCAGTAACCCAACACCGCCAGTGGCGCGGTCGCCAGCATCACGATTACGGTAATCAGCAGCGGTTGCTCGATCATCGACGACACCAGCAGGCTGCTGAGGAAACACAGACCCAGTTGCAGGGTGTTTTGCAATGCCGCCGCCTTGCCGGAATTTTCCGCAAACGGCATCAGCGCATTCGCCACGACGATGGGGTAACTGGCACCGTTGCACAGCGCCATCAGGCAGAACGGAATCAACAGGGTCGTGAGGGTTGGCACGGTCAAGGTAGCAACCAGGTACAACGCCACCATGCTGATGCAATACGCCAGCAGCAACCAGGGCAGCAACGTCTTGCCCGGTAAGTGCTGCAAGGCACTGCGGCAGCTGTAACCGCCCACCAGAAATGCCAGCGTCGGCAGCACGTAGCTCAGGCCGATGTCATTCGGGCTGTAGCCCATGCCACCCAAGATGAACGGTGACGCGGTCAGCCAAGCAAAAAAACTCGCCGAACAGGCGGCGAAGATCAGCACATTTCCGGTAAACACGCGGGAAGTAAGCAACTGCCCGTAACCGAGGCGCATGGGTTTGCGTTCCTCCGTCGGACGCTTCGCCACCGTGCGCAGGAACAATGTCGGCAGCAACAGCAGCACCGACACCCCCAGCAATACACCGAAGATCGCCTGCCAACCAAAGTGATTCAGCACCATAGCGCCCAACAGCGGCGCCAACGCAGGCGACAACGACATCAGCGGCATGATGCTGGCGAACACACGATGAGCCTTATCTGCCGGGTAGCGATCGATCACCAGCGCCTGCCAACTGACGGCGGCGGAACACACGCCGATCGCCTGGATGAAGCGCAGCGCCAGCAATTGTGGCGCGGTCTCGACCCAGAACATCCCCGCACAGCCCAGTACAAACAGGCTCAGGCCAGCGAGCAGGATCGGCTTGCGACCCAGGCGATCGGACAACGGCCCCCATAACAACTGCCCCACCGCAAAGCCGGCGAGGAAAATACTCAAGCTGGCGCCTACCGCGCCCGCACCGATCTGTAACTGCTCGCCCATGGCGCCGAACGCCGGCAAGTACATGTCCATGGCGAGGTAACCGAGCATGCTCAGCCCCGCCAAATACCCAGTGAAACCAAAAGAATTTTTCATCGAAGCCTTGCTAATCCTGCCATCAAACTATTTGCTGACTGGCGCCCATTATGAAGCTGGCAGTTGATGTGTGAAGCGATAATAATTGGACACTCTTATCAATATTTTTGAAGGCAACCGCCATGTGGTCCGAATATTCTCTGGATGTGGTCGATGCAGTGGCGCGGCATGGCAGTTTCAGCGCGGCCGCCCAGGAACTGCACCGGGTGCCGTCGGCCATCAGCTATACGGTGCGCCAGCTTGAAGAATGGTTGGCGGTGCCGCTGTTCGTGCGGCGCCACCGCGACGTCGAGCTGACACCTGCGGGCCGCTTGTTTATCGACGAAGCCCGTGGCGTGATGAAAAAAATGCTCGGCACACGGCGCTTGTGCCAGCAGGTCGCCAATGGCTGGAGTGGCCAGTTGAAGGTGGCGGTGGACTCCATCGTCAAACCCCAGCGCTGCCGGCAGTTGGTGGTGGATTTCTACCGGCAGTTTCCCGAGGTCGAGCTGTTGCTGGAGTACGAGGTGTACAACGGCGTGTGGGATGCGTTGGCGGATGAGCGCACTGACATTGTGATCGGCGCCACCAGCGCGGTGCCGGTGGCCAGTCACTTTACCTTTCGCGACATGGGCTTGTTGAACTGGCTCTGCGTGGTCAGCGCGCGGCATCCGCTGGCGAGCGTCGACGGGTTGCTGAGCGACGATCAGCTGCGCCCCTTTGCTTCGCTGTGCATGACCGACACTTCGCGCAACCTGCCCAAGCGCGACACCTGGACCCTGGATAACCAGCGCCGGTTGGTTGTGCCGAATTGGTCCTCGGCAATCGATTGCCTGCGCGATGGCCTGTGCGTCGGCATGGCGCCGGCGCACCAGGTGCTGCCGTGGATCGAACGCGGTGAGCTGGTGGCGTTGCGACTGAGCCGACCGTTTCCGGCCAGCCCGTCGTGCGTGGCCTGGGCGCAGAGCAAGCTTTCACCGGCCATGGCGTGGTTGTTGGAGTATTTGGGGGATACCGAGACGATGAACCAGGAGTGGCTGAACGGAAACGATCCCTGACAACCATGGAGATCCCCTGTGGGAGCGGGCTCGCCCGCGATGGCGGCGTGTCAGTTTGCCAATATTTCGACTGATACACCGCTATCGCGGGCAAGCCCGCTCCCACAGGGTGAATGTCATTTCAATCCAATAGACGGGTAATGGCTCGCACGATCATCTCGACTTCCTTGGCATCCAGGGTCAGTGGCGGCAGCAGGCGTATGACCTTGCCGCGCGTCACATTGATCAACAACCCATGCTCCTGAGCGGCACGCTGGGCCAGGTCCCGGTAAGGGTGGGTCAGCTCAATACCTATCATCAACCCCCGCCCGCGAATCGCCAGTACATGCGGGTGCTCGCTCAGTTCTACCTGCAACCGCGCCAGCAAGCGCTCCCCCTGCTGCGCGGCGTTCTGCAGCAAGCCTTGTTCTTCAATGATGTCCAGTACGGTGCACCCCACCCGACACGCCAAGGGATTGCCGCCGAAGGTGCTGCCGTGGCTGCCCGGTGTGAACAATTGGGCCACGGCGGACCGGGCCAGGCAGGCACCGATCGGCACGCCGTTGCCGAGGCCTTTGGCCAGGGTCATCACGTCCGGGACAATGCCTTCATGCTGGAAGGCGAACCAGGCGCCGGTGCGGCCGATGCCGGTCTGGATTTCATCCAGCATCAGCAGCCAGCCGTGGCGCGTGCAGTGGTCACGCAGGGCCAGCAGGTAGCCCGGCGGGGCCGGCAGCACACCGCTTTCACCCTGGATAGGCTCCAGCAGGACCGCTGCGATGCGCGCGCCGAATGCGTGTGTGATGGCTTCTATCGCAGCGATATCACCAAAGGCCACCTTGAGAAAATCCCCCGGCAAGCGCTGGAAGCCCAAGCGCACCGACGGCCCATCGCTGGCCGCCATCGTGCCGAGCGTGCGGCCATGAAAGGCGTTTTCCATCACCACCACCAAGGGTTCCTCGATGCCTTTTTTCCAGCCATGCAGGCGCGCAAGTTTCAGCGCGGTTTCGTTGGCTTCGGCACCGGAGTTGTTGAAAAAGGCGCGGTCCAGGCCAGACAGTTGAGTGAGACGCTGGGCCAGCCGTTGCTGCCAGTCGATGCTGTAGAGGTTGGAGGTATGCAACAGCAAGCCAGCCTGCTCGCTGATCGCCGCCACCAGCCTGGGGTGCGAGTGGCCGACATTGGTCACCGCCACACCGGCCACGGCGTCCAGGTATTCGCGCCCCTGCTGGTCCCACAGGCGCGTGCCGAGGCCGCGGGTGAAGCTCAGGGCCAGGGGTTGGTAAGTGGTCATCAGGCAGGCGGCGGTCATGGTGCGGGCTCCGGTGCATCGTAGGGATGACTGCAGTATCGTTAGCCACCTGAGCTGGATAAACTGCACATCTCTGCAATGACTTTAAACCAGGACTTGATAATGGACCTGTTCCAGGCAATGTCGGTGTACGTGAAAGTGGTCGAGACCGGCAGCATGACGGCGGCGGCCCAGGCCTGTGGGATGTCCACCACCATGGTCGGCAACCATTTGCGCGCCCTGGAGCAGCGACTGGGGGTCAGCCTACTCAAGCGCACCACGCGCAAACAAAGCCTTACGGAATTTGGTGGGCAGTATTACCAGCGTTGCCTGGAAGTACTGGGCTTGGTGGCCGACTCCGAGCAGCTGGCCGAGCAGGCCCACAGCGACATTCCCAAAGGCACGCTGCGTATCACCGCGCCCCCCGTGTTCGGCACCGAACGCCTGACACCGGCCTTGAGCGAGTTTTCCCGGCGCTACCCGCAGATCAACCTTTACGTGGTCCTGAGCAATGAGCGCATGGATTTGGTCGACAGCGGCTTCGACGTGGCGATCCGTCTTGGCGAATTGGAAACCTCCAGCCTGATCGCCAGGCCATTGCAGGACTACACCCTCACCCTCTGCGCGTCACCGGCCTACCTGGCGCGACACGGCACACCGCAAACCCCCGATGACCTGCAGCAGCACAACTGCCTGGCGTTCGCCTACCCGGCAAGTGACAACTGGCGCGACTCCGAAAAGCTCTGGCGCATGACCGACGATGCCGGCGAGGTGCAAATTCCGGTGTCTGGCTCATTGACCATCAACAGCTCGCAAGGTCTGCGCCAGGCGGCTGTAAACGGCATGGGCATCATCATGCTGGCCGATGCCCTGGTGCAGCCGGACCTGGACAGCGGCAAGCTGGTGGCCTTGCTGACCACCTATCGACTGCCCAGCCGCCCGATGCACCTGCTCTACGGCCAGGACCGTTATCGCCTGCCCAAGCTGCGCGCCTTTGTGGATTTCGCCATGGAGAAGTGGGCGCGCTAGTAGTCCACGCCTAATTCGTGCAGGCGCGCCGCCGTACGCTCGGCCGATACGTGGTGAATCCCCTGCCAACCCAAGGCAACCGCCGCTTCGATATTGCCGGCAACATCGTCGATAAACACCACTTCAGCCGGCTGGATATCCGGCAAGTGGGCGCGTACCTGGCTGAGGCTGGCGTGATAGATCGCCGCATCCGGCTTGATCAGCTTCAGCTCGCCGGACACCAGGATGTCGCGAAAGTACTGCAGGAACGGGTAATTGGCCCGCGCATAGGGGAACGTCTCGGCAGACCAGTTGGTAAGCCCGAACAGCGGCATGTCGGCCTGGTGCAACGCGTTGAGGATCGCCACGCCGTCTGGCAACGGGCCACGCAGCATTTCGTGCCAACGGTCGTAATAGGCCTGGATCAGGCGCTCATGATGGGGATGTTGCTCGATCAGGCTGCGGGTGCCGTCTGCCAGGGTGCGGCCAGCGTCCTGCTCGGTGTTCCAGGCCTGGGTGCAGATGTTGTCGAGAAACCATTGCCGCTCACGGTCGTCGGCAATCAGCTTGCGATACAGGTGATGCGGGTTCCAATCGAACAGGACACCGCCGAAATCAAAAACTACTGCACGAATCGTCATCAGATCCTCCGTTAGCGTGAGTGATAGCGGATGAAGTCTGGCAGATTCTGGTCGGCAGGGGTCACGCGTTGACGCGTAGGAGGGCTCTGAATAACAAACAGATCAACTGGCGGAAAGGGTGGGTGTGGGAGCTGGCTTGCCTGCGATGACATCACCGAGGTGTATCAGCTACACCTCGGTGCCTGCATCGCGGGCAAGCCCGGCTCTCGCAGCAAGCCAGTTGCTACAGGTTCGGCCGTGTTCAGGCCTGGATCAGGCCATTGATCTTGACGGTCGGGTTTACATCCGCTTCGTAATCGACGCCAGCGACTTCAAAGCCGAACAAACGCAGGAACTCCGCCTTGTAGCCGGCAAAATCGCTGATCTCGTTGACGTTGTCGTCGGTGACCTGGTTCCACAGTGCTGCCACGGCGTCCTGGACTTTGGGTTCCAGCTCGGCCAGGTCGGCACGCAGGCGGCCGTCGGCGTCGAGCTTAGGCTCTTTGCCGTACAGGCTGTCCTTGAACAGGCCGTAGACTTGCTCGATGCAACCTTCGTGGGTGCCCTGCTCTTTCATCACCTTGAACAGCAGCGACAGGTACAGCGGCATGATCGGGATCGCGGAGCTGGCCTGGGTGACCACGGCCTTGAGTACCGACACACGGGCGTCGCCCTTGAGTGCCGCGAGGTTGTCGCGCAGGGTCAGGACTTTCTTGTCGAGGTCTTTCTTGGCTTCGCCGATGGAGCCGTTCCAGTAGATGTCCTGGGTCAGCTTTTCACCGAGGTAGGTGAACGCGGTGGTCTTGGCGCCTTCGGCCAGGACGTCGGCGTCACGCAGGGCATCGATCCACAGCTGCCAGTCTTCGCCGCCCATGACTTTCACGGTGCCGTCGATTTCTTCCTGGGTAGCGGGCTCAAGGGTGGTGTCGACCACAACGCCTTTGTCGGTGTTGATGCCGCGCAGGGTCACGGCCTTGCCGATCGGCTTGAGGGTGGAGTTGTGCACCACGCCTTGCGGGTCGGTACGGCGAGGCGCGGCCAGGCTGTAGACAACCAGGTCGATCTTGCCCAGGTCTTTCTTGATGGTTTCGATGGTCAGGCGCTTGATCTCGTCGGAGAACGCGTCGCCGTTGATGCTCTTGGCGTACAGGCCTTTCTCGACGGCAAACTTCTCGAACGCGGCGCTGTTGTACCAGCCGGCGGAGCTCAGCTTGCCTTCTTCGCCTTCTTTCTCAAAAAACACGCCCAGGGTGTCGGCGCCGCAGCCAAAGGCAGCACTGATGCGCGCGGCCAGGCCGTAACCGGTGGATGCACCGAGGACCAGGACCTTTTTCGGGCCGCCTTCGATGACGCCGTGCTGAGTGACGTAGTCGATCTGCTCTTTGACGTTCGCTTCACAGCCAACAGGGTGAGCGGTCACACAGATGAAGCCACGAACCCGCGGTTTGATGATCATAAAATTTCTGCCTCTTCCAAGGTGCCGAAGGCCAGTGGTGGCCATTCAACTTCAATCGTACCGTTCTATGACGTCCAAAAAACCGAAGCGTCACGATAGTCGCAAATCTTCCGTTTACAAAATCCAATCCACTCAGTGCTACAAGGGTTAAAAACTGTGTAAAGCCTTCACAATTTCGCAATATTTAAAACGCCTATCCAGCCTCGAACGCCTTATCATGACGCAGTTGTTTCAATATGTTTCAAAAACCCCACCACTCGCAGCCAGGGATCAGGACTTGTCGAATGGCGTCCTGCTGGAGCTGAGTTACATGAATAAGCCTGCTTTGCGTAAAAAAGCGGTATCGATCGCCTGGGTACTCGGCGTGCTGCTGATCATTGATGTGTTCCCCGAAACCACGCTGGTGTTTCTCGGCCTAGTCGTAGTGTGCGGCGTCTACGACTTCCTGCGTAATGGCCTGTATGACGCGCCCACCCTCAAGAAATACTTCATCGGCAGCGGTCGCAACACCTGGCTGCTGGCGCCGTTCAACACCCTGTTCGACCTGTTGAGCTCGCGTAACCGTCACGTCTACACGATGGCCGACCTGCCACCGGCCTGGCGCGAGGACCTGCAACAGGTGATCGATAACGCCATGGCCCACAAGGACGAAATCATCGGGTACCTGGACGAACGCATGGCCGAGAAGAAGCGCGGCATGCTGTTTTTCCAGTGGTACGGCCAAGCCATCGAAACCACCCTGGATATTCCGCAACTGCGCGAAAAACTGCCGTTCGTGAAGACCATTGGCGTGTCGGTGTTCAATGAAAACCGCTCGACGTCCTTCCACTTCGGCCCGCTGCGCATGATGTTCCGCGTGCTCTACAACATGGCTCCGGCGCCCCATCACGAGGGCGTCTACATCCAGGTGGGCAAGCACAAGCATTACTGGCACGACGACCCGTTGTTTATTTTCGATGACACCTTGATGCATGCGTCTTTCAACAAAAACGATGCCAAGCGTTACTGCCTGTTCATCGATATCGTGCGGCCGACCCCGGTGCCCCTGGTTCTCAACGCCGTGATCGCTGGGTTTGCCGGCATGGCGTTTACCCTGCGTCGGGTTTTCTACAAAAACTGGAAGCTGATTCAGTAAGTTCTGCGGCATGATGGTACTGGACGGTGTTTGCGCTCGGCCTTGCGCCTGAGGTAAATAACTGTCTCGTGCGACCGAAATCGGCGCCCATCATTCTCAAGCCATCGCGGCCCCTTACGGGTGCGGTGGCTGCGCTTTCAAGGAATCAGAATGCCCCAACGTCAAGTCATCAATGCCTCCGTCAGCCCCAAGGGCAGCCTCGAAACCCTGTCACAACGTGAAGTCCAGCAACTGAGCGAAGCCGGTTCCGGCAGCATCTACACCCTGTTCCGCCAATGCGCCCTGGCGATCCTCAACACCGGCGCGCACATCGACAACGCCAAGACCATCCTCGACGCCTACAAAGACTTTGAA
Organism: Pseudomonas sp. S10E 269; assembly: GCF_002798465.1. Lineage (NCBI taxonomy): Bacteria > Pseudomonadati > Pseudomonadota > Gammaproteobacteria > Pseudomonadales > Pseudomonadaceae > Pseudomonas > Pseudomonas sp. S10E 269. Next base: position 477,573 of record NZ_PHIJ01000001.1, read on the forward strand.
GTGCGCATCCACCAGCAGGACCGCGGTGTGCGCCTGGAATTGCTGAACGCCCCCGCCGATGCCTTCGTCGATGGCGAAATGATCGCCAGCACCCGCGAAATGCTGTTCAGCGCCTTGCGTGACATCGTCTACACCGAAAACGAGTTGGACAGCCAGCGCATCGACCTGAGCAATTCCCAGGGCATCACCGACTACGTGTTCCACCTGCTGCGCAACGCCCGTACGCTGCGCCCCGGTGTCGAGCCGAAGATCGTGGTGTGCTGGGGCGGCCACTCGATCAACACCGAAGAATACAAATACACCAAGAAAGTCGGCCATGAACTGGGCCTGCGCAGCCTCGACGTATGCACCGGTTGCGGCCCTGGCGTGATGAAAGGTCCGATGAAAGGCGCGACCATTTCCCACGCCAAACAACGGATCACCGGCGGGCGTTACCTGGGCCTGACCGAGCCGGGCATCATTGCGGCCGAAGCGCCGAACCCGATCGTCAACGAGCTGGTGATCTTGCCGGACATCGAAAAACGCCTGGAAGCCTTCGTCCGCGTCGGCCATGGCATCATCATCTTCCCAGGCGGTGCCGGTACGGCAGAGGAGTTCCTGTACCTGCTGGGTATCTTGATGCACCCGGACAACCGCGACTTGCCGTTCCCGGTCATTCTCACCGGGCCGAAACATGCCGCGCCGTACCTGCAACAACTGCACGCCTTCGTCGGCGCCACATTGGGCGAAGCGGCCCAGGCGCACTACCAGATCATCATTGATGACCCGGCCGAAGTAGCCCGCCAGATGACTGCTGGCCTCAAGGCGGTGAAGCAGTTCCGCCGCGAACGCAACGACGCGTTCCACTTCAACTGGCTGTTGAAGATCGACGAGGGCTTCCAGCGCCCGTTCGACCCGACCCACGAGAACATGGCCAGCCTGCAGTTGAACCACGCGCTGGCGCCTCACGAACTCGCGGCCAACCTGCGCCGTGCGTTCTCGGGGATCGTGGCGGGTAACGTCAAGGACAAAGGCATCCGCCTGATCGAGCAGAACGGCCCGTATGAAATCCACGGCGACCCGGCCATCATGAAACCGCTGGACGAACTGCTACAGGCCTTCGTCGCCCAGCACCGCATGAAATTGCCAGGCGGCGCGGCGTATGTGCCGTGCTACCGCGTGGTGCAATGACTTAGCGCTGTACCGCCACGCATTTGATTTCCACCAGTAGACCGGGGTGCGCCAGTTCGGACACCCCGATCGTGGTCCAGGCGCAATGCCCGCGTGGGAACAAGCGGTTTTTCACCTCGCGAAATACCGCCATGTGCTGGCTCATGTCGACGTGATAGGTGGTCATGTCCACCACGTCGTCGAAGGTGCAGTCGCCCTCCTCCAGAACCTCCCGCAGATTTTCCCAGGCCGCGACGAATTGCGCCTCGGGGTCCTCGATCACCGCCAATGCAGCCGTCCGCCCGACCTGGCCTGCGCAGTACAACGTCTTGCCGACCTTTACCCCGGGCACGTAGCCGGCGCGCTCGACGATGGGGTGCATGGAAGGGGGAATGATGAGGTGGCGGTCGGTCATGGTTCGTATCTCTTTAAACCCTGTGGGCGGGGACAGTTCGGGCTAGTGTTTTACCTGTTCCGCCTGACCCACGCCAGATGAGCGACCTATGGACCAACGGATATTGTCCTCGGTCACTCCTTACCCCAGGGTAAGGAATATAACGATGCAGATCTTCACTATGGCGACCGCCACACTGACCTCGAAAGGTCAAATCACCATTCCTGTCCAAGTCAGGACCGCCCTTGGCCTGGAAACAGGCGACCGGGTCGAGTAAGACCGATGTGGTGACGGTGCTGGAAACCCTGTTACGGACCCGCGAATTGACCGTGGAGCATGGTGAGATCATCTGGCAGGCACTGCGCAAGTTTATGGCGAACAAGGCCGACTTTGCAGACTGCCTGGTCGAACGCTGCGCCCATGCCGCCGGTTGCACGTACACAGCCACCTTCGACCTCAACGCGATCAAGACAACGGGCATGAAGCGCCTGGCCTGAACCGCAGCGTTGCGACTGCGGGCGGGCTTTGGTACAAACCGCTTTTACCTTGATCGAGAGAAAGACTGACGTGCGCACGTTTCTACTCGCAGCCCTTGCCATGGCCTCCACCACCGCACTGGCTGACGCCATCACCTGGCCCGACCTGCCAAAAACCTGCTTCGTCAGCGGCCGTTCCGCCACCAGTGCGGATCTTGAGAGCGGTTGCGCCGCCTTCCTGATCAATGTGAAAGGCCAGGCGGCGGGTACGCCGATCAAGCTGGATATTCCCCAGTACGCCATGCACATCGACGAAGCCACCGGCAAGGAAACCCCGGTGATCCTCATCCAGGCGGAGGAGAACGGCGAGGTCAAGGCGGTGGGTTACAGGGAGCTGGGCTCCGATCAACTCGGTGCCGCGCTGCTGCGGGAAGTTCGGCTCCTGGGCACCCAGAAGCCGATTTAGCCGGGGCTCAGCGAACCCAGCCACCACCCTGCCAGTGGTACCCATCATTACGCTGCACCCAATGCGGATGCACGTAGCGGTACCCCTCCCGCACCGGCTCCCAGTGGCCGTGCACCGCGACATAGCGTCCACCTTCCCAACGCCAGTAACCGCGTGACCAAATATAGCCATAGCGCACCGGCGGCTCGACTTCGATCACCTGCACCGGCGGCGGCTGCGGGGCGACGACTTCGACATACTCACGTTGCACCGGCCTGCGCTCATGCACAACGCGTTCTTGCACACACCCGGATGCCGCGACCACCATGGCCGCCAATGCCGCATAACGTAGCAACATAAAAAACCCTCGGGCGCTGACGCCCACAACCTGCACGGCTAAAAAATGCCCCCTTGTTACAGCCTCGCTCCTGCTTGGCCTTGGGTATTTTTAACAGGTGATGTCTGTCGGCTTGCTGAACCCAAAGCCCTCAAGAGGCGCACGCGACGGTCGGTCGCTTCAGGCGTATCAACAGCAGCCCGCCGACGACCACGGCGATGCCGGCGTAGGTCGAGGCCTGGATCACATCGCCAAACATCAACGCCGCCCATACCAGGGTGACCGGTGGTTCGAGGTAGACCAGCGCCGCCACCTGGGTCGCGGTCATCACGCGCAGCAACATCCACAGGCTCAAATAGGCGACGAAGGTCGAGAACAAGGTGAGCCAGACAATTGAGATCAATACGTCAGGATCGTGGGGAATACTCAGCGTGTCGGTGTAGAGCACCGCGCCGGTAAAGCCGATCAAGGTCAGCAGCGATTGGATGAACAATGGCAGCACCAAGCCTGCGTCCTGGCGCTGCTTAGTGCGGCGCTCATAGAGGGTCGCCAGCGTCAGCCCCAGCGCTGCGGCCAGTGGCAACGGGTACATGACCAGGCCGACACCCTTCCCGCCACTGCCATACTGCCCGGCGATCACGATGGAAACACCCATGAAGCTGATCATCAGCCCGGTCCACTGCCAGCCACCACTGCGTTCAGTCGCGCTGCCGGTCGATAGCGCCGCCGTCATCAAGGGTTGCAGCGCCGCGATGATCGCAGCTATGCCGGGAGACAAACCATTCTGGATCGCCACATAGAGGCAGCTCAGGTACAGGAACTGCGAGAGAAATCCGATGACGGCGTAATGGCGAACCTGCGCCCAAGTAACCTTCAGCAACCTGACATTCAGGAACAGCCCCAGGCACACCGAGACCAGCAGGAAGCGCCAGAACAGCAGATTGAAGGCGCCGCCGCCTTGCGTACCCAGTTTGGCGCCGATGTAGCCAGAGCTCCATGAGAGTACAAATGCCACCTGCAACAGCAGCCGCTTTAAGGTTGATCGCGTCATGAGGCCTGCCCGTCAGTTCACGTTGACTGAAAGGCTAAGGGCCGCGCATGCTTCTGTATATTTGAATAAGCCGCACCATCAATTCGAAATAGTGGAATCATGGCCAAACAACTGAATATCGACCTGTTGCGCACCTTCCACGCGGTGGCGCGTTTCGGGCGCTTCAACGAAGCGGCCGAGCATGTGCATCGCAGCGCCTCCACCGTGACGACACAGATACAGAAGCTGGAAGATCAGGTTGGCCAGCGCCTGTTCAGCCGCAGCAACCAAGGCGTGGAGTTGACGCTTTACGGCAAGAAACTGCTGGGTGAAACCACCGAGTTTCTCAAGAGCCATGACCGCCTGCTGATCTCGCTGATGCCACAGCGTATGGAGGGCAAGATCCGCCTGGGCGTTCCGGACACCTATGCGCCGGCGTTCATACAGGAGTTTCTGCCTCGACTGATCGCTGACAATCCGCTGCTGGAATTGGAAATCGAAGCGCGCACCAGTGGCGAATTGCTGAACCTGTTCATGGCCGACCAACTGGACCTGACGATCACCGTCAGCGCCCAGCCGCTGGCACAGGGCGAACGCTTGGGGCCCGTGCAGCCGCTGTGGGTCGCGAGCGAGCGCTTCAATTGCCCAACCCATGCACCGCTGCCCATCACCGTACCTATCGCGGGTTGCCCGTATCGCGCAGCCGCGTTGCGAGCATTACAGGATTACGGGCTTTACCACCGCTTGCTGCTGGAAAGCCCCAACTCATCCGCGGTTGAAGCCTGTGTTCGCAGTGGCGTTGCGGTGGGCCTGATGGAAGAGAGCCGCATGGGCGAAGGGCTTGTGCACATGACAGAACTGCCACCGCTGCCTGCACAACACCTGTACTTGTTGTGCGATTCCGGCAACGCGCTAGCCTTGCACCTGAATGAGCAAATCAGGCACTTCAGGGTTTGAACACCAGCCACAAAAAAGCCCGCTGACCGTCACCGGTTCAGCGGGCTTTTCACATCGGCTGGGTACTTAGCTTACAGCGCCAGGTCAGAGGCCGGCTTGCTCGGCTCAGCCGCAGGCTTGGCCGCCTCGGTAGCCTTTGGCGCTGTCACTTGCGGGATCGCAGGTGGTGGCGTCAGTTGCAGGATACCGGCGGTGTAGGCCCATTCCTTGGCAACAGCTTCAGGGCTGTCGTTCAGCTTGGTGCCATAGCTCGGTACGATCTGGTGCAGCTTGGACTGCCACTCAGGGGTCGCCACCTTGTCCTTGAACACTTTCTGCAGCACGGTCAGCATGATCGGAGCCGCAGTGGACGCGCCTGGCGATGCACCCAACAGGCCTGCAATGGTGTTGTCGGCGGAGCTGACCACTTCGGTACCGAGTTTCAGGACGCCGCCCTGCTCTTCGTCACGCTTGATGATCTGCACGCGCTGACCGGCTTGCCACAGGCGCCAGTCGGATTGCTTGGCGTTCGGGAAGTACTCTTGCAGCGCCTTGAAGCGGTCGTCATCCGACAGCATCAGTTGGCCGGCGAGGTACTCGACCAGTGGGTATTCACGAATACCGACTTTGGTCATTGGCCAGATGTTGTGGGTGGTGGTGCTGGTCAGCAGGTCCAGGTACGAGCCTTCTTTCAGGAACTTGGTCGAGAAGGTGGCGAATGGGCCAAACAGGATTACGCGCTTGCCATCCAGCACACGGGTGTCCAGGTGCGGAACCGACATCGGTGGCGCGCCAACCGAAGCTTTACCGTAGGCCTTGGCCAAGTGCTGCTCGGCGATGGTTGGGTTATCGGTCACCAGGAACGAGCCGCCAACCGGGAAGCCAGCGTATTCCTTGGCTTCAGGAATGCCCGACTTTTGCAGCAGGTGCAGTGCACCGCCGCCGGCGCCGATGAACACGAACTTGGCGTCGGTTTCAGTCTTGGTGCCGTCTTTCAGGTTTTTGTAGCTCACGCGCCACGAACCGTCGGCGTTCTTGGTGATGTCCTGCACTTCGCTCGACAGTTTCAGGTCGAACTTAGGCGTGGTTTGCAGGTGAGCGACGAACTGGCGGGTGATCTCGCCGAAGTTCACGTCGGTGCCGATCGGGGTCCAGGTGGCCGCGATTTTCTGGTTCGGGTCACGCCCTTCCATCATCAGCGGAACCCACTTGGCGATCTGCGCCGGGTCTTCGGAGTACTGCATGCCGGCGAACAGCGGGCTCGCTTGCAGCGCTTCGTAGCGTTTTTTCAGGAACTTGATGTTGTCATCGCCCCACACGAAGCTCATGTGCGGCGTGGAGTTGATGAACGAACGCGGGTTCTTCAGCACGCCCTGCTGGACCTGCCAGGACCAGAACTGACGGGAGATCTGGAACGCTTCGTTGATCTCGACCGCTTTCGGGATCTCAACGTTGCCGTTCTTGTCTTCCGGGGTGTAGTTCAGCTCAGCCAGGGCCGAGTGACCGGTACCGGCGTTGTTCCAGCCGTTGGAGCTTTCTTCGGCCACGCCATCGAGGCGCTCGACCATTTCCATCGACCAGCCCGGCTCCAGCTCATTGAGCCATACACCCAGGGTCGCACTCATGATGCCGCCGCCGATCAGCAGCACATCGACTTTCTTTGCCTCTTCCGCTTGAACGGACGTGATCCCCAGCGACAAAGCCAGCCCCAGCAGGGCAGTGTTTACTTTTTTAAACATCAGTAGCACCTATGATAAAACGCCATCCGCCCTACCGCCCCTGATCATGGGCAACCCTCATTCACGCTGCGCCAGGCAACGCACCGCGGGGTTCGCACATTCACTCAAGGACCGCAGGGTGGGCACACAAGGCCGACGTATCGACCTCACTTTTATGTCCCTTCTGCGCTGACTTCTTATCATTATTGGCTTCAGCTACCTGGGCGACAGCCAACTGCCGGGACGTATACGGATGTACGTACCAGAGAGAGACTAGACCAAGATGGCGCGCAGAATATCACGCCCGGCGTCGGATATGGACTCGCCAGTCGCAAGGCCATCAGTTCGCCAGTTTTTAAGATCTGTCTCATGGGCCTATAAATCGCAGCATTGCACTATGGATTGGCTCACCCAACGGGTAGCAGACAACCTTCCATCCTTTAAAAGAGGCATTGCAATGCTGAACAAACTGAGCCAACTCACCCTTGCCTGCGGCGCTTGCTGGCTGCTGGCTGGCACTGCACAGGCTGCGGACGGGCAGATCGAATTCACCGGTTCGGTCACCGACAACGCGTGCACCATCACCACCGGCGACGTGAATAAATCCGTGACCCTGGACGCGGTACGTATTGCCGACTTCGCACCCACCGTGGGTTCCACCGCCAAGCCCAAAGCGTTCTCCATCAGCCTGGACAACTGCAGCACCGCGACCCGCAAGAACGCCGCCATTACCTTCAGTGGTCAGCAGGACGCCACCGATTCGACCCTGCTCGGTCTGACCGGGGAAAATCAAGTGCGCGGCATCGCGATTCAGATCGCCGACTCGCGTACCGGCAAAAAGCTGCCACTGAACACGGCGACCGCCGATTACGACCTGCGTACGCAGTCCAACACCTTCGACTTCACCGCCGCCTACGTGCGTACCGTCGCCGACACGACTACCGGCGAAGGCGACGATGCCGTGACCACGTCCGGTATCGGCACCGGTCAGGTGCACGCGCTGGCCAGCTTCGACGTTACCTACAAGTAATTGCTCGTCAATACCGTGGGCCGCTCGCCGGCCCACGGACTTTCAAAGGTCTCTCATCATGCGTTTGAACCTGTGTTTTTTGCTCGCCCTGTTGCCGCTCTGGCACAGCGCGGCAGCCAATGCCGCCGTCACGGTCGGCGCCACGCGGCTGATCTACGACGGGGCTTCCAGTGAAGCCAACCTCACCGTCAGCAATCGCGAAGACACCTCGCCCTACCTGGTGCAATCCTGGGTCAGCCGCTTTGGCACGGGCAATGACGAAAGTGTCGACAGCTTTATCGTCACCCCGCCGCTGTTCCGACTCGATGCGAACAAGGAAAACATCCTGCGCGTCATCTTTACCGGGGGCGCCGATGTACCCCAGGACCGCGAAAGCCTGTTCCTGATGAACGTCAAGGCGATTCCGGCCATGAGCGACGACCAGAAAGGCAAGAACGTGCTGCAGATTGCTCTCAAGACCACCATCAAGCTGTTCTACCGCCCCGCAGGCGTCAAAGGCTCGCTCAAGGACGCAGTGGCACAGGTGGGCTGGACGTCAACCGCGGGGGCATTGCAATTCAATAACGCCTCCAAGCTGCACGTCGTGGTCAGCGAACTCACACTCAACGGCCTGCCGATCACCCAGGCGCCGGATGTGCTACGCCCTGGGGAACAGCGCGAACTACCGATCCAGGCCAAGGCGGGCGATGACGTGTCGCTCAGCTACATCGACGACTACGGCAGCATCGTGACCGCCCCCCTTATCCGCATTCATTGATACACGCGCACGCCCCCATCAGGAACGCCCATGCACCGTTCATTCCCATTCACGCGCCGTCGCGCCGTGAAGGCTTTCGGCTGTCCGCTCGTGGCTGCCGTGGCCTTGCACCTGGCCCCCGCACAAGCCGGCTACGAGTTCGATGCCTCGTTCCTCGAGATCGGCGGTGGGCAGAGTTCGGCGGCGGTGAAACAACAGGTCAGCGCCATGAGCGAAGGCCAGTTGCCGGGAATCTACCGGGTCGATGTGCTAGTCAACCAACACGCTGTCGACCAGCGCGACGTGCGCTTCGTGCGCGCCACCGGCACGGCGGATCGCTCGGCCACGGGGCTGTTCCCGTGCCTGGATGCGGATTTTTTGCGCGCCCAGGGCGTGGCCGAAACGGCCCTGCAAAACCGAAGCGATGCGGACCCCACCTGCGTGGCCTTCGACCAAGGCCTGGCCGGGGTGGTCTACGACTACGACTTCAACCGCCAGTTGCTATCGATCGACATTCCTCAGGCGTACCTGGGCAGTATTGCGTTTGAGGTGCGCCGTCGGCAGTGGAGCACCGGTGAGAACGTGGCGTTCACCAACTACAGCTTCAGCGGCAGCACAACAGAGTCCGACAGCGGCCGTCGCCAGAACCAGTTCGGTAGCCTTCGCAGTGGCATCAATGCCGGGGCCTGGCGCCTGCGCAATTTCTCGACCTGGCAGAAAGGCACGGGCGACACCGGGCGCTGGGAGTCGATGGAAACCTATGCCCAACGGGACATGGGCAACATGATGGCGATTGCCACCCTGGGCGACGCTACCACTGAGGGCGACCTGTTCGACGCGATTCCCTATCGCGGCGTGGGCATCGCCTCGGACCTGGACATGCTGCCCGACCAGTCCCGTGAATTCGCACCGGTGGTGCGCGGCATCGCCAATGGCCGCTCGCGGGTGATCATCCGCCAGCGTGGCTACGTGATCCATGAGCAATGGGTGCCATCGGGGCCGTTTGCCTTGACGGATCTGTATCCCACCGCCAGCAATGGTGACATCGAGGTCACCGTGGAAGGCCCGGATGGCCAGCGCCAGGTCTACACCCAGTCGTTCTCGTCGGTGCCCTACATGCTGCGCGAGGGGCAGCAAAGCTATTCGTTGTTCGCCGGCCAGTACCGCCCGGCGCAGTCGGCCTTTGCACAAGAAACCCCGGCCTTCCTCCAGGCCTCCCTGCGCCGAGGTTTGAGTGGCAGTACCACGCTATTCGGCGCCAGCCTGCTCAGCGACCAATACAACGCCGGCCTGCTGGGTTTCGCCCACGACTTCGCCGGCTTCGGCGCGATTTCAGTGGACGTGACCCACGCCCGCAGCGACGCCATGGGCCATGAAAAAACCAGCGCCAGCGGCCAGTCGTTCCGGTTTCGCTATTCAAAATCCCTGGCGGCCACCGACACCAATTTCAGCCTGATCGGCTACCGCTATTCCACTGGCAGCTACTACTCGTTCAACGAAGCGCTCAACAGCCGCAATGCCGGGCAAACCCTGGACACCTACCGCCGCGGCCATATGAAAAGCAACTTCACCGCCAACGTGTCCCAGCAACTGGGCGGCTACGGCGGGGTGTACGCCAACGTGTCGAAAACCGCGTATTGGGACAGGGGCCATGCCGACACCTCGATCCAATTGGGTTATAGCGTGAGCGCCGGGAGTGTTTCCTACTCCCTCGGGTTGGGCCTGAACAAAGGTGCTGACAGCAACGATCGCAGCCTGTCCCTGAGTGTCAGCATGCCCCTGGGCAGCCCGCGCAACCAACGTGTCACCGCGAGCATGAACCAGAGCGCGCGCGGCGCGGCGTCACGCACCGCGACCCTCAGTGGTAACGCTTTTGACGATGACACCCTGGCTTACAGCGCGGGCGTGGCGCAGCAAGTCAACGGCGCCCAACGCCAGACGGGCGGCACGTTCGCCGCCCAGTACGACGCGCCGAGTGCGATTGTGCGCGGCGCTTACAACGAGTCCACCGGCAACCGCCAATTGGACCTGGGCGTAGAAGGCTCAGTGGTGGCGTACGGCAGCAACCTGATGTTCAGCCAGCCGCTGGGCGAAACCAACGTGATCGTGGCCACGCCAGGAGCCGCCGATGTGGCGATCACCAACAAGCGTGGGGTGCGCACCAACGCCAATGGCTACACGGTGGTGCCGTCCGCCCTGCCCTATCGTAAGAACCGCGTGTCCCTGGACACCCAGTCGATGTCCGCTGACATCGACATCGCCGAGCCGGTGCAGGAAGTCACGCCCAATCGCGGCGCCTTTGTGCTGGCGGACTTCGACACTCGGCGCGGCAAACGCATTCTGTTCCGCATCAGCGACACCCAGGGCGAAGCCGCGCCCTTTGCCGCCCGCGCCGAGCTCTTTGCGATAGACGGGCGTTCGCTGGGCAACACCCTGGTGGCGGACAAAGGTCGCGTGTTCCTGACCGGCGTGCCGCCAGAGGCGCGACTGATGATCAGCGTGGACGGGCAACCGTGGTGCAGCCGCGACTTGAAACTGAACGACGACGGGCCCGCCGAGGGCGGGATTACGCAGATCAACCTTCAATGTGAGCGCGCGGCCGGTGGGTCGGGCGCCAAGGATTCGTGACCATGATCGTGAATATACGCAACCGCGTGACACTGGCGCTGTGGGCCGGCGTGCTTTGCTGCCTGTCATTTCAGGCGCAGGCACTGATCGGCGGCAACGTCGAATGCGGAACGCCGGGCTACCCGACCTATGGCTACCGTTTCCAGCCGGGTGAAGCGATCAATGTCGAGTACAGCGCCACGTGCACGATTCGCCGTGCCTTTCCCTACGCGGCAGGCGTGAACACCAGCATTACCTACGGGACGGGCTACAACCATGCCGCACTGCAGTTTGTAGACCCCTCCAGCTGGACCGTTCTGCCGCAACTTGATATTGGTAAATTCAGTGGAATCTGCCTGGGTGGTACGTGCCAGCGATTGCCCCTCAACACAGTGGTGCGCTATCGCTACAACCTGGTGGGCACCGCGCCCAGAACCACCGGCACGCGCAACGTGCAAGTACGTATTGGCGTGACCTCACTTAACTACCTGGCATGGGCCGAATGGTTCCTGGATATGCCTTTTGTGTACACCGTCTACACACCGGCATGCACGCTGAGCTCGCCCAGTGCCGTCAACCTGCGCTTCGGCAACATCAGCAACGCCGACCTCAGCAGCCAGGTGCAATCCACCACGGTGTCGGTCAAGTGTGCGACCGCCGTGCAAGCCACGGCCACCCTGAGGCCGAGCCAGGCCGTGGTCAACGCCACAACCGGGGTATCACGCACCACGCTGGCCGGCTTGAACATGCAGGCGATCTGGACCGACTCCTACAACCCGGTGGACTTCAGCGGCGTGCGCAACCTGCAACTGAAGACTGGCAGCAACAACGTCAATCTCAGTTTCAAACCGCAACTGGTCGCCGGCCAGTCGCCCACCGGTGCATTCCAAAGCCAATACACCCTGACCATCGATTACCGCTGAGGCCCTCGTCATGAAAACTTCGCTGTTCGCCCTGGCGTTGTTCAGCGCCACCGCCCAGGCCGCCGACACGGTGAATATCACCGTCAGCGGCACCCTCACCCGCCCACCCTGTGCGCTGAACACCGGCACCACCCTCACGGCTGCGTTCGGCAATGTGCGCACCGACCAGGTGGCAACCACCGAAACCGTAGCGTTGCCGGTACGCATGACGTGCCCGGCGGGCTCATCGCTGAACGTCAGCTTCACCGCCAACAACGGCACCTACACCGCCACCGTGGCCAAGACCACCGCTGACAACCTCGGTGTGTCGTTACTCTGGGCGGACGACACTGCAGCGAACCTCACCGGCACCACCAAGACGTACAGCAACCTCAGCGGCACCGTGGACATCAGCCTCAAGGCAAAGCTGGTCGAGCGTGGCACGCTAGCGCCTGGCGCATTTACGTCGTCCATGGTCATGACCCTCAATTACCTATGAAGGCGCTCACCTGGATTCTGCTGATCGTGGCCGGCACCGCCCCCCTCGCGCAACCGGCGGAGCAAGCGCAGATCGACGTCAGCGGCAAGCTGATCACCCCACCCTGCACGGCGCGCTTTCCAAGCACGCAACAGGTGGAGCTGGGCAAGGTCAACCTCAACCAGTTAGCCGACGACAGCGCCGGCGCCACCGACGTGCCGCTGGTGTTCGATTGCCAAGCCAACAGCCACGTCAGCCTTACGCTCTCTGCCGGGCTGGGAAGCGTCGACAGCCACACCCTGCTCACCAGCCGCCCGGCGCTGGGGTTGCAGCTTGGTTTGCTGAATAAAGGCGCGAAGGCTGATTTCAGCCTGGGTAAAACCGGCACCTGGCCGGTAATCGACGAACCCTTGGAACTGACCCTGCGGGTCAAGCCCGTGTCCCTGGGTGAACTGCCCGACGCGGGCAGCTACAGCGCGATGCTGTTGATGCAGATCACCTACCGCTGACTACTGGAACTGCCGGGCCTCGATGCAATAGGTCAGCAATGCCTGGTCGCTGTCGACTTCCAGCTTGCGCATGGCCGAGATTTTCTGCGCGCTGACGGTCTTGTTGCTACGGCTCAACTGCCGCGCGATGTCACTGACGCTCATGCCCGTCACGAATAAACGCAACACTTCCATTTCCCGCGGCGACAGGCTCTGGAAACGCTCCTGCACCTGGTACGCGCTGCCCAACACCGACGTTGCCGCAGGCGCAGGCGCCTGGTAATTGCGCTGGGCACTGATGGCGCCCAGGGCTTTTTCGATTTCGCCGTGCAGGTGGTTTTTCTGGATCACGCCCGCCACCCCCAGTTCCTGTAGACGGCTGAGGATCAGGCTGTTGGAGATCATGGTCAGCACCAGCACCTGGGTGTCGGCGAAGTGCCGCAGGATGTACTCGATCAGTTTCAAGCCATCGCCGTAGGTGTCGTCGCCCGGCATGTTGAAATCAGTGATCAGCACTTGCGGCCGATGCGTGCGTAACAGCTCGATCAGTTGGCTGGAACTGACGGCCTCGCCCACCAGGCGATAACGTGAATCACGTTGCACAATCTCGCGCACGCCCACCAGAACGATCGGGTGGTCGTCGGCAATGACGACATTCATTTCTCGCATTATTTATCTTCCTTGTAGTGAGCTTTCGACTCTGCCAGCAAGCAGTGCGCCACCGCCGTCAGCCGCGCACACAACGCCCTGATCTGCGTGGTCGCGTAGTGATCCAGGGGGCCTTCGTACAGCGTGTTTTCCCAGGTCTGACACGCATTGGAGAGCAACCCGGCACGCACACTGGCCAGCGCACCGTTGAGGCTATGCAGGCGCTGGCGCACCCGGTCGGCATCGCCGGCGGCCAGGCCCTGTTCGATGTGCTGCACATCCTCCAGCAAGGTATCGCCCATCAATTGGCGCATGGACGGGGACAACTCGATCCAGCCGTCGCGGTCACGCTCCGCCGGAGGCACCGCCAGGGCGCTGGCGCGGCGACAGTGCGCCATCAAGGCCTGACGCAGCGTGCTCATGCTCAGCGGCTTGACCACCCAGGCGTTCATGCCGACCGCCAGGCAACGCTCGCCTTCCTCGCGCAGGGCGTTGGCGGTCACGCCAATAATCGGCACCTGCACCCCCTGTTCACGCAGTGCGCGGGCCAAGTCATAGCCGTTGAGGCGCGGCATGTTGATGTCGGTGATCACCAGGTCGAACGGCTGCGAGCCCCAGATTTGCAAGGCGTGCTCGCCGTCCCGCGCTACGGTGGCCTGGGCGCCGAGGGCTTCGAGCTGCTCTTGCAGCACGGCCTGGCTGACCGGGTTGTCTTCGGCCACCAGCACCCGCACGTTCAGGCAAGGCGCATCCAGGCACGACGGCACCAGTTCGGGGCTGGCCACCAAGGGGGCACCGTCAACGATCGGCAAGGTGATGAACAGCGAAAAGCTGCTGCCCAACCCAGGCTCACTGACCACGCGCATGCTGCCGCCCATCAACTCACTCAAGCGCGAGCAGATCGACAGTCCCAGTCCCGCCCCGTTGCCATCCTGGCCGCCCGCCACTTGGTAGAACGGCTTGAACAATTGATCCAGGGCCTTTTCCGGAATGCCCACGCCGGTATCGGTGACTTGCCATTGCAGGGCGACTTCATTGGCGAGCAGTGCCTGCACGGTCAGCCGCAAACGCACGCGCCCCGACTCGGTGAACTTGATCGCATTGCCCAGCAGGTTATGCAGGATCTGGCGGATACGCCCCGCATCGCCCAGCAGTTGGGGGGGCACTTGCGGGTCGATTTCCGCATCGATCTGCAAACCCTTGTTGCGTGCCGTGGCGGTAAAGCCCAGCACGGCCTCCTCCACCAGTTGCCGCGGATTGAACGGCGCCGCTTCCACGGCCATTTGCCCGGACTCGATCTTCGACACGTCGAGTATGTTGCTGATCAGTTGAAACAGCACGGTGGACGAGCCTTGGATAATTTCCAGGTACTGGCGCTGGCGCTCGCTCATGGCGGTCAGGGCCATCAGTTCCAGGTTGCCCAGCACACCGTACAGGGGCGTGCGGATCTCATGGCTCATGGTGGCCAGGAACACGGTCTTGGCTTCATTGGCGGCCGTGGCTTCCTGGCGGGCCTGGTTCAACTGCAAGGTTTCGTCCACATGGCGGGTGATGTCGTTGCAGCCGCACAGAAACACGTCTTCGCCTTCGTAGCGCGCGGCCACCACCACAATTTGCAGGTAGCGGCCCTGCACGGCCAGGCACATCTCGCCGGGGGTTTCCGGGCCGTCGTTGGCCTTGAGCACGGCCACCAGCGGTGCGGTGCCCCCCAGGAGCAAGGCACGCTGGTTTTCCAGCAACAACTGGCAGTCGCTGCGCCGCACCACACACAGGCCCGCCGGGGCGTTGTGCAGCATGATGCGGTTGAACGCCTCGCTATCGAACAGACGCTCCTGGGCACGTTGGGCCGGGCTGACAATGCGGGTCTTGTACCAATGGTTGATCCACCAGCCCAGCAGCACGGCCGCCAGAAACGTCAGGCCCAGGCCCAACAGCGGCCACTTGGCGTAGCGCAGGAAATCCTGATAGCTGATGGCGTACAGGCCAGTCCAGTGCTCGCCGCCCTCGCTGAGCATCTTGAAGCGCAACCCCTGGCTGTTGAAGCTCAGGCCCAGGGGCGCCATGTGTTCATCACCCAGGCTGCCGAGCAAGACATCGCCCTGGGGTGAGATCAGGGTGAACTGGTTGTAGACCGAGCGCTGCAGCACCCGCTCGAACTCATCGACCTGGGAGGTATCCACCACGGCCGCCAAAGTCAGCAGGCCCTGGGGTTGATTGGCCGGGAGCACGGCGGCGGGCGCATCGAGGCCGATCATCGCGACCACGCTGCGGCTGCGTGGATACAGCTGCAAGGGCGCACGCATCCAGCGTACGCGGCTGTCGGTGAGCAACAGGCTTTGGCTTTGTTGTAACTGGTGCAGGCGGCTCACCACCTCGCGGTAGTGTTCGCGCAACAACGGCTGATGCTGGCGCAGGCCGCCAATGCCCGGTACGGCCAGGCTGGCGACGTCATTGGGCGTAAACACGAACACCTGCGGCGAGGCATAAAAGGAACTGGCCCAGTAGCCGCCGTAGTAGTCGGTCAATTGCACGCCAAACGCCAGCGCGCGGCGCGTGTCATCCGCCGAGAACCCCACCGCGTGGGACAAGGTAAATGGCAACGACAAGGCAAAGCCCTTGGCTTGCACCACCACGTGCCCGGCGTCGCGCTGCAGCTCCACCACCTGGGTGGATTGCACCGACGGCAGCGGCGGCGCATTGCTGCGGCTGTAGCCAACCGCGACGTTGCGCAGGAACGCCTCGTGCTCGTGAATGATCTCCACCACGCGGGCGAAGTGAAACTCGACCTTTTCCTGCTCGGCATCGAGCAACCGCGAGACCGCCCAGTAGCAACTGCTGGACAGCAACAGGACGAGCCCGGTGAGCAGCAACAGGGCGGTGTTCAAGCGCTGGGAACTCTGTGCCAGCTTATCCAGGCGCAGGCTTGCATGTTTCATCGTCAGTACCGCAGAAGCCTGAATCAGGACGTGGAGCCTATGCATGATCCCGGCATTGGCCAATAACGCCCGGCTGACCGGGCGACCCTTCCTTCGGGCTTCTTGAGTGTGTGACCCTGGCCGCTCAGATAAGTGCTGGCGCAGGGCCATCTTCTATCAGCAACGCACTGAATTTATCCGCGGCAACCCCTTGAGAAATCAGGAAGCCTTGCACCTGGTCGCAGCGAATTCGCCGCAATACCGCCAGTTCCGCCTGGGTTTCGGCGCCTTCGGCAATGGTGGTCAGCCCCAGCTTGCGGCCCAGTTCGACGATGCTTTGCAAGGCGGAGGCCAGGCTTTCATTTTCTGCACAGCCATGCACCAGCGAGCGGTCGATCTTCACTTCATTGAACGGCGTGGAGACCAGGTTGAAGTAGGAACTGAAACCCTTGCCAAAATCGTCCTGCGCCAAGCCGAAACCCATCATGCGCAAGCGGCATGCTCCAGCGTAGTAGTTACTGGACAACTGTGTGGTGGAGCTTTCCATCAATTCGAAGGTGATTTGCCGGGGCTCGGCATCCCGGTGCTGAACCTGGGCCAGCAGACGGTCGACCAGGTCGCACTGGTCGAGCAGATGGGTAGGCAGGTTGATCGATACCGGCAGCCGGTAGCCGAGTTGCGCCCACTGGGCCTGGGCCGTCAGGGTCTGGGCGAGGATGCAGGTCAGCAGTTGGGTTTCCAGGCCCAGGCGTTCGATTTCGCCCAGGAACTCACCCGGCATCAACAGCCCCTCCACCGGGTGGACCCAACGCGCCAGGGCTTCGGCGCCGACAATGCGCCCGTCCTGCAACGACTTTTTTGGCTGGAACCAGGCCTGGATCTCTCCGTTGGCCAAGGCGCGTACCAGGTTCTCCCGTGGCAGGCTGACGCCGCGATGACAGCACGGCGCGCGCGCCTGTTCGGCGAGTTTGTCGAGGCAATCGCGCAGGGTGCGCACCTGGGGCTCGCGCACCGGTTTGGAGATCAACCCGGCGACGGTCAGGCCCAGGTTCCCCGCGACCTGACCGGCACCAACGAGCATGCGTCGCGAGGCCACACTCATCAGCGCCAGGGCCGGTGGGGCTTTAAGGTGCGCCAGTTGCTGGATCAATTGCACGCCGTCCATCCCCGGCATCATCAAGTCGCTGAGCAGCAGGTCGTAGCGCTGGCGGGCCAGGCGCTGCAACGCGCTCGCGCCGTCCCACACCACGTCGACGTCAAAGCCGCCGATGGCCTGGAACACGTTGATCAGGTACTCATGTTGAAAGGGATGGTCCTCCACGATGAGCACGCGATAGGCACTCAAACCACGCTCCTCTGGTAAGGCTGCAGGCACTGGTAGAGCGCGCGCAGGGTGAAGGGCTTGACCAGGCAGTGGTCCATGCCCGCATTGAGACAGCGCTCGGCTTCATCGAGCATGGCATTGGCGGTAGCGCCGATGATCGGCAGCGAGCATCCCAGGCGGCGCAGTTGCTCGGTGAGTTCGTAGCCATTCATGCGCGGCATGTTGACGTCGGTGAGGATCATGTCGAACGCGGTTTCGCCCCACAGCGAGAGGGCTTCAATGCCGTCGCCGGCGAGCACCACCGTGCAGCCAAGTTCTTCGAGTTGATCACGCAGGATCAACTGGTTGATCAGGTTGTCTTCGGCCACCAGCAGGCGCAGGTTGAGGTTGATCTCGGCCGGTGCCTCGCAGGGGATGGGCGAACGGTTTTCCTCGATGCCCTGTGCCCGGCTGACCGCGCGATTGAGGGCCTGCAGGTTGTTCAAGCCGATCTGCCAGCAGGCCACGGGCCCTGGGTAGACGCCATGCTCATCGGTGCCCACTATCACCCGCGGGCCACCCCAATGCAGCCGTTGGCCCGGATCGACCGGGCCGGGATAGAGCTCAACCAGCACCGCGCCGGGATCGGCCTCGGCCGAGTGCGGGACACCCAATTGCGCCCGTGCGCCCCAGCGTCGCAACCAGCCGCCCATGCTCTCGGCCAACTCGCGCACCGGCGACACCACGTAGACCCGCTCGCCCAGCAACGGCAACGCCCACGGCTCATCGGCGTACTCGTCAACCTGTTCCAGCGGCAGGGTGAAGGTAAAACTGCTGCCCAGCCCTGGCTCGCTGACCACGCGCAGCGTGCCGTTCATCAAGTGCACCAGGCGCTTGCAGATTGACAGCCCAAGGCCGGTGCCCGCGACCACATTGGCATTGCCACTGGCCTGGAAAAAAGGCTCGAACAGGTACTGCTGGTCGTGCGCGGCAATCCCCTTGCCGGTGTCGACCACTTGCCACTGCAACAGGGCGCGCTCGCCTTCGCGGCTCTCCAGGCGCAAGCGCAATACGATGCGCCCGCTCTCGGTGAACTTCAGCGCGTTGTTGAGCAGGTTATTGAGAATCTGGCGGATACGCGTGACGTCGCCTCGCACATGGTCCGGCAGTTGCGGGTCGAGGCAGGCAAACAACTGCAAACCCTTGCTCTGGGCCGCTCCCGCATACCCTTGAATCACCTCTTGCACCAACTCCAGCGGGGAAAACACGCTGAGTTCGAGGGACAGTTGCCCCGCCTCGATTTTCGACACATCCAACACATCGCAGATCAATTGCAGCAGATTCGCCGACGAGCCCTCGATGGCATTCAGGTAGCCACGCTGCTGGCTGTTGAGGTCGGTGCGGGCGAGCAATTCCAGGGTGCCCAACACACCGTACAAGGGCGTACGGATTTCATGGCTCATGGTGGCCAGGAACAAGGTCTTGGCCTCATTGGCCGCATCCGCCAGGGTGCGTGCCTGCTGCAAGGCCAGCTCCACCTGCTTGCGCTCGCTGATATCGCTGAACGCGCAAATCAACACTTCTTCACGCTGGTAGCGGGTGGGTGCGAAACTCAGGAACAAGTGGCGGCCGTCGGCCATTTGCAGTTCTTCGGTGTTGCTTTGTTCGGCGGCGTGAAAGGCCCGGCGAATCCAGTCGTGACACAGTTGCTCGCGTTCCCGAGCATTGCCCAGCCATTGGCGCGACAGGGGGTTTTCCAGCACCACCTCGCCGTCACTGCGGCGCAGTACGCACAGGGCAACAGGCGCGATACGAATCACTGCGCTGCTGAATGCCTCGCTTTCCACCAAGGCTTCAATGCGATTGGCCGCCGGGATGATCAATCGCTGATCGATACGTCGTACCAGGCGCACCATCAACACGCTCACCAGCACGCACAGCAGCAGGCACACCAGCATCGGCACGGCCAGGCTGGGCAACAACGAACCCAGCTCGAGGCTGTAGACGATCTGCCATTGGGAAAAACCCAAGTGTTTGCGGATGGCCAGGCGGTCCGGCAACCAGCGACTGCCCTCCCAGCCGAAACAGGCCGTGGCGTGATACTGGTGCAGCGCCGTCGCCGCCGATGGTTGCTGGGGCGTACTGCTGAAAATCAGTTGGCCCGTGCCGTCGAGCAACATGAAGTCCCCGGCTTTTTCATGCTGCAGGGCGTTGATCAGGTCGGGGGCGTCCACTTCCAGGCCGAGCCAACCCGAGGCAGGGCTGCGCTCGTCCAGACGCGTAAAGATATACAGCGGCGAATCCTGCCGGCTTTGCTCGGTGAGCCACAGCTCATCGCTGAGCGACTCGTTGCCGGTATCCACCGCCATCAGCCGCTGCAACACCGTCTGTGGCACAGACTGCGGTGCAGGGCCGACGGTATACAAGCGTTCCACCCCAGGCTCGGCACGCTGGGCCACATAAATCAGATTGACCTGATTGGCCTCCAGATAGTCGAGCATGCGCCGGGTCAGCCACAGGCTCCAGATATTGCCCGCCTCGCCCAGGGTAATATGCACCTCTTCGGCGGGCACGTTATTGAGGTTGCCCACGGGCGCCGTCACATGCCGCACCGTCGACAGGCCCAGGCTTTTCAGCAGCGTCTGGCGGCTGACAAAGAAACTCTGGGCATCGGAAACCGCCTCATTCATATAGCTGCGCCGCAACGAAATCTCCTCGCTGAGCGCGGCGCGCAAATAGCTGTAGGCGCCCGCGTACACACCCAGCACCAACGCCAGGGCGAACAGGCGCAACAGCTTGCGGGCCGCTTTGGGCGTGGAGAAGGACGAGTCGAGAGGTTGCAGGAAATGTTTGAGTTTCATCATCGCAAGCGTACGGCGCGCATGCGAGCCGGAGAATAAGACGGATCTCAAAGCGCCGTTGAACTCTGCCGTAAATCGCTGTTCTAGACAGGTTCGCCGCTGCGTGCGTAGCATCGGCGGCTCTCCTTCGTGTTATCCATCTCAACAGAGCGATCCATGTCTATCCACCAAACTCCCGGGCACGTGCTGCCCGCGCGCAGTGCCGCCAAAATGGAAGCGGCCATGGCCGTGGGTGCTTTCGCTATCGGCACTGGCGAATTCGCCATCATGGGCTTGATGCCCGACATTGCCCAAAACCTCGGCTTAAGCGAACCCCAGGTCGGCCACGCTATCAGCGCCTACGCCCTGGGCGTGATGGTCGGCGCGCCACTGCTGGCGATCCTCGGCGCCAAGCTGCTGCGCAAACACATGCTGTTGTTACTGATGGGGCTGTATGCCCTGGGTAACCTGGCCACTGCGTTCACGCCGACCTTCGGCTCGCTGGTGGCGTTCCGCTTTATCAGCGGCCTGCCCCACGGTGCCTACTTCGGTATTGCTGCGGTGGTCGCCTCCAGCATGGTGCCCAACGATAAACGCGCCGGCGCCGTAGCACGGGTGATGATGGGACTGACGTTAGCCATGCTACTCGGCAACCCCATCGCCACTTTCCTGGGCCAGCACCTGGGCTGGCGCTCGGCGTTCGCGTTGGTAAGCGTAATTGCCCTGTGCACCATCGCCTTGGTCTGGCAGTTCGTGCCCCACCGCCAAGACGAACAGCGCAGCGACCCGCGCAAGGAACTGCGGGCTTTTACCAAGCCGCAGGTGTGGATGGCCCTGGCCATTGGTGCCATCGGCTTTGCGGGCATGTTCTGCGTATTCAGCTACCTGGCGCCGACCATGCTCGAAGTGACCAAAGTGTCGCCCCAGTGGATTCCGTTTGGCCTGGCCGCGTTTGGCGTCGGTGGGATTATCGGCAATATCGCCGGGGGCAAGCTGTTTGACCGTATGCAATTCCGCGCAGTCGGCTTGATCCTGGTGTGGTCGATGGCGGTGCTGGTGTTCTTCCCGTTTGCCGCAGGGTCGCTGTGGAGCGTGCTGCTTGGCATCGGGCTGGTCGGCACCATGGTGTCGTTGGCAGCGCCGTTGCAGATCCGCTTGATGGATATCGCCCACGAAGCCCCTAGCCTGGCGGCGGCTTCCAACCATGCCGCGTTCAACTTGGCGAACGCGCTGGGCCCGTGGTTTGGCGGGATGGCGATCACGGCTGGGTTGGGATGGACGAGTACCGGATACATCGGTGCGGTGACGGCGTTGGTGGGGCTCGGCGTTTATCTCATCGCACGGAGAATGCACGGCGGGCATTGAGCGGCGGTATCTGAATGAATGCATCGCAGGAATGATCCTACGGCAGGTGGAGTGGGTCGGCGCAACTCTATAAGAGAGGCCCGCCGAACCCACCAGGCAAAAACTATTTGCATCTAATACAAAGCGTACTTTTACATGGGCGCATTGTGTTTTTTCTCTACAATTTGAGAATGCAAATAAAGGAATTTTTCGTGAGCAGTCCAACGAATTCAAACGTCCGTTCCAATGATGATGAAATCGATCTGATACCACTTGTTCAAGCTCTGTGGCATAGCAAGATTACAGTTATTGTAACCACCGCAGTGGGCACTGTTGCTTCTCTGGCCCTTTCTGCAACTTCGCCTGAACAGTGGACTGCCAGCACTTACATCACCAAACCGTCGCTCTAAGCTTATATAAAGAAATCAATGAAAAGGATGCGCCAGCCAAAGCCAGTCCACTGTCATTGGAAACCAAGCTGTACAGCACCATACAGAATGATATTTTCTACTCTGCCATGGGTGTGATGGCAGCCAAATCCGTTACCTTGAAAGACGCTCCACCTAAATCGGGTGGGAATGAGCCAGTCCTGTATGTTGCATCAACCACCGCAACGACGGCAGCGGCGGCGTCTGCCCAGCTGAAATCCGCCATGGATATTGCCAACACCGAAGCGGTAGCGCTTAACCTGCCAGCAGTGGCCGCAGGCAATACGCTAAAAGCATTCAACACGCTTGATGATGTAAATACCTCCACGAATAAAAGCACCAAAAAGTTTGCCTTTATGGGTGCCTTTTTAGGACTGGTTTTAGGCAGTGTCTTCGTACTCGACAGGTTCTTCATTCGACAATACAAACAGTCACACTGAGCATGAACAACGCCACGGGAACTCATAGATAAGAAAATAAACAACGCAGACCAGCAGGGAAGCAATAAAAACAATAAACAATTTCGCGAAAAAGGTTGTTTTCATCAAGAGTACTTACGAAATTAACATAATAGCCCTAAGCCATTAGGGCACCATGCCTGATATTTTTCACGGTAATTTTTTGCTGAAATTGACCCACACACCATTCGCCCACAATCGAAATGACTCAGGACGCTCAAGCCGAATCAAGAAAAAAAAGGCGATTGACGCCCTTATTTAATTTCCGTTCAGGAAAGGTTCAGGTTGGATCCAATGCCGCCAACCTGTAACATATTTGTCATATTTATGAATGACAAGGATGTGTTTTGAGCTTTCCCGACAGCTGCGTGCTAAAGAGCTTCCCATCGACACTCACCCATCGCAACGCTACGGTCTTCACTACGCAAGGCGCTGACGACAGCACCCAGCAAGCGATTCAGAACCTGATCGACACGCGCTACCAACTGACAGACCGCGTCAGCGCCCCGCTGAAAGGGATGGAGAACGACCTGTTCGCCAAATCCCAACCACTCGATAGCCTCCGGCCCAAACTGCGCGTCACGTTCGGCCGCTCCAAGCGCGACGGCACGTTCGACTGGCCGGTCGAAGAAGTTCTCAACACCTACACCGCACACAAACGCGGCGCTCCTGTCGCCAGCCTGTATGGTTTCGGCTACAGAAAGTCGGTGTTTGGCCTGATCCAGGAATTCTTCATCTTCACCGAGCTGCTCGACGGCTACCTCAACGGACTGGAATGGCTCAAGCAAAAGCGCGACATCCGCAGCCTGATCACCGTGTCATTCAAATTACTGCATGCCCTGCACGGCAAGGGTGTCGTGCACATGGATTTCTGGGCCAACAATGTGATGGTCAACCTGGCGCAACCCGAGCACACCAAAGCCATCGACCTGGAAAACTGCTTCCTCAGCCCGACCGAACACTTGAGCGAGGTGCTGGCCTTTCAGTTTGGTTTTTTCTATCGGCGGGAAATTTTCCGGTTCGTGATCGAGCAGGATTACGATCAGATGGTCATGGACGCATTGGGCAACTATGAAGGGATTGATCGCAGTCGTTTTGATGAACTCTATGCGCTGAGCAAACACGAAAACATCAGCCGCCGCGCTCGACGCGAGATATTCCATAGAGGCACGGTCACTGCCCGCTAACCCCCCACTGGCGAGATCCATCATGGCGTGAGCTTGGGCATCTACCTGTGCTTGCCCAGGCCAAAGCCTAAACCCCCTCCCCTTTGTGGTGAGCGGGCTGCCCCGCGTTGGGCTGCGCAGCAGCCCCATGCTTAATCAGTCATCATGCAACAACCCCGACCCATACTCCCCATAACTGCTGCCCAACCCACTGCCGCCAAAACTCATCTTGGCCGCCTTACCAGGGCTATGGTCGCCGAACGCCTGGCATCCCCCAGTGAAACAAGGGTCGCTGCTCACACCCGACGACCCCGACGAACACGCACTCAACAGCAACGCGCCGGCGATCATCACGACTTTGACGAGATTCGAGATCATTGTTCAATTCCCTGTGGGCTGGAGGCGCGAGGGGCCCCTATTAAGAGTGATCGTAGGCCTCAGGGCCGTTGGGAATCATGAAATTTTGCTGAGTGACAGGGTTGGTTCAGGTTGACGCTTGGGGAAGGCGTCTGGGCGGAATGCTCGGCAACGCCGGGCGAAGAGGTGAGAAACGCAGCGCACACCCCCGGCACCCAACACCCATCCCTGATAAACTGCGCCCCATTCGCCTCGCTAACTCAGATCCCCCATGCCCCTACACACCGCCCCACTCTGCCGCCGCTTCTCCGTTGCCCCGATGATGGATTGGACCGACCGCCACTGCCGGTACTTCCTGCGTCTGCTCTCCAAGCACGCCCTGCTCTACACCGAGATGGTCACCACCGGCGCGATCCTGCACGGCGACCACGACCGCTTCTTGCGCCACAACGAAGCCGAGCACCCGCTTGCACTGCAATTGGGCGGTAGTGTCCCCGCCGACCTGGCCGCGTGCGCGCGTATGGCCGAAGCGGCTGGTTACGACGAAGTGAACCTGAACGTCGGCTGCCCCAGCGACCGCGTGCAGAACAATATGATCGGCGCGATCCTGATGGCGCACCCGGCGTTGGTGGCGGAGTGTGTGAAGGCAATGCGCGATGCGGTGTCGATTCCGGTGACGGTGAAGCATCGCATCGGAATCAATGGGCGGGACAGTTATGCCGAGCTGTGTGATTTCGTCGGGACAGTCAAGGACGCGGGTTGCACCAGTTTTACCGTGCATGCGCGGATCGCGATTCTGGAGGGGTTGTCGCCGAAGGAGAATCGCGACATTCCGCCGCTGCGCTATGACGTGGCAGCGCAGTTGAAGCGGGACTTTCCGGAGTTGGAGATAGTGCTTAACGGCGGGATCAAGACGCTGGAGCAGTGCCATGTGCATTTGCAGACGTTTGATGGCGTGATGCTGGGCCGGGAGGCTTATCACAATCCGTATCTGCTGGCGGAGGTGGATCAGCAACTGTTTGGCAGTGACGCGCCGGTGATCAGTCGGGCGGAGGCGTTGGTGCAATTGCGGCCTTATATTGCGCAGCATTTGGCGACCGGTGGTTCGATGCACCATATCACTCGGCACATCCTGGGGCTGGGCACCGGTTTCCCAGGGGCGCGCAAGTTCAGGCAGTTGTTGTCGGTGGATATTCACAAGGCGAGTGATCCGTTGGCGTTGCTGGATCAGGCTGGGGCGTTGTTGGAAGGGCGGTGAGTTGCGGTTGACGATTGGGTGGGCTGCCTGCGCTCATCGCTGCGTAGGTATCTACACGATTCTGAAGCAACCACATTTGGATTGCAGGGCAACAGATAGATAGCGGTCGGCTGTCAGGCCGCCTTCGCAGGCAAGCCAGCTCCCACATTTGGATTGCGGGGCAACACATAGATAGCGGTCGTGTGTGTCAGGCCGACGGCGGGGAAGAGCTTACTCTCCACAGATCCGGCGCCGTACCCAGAGCTATGTAGGTACCTATGCTCATCGCTGACAAGCCAGCGCCTACAGCAGCTCGAATTGGGTTGAACCTGCTGCCCGTTTTGGCCTCCTATCTAGCACCAAGGCCGGTGATTCAAACGGCTGTTTTCACGTTATTGCCCTCGCAAACGATCGAACGCATTTGCGCCCTTGAGCGCCTGTCGGCGCTCGGGTAATGTCATCAGACCCACAGGACAGAGCACGCCCATGACTTCCAAGCTGGAACAACTCAAGCAATTCACCACTGTCGTAGCCGATACCGGCGATTTTTCTACCCTCGCCAAGCTCAAGCCGCAAGACGCCACCACCAACCCTTCCCTGCTGCTCAAGGCCGCTTCGATCCCAGGCTATGCCAATCTGCTGGACGAAGCCGTAAAGGACTGCAACGGTGACGTAGGCCTGGCCAGCGACCGTTTTGCGGTGGCGGTGGGTCAAGAGATCCTCAAAGTGGTGCCGGGCCGCATTTCCACCGAGGTGGATGCCCGCCTGTCATTCGACGAAGCTGCCATTCTCAAGCGTGCGCACCGTCTGATCGACCTGTACGACAAAGCCGGCGTTGGCCGCGACCGCGTGCTGATCAAGATCGCCTCCACCTGGGAAGGCATCCGCGCGGCGGAGAAGCTGGAAAAAGAAGGCATCCAGACCAACCTGACCCTGCTGTTCTCGTTCGCCCAGGCTGTGGCGTGTGCAGAGGCTGGCGTGTTCCTGATCTCGCCGTTCGTGGGCCGTATCTACGATTGGTACAAAAAGGCCAATGGCAACGACTACACCGGTGCTGAAGACCCGGGCGTGCAGTCGGTGACCCGCATCTACAACTACTACAAGGCCAACGGCTACAAGACCGTGGTGATGGGTGCGAGCTTCCGCAACCTGAGCCAGATCGAAGAGCTGGCAGGCTGCGATCGCCTGACCATCAGCCCCGACTTGCTGGAGAAGCTGGCGGCCGATGAAGGCAAGCTGGAGCGCAAGTTGTCACCAGGCCATGCCGGTGAAGCGCGTGTGCATTTGACTGAAGCGCAGTTCCGTTGGGAGTCCAACGAGGATGCGATGGCGACTGAGAAGTTGGCGGAGGGGATTCGTCAGTTTGCTCGCGACCAAGAGAAGCTTGAAGCGTTGTTGACTGCCAAGCTGTAAAGCAGGCGGCGACAAAAAGGGCGGTACCCTTGCGGGTGCCGCCCTTTTTTATGCTTGTGTCCCGTACCTCAGGCCGACCTCGGATCAACTGTGGGAGCTGGCTTGCCTGCGATAGCGATGGGTCAGCAATACATAGGTGGCTGACGTACAGCTATCGCAGGCAAGCCAGCTCCCACATTGGACGGTTTCCAGCAGCCGAGCAGATCAGTGGCGCTCTAACGCGTTGACGAGGTCGTGGAAGGCTTCGCGGTTGGACTCGTTCAAGCCCATCAGGATCTTGTGCGCTTCCAGCACCTTGACCCGCACGACTTCCTCGGACTGGTCCTGGGACGGCAGGTCGGTCAAGCATTCCGGGCAGGGGATCGGGCGGTCAACGATGTTGAACACCTGATCAAAGCCCATGGACTGCAGCAGCCGAGTGATGTCTTCGTGGGTGGTGACGACAGTCGGCAACAGGCCGACCTTCTGCCGAGACAAAATGGACAGCTTGGCCAACAGGCCCAGCGTGGTGCTATCGATGCTGCGGGTTTCGGTCAGATCGATCACGATCGCCGAGAAATTCAAGGCTGTGAAGATCCGCTCAATCGTCGCATCCAGCGCCGAACACAAGGTCAGGCGCACTTCACCGACAAACTTCAGGACGAAGGTCCCGTCTTGCTCGGCGAACTGGATTCTTCCGGTACTCATCAAAGATTCCTGCTCAACACCAATAGGGCGATATCATCCGGCATCTCCCCTAGCGTGGCCAATCCAAAAACCTGCCGCAGGCCATCCAGGCTGCCGCCCGCCGACTTGACCTTTTGGGGCAAGGCAGCTTCTTTCTCTTTGAGTGTAGGCTCTGGAAGAAGGTCCAGGATGCCATCGGACATCAGCGTAAGGCTGAAAGTCGGCGGCAGTTCCAGGATGTGGTCTTCGTAGGTGGCTTCATTGAACAAGCCCACCGGCAGACCACGCCCTTCCAGATAACGCACACTGTCTGGAGTGTATAAAACCGGCATCGGCAGGTGACCGCCGATGCTGTAGGTCAAAAGACCGGTTTCTTCATCAATAACGCCGCCGACCATCGTCACGTGCTTGCCCAGCTTGCAGCTGATCAGGCCTCGGTTGATGTGGCCCAGCACCTCGGAGGGGGTGAACTCCGGCAAGGTGCCATTGCGTTTGGATTCGAACAGCAACCGTGTGGTCATGAACTTCAACAACACGGTGACAAACGCTGAAGAAGCGCCGTGGCCGGACACGTCGGCCAGGTAGAACGCCACCCGGCGCTCATCAACGCGGAAATAGTCGACAAAATCACCCGACAGGTACAGCGACGGGATGATCTGGTGCGCAAACTTGAATTCGTCGATGGTCCACGGGCTGCCCGGCAACATGTTCATCTGCACCTGGCGACCGGCATTCTGGTCTTCCTGGAGCAGGTTCAGGCTGGCTTCGAGTTCGCGGTTGGCGGTTTCGAGCTTTTCGCGGTAGCGCTGGTTCTCGACCAGCAGGCGGGCCCGGTCCAGCGCGCGGCGCACCGAGTGCTCCAGCACGGCCAGGTCTTCCAGGGGCTTGATCAGGTAGTCGGCAGCGCCCAGGCGCAGGGCCTCGACGGCATCGTTCATCACGCCGGCACCGGACACGACAATCACCGGCGTCTGTGGCGCACGCTCGGTCACCTGGCGAATCAGCTCCAGGCCGCCCATCTGGGGCATGCGCAGGTCGCAGATCACTAGGTCGGGCTGGTCGCGCTCGAACACCTGGAGACCCTGTTGGCCATTACTGGCCTGCAGGACGCTGAAGCCACTGTCTTCCAAATAGGCCGCGAGGCTCGCGCGCACTACTTCGTCGTCATCGATTATCAGCAGCGTGGCACTGGTTTTTTGCATGTGGGCAAACGGCGCCAGAATTAGGTTGGCGTAGGCGGCTCGGCAATGGCCGGGCTCACGTACTGGATTCGCTTTCTAGCCTCTCTGTCCTACAAAGCATTGGGATTTGGCCCATGCACAAAGGTAAAGCAGAGGTGCCCTTCTAAGGCGCAGACGGTACTCCCATCCGTGAGGGGTTTCAAGCTCATGCCGATGGTCGCCGGGCGTCTTTACACCGCAAATCACCGGGAGTTATAAGAACAGGCACGACCACAACACAAAGTAAGGATGAAGCCCATGAGCGAACACGAGCGCGACTACGCCGAAAAACGCGATTTCATCCGCATGCGTGTGGATGCCGATGTGTCTTTGATCCACGCAGGCCAGGAGATCGCTGGGGTTTGCGTAGACCTGTCCAGCTCCGGCATGCAGGTGCAGGCGCCTCGCCAGTTCAACGTAGGCGACCTGTTGACCGTGCGCATCGATTCGGAGCACGCCGCCCTCAAGGGCCTGGAGGCGGACACCGAGGTGGTCTGGACCAAAGCCAGCGGTGACGACCAGCACCTGGGCCTCAGGATCCTGAAAATGCGCTGAACACCGCGCACAAAAAAGGCGACCGCTGAGGGTCGCCTTTTTTCATTTCAAAACGTCACGACTTAAAAGTCGTCGACGACCTTGCCGTCCTTGACCTTGAACTCGCGGTTCTGCAGGTAAGCGTTACGGATAAAGGTGTACTTGTCACCGGTGATCAGCTTCTCGCTGTCGAGCAAGCTGGCACGGGTGTCAACGATGTTCAGGCCGAAGGTGCTGTTGCGCCAGCCGATATCGTTCATGTAGCGATACGGTTGGGTGTAGCTGTCCACGTACTTGGACGGCGCGTCACGCAAGGTGCTCGGACCCAGCAGTGGCAGCATCACGTAAGGGCCGCTGCCGACACCCCAGTAGCCGAGAGTCTGGCCAAAGTCTTCGTCGCTGCGTTGCAGCCCCATTTTGGTGCCTACGTCGATGAAGCCCAGCACGCCGAAGGTGGTGTTGACCAGCAGGCGGGCGGTGTCGACACCGGCATTATGGGGTTTGAGCTGCAGCACGTTGTTGGCCAGGTTGCCGACATCGCCGATGTTGCGGAAGAAGTTGTGCACGCCATCCTGGACGAATTGCGGTGTTACAAACTGATAGCCCTGGGCCAATGGCTTGAGGGCGTAGGTGTCCACGGTATCGTTGAAGGTGAAAATCGGGCGGTTGATACTTTCCCACGGGTCGTCTTCCGACGCTGCGTGCGCGGCAAACGGGGCCAGCAGGACAGTGGCACACACTGACAGCTGAGCGAAGTAGTGGCTCCAGCGCATAGCTTTTGCTCCTTGAATGGTCTGTCATGGGC
This sequence comes from Pseudomonas sp. S10E 269, assembly GCF_002798465.1. Lineage (NCBI taxonomy): Bacteria > Pseudomonadati > Pseudomonadota > Gammaproteobacteria > Pseudomonadales > Pseudomonadaceae > Pseudomonas > Pseudomonas sp. S10E 269. Next base: position 507,633 of record NZ_PHIJ01000001.1, read on the forward strand.
GCTATGCCCTGAATAAGGCGGTCAGTATATGACGGAAGTCGCCAATTAAGCAGCAACTAGGAAACGTCAGACCTAAAATGGACAAAATTCCTACAATTAACAATCCTGTCATCGGCTTGTCATCCCGACTCGATAGCGTTAACGCTATTTCAGGGATGTCGACATGCCTCACGCCGAGATAGCCATCGCCAGCGCTCCCGCCTTGACCGCCGTTCTGTTTGGCCTGAGTGGCTGCCTGGTGGACTTCGGTTCCCAGGCACGCTCCGATTCCCCTTCTCCCGACTCCCAAGCCACGCCGGGGGCGCTGAAGATCCTGCGCAGCCTCAAGGAACAAGGCGTGCCCTGCGCCTGGCTGGATGAACTCCCCCCCGCCGTCACCGCCCCCCTGGCCGCCACGCTGCCCGACTGGGTCAAGGCCACGCCGCCCTCCTCCATTCGCTGGCCCGCGCCCCATGCTTGCTGGCAAGCCTTGATGGCACTGAATATCGAACGCCTGGAGGGCTGCGTGTTGGTCAGCGGCGAACCACGCCTGCTGCAATCAGGCCTCAATGCCGGTTTGTGGACCATCGGCCTGGCCTCCTGCGGCTCGCTGTGCGGCATGGCGCCCGAACAATGGCAGGCGCTGAGCGAACAGGAACGCGAATTCAAGCGCGGCAAGGCCACCCTCGCGCTGTACGCGCTGGGGGTGCACTCGGTGATCGATCACCTGGGCGAACTCGGCACGTGCCTGGCCGACATCAGCCTGCGCCAGCTTAAAGGCGAGAAGCCCTGACACGGATCATGCACAGTCGACGCCAGTGGATTAATCTACAGGTCAGCCCGTAGACCTTTCTCGGCGTGCCGCGGTCTATGCCAGTGCCTATCGATAAAAGGAAACACGTCATGCCTGATCGCAAAAAACTGGAAGAACAGGTCGAGATCCTGCGCGGGCAGTTGGAACAGGAACCGCCGCTGTCGGAAGAAAAGCGTGAAGCGCTGGAAGCCTTGATTGCCAAGTTTGAATTACAACTCGAACTTGAGCCTGCCACTCAAACACCCAGTATTTCCGACGATGTCAATCAAGCGGCCATCGAGTTCGATGCTGAGCACCCGGTCATTTCCGGAACATTGCGCAATATCATGAACACGCTGGGCAGCATGGGGATCTAATACAGTCCCCCGCCCAGCACAGAAGCAAAATGTGGGAGCTGGCTTGCCTGCGATAGCGATCATTAAGTCATCCATCAGGTGACTGATACACCACCATCGCAGGCAAGCCAGCTCCCACATTTGATTTACGTGATAGCTACTGGCGAGCCAGCCGCACATTCTGGAACGCCACATCCTCAGTACTGCGGTACGGGTTGATATCCAACCCACCCCGCCGCACATACCGCGCATACACCGTCAACGTCTCCGGCTTCAGCAAGCGCTGCAAGTCCAGGAAGATGCGCTCCACACACTGTTCATGGAAGTCCGAGTGCTGGCGAAAGCTCACGATGTATTCCAGCAGGCTCGCGTGATCCAGCGCCGAACCCCGATATTCCACCACCACACTGCCCCAGTCCGGCTGGCTGGTCACCGGACAGTTGGATTTGAGCAGGTGGCTGTGCACGCTTTCCTCGACCACGCGCGAGGCATCGCAGCGCAGCAGTTCCGGGCGCGGATGCTCGTAGTTGCTGACGCTGATATCCAGATCATCAATGCACACACCCGGCAAAGCCATCACCCCTTCTGCCTCGATCTCGGCCAGGCTGCGGATACGCACGCTCACAGGCGCACCGGCAGCGGCGCTGAGGTCGGTGCGCAAGGTCGCTTCCAGGCTTGCCGCATCGGCAAACGCGGTCTGGTTCAACGAGTTGAGGTACAGCTTGAACGACTTCGACTCGATGATATTCGGCGAGTCGGCCGGGATGCTGAATTCGCCGATGGCCACCACCGGCTTGCCCGACGGCAACAGCCAGGACAGCTCAAAGCAGTTCCAGAAATCCACGCCCTTGTAAGGCAGGGTCTCGGCGCTCAGGCCCAGTTCGGCCCATTTGGCGGCACGCGGGATCGGGAACAGCAAAGACGGCGTGTAGGTGGAGATGTATTCACTGGACTTGCCCAGCGGCGAATGTTCGGCTGCGGGATGCATGGCGGAAACCTGGCTAAATAAACCGCGCCAGTCTACCAGCCTTTGCCCTCGCGCCTAAGCGCCAGCGGATCAATCGACGTTAAGCGTGCCGAGCATGCCCGCCTGGTAATGCCCTGGAAGGTTGCAGGCAAACTCCAGGCCCGTGGCCTTGGTGAACGTCCAGGTCAGCTCGGCGGTTTTGCCGGGTTCGACCAACACGCTGTTGGGATCGTCGTGTTTCATCGCACCATGGCCCATGGCGCTGTGGTCCATCTTGCCCATGCCAGTGGCGGTAAGCATGCCGCTGGCCTGCATCTGCAGCATTTCCTTCTGGTGCTCGGCATGCATCGCCGCGTCGCCCAGGTTGAATTCGTGCAATAACTGGCCTTTGTTGACGAGCACAAAGCGCACTGTCTCACCGGCTTTCACGTCAATGGACTTGGGCGAAAAGGCAATGTCCTGCAGGGTCACTTCTACGGTCCGCGTGGCCTTGCTGGCGGGCGCAGCTTCGCCGAACGCGTAGGTGTGTGCAGCATCGGCCACGGCATCAAAACTCAACGCCAGCAGGCAACCCGCGAGCAACAGGGGTGTACGCAATGCCATCTCTTCTCTCCAAAAATATCTGACTGACCTGGGGCACACTCTAAGAGTGCGCTGCTGCCAGCCAACTGACTGCTAGATTACAACTTTGTCAGGTTGTCCCCCTGCCCTGACACCCAAGGTATAAAGCCGTCGTCACCCGTTGCCAAGAGCTGCCCATGAAACTGCTGATCGTCGAAGACCAACTCAAAACCGGCCAATACCTGCGCCAGGGCCTGACGGAGGCGGGTTTTACCACCGAACTGGTGGCCGAAGGCACCAGCGGCCAGCACCTGGCACTGACCGGCGACTACGACCTGTTGATACTTGATGTGATGCTGCCTGGCCGTGATGGCTGGCAGATCCTCCAGGCCGTGCGCACTGCCGGCCTGGACGTCCCGGTGCTGTTCCTGACCGCCCGCGACGCCGTGGAAGACCGTGTACACGGCCTGGAGCTGGGCGCCGACGACTACCTGGTCAAACCCTTCGCCTTCTCCGAGCTCTTGGCGCGCGTGCGCAGCCTGTTGCGCCGTGGCAGCAGCACGCCGCAGGAAACCGCGCTGCAACTGGCCGACCTGCGCCTGGACCTGATCCGTCGCCGTGTCGAGCGGGACGGCCAACGCATCGACCTGACGGCCAAGGAGTTCTCCCTGCTCGAACTGCTGCTGCGCCGCCAAGGCGAAGTGCTGCCCAAATCGCTGATCGCCTCCCAGGTGTGGGACATGAATTTCGACAGCGACACCAACATTATCGAAGTGGCGATCCGCCGCTTGCGCCTGAAAGTCGACGACAACTTCCCGAATAAACTGATCCACACCGTACGCGGCATGGGTTATGTGCTGGAGGAGCGCGTCAATTGATCAAGCGCCTGTCCCTGGCCAGCCGCCTGGCGTTGCTGTTTGCGGCCTGCACGGCGGTGGTCTCGCTGATCGCGGGCGTGCTGTTCAACCGGGCCAGCGAGGCCCACTTCATTGAGTTGGACCAGCAACAACTCGACAGCAAGCTGGTGAACCTGCGCAGCACCTTACAGGGTGTCGACTCGCCACAGGTGTTCGCGCAACGTGAAACCCAACTGCGCGCCGAGCTCAATCGCCAACCTGACCTGGCGCTGCGCATTACCGCCCAAGGCCAGCGTTGGTTCGACGGTGCGCCCGGCGTCAATCTGCCCACCGCACCCGGCCTGCACAGCCTGCAAAACGCCGGCACCGACTACCGGGTCTACAACGCGCCGTTGCGGGCAAGCCAAGCGGACTCGCCACAGCTGACCCTAGTGCTGGATATCACCCACCACCAGCACTTCCTGCAGCGTATGCAGCATTTGATCTGGCTCACCGTCGGCCTGTCAGCCCTGGCCACCGCCCTGCTCGGCGCCTGGGCCGCCCGCAGTGGCTTGCGACCGTTACGGCGCATGGGGGAAGTGGCCGCGAGTGTGTCGGCCCATTCCTTGACCCAGCGCCTGCCCCAGCAACACATGCCAGTGGAACTGGCCGAACTGGCCCAAACCTTCAACGCCATGCTTGGCCGCCTGGACGATGCCTTCCAACGCCTTTCGGCCTTCTCCGCCGACATCGCCCACGAACTGCGCACGCCGTTGTCGAACCTGCTCACCCAGACCCAGGTGATCCTCACCCAGCCACGCCCGCTGGAGGATTATCGCGAGGCGCTGCACAGCAATCTGGAAGAGTTGCAATGGATGGCGCAGTTGGTCAATGACATGCTCTATCTGGCCAAGGCGGATCATGGGTTGCTGATGCCCAAGCGCGAGCCTTTGGCGCTGGCCGATGAAGTCGATGCGTTGCTGGAGTTTTTTGCGTTATTGGCCGACGACGCCCAAGTCAGCCTGGTGCGCGAAGGCACAGCCCACACGATGGGTGATCGCGGCATGTTGCGCCGCGCATTGTCGAACCTGCTTGATAACGCCCTGCGGTTTACCCCGCCGGGCGGTGAAGTGCGGGTACGCATGCAAGACGGCGTGACCCTCACGGTCGAGAACACCGGCGAAGGTATCCCTACGCAGTTGTTACCGAGGTTGTTCGATCGGTTCTACCGGGCGGACCCGGCTCGGCATGAAGGCAGCAGTGAACATGCGGGATTGGGACTGGCGATTACCCAGTCGATTGTGCGGGCGCATGGGGGGAGGATTTATGGTGAATCTGAGGCGGGGTGGACAAGATTTGTAATTGAGTTGCCTACCGGAGATTGATGCAAGCCGGGCCGGCCTCTTCGCGAGCAAGCCCGCTCCTACATTTTGATTTGTGAATACATTCAAATGTGGGAGCGGGCTTGCTCGCGAAAGCGGTGTTGAAGTCTACGAATATCTCAGGGCATGCGCCGGCTCAATCTTCGCCGCCCGATACGCCGGGTAAATCGTCGCCAGAAAGCTCAACACAAACCCGGCCGTGCAGATCAGCAGCACATCCCCACCCTGCAGTTCCGAAGGCAGGTTGCTGACAAAATACACATCCGAACTGAAGATATGCTGCCCGGTGACGCGCTCGACCCAGCCCACCAGCTCACTCACGTTCAGCGCCGCAATCACGCCCAGGATGCCGCCGATCAAGGTGCCAACGACACCAATCACCGTGCCCTGCACCATGAAAATCGCCATGATCTGCCGTGGTGTGGCGCCGATGGTGCGCAGGATCGCGATGTCCGCACCCTTATCGTTCACCACCATGATCAAGGTCGCGATGATGTTGAACGCGGCCACGGCGACAATCATCAGCAACAGCAGGCCGATCATGGTCTTTTCCATCTTCATCGCGCTGAACAGGCTGCCCTGGGTGTGGGTCCAGTCATCAGGCTTGTAGCCCGTGCCCAGGCTGGCGGCAATGTCCGCCGAGACCTTGGGCGCCGCGTACAGGTCTTTCACCGCCAGGCGCACGCTTTGCACCTGGTTCGGCTGCCAATGCTGGATCTCTGCGGCGTCGGCCATGTGGATCATGGCCATGGAGCCATCCAGCTCGGCACCGACCTTGAAGATGCCGACCACGTTCAAGCGCTGCATGCGCGGGGTGATGCCACCCGGCGCCGTGCTGATTTCCGGCACGATCAGGGTCAGCTTGTCGCCCACATTCAGGCGGAAGCGCCGGGCCGTGATTTCGCCGACCACCACGCCGAACTCGCCGGGCTTCAAGTCATCCAGTTTGCCGCGCACGATGTGCTGGGCCACGATCGACACCTTGCCTTCCTGCGCCGGATCGATGCCGCTGATCTCAATCGGCTGCATGGCGCCCTTGTAGGAGAACATGCCGTCCATCTGCGTGAAAGGTACGGCGGCAGTCACTTCCGGATTCTTCATCGCGGCAGCAGCCACCGGCTGCCAATCGTCAATCGGGTTCACGCCGACGATGGTCGCGTGCGGCACCATGCCGAGAATGCGCGAGCTCATTTCGCGCTGGAAGCCATTCATCACCGACAACACCACGATCATCGCCAACACGCCCAGGGCGAGGCCGATCATCGAAGTCATCGAGATAAACGAGACAAAACGGTTGCGGCGCTTGGCGCGGGTATAGCGCGTGCCGATAAAAATCGATAACGGTCTGAACATTCGCGTGCACCGCCTGAAAAAATGAAAAAACCCGGCGCTTGAAGCACCGGGCTTGAAACGGGTCAGATGGCGACCAGATGACCTTCCTGCAGGTGCAACACGCGGTCCATCTGGCGGGCCATGCTCATGTCATGGGTCACCACCAGGAACGCGGTGCGCATCTGGGTGCTCAGTTCCAGCATCAAATCCTTGATGCCCTGGGCGGTGTGGGAGTCGAGGTTGCCGGTGGGCTCGTCGAGCATCACCAGCCCTGGGTTGTTCACCAGGGCACGGGCAATCGCCACACGCTGGCGCTCGCCGCCGGACAGTTCCGCCGGCTTGTGCTGCAGGCGATGGCCGAGACCAACGCGCTCCAACAGGGCCTGGGCACGCTGGCGGGCTTCCGGGATCGCGGTCTTGCCGATCAACAGCGGCATGCACACGTTCTCCAGGGCGGTGAACTCTGGCAACAGATGGTGAAACTGGTACACAAAGCCCAGCGAACGGTTGCGCAGTTGGCCACGGGCCTTTTCACCCAAGGCCGACAGTTCTTCACCGGCCAGCCACACGCTGCCCTGGGACGGCGTATCGAGGCCGCCCAACAGGTTCAGCAAGGTACTTTTGCCGGAGCCGGAACTGCCGACGATCGCCACGCGCTCGCCCGGATGCAGTTCAAGCTGCAGGTTGGACAACACCACCACCGATTCCGGGCCTTCCTCGTAGGATTTGCCCAGGTTGCGGCAGCTCAGGATTGCTTTTTCACTCATGCCCGATTCACTCATAACGTAAGGCCTGTGCTGGCTGGGTACGTGCCGCGCGCCAGGCTGGATACAGGGTGGCAAGGAAACTCAGGACCAACGCAGCGCCGCCCACCATCAACACGTCCTGGGCCTGAACCTGGGACGGCAAGTAGTCGATGAAGTAGACGTCGGCGTTGAGAAACTTATGGCCGATCAGGGTTTCGAGGCCGGCGATGGCGGCACTGACGTTCAGCGCGGCCAGAATGCCCACGGCCGTGCCGATCAAGGTGCCGACTACGCCGATCACGGTACCCTGCACCATGAAGATCGCCATGATCTGCCCCGGCGTGGCGCCGAGGGTACGCAGGATGGCGATATCGCCCTTCTTGTCGTTCACCACCATCACCAGCGTGGAGATGATGTTGAAGGCGGCCACGGCGACGATCAGCAGCAACAGCAGGCCAATCATGGCTTTTTCCATGCGGATGGCCTGGTAGAGGTTGCCGTGGGTACGGGTCCAGTCGCGGGCGTAGTACTGGGACTCGCCCAAGTGCTGGGCGATTTCCCAGGCGCCGCGCGGCGCGTCGAACAGGTCGTTGAACTTCAGGCGCAGCCCCTGCACCTGGTCCGGCTGCCAGCGATGCAGGCGGGCCAGGTCGGTGAGGTTGGTCAGGCCGAGGTAGCCGTCGATCTCGCCGGCGCCCACGTGGAAGGTGCCCACCACGGTGAAGCGCTTCATGCGCGGGAACATGCCGGCCGGGGTCACGGTGACTTCCGGCGCGACGAAGGTCAGCTTGTCGCCGAGGCCCACGCCGAGCTTGGCCGCGGCCTTGTCGCCGATGATGATGCCGAAACTGCCGGGCGCCAGGTCGTCAAGTTTGCCTTGCAGCATGAACTTGTCGATGATCGAGACGTTGCGCTCCTGGGCCGGGTCGATGGCATTGAGCAGGATCTTCTGCACCTTGCCGTCATTGGTCAGCAACCCCTGCATCTGGGTAAAAGGCGCAACGGCCAGCACCTTGGGGTTCTGCTTGACCTTGTCGGCCAGGCTTTGCCAGTCACTGATGGGCGCATCGCCCTCGATGGTCGCGTGGGGCACCATGCCCAGCACGCGGGTGCGCATCTCATGATCGAAGCCATTCATCACCGACAGCACCACGATCATCACGACCACGCCCAAGGCGAGCCCGATCATCGAGGTGAGAGAAATGAACGACACAAAATGATTGCGGCGCTTTGCACGGGTATAACGCGTGCCGATAAATACGAAGAGAGGTCTGAACATGTCGGGGCTTGTTCGGAGGAAAAGAAGACGTCCCGGTGGCGGGGTCTGGTAAGCAGCTTTACACTCAGACCATTACCGTTACCTGGGGTTCGCCATGTCGACATTAGATGAAGAAGAGCGCCGCGAATACTACCGTATCGACGACATGATCGCACTCCAAATCAAAAGCCTGTCTGCCCCCGAAGCAGCGAGCAAGGAAGTGTTGCTGGATGATTCACCGCTGTTCAATCTGCTCAGCGAACTGCACCTGAGCGAATTCGAAGCCCAGCACCTGCTGCGCCAGCTCAGTGAGAAGGACCGCACCCTCGCCGCCTTCCTGCGGGTGCAGAACAAACGCCTGGACCTGCTCAGCCAGATCATGGCGCGCGGCCTGTTGGATGAGGTCGGCGCACCGCAGCCGGTGATCATTTCCGAAGGCGGCATCGATTTCCAACACCCAACCCCCCTGCCGGCCGGTGCCCACCTGGCGGTCAAGCTGGTGCTGATGCCCCAGGCGCTCGGCCTGCTGCTGCGCGCGCGGGTCACCCATTGCGACCCCAAGGGCGGCGGCTTTGACGTCGGCACCGAATTCGAATCCATGACTGACGCCCAACGCCAACTGCTGGCGCGCTACATCCTGCAGAAACAGGCCCAGGAACGGCGCCTGGCGCGGGAACAGAGCGACGCCCAAGACACTTGAACTCTCGAATTCACCCTGCCGGACGACCTGGCATAAAGGAGCAACTGTGACCCTGATCTACGGCCACCGCGGTGCCAAAGGCGAAGCACCGGAAAACACCCTGACCAGCTTCCAGGAGTGCCTCAAGCACGGCGTACGCCGCTGCGAACTGGATTTGCACCTGTCCATGGACGGCGAGCTGATGGTCATCCACGACCCGACCCTCAAGCGCACCGCCGACCGACGCGGCAAAGTCGTCGAGTACTCGGCGGCCGACCTGGTGAAGATGGACGCGCGCAAAGGCGGCCCGGGCTGGGTCAAGCCGTGCCCGATCCCGCGCCTGGAGGAGCTGTTCGAAACGTGCGATTTCGATCACTGGCAGTTGGAAGTCAAAAGCGCTTCGCGCACCCGGGCCGCCACCACCGTGTTGGCGATCCGCGAAATGGCCGTGCGCTTTGGCCTGATGGACAAAGTCACCGTCACCTCAAGTTCGCGGGAAGTATTGAAAGCAGCGGTTGAGCTCACACCCGACTTGTCACGCGGGCTGGTCGCCGAATACGCCTGGCTCGACCCGCTGAAAGTCGCGCAGAACTATGGCTGTGAGATTCTGGCGTTGAACTGGACGTTGTGCACCCCTGAGCGACTGGAAAAAGCCCAGCGCCAGGGCTTGCACGTGTCCGTGTGGACAGTCAACGAACCCGCGCTGATGCGCAGGCTCGCCGACTTCGGCGTAGATAGCCTGATTACAGACTTTCCCGGTTTGGCCACTGCCACTCTCGGGAATTACTGAAATCGGTCTCCCCGGCCGGCTCAGGCCACCGGCCGGAGCCGCTCAAAAAAGCCGGTTGAGGCCGTCGTAGGCCGCTACCCGATAGGCTTCTGCCATGGTCGGGTAGTTGAACGTGGTGTTGACGAAGTACTTGAGGGTATTGAGCTCACCCGGCTGGCTCATGATCGCCTGGCCGATGTGCACGATCTCCGACGCCTGGTAGCCGAAGCAATGCACGCCGAGGACTTCCAGGGTTTCACGGTGGAACAGGATCTTCAGCATGCCTTGCGGCTCACCGGCGATCTGCGCACGCGCCATGCTCTTGAAGAACGCCTTGCCCACTTCGTAAGGCACTTTGGCCTTGGTCAGTTCGTGCTCGTTCTTGCCGATCGAGCTGATCTCGGGAATGGTGTAGATCCCGGTCGGCACGTCGTTCACGTAGCGCCAGCTGCCATTGTCGACGATGCTGCCAGCGGCTGAACGGCCCTGGTCATGAGCGGCACTGGCCAGGCTCGGCCAGCCGATCACGTCACCGGCACCGTAGATGTTGGTCACGCAGGTGCGGTAGTTCTCGTCCACCTCGATCTGGCCACGGCTGTTGACCTTGACCCCGATGTTTTCCATGCCCAGCTTGTCGGTGTTGCCGGTACGGCCGTTGCACCACAGCAAGGCGTCGGCCTTGATCTTCTTGCCGGACTTGAGGTGCAGGATCACACCGTTGTCCAAGCCTTCGACCCGCTCGTACTCTTCGTTGTGGCGCACGGTGATGTTGTTGTTGCTGAAGTGGTAGCTCAACGCCTGGGAGATTTCCGAGTCGAGGAAGCTCAGCAGCTGGTCGCGGTTGTCCACCAGTTCTACCAGTACACCCAGGCCACTGAAGATCGAGGCGTATTCACAGCCGATCACACCGGCGCCGTAGATGATCAGTTTGCGCGGGGTGTGGCCCAGGCTCAGGATGGTGTCGCTATCGTAGATACGCGGGTGGTGGAAATCGATATCCGCCGGGCGATACGGGCGCGAACCGGTGGCGATGATGATGTGCTTGGCCACCAGCTTCTCGACCACGCCATTGGCGCAGACCACTTCGACGGTTTGCTCGTCGGCGAAGCTGCCGGTGCCGAAGAACAGGTCGACGCGGTTACGGGCGTAGTAGCCAGTGCGCGAGGCGACTTGCTTGGAGATGACTTTCTCGGCGCTTTTGAGCACGTCCGGGAACGAGAACCAGCGCGGCTCACCAATGGCCCGGAACATCGGGTTGGTGTTGAACTGCATGATCTGGCGCACCGAGTGACGCAAGGCCTTGGACGGGATGGTACCCAGGTGGGTGCAGTTACCGCCGACCTGGCGACGGCTATCGACCATCGCCACCTTGCGCCCTGCTTTCGCGGCGTTCATCGCCGCACCTTCTCCAGCCGGGCCGGAACCCAGTACCACCACGTCGTAGTTGTAGACAGCCATGCGTACTCCTCAGAACAGGCCAGGCGTACGGTTGGACGCCGGGCTAAATCATGCCGCGGCCAGCGGTCATGAAGGACAATTTGGCTCAAGTGTGTGAACCGGGGCACAGTCTATATAAGGCTCAACGCCGCGAACATTAACCCTTGGTCGCGTCGTAGGCCAGTCTTGCCTTTACTACACCATCAGGAAATTGCAATTACACTGCCAGCAAGCCCCTTTGCAGGACTGGCCATTATGCGACATGTCGCTTTCTGTTTATTGCTGATGCTGTCGATCACAGTGCACGCCAATGAGGCGGACCGTCTGAAACAAGCCGATTTCCCGGCGCAGTCACAGCAACTGACCCTGAAAAACCAGGCGGTGCTCACCTACCTCTGGGCGGATGTCTACGCGGCGGCGCTGTACGCCCCGTCCGACCTGAGCGCCAAGCAGGCTTGGGCGCAACAAAAAACGCTGCGCCTGACGCTGTACTACTTCCGCGACATCGACCGCAATGATGTGATCAAAGCCGCCACTGCCACGCTGCAGCGCCAGCAGGCCAGCGCCCGGTTGAAGCCCGAGATAGACAAACTGCACGCCAGTTTTCGCGATATCCGCAGCGGCGATCGGTATGCCCTGGATTTTCATCCGGGACGTGGTTTGAACCTGGAGATCAATGGGCAGGTGGTGTTCAGCAGTCGTGACGATGAGCTTGCCAGGACCTACCTGAGCCTCTGGCTGGCGCCTAATGGGCTGTCCGAACGCTTGCGTACCCAGTTGCTCAATTGAAGATTTGCGCTGGCTGAACGACCGCCTTCGCGAGCAAGCCCGCTCCCACATTTAACCGCGCGCGCCCTGAAGACACCCGGTCGAATGTGGAAGCGGGCTTGCTCGCGAAGAGGCTATCACAACCATAAAAAAGCCCCGAACCAGTCGGGGCCTTCTCATTCAACGCTAATGCTTAGCGCGGAAACGCAGGCGGGTTGACCCCGGCCATGTCTTCCATCACGCGAACCACCTGGCAGCTGTAGCCGAACTCGTTGTCGTACCAGACGTACAGCACAACGCGGTTGTCCTGGGTAATGGTCGCTTCGGCGTCCACCACACCGGCGTGGCGCGAGCCAACGAAGTCGGTGGAAACCACTTCCTGGGAATTGACGAAGTCGATTTGCTTGTGCAGATCGGAGTGCAGCGCCATGTAGCGCAGGTACTCGTTCATCTCTTCGCGGGTGGCGGCTTTCTCAAGGTTCAGGTTGAGGATGGCCATCGACACGTTTGGCGTCGGAACACGGATCGCGTTACCGGTCAGCTTGCCGGCCAGCTCAGGCAGGGCCTTGGCAGCGGCAGTGGCAGCACCGGTCTCGGTGATCACCATGTTCAACGCGGCGCTACGACCACGGCGATCGCCCTTGTGGAAGTTGTCGATCAGGTTCTGGTCGTTGGTGTACGAGTGAACGGTCTCGACGTGGCCGTTGACGATACCGAACTTGTCATTTACTGCCTTCAGCACCGGCACGATGGCGTTGGTGGTGCAGGAAGCGGCGGACACGATCTTGTCGTCGGCGGTGATTTCAGTGTGGTTGATGCCGTGAACGATGTTCTTCAGCTTGCCCTTGCCAGGCGCGGTGAGGACAACGCGATCAACACCTGGGCAGGCCAAGTGCTGGCCCAGGCCTTCGGCGTCACGCCATACGCCGGTGTTGTCCACCAGCAGGGCGTCCTTGATGCCGTATTGGGTGTAATCCACCTCGGACGGGTTCTTCGCGTAGATCACCTGGATCAGGTTACCGTTGGCGGTGATGGTGTTGTTTTCTTCGTCGATGACGATGGTGCCGTTGAACGGACCGTGTACCGAATCGCGGCGCAGCAGGCTGGCACGCTTGGTCAGGTCGTTCTCGGCGCCTTTGCGCACCACGATGGCACGCAGGCGCAGGCCGTCGCCGCCACCGGTTTTTTCGATCAGGATGCGTGCCAGCAGGCGGCCGATACGACCGAAGCCGTACAGCACCACGTCGGTGCCTTTGCGGGCGGCGGCGTTTTGCTGGCCAACCACATCGGCCATTTCTTCACGCACGAACTGCTCGGCGGTACGGCCGGCGCCTTCCTTGCGGAATTTGTAGGCCAGTTTGCCCAGGTCTACCGACGCCGCGCCGAGCTTGAGCTCGCTCATGGCCTTGAGCAGTGGGAATGTTTCGTGGACGGAGAGTTCGCTGTCGTCGGCAGAGCGATGGCGTGCAAAGCGGTGGGCTTTGAGAATCGCGATGACGGACTGGTTGATCAGGCTGCGGCCATAGATCGAGCTCACCACATTGTTATTGCGGTACAGCTGACCGATAAGCGGGATCATCGCTTCTGCGAGTGCTTCACGGTCGATCCATTCACCAAGACACTGGTCGGGCTTCTGAGTCACGGGAACCTTCCACATGTAGGGGCTGAAAAAAGGGGCTACATTATGCCGCCCGACCGCCCTCGGAGCAATGCGCGTCCTACAACAAAAACCCCTTGCCAAAAAATACCGCCCCGCTACAGCCCAGTAAATACGCGGGTTCCAGAAGGCCACTCGTTGGGGAAGGCTGTCGACTTGTCCGTAACCCTCCTAAACAATCGCGCATTTGGGCACTACATATTGAGTCAAAACACGCCATTGTTTGTCTTAGCCACTACATTTCATACAAACCGTAATAGGCTCAGTCAGAAACTGACAGGCGGCACCTTGGGCCGTTACAATTACCGACTTTGTCGCAACGCTTGGAGCTCAACCTTCCGTGCCCGTTCTGCGTCTACCGCTTCTCCCTGCCGCGGCAGGTAAACAGCACTGGGGCAACCTGCCCGGTGCCGCCCTGAGCCTGGCCATTGCCGAGGCTGCCAGCGCAGCCAAGCGCTTTACCCTGCTGCTCACCGCCGACAGCCAAAGCGCCGAACGGTTGGAGCAGGAGCTGAGCTTCTTCGCCCCCGATTTGCCGGTGCTGCATTTCCCAGACTGGGAAACCCTGCCCTACGACCTGTTCTCGCCACACCAGGACATCATCTCCCAGCGCATCGCCAGCCTGTACCGCTTGCCGGAACTGGCCCACGGCGTGCTGGTGGTGCCGATCACCACGGCCCTGCATCGCCTGGCGCCGACCAAGTTCCTGCTGGGCAGCAGCCTGGTGCTGGATATCGGCCAGAAGCTCGATGTGGAGCAGATGCGCACGCGCCTGGAAGCCAGTGGCTACCGTTGCGTCGACACCGTGTACGAGCACGGCGAGTTTGCCGTGCGCGGTGCGCTGATCGACCTGTTCCCGATGGGCAGCAAGTTGCCCTACCGCATCGATCTGTTCGATGACGAAATCGAGACGCTGCGCACCTTCGATCCGGAAAACCAGCGTTCCATCGACAAGGTGGACTCGGTCAAGCTGCTGCCTGCGCGGGAATTCCCGCTGCAAAAAGACGCGGTCACCCGCTTCAAGGCGCGCTTCCGTGAACGCTTCGACGTGGACTTCCGCCGCTGCCCGATCTTCCAGGACCTAAGCAGCGGGATTACTCCCGCCGGTATCGAGTACTACCTGCCGTTGTTCTTCGACGAGACCTCCACTCTGTTTGATTACCTGCCTCAGGACACCCAAGTGTTCTCGCTGCCGGGTATCGAGCAAGCGGCGGAGAACTTCTGGAACGACGTGCGTAACCGTTATGAAGAACGCCGCGTCGACCCATCCCGTCCTCTATTGCCGCCCGCCGAACTGTTCCTGCCGGTGGAAGACTGCTTCGCACGCCTGAAAAACTGGCCGCGCGTGGTCGCCAGCCAGCAGGATGTCGACACCGGTGTCGGCCGCGAACGCTTCCCCGCGGGCACACTGCCCGACCTGGCGATCCAGGCCAAAGCCACGCAACCGCTGGAAGCGCTATCCAACTTCCTCGGCGACTTCCCAGGCCGCGTGCTGTTTACCGCCGAGTCTGCAGGCCGTCGCGAGGTGCTGCTGGAGCTGCTGGAGCGCCTGAAGCTGCGACCGAAAACCGTCGACAGTTGGCCGGATTTCGTCAAGAGCAAAGAGCGCCTGGCAATCACCATCGCGCCGCTCGATGAAGGCCTGTTGCTGGATGATCCGGCCCTGGCGCTGATCGCCGAGAGCCCGCTGTTCGGCCAGCGCGTGATGCAACGTCGCCGCCGCGAAAAACGCGCCGACGCCAACAACGACGCCGTGATCAAGAACCTCACCGAGCTGCGTGAAGGCGCGCCGGTGGTGCACATCGATCACGGCGTCGGCCGCTACCTGGGCCTGCAGACCCTGGAGATCGACAACCAGGCCGCCGAATTCCTCACCATGGAATACGCCGAGGGCGCCAAGCTCTACGTGCCGGTCGCCAGCCTGCACCTGATCGCGCGCTACACCGGCAGCGACGACGCCCTGGCGCCGTTGCACCGCCTGGGTTCCGAAACCTGGCAGAAAGCCAAGCGCAAAGCCGCCGAGCAGGTGCGCGACGTCGCCGCCGAATTGCTCGACATCTATGCACGTCGCGCCGCCCGTGAGGGTTACGCCTTCGCCGACCCGAAAGCCGACTACGCCACCTTCAGCGCCGGCTTCGCCTTCGAAGAAACCCCGGACCAGCAAACCACTATCGAAGCGGTGCGTGCCGACATGCTCGCGCCCAAGCCCATGGACCGCCTGGTGTGCGGCGACGTGGGCTTCGGCAAGACCGAAGTGGCGATGCGCGCCGCCTTTATTGCAGTGCACGGCGGCAAGCAAGTCGCGATCCTGGTGCCGACCACCCTGCTCGCCCAGCAGCACTACAACAGCTTCCGCGACCGCTTTGCCGACTGGCCAGTGACCGTGGAAGTGATGAGCCGCTTCAAATCGGCCAAGGAAGTGAATGCCGCCATCGCCGATTTGGCCGAAGGCAAGATCGACATCGTCATCGGCACCCACAAGCTGCTGTCGGACGATGTGAAGATCAAGAACCTGGGCCTGGTGATCATCGACGAAGAACACCGCTTTGGTGTGCGCCAGAAAGAACAGCTCAAGGCCCTGCGCAGCGAAGTCGACATCCTCACCCTCACCGCCACGCCGATTCCGCGCACGCTGAACATGGCGGTGTCGGGCATGCGCGACCTGTCGATCATCGCCACGCCGCCGGCACGCCGTTTGTCGGTGCGCACGTTTGTGATGGAGCAGAACAAAAGCACGGTCAAGGAAGCACTGCTGCGCGAATTGCTGCGCGGCGGCCAGGTGTATTACCTGCACAATGACGTGAAGACCATCGAGAAATGCGCCGCCGACCTCGCCGAACTGGTGCCGGAAGCGCGTATCGCCATCGGCCATGGGCAGATGCGCGAGCGCGAACTCGAACAGGTGATGAGCGACTTCTACCACAAGCGCTTCAACGTGCTGATTGCCTCGACCATTATCGAGACCGGCATCGACGTGCCGAGCGCCAACACCATCATCATCGAGCGCGCCGACAAGTTCGGCCTGGCGCAGCTGCACCAGTTGCGCGGCCGGGTCGGGCGCAGTCACCACCAAGCTTATGCCTACCTGCTGACGCCGCCGCGCCAGCAGATCACCTCCGACGCGGAAAAGCGCCTGGAAGCCATCGCCAACACCCAGGACCTGGGCGCCGGTTTTGTATTGGCCACCAACGACCTGGAAATCCGTGGTGCCGGCGAGCTGCTGGGCGACGGCCAGAGCGGGCAGATCCAGGCGGTGGGTTTCACGCTGTATATGGAGATGCTTGAGCGCGCGGTGAAAGCCATCCGCAAAGGCGAGCAGCCGAACCTCGATCAACCGCTGGGCGGCGGGCCAGAAATCAATCTGCGCTTGCCCGCGTTGATTCCCGAGGATTACCTGCCCGACGTGCATGCGCGACTGATCCTGTACAAACGCATCGCCTCGGCCACCGATGAGGAAGGCCTCAAGGACCTGCAGGTGGAGATGATCGACCGCTTCGGCCTGCTGCCGGAACCGACCAAGAACCTGGTGCGTCTGACCCTGCTCAAATTGCAGGCCGAGCAGTTGGGCATCAAGAAGGTCGACGCCGGGCCGCAAGGTGGGCGCATCGAGTTCGAAGCACAGACACCGGTGGACCCATTGGTGCTGATCAAGCTGATCCAGGGCCAGCCCAACCGCTACAAGTTCGAAGGGGCTACGCTGTTCAAGTTCATGGTGCCGATGGAACGTGCCGAAGAACGCTTTAATACATTGGAGGCGTTGTTCGAGCGCCTCATCCCGAAATCTGCTTGAAGGACGCCCCAATGCGCCTGTTCCGCATTTTGAGCCTGTTGTTGGTGGTAGCGGCACCTGCGGCGTTCGCCGACAGCCCGTACCAGGTTGAAATGATCCTGGTGCGCCAGAATGCGGAGCCGGTGATCAACAGCCGCCCCGCCCCGGAAAACTGGGATGCCGGCGCAGTGCGCCTGGGCGACAAGTTGAGCCCGCCGCGCCTGAGCAATATCGTCGACAAGCTGCGAGCCGACTCCAGCTACACCGTGCTGGCGCACAAGGCCTGGGAGCAAAACCTCGGCGAGCAACCGGTCAAAGTCGCCATCACCGACGGCCAGGAGCAGTTCGGTCAGTTTCCCATCGAGGGCGTGTTGAGCCTGCAATTGGGGCGCTTTACCGACATTGATGCAAACTTCTGGATCAACCAGTTCGACGCCAATGGTAGCGTGATCGCCAGCGAGCACTTGAGCCAGACCGACGTGCGCACCAAGAACAACCAACTCAACTACCTGGACGGCGGCCACCTGGCGCTGCTGATCAAGATCACCTCGCTGACCGCCAAGCCCCCCAGCGCACCGCCGCCCGACATTCAGGACTGATCCAGCGCCATGCCCCTGACGTCGTCGCTGACCAAACCCCTGGCCCCTTCGTGGGCCAATCGCTTCAAAGAGCAAAGCCTGGAGCGCGGGCGACGTTATGCCCTGGAGAACCGCGTGCGCATCGTCGAGTCCGGCGACAGCACCATCGTCGCCAGTTGCGAAGGCTCGGGCGGCAACGTCTACCGGCAGACCATCTCGCTGCGCGAGTCGGCCAAGGGCACGCTGATCCTGGTGGACAGCCGCTGTACCTGCCCGGTGCACACCAACTGTAAACACATCGCGGCGGTGCTGCTCAAGGTCCAGGAAACCCTGGCTTACCCAGCCGCCGCACAGGATGCCGAGCTGCTGGAAAAACTCCAGGCCGTACTGGAAAACCGCGTGGCGTTGCCGCAGGTGGTCATGGAGGACGTGGTGCCCGTGCCACGCCTGTGGCTCGCCAGTGTCGAGTTCAGTGCATTTGAGCCACGCAACGGCAAGATGCAGCGCTACATCCAGCACCGCGCGGCGTTATCGTTCAACTACCTGGGCAACTATGTCAGCGGGCAGAAAAACGCCGATATCATCGTGCGCCAGGACACCCAAAGCCTGCGCATCAAGCGCCATCCGGAGCTTGAACAGCCGTACCGAGAACAACTGCGCCTGTTGGGTTTCAAGATCGCCACGCGCCAGAGCAAGGCGCTGCCGGAAAGTGCTGGCGAGTTGTTCGAGATGGTCAATGACAGTGCCTGGCTGAACTTCACCCTCAATGCCTCGCCGACGTTGAGGGCCGAGGGCTGGGAGCTGCAGATCGATGAGGATTTCGGCTTCGACCTGAGCGCCGTCGATGACTGGTACGCCACCGTCGATGAAGGCCCGGAGCGCGACTGGTTCGACCTGGAGCTGGG
This sequence comes from Pseudomonas sp. S10E 269, assembly GCF_002798465.1. NCBI lineage: Bacteria > Pseudomonadati > Pseudomonadota > Gammaproteobacteria > Pseudomonadales > Pseudomonadaceae > Pseudomonas > Pseudomonas sp. S10E 269. The sequence continues at coordinate 526,405 of NZ_PHIJ01000001.1, forward strand.
CATTATCGTCAACGGTGAGCGGCTGAGCCTGTTGCCGATCCTGCTGAACCTGATGCGCTCCCACACTGAGATCCTCAACCCGGAAAAACTCGCACGTCGGCGCGATGATGAACTGATCCTGGTGAACATCCCCGGCCTGCCGAACGGCGGCCATGGTCCGCTGCAAGTCGCCCTGCCCTACGGCCGCCTCAAACCGGTGCTGGCTACCCTCGGCGAGTTCTACCTGCAGGACGCCGGCACCACCACGCTGCGCCTGGCCAAGGCCGATGCAATTCGGTTGAACCCACTCGAAGACCTGCCGCTGCAATGGGAAGGTGGCGAGAAGATTCGCAACTTTGCCCAGCGCCTGCGGGATATCAAGGACTTCACCTGCGTGGCGCCCGAGGGGCTGAACGCAACTTTGCGCCCGTACCAGCTGGAAGGCTTGAGCTGGATGCAGTCACTGCGCCAGCTTGATGTCGGCGGGATTCTCGCGGATGACATGGGCTTGGGTAAAACCCTGCAAACCCTGGCGCATATTCTTACGGAGAAAGCCGCCGGACGCCTGGACCGCCCGTGCATGGTGGTGATGCCCACCAGCCTGATTCCCAACTGGCTCGATGAGGCGGCGCACTTCACCCCGCAACTCAAGGTGTTGGCCCTGTATGGCGCGGCGCGTAAGAAACACTTTGCCAACCTGAACGACTACGACCTGCTGCTGACCACCTACGCGCTGCTGCCCAAGGACATCGAACACCTCGCGGCCGTGCCCCTGCATGTGCTGATCCTCGATGAGGCCCAGTACATCAAGAACCCGTCCAGCAAAGCGGCCCAGGCGGCGCGCGAGCTGAATGCACGGCAGCGCCTGTGCCTGAGTGGCACGCCACTGGAAAACCACTTGGGTGAGCTGTGGTCGTTGTTTCATTTCCTGCTGCCGGGCTGGCTGGGCGACGTGAAAAGCTTCAACCGCGATTACCGCGTGCCCATCGAAAAACGCGCCAGTGACGTGCGTTTGCAGCACCTCAACGGTCGGATCAAACCTTTCCTACTGCGCCGCACCAAGGAACAGGTCGCCACGGAATTGCCGCCCAAGACCGAGATTATTCACTGGGTCGACCTCAATGAAGCCCAGCGCGACGTTTACGAAACCATGCGCCTGGCCATGGACAAGAAAGTGCGCGACGAGATCACCCGCAAGGGTGTCGCACGCAGCCAGATCATCATTCTTGAGGCGCTGCTGAAACTGCGTCAGGTGTGCTGCGACTTACGCCTGGTCAACGAAGCCACCCTGCCCGCCCGTGGCAGCAGCTCGGGCAAACTCGACAGCCTGATGGAAATGCTTGAAGAGCTGTTTGAAGAAGGACGGCGGATCCTGTTGTTTTCGCAGTTCACCTCGATGTTGAGCCTGATCGAAGTCGAGCTTAAAAAACGCGGAATTGCCTACGCGCTGCTGACCGGCCAGACCCGCGATCGGCGCACGCCGGTAAAGGACTTCCAGAGCGGCAAGCTGCAAATTTTTCTGATCAGCCTGAAGGCCGGCGGTGTGGGCTTGAACCTGACCGAAGCCGACACGGTGATCCACTACGACCCATGGTGGAACCCGGCCACGGAAAACCAGGCCACCGACCGTGCGTATCGCATCGGGCAAGAGAAGCCGGTGTTCGTCTACAAGATGATTGCCCGAGGCACGGTGGAGGAGAAAATCCAGCACCTGCAGAAGGAAAAATCCGACCTGGCGGCGGGTGTGCTGGATGGGCGGACGACGGGAGATTGGCAGTTGGGCAATGAGGACATCGAGGCGTTGTTTGCGCCGCTGCCGAATAAGCAAGAAAAGCGCTGACTTCCAGACCGCCTTCGCGAGCAAGCCCGCTCCCACACTTGACTGCATTCCAAAGCTGGAACTCGGTCGAATGTGGGAGCGGGCTTGCTCGCGAAGGCCGCGCCGCGGTGTTCAGCCAATCAGTTGAGCATCCCGCAACGCCGTCAGCGCCGCCAGCCAACGCGGATCCTGCTTGTAGTCCGTCGAAGCCATTGCCTGCCCACGCATCCGCGCAATGCGCGCCGACGGTGTGACCTTCATCCGCTGTGCCGCACTCAACGCCAACTCAGCCGCCGCACGATCGTTGCACACCAGCCCCATATCGCAACCGGCCGTCAGCGCCGCTTCAATGCGGCTGGCTGCATCACCGACCACATGTGCACCCGCCATGGACAGGTCATCACTGAAAATCACCCCATCGAACTGCAACTCACCGCGCAGGATGTCCTGCAACCAGCGGCGCGAGAAGCCGGCAGGCTGGGCGTCGACTTGCGGGTAGATGACATGGGCAGGCATGACGGCGGCCAGTTGCCGGCTCAAGCGTGCGAAAGGCACCAGGTCGTTGGCACGAATCTCTTCCAGGCTGCGTTCGTCATTGGGAATCGCGACGTGGGAATCGGCCTCGGCCCAACCATGGCCCGGGAAGTGTTTACCGGTGGCGGCCATGCCGGCGCTGTTCATGCCACGGATGAACGCGCCCGCCAGCACGGCAGCACGCTCAGGGTCGCCTTCGAAGGCGCGGGTGCCGACTACGGCGCTGCGTTGATAGTCCAGATCGAGTACCGGGGCGAAGCTCAGGTCCAGGCCCACGGCCAGCACTTCAGTGGCCATGATCCAGCCGCACTGCTCGGCCAGGAATTGCGCGTTGGGGTTATCCGCCAGCGCACGCATGGCCGGCAGACGTACAAAGCCCTGGCGCAGGCGCTGCACGCGACCGCCTTCCTGGTCGACGGCCAACAGCAGGTCCGGGCGCACGGCACGAATCGCCGCGCTCAACTCCCGCACTTGGCGCGGATGCTCGATATTGCGCGCGAAAATGATCAGGCCACCCACTTCAGGCTGGCGCAGCAGGTGGCGATCCTCGGCCGTCAGCCAGGTACCGGCAACGTCGACCATCAAAGAGCCTTGCAGGGCAGCAGTCATAAAACTTCCTTATAGAACGCACACAACCCGTTGCCCTCACCAGGCACAGTGAGCACAACGGGTTGTGAGTAAATAGCTGAATTCGGCATGGGCCGCTAGCTTAGCGGATGCAAGCGGCTGCGCACACCCGGGTCGGTCAAACCTTGGCGGGGACTGGCACGGATTTGCTGCGCGGGCGCAATTGGGCTGCGGCCATGGCCGGGTCGGTCACGCCGGTCTCGGCACGCATGCCAGCCGCCAGGAACGGCACCATCAGGCGCATGACCTGCTCAATGGAGGTGTTCACGCCGAAATCGGTTTCGGCAATGGCCCGCAACGCCTTGATCCCGGACATGCTGAACGCGGCGGCACCGAGCATGAAGTGCACACGCCAGAACAGTTCGATAGGCGGAATACGCGGGGCGGCCTCGTTGACCAGCAACATGTAGCGACGAAATACCTTGCCGTACATGTCTTCCAGGTAACGCCGCAGGTGACCCTGGCTCTGGCTGAACGCCAGGCCTAGCAGGCGCATGAAGATCGACAGGTCGTTGCCGCTGCGGGGCTGAACCACCAACGCTTGTTCGACGAGGATTTCCAGCAGGTCTTCCAGTGTCGGCTTGTGGTCGGCCTTGGCCTGGCGACGCTCGAGCTCACGGTCAAGGCTGGCGCAGAAGGGCCCCAGGAAGCGCGAGAACACCGCCTGGATCAGGGCTTTCTTCGAGCCGAAATGGTAGTTCACGGCAGCCAGGTTGACCCCAGCCTTGCTGGTGATCAGCCGCAATGAAGTTTCAGCAAATCCTTTTTCCGCGAACAACTGCTCGGCAGCATCGAGAATGCGTTCAACGGTTTCCGACTGGGCCATGGCTACTCCGCCTGACAAACACTTGTTTGAAACATACGTTTCAGGTTGTGTCTTGTCAAGCCTGCGGGTCCGCTTTCCGGCTGGGCAGTCATGTATTTCATCGCTATTTAATCACATCACCAGCGGTCTGTAGGCAGCGCTATCTCTACGTTGTAGGAAGCGCGTCCGATGACCGTCCAGCGGAGTCATGGAAAAGGATGATTGCCAAGCGCAGTTCACTGTATATAATCCCAGTCACTGTATAAAAAGACAGAGCGATCAACATGCTAAAACTGACGCCACGCCAAGCTGAGATTCTGGCTTTTATCAAGCGCTGCCTCGATGACAACGGCTACCCGCCGACGCGAGCGGAAATTGCGCTGGAACTGGGGTTCAAGTCCCCCAACGCCGCCGAGGAACACCTCAAGGCCCTCGCTCGCAAAGGCGCGATCGAGATGACCCCCGGTGCTTCTCGCGGTATTCGCATCCCTGGCTTCGAAGCCAAGGCCGACGAATCGACCCTGCCGATCATCGGCCGTGTCGCTGCCGGTGCGCCGATCCTGGCGCAGCAGCATGTCGAGGAGTCCTGCAACATCAACCCCACCTTCTTCCACCCTCGCGCCGACTACCTATTGCGGGTCCATGGCATGAGCATGAAGGACGTGGGCATCTTCGATGGCGACCTGCTGGCCGTCCACACTACCCGCGAAGCCCGTAATGGCCAGATCGTCGTTGCCCGTATCGGCGACGAAGTCACCGTCAAACGCTTCAAGCGCGAAGGCAGCAAGGTCTGGCTCCTGGCCGAGAACCCTGAGTTCGCCCCGATTGAAGTGAACCTGAAAGATCAGGACCTGGTGATCGAAGGCTTGAGCGTCGGCGTCATTCGCCGCTAAAGGAGGCATCATGCAGCTCGTGCACACCCCACAACACACACAACTGTCGCTGTTCGAGGCCTTCATGGCCCAACCCCTTGCGCCCATTCTCAAGGAAACGATCGAAGCGCCCTGGAGCGCCGAGCCTGAGGCGTTCAGTGAATTGTCGTTGCGCGGTGCAGCTGGGAGCTGCCTGAGCCTGCTGGCGCCGATCCTTCGCGAATTGAGCGAAGAGCAGGACGCCCGCTGGCTGACGCTGATCGCCCCACCCGCCAGCCTGACCCAGGCCTGGCTGCGGGACGCCGGCCTCAACCGTGAGCGTATCCTGCTGCTGCAACCACGCGGTGCGCAAAGTGCCCAGCAGTTGACCTGCGAAGCCCTGCGCCTGGGCCGTAGCCATACTGTGGTGAGCTGGTTGAACCCGCTGAACGCTGCGGCCAAGCAACAGCTGATCAGCGCCGCGCGTACGGGCGATGCTCAGAGCTTGAATATTCGATTGGGTTGAGTGCCTGATCGGCCGAAGTCCTGTGACATGCAGGCTTCTGTGGTGAGCGGGCTTGCCCCACGCTGGGCTGCGAAGCGGCCCCAAAACCAAGCACCGTGGAATACCTGATGTACTGCGTCAATCTATTTAAGGCTGCTGCGCAGCCCAGCGCGGGGCAAGCCCGCTCACTACAAGCAAGCTAGCTCACCAGAGAAGCCTGTCTAAACACCCCAGACTCCTTCACCACAGGGCTCAGTGAAGAACCCGCGGCCCTTCGTCTTTCTCCGGCTCGCCTTCAGCCAGGCGACCTGCCATCTGCACACCTACGCTCAACATGGCTTTGGCCACTTCCACGTGCTGGCCCTGCAGGAACACTTTGGCGTCCTCGGAAAAATCCAGAATGACCAGAGAACCCTCGTCCTCAGCCCGGCGCAACTCGATTCGGCCGTCAGGCAACTCAACAATTTCCAGAAAGGACGTCGGCATAAAAGTCTGTTCTCCACGAAAGGCCGGGATTATATCAGTCATCCACCCAGCCCCGCAGAGGATCTGAACAGGTTTGTTGACAGCTTGATGAATGGTCGCCGGCTTCGATGGCTACAACGCGTTGCGCCTCACACTCCGAGATACCTGCATCGCCGGCAAGCCGGCTCCTACGAGGAGATCAGCATTCGTTCAGGCCTTCGCGAAAGCGCAGCGCCATCTTTTTCAGTTCCTGACGCCAGCCCTCCAGCTCTTCACGGCTCAACGGCTTGGGTTCTTCCTCTTCCACCGCAACCGCCACGATCAGCGGCTGCGTCACATCGCCCTTGGGCACATGCGGAATACGCGGTGGCTGGAACATATCCGCATGCGCCTTGAGCAAACGCGCCACCCAACTGTCAGGGCTTTGCGCCATTTCGACCAGCTCGGCCAGCTCAGGAATCGCCATCGAATCCAGCACTTCGCGATTCATGATCATTTCCGCACGCGGCGAACCGGCCTGGGGCAGGCGGTAAAACCCGGCGATTTCATGGCACAAGCCCAGCAAGGCGCCGTAAAGGTGGAACAGCGCCGCTTCACGCCCTGCCTGGACCAGCGCGATGGCGTTCATCTCCTTCCCTTCCTCGGCACGGCCAAGGGCTTCCAGGGACAAACCCGCGAAGTAAATTTTCTGATTGGTACGGGTATAGAGTTCGTTGGCCATGACGGCAATCTCCACAACGAATAAGCGTGATGCTGGCTTAACAGTGTCAAGGATCAGCCGAGCGCACTGCAAGCGCAAAAAAAGGCCGCCTATGCAGGCGGCCTTTGTATTTCGCAGATTAGTCGATCAAGCGCCCTGGCGCTTGTCCTCGACCTTCCACTTGCCACCGTCGTAGAACGCTTTCCAGCCAGTCGGCTTGCCGTCTACTTCGGACTGCACGTACTGCTCCTTGGTCTTGCGGCTGTAGCGGATCACGGCCGGGCGACCGTCCGGGTCCTTCTTCGGCGCTTCACACAGGAAGTGGTACTTCGGATCGATCTCGTCCTTGTGCGGCACGATTTCCAGCACCAGCGGTGCGCGGGTCTCGCGGTTTTTCGGGAACTGGCTGGCAGCCAGGAACAGCCCCGAAGCGCCATCACGCAGGATGTAGGTGTCGTTGACCTTCTCGCATTTGAGCTCGGGCATCTTCACCGGGTCCATCTTCGGCGGCGCCGCGTCACCGCTCTTCAGCAGTTTGCGGGTGTTCTTGCACGTCGGGTTGGTGCAGCCGAAGAACTTGCCGAACCGGCCGGTCTTGAGCTGCATCTCGCTGCCGCACTTGTCGCATTCCAGGCTTGGGCCTTCGTAGCCCTTGATGCGGTAGCTGCCTTCTTCGATCTCGTAGCCGTCGCAATCCGGGTTGTTACCGCAGATGTGCAGTTTGTGCTTCTCATCGAGCAGGTAAGCATCCATCGCAGTGCTGCAGATCGGGCAGCGGTGCTTGCCACGCAGTACCAGCGACTCGGATTCACCCTCGTCGTCCGCAGCGATTTCATCGCCCGGCACCAGGTTGACCGTGGCCTTGCAGCGCTCTTTCGGCGGCAGGCTGTAGCCCGAGCAACCGAGGAACACGCCGGTGGACGCGGTACGAATCTGCATCGGACGGCCGCAGGTCAGGCACGGGATGTCAGTCATCACCGGCTGGTTGGCGCGCATGCCGCTCTCTGGGCTTTCGGCCACTTCGAGTTTCTTCTTGAAGTCGCCGTAGAACTCGTCCAGCACGTTTTTCCAGTCGCGCTCACCCTGAGCCACGTCATCGAGGTTCTCTTCCATGCCGGCGGTGAAGCCGTAGTCCATCAGGTTGGAGAAGCTCTCGGACAGTCGCTCTGTGACGATATCGCCCATCTTTTCCGAATAGAAACGACGGTTGTGCAGCGCCACGTAGCCGCGGTCCTGAATGGTCGAGATGATCGCCGCGTAGGTCGAAGGACGACCGATACCGCGTTTTTCCATCTCTTTGACCAGGCTGGCTTCCGAATAACGTGCCGGCGGCTTGGTGAAGTGCTGGGACGGGTCAAGCTTGATCAGCTTCAACGTATCGCCCTGGGCCATGTCCGGCAGCACGTCATCATCGCCTGGCTTGGCAATTTGCGGCATCACGCGGGTGTAGCCGTCGAACTTGAGGATGCGGCCCTTGGCACGCAGCTCGAAGTCGCCAGCGCCCACGCTCACCGTAGTGGACAGGTATTGCGCCGGCAGCATCTGGCAGGCCAGGAACTGGCGCCAGATCAGCTCGTAGAGGCGCTCAGCATCGCGCTCCATGCCGCTCAGCTTGCTTGGCTCGGTGTTGGCGTCGGACGGACGAATCGCTTCGTGAGCCTCCTGTGCGCCTTCCTTGCTGCTGTAGACGTTTGGCTTCTCCGGCAGGTACTTCTTGCCGAACTCGCTTTCAATATAAGTACGCGCCATCGCGACTGCGTCCACCGACAGGTTGGTGGAGTCGGTACGCATATAAGTGATGTAGCCGGCCTCGTACAAGCGCTGGGCCATCATCATGGTTTTCTTCACACCAAAGCCCAGGCGGTTACTCGCGGCCTGTTGCAGGGTGGACGTGATGAACGGCGCCGATGGCTTGCTGCTGGTCGGTTTGTCTTCACGCTTCACGATGCTGTAGCTGGAAGACTTGAGCTTCTCCAGCGCGGCCATGGCCTGGGCTTCGTTCAGCGGCTTGAAGGCCTCGCCTTTCTCGCGGGCCACTTCAAAGCGCACGTTGGCACCCTTGGCGGTGCCGAGGTCGGCGTGGACTTCCCAGTACTCTTCGGGGATGAACGCACGAATCTCGCGCTCACGCTCAACCACCAGCTTCACCGCAACCGATTGCACACGGCCGGCGGACAGGCCACGGGCGATCTTGGCCCACAGCAGTGGCGAAACCATGTAGCCCACGACGCGGTCGAGGAAGCGCCGGGCCTGCTGGGCGTTGACGCGGTCGATGTCCAGTTCGCCCGGTTTGGAGAAGGCTTCCTGGATGGCTTTCTTGGTGATCTCGTTGAACACCACACGCTTGTAGCGGCTGTCATCACCGCCGATGGCTTCCCGCAGGTGCCAGGCAATGGCTTCCCCTTCGCGGTCCAAGTCCGTTGCGAGATAGATGGTGTCGGCATCTTTGGCGAGCCGGCGCAGCTCTTCGATGACCTTTTCCTTGCCTGGAAGGATTTCGTACTTGGCCTTCCAGCCATGGTCCGGGTCCACCCCCATGCGCGAGACCAGCTGCTTGCGCGCTTTCTCTTTAGGGGTAAGTACCGGACCTTCGCCCGCAGCCGCCTTGCCGCGCTTGGCGGCTGGCTCCTTGCTGGCGCTAGCCGAACCGCTGGTGGGCAGGTCTCGGATATGGCCGATACTCGACTTCACCACGTACTCGTTGCCCAAGTACTTGTTGATGGTCTTGGCCTTAGCCGGGGATTCCACAATGACCAGCGATTTGCCCATGGATCGGAAAATTCCTGAATTCGAGAAGTGAAAGGCAGTTGGCGCCTGTCGCGGCAACGCTATATATAGTGGCAACAAGGTGAGGTCAAGCGCAGCATTCTGCGCGACCTGCCGTTATTGCCCTGAAAAAAGACTGGGTTCGGCCTGGACCAAAGCAAAGCGCGGGACCTGCTCGCCGTCAACTTCGACGGTCTCCACGAACATGCTCAATGGGCGCACCCAAAAGCCGTAATCGCCATACAGTGCTTGGTAAAACACCACTTCTTCTTCGGTCTCGGAGTGCCGCGCCACATTGAAAACACGGTACTGCGGACCTTTATAATGCTGGTAGAGCCCTGGTTCGACTTTCACGCTCTGGCCCTCTTACAAAATTTATTAAAAAAAAATTCAAATCTGCCCAAAAACAAAAACCGGGGCACTGGGCCCCGGCTTCCGTCAACCCAACGCTTAGACGCGTTCGAAGACGGTGGAAATGCCTTGGCCGAGACCAATGCACATGGTGGCTACCCCGAGGTTGCCGCCATTCTGCTTCATCACGTTAAGCAAAGTGCCAGAAATCCGTGCACCGGAGCAACCGAATGGGTGGCCCAGGGCAATCGCACCGCCGTGCAGGTTAACCTTCTCATTCATCTTGTCGAGCACTTTCAAATCTTTCAGCACGGGCAGGGCCTGCGCAGCGAAAGCTTCGTTGAGCTCGAAGAAGTCGATGTCGTTGATGGTCAGGCCTGCGCGCTTCAAAGCTTTTTGTGTGGCCGGTACTGGACCATAGCCCATGATTGCCGGGTCCACACCCGCCACCGCCATCGAACGGATCACGGCCAGCGGCTGGATACCCAGGTCTTGGGCACGCTGCGCCGACATCACGATCATGCACGAGGCACCGTCGGTGATTTGCGACGAAGTACCGGCTGTCACGGTGCCGCCCTTTGGATTGAAGGCCGGCTTGAGCGCCGCCAGGCTTTCCAGGGTGGTGTCCGGACGAATGGTTTCGTCGTAGTCGAACAGTTTCAGGAAACCGTTCTCGTCATAACCGTTCATCGGGATGATTTCATCCTTGAACTTGCCTTCCACGGTCGCCTTGTGGGCGAGCTGGTGGGAACGCAGGCCGAATGCGTCCTGGGCTTCGCGGGTAATGCCGTGCATTTTGCCGAGCATTTCCGCAGTCAGGCCCATCATGCCCGAGGCTTTAGCCGCATACAGCGACATGTGCGGGTTAGGGTCGACGCCGTGCATCATGCTGACGTGGCCCATGTGCTCCACGCCACCGACCACGAACACATCACCGTTGCCGGTCATGATCGCCTGGGCGGCCGTGTGCAGTGCGCTCATCGACGAACCGCACAGGCGGCTCACGGTCTGGCCAGCGGCGGTGTGCGGGATCTGGGTCATCAACGACGCCATGCGCGCGATGTTCCAGCCCTGCTCCAGGGTCTGGTTGACGCAGCCCCAGATCACGTCCTCGACTTCGTTCGGGTCGACCTTGACGTTGCGCTCCAGCAACTTGCTGATCAGGTGTGCCGACATGTCTTCGGCACGGGTGTTGCGGTGCATGCCGCCCTTGGAGCGGCCCATCGGTGTGCGACCGAAGTCGACAATCACCACGTCTCTTGGATTCAAGCTCATAAATATTCTCGCTCTAGTCGTCTGGGCGCTTAACCGAAGAAGCTCTGGCCGTTCTTGGCCATTTCACGCAGCTTCGCGGTCGGGTGGTACAGCGGGCCCAAATCAGCGTATTTGTCAGCCAGGGCAACGAACTCAGCCACACCGATCGAATCGATGTAACGCAGCGCACCACCACGGAATGGAGGGAAACCAATACCGTACACCAGGCCCATATCGGCTTCGGCAGCGGTCTCGACGATGCCGTCTTCCAGGCAACGTACGGTTTCCAGGCACAGGGCGATCATCATCCAGTTGATGATGTCTTCGTCCGACACCTCACGCTGTTCGTAGATGACCGGCGCCAGTACTTCGTGCACCGAAGGGTCGGCCACTTTCTTCTGCTTGCCCTTCTTGTCCGCCTCGTAGGCGTAGAAGCCCTTGCCGTTCTTCTGGCCCAGGCGCTTGGCCTCGTACAGCGCGTCGATCGCCGAACGGCGGTCGTCTTTCATGCGGTCCGGAAAGCCTTCAGCCATCACGTCACGACCGTGGTGACCGGTGTCGATGCCAACCACGTCCATCAGGTACGCCGGGCCCATCGGCCAGCCGAATTTTTCCATGACCTTGTCGATGCGCACGAAGTCCACACCGGCACTGACCAGCTTGGCGAAACCGCCGAAGTACGGGAACAGCACGCGGTTGACCAGGAAGCCCGGGCAGTCATTGACCACGATCGGGTTCTTGCCCATTTTCTTGGCGTAGGCAACGGTGGTGGCAATGGCCAGCTCGCTGGACTTCTCACCACGGATCACTTCCACCAGCGGCATCATGTGCACCGGGTTGAAGAAGTGCATGCCGACGAAGTTTTCCGGACGCTTGAGGGCCTTGGCCAGCAGCGAGATGGAAATGGTCGAGGTGTTGGAGGCCAGGATGGTGTCGTCTTTGACCTGGGCTTCCACTTCAGCCAGTACCGCCTGCTTGACCTTCGGGTTCTCGACAACCGCTTCGACCACCAGGTCGACGTGGCCGAAATCACCGTAGGACAGCGTAGGACGAATGCCGTTAAGCACTTCAGCCATTTTCGCGGCAGTCATGCGACCTTTGTCCACACGACCGACCAGCAGCTTGGCGGCTTCTGCCAGGCCTTGCTCGATACCGTGCTCGTTGATGTCCTTCATCAGGATCGGCGTGCCTTTGGACGCCGACTGATAGGCGATACCGCCGCCCATGATTCCGGCGCCGAGTACGGCAGCCTGTTTCACGTCGCGGGCAATCTCGTCGTAGGCCTTGGCCTTTTTCTTCAGCTCCTGATCGTTCAGGAACAGGCCGATCAGGCTTTGGGCCGCCGAGGTTTTCGCCAGTTTGACGAAGCCAGCAGCTTCTACTTCCAGGGCTTTGTCGCGACCGAAGTTCGCGGCTTTCTGGATGGTCTTGATCGCTTCAACCGGCGCCGGGTAGTTCGGGCCGGCCTGGCCAGCCACGAAACCCTTGGCGGTTTCGAACGACATCATTTGTTCGATGGCGTTGAGCTTGAGTTTTTCCAGCTTCGGCTGACGCTTGGCCTTGTAGTCAAATTCGCCGCTGATGGCGCCCTTGATCAGGTTCAGTGCGGCTTCGGCCAGTTTGTCCGGGGCAACCACAGCGTCGACGGCACCGACTTTCAGGGCGTCTTCAGCTTTGTTTTCCTTGCCAGCGGCAATCCACTCGATGGCGTTGTCGGCACCGATCAGGCGCGGCAAGCGCACGGTGCCGCCGAAGCCTGGGTAGATGCCCAGCTTGACTTCGGGCAGGCCGATCTTGGCTGTGGCCGACATGACGCGGAAGTCTGCAGCCAGGCACATTTCCAGGCCGCCGCCCAGCGCGATGCCATTGATGGCAGCCACGGTGGGAACATTGAGGTCTTCGAAATCGCTGAAAATCTTGTTGGCTTCGAGGTTGCCAGCCACCAGCTCGGCATCGGGCAGCTTGAAGTTGTGGACGAATTCGGTGATGTCAGCGCCGACGATAAACACGTCCTTGCCGCTGGAAACGATCACGCCCTTGACCGAAGCATCTGCTTTGATGGCGTCTACGGCCTGACGCAATTCATTCAGGGTTAGACGGTTGAACTTGTTGACGGACTCACCCTTGAGGTCGAACTTCAGTTCGACGATGCCACTTTCAAGAGCCTTAACCGTGATGGCTTTACCTTCGTAAATCATCAACTGATCTCCACGATATGGAAGCTGAACAGTACACATTGGACGCTGGCCTCTGGTTGGACACTGACCGTTGCGTCAATGCTCATGCCAATCCGCCAGGCACACCCGCCAATGCGATAGTCGGGGTTCTGTATGAGCAGTCTGACAGACAAACGCTCAATTCATACGCCCGTTTGATTTGGGTACGCCCACCTTCATCCAATTCCGGACAATTGTCAATCGCTCGAAAGGCTAGGAAAAACGCGACTTTCCAGTCATTTCAGAACCCCGGCCCTAAGCCCGTGATTCATCAATATTCAAATATTCACGAAATCAATAATAGAAAAGATGCGGGAAAAAGCTGTACAGAAGCGGATATGCCGCTAGGCTAGCGACAACCGTAACGCGCCTGGATGAACATCCGACGCGGGTACCACAGGTTTACCGGCCTGCCTGGCCAACTCCAGCCCGATGATGATGTCGGGCTTTTTATTGCCTGCCGCTTTCCATGATTTGCACGCCCTTTGTAGGAGCCCGGCTTGCCGACGATGGGGTCCGCAAACATTGCGCCAATCTTGAGAATGCCATCGCCGGCAAGCCGGGCTCCTACAGGGGGTTGTTGCAGGCCGCCAGGGTCGGTGTCAGGCCAAGGCCTTGAGCAGCGTATCGATAGCCTTCAACACGCTCGCCTCACCCTTCTCGCCCCAATACAAGGCGATCATCTGCTTGTCGGCCTCGACCTTGTAGACGTTGGCCGGCAGCGTTGCAAAATGCGGCAACAACTTCTCATCCACGCACACTTCGCGCCATTGATTGACCCACACCCCCGGCTCCAACTGCCAGTAACTCCAGATCGCCGGGGTGCTGCCCCGCCGTGGCCGGCAGTACTGAGCGCAGGGGCTCGGCGGCTCTGGCTTGAGCCAGTGCGGCCACTCCTGAGGTGCCAATTGCATGGCCAGGCCGATGCGGCGTGCCTCCATGCGCAGGGCCATGCGCCCGCTCTGGTGGCGCGACGGGCGCAGCCATGCCAGGGGGCTCAGAACCACCACAAGGATTGACACCACTATCCAGACCGTCATATGTGTACTCCCGAATTTCTAGATGAGCGGATTTGACCTGACGCAACCCCATCCGCTTGAAAGCAGCCATACTGAACATATTGCAGTCCCTTGGAGGAACGCCTCATGCCCTACCAACATATTCTGGTCGCTGTCGATCTGACCGAAGAGTGCGATCCGGTGATCAAGCGCGCGCAGGAATCTGCATTGGCCAATGGCGCCATACTGTCGCTGGTGCATATCGTCGAGCCCATGGCCATGGCCTTTGGTGGCGACGTGCCCATGGACCTTTCCCAGTTGCAGCAACAACAATTTGACCAGGCCAAGGAGCGCCTGGACCGTTTGATTCTCAAATACCCGCACCTGAAAAAGGAAGACTGCCACCTGACGTACGGCCAACCGCGCCAGGAAATCCACCATCTGGCCAAGGAAAAGGCTTGCGACTTGATCGTGGTGGGTAGCCATGGTCGTCACGGTTTGGCGTTGTTGCTGGGTTCTACAGCCAATGATGTGCTGCACGGTGCGCCGTGCGATGTGCTGGCCGTCAAACTGATCAAAAACGCATAACCCCTTGTAGGAGCTGGCTTGCCAGCGATAGCGGACTATCAGCCACCAGATGTATGGCCTGACAGAAGGCAATCGCGGGCAAGCCGGCTCCTATAGGTTCCTATAAAAAACCCGGTGTTCATCAGATGAACACCGGGTTTTTTAATGCACTGGAATCACTCAGGCATCCAGCTCGGCCCAACGCTCAACCAACGCTTCCAGCTCCTGGTTCAATGTTTCCAGGGAGGCGATGACCTTGGCGGTTTCCGCCGCGGGACGCAGGTAGAAGCTCGCCTCAGCCATTTGCGCCTCTACCGCGGCAATCTGCTGTTCCTTGGCGTCGATATCACCCGGCAAGGCTTCCAGTTCCCGTTGCAGCTTGTAGCTGAGCTTTTTCTTGGCCGCCGGTGCAGCGTCCTGGACCGGTGCAGCCTCGGCAACCACAGGCGCCACGACTGCCGAGGTCAAGTCAGCCTTGCCGGACTTGCTTTCGGTCACACCCAGCAAACGCGGCGAACCACCCTGGCGCAGCCAGTCCTGGTAACCACCGACGTATTCACGCACCTTGCCTTCACCTTCGAAGACCAGGGTGCTGGTGACCACGTTGTCGAGGAATGCCCGGTCGTGGCTCACCATCAACACGGTGCCGTTGAAGGTCAACAGCACTTCTTCCAACAGTTCGAGGGTTTCCACGTCGAGGTCGTTGGTCGGTTCGTCGAGTACCAGCAGGTTGGCCGGCTTGCTGAACAGCTTGGCCAGCAGCAGGCGCGCACGCTCGCCACCGGACAAGGCTTTCACCGGCGTACGTGCACGTTGCGGGCTGAACAGGAAGTCGCCCAGGTAGCTCAGCACGTGGCGACTCTGGCCGTCGATGTCGATAAAGTCGCGGCCTTCGGCGACGTTGTCGATCACGGTTTTTTCCAGGTCCAGCTGGTGGCGCAGCTGGTCGAAGTAGGCCACGTCGATGCGCGTGCCTTCTTCCACGGTGCCGCTGGTCGGTTGCAGACCGCTGAGCATCAGCTTGAGCAAGGTGGTCTTGCCGGTACCGTTGGCGCCCAGCAGGCCGATACGGTCGCCGCGCTGCAGGACCATGGAGAAGTCCTTGATCAGGAACGGGCCATCCGGGTGGTGGAAGCTGACGTTCTCCAGCACCATCACCTGCTTGCCCGACTTGTCGGCGGTGTCCAGCTGGATATTGGCCTTGCCGGTGCGCTCACGACGCTCGCTGCGCTCTACACGCAGGGCCTTCAGGGCACGCACGCGGCCTTCGTTACGGGTGCGACGGGCCTTGATGCCCTGGCGGATCCAGACTTCTTCCTGGGCCAGCTTCTTGTCGAACAGCGCGTTGGCGGTTTCTTCGGCAGCCAGGGCGGCTTCCTTGTGCACCAGGAAGCTGGCGTAGTCGCCGTTCCAGTCGATCAGGCCGCCACGATCAAGTTCAAGGATGCGGGTCGCCAGGTTCTGCAGGAAGGAACGGTCGTGCGTGATGAACAGCACGGCGCCCTGGAAGTCCTTGAGGGCTTCTTCCAGCCAGGCAATCGCGCCGATATCCAAGTGGTTGGTCGGTTCGTCGAGCAGCAGCAGGTCGGGCTCGGACACCAGGGCCTGGGCCAGCAGCACGCGACGACGCCAACCGCCGGACAACTCGGCGAGGGTCTTGTCGGCCGGCAGTTGCAGGCGGCTCAGGGTGCTGTCGACCAGTTGCTGCAGGCGCCAGCCATCACGGGCTTCGAGGTCCTGCTGGACGTGCATCAGCTTGTCCAGGTCTTCTTCGGTGACACAGTTCTGCGCCAGGTGATGGTATTGCGCAAGCAGCTCACCCACACCGTCCAGGCCTTCGGCAACCACGTCGAACACTGTCCGTCCGTCGGCCACCGGCAATTCTTGCGGCAATTCGCCAATCTTTAGGCCCGGGGCGCGCCATACAGAGCCGTCGTCGGGCTTCTGGTCGCCTTTTACCAGCTTCATCATGCTGGATTTGCCGGTGCCGTTGCGGCCGATGATGCACACCCGCTCACCACGGGCGATCTGCCAGGACACCTTGTCCAACAACGGCATAGCGCCGAAAGCAAGGGACACATCGCTGAATTTGAGCAGGGTCATACGCTTCTCCAAAAACTGGGCGCGCATTCTACCTGAGTTAGGGGTGGGATGCGGCTGGCATTTTCGCTGTCGACACGTTCTGTAGGACATTTCCAGCGAACTTGAACGAACCGGCCGGCAAAGCTTTCGTAGGCTGCGGGCAAAAGGCTAAGCTAGGGGCAATCAGTGTCGGCGGTGCCGGTGCTAGTCGTGATTTCTCTGCACGGACGTCTCATGCGCAGTCGCCTTTTTAATCTTTTATCTTGTCTGCTTCTCTCTGCCACCGCCGTTCAATCCGCCCAGGCCGTGGACCTCACCACCCAACGTCAATATTACGATGAAGCCAAACGCGCGCTGGCCAAGGGCGATACCGGCCCGTACATGCAATACAGCCAGGCCCTCGCCGACTACCCGCTGACGCCCTACCTGGCCTACGACGAGCTGACCGCCCGCCTGAAAACCGCGAGCAACCAGGAAATCGAGCAGTTCCTCGCCAAAAACGGCGACCTGCCCCAGGCCAACTGGATGAAACTGCGCTGGTTGCGCTGGCTAGCCGAGCGTGGCGACTGGCAGACCTTTGAAAAGTACTACGACGCCAAGCTCAATTTCGTCGAGCTGGACTGCCTGCATGGCCAGTACCAACTCACCCACAACTTGAAGGCGGAAGGCTATAAGACCGCCGAAAAACTCTGGATGACTGGCAAGTCCCAACCGGCGGCCTGCGATGTCACCTTCGGCCAGTGGGCGGCAGATGGCCAACTCACCGAACAGAAGATCTGGGACCGCGCCAAGCTCGCCGCCGAAGCGCGCAACTACGCCCTGGCCAACAGCCTGGTGAAAACCCTGCCCACCCTCGGCGCCCAAGGTCGCTTGATGGTGGACGTGGCGCAGAAGCCCGACATGCTCAGCGACCCGTCACGCTTCCTGCCGGCCACTGAGGCCATGTCTGACGCCGTGGGCCTCGGCTTGCGTCGCCTGGCGCGCCAGGATCCGGACAAGGCCATGGCCCTGCTCGACGGCTACGCCAGCAGCATGCACTTCTCGCGTGACGAAAAAGTGTCGATCGCCCGCGAAATCGGCCTCACCCTGGCCAAGCGCTATGACCCGCGCGCCCTCGAGGTGATGACCAAGTACGACCCTGAACTGCGTGACAACACCGTCTCGGAGTGGCGCCTGCGCCTGCTGTTGCGCCTGGCCCGCTGGGAAGATGCCTATCAGTTGACGCGCAAACTCCCACAAGACCTGGCCACCACCAACCGCTGGCGCTACTGGCAGGCCCGCAGCCTGGAACTGGCCGAGCCGAAAAACCCGCAAGCGCTGGTCCTGTACAAGCACCTGTCGCAAGAGCGCGACTTCTACGGCTTCCTCGCGGCGGATCGCTCCAAGGCCCCGTACCAGTTGAAGAACAAACCGCTGCCGATGAGCCAGGCGCTGCTCAACAAGGTGCGCAACACCCCCGGCGTGCGCCGTGCCCTGGAGTTCTACGCCCGAGGCCAGATCGTGGATGGCCGCCGCGAGTGGTACCACGTCAGCCGTCACTTCAACCGCGACGAGATGGTCGCCCAGGCCAAGCTGGCCTACGACATGAAGTGGTACTTCCCGGCGATCCGCACCATCAGCCAGGCGCAGTATTGGGACGACTTGGACATCCGCTTCCCGATGGCCCACCGCGACACGCTGGTGCGTGAAGCCAAGGTACGCGGCCTGCATTCCAGCTGGGTGTTTGCAATTACCCGCCAGGAAAGCGCCTTCATGGACGACGCCCGCTCCGGCGTCGGCGCCAGCGGCCTGATGCAACTCATGCCCGGCACTGCCAAGGAAACCGCGCGCAAGTTCAGCATCCCCCTGGCCTCCCCCGCCCAGGTGCTGGACCCAGACAAAAACATCCAGCTCGGCGCCGCTTACCTTAGCCAGGTGCACAGCCAGTTCAACGGCAACCGCGTGCTCGCCTCCGCCGCCTACAACGCCGGCCCAGGCCGTGTGCGCCAGTGGCTGCGCGGCGCAGACCACCTGAGTTTCGATGTGTGGGTGGAAAGTATCCCGTTCGACGAAACCCGCCAGTATGTGCAGAACGTGCTGTCTTATTCGGTGATCTACGGGCAGAAGCTCAATTCACCCCAGCCGCTGGTGGATTGGCATGAGCGGTATTTTGATGACCAGTAATAAAGGCAGCCTTAAGCCACAAGCTTGAAGCTTCAAGCTCAATAAAAAATGCCCGTATTTCTCAATGCGGGCATTTTTTTATGGGCAGTGAGCGTTAGTGTGTGGCGCTTTCCTCTACCCCATCACTGAACTGCAACGCTGCCAACCGCGCATACAACGGATTGCTCGCAATAAGTTGTTGATGCGTGCCTACCGCCACCAACTTGCCCTGGTCCATCACGGCGATGCGGTCAGCGTTCTTCACCGTGGCCAATCGATGGGCGATGACCAGCGTGGTGCGCCCTTGCATCAGTTGCGGCAGCGCTTGCTGGATCAGGTGTTCGCTCTGGGCATCGAGGGCGCTGGTGGCCTCGTCCAGCAGCAGGATCGGCGCGTCTACCAGCAAGGCACGGGCGATGGCCAGGCGTTGGCGTTGGCCGCCGGAGAGGCCCATGCCGCCGTCGCCGAGGTGTGTCCGGTAGCCGTCAGGCATTTGCAGGATGAAGTCATGGGCGTGGGCAATGCGCGCGGCGGCTTCGACCTGTTCGAGGGTGGCCGTCGGATTGCCGTAGCGGATGTTCTCTTCGACGCTGCCGAAAAACAGCGCCGGGCTCTGGGACACCAGGGCGAAGTGGCGGCGCAGGTCCATGGGGTCGAGTTCGGTCAGCGGATGGCCTTCGAGCAGGATGCGGCCATGCTGGGGGTCGTAGAAGCGCAGCAGCAGGTCAAAAATCGTCGACTTGCCCGCGCCGGACGGGCCCACCAGCGCCAGGGTTTCACCGGGGTTGATGGTCAGGTTCAGGCCGTCGATGGCGTAGCTGTCGGGCCGTGAAGGGTAGGAAAAGCGCAGGTCTTGCAGCGCCATGCGGCCACTGACCCGTTCCGGCAGTTGCACGGTACCGGCGGCGGGCGCCTGGATTTCGTTGCTCGACTGCAACAATTCGCCAATCCGCTCGGCGGCACCGGCAGCGCGCTGCAGCTCGCCGAGCACTTCGCTCAGGGTACCGACCGCGCTGCCGACGATCAGGCTATAGAACACAAACGCCGCCAGCTCACCGCCGGAAATGCGCCCGTTGATCACATCCATACCACCGACCCACAGCATCACACCCACGGCGCCGAGCACCAGCATGATAACCAGGGTAATCAGCCAGGCGCGTTGGGTGATGCGTTTGCGCGCAGTGGTGAAGGCGTCTTCCACGGTCACGGCGAAGCGCTGTTCGTCCTGCACTTGATGGTTGTAGGCCTGCACGGTCTTGATCTGCCCGAGGGTCTCGGACACATAGCTGCCCACATCGGCGATGCGGTCCTGGCTTTGCCGCGACAGGCTGCGTACGCGCCGGCCAAAGATGAGGATCGGCGCCAATACCAGCGGCAGCGCCACTACCACGATACTGGTGAGCTTGGGGTTAGTGACAAACAGCAGCACGATGCCACCGATGACCATCAAGGCATTGCGCAGGAACAGTGACAGCGACGAGCCGATCACCGATTGCAGCAAGGTGGTGTCGGTGGTCAGTCGCGATTGGATTTCCGAACTGCGATTGTTCTCGTAGAAGCCCGGATGCAGGTAGATCAGGTGGTTGAACACTTGCCGACGAATATCCGCCACCACCCGTTCGCCGATCCAAGACACCAGGTAAAACCGTGCAAAGGTGCCCACTGCCAGGCCCAGCACCAGCACCATGAACAGGCCGATGGACTGATTGAGCAGGTGCGGTGATTGGGTCATGAAGCCCTGGTCCACCAGCAGGCGAATACCCTGCCCCATGGACAAGGTAATGCCTGCGGTGACGATGAGCGCCAACAGGGCGCCGAGGGCGTGCCAGCGGTAGGGCGCAATGAAGCGGCTGGCCAGGCGGATCGCACGGCGTTGACGGACGGAGAACATGGAGGGCATCACCTGCGCAAGGGAGATAAGTATCTACACCACAACATTGGGGGAACTTGGGTAAATAACAATGAGTCAGGTTAATTATGCCCGCCGATGCTGATCCCTAGAGGCTATCGGTCTAACCCCAGGCTGGAAATGTGTAGCGGTTTCTGATGGACTGGGTGTTCGAACCGGTGACCTTGCAGGGAGTTGTAACAGCCTCGTCACGCGGGCGGCTTAGAGTGATAAGCAGAATAGGGACACAACCTGATGAGGAGACAGGCCATGACCTTGCAAAATAGCAGCGATGCCAAGATTGAAGTGATCCGCCAGCCGCAGCAGTTGCCTTGCTCGTACATCGACGCCAAGGGCCGCGAAGTGCAGATTACCGAAGAGATGATCCAGCAAGCGTGCAGCGAACTGGAACAGCGACTGGTCAAGCCTGCCCAGCAAGGCTGAAACGCCTACGCTCTTTCTAACCCGGCCCTGGTGGCCGGGTTTTTTATGCCCGAAACACACCCCGCGCGGGAGACGGCTTGCCGGCGATAGCGGCCCTGAGCCGCGCGGTGATCCTGCGGGCGCCATCGCCGGCACGCCGGCTCCTACAAGGAGTCATACAGTTAGTGCACCTCGGCACCGAGGGCTGTGGCTATAGAGGCTAGCGCGGCGGATTCCCCGTGGATACGCACCTTCAAGCCATCAATTTCACGGCGCTCCGGGTAATGCTTGCGCAGCAGGTCAAACGCCTTGCGCTGCTCTTGCACGGTGCCCACCAGGCTGCGACGGAAATCCGCGTCGTCACGACGCGGGTCATACACGCTGCGGCACAGGGTCGCCAAGGCCCAGGCCGGATCGGTGGAGGCATTCAGGTGCACCTCGGCCAACCAGGGTGGCGGCAGCAAATCACTCAATTGAAGGCTTGGCTCCTGACCCAGGTGCGCGCAGAACGCCTGATAGATCTGCGCCGTGCCGCGCTGCTTGCCGTCCAGGCTGTAGCCGGCGATATGCGGCGTGGCCAGTACGCACAGGTCAGCCAGGTCGACGTCCACTTCCGGCTCGCCTTCCCACACATCCAGCACCGCTTGCAGGTCTTCGCGGTCCAGCAGCACCTCGCGCAGGGCGGCGTTGTCGACCACCGGGCCACGGCTGGCGTTGATCAGCCAGGTGCCGTGCTTGAGTTGCTCAAGGCGCTGGCGGTCGAACAGGTGCCAGGTGGAGCCGTTGCCGGACTTGATCAGCGGCGTATGCAGGCTGATCACGTCGCACTGCTCGATGATCTGCGCCAGGCTGACGTAATCCCCGTCCTCGGCGATCTGGCGTGGCGGGTCGCAGACCAGCACATTCCAGCCCAGGCCCTTGAGCACCTTGACCAGCCGCCCGCCCACTTCACCGGCGCCGACCACGCCGTAGGTGCGCTGATTGAGGTCGGCACCTTCGATCTCGGCCAGGGTCTGCAGGCTGCCCAGCACGTAGTCCACCACGCCACGGGCGTTACAGCCTGGGGCGCTGGACCACTGGATGCCGGCCTGCTGGAAGTAGTCGAGGTCCAGGTGATCGGTGCCGATAGTGCAAGTGCCGACGAAGCGCACCTTCGTGCCCTCCAGCAGCGCACGGTTGACGTTGGTCACCGAGCGCACCAGCAACACATCAGCCTGCTCGACCGTGGCGCGGTCAATGGAACGGCCGGGCACGCGGCGAATCTCGCCAAATCCCTGGAAAAATGCATCGAGCAGCGGAATATTTTCGTCGGCAACAATCAGCATGGCAGGCTCCTTTGGCGGACCCGCAGTGTACAGGGATCGCAGCCCTCGCTTACAAATCGCTAACACTGGTTTTTTCCTGACCGATGCGTCAAAGCGTAGAATCCGCCGTCCTTGCGCCTCCTTCTACGGGACACCTGTACGTGAACACTGCCACCGCCACCCTCACCCGCCCCGCCCGCATCAGCCGGGAGGTGCGCGACCTGCTGACGCTCGCCCTGCCGATCATGATCGGCCAGCTGGCGACCACCGCGATGAGTTTTGTCGATGCGGTGATGGCCGGGCGCGTCAGCCCCCAGGACCTGGCGGCCGTGGGCTTGGGCAACTCGATCTGGATCCCGGTATACCTGCTGATGACCGGCACACTGCTGGCCACCACGCCCAAAGTCGCGCAGCGTTACGGGGCCGGGCAGTTCAGCGAGATCGGCCCGCTGGTGCGTCAATCCTTGTGGCTGGCCGTGGTGGTCGGTATCACCGCCTCGCTGTTGCTGCTCTGCGCCGAACCGATCCTGCAGGCGATGAAGGTGGAACCGGACCTGATCGAACCTTCCATGGGCTACCTGCATGGCATCGCCGCCGGTATGCCGGCCATTGCGCTGTATTACGTGCTGCGCTGTTTCAGTGACGGCCTGGGCCGCACGCGGCCGAGCATGGTGATGGGCCTGTGTGGCCTGGCGCTGAACATCCCGCTGAACTACATCTTCATCTACGGCCACCTGGGCGTGCCGGCCATGGGCGGCGTCGGTTGCGGCTGGGCCACGGCCATTGCGATGTGGGTGATGATGCTCGGCCTGGCGGTCTGGACCCGCTGGGGCCCGGCTTACCAGAGCAGCGAACTGTTCAAGCGTTTCGACTGGCCGCAATGGGCCGTGATCAAGCGTGTATTGGGGATTGGCCTGCCCATCGGCATCGCGATCTTTGCCGAATCGAGCATCTTCGCGGTCATCGCCCTGCTGATCGGCAGCCTCGGCGCCACCGTGGTTTCGGGCCATCAGATCGCGCTGAACGTCAGCTCGCTGGTGTTCATGATCCCCTACTCCCTGAGCATGGCCGTGACCGTGCGCGTCGGCCAGGCCCTCGGTCGTGGCGAGCCGCGCGAAGCACGCTTCGCGGCGGGTGTCGGCATGGGCACTGCGCTGGCGTATGCCTGCCTGTCCTGCAGCCTGATGCTGGTGTTTCGCGAGCAGATTGCGGCGATCTACACCCCCGACCCAGTGGTCATTCACCTGGCGTCGATGTTGATCGTGTTCTCGGCGCTGTTCCAGTTCAGCGACTCGATCCAGGTCACGGCGGCGGGCGCATTGCGTGGCTACCAGGACACCCGCGTGACCATGGTGCTAACCCTGTTCGCATACTGGGGCGTGGGCCTGCCGGTGGGGTATGCCTTGGGCCTGACCGACTGGCTCGGCGAACCCAGCGGCCCAAGCGGCTTGTGGCAAGGGCTGATCGTGGGCCTCAGCTGTGCAGCGGGGATGTTGCTGGTGCGCCTGGCGCGCAGTGCACGCCGGCGCATTCGCGCCGACAAGGCGCGGGTTTAAGCGGACTTCTTGCGGATCCAGTACAGGTACGTACCGGCCTGCTCCTGCTGATCCACCAGTTCGTGGTCGAGAAACACGCAGAACTTGGGAATATCGCGGCGCGTGGACGGGTCGGTCGCGATCACCTTGAGCAAGCCGCCTGGTGGCAAGTCGCGGATGTGCTGGTGCAGCATCATCACGGGCTCTGGGCAATTCAAGCCTGTTGCATCTAGGGTGCCGTCGACGGCGGTGTCGAAAATATCGCTCATGATCTACTCCTGGAACTGGCCGCCAGTCTACCGGGCCTTGGTTTTCTTCACATCCACCAACCGACGCAGGTGGCAGGTCACTTCCTCTCGGTCGTGATACAGCTGCTTGCAGCCGATCTCCACCCGAATGCCACGGGCTTTGAAGCCGTCTTCGATGCGCTCCAGCAAACGCTTCACTTCGGCATACCGCTGCTTCATCGGCAACTTCAGGTTCACCACCGCCTCGCGGCAATGCCCCTCGCCGATCCAGGTTTCCAGCAGCGCGGCGTTACGCGCCGGCTTTTCGACGATGTCGCAGACCATCCAGTCCACCGGCTGCTTGGGCACAAAGGTGAAACCGTCGGCCATCAAGTGCTGTACCAGGCCAGTGTCCATCAGGCTTTCGGCCATCGGACCGTTGTCGATGGCGGTCACCAGCATGCCACGGTTGACCAACTGCCAGGTCCAGCCGCCCGGCGCTGCGCCGAGGTCGACGCCGGTCATGTCGCCATGCAGGCGCTCGTCCCACTGGTCGCGGGGGATGAAGTGGTGCCAGGCCTCTTCCAGCTTCAGGGTCGAGCGGCTGGGGGCTTCGCGGGGGAACTTGAGACGTGGAATACCCATCGGCCACATCGCCGAGTTGTTCGACTCGGCCAGGCCCATGAACACTTCGCGGCCACTCTTGAAGGTCAGCAGCAGGCGCGGCTTGCTGGGGTCGTCCACCAGCTTGCCGGCGTTCAGCAGGGCTTTGCGCAGGTGCACTTCGAATTTCTTGCAGAAGTTCGACAGTTCCTTGCCGTCGTTGGTGTCGACCATCTCCAGCCACAGGCTGCCGCACACCGGGAATTCGCGCAGGTGGGCGAGGATCACGCTGATGCGGTCGGTTTCCGGCAGGTCGATGAATACCCCGCGCGCCCACTGCCGCGGGAAGATCAGCTCGGCAAAGCGCTGGCCGTGCATCAGGCGCTGGGCGCCGTCTTCTTCGGTGCAGACAAATTCGGCGCAGGCGCTACCGGTCTTGGCCTTGGCGTAGCCGGAAACGTTCAGGCGCGCGGCGTGTTCCGCGATCTCGGAACAGACTTCGCCTTCAAAACCCGGGCGGCAGTGCATAAAAAGGGTGTTCATTGAATCTCCTGGCAACTGGGCTTGCTGCAGCGCAAGTCCTGTCATGAAAACGCGCGCATGATAGCCGAGTTCGGAACCTTGGACTTAACGATAGAGTCCAGTTATTAGCCTGCTAATGAAAACAGGGCTAAGTTGAAAGCTCTGTTCGTCCCGTCAGGTCCGTAGCCGTGCGGACCATAAGGAGTCATGTAATGTCATCCCTTGATAGCCTGAGAACCCTTAAAACCCTGCAGATCGACGACAAGACCTATCACTACTTCAGCTTGCCCGAAGCCGCCAAGAGCCTGGGCGACCTGGATAGACTGCCGATGTCCCTCAAGGTGCTGCTGGAAAACCTGCTGCGCTGGGAGGACGACAAGACCGTCACCGGCGCCGACCTCAAGGCCATCGCCGCCTGGCTCAAAGAGCGCCAGTCCGACCGCGAGATCCAGTACCGCCCGGCCCGGGTATTGATGCAAGACTTTACCGGCGTGCCTGCCGTGGTCGACCTGGCCGCCATGCGCGCCGCCGTGGCCAAGGCCGGGGGCGACCCGCAGCGCATCAACCCGCTATCGCCCGTGGACCTGGTGATCGACCACTCGGTGATGGTCGACAAGTTCGGGACCACCAGCGCCTTCGAGCAGAACGTCGACATCGAGATGCAGCGCAACGGCGAACGCTACGCCTTCCTGCGCTGGGGCCAGAGCGCATTCGACAACTTCAGCGTGGTGCCGCCGGGCACCGGTATCTGCCACCAGGTCAACCTCGAATACCTCGGCCGCACAGTCTGGACCAAAGACGAAGACGGCCGCACCTACGCCTTCCCCGACACCTTGGTCGGCACCGACTCCCACACCACCATGATCAACGGCCTCGGCGTACTCGGCTGGGGCGTGGGCGGGATCGAAGCGGAAGCGGCGATGCTCGGCCAGCCGGTGTCGATGCTGATCCCGGAAGTGATCGGCTTCAAGCTCACCGGCAAACTCAAAGAAGGCATTACCGCCACCGACTTGGTGCTGACCGTGACCCAGATGCTGCGCAAAAAAGGCGTCGTGGGTAAATTCGTCGAGTTCTATGGCGACGGCCTCGCCGACCTACCGCTGGCCGACCGCGCCACCATCGCCAACATGGCCCCGGAATACGGCGCCACCTGCGGCTTTTTCCCGGTGGATGAGGTAACGCTGGACTACCTGCGCCTGTCCGGCCGTCCGGCAGAAACCGTGAAGCTGGTCGAGGCGTACACCAAAGCCCAGGGCCTGTGGCGCATCGCCGGCCAAGAGCCGGTGTTCACCGATAGCCTGGCCCTGGACATGGGCAGCGTCGAAGCCAGCCTGGCCGGGCCGAAACGCCCACAGGACCGTGTGGCCCTGCCAAATGTCGGCCAGGCGTTCAGCGACTTCCTCGACCTGCAATTCAAACCCACCAACAAGGAAGAAGGCCGCCTCGAAAGCGAAGGCGGCGGCGGGGTTGCCGTGGGCAACGCCGACCTGGTGGGCGAAACCGACTACGAATACGACGGCCAGACCTATCGCCTGAAGAACGGCGCGGTGGTGATCGCCGCAATCACCTCTTGCACCAACACCTCCAACCCCAGCGTGATGATGGCGGCCGGGCTGGTGGCGAAAAAGGCCGTGGAAAAGGGCCTGACCCGCAAACCCTGGGTAAAAACCTCGCTGGCCCCTGGCTCCAAAGTGGTCACCGACTATTACAAGGCTGCGGGCCTGACCCAGTACTTGGACAAACTGGGCTTCGACCTGGTGGGCTATGGCTGCACCACCTGCATCGGCAACTCCGGGCCGTTGCCCGAGCCGATCGAGAAAGCCATCCAAAAGGCTGACCTCGCGGTGGCGTCGGTGCTGTCCGGTAACCGCAACTTCGAAGGCCGCGTGCATCCCCTGGTGAAAACCAACTGGCTGGCCTCGCCACCGCTGGTGGTGGCCTATGCCCTGGCGGGAACCGTGCGCATCGATATCAGCAGCGAGCCGCTGGGTAACGACCAGGCCGGCAACCCGGTGTACCTCAAGGACATCTGGCCGAGCAGCAAGGAAATCGCCGACGCAGTGGCCCAAGTCAGCACCGGTATGTTCCACAAGGAATACGCCGAAGTGTTTGCCGGTGACGAGCAATGGCAAGCCATTGAAGTGCCACAGGCCGCCACCTACGTGTGGCAGAAAGACTCCACCTACATCCAGCACCCGCCATTCTTCGACGACATTGCAGGCCCCCTACCGGTCATCAAGGACGTCAAAGGCGCCAACGTGCTGGCGCTGCTGGGCGACTCGGTCACCACCGACCACATCTCCCCTGCCGGCAATATCAAGACCGACAGCCCGGCCGGCCGCTACCTGCGCGAACAGGGCGTGGAGCCACGGGACTTCAACTCCTACGGCTCACGCCGCGGCAACCATGAAGTGATGATGCGCGGCACCTTTGCCAACATCCGTATCCGCAATGAAATGCTCGGCGGCGAAGAAGGCGGCAATACGCTGTACATCCCCACTGGCGAGAAAATGCCGATCTACGATGCGTCGATGAAATACCAGGCGTCGGGCACGCCGCTGGTGGTGGTGGCCGGCCAGGAATATGGCACCGGCTCCAGCCGCGACTGGGCAGCCAAGGGCACCAACCTGCTGGGCGTCAAGGCGGTGATCGCCGAGAGTTTCGAGCGGATTCACCGCTCCAACCTGGTGGGCATGGGCGTGTTGCCGTTGCAGTTCAAGCTGGATCAGAACCGCAAGTCGCTCAAGCTCACCGGCAAGGAGAAGATCGACATTCTCGGTCTGACCGACGTGGAGATCGTGCCACGCATGAACCTGACGCTGGTGATTACCCGCGAGGATGGCAGCAGCGAGAAGGTCGAGGTGCTGTGCCGGATCGATACGCTCAATGAGGTGGAATACTTCAAATCGGGCGGCATCTTGCACTACGTGCTGCGCCAGTTGATCGCCTCTTAAGCAACACTGCAAAACCAATGTGGGAGCTGGCTTGCTCGCGAATGCGGTGGATCAGTCAAGAATGCATCGACTGACACTCCGCATTCGCGAGCAAGCCCGCTCCCACAGTTTTGACTGCATTTCAAATCAGCCGAACAACCACTTCCACAACAGCACCAGCACCACCACCGCCAGCACCGGCCGCGCAATGCGGTACGCCTTCGGATGCTTGCGCTTCCACTGCTTGACCACACCGCTGAACTTGTCGCTGAAGGTCTTGCTCCAGGCATAGGCCTGGTTGATCCCGCCAACACGCTCGTCGTCGAGGTTCTGCGGCGCGGTCGCGCGGCCCAGTTGCTTGCTGACCCAGCGGTTGACGCGGGTCATCACGCGGTTGCTCAGGGGGCGTTCGATGTCGCAGAACAGGATCACGCGGGTCTGCTCGGTTTCGTTCTTGACCCAGTGCACGTAGGTCTCGTCGAACATCACGTCTTCACCGTCGCGCCAGGCGTACACCTGGCCGTCGACAAAGATGCGACAGTCGTCGGAGTTCGGTGTGGACAGGCCCAAGTGATAACGCAGGGAACCGGCGAACGGGTCGCGGTGCGGGTTGAGGTGGCTGCCGCCCGGCAACAGCGCGAACATCGCGCCCTTGACGTTGGGAATGCTGCTCACCAGCGCCACGGTTTTCGGGCACAGCGCCTCGGCCGACGGCAGGGGTTTGTCGTACCACTTGAGGTAGAAACGCTTCCAGCCCTTCTTGAAGAACGAGCCGAAGCCGGCGTCGTTGTTCTTTTCGGCCGCGCGGATGTATCCCTCGTCGAACAGGTGCATGGCCTCTTCGCGGATCACTTCCCAGTTGTCCTTGAGCACATCCAGTTCCGGGAACTTGCTGCGGTCCAGGTACGGCTTGGACGGCACGGCCGAGAACAGGTACATCAAGGCGTTATACGGGGCGAACAGCGCCGAATGGTTGACGAACTGGCGCAACATCGGCAAACGCGCCTTGCCGCGCAGGTGCACATACAACGTGCTGCCGATAAACAGCGCCAGTACCGACAGTTTGGCGGCCAAAGAAAAGGTCATGCAGCAACTCCTGGAAATAAGCGCCTGGCCAACAGCAGACGTAGCAGCCGGCCATGATAAACAGTTGGGCCATTATGCAGAAGGCCTAGCTTAGTAACGCTGACTCACATCAACCCCCTGTGGTGAACAGGATTGTTGGGGTGAGCGGGCTTGCCCCGCTCCCCCCAAGACATACATCAAGCCTGGTTTTCTTGCTCGGTGAACAGATCGCTGAACAACATGCTCGACAGGTAACGCTCACCCGAGTCCGGCAGGATCACCACGATGGTCTTGCCCTGCATCTCCGGTTTCTCGGCCAAGCGTACCGCCACGGCCATCGCGGCGCCGCAGGAGATACCGCACAGAATCCCCTCTTCCTGCATCAGGCGCAGGGCCATGGCCTTGGATTCGTCGTCGGTCACCAGTTCCACGCGGTCGACCATCGACAAGTCCAGGTTCTTGGGGACGAAACCCGCGCCAATACCCTGGATCTTGTGCGGGCTGGGCTTGATCTCTTCACCCGCCAGCGCCTGGGTAATCACCGGCGAGACCATTGGCTCGACGGCCACCGACAGGATCGGCTTGCCCGCGATGTTCTTGATGTAGCGCGACACGCCAGTGATGGTACCGCCGGTGCCCACGCCCGCGACCAGTACGTCCACGGCGCCATCGGTGTCGTTCCAGATTTCCGGGCCGGTGGTTTTCTCGTGGATGGCTGGGTTGGCCGGGTTTTCGAATTGGGCCGGCATAAAGTAAGTGGCCGGATCGCTGGCGACGATTTCGCCGGCTTTTTCGATTGCGCCCTTCATGCCTTTGGCCGGCTCGGTCAGCACCAATTCGGCGCCGAGGGCCTTGAGTACTTTGCGCCGCTCGATGCTCATGGACGCCGGCATGGTCAACAGCAGCTTGTAGCCACGGGCGGCAGCGACAAATGCCAGGCCGATGCCGGTGTTGCCCGAGGTCGGTTCAACAATGGTCATCCCCGGCTTGAGCTTGCCGGTGCTTTCGGCGTCCCAGATCATGTTTGCGCCAATGCGGCACTTCACCGAGTAACCCGGATTACGCCCTTCGATCTTGGCCAGGATAGTCACGCCACGCGGTGCGATCCGGTTGATCTGAACCAGGGGCGTATTACCGATGGAGTGCGCGTTGTCTGCAAAGATACGGCTCATGACGGGTCCTATTGCTCGATTTCTGGAAGGCCCCAAGGGTATGCCTCGTGCCGCAAGGCGTCCAGTCAGAGGAACGTTGCGCACTTGATCGTAGTCAATCTCCTACGAGCAAAGAGGACTGCCACATGAAACGTCGCTACAGCTGGCCACTATGGACTGTCGCCGGGCTGGTAGTGGTGCTGGTCGCCATGGCCATCGCCCTGCCCTATCTGGTGCGTAACTACCTGAATGACAAACTCGCCGACATGGGCGACTACCGCGGCCACGTCACGGATGTCGACCTGGCCCTGTGGCGCGGCGCCTACAAGATCAACGGCCTGGAGATCATCAAGGTAGATGGCAAGGTGCCGGTACCGTTCGTCAAGGCGCCAATGATCGACCTGGCGGTGAGCTGGCACGCGTTGTGGTACGACCATGCCGTGGTCGCCAAGGTGCTGTTTATCAACCCAGAAGTGAACTTTGTCGACGGCGGCGCCAACAAGCAGGCATCACAGACCGGTAAGGGCACCGACTGGCGCGAGCAATTGAGCAAGCTGGCGCCCATCACCCTCGATGAAGTGCGGATCCAAGACGGCAAGATCAGCTTCCGTAACTTCAACTCCAAACCCCCAGTGAACATCAATGCCACTTCGGTCAACGCCAGCTTTTACAACCTGACCAATGTGGTGGACGTCGAAGGCAAGCGTGATGCGCGCTTCGACGGCAAGGCCTTGCTCCAGGGCCAGGCGCCGCTGGAAGCCACCGCTACCTTCGACCCGTTGAGCAATTTCGAAAACTTTGAATTCCGTTTCCGCGCCAGGGACTTGCAGCTCAAGCGCATGAATGACTTCGCCTCGGCCTATGGCAAGTTCGACTTCAAGGCCGGCACCGGCGACGTGGTGATCGAAGCCCAGGCCGAGAAAGGCCAATTGACCGGCTACATCAAACCGCTGCTGCGCGATGTCGAGGTGTTTGATTGGCAGCAGGACGTGGAAAACAAAGACAAGAACATCTTCCGTTCGATCTGGGAGGCCGTGGTGGGCGCCAGTGAGACCGTGCTGAAAAACCAGAGCAAGAACCAGTTCGCCACGCGCGTGGAACTCAGTGGCAGCGTGCACCAGCAAAATGTCAGCGCGTTTTCGGCGTTTTTGTCGATTTTGCGTAACGGGTTCATCCAGGCGTTCAACGCACGGTATGAACAGCCCAAGCCCTCGGCGGATTGAACGTGACCGGTCATTCAGAGACTGAATAACCCGCCTGCGTTCACAGTCGCCGGGGCTGCGCGGTATAGTCCCGGCATTGATGAATGCGAGGAAACACCGATGAAGTTCGAAGGCACCCAGGCCTATGTTGCCACCGATGACCTCAAACTGGCCGTCAACGCTGCCATCACCCTGGAGCGTCCGCTGCTGGTCAAGGGCGAACCGGGCACCGGCAAGACGATGCTCGCCGAGCAACTGGCCGAATCCTTCGGCGCCCGGCTGATCACCTGGCACATCAAGTCCACCACCAAGGCCCACCAGGGCCTGTACGAGTACGACGCGGTCAGCCGCCTGCGCGACTCGCAACTGGGCGTGGACAAGGTGCACGACGTGCGCAATTACCTGAAGAAGGGCAAGCTCTGGGAAGCCTTCGAGTCCGAAGAGCGGGTGATCCTGCTGATCGACGAAATCGACAAGGCCGACATCGAGTTCCCCAACGACCTGCTGCAAGAACTCGACAAGATGGAGTTCTACGTCTACGAAATCGACGAGACCATCAAGGCGAAGAAACGCCCGATCATCATCATTACCTCCAACAACGAAAAAGAACTGCCGGACGCGTTCCTGCGCCGCTGCTTCTTCCATTACATCGCCTTCCCCGACCGCACCACCCTGCAAAAGATCGTGGATGTGCACTACCCGGACATCAAGAAAGACCTGGTCAGCGAAGCGCTGGACGTGTTCTTCGATGTACGCAAAGTACCGGGCCTCAAGAAAAAACCGTCCACCTCCGAGCTGGTCGATTGGCTCAAGTTGCTGATGGCCGACAACATCGGCGAAGCCGTGCTGCGCGAGCGCGACCCGACCAAGGCTATCCCGCCGCTGGCCGGCGCCCTGGTCAAGAACGAGCAAGACGTGCAATTGCTGGAGCGTCTGGCGTTCATGAGCCGTCGCGGTAATCGCTGATGTTGCTCAACCTGTTCAATGAAATGCGTGCAGCCAAGGTGCCGGTGTCGGTGCGTGAGCTGCTCGACCTGATCAACGCGTTGAAACAGCGCGTGACCTTCGCCGACATGGACGAGTTCTACTACTTGTCCCGGGCGATCCTGGTGAAGGACGAGCGGCATTACGACAAGTTCGACCGAGCTTTCGGCGCCTATTTCAACGGCCTGGAAAAACTCGACGACCACCTGCAGGCGCTGATCCCCGAAGAGTGGCTGCGCAAGGAGTTCGAGCGCTCGCTGACCGATGAGGAGCGCGCGCAGATCCAGTCCCTCGGCGGACTCGACAAGCTGATCGAGGAATTCAAGAAGCGCCTGGAGGAACAAAAGGAACGCCACGCCGGCGGCAACAAGTGGATCGGCACCGGCGGCACCAGCCCATTTGGCTCCGGCGGCTACAACCCCGAAGGCATTCGCGTCGGCGACGCCGGCAAGCGTCAGGGCAAGGCCGTGAAGGTATGGGACCAGCGCGAGTACAAGAACCTCGACGACCAGGTGGAACTGGGCACGCGCAATATCAAGGTGGCCCTGCGGCGCCTGCGCAAGTTTGCGCGCCAGGGCGCGGCGGAAGAGTTGGATATCGACGGCACCATCGACCACACCGCCCGCGATGCCGGCTTATTGAATATCCAGATGCGACCGGAGCGGCGCAACACCATCAAGCTGCTGTTGCTGTTCGATATCGGCGGCTCGATGGACGCCCACGTGAAGATCTGCGAAGAGCTGTTCTCCGCGTGCAAGACCGAGTTCAAGCACTTGGAGTACTTCTACTTCCACAACTTCGTGTACGAGTCGGTGTGGAAGAACAACCAGCGCCGCACCTCGGAGCGCACCTCTACCCAGGACCTGCTGCACAAGTACGGCGCGGATTACAAAGTGATCTTTATCGGCGATGCATCGATGGCGCCCTATGAGATCACCCAGGCCGGCGGCAGCGTCGAGCACTGGAATGAAGAGCCGGGCTATGTTTGGATGCAGCGCTTCATGGCCAAGTACAAGAAGCTGATCTGGATTAACCCGTATCCGAAGGACACTTGGGGTTATACGGCGTCGACGGGGATCGTGCGGGAACTGGTGGAGGATCAGATGTATCCGCTGACCTTGCGCGGGCTTGAAGAAGGGATGCGCTTCCTCTCCAAATAAACGCCCCCCTAATACTGTAGGAGATCCAATGTGGGAGGGGGCTTGCCCCCGATGGCAGAGGCCCAGTCACTGATGTGTTGACTGAGACACTGCCATCGGGGGCAAGCCCCCTCCCACATTTTGACCTCAGTGTTTTTCAGGTCGTGGTGAACCGCTTCAGAAAGTCGATGTGCTGCTGGTGGGCTGTCTGTTGTACGACCGGCGCCAAGCGCACCGTCTCCCCCGGCAAGCACTGCGCCAGCCGTGCCAGCGACAGCGGCGTCAACGCGCCCAGGCGCGGATAGCCACCGATGGTCTGCCGGTCATTGAGCAACACGATCGGCTGACCGTCCGGCGGCACCTGGATCGCCCCCAGCGGAATGCCCTCGGAAATCAGCGACGGCCCTTGATACTGCAACGGCGTGCCCAGCAGGCGCATGCCCATGCGGTCGGCGCGGCTGTCGAGGGCCCAGTCGGTGTTGAAGGCATCGAACAGGCTTTGGCCGCTGAACTGGCCGATCTGCGCGCCGACGATCACGTCCAATGCTGCCTTGGCCGGCAGGCCTGGATCGTTCAGCCCTTTCAGTGCACCGCCCACACCGGAATACGCCAGGCGCCCGCCCTCGGCCAACGCCTTGCCGAAACCGTCCACCCCGCCCAGTTCTTCCCGCACCACCGTGGCGCAACTGCCGAGTACATCCGGCGCATCAAACCCGCCCGGTGCTGCCAGGTAGGCACGCGCACCGCTGAAGGGCTGGGTGAAACGCAAGCGCTGGCCCTTTTGCAGGATGAAACTGCGGCCGGGGCTGATGGCGCGCTCGTCGATGTAGGCACCCAGGTCCGCACCGGCCAGGGCCAGCAGGCAATACGCCTCGGCTTGCACGGTGAAACCGCCCAGGGTGATTTCCACCACCGGCGCGTCCAGTGCATTGCCCAGCAGCCAGTTGGCCCAGGACATCGACACCCAATCCAGCGCCCCGCCCTGGGTCACGCCCAGGTGGCGCACGCCAAAGCGACCGGCGTCCTGCAACAGGCACAGCGGCGTGCTGGCCTCGATGATCAAGCGGCTCATGCCTGCGCCTCCAACGGCGTGTCATCGCCACCCAGTTTGATGAATTCAGCGTGACCGACCGGCGCGAAGCGCACGGTGTCGCCCGGTTGCATCAGGCTGTAGCCGTCGCGCTCGCGGTCGAAGAGTTTGGCCGGCGTGCGACCGATCAGGTTCCAGCCGCCGGGCGACACCACCGGGTAGGCGGCGGTTTGGCGTTCGGCGATGCCGACGCTACCAGCTGCCACGCGTTTGCGTGGGGTGTTGAGGCGCGGGGTGGCGAGGCTTTCATCCACCAGGCCCATAAAGGCAAAACCGGGGGCGAAGCCGAGGGCGAATACCTGGTATTCGTGGGCGCTGTGGCGCCGGATCACGTCGTCGACAGACAGGCCACTGCGCTGGCTGAGCAAGCTCAACTCGGGGCCGACACTCAGGTCATACCACACCGGCAACACATGGCACTGGCCGCTGCCCTGGGCTTGGGGCTGCAGGTCGATGAGGGCCTGGTCGATCCATTCCCGTGCCTGGGCCGGGCTCACTGCGGTGAGGTCGTAATGCACCATCAAGGTGGTGTAGGACGGCACCAGGTCCACCAATGCGGCACCAAAACCACTGCGCAGGCGCTGGGTAGCGGCCAGCATCCACGGCATATTGGTTTCGGCGATTGCATCAAACAGACGCACCATCAGGCAGTCGATGGCGACCACTTCAATCCGTGCCTTCATACTGGCTTCAATGCCTCGCGGATGCGCTGCACGGCGGCGACCGAACTGGCGTTGTCGCCGTGCACGCATAGCGTGTTGGCCTGCAGCACCAGCGGGCTGCCGTCGCTGGCGATCAGCGCTTCGCGGCGCGAAATGGTCAGGGCTTGCTGCACGATGGTGTCGCAATCGTGGTGCACGGCGCCGGGTAACTGGCGGGAGACCAGGTGCCCCTTGTGGTCGTAGGCACGGTCGGCGAAGGCTTCGAACCACAGCGTGACACCGTATTCGTCGCCCAGGGCCTGGGCCGCGCTGTTGTCGCGGGTGGCGAGCAGCATCAACGGCAGTTCGCCGTAGGCCGCCACGGCCTGGATCACCGCACGCAACTGCGCGGGGTTGGCCATCATGTCGTTGTACATCGCACCGTGGGGCTTCACGTAGCTGACACGCCCGCCCTGGGCGCGGCAGATGCCGTCGAGGGCACCAATCTGGTAGTGCAGCAGGTCTTGGATTTCTTGAGGGGTGTAGGCCATGGAGCGACGGCCAAAGCCTTGCAGGTCCTGGTACGCCGGGTGCGCGCCGACTTGCACGCCGTGCTTGAGCGCCAGGCTGACGGTCTTGCGCATGATGCTGGGGTCGCCGGCATGAAAGCCACAGGCCACGTTGGCGCAATCAATGAACGGCATGACCTCGGCGTCCAGACCCATGGTCCAGTTGCCAAAGCTTTCGCCAATGTCGCAATTGAGTAAAAGACGGCTCACGGGCTGTTGCTCCTGTAGGCTTTATTTTTTGTAGTGTGGGATTTTTTACACAGAACTCGCAACTTGTCCTGGCACCCCAACGGCGCTTATCGTGGAATGGCTCGATTTTTGGCGCGGGCCCGGTGCGGCGTCCAACTAATAAAAACCGATCCATGCATAAGAAAAAGTTGATCCCATGAATTTGAAGTTCCTCGAAACCTTCGTCTGGGTGGCCAAGCTCAAGAGTTTCCGCCTGACCGCCGAGAAGTTGTTCACCACCCAGGCGTCGATCTCCAGTCGCATCGCGGTGCTGGAAAGCGAGCTGGGGGTGAAGCTGTTTCTGCGCGACTCCCGTGGTGTGAGCCTGACCCCGGAAGGCTTGAAGGTGCTCGACTATGCCGAGCAGATGATGGTGACCATGCAGGGCTTGAAGCAGTCCCTGGAGACCACCAGCAGCAAGGTCGGGCGCATTCGGATCGGCGCCATGGACACGGTGATCCACACCTGGCTCAGCCCCTTGGTCGCCGAACTGATGGACCACTTCCCCCTGGTGGAAATCGAGTTGGTCGCCGATACCGCGTTGAACCTCAGCGATCAGCTGCAAAAAGGCTTTCTCGACCTGATCCTGCAAACCGACCTGCTGCGCCTCGAAACCGTGCGCAGCCTGGAGCTGGCCAGCCACCCCATGGCCTGGATCGTTGCCAGCCAATCGATCTACAACCGTGACTACGCCTCCCTGGCCGAACTGGCCCAGGAGCGCATCATCACCTACTCGAAAAACTCCCACCCGCACCAGGACGTTATCCGCCTGATGCAGGCCAACGGCGTGGCCGCGCCCCGCATGAACTGTGTGAACTCGGTGTCGGCGATTACCCGCCTGCTGCGCGATGGCTTTGGCATTGGCGCGCTGCCGCCGGTGCTGGTCAGCGAAGAACTGGCGCGCGGCGAACTGGTGATGCTGCCGATGGCGCAGAAACTGCCGAACTTGCAGGTGGTGGTGTCGTGGCGCGTGGGGGTGGAGTTGGTGGAGGAGATTGTGGGGTTGTGTCAGAAAGTCGTTGCCCGCTATGCCGGGGAGGTCGGTGAAGACAGAATGTTACTGACGAAACCCGGTTAAAACTGTGGGAGCTGGCTTGCCTGCGATAGCGGTGTATCAGTCACTGATGCATTAACTGATAAATAGCTATCGCAGGCAAGCCAGCTCCCACAGTTGACCGCGTCGGTCTTTAGAGGCCTTTGAGGTCGCGCTCTTCAATCGGCCGGCTCTGGCGCAGGCGCTTGCCGCCCAACACCACCCAGTCGATCAGGCGGAACAGGCACTCCAGGCCAAATGACAGCAGCATCGCCCCGCCCAGGCCCCAGCCCATGGCCTCGGGCGTCAGCAGGATCTGGTAGCTGTAGCCATTCCAGGTTTCCTGGCGGATATCCGGGTCGGCGGCCACCGCTACTTGCAGGGCGCGGATGTACCACGGGCCTTGCATGGCCTGGAATTGCTTGTCCAACGCCACCTGGCGATCAAGCATGGCGCCCAGGCTGTTGGCGTCGCTCTGGAACACCGGGTCGTCACTGGCACGGTAATGCGCCACCAACGCCTTCAAATCGCCGTTGAAGAACTGCCGTGCGGTGGTTTCAAACCCGCTGAGGCCGGTCTGGGCCTCGATCAGGTGGGCTTCGACACGCTTGGCGTAATCATTGATGAAGCCCGGCACTTGCACACCGACCAACAGGCCAATGGCAAACAGCACCAACCGCAGATAACTGAGCAACATGGGCGATATCCTTACTCGGTGATGCCCTGGCTGACGCATTCACCGCGTCGCCACAGGCTCCATTGGCCCGGTTCGTAGCGGGTCCAGTTTTCGTTGTCGGTCAAAGGTTCGGTGGCAATCACCGTTACCACATCATTGGGCGTGGTTTCGGCCTGAAAATCGACGATTACGTCGACATCTTTCAAGCGTGCAGGGCCGAAGGGTGCGCGACGAGTGATTTGCGCCAATTTGGTCGAGCAGTAGCAAAATAGCCAGTCGCCGTCGCTGAGCAGGCAGTTGAACACGCCTTTGCTGCGGTATTCGGAACAGGCGGCGGTCAGGTCGGGCAGCACCTTTTCGATGTCCACCGGCTCAGGGAACGCTTCGCGCACGCGGTTGAGCAGGTCGCAGAAGGCCGCTTCGCTGTCGGTGTCACCCACCGGGCGGTAAAAGGTGGCGCGGGGGTTGAAGTCCGCCAACTGGCCGTTGTGCGCAAAGCACCAGTTGCGGCCCCACAGTTCGCGCACGAACGGGTGGGTGTTGGCCAGGCTGACCTTGCCGACATTGGCTTGGCGGATATGGCCAATCACCACTTCACTTTTGATCGGGTAACGTTGCACCAGCAGCGCGACTTCCGATTCGCTGCTGGCGGCCGGGTCCTGGAACAGACGCAGGCCACGGCCTTCATAGAAGGCGATGCCCCAACCGTCACGGTGGGGGCCGGTGCGCCCACCGCGCTGCATCAGCCCGGTAAAGCTGAACACGATGTCGGTGGGGACGTTGGCACTCATGCCCAATAATTCACACATGCCAGGGCTCTCGCTGCAGGGCGGACGACGTTAAAGGCGCGGTTCTACGCGCATACCGCTCACAGGTGCAGGACGGCGAAAAGGCACGTCGTCTTCATCTTGATCCGGCTCGGCAGCCAGGGCTGCATCGGCAGCCGCCTTGCGCTCACGCCGGGCGTTGGCGGCGCGCTCGATGGGCCAGCGGATCAGCACAAACACGAGGTACACGCCAAAGGCGATCATGGTGTACATGAACAGATCGGAAATGGCCCGCCAGGCGTTGTTGCCGACCTTGAGCACCAGGTCCAGGGCGGTGATAGCCACGGCCGGGGCGAACTGGGTCTTGACCGGGTCGACGATGGTCGGGCTGAACAGCAGCACCGCCATCAGCAGTTGCAGCGGCTCGCGCAGCCAGCGCCAGATCCAGCGGGTCATGCGCCACCACACCAACAGGCAGCCCAAAGCGGCGAAGGCGTAAAGGCCCCAAGCGGTCAGATAGTCGTTCTCGGTCATGGTGTCCATGGCAAGGTTGGCAAACAGGCGGCTATGATAACGGCTTTTGCGTGTCGCGGCTGCAATGGCTGCCACCGTCCGCCAGATAGAGATTAATCCATGCCTACATCGACCACCCCGATCGCCCGCAAGGCCCCAGGCCCAGACCCGTACGCCTGGCTGCAGGAGCGTGACAGCGCTGAGGTGCTCGACTACCTCAAGGCCGAAAACGCCTGGCAGGACGTCCAACTCGCCGACCAGGCGGCGCTGCGCGAAAGCCTGTTCGAGGAGATCAAGGGCCGCATTCTCGAAACCGATTTGTCCCTGCCCTCGCCGTGGGGCCCGTACCTGTACTACACCCGCACCACCGCCGGTGACGAGTACGCCCGCCACTACCGCTGCCGCCGTCCGGCCGACGACAGCAACCAAGTGGATGACAGCAGCGAAGAATTGTTGCTGGACCCGAACGTGCTGGCCAATGGCGGTTTCTTTTCCCTCGGTGCATTCAGCATCAGCCCCGATCACCAGCGCCTGGCCTACAGCCTCGACACCAGCGGTGAAGAGATCTACACCCTGTACGTGAAGGAAATCGCGACCGGCAAAGTCAGCGAACTGGAGTTCCAGGACTGCGACGGCAGCATGACCTGGGCCAACGACAGCCTGACCCTGTTCTTCGGCGAACTGGACGACACCCACCGCCCGCACAAACTCTATCGCTATCGCCTGGACGGCACAGCCGCGCAGGAAGTGTTCCACGAGCCAGACGGCCGATTCTTCCTGCATTGCTACCGTTCCAGTTCCGAGCGCCAGCTGCTGCTGTCACTGGGCAGCAAGACCACCAGCGAAATCTGGGCGCTGGATGCCAACCAGCCACACCTGGAGTTCACCTGCCTGGCGCCACGGGTCGAGGACCATGAATACGATGTCGACCATGGCCAGTTGAATGGCGCGTGGACCTGGTTTATCCGCAGCAACCGCGACGGCATCAACTACGCGTTGTTCGTGGCCACCGATATTGGCGACATCCCAACCGAGGATGAATGGCAGAACCTGATCCCCCACAGCGACGACGTGATGCTCGACGGCGTGAGCCTGAATGCCAGCGCCATGACCCTGAGCCTGCGCATCGGCGGCCTGCCGGTGATCGAGGTGCACCCGGAAGGCCTGTCGGCGTATCGCGTGGAATTGCCGGACGCCGCCTACAGCCTCTACGTCCAGAACAGCCTGGAATTTGCCAGCGACAAAATTCGCCTGCGCTATGAAGCCCTGAACCGCCCGGCCCAGGTCCGCCAGCTGGAGCTGTCCAACGGTGCGCAACAGGTGCTCAAGGAAACCCCGGTGCTCGGTGTATTCAATGCCGATGACTATGTGAGCCAGCGCCTGTGGGCCACCTCGGCGGACGGCACCCAGGTGCCGATCAGCCTGGTGGTCAGGCGCGATCAGTTGGGCAAGCCAACGCCGCTGTACCTGTACGGCTACGGGGCCTACGGTTCGAGCCTGGACCCCTGGTTTTCCCACGCACGCCTGAGCCTGCTGGACCGAGGCGTGGCCTTCGCCATTGCGCATGTGCGCGGCGGTGGCGAACTGGGCGAAGCCTGGTACCGCGCGGGCAAGCAGGAACACAAGCAGAACACCTTCAGCGACTTTATCGCCTGCGCCGAACACCTGATCGCCCAAGGCCTGACCACTTCCAAGCAACTGGCCATCAGCGGCGGCAGTGCCGGCGGCCTGTTGATCGGCGCGGTACTCAACCAGCGCCCCGAGCTGTTCCAGGCGGCGATTGCCGAAGTGCCGTTCGTCGATGTGCTCAACACCATGCTCGACCCGGAACTGCCGTTGACCATCACCGAGTACGACGAGTGGGGCAACCCGCAGGAGCCCGAGGTGTACGAGCGCATCAAGGCCTACGCACCGTACGAGAACGTCAGTGCCCAGGCCTACCCGCACATGCTGGTGATCGCCGGCTACAACGACAGCCGCGTGCAGTACTGGGAAGCCGCCAAGTGGGTGGCCAAGTTGCGTGACACCAAGACCGACGACAACCTGCTGTTGCTCAAGACCGAACTGGGCGCCGGCCACGGCGGCATGAGCGGTCGTTACCAGGGATTACGTGACGTAGCGCTCGAATATGCATTTGTGTTCAAGGCGCTGGGGTTGGTTTAAGGAACTTAGCCGGGCGCTCCTGTCTGAACACAGGACCGCCCAACCTGATTGATGGACCAAGATTGCAGCCATGTCACAACCGACGCTTCTCAATAACGAAATCCGCGACATGCTCATGGACTGCGGCCTGTTCGACCCGCTGTTGCCGGAAGATTTTCACGTGGCCGCCGGCTACTTCAATATCAGCAGCATTGCCCGTGACGAAGTGATTTTCCTGGAGGGCGATGCCGGCACCTTCATGTGCATCATCCACAGCGGCCAGGTGGCAGTGCAGAAAACCAACCATGAAGGCCAGCGCCTGACCATCGCCACCCTGCGCAGTGGCCGGGCTTTTGGCGAAATGGCGGTACTGGACGGCGAGCGGCGCTCGGCCAGCTGCGTGGCGGCCAGCGACTGCGTGCTGCTGAACCTGGGCAAGGATGCCC
The DNA here is from genome assembly GCF_002798465.1 of Pseudomonas sp. S10E 269. Taxonomy (NCBI): domain Bacteria; kingdom Pseudomonadati; phylum Pseudomonadota; class Gammaproteobacteria; order Pseudomonadales; family Pseudomonadaceae; genus Pseudomonas; species Pseudomonas sp. S10E 269. The sequence continues at coordinate 568,147 of NZ_PHIJ01000001.1, forward strand.
TGGAAAAGATGCTCAACGAGGCTCCCAGGGTGGCCGCCAAGATCATCCGCGCAATCGCGATTGCCCTGTCCAAGCGCCTGCGCATGGCCGACGGGCAACTGCTGTCCCACCAGTTCTAACCGCCCGGCGTCTTCGGCTTGCTGTCGTTTTGCAGCAGGCCAGGCACGGTCTGGTCCTTTGGCGGCGAGGGCAACACGATGGGCGCCAGGGGTGGCGAGCCATTGGTCTTGGGCACCGCGGGCGGGGTGATTTGCGGGTACAAGGTCGGCGTCGGGGTGCCCGGCGCGCCTGGCGTTGGAGCGGGCGCGACCGGTACGGTTTGCAACTCCTGAGCCTGCGCCGCACCCAATGCGAGCGCGCTCAACACAATGACCGTTAGAATGCTGCACTTCATCGATGGCTCCATGGCCTGACCGGAATGTCACAAGGCTACTCCCAACCGCGCAAGAATGCCCTTCCCAATGAGATTTCCATGAAACGTTTCGTTCTGCTCGACACCACCCCGATCCCCGATAACGGCGGTGCCTTGTGCCTGTTCGAGTACGGTGAAGATTTTGTCATCAAGATCCAGGGCGGTGACGGCGGCCAGTTGATGAACACGCGCATGCACGGCTCCGAAGACGCACTGGCGGAGATCCCCTGCCGCAAAGTCGCCGGCCGCCCCGGTTCGCGGGTGTTGATTGGCGGCTTGGGCATGGGCTTTACCCTGGCCTCGGCGCTCAAGCATTTGGGCAAGACAGCCGAAGTAGTCGTCGCCGAGCTGGTGCCCGGCGTCGTGGAATGGAACCGAGGCCCGCTAGGCGAAAAATCCGGCCGCCCCTTACTGGACCCGCGTACCGTGATCCGCCAGGAAGACGTGGCCAAGGTGCTACAGGCCGAGCCCCAAGGCTTTGACGCGATCATGCTGGACGTGGACAACGGCCCCGAAGGCCTGACGCAACGGGCCAACAGCTGGCTCTACTCCGCCGGTGGCCTGGCCGCCTGCGCCAAGGCCCTGCGCCCTAAAGGCGTGCTGGCCGTGTGGTCGGCCAGCGCGGACAAGCTGTTCAGCGATAAACTGCGCAAGGCCGGTTTCAAGGCCGAGGAAGTGCAGGTGTTTGCCCATGGCAACAAGGGCACCCGACACACCATCTGGATTGCACAGAAGGTGTGATCGGTTAGCGCAGGGAATTGCGGTAATCGATCACATACGGGACTTTTTTGTCGAAGGTCTTTTCCAGCTCATTGCGGTCGAGCTCGGTCATGCCGCCCAGTTGATGGGCGGTAAAACCGCTATCGCCGACCTGTGAGCCCGGCGCCAGGCTGACCATGCGCTTGGCCACGGCCTCAATGGCGTCCTTGTAGCCACCTTTCTTGTTCAGGTTGTACTTGCCCAGATCAATTTGAGTGCGCAGCCAGTTGCCCCAGTAGAACTCCAGGAACTCCGGCGCGATCTCCCCGGCCTCAGGCTTGCCATACGCAGCCTTGCGGGTGAAATACACCAGGCTGCGGAAAGAGTCGTCCTGCAGGTTCTTGAAGCCCAGGTGCGCCGGCAGTTGCTCGGGCGGCAGGGTCTGGCCTTGATTGTCCTTGAGCCAGACCTTGCGCGCGGCCTCCATGCGCTGCCAGAAGTTGGCCATGGTCGGGCTGTTGCTGAAGTCATCGGTGACCTTGACCCACATGTTCAGGCGAGGCCCACCGCCGGGCACTTCCCACAAGGTGGTGAAGCTGTGGTGACCGTCGGTCAGGTACAACTGGCCGCCGGGGCCGACGACCACGGTTTTCATGTCGTCGGGATGGGTACCCACCGGGTCCTTGCAGGTGAAGCTCGCCGGCTTGTGCAGGTCCGCGCTCTTGGGCACTTTGTCGGCCTCGCCCTGGCCGTTGGTTTCGCAGTATTCATCGAAGACCTTGGCGGGTTTGTCAGCGAACAGGCCGAGGCTGTAGTAAATCTGGTCAAAACCCACCACCGCCTGGGTCGGGTGCAATTGGTCGAGGGCCACCTCGATCACCTGGCCGGGTTGTGGTGTAGAGAATGCCTGGGCTTGGGCCGTGAGCCCACACACCAACAGTGCAACAGTCCATGAATGCAGACGCATGCGTTTCAAATCCTTATCGATAAAGTGAAGCGGTTATTTACATCGCGAGCGGCTAGAATCAACCCTATCCGTGAACCACCAAACAGCCAGGAGCCATGATGAGCTCGACCAACCCGCCCTCCCACACCGCCAAGCTGGATCGCATCCTTGCCGATGCCCAGCGCGATCGGGAAATGGGCTACCGCGACAAAGCCTTGAAGATGTACCCCCACGTGTGCGGCCGCTGCGCCCGTGAGTTCTCTGGCAAACGCCTGAGTGAACTGACCGTACACCACCGAAACCACAATCATGATGACAATCCCCAGGACGGTTCCAACTGGGAGTTGCTCTGCCTGTACTGCCACGACAACGAACACTCGCGCTACACCGACCAGCAGTACTTCGGCGAAGGTTCCACCAGCAGCCCGACGATTGCCAAGGCCACGCATAACCCGTTTGCGGCGTTGGCAGGGTTGATGAAGAAGGACGACTGAAATCGTCGCTGACTGTGCCGGCCTCTTCGCAGGCAAGCCAGCTCCCACAATTGGAATGCATTCCCCTGTGGGAGCCGGGCTTGCCCGCGATAGCGATATCCCAGACAACACCGCACCCTGCCTAATCCCCGTATAATCGCCGCTTTTCTCCAAGGCACCCTTCCCCGTGGGCAATAAACGCTACAGCTGCATCGGCCTGTACAACCCCAAATCCCCCGAAAACGTTGGCTCGGTCATGCGCGCCGCCGGCTGCTACGGCGTGGCCTCGGTGTTCTACACCGGCGTGCGTTACGAGCGCGCCCGGGACTTCATCACCGACACCAAGAAGGTCCACCACGACATTCCGCTGATCGGCATTGATGACCTGAAAAAGATCCTGCCTCTGGGCTGCATCCCCGTCGCCGTGGAACTGGTAGAGGGTGCCCGCCCCCTGCCGGAATACACCCACCCCGACCGCGCGCTGTACATTTTCGGCCCGGAAGACGGCTCCCTCGACAAGGAGATACGCGACTGGTGTGAGGATGTGGTGTACATCCCGACCACCGGCTGCATGAACCTCGCCGCCACCGTCAACGTGGTGCTCTACGACCGCCTGGCCAAGGGCAACAACACCCGCTCGGGTCCCAAGTACTGAGATTTAGGGAACATCCGGCGCCTGCGGGCAGTCAGCTATTTATCACTAGCCCTCGTTGGAGACAGATCATGAGCGACAGCAAAACCTTGCGACCTATCATCGAACACACGCCGCTCCAGACCCAGCCCACGCAAAACGTCCACGGTTGGGAGCGCATCGGCTCGGTGGCCGGTGGCGTGATGATGGTCGGCAAAGGCCTGCGCCGAGGTGGGATTTTCGGCTTGATCCAAGTGGCGATCGGCGGCGTGGCACTGGCCCGAGGTTTTACCGGGCACAGCACGCTCAAGGACAAGCTCGAACAGGGCCGCCAGGAAATGAACACGGTGCGCGCAAAGATCGAGCGGGCCGGGGAAGAATTGAAGAACTTGAAGACCAAGGCCGAAGTGGCCGCTGAGAAAGCCGTAAAAACCACCGGCTGACATTACCCCGACCTGTAGGAGCCCGGCTTACCGGCGATGGCGTCCTTGATGGCCCTATCGCCGGCAAGCCGGGCTCCTACAAGGAATTGCGGAGGTTGAGCAAGGGTTCAACGCAGCAGCTTGCTATCCAGCACCACCGACGACTCGCCAATGATGCTCTCTGCCAACTGCACGAACTCCGCCGTCGTGATGCTGTTGGCGCGCATTACCGCTTGCGCGAGGTCATCCAGGGAGCGCTTGTTGTGAGTCTTCACGCGAATCTCGCGATCCAGTTCCTGCAGCATCACCACCGCCCGTGACACCGTCGCACCACTGACGTGCTCACCGCGCAGGCTGGTCACCTCCTTGCCTTCCTTCGTCAACCGCGCCTGTATCGCCTGATACCGCTCATCGGTGATGCCACCGGCGCGGCGCACCAGTTCGATGCCGTAGTACTCGGCCAGGCCTTCGCTGATCCAATCACTGGTGTCGTGGTCATTGAAGCGCCCGATTGCCTGCACCACTTCCCGCACCAACGGGCTGCTGCCGTTTTCGCTGACCAGTGGGGTGCGGCTGTTGAGGTAGATCGAGTCGCGCGCCGAGAACGCGCCACGGCGCATCGGATCACTGGCGCCCACCACCAGCAGTTTCGCCGGATGCCGCGGGAAAGCGGCCTCCACCTGCGGCCAGACAAAGGTTAGCAACGTCAGCACATCCATGCGGCGCATGGCCTGGCCTTTGGGCGAGGCCACGGTGACTTCTGTCTCGCCCAGGCGCACGCGGCGGCTGCCGAGGTTGCCGGCGAGCATCCAGCCGGTGGGGCGGTCGAACAGGCGGGAAACGTTATCGATGCGGAATGTGCGCTTGCCGATGCGCGGCCAGGCGGTTTCGACGCTTTTCCAGCCGGCCGGCAGCTCGAACACCAGGCGCGAGACCAACTCGATGCCGTCCTGCTGGTCGAGCCGCGCCGGCGGCACCAGGTCTTCGCCGCGAAACAGCGCCCAGCTCGGCGTCATCCGCGCCTCAAAAGTACCGGGTTTGCGCGCATGGGTAAGGCGCACACGGTAGGTGAGGCTGGCTTTGCTGGCGCTGGGTTGCCACACGCCTCGGTGCTCATTGACGCTCCACTGGCCGTCGGCCTTGAAGTCGCTGTAGTCACCGTCGTGGCCGAGGTCGAAGTTGAGGCTGCGTACCACCGAGCCCTGGGACAGGCTCACACGCACCTCGGCCTGATCGCTCTGGGGCAGGAGCTTGACGTGGTAGTCCAGGTCGACTTTCTTCGCGCACCAGGCCGACGTGCTCAGCGCCAGCAGCACGACCGATGCCGCCAGCTTGAATCCCACCCTCATACCCACTCCTTGTTCAGCCCGCGCGAAAAATCAGGTAATCCTCCCAGTCATCCTCGGGCACGCTGCCTTCGCTGAGCATGCGCCCGGACTGGGAAATGCGTTCATGGTGCACGGCATCACGGTCGCCACAGACCAGGTGGTGCCACAACGGCAGGTCCTTGCGCTCGCTGACCAGGCGGTAGCCACAAGTCGGTGGCAGCCATTTGAACTGGTCGGCCTGGCCTGGGGTGAGCTGGATGCAATCCGGCACCGACGCACGGCGGTTGGGGTAGTCAGTGCACTGGCAGGTTTTCAGGTCGAGCAGTTTGCAGGCGATACGCGTGTAATAGACGCTGTTGTCGTCTTCGTCCTCAAGCTTTTGCAGGCAGCACAGGCCACAGCCGTCGCACAACGACTCCCACTCCTCCTGATCGAGGTGTTCAAGGGTTTTGCGTATCCAGAAGGGTTCGACTTTGGCGGCCATGGCTCTACATCAGTATCGGTAGGTGAAAAGGCCGCCAGTCTAGTGCCCACGGCGCCTGGAACCAAGCGCTAGCGACTGGCGGTGTAACAACACTTGTCAGTCTAGTGGCCGCGCAGTAGTTTTGAGCGCCGAATTGACGATCAGGAACTGCTCATGACCCGTGTTGCCGATTATCCGATCCACACCCAGTTCACCGACCGCTGGTCACCTCGCGCCTTCACCGGCGAGAGCATCTCCAAGGACACCCTGCTGAGCTTCTTCGAAGCCGCACGCTGGGCACCCTCCGCCTACAACTCGCAGCCGTGGCGTTTTCTCTACGCGCGCCGCGACACGCCAGACTGGGAGCGTTTCCTGGGTTTGCTGAATGAATTCAACCGTAACTGGGCGCAGCATGCATCGGCCCTGGTGATCATCGCCTCGAAAACCGACTTCACCGCCCCCGGCGCCACCGAAGAAACCCCGGCCCTGTGGCACACCTTCGACACCGGTTCCGCCTGGGGCCACCTGGCGCTGCAGGCTAGCCTCAGCGGCTGGCACACCCACGGCATGGCCGGATTCGATCAGGAGCTGACCCGCAAAGAGCTGAAAATCCCGGAAGGTTATGCACTGCATGCCGCCGTGGCGATCGGCAAATTGGGGGACAAGTCGAGCTTGCCGGAATACCTGCAAGGTCGCGAAGCCCCCAGCCCGCGCAAGCCGCTGAGCGAGCTGGTGTCAGAAGGCGATTTCAGCCTGTAGCACCACGTTAAGGCTGCCCCCGAGGGGGCAGTTGCAACGTCTACGCGATCAACCCACGGAACTGCGCCCTGAGCTTGTCAGCGTCACGCAGGAAATCGTCCCGGTGTATCGCAAACGTTGCGTCATCAAAGTGCAGGATATCCTGGGGCGGGAAGTCGAAATCCACCGGATAGACCTTGTTCTCTTTAGCCGAGTACATAAAGTTGGACAGCTGAACATCGTTGGGAAACATCTCTTTCTTCAGCAGGTCTGCCAACATCTCATCGAGTGCCGCTTTAGCCTGCGGCGGCAGACTGCGCGGTGCAAGGGCATCCAGCGAGACCCCGTCTATTTTTTTCATTTTCAGGTAGCCGCGGCCGTTTTCGAACAGGGCCACGGCAAACCCTTCGCCGTAATACTCGTTCAGGCACTGCGCTTGCCGCTCGAAGTAGTCAGGCACTTTTTGATGGCCCGACGTTCGCGTCTCCTTGTAGACATGGACGCCGTCGAGGCTTTCGTAAAGACGGCTCTCGGAGCCACCGCCGATCATCCGCCCAAGGTCCGAGCCAACGCTGGGCGGGTTCCCCCCCATCGCCCCCAAGCGTATCCACTGGTCACCCTGCACATGCTGAACCAGCAGCGGAGTCTGCCGATTGGCACTGTAGATGCGCGCCTGCACCACGCCCTCGGGGGTGCGCGTGACTTCCCGGACTTCATAGACTGCCGCCCGGCCACTGTCGTCGATATGCCGGATATGGGACGTGTGACCATCCGCCGCCACATACACGCCCTGGCTGTTGCGCGAGCGCCCGGCAAGAGTGGATTTGGGTACTTTGTACTCGCGAAACAGCTTGTTGCTCAGCTCCCGACCCGGTGCCACTTCCACTGTCGCCAGCACACCGTCGACCGCGCGTGCCTTGGCGGTAAAATCTTCCAGCGGGTTGCCATAAGCCTGCATCCTGTCCACGTCAAAGCTATACCACTTACCGTCCTTGAGCACCGCGCCGCCTTCAACCGTCTGGCCGGCCAGCTTGAAGGTGCCGGTGGCCGCCACACCGTGCTGTGCGCTCGCAGCCTTCAGCACGTCATAGCTTGCGGTGCCTCCGCGGAGTTTATTGACAGCCCGCACTCCCAGGCGGCTGCCTTTGCTCAATAGCCAGGCGCTCCCAAGCGCCAAGTCACCGAGGCCCGCCAGCGGGTTGAAGGCCTCAATGGCTGCCAGGCCGACAAAGCGCAGTGCATTGGCCAACCCGCGAATGCTGGTAAACCCCTTGGAAAAGGCTTTGCCGGCCTGGGCGGCTTTGCCCGCACCGAAGCTCAACAAACCCACCACATCCAGCGCCAGGTCCACCGCCCCCTCGCCATAATTGCCCTTGATGAAGTTGACGATGGCGGACCTGAACGGGATCAGGTTCAAGAAGAACTCACCGATGGCGTGGACGACATCCCGCGCCTCATCGTAGGAGGTGATGCCCCTGGCGTACGTCAACAAGTCCTTATTTTTCAAGTCCAGGGAACGGGCGAACACATCGCCAATGGCGTCGAAGCGGTCGCCACCCGCCCCCTGCCCCTCATTGATCGTGCCCAAGAGCACGGTCTTACTGACCAGGTTCGCGTTCCGGGTCTCCATGTTCTTGGCGGTGTATGGCTGCGCATAGTGATCCCTCAGGTAGTTCTGTTTCTCGATCTTGCCGCTGCGGGTATCCAGCTCATAGACGTTGACCTCCCCATCACGCGTGGTCTTGACCTGCAGGGTATGCCCACGCGTCTTGAGGGTAAGCGGGGTCAGGAAATCCGTGGCCATGGTGTATTGATTGGTGTGGAAGAACTCCAGCTTGCCATGCTTGAAGTTGTTCCTGTCCTTCAGTGGCAATGTGGAAATAAGGTAGCTGGCCAGGCCTTTGTGCCCCTGCTCCAGCGATTGAATGGCCTGGTCGTACTGACGCTTGAAGGCCTCGGCCACCTTGAAGGCGCCGCCTTCATACAGCTCACAGAAACGCGTGACGGGGATTCGGGCGTCGTTGGACAACCAATGTTCCTGCGACCCCAGTACGGCCCCCTCCATTACAATATCGAGCATTGAACGCATCCCCGGAAAAAGCCCGGGGCGTCCTGGCCTGAGCCAGGCTTTCTGGATAGCGCGGATCTCGAACACACTCGGATCCACGCCTGGAAAACACTCCTTGAGTCTGGCCAAGGCCATTTCCCGACGGCTGGGAACCTCGACCTGCACGGCGGCGCTGGCGTTCATCAACGCGCTCAATTGACTGTTATAGGCCGTGCGTGCGCGCTCCAGGTCACTGTCAGTCAAGGGCGATGCGGCATCGAGCACATCGTTGGCCACGGCCCAGTCGGTCAAGGCCTTACGCTGCATGGGCTGGATATCCAGACCGTCAGCACTTATTTGCCCCGACTTCGCCAGCACTTCGGCGTAGCTCATTGAGCGCGCAGCCCCTGGCGAATCCGCTTCGACCTTGGCGACCGCCATTGCCAGTTGGGCCCAGGTAAGGCTTCCATACGTGACAGTGGCAGGAATGTCCTTGACCAGAAACTCGGGCGCCGTCGACGCCAGCAGCAGGTGCGCCGCCAGCGTAGCGGTTTGAGACGTCGCCCGCCCCTGCTCGACCAGATGGCGCTCCAAGCCCTTAACCACCACGGACGCCGGCATGCCCCAGTGCGCGCTCTGCCCAAGGTCAAAGCCGCCGATCGGGCTGGCTTGCCCAAGCTGCGGAGCCAGCCCGAGCTGGAGGGCGGCCATCACGTAATCATGCAGGCTTGTGTCAGTCGGCAAACCACCGAGTTCGTCCTGGATGACCCGTCCCAGTGCCTGGGCCTTGGGGGAAGCCAGCAGCTTTTGCAAGGCGAGTGCCGGGTCTTGCAGGTCGGCGTTGGTCACCGCACTGCCGCTGAGCAAATACCCCAACACGCCCTTGCGACTGTCCGGCATCACCTCGAGGATGGCTTGCCGTTGCGGCGCCGTCAGCGGAATCGGCCAAGAGAGCGCGCCGCCGAAATTGCCCAGTGCCGGCGCGGCTGCGGGACTGGCCCGCACGCTTTCAGTGGGTCTGGAGACTGTTGGGGCAGGGCTTTGCGCCTTCCCCGTTTGAATGAATGGGACAGAAGCGCGGGAAGCATTGAGGACGATCATGGATTTCACCAGTCCGTGGCCAAGAGGTCACTCTTGGTGCCGGAACCTGGCAAAACGGTTCCAGCAGGACGGTGAAACGTGATCAGTAACCGCGTTCGAAATCCACTTCGCCGCGCAGCGCTTGCTTGGCCTGATACGCCCGCAGGTTTTGCACAAACAGCGCCACCATCAATTCAGGCGAAGTCGGCGCCGAACTGTGGCCGGTGAGCAGCAGCCCCCAGGCTGTCCAGAACGGATGACGCTGTGGCAGCGGTTCCTGGCGGCACACATCAATCACCGCGCCGGCCAGATGCCCTTCTTTCAGGGCCTCGACCAAGTCCGCATCCACCACCGCCACTCCGCGCCCGACGTTGATGAACAACCCGGTCGGCTTGAATTGCTTGAACAGCGCCGCGTCGTACAGGTCATGGGTGTTCGGCGTGTTGGGCAGCAGGTTGATCACATAGTCCACCTCCCCCACCAGCCGGCCCAATTGGTCGAGCCCGGCCACTTCGATAAACGGCGCCTGCTCGCGCGCAGCGCTGGCAATACCGTAGAGCTTCACGCCGAACGGCAGCAGGAACTCGGCGACGCTCTGGCCGATATCGCCAGTACCGACGATCAGCGCCTTGCGCCCCGCCAGGCTCTGGCCCATGCGGTTGTCCCATTTGCGCTCGACCTGGCTGACCAGGCGCGCCAGCACTTCACGTTCGTGGCCGAGCATGTAGGTGAGCACGAATTCGGCCATGACCTGGCCAAAGATGCCAACAGCCCGGGTCAGGCGATAATCGCGGGGTAGGCCTTCGGCCAGCAATGGCGTGATGCCAGCCCACGTCGATTGCAGCCATTGCGGCTGATGGCCTTGACGCAACAAAGTGGCCAACAGGTCCGGCTGACCCAGCCATACCGGGCAATCGGCGGCCAGGCGCGACAGTTCGGCCGAGTCGCCGCTGGTGAGCACTTCAAGGTCAGGTGCCGCTTCGCCCAGCAGTTGGGCGTAGAGCGGGTGATCCTGTTCAGCAATCAGAACACGCATGCTTAAAACCTTTCAAAAACAGTACGGGCGGCCGCCCGCATCCTTACGGCCACCGCCCACTTATACGATTCCATTGAAGCACGCGCCCCGGACGGGGCACGGATCGATCACATCGGGTCGTTGCGGCGCAGCAGCTCTTCGGGCAAGTGTTCGATGTACTCGTCCTCGGCCGGTGGCATTTGCAGGTGATAGCCCTGCTTGTCGAGGTTTTCCAGGACCACGGCGATGTCCTCGCGGGACAGCTTGCGCTCCGGCGTCAGCACCATGTCAAACGCGTGATGGGCCTTGCCGAAGGCTTCCATCAAGGGTTCCGGCACGCGCTCCAGGGCGTCGCTTTTCAGCACGTAAAGGTACATCCCGTCTTTTTTCTTGCTGCGATAGATGGAGCAGATACGTTTCAAGGCTGTTCTCCGGCAGTGGCCAGGCTGTCGAGCAGCGCCTGGCCCATCAACTCGCGGCGCCAGCCACGCAGCGAGTCTGGCAATTTATAAGGCCCATCGGGATAGCCGCTTTTGACCAGGGCTTCGAGGGTTTTCTTGCGCAGCATCAGTTCCGGCGCCATGTCCAGGCGTTCGGCCTCTGCTTGACCAAGGGCGCGCAGTTGCTTGATCAGTGCGGCGGCATCCACCGGCAACGGTTCGGCAACGGCAGGCGGCCATTGGTCCATGGGCACGCTGCCGGCACGCTTGATCAGGTCCAGCAGGAACTGGCCGTCCTGACGCACGGTACGCGGGTGCATGTCTTCGATCTTGCCCAGCGCGGCGAGGTTATCCGGCTGGGATTTGGCCAGGGGCCACAATGAGTGTTCGCGAATGATGCGGTTGCGCGGCAGGTCCCGGGCACGGGCTTGTTGCTCGCGCCAGGCGCACAGTTCACGCAGCACGGCGAGCTGGGCGCGGGACAGCTTCCACGCCAGCTTGGCGTCGCGATACACCTCGTAAGGGTCGACTTCGCGGCGCAGGTTGGCGACCAATTCGGCGCCGTCCTCCAGCACCCAGGCGTATTTGTCATCCGACAGCTGCGGGCGCAGGCGGATGTACACCTCGGCCAGGTGCACCGCGTCTTCGGCGGCGTAGCTGACCTGCGTCTCGGACAATGGCCGCTGCAGCCAGTCCGAACGGGTCTCGCCCTTGGGCAGTTCGATATCCAGCACGGCTTGCACCAGGCGCGAATAGCCCATGGAGAAACCGAGGTTTAGGTAAGCCGCCGCCAATTGGGTGTCGAACAACGGCACCGGCAGGCTGCCGGTCAGGCGCAGCAACACTTCGAGGTCTTCGCTGCAGGCGTGCACCACCTTGATCACCGCCGGGTTTTCCAGCAAGGCGGCCAGGGGTTGCCAGTTGTCGATGGTCAGGGGGTCGATCAGGTAAGCGCGAACGCCATCACCGATCTGGATCAGCCCGGCAATGGGATAAAAGGTGTCGACCCGCATGAATTCGGTGTCGAGGGCGACGAATGGCAACTGCTGCCATTCGGCGCAATGCTGGCCGAGGCTATCGTTGTCGCAGATCCAGTGAATATCGATGGCCACACGGCTCTCCCTTGAAGAATGGCGCGCAGTATATATCGCGAAAGGGGCTAGCGAGCATCCGCAGTGCACAGGCGACCATGAAAACTCAGACAGGAGATGAAGAATAGTCCGACAGGCGGGAGTTATCCTCTCTTACGCAGCACGTAGACCCGCCACAGGCTTGAGCCTGGCATGAACTCCTGATGGTGCAGGACCTTGAAGCCGGCCCCGCGGAACTCGTCTTCTACGGCCGTGCGCGCATTGACGGAGACAATCACCGTGTCGCGGCTGACCCGGTGGAACTCGCGCAACAGGGCCAATCGCCCTTCGCTGCTGGGGACATGGCGAAACAATTCCAGGCAGAAAATGCAGTCCACCGCATTCGCCGACAAGCCAATGGAAAACGCCGAACCCTGAAACGTCTTGACGCGCTTGAGCAACGACGCCGGGTGGTGGGTGCGGGCGTGGTCGAGCATGTCCTGGGAATTGTCCGAGGCCAGGATCACTCGGTTGACGTGCTCGGCCAGCACCGGCCAGAAACGTCCCGAGCCGCACGCCAGGTCCAATACCAGCCCAGGTTCGCCGGCCACTTTCAGGGCCTGGCGCACCAACCATTCGTCGCGCCACGACGCCAGGCGCCGGCGCAACCCCGGCGGGCGCGTATCACCGCACACCCTGGCGTGCTCGCGGTCACAGCGCTCGGCGTATTCGATCTCGATAGAAGAAGGTGGTTGTGGCGACATCGCGGGCTCAGGTGAGTTGAACGGTAGTGAACGACCTTGATTCGCAGCTTAACCACTGCAATGTCAAAAAAAGGTCGAAGCCGTCACTGCCGTAGCCCCGATCACGCCTGGTGCAGATACCAGCGCCAATCCTGCTCGCCCACTTCGCCCATGAACTGGCGGTATTCGGCGCGCTTGACGGCCAGGTACACACCCAGGAATTCACTGCCGAACGCGTCCCGCGCCCAACTCGACCCTTCCAGGGCACGCAGGGTGGTCAACCAGTCGGTAGGCAGCAACTCCTTGGCCTGGGCATAGCCATTGCCTTCAACCGGAGCGCCGGGGTCGCGTTGTTCACGGATGCCGCGATGGATACCGGCCAGGATCGCAGCGGCGGCCAGGTAAGGATTGGCGTCGGCGCCGCAGATACGGTGTTCGATATGCCGGGAGTTGGCCGGACCGCCCGGCACGCGCAAGCTGACGGTGCGGTTGTCCACCCCCCAGGTGGCGGCCAGGGGTGCGTAGCTGTTGGTCTGGAACCGACGGTAGGAGTTGGCGTTGGGGCAGAACAGCAGCAGCGAGTCGAGCAAGGTGCTGAGCATGCCGCCCACCGCCTGGCGCAGCAGCGGCGTGCCGTCGGTGGCCTCGCTGGCGAACAGGTTATTGCCCTCGGCATCCGCCAGGCTCACGTGCATGTGCATGCCGGTGCCCGCCAAGTCGTCGAACGGCTTGGCCATGAAGCAGGCGGTCATCCCGTGTTTATGCGCCACGCCCTTGACCAGCCGCTTGTAGCGCACGGCTTCGTCCATGGCTTGCAGAGCGTCGGTGCGATGCTCCAGGGTGATTTCCACTTGGCCCGGCGCGTATTCGGAAATCGCCGTGCGCGCAGGAATGCCCTGCAGTTTGCAGGCGCTGTAGAGGTCGGCAAGGAAGGGTTCGATCTGCTCCAGCTCACGCAGGCCGTAGACCTGGGTCGAGCGTGGGCGCCCGCCATCCACATCGCGCGCCGGTTGCGGGCGGCCATTGCCGTCGGGCTTCTGGTCGAGCAGGTAGAACTCCAGCTCTGCCGCCATCACCGGGTAATAACCGTCGGCCTTGAGGCCATCGATCACCTTGGCGAGCAAATGCCGGGGGTCGGCCACAGTGGCGGGCAAGCCTTCGGTGGGGTGCATGCTGACTTGCACCGCAGCGGTAGGGATCAACCGCCACGGCATGCGTTGCAAACTGCCGCTGATCGGGTAAGCGCGGCAGTCGATGTCACCCACCTCCCAGACCAGACCCGAGTTTTCCACGTCGTCGCCGTTGATGGTCAGCCCCAGGATAGTACTGGGCAAGGGGCGGCCGCTTGCATACACCGCCAGCAGTTCATCGCGGTGCAGCAACTTGCCGCGTGGTACGCCGTTATTGTCGAGGATAAACAGCTCGAACATCTCGATGTCCGGATGCTGTTCGAGAAAAGACTGGGCTTCGTGCAGGCAGGCAAAAACACTCATGGGCATTCTCATACGTATGTGTCGGGCAGGCGCACAGGTGCGCGCCATCCTGGGGATGGATCAACGTAGGAATGAGGTGTCTGGTGGGCGTGCGTGTCGGCAGTGGAACAGGGCCCAGAACGCGAGATCGGACGGCAGTGTCGCGGGGTGGGTGTCGGAGGAGCCGTCCATGCGGTAATCACAGTGCTAGAGATAAACGCCAGCGTCACACGCCTGCATAGGTGGTTAAATTCAGGGTTGACGGAGTTTGGTTGCAACCTGGCTAAACATTCACCGCGCCTTGCCACCTGGCCCAGTGCTGGAAATAATGAGCGCCCAGCCCATGCCCCAAGGACTCGACCGCATGAAAGTTCCTTTCGCCCTGTGTGTACTCGGCCTGGCAACCAGCGCCCTGGCCGACACCGCCCCTTCGCGCCTGGACGAGGTGCTCAAGCGCGGCACGCTCACGGTCTGCACCACCGGCGACTACAAGCCCTACACCGCCTTGCGCGCCGACGGCCGCTATGAAGGCATCGACATTGCCATGGCCGAGTCCCTGGCCAAGAGCCTCAACGCCACCATCCAATGGGTGCCCACCACCTGGAAAACCCTGATGCCGGACTTCCTGGCCCAGCGCTGTGACATCGCCGTGGGCGGGATTTCGGTGTCCCTGGAACGCCAGAAGAAGGCGTTCTTCAGCCAGTCCCTGGGCGTCGACGGCAAGATCCCACTGGTGCGGTGCGACGATGTGAAGCGTTACCAGACCGTCGAGCAGATCAACCAGCCCCAGGTGCGGGTGATCGAACCGGCAGGCGGCACCAACGAAGTATTCGCCCGCGCCCACCTGGGCCAGGCGCAAATCCGTTTGCACGACAACGTAACCATCTTCGACGAACTGCTGTCGGGCAAGGCCGACGTGATGATCACCGACGCCAGCGAAGCGCGTTACCAGCAGAAGCTCAAGCCCGGGCTGTGTGCGGTCAACCCGGAGCGGCAGATGCAGTACAGCGAAAAAGCCTTTTTGCTGCCGCGTGATGACGTGGCCTGGAAGAGCTATGTCGATCAATGGTTGCACCTGAGCGTCGCCACCGGGGTGTATGACGGCATCGTCAACCAATGGCTGGCGGCGCCTTGAGCCAAGGCCGTCTACGCTGTGGTCACACCAACAATAACGAGGGATGGGCCATGAAGGGACTGCTCCGACTCAGCTGGCTGCTGCTGTTGTGTTTCAGCCAGGTGCACGCCGCGACGACTCAGGATGAGGACGCGCAGGCGGCCAAGGCGCTGCTGGAAAAAGCCTTGGCTTACTACCAGAGCAACGGCGACAGGGCCTTTGCCGCTTTTAGCCGGCAGGGCGAATTCGTCGACCACGACCGCTATGTGTTTGTGGTCGACACCCAGGGCGTGCTGCTGGCCAGTGGCGGGCCCTCCTCCGCCTTGATCGGCCGCGATGTGTCTGAAGTGCTGGGCCCGGATTTGCGCCAGTCGTTCAAGGACGCACTCAAGCGCCCGGAAGGCCAGGGCATCCAGCAGGCCGATTACCGCTGGCAGAACTGGAACGACGGCAAGGTCGAGCATAAACATGTGTTTTATCAGCGCGTGGGCGAACGCATTCTGGCGGTGGGTTATTACTTGCCACGGGCTACGCCGGAACAGGCCAGGGCCTTGCGCAACAAGGCGGTGAACGCGTTGCTCAAGGATGAAACCGGTACGCTCAAGGCCATCAACTCATTGCAGGGGGGATTCTTGCAGGATGATCTCTATGTGTTTGTGGTCGACCTGGATACCCAGCGCTATGTGGCCCACGGCACTAATCTGCGGCTGGTCAACACTGACTTCAGCAAGATCAAGGACCCGGACGGGAGGCCGGTTGGGGAGCCGATTCTCAAGCTGATGGCGGAGCAGGATCAGGGGGAATACAAGTACCGTTGGAAGAACCCGGTGACCGATAAGGTTGAGAATAAGCATGCGTATGTGCGCAAGGCGGGGCATTTCATGGTTGCGGTGGGGTATTACAGCCCTTGATGGGGTCTTGAAATGCGATGGTCTGTGGGGGGTTGCTCCCCCAATTTCGCTGCCCCCCCCCGATCCAAAACTGTAGGAGCTGGCTTGCCAGCGATGGCGGCCTGACAGCCAACCACAATCTAACTGTCATCCCGCGATCCAAATGTGGGAGCTGGCTTGCCTGCGAAGGCGGCCTGACAGCCGACCTGGATGTTGGATCAGACCAAGTACATATCCGTTATTCAGGTAACGGCTGCTATGGGTTCCGCCCTTACGGCGGGTCACTTTGGAAAAGCCCCAAAGTAACCAAAGGGCTCTTGCCCCAACACTCGGCACCTCGCCTAGGCTCGGTGTGCCCGTAATCCGACAGGTATTTGGGGGGCCGCCGCCACGCGCCATCCATGGCGCGGGGCGGCTAAACCGGCATCCCTGCCGGTTTACCCCCCAAATCCCTGTCGAATTCCGGCCAGCGTGTTTGACGGGGCGCCTGAGATCAAAAGCGAGATCAAGATCAAGATCAAGATCAAGGGCGGCTCGCTTCGCATCGTGGGTACGGTTGCGTTGGTGGCTGTTTAGTGTTCCTGCAGTTATTTAGCCTTGTCCTCACGGCCGCGTAGCACTCGGTTCGGCATTGCGATTGCCGCTGCGAGGCCCAGCAGGGACACTGCTGCGCTCACCATCAGCAAATGCCTGAACGTCACTGCCAGTTCTGCGCGCAGGGCGTCTTGCGCCGGGCCGGGGGCGGCGTTGAGGCCGTCGAGCAGTACGTTGCCGGAGGTGCCTTCCGCCAAAGGTGCACCGCTGGCCAGGTGGGCGAAGCTGGAGTCCTGCAGCAGCGCCAGCAGCAGCGCCGACATGCACGCTACCCCTACTGCTCCACCAAGGGAGCGGAACAGGTTGGTGGTGCTGGTGGCGACGCCGATGTCGCGCTGGTCCACCGAGTTTTGTGTGCCCACCAACGAAGTGGGGAATTGCATGCCGGCGGCGATCCCGCACAGCAGCATGAACATCGCCGTCAGCCCCACTGCCTGGGGCGCGCTCAGGGCCATGCCGAGGATCGCGAAGGGGCTCAGCAGCGCACCGCTGAGGATCATCGGTTTATAGCGCCCGGTCACCGACGTCATGCGCCCGGCAAAATAGGCGCCCATCGGCAAGCCCATGGCCAGCGGCAGCAGGTGCAGGGCCGCGCTGTCGGCACCGGAGCCGGTCACGGTCTGATAACGCAAGGGCATCAGTACCGTCAGGGAAATCGCCTGGAAACTGGTGAAAAAGATCGTGCACCAGCACAACACCGCACTGCGGTTAGCGAACAGGTGCATCGGCAGCAGCGGCTCGCGTGCACGGCGCTCGTGCCACACGAATAACGTCAACGCCACCAGAGCAGCCAGCAACAGCCCCAGCACTTCGTCGTCACGCCAAGGGTGGCCCTGGCCGATTTCGGTGATGCCCAGCAGCAAGGCGGTCAGGCCGATGATCATGAGCACGGTGCCGAGGTAATCGATGATCGGCTTGCGCTGCGGTACCGGCAGCCCGACCAGGGTGCGATGGGCCACGTACCAGGCGCCGGCGCCCAAGGGCAGGTTGATCAGGAACACCCAGCGCCACGACAGGTACTCGGTCATGTAGCCGCCGAGCACCGGCCCGGCGACGCTGGCCACCGCGTACATGCTGCTGAAATAGCCCTGGTAGCGCCCGCGTTCGCGGGGCGGGATGATGTCGCCGATGATCGCCTGGCTCACCGAGATCATGCCGCCGGCGCCGATGCCCTGGAGGATCCGCGCCAGCACCAGTTGCTCCATGCTTTGCGCCATGCCGCAGAACAGCGAGGCCAGGGTGAACAGGCCCATGCCGATCAGCATCATCGGCCGCCGCCCGTAGAGGTCGCCGAGCTTGCCGTAGATCGGCACCGCCACGGTCATCGCCACCATGTAGCCGGAGATGACCCAGGCCAGCAGGTTGACGTCATGGAACTGGGCGGAGATAGCGGGCATGGACACGGCGACAATGGTCTGGTCCAGGGCCCCCAGGAAGATCGCCATCATCAGTGAGGCGAGGATGCTGCGCACAGCAGGCAGCGGCGGAACGGGCGGGTTAAGGTGCGTCACGGCAGAACCTTCGAGCAGGGCCCGTGGGAAAAGGCGGCCCACGGGAATGCTCGATACGATAGCAGGCTATTCGATAGCTTCGTAAGGAAGTCCGACGTAATTTTCCGCGATGGTCGTGCGCCCTGCCTCGGAGTGGATGAAGTACTCAAGTTCACTTTCGGCGATGCGCTGGCTGAAGCCGTCTGCCTCGGGAAACTGATGCAGCATCGAGGTCATCCACCAGGAAAACCGCTCGGCTTTCCACACCCGCCGCAGGCAGATGGCGGAGTAGCGTTCCAGCAAGTCCACGCGCCCTTCGCCGTAGACCTTGAGCAAGATCCGATACAGCGTGCTCACATCACTGGCCGCCAGGTTCAAGCCCTTGGCGCCGGTGGGCGGCACGATGTGCGCCGCATCCCCCAGCAGGAACAGGCGCCCATACTGCATCGGCTCCACCACGAAACTGCGCAGCGGCGCGATGCTTTTTTCGATCGAGGGGCCGGTGACCAAGCCCTCGGCGAGGTGGCTGGGCAGACGCGTTTTCAGTTCGTCCCAGAAGCGCGCATCGGGCCATTCATCAATCGGTTCGTCCACCGGCACCTGCAGGTAATAACGGCTGCGGGTCGGTGAACGCATGCTGCACAAGGCAAAGCCACGCGGGTGTTTGGCATACACCAACTCCGCGTGCACCGGCGGTGTGTCGGCGAGGATGCCCAACCAACCAAAAGGATAGACCCGTTCGAAGACGCTGAGCGATTCGGCTGGGATTGATTGACGCGCGACACCGTGGAAACCATCGCACCCCGCGATGTAGTCGCACTCCAAGCGATAGGCCTCGCCCTGATGTTCAAAGGTCAGCCAGGGCTGATCACTTTTGAGCCCGTGGGGCTGCACATGGCTGGCTTCATACAGGGTAGTGGCGCCTGCGGCGGCGCGGGCGGCCATGAGGTCGCGGGTGACTTCGGTCTGGCCGTAGATCATCACCGACTGGCCACCGGTCAGCGCCTTGAGGTCGATGTGGGTAAGCTGTCCGTTCAGTGCCAATTCGAACCCGTCATGCACCAGGCCTTCGCTATCCATACGGTGGTTGACGCCCGCCTGCCTCAGCAGGTCGACCATGCCTTGCTCCAGCACCCCGGCACGGATACGGCCTTGCACGTAATCGGCGCTCTGGCGCTCTAGGATAAGGGTCTCGATACCGGCGTTGTGCAGCAGTTGGCCGAGCAACAGTCCCGAGGGACCGGCGCCGATAATGGCGACTTGGGTTTTCAGCATTTTCATTATTTTTATCGCCCGCAAGCTCCACCCGAACGGATAGGGTGAAAGAATTGTCATTGGTCTTGTAGCTGACATTTTTCACTTGAGTGGTCGGTATAAGAAGGTGAAAACTGAGCCAAAGCCTGCGCTTTTTGCCAATCGGGGCGATTACCGCACCACTCTCCTGGGTATCGGACTGAAACCATGACCAAAACCGCGATTCCGGTCTTCAAGCTTTACGGGGAAAACCAGCAATGGCCGACCCCCGATTTGTTGCACTGTGAAACCATTTCCCGGCGCAGTCGGGAATACCAGTGGGAAATCCAGCCCCACCGGCACGCGGACCTGTGCCAATTGCTGTATGTGCACAAAGGCCAGGCAGAGTTGGAAATCGAAGGCCAGCGCTCCACCCTGAACGAAGCGACATTGCAGGTATTGCCGCCGCTGTGCGTGCACGGGTTTCGTTTTTCCGAGGACGTCGAAGGCTACGTGGTGACGCTCGCCGCGCCACTGGTCAGCCACTTGCAAACCCAGCTGGGCACCACGGTGGACGGCTTGCAGGCGCTGGGCAACTACCCGGCGGGCAAGGACAGTGACTACCTGAACAGCCAGTTCGCGCGCCTGCAGGATGAATACGCCGACGAACAGCCGGCACGGGACATGATGATGCATGCACTGGTCAGCGTGCTGCTGGTGTGGATCAGCCGCCAGGCCATCCAGCGTCGCCACCCACGGGCGCCGAGGGGGCGCGAGTACTTTCGACGCTTTACCCAGTTGGTCGAGCAGCATTACCGCGAACACCCGAAGATCGAAGACCTGGCCCACAAACTGGGCATCTCGGTCTCTCACCTGAACGGCACGTGTCGGGAATTGGGTGGGCAGCCTGCGCTGCAGATCATGCACGATCGCCAACTGCTGGAGGCCAAGCGCTTGCTGACCTACACCAGCATGACCATCAATGAAATGTCGGAGGTGTTGGGTTTTTCCGACCCGACCAACTTCTCTCGACTGTTCCGTCGCCGGGTCGGGTTCTCACCGAAGGCGTTTCGCGAGCAACTGAAAACCGAAGCACCACCCAATTGAGTGTGGAAGCCCGCTCCCACTTTCAGATGCCCGGCTGTCCGCTTTTAACGCAAAGCGCTGAAGCTGCCGGTATGGGGAACGCATTGATCCTGATGGCAGCTGATCGCAAAGGTTGGCTGCATACGGGTCTGCTCCACGCGGTAGGCGGCGGTCCCGTAAAGCGCGCTGGCGATGGCGCACAGGCTGACAATCATCAGGTACTTTCTGGTTTTAATGCTCATGGCACAGACCTCTGAGCGGATCTACACGGTGCTATTCAAAGCATAGGTCAACAGCGCCAAGTTGCCATTATCGGGCGACATTCAACCTCTTTATGTCGGCCTAGAGACCGACGTCCCACGCGGGCTCTTCCGGGAACCTCAGCACCAGGAAATCCAGCAGGCTGCGCAGCGCCGAAGGCATGTGCTTGCGCGAGGCGTACACGGCGTAGATGTTCATCTGCCGGGGCTCGGCCTCGGGCAGCAGGCGGACCAGTTCGCCGCGTCGGATGTAATCGCCGGCCTGGTAGCTGGGCAGCATCGACACCCCGGCCCCGGCCAGCGTCACGCGCAGCAGGGTGCTGGCTTCGTTGGAGGTGATGTTGCCGTTGATGGGCACCGAGACGTGCTCGCCGCCTTCTTCGAAATGCCACAGGCTTTTGCCGAAGTAGGAATGGGTGAGGCAGTTATGCCCTGCGAGGTCTTCGACTTTCTGCGGCGCCGGATGGGCCTGTAAATAGGCCTGCGAGGCGCACACCACGGAGCGACAAACGGTGAGGCGTCGGGCAATGAGGTTGGGGTCCAGGTCGTTGCTGGTACGGATGGCCAGGTCGATGCGCTCATCCACCAGGTTTACGGTGCGGTCGAGCATTTGCAGGTCAACGGTCACCAGCGGGTAGCGCCTGACGTATTCAGCGATGGCCTCGGCCAATTGCGCCTGGCCGAACGAGGTGCTGACACTCAGGCGCAGCAGACCCCGTGGCGCGTCATCGGGCTCGCTGACGGCGGCCTGCATATCGCTGCTCAGTTCCAGCATTTGCCGACAGCGTGGCAGGGTTTCAATCCCCGCCGCCGTGAGGCTCAGCTTGCGCGTGGTGCGGTGCAGCAGGCGCGCGCCGACCCAGTCTTCCAGCTCGGCCAGGTAGCGTGACACCACTGGGCGCGAGAGGTCCAGATGATCGGCCGCGGCGGACTGGCTGCCCAGGTCCACCACCGTGACAAACACGCGCATTGCTTGAAGACGATCCATGATTTGCCCGATTTTAGAAACAAACTATGTCCCAGCATCGCATTTTTAGTCTGGTTTTGTGCAACTAAGCTCTGTGCATCCCTTACCGATGCTGGAGCTACCCGATGTTCTCAACCTTCAAGCGCTTGACCCTGGCGACCGCCGCCCTGGCCTTTGCCGCCCATGCGACCGCCGCCGACCTGAGCCTGGAGGTGTACAACCCCGGCGAAGCGGCAATCTTCCCGGTCAGCTCAGTGCTGGTCAGCGGGGCCAAGGACGCAATCCTGGTAGACGCCCAATTCGGCAAAGGCCAGGCCGAGCAACTGGTGCAGAAGATCCGCGCCAGCGGCAAACACCTCACCACCATCTACATCAGCCACGGCGACCCGGACTACTACTTCGGCCTCGACACACTCACGGCGGCCTTCCCCGACGCAAACGTGCTGGCCCCGCAACCCGTGGTCGACCACATCAAGGCGACCGTGGCCGGCAAACTTGAGTTCTGGGGCCCGAAAATGGGGGCCGACAAACCCGCCAAGACCATCGTGCCGCAGGTACTCCAAGGCCACAGCCTGAGCCTGGAAGGCCAGCAGTTGGACGTGATCGGCCTGGACGGCCCGCAGCCGGATCGCACCTTTGTGTGGATCCCGTCGATCAAGGCCGTGGTCGGCGGCGTGGTTGTCGCCGAAAACATTCACGTGTGGATGGCTGACACCCAGAGCGAGCAATCCCATAAAGATTGGCTGGCTACCCTGCAGCGCATCGAAGAGCTGAAACCGCGCACCGTGATCCCGGGCCACTACCTGGGCACACCGTCACTGAAATCCGTGGCCTTTACCGCCGACTACATCAAGGCCTTCGACGCCGAGACCGCCAGGGCCAAGGACTCCGCCGCCCTGATCACGGCCATGAAAAAGCGTTATCCCACCCTTGCCGACGAAAGCTCGCTGGAACTCGGCGCCAAAGTCGCCAAGGGCGAGATGAAGTGGTGATGGGTTTTAACCCCTGACGAACTGGAGAACGACATGAGCAAGATCGCAATCATTGGGGCCACCGGCCGTGCGGGTAGCCAACTGTTGGAAGAAGCCTTGCGCCGTGGGCATAGCGTTGTGGCCATTGCGCGTAATACCGACACGCTGGCGGCGCGCCCTGGCGTCACCGTCAAGCAAGTGGATGCACTGGATGCCGCCGCCCTGCAACAGGCCGTGAGCGGCAGCGACGTGGTGATCAGCGCGGCGCATTTCGCCACCCTGCCCGCCCCAGCCGTGATCGGGCCGGTGAAGAAAGCCGGGGTGAAACGCTTGCTGGTGGTGGGCGGTGCCGGTTCACTGCTGCTGCCGGGTGGCGGTCGGGTGATCGACAGCGAAGGTTTCCCGGCGGAGTACAAAGCCGAAGCCAGCGCAGGGGCAGCGTTTCTCGACACGCTGCGTCAGGAAAAAGAGCTGGATTGGACCTTCCTGTCGCCCTCGGCGGAATTCGTCGAAACCGAGCGCACCGGCACATTCCGTGTGGGCCAGGACGATCTGCTGGTGAGCAGTGAAGGCCGCAGCTGGATCAGCTTTGCCGACTACGCCATCGCCCTGATCGACGAAGTGGAAACACCCAAGCACTCGCGCCAACGCTTCACCGTCGGCTACTGACACCCCCTCCCTTGTAGGAGCCCGGCTTGCCGGCGATGGCGATTTCAAGGTCGCCATCGCCGGCAAGCCGGGCTCCTACAACGGGGATTTGGCGTTCATGACCAGCCAGTTCATCAGGGCCTCCAGCCCTGCCGAAGGCTCGGTACCCGGTGGATACACCAGGTAATACCCCATCCCCGTCGGCACCCTCAGTTCAAACGGCGTCGCCAACCGCCCTGCCTTCAAATCCTCGCCAATCAACGCACTGTCGCCAATTGCCACGCCGGAACCTTGGGACGCCACCGTCATCGCCAAGTCCAGCGTTTCAAAATGATGCCCCTGGCTCAAATTGCTCAGTCGCGTATTCGCCGCCTTCAGCCACAGCGCCCAATCCCGCTCATCCCGCGTGGGGTGCAGCAGCACTTGTTGCTGCAGGTCTGCTGGTGTGTGCAAGGCACCGAGCAAAGCCGGCGCGCACACCGGGGTGAGTTGTTCATCGAACAAATGCCGCGCCTGCGCCGACTGCTCGGCGATGGGTGCGTAGATCACCGCTGCGTCGAATTGCTCGCGGCGAAAGTCCACGGTGTAGGCCACGGTGGTGGTGAGTTCCACGGGGACGTCCGGGCGCTCCTTCTGCCATTGCATCAGGCGTGGCAGCAGCCAGCGCATCACACAGGTGGAGGCCTTGAGTTGCAGGGTCTGGCGGCGACTGCCGATCTGCTCGACCGCCTCGCCGATCAGGCCAAACACCTGGTGTGCGCGCAGGGACCATTCGCGGCCTTCTTCGGTCAGGCTCAAGCCCCGCGCCTGGCGTTGGAACAGCGCGTAGCCCAAATGGCTTTCCAGCCCGGCAATCTGCCGGCTCACCGCGCCCTGGGTGATGTGCAGTTGCTCGGCGGCGCGGGTGAAGTTGCAGCACTGGGCCGTGACCCAGAAGGTGTGCAACGCGGGCAGCGGCGGAAGGCGTTTCATAAGGGCTGAGCCATGACGTGAGGACATGGCTAGTATGACTTTTTATCGATTGTTGCCGCTACGGGCCAGCCGGTCCAATAACGCCTCACCTCAACAATAAGAGCGACATGTATGGCGACCTGCGGCGAAGTATTGGTCAACCTCCTGGAAGGCTATGGCGTGGACCAGGTGTTTGGCATCCCCGGCGTGCACACCGTGGAGCTGTACCGCGGCCTGGCCCGCTCCAGCATCCGTCACGTCACCCCGCGCCACGAACAGGGCGCCGGCTTCATGGCCGACGGTTATGCGCGTACCAGTGGCAAGCCCGGCGTGTGCTTCATCATTACCGGCCCCGGCATGACCAATATCACCACCGCCATGGGCCAGGCCTACGCCGACTCGATCCCGATGCTGGTGATCTCCAGCGTGCAGTCACGTAGCCAATTGGGCGGCGGGCGCGGCAAGTTGCATGAGCTGCCGAACCAGGGCGCGATGATGGCCGGCGTGGCGGCGTTCTCCCATACCTTGATGTCGGCGGCGGAATTGCCCGGTGTGCTGGCGCGGGCGTTTGCGTTGTTCCAGGCCGGACGCCCCCGCCCGGTGCACATCGAAATCCCGCTGGATGTACTGGTGGAAAATGCCGATGCACTGCTGGGCAGTGAGCCGGTCAGCGTGGCCCGTGCCGGTGCGGCGCCGTCGGCGGTCAAGCAGATGAGCCAGTTGCTCGCCGCCGCCAAGCGGCCCTTGATTCTCGCCGGTGGCGGCGCCATCGACGCCGCCCCCGCACTGACGCAATTGGCCGAGGCGCTCGGCGCGCCCGTGGCCCTGACCATCAACGCCAAAGGCCTGCTGCCGGCCCGTCACCCGCTGTTGATCGGCTCGACCCAGACCCTGATCGCCACCCGCGCGCTGGTGGCCGAAGCCGACGTGGTGCTGGCCATCGGCACCGAGCTGGCGGAAACCGACTACGACGTCACCTTCGCCGGCGGCTTCGAGATTCCCGGGGCCTTGCTGCGTATCGACATCGACCCGGACCAGACCGTACGCAACTACCCGCCGCACGTCGCCTTGGTAGCCGATGCGCACATTGCCGCCGAAGCCTTGCTCGCCGAGCTGAGCAGCCAGCCATTGCCGCCATGCAACAGTGCCTGGGGCGCT
Organism: Pseudomonas sp. S10E 269; assembly: GCF_002798465.1. Classification (NCBI taxonomy): domain Bacteria; kingdom Pseudomonadati; phylum Pseudomonadota; class Gammaproteobacteria; order Pseudomonadales; family Pseudomonadaceae; genus Pseudomonas; species Pseudomonas sp. S10E 269. The sequence goes on from NZ_PHIJ01000001.1 coordinate 593,488, forward strand.
GACCGTGTGGCACGCCTGTGGGCCGAGCTGAACCCTGCCTGGGACGCCGCCACCCGCGCGCAAACGCTGTTCCTCACTACCGTCCTGGAGACATTGCCCAACGCCGTGCTGGTCGGCGACTCGACCCAACCGGTGTACAGCGGCAACCTCACTCTGAACCTCGACCACCCACGCCGCTGGTTCAATTCGTCCACCGGCTATGGCACCCTCGGCTATGCCCTGCCCGCTGCCATCGGCGCCTGGCTGGGACGCGGCGACGGGCAACCGGTGGTGTGCCTGATCGGCGACGGCGGCCTGCAATTCACCTTGCCGGAACTGGCCAGCGCCGTGGAAGCGCGCACGCCCGTCATCGTGTTGCTGTGGAATAACCACGGCTATGAAGAGATCAAGAAATACATGGTCAACCGCGCCATCGAGCCGGTCGGCGTGGACATCTACACCCCGGACTTCATCGGCGTGGCCAAGGCGCTGGGCTGTACGGCCGAAAGCATCCAGGGCATCGAGCAACTGCGCACAGCATTGCGCAGCGCCGCCGATCGCCAGGGGCCGACGCTGATCGAAATCGACCAAGGGCTGTGGATGAAGGAGGTGGCGGTATGAGCGCGGTATTGGACGGGATCTACATCGACGGCGCGTGGCATGCCGGTCATGACGTCATTGAGGTGATCAACCCGGCCACCGAGGCGCTGCTGGCCCAGGTCAGCGTGGGCGATGCGCCGGCAGTGAAGCGGGCGGTCGGCGCCGCCAGCGCAGCCTTTGGCGACTGGTCGAAAAGCACCGGCCGCGATCGTGCCGCCCTGCTGCGCAAGATCGCCCAGGGCGTCAGCGAGCAGCGTGAACAACTGATGCACCTGCAGTCGAGCAATAACGGCAAGCCGCTGTTTGAAGCCGCGATCGATGTGGACGACGTGATCGCCACCTTCGAGTATTACGCCACGGTAGCCGACGACATGGACGCCGGCCAGGACCGCGCGGTGACGCTGCCCAGTGACAACTTCCGCGCACGCCTGCGCCGTGAACCGTGCGGCGTGGTGGGGCTGATCGTGCCGTGGAATTTCCCGATGGTGACCACCGCCTGGAAACTCGCCCCGGCCCTGGCTGCCGGTTGCTGCGTGGTGCTCAAACCGTCGGAAGTCACGCCCTTGGCCGAGTTGCAATTGGCGCGGATTATCGCCGAGGCCGGCGTGCCGGCTGGGGTATTCAACCTGGTCTGCGGCACAGGCCTGGACGTCGGCGCGCCGTTGGCGGCAGACCCTCGCGTCGCGAAGATCTCCTTCACCGGCAGTAACGCCGTCGGCGTGCAGGTGATGCAACGCGCGGCCGAAACCATCAAGGGCGTGAGCCTGGAATTGGGCGGCAAATCTTCATTGTTGGTGCTGGCGGATGCCGACCTGGACCTGGCGGTGGAACTGGCCTGTGGCGGCGGATTTTTCAACGCCGGCCAGATGTGCTCCGCCACCAGCCGCGTATTGGTGGCTGACAGCCTGGCGGATGAATTCCTGCGGCGTGTGCAGGCACGCGCTGAAAGCATTCGCGTGGCCGACCCCTTTGCCGATGGAGTAGAAATGGGCGCGCTGATCAACCGCGTGCAGTATCAGCGGGTGCTGGGGCATATCCAGCGCGGCATCGAAGACGGCGCCCGTTTGCTCTGCGGCGGTAAACGCCCGGCAGATTTGCCCAAGGGCTTCTTCATTCGCCCCACCGTGTTCGCCGATGTGCCACTGGACAGCGCACTGTGGAACGAAGAAATCTTCGGCCCAGTCCTGTGTGTCCGCCGTTTTGCCTCTGAGGAAGACGCCATCGCCCTGGCCAATGCCAGTGAGTTCGGCCTCGTCGCCAGCGTCGTCAGCACCCATACCGAGAGCGCCGAACGCGTCGCCAATGCCTTGCAAGCCGGCCTGGTGTGGATCAACGCACCGCAAGTCATCTTCCCGCAGACCGCGTGGGGCGGTTACAAACAAAGCAGCATCGGCCGCGAACTAGGCCCGTGGGGACTCGCCACGTTTCAAGAGATCAAACACGTGATCAGCTCCAACTAACCTAACCACAATGCGAAGCGAGCCGCTGTTGCTCGTGATCTTGATCTTGATCCTGCTTTTGATCTTGATCCTGCTTTTGATCTCAGGCGCCCCGTCAAACACGCTGGCCGGAATTCGACAGGGATTTGGGGGGTAAACCGGCAGGGATGCCGGTTTAGCCGCCCCGCGCCATGGATGGCGCGTGGCGGCGGCCCCCCAAATACCTGTCGGATTACGGGCACACCGAGCCTAAGCGAGGTGCCGAGTGTTGGGGCAAGAGCCCTTTGCTTACTTTGGGGCTTTTCCAAAGTGAGCCGCCGTAAGGGCGGAACCATTAGCAGCCGTTACCCAAATAACGGATATGTACCCGGTCAGATCCAACATTCTGGTCGGCTGTCAGGCCGCCTTCGCAGGCAAGCCAGCTCCCACATTTTTGAATCGCGGGGTGACAGTTAGATCGTGGTCGGCTGTTAGGCCGTCTTCGCAGGCAAGCCAGCTCCCACATTTTTGGATCGCGGGGGGACAGTTAGATCGTGGTCGGCTGTCAGGCCGCCTTCGCAGGCAAGCCAGCTCCCACATTTTTGAATCGCGGGGGGACAGTTAGATTGTGGTCGGCTGTCAGGCCGTCTTCGCAGGCAAGCCAGCTCCCACATTTTTGGATCGCGGGGCGACAGTTAGATTGTGGTCGGCTGTCAGGCCGCTTTCGCAGGCAAGCCAGCTCCCACATTTTTGAATCGCGGGGGGGACAGTTAGATTGTGGTCGGCTGTGAGGCCGCTTTCGCAGGCAAGCCAGCTCCCACATTTTTGGATCGCGGAGGGACAGTTAGATTGTGGTCGGCTGTTAGGCCGTCTTCGCAGGCAAGCCAGCTCCCACATTTTTGAATCGCGGGGGGACAGTCAGAGCGTGGTCGGCTGTCGGGCCGCCATCGCTGGCAAGCCAGCTCTCACATTGGATCGACGTCGTATCAGACCGCCCGCCTGCAATTTTTAGATAGCCCCTGCGACTTTCTCATTTGCCCCACTCCCCCACCCATGGCCTGATGCCCCCTTGTTCACTCAAGGCCGTCCCATGGAAACCGTCCACACCAAACCCACCACCGCCCTCTGGCTGATGATCAGCGTCGTACTGGTCGCCCTCAACCTACGCCCGTCAATGGCGGCGATAGGCCCACTGCTGTCATCGATCCGCGCCGACGTGGCATTGAGTTTCAGCAGCGCAGCCTTGCTCACCCTGTTGCCGGTAATGGCCATGGGCGTGGCGATGTTCTTTGGCATGGGCCTGGCCAAGCGCTTTGGCGAGCACCGCAGCATTGTGGTGTCGCTGCTGGTGATTGGCGTCGCCACGCTGTCACGGTTGCTCCTCGATTCGGCGCTGGAATTGATCGTCAGCGCCATCGCCGCCGGGGTGGGGATTGCGATGATCCAGGCGTTGATGCCGGCGCTGATCAAGTCGCGGTTCAGCGACAACGTCTCGCTGTTCATGGGCCTCTATGTCACCGCGATCATGGGCGGCGCGGCACTGGCGGCGTCGTTCGCGCCATTTGTGCAAACGCAGACCGGCAGTTGGCGCATCGGCCTGGCGATCTGGGCCGTGCTCGCCTTGCTGGCCCTGGTGTTCTGGTATGCGCAGCGCTCGGCGCTACCGCCCCTGCCCCAAGCCGGCGCCGGCCCTCAAGAATCGTTTTTCGGCAATGGCCGCGCCTGGTTGCTGGCGATCTTCTTCGGCCTGGGTACCGCGTCCTACACCTGCGTACTCGCCTGGCTGGCGCCGTACTACGTGGAGCAAGGCTGGAGCGAACAGAATGCCGGGTTGCTGCTGGGTTTCTTGACAGCCATGGAAGTGGTGTCCGGATTGATCACGCCGGCCATCGCCAACCGTCGCCAGGATAAACGCGGCGTGGTGGCCGTGTTGCTGGTGCTGATCATCCTCGGTTTCTGCGGCTTGATCCTCAGCCCGCACCACCTGAGTCTGTTGTGGCCGTGCCTGCTGGGCCTGGGCATCGGCGGCCTGTTCCCGATGAGCCTGATCCTGTCCCTCGACCACCTGGACAGCCCCCGCCGCGCCGGTGGCCTCACCGCATTTGTGCAAGGCATCGGCTATCTGATTGCCGGGCTGTCGCCACTGATCGCCGGGATGATCCGCGACCAACTGGGGAGCTTCGAATGGGCCTGGTGGTCACTGACGGCGGTGATCATGGTGATGCTGCTGATCGTTACGCGCTTCGACCCTCGGCATTACGCAAGGCATATCCGCTGACGTCGTGTTGCAAAAAGTATTTGTCTCACGCCAAACATAGAAACGCCCTACAGAGCTTTCTAATGGCACGCTCGTTCCGTTAAGCTTTTGCGGTGTCTTGTACTGAAGTTCGGTACAACAGGTTTACGGACGAAACCGATGTTAAACAGTAACTTGCTCAGAAAGCTCGATATGCAGGACTTGATGGTGTTTATCGCCGTCTACGACCAGAGCAGCGTTACCGAGGTGTCCGAAACGTTGTTTGTCAGCCAGTCCACCGTGAGCTACAGCCTGAAGAAGCTGCGCATCAGCTTTGAAGACGAGCTGTTTATCAATACCCGGGCGGGCATGCGGCCGACCTACAAGGCCACCACCATGTATGGCCATGTGCAGAAAATCCTCGAAAGCATCAACCTGTGCCACGCCGGTGGCCAGGCCTTCGACCCGACCCAGAAAGCCGTGACCTTCAATGTCTGCGCGCCGGAATACTTCGAACAGTTGATCCTGCCGAGGCTGTTGAAGAACTTCGACCGCGCCGACCTGCCGGTGATCGTCAATGTGCAGAAACTGGAAACCGACATCCCCGCCGATGACCTGCGTGACGGTCGCCTCGACCTGGTGATCTGCTTTGGCCCCAACTTCCACCGCGCCCACAAGGACTTCCGCACCCAGATGCTGCTGGAGGACGACCTGGTGTGCGTCTTCGACAAGCGCTCGGCCCCACGGGAGCCGGCTTTCAGCCTGCAATCCTTCGTCGAGCGGCGCCATGTGTTCCCCACGCCGTGGACCTCCGACACCAACATGATCGACGGCTGGCTGGCGCGTCAGGCCCACAAGCGCCAAGTGGTCGCCCGCGCCAATAGCTACAGCGCGGCGCTGAAAATGATCACCGGCACCGACTTCATCGTCACCCTGCCACGCCGCGTGCAAAAGCTGCTGGCGCCGCCGACGGTGTTCGGCCATTGCGAAGCACCCAACGGCTTGCCGGGGTTCACCCTGGAGATGCAGTGGAATGAAACCAGTGAACAGGACAGTGCCAATACCTGGTTTCGTGAGCAGGTGGTCAAGGTGTGTGCGGATCAGGGGCTGCTGTAAGCCTCAGCCAATGGCGATTTTGGTGTAGGACTCGCGGTCCATGTCTACCAACTGGACACTCAGCTGAACCTGTATATCCGCCGGCCAATCCCCAAGGTCCTGCAACGCCGCCAGCAGGCTTTCCGACAGCTGCTGCTTGACCTGCACCGACCGCCCGCTGAGCAGTGACAGCCTCAACGCAATAAAACCACGCGGGGCGAGGGAGGTTCCCACCTGGAAGCTCTCGACCTTGACGGCACGGCTTTTAATATCGGATTCGAATGCGAACTGCCCGGACACCATCAGCACGTTATTGAGCCGCAACAGGGTCTTCTCGACAGCAAGGCCTGTGAGGTTGGCGGTGTATTCCAGGTGCAGGTGCGGCATGGCAGTTTCCATGTTTGATGTAGGAAGGTTCGTAGGTATATCACAGCGCCCCGTGCCCCAGGCATGAAAGCGCTGTCAGTCAGGGCTTGGCCGCCAGCCCTCGGTCGCTCATGAACGCTTCCAGGCGCGAACGCACCCAGCGCTCGGCCGGGTCGGTGTCGACATGGCTGAGCCAGACCATGGACAAATCCAGGGTCGGTGTCTCGAACGGAAACGGCTCGCAGAACAGTTGGCCCGACACCGCCATGGCCTCGGCGGTGTAGTCCGGCAGGCTGGCGATCAGGTCAGTGCCGGCCAACAACGCCGGCAGCGCGCTGTATTGCGGCACCGACAGCACCACGTGACGCTTGCGGCCGATTTCCGCCAGCCACTCATCGGCGAACCCGGACACGTTGGCGGTGTGGGACACCAGCACATGGGGCCGCGCGCAATATTCATCGAGGGTCAGCGGTGTGTCCGAGGCATCGGCGCGCAGCAAGCGCGGGCGGATATGGCGCAGCAGCTTGCGCTTGGCATTGGCCGGCAGGCCACGAGTCTGGGTGATACCGACGGTGATATCGCCGGAGGCCAGCAGGTCGGGAATGCGCCAGTAGTCCACATGCTGCACCACGAATACCACTTGCGGCGCTTCCTGGCGCAAGGCGCGCAGCAACGGCGGCAACAGGCCGAACTCGACATCGTCGGACAGGCCGATGCGAAAGGTCATGGTGCTGATGGACGGGTCGAAATCGTGGGTCAGGCTCAAGGCCGACGACAACGAATCCAGGGCCGGCGACAGGTGCTGGATGATTTCCTCGGCCCGCGCCGTCGGCTCCATGCGGTGGCCGACGCGAATGAACAGCGGGTCGTTGAATAGCGTGCGCAAGCGGTTGAGGGCCGAACTGATGGTCGGCTGGCCGAGAAACAGCTTCTCCGCCACCCGCGTCACGTTGCGCTCGAGCATCAACGCTTCGAACACCACCATCAGGTTGATGTCGGCCTTGCGTAATTCATTGCGATTCATCGGCGCCTGCCCCTTTCCCCAAGACAAGCCGCAGTTTAGAAAGCGCGGGGGCCTGCGTCTATGTGCGCACTGTTCATCCAGCGGCTTTGCGACTATAAATCAGCTCTCTAAGGTCGCAGGAACACCAACGTGCTGGTCATTCTTGCCCTGAGCCTCCTGCTCGGCGGGTGTTTGCTCTGGGCCATCAAGTTCATCGCCCATCCCACCGCCAGGACATTACTGCGCGTATTCGTCGGCTTATGCCTGGCGGCGGTCGTGGCCTACCTGGTGCTGGCTTCCGGGTTTCCCACCTCATTACTGGTCTGAGCCTCCTCCTGGCCCTGGCGCAGACGCAAGGCCGCCAGCGCCGCTACCACCAACACCAGCGCGATGACTTTCAAGCCGTTCATCGCATTGCCGGTGCTCATCTCGATCGCGCCCATCACCGACGGCCCGACAAACCCGCCCAACAACCCGCAGGCGTTGACGAAGCCCAAGCCGCCCGCCAGTGCCACGCCCTTGAGGCGTGAAGCCGGGTACAGAAAGATGATCGACTGCACCACAAAGAACATCACCGCCGACAGGCAAAAGCCCAGCAGGCTGAACACCGGCCCCGAGATCGATGCGATGGCCAGCCCCAGCGCCATGGTCAGCAGCCCGGAGACCAACAACCGCCGACAACGCCCCGGCGTCGTGGCAAATCGCGGGATCAGTACTGCGCCGAGGGCCGCCGCGATCCAAGGCAAGGAGGTCAGCAGGCCAACACTCATGGTGCTCAGTTCACCGTACTTGCTGATGATGCTCGGCAGGAAAAAGATCACGGTGTAGATGGTGATCTGATGGCAAAAGTACACAAAGATCGCCAGCAGGATTTGCGGGGTCAGCCAGTTTTTCAACGAGTGGCCCCCCTCGCCTGCGCCCTCTTCGGTTTCCAGCGCAATGCGCTGTTCGATCCCGCGCGCTTCCTCGGCCGACAACCACGGCGCCTTGCTCGGACGGTCCGGCAATTTGCGCCAGACCACCCAGGCAAACGCCACGGCCGGCAAGCCTTCGAGCAGGAACATCCACTGCCAGCCGTGCCAGCCGAGCATGCCGTCCATGCGCATCAAGGCCGCACCCACCGGGCCGCCGATGATGTTGGCAAAGCACACGCCGAGCAGGAAATAGCCGGTGGCGCGCGCCCGTTGTTCACGGTTGAACCAGTAGGTCAGGTACAGCATCACGCCCGGAAACAGACCGGCCTCGGCAATGCCCAGCAACAGGCGCAGCACGTAGAACGACGTCTCGCCTTGCACAAAGGCCATGGCCGCCGAGATCAGGCCCCAGGTCACCATGATCCGCGCGATCCAGAAGCGGGCGCCGACCTTGTGCATGATCAGGTTGCTGGGGATTTCCGACAGCGCATACGTGAGGAAAAACAGCCCCGCGCCCAGCCCGTACGCCGCGGCGGAAATGCCCAGGTCGACGTCCAGGTGATGCTTGGCCAGGGCGATGTTGGTGCGGTCCAGGAAGCTCAGGATGTAGGCGATGATCAGCAAGGGCATCAGCTTGACGAACATCAGTTTGTTCAACGCCTGCGGCTCGCGGGCGTGGGGGACGGTAGTCATCGGCAATTCCTCTTGGCGCCCCGCCAGCCAGGCTGGGGGGCGCATCGGTGTTGTTCTAGGAGTCGAGTTGCACAACCAGCGCCTGGGGGCGATGGGAAAACAGTTGCAGCAGTGCGCCGCCCAGGGCGCAGCCGGCCATCACGAAGAAGCACAGGGTGTAGCCGTGCAGCGTGGTCCAGCCGCCGCCCATGGCGATGATGCTGCCCATCAGCACCGGCGCCAGGCCGCCGCCGATGAACATTGCCGTCGTGATGATGCCGTTGGCGGTGGAGGTCGCCGACGACTCTGCCGAGTCGCAGGCCACCGCGTAGTAGATCGGCCACACTGCATTCGCCACCAGGCCGAACAGCAGTTGCACGACGATGATCAACGTCAGGGTGTTGGCGAAGTAGAACGCGCCAACACTCGCCGCCATCCACAGCCCGCAGATGATCAGGGTGGTACGCCGGCCGATGATGTCCGACAGCGACGGCCACACCAGTTGCCCGAGGATGCCGGTGAGGGTGAACACCACGCTCATCCCCGCCGACTCGGCCAGCGACAACCCGGCGATGTTGTAGAGGTAGGCCGGCAGCACGATGTTCACGCCCATGTACACCACTTGGGTGAGCATCGTATTGCCCGCTGTCAGGGCGATATTGCGGTTGCGCAACGTGGCGACAAAGGTGCGCCAGGCTTCGCCTTTCACCGAACTGGCCGGGGCGTTGTCCGGCGGGGTCATGCCTTTGGCGGCGATGTCGACGTACAGCGCGGTGATGCGCTCGGCGGTGGAGTAACGCGCCCAGAAGATCATCAGCGGCAACGCCACCACGAAGGCGAAGAAGAACACGTAGCGCCAGTTCTCCTCACCAAACACGGTGATGACGAAACTCGCGACGATACCGCTGAGCATCGCCCCAATCGGGTAGCCGGTGTGGTGCGCGCCCAAGGCAAAGCCGCGACGCTCCACCGGCCACCATTCGGCGGTATTGCTCACGCCCACCGGTTCACCCCAGCCGGCGCCGAGGTTGACGCCGACGCGCAGGGCAATAAAAGTGGCGAGGTTGCCGCTCAACGCCTTGAAGCCGGACAGGAACGAAATCGCGGTGTAGCCCAGCACCAGCGGCACCTGGAAGCGCGCACGTTTCCAGCCGCCACCGTAGCGGTCGCTCCACATCGACCCGGGAATATCCAGCAGCGCCAGGGCCAGCATGACCACCGTGGCCACGGTGCCCCATTGGTCGGCGGATAAATCGAAATGCTTGGAGATGGTCGGCCCCAGGCGCAGCACGATCTCTCGGTCGTAGGCGTTGAGGATCCAGATCATCCAGCAGACCAGCAGCGACACCCAGGAATGCCGGTGAATGCTGCGCAGCGACGCTTTTTTTATAGTTGCCATGGGCCTCTCCAGGCGCGCGAGGGCGCGCACTGACACAAGGTTGCGAAGGAATATGCTTTGTCACACACACGCGCTAGCTGGCGAACCGTCGCTCGGCTATTCCTTGCACGCCCAACCCGGTAATGGCGAACAGCGCTCCGCGCTGCTGACCGTCTGCCGGAAAACGCGGCAGCGGCGGCTTGGCCATGGAGGTCACAAACAGGGTGTCGAGATTCGGCCCGCCAAAGGTCAGGCTGGTGACCTTTTTCACCGGCATCTGGATGATGCGGTCGACGTGCCCGTCGGGGGTGTAGCGCACCAGTTTTCCGGCGTATACCAGCGCCTGCCACAGGCAGCCTTCGGCATCCACGGTGCAACCATCGGCGGCGCCCCCGCCGGAGGTGTCGACCTTGGCGAAGGTGCGACGATTGCTGACACTGCCGGTGGCCAGGTCGTAGTCGTAGGCCCAGATCTCGCCGGACCAGGTGTCGCAGAAGTAGAAGGTTTCACCCGATGGGCTCCAGCACGGGCCGTTGGACACGATGATGCCTTCGTCCAGGGTGTGCAGGCTCAGGTCGGCATCAAGCCGGTAGAGTTTGGCACTGGCGTTGTCTTCCTGGGTGTCCATGGAGCCGAAGATAAAGCGGCCTTGGCGGTCGACCTTGCCGTCGTTGAGGCGGTTGTCGGGCAGGTGCGGTTCCGGGTCGATGACCAGGTTGAGCTCACCGCTGTTGAGGTCGAGGGTATGCACGCCGTTCTGCAGGGCGACGATAGCCGACTCACCGTGGCGGCGCAGGGCCATGGAGCCGATCTTCTGGCCCACCTCCCAGGCCCGCAGTTCGCGGCCATCGTCGGTGCAGCGCAGGATGCGGCCGTCGGCGCTGTCGATCCAATACAAGCGTTGTTGCTCGACGTCCCACACCGGGCCTTCGCCCAGGGTGGTCTTGACGTCGACGAGCACTTCGATACGCATGGTGTGATCCCCTTATTGTTGTTGTGCGGGATGCAGGCCGCGCCTTGACGCGGCGGTTTGTCGGGTTAGAAATTGACCTGGTCGCGCCCCTTGAGCCCGAGGATTTCCCGCGCTTCATCCGGCGTGGCGACCCGGTGGCCGAGGGCTTCGATCACTGTACGAATGCGCCGTACCTGGTCGGCATTCGACGCCGCCAGCTTGCCCGGGCCGTCCCACAGCGAATCTTCCAGGCCGACACGGGCGTTGCTGCCCATGGACAGGCCCATGGTCGCCAGCGGAATCTGCCCACGCCCGGCGCCGAGGATCGACCACACATAGTCGTCGCCAAACAGGCGGTCGGCGGTGCGGCGCATGTGCGCCAGGTCTTCCGGGTGGCCGCCGATACCGCCGCGCAGGCCGAACACCGACTGGATAAACAAGGGCGGCTTGAGCAGGCCGCGCTCCAGGAAATGCGCGGCGGTGTACAGGTGGCCGATGTCGTAACACTCGATCTCAAAACGGGTGCGGTTTTCGGCGCAGGAATTGAGGATGTGAGTGATGTCGCGGAAGGTGTTACGGAATATCCGGTCGTCACTGTCCTCCAAATACGGCCGCTCCCAGTCGTGCTTGAACTCGGTAAAGCGGTTGAGCATTTCGTACAGGCCGAAATTCATCGAGCCCATGTTCAGCGAGGCCAATTCTGGCTTGAACTGCATCACCGGCTGCAGGCGTTCTTCCACACCCATGGTCGGCGCGCCGCCGGTGGTGATGTTGATCACCACGTCGCTGGCGGCCTTGATGTGCGGCAGGAATTCGGCGAACAGCGCCGGGTCCTGGCTGGGACGGCCATCAATCGGATCGCGGGCATGCAGGTGGACAATCGCGGCGCCAGCCTCGGCGGCACCGATGGCGGCGTCGGCAATTTCCTGTGCAGTGATAGGCAGATGCGGCGACATCGACGGCGTATGAATCGCACCGGTGACGGCGCAGGTGATGATGACAGGACGATTTTTGGACATGACGAATCTCCGACTTTTATTCTTATGAAAAAAATCCTGGGTGCAGCGCGATGCGTTCTTCCGTGGCTTACAGGTACTCGACGTTACCGTCGACGCTGATCGCCTGGCCGGTCACGTTGCGTGCGGCGGGTGAACAGAGGAACAGCGCCATGGCTGCCACGTCTTCGGCGGTGACCATGCGTTTGAGGGAAATCTTGTTGAGGTATTCCTGGCGCATCTCGGCTTCGGGCACGCCGACCTGCTCCGCACGCGCGCGGATCACGCCGTCCATGCGCGGGCCTTCGACGATGCCGGGCAGCAAGGCGTTGACGCGGATGTCGCTCTCGCCCAGCTCCGAGGCCAGGGATTTCATCAGGCCGACAATCGCCCATTTGGTCGCCGCGTAGGGCGTGCGCCACGCGTAGCCCAAGCGCCCCGCCACCGAGGCGATATGCAGCAGATGGCCGTGGGACGATTCCTTGAGCATCGGCACCGCGTGGTGGGCAAACCGGTACTGCGCGGTGAGATTGATGTTGATGGTGGCTTGCCACTCGGCGTCGCTGATCGCATCGATGCCACCAGTGGGCCCGGCGATCCCGGCGTTGTTGACCAACACATCGAGGCCGCCGAAATGCGCGCGCTGCACCTGGAACACCGCTTCGATCTGTGCGGCATCGCTGACATCGGCACGGGTGGCGACGGTGCCTGGGTATTTGTCGCGAAACGCGGCCAGGGCCGGCTCGCTTACATCACACACATGCACCTGGGCACCGGCTTCCAGATACGCCGCCGCCAACACTTCACCGATGCCGGCAGCCCCGCCGGAAATCAACACACGTAACCCAGGATAGGGCTGCAGCCGTTGTAGGACACTCATGCACGTTTACCTCCTGAAGCAGACGACCGCGCACGGTCGTTCTTGACGAGCAGGCGCGCCAGGGAATCGGCGGCCTGCATGATGTCATCGGTCACCGCCGCGCGTGCGCCAGCGCCATCACGGGCAGCCAGGGCTTCGACAATGCGCGTGTGCGCCTCCATCGAGCGTTGCAGGTGAGCTTTATCCGGGGCGACCAGCGCGAAGCACGGGCCCATGTGCAGCCAGAAGTTTTCCACGGCGGCCATGGTCAACTCGGCCTGGGCCACGGCGTAGATGCGCCGGTGAAAGGCAAAGTTGGTCCACAAGTAGCGGGACACGTCGACTTCGTCGGCGGCGTGCTGCATTTGCTGGCACAGGTCGGTGATTTCATCGAGGTCGGCCTTCTGCAGGAGCAGCACGGCTTTTTCCGCCAGGAGCCCTTCGAGGGCGACCCGTGCATCGCGAATTTCCCGCAGGCGTTCGACCGTCATCAAGCGGACGCGCAGACGCGAGGTTTCGGTGACTTCAAAGGCGTTTTCGGCGCTGAGGCGCTGCAGGGCTTCACGCACCGGCATGGGGCTGGAACCGAGGGCTTCGGCGAGGCCGCGGATGGTGAGTTTCTGGCCGGGCTGGAAACGGCCACTCATCAACGCTTCGCGGATCTGGCGATAGACCTGGTCTTGCAAGGTATCGCGGGACACCTGGCGCAGGGTGGGCAGGAGGAGCGGACCATCTGTCATGAGGCAAAACCTGTGTTGTCGTTCTTATGGCCTCAATATGTGATCACAAATCAAATATGTCAAATAGTTTCCCAGACTGATGCGCGCGCACAACAATTGTGGGAGCGGGCTTGCCCGCGAAAGTGGTGGATCAGCCGACACATTAGTTGACTGACACACCGCATTCGCGGGCAAGCCCGCTCCCACAGTTGGGTGGTGTTGAGCTTGAGGTCAGGGCTTGAGCGGACGTTCCTGGTCGCGCTCGGACAGCTCCGTCCCGTCATCGGGATGCTTCCAGGTCTGCGGTTTTTCTTCCTCCTGCCGCCGGGGTCGCTCGCGCTCCGGTGCGTCCTGCGGTGTGTGTTGGTCAGCCATTGCCACCTCCCATCCGTAAGAATTGGTCACGTCTTCAGCATAGAACAGCCGATGCGGTTTTGGCTTATAGCCGATTGATAGCCAATGAACATCAATCCATCCAAATTTGTCACTTATCATTTCTAAATGTGTCAGCCACTATTCCAAGTCTTAAGCGAAACAAGCACTTTAAAAAGAACGCTGGAGACACAAAACCATGACTAGCCCTACCCGGCCCGACTCTGCCCGTTCGAAAGTTGGTGCGGTATTCCGCGTGACTTCGGGCAACTTCCTCGAACAGTTCGACTTCTTCCTGTTCGGTTTTTATGCCACCTACATCGCTGCCGCGTTCTTCCCTGCCGCTAATGAGTTTGCATCATTAATGATGACCTTCGCCGTGTTCGGCGCGGGCTTCCTGATGCGTCCATTGGGCGCGATCATCCTGGGTGCCTATATCGATGACGGCGGTCGCCGCAAAGGGCTGATCGTGACCCTGTCGATCATGGCCAGCGGCACGCTGCTGATCGTGCTGGTGCCCGGTTATCACACCATTGGCCTCTGGGCACCTTTGCTGGTGCTGTTGGGCCGCCTGTTGCAGGGCTTCTCGGCCGGCGCGGAACTGGGCGGTGTGTCGGTGTACCTGTCCGAAATGGCCACCCCCGGCCGCAAAGGCTTCTACACCAGTTGGCAATCGGGCAGCCAACAGATCTCCATCGTGGTCGCCGCCGCGCTGGGTTATGGCCTGAACGTGTGGATGGAACCGGCCGTGGTAGCCGATTGGGGCTGGCGCATTCCGTTTGCCATCGGCTGCGTGATCATCCCGTTCATCTTTATCCTGCGGCGCAACCTGCAGGAAACCGAAGAGTTCGCCAACCGCAAGCATCGCCCGACCATGCGCGAAGTGATGGCGACCCTGGTGAAGAACTGGACCGTGGTCATCGGCGGCATGCTGATGGTGGCCATGACCACCACCGCGTTCTACCTGATCACCGTGTACGCGCCGACCTTCGGCAAGACCGTGCTGCAACTGAGCACCTCGGATGCCCTGCTGGTGACCTTGCTGGTGGCGGTGTCGAACTTTGTCTGGCTGCCGATCGGCGGTACGTTGAGTGACCGTTTCGGTCGCAAGCCGGTACTGATCGCCATGACCGTGCTGACCGTTCTCACAGCTTACCCAGCGCTGTCCTACGTGGTGAACGCGCCAAGCTTCGCCCATATGCTGGAAACCCTGCTGTGGTTCTCCTTCCTCTACGGCCTGTATAACGGCGCGATGATCCCGGCCCTGACCGAAATCATGCCGGTGGAAGTACGCGTGGCGGGCTTCTCCCTGGCCTACAGCCTGGCGACCGCGATCTTCGGCGGCTTCACCCCGGCGATCTCGACCTGGTTTATTCACATCACCGAAGACAAGGCGTCGCCGGCCTACTGGATGATGTTCGCCGCACTGTGCGCGCTGTGCTCGACCCTCGCCTTGTATCGCCGCGCCAACGCTCGCGGGCAGGTGATGCAGGGAGCAGCGCAATGAAGGCACTGTTCAAGACCCTGACGGCCCTGGCCCTCGGCGCCCTGGCGCTGACGGCCCAGGCCGAACAGCTCAAGGTGATGACCTCTGGCGGCTTCACTGCCGCGTATAAATTGCTCGGCCCGCAGTACGCCAAGCAAAGCGGTGACAGCCTCGACACCATCCTCGGCCCGTCCATGGGCAAGGCGCCGGAAGCGATTCCCAACCGCCTGGCCCGTGGCGAACACGCCGACGTGGTGATCATGGTCGGCTACGCCCTGGATGAGCTGATCAAGCAGGGCAAGGTCGACCCAGCCTCCCGCGTGGAATTGGCAGACTCGCGCATCGGCCTGGTGGTGAAGGCCGGCGCGGCCAAGCCGGCTATCGGCACCGATGCCGAATTGAAGGCCGTCCTGAGCAATGCCAAGTCGGTGGCCTATTCGGACAGCGCCAGCGGTGTGTATGTCGAGAAAGAGCTGTTCAAGAAGCTCGGCATGCCCGCCAAGGGCACCATGATCGAACGCCTTCCGGTGGCCGAGCAGGTCGCCAAGGGTGACTACGAAGTGGGCTTGCAACAGGTGGCGGAATTGTTGCCGGTGCCGGGTGTGACCTACGTCGGCAAGATCCCGGAAGATGTGCAATCGGTAACGCGCTTTGCCGCCGGCATCCCGGTCAACGCCGAGCACCCGGCGCAGGCCAAGGCGCTGCTGCGCTACCTGGCCTCGCCCGAGGCACAACCGGTGGTGCAATCCACCGGCCTGGACTCGGTGTCACGCTGAGCGGAACGGCATCTCCCGCACTAACCGCTCCAACTCCAGCGCCGCCGGCGGCAATGTCCGCCCGCGGCGTTTGATCAAGCCCACATTGCGCATCACCTGCGGCTCCACCAGGGGCACGCTCACCAGGATCGGGTGCTCCGTGGACGGCATCGCAATCGACGGCACCATCGCCACGCCCAACCCCGCCTCCACCAGCCCGATCATCGTGGTCACGTGGTGCGTCTCACAGATACTCGGCTTTTTCACCCGCACGCCGCGCAACGCCTGGTCCAACAGGAAGCGGTTGCCGGAGGTTTTGTCCACGGTGATGTAGTCGTGCTCATAGGCCTCGACCCAGGTCACGCTGTCGCGCTGGGCCAGCGGGTGGTCGCGGCGACAGGCCAGCACATAGCGCTCTTGCAGCAGCAGTTCGAACTCCACTTCATCGGCCAGGCTGCCGCTGAAACTTACGCCAAAATCCGCCTCGCCACTCTCCACCGCATTGCACACCTCGCCGGCACTGGCATCCAGCACCCGCAGGCGAATCTTCGGGTACAGCTTGTGGAATTCGGAGATCACATGGGGCATGAAGTAATACGCGGTCGACGGCACGCAGGCGATGGTGACATTGCCCATGCGCGTGGACGCCACATTGCTGATGCCCATCAGCGCCACGTCGAGGTCATCGAGCATGCGCTCGACCTGGGGCAGGAACGCGCGGCCGACCATGGTCAGGCTGACGCGCCGGGTGGTGCGTTCGAACAGCTTCACGTCGAGGGCGGTCTCGAGCTTTTCGATCCGCCGGCTCAGGGCCGGTTGTGAGATACGGATGGCCTCGGCGGCGCCGCGAAAGCTGCCCTTGTCTACCACGGCGCGGAAAGCCTGGAGGTCGTTGAGGTCGAAGTTGATGATCACGGGAAAGAAGCCAGAGTCGTCGGGATGGTGGGCATTATGGTATGGGTGTCGAGGAGAGTCACTGGCCGATCAGGGGTATCAATCTATAGTTCCAGAGCGCAATCGTCGTTTCCCTGCGCCGGCTGCGAACGAGTACGTCTGAAACAATTCTAAACAGATCAAATTAGTATAAATTGCGCGATTCGCATCGATGGCATTCATGGAGGTTACCCGTGGCAACTCTGCAAACGAACACTATTCAGGCACTGCAAGACAATCAAAGCGCCCTCCTTGCCGAATGGAATGCCAGCCTCGAGACTTCGGGGGCGACGCGCAACATCAAGGGCGACGACGTCAAACAGCAAACCCAGGAGTTCCTGAACCTGCTGGCGACTGCCCTGCAACAAGGCGGCTCGCAGAACACCGACCATGAAAACTGGGCAGAAACCCGAGTATTCCTGGAAAAACTGTCCCACAGTCGCGCCCTCGCCGGCCAGGACTCGCAGCAGACCGCCAGCTTCATCTTTGCCCTCAAAGGCCCGCTGTTCGCCCTGCTGCAGCGCGTGTACACCGAGCAACCGGCGCAGCTTGCCGAACAACTGCTGAAGATTTCCGAACTGCTCGACGCGCTGGGCATGCACACCATCCGCACCTTCCAGAAGTCCCGCGAGTCGGTGATCAAGCGCCAGCAGGAAGAACTGCTGGAGCTGTCCACGCCGGTGGTCAAGCTGTGGGATGGCGTACTGGCCCTGCCGATGATCGGCACCCTGGACTCGCAACGCACCCAAGTGGTGATGGAATCGCTGCTGCAGCGCATCGTCGACACCGGTGCTGAAATCGCGATTATCGACATCACCGGCGTGCCGACCGTCGACACTCTGGTCGCCCAGCACCTGCTCAAAACCGTCACGGCCATCCGCCTGATGGGTGCCGACTGCATTATCAGCGGCGTGCGCCCGCAGATCGCCCAGACCATCGTGCACCTGGGCCTCGACCTGCAAGGCGTGGTCACCAAGGCCAACCTTGCCGATGCCCTGGCCCTCTCCCTCAAACGCCTAGGCGTCACTGTCACCAAGGCCGTCTGAGTATGGAACGCATCCCTATTTTGCAGATGGGCGAATTCCTGCTCGTGACCATCCAGGTGGACATGCACGACCAACTCGCGCTGACCTTGCAGGACGACCTGTCCGAGCGGATCAGCCGTACCTCGGCGCGGGGCGTACTCATCGATATTTCGGCGCTGGACATGGTCGACTCGTTCATCGGGCGCATGATCGGCACCATTTCGGGCCTGTCCCGCATCATGGACGCCCAGACCGTCCTGGTGGGCATGCAGCCAGCCGTGGCAATTACCCTGGTGGAACTGGGCATGACCCTGCCCGGCGTCGCCACCGCACTGAATGTGGAGCGCGGCATGAAACTGCTGCGTGACCGGGTAGAACACTCATGACCCAAGCCAGCAGTGGCACCCACCCGGTGCTGATCGAACAGGACGTCGTGCTGGCTCGACAATTGGTCCGCAAACTGGCCCAGGACTGCGGCATGCGCCTGATCGACCTGACCAAACTGGTCACGGCGGTCAGTGAGTTGGCGCGAAACACCGTGGTGTATGGCGGTGGTGGCTACATGGACTGGGCAGTGATCGAAAAAGACCACCGCCCCGGTGTACGCCTGACATTTCGCGATGAAGGGCCGGGCATTCCCGACCTGAAGCTGGCGATGACCGACGGCTGGACATCCGGCAGCGGGCTCGGCCTGGGGCTCACCGGGGCGAAGCGCCTGGTGGATGAATTTGAACTGGACACCGAGCCAGGCAAGGGTACCTGCGTGACGATCACCCGATGGGCCTGAACATTCCCAGCGCCCTCACCCACGTGTTGTTGATCGAGGATTCCAGCCAGATCGGCCATGCCCGGCGCGTGGCGCAGCGTTTCGCCGAGCAATTGGGTTTCGACGAGACCGATGCCGGCCGCGTGGCCTTGGTGGCGACTGAACTGGCCAGCAATGTCCTCAAGCACGCCGACCATGGCGCATTGCACCTGCGCGCCACGGGAAACGGAGGCGTCGAACTGATTGCCATGGACCGTGGGCAAGGCTTTGATCTGGACAGTTGCCTGGTGGACGGCTTTTCCACCGGCGGCACCCAGGGTATCGGCCTGGGCGCTATCTCACGCCTGGCCCAGGTGTTCGATGCGCATGCCGATCAGCGTGGCACGGCGATCATGGCCAGGCTGTACCCACGCGGCTCAACGACGAAAGACATTCGCTACGGGGTCAGCCAGCATTCGCTGCACGATGATCCACACTGCGGCGATGCCTGGCACTTGGCAATCGAACCCGGCCGCTTCAGCGTGATGATGGCCGACGGCCTTGGCCATGGCGAGCATGCAGAGCGCGCGGCCAGGGCCGGGGAAGACGTGTTCTCACGGTATGCCTTTGCGGATTCGACGGTGTTGATGAACGACATGCACATCGGCATGAACGGCACCCGAGGTGGCGCCATGGCCGTGGCCCAGTACGATGCCCATGCCGACAACCTGCGGTTCACCGGCGTCGGCAATATCGGCGCCAGCCTGATCGGGCCGGGCAAGTCGCGCGGCCTGGCGTCCCATCCGGGGATCGTCGGGGTGCAGTTTCGCAAGGCACAACCCTTCGACTACGCTCAAGTGGCCGGCCAGTTGTTGATCCTGTACAGCGACGGCCTGCAATCACGCTGGAACCTGTCGGACTATCCGGGGCTTGTTCATCGCCATCCGGCCCTCATTGCCGCCATCCTGCACCGCGATTTTTGTCGCGGCCGGGATGACGTCACCGTCTTCGTGATTGCCCTGGAGGCCATTGATGGCTGACACCACCGCCTCGCTCACCGCTGAAATCCAACACCTTCGCCAGGAAGCGGATAACCTGCGCGCCGAATTGGACGAAACCAACCAGGGCGTGTTGGCGCTGTACGCCGAGTTGGATATGCAGGCCGATCAGCTGCGCCAGGCGTCGGACCTGAAAAGCCGCTTCCTGTCCTATATGAGCCATGAGTTCCGCACGCCGCTGGGCTCGATCCTGAGCATCACCAGCCTGCTGGCCGATGAGCTGGATGGCCCGCTGAGCCCGGAACAGCACACCCAGGTCGGTTTCATCCGCAGCTCGGCCCGCGAACTGCGCGAGATGGTCGACGACCTGCTGGACTTGGCGAAGATCGAAGCCGGGCGTATCACTATCTCCCCGGCCTGGTTCGATATGTTCGACCTGTTCTCGGCACTGCGCGGGATGTTCCGGCCGATTGTGGATGCGTCGTCCGTCGACCTGATCTTCGAAGAGCCTTCCGGCCTGCCTAAACTCTATACCGATGACAAGAAGCTGGCGCAGATCCTGCGCAACTTTATCTCCAATGCCTTGAAGTTCACGGTGCAGGGCGAAGTGCGCGTGTCGGCGCGCATGGAGAGTGACCACGAAATCCGCTTTGCCGTACAGGACACCGGCCTGGGCATACCGGGCGAGCTGCATAACAACCTGTTCGAAGACTTTTCCCAGATCGATTCCCCGTTGCAAAAACGCCTGCGCGGCACCGGCCTAGGCCTGTCCCTGTGCAAGCGTTTCGCCGAGCTGCTGGGCGGTCGCGTGGGCGTAGAAAGCACACCTGGCGTGGGCTCGCTGTTCTTTGTGATCATTCCTCTGTCCATCGCCAGCGAGAACGTCGATGAAACGTGACATTCAACTCTTGATCGTGGACGACAACGCCGCCACGCGCTACGCCCTGCGTCGGCGCCTGGAGCGCCATGATTACGCGGTGCTCGAAGCCGGCACGGGCCAGGACGGACTGGACCTGATCGCGAAGGAAAAGATTGATGCACTGATTCTCGACGTCAACCTGCCGGACATGAGCGGCTTCGATATCGTGCGGCGTTTGCGCAGCGATCCTGCCACGGCGTTGCTGCCGGTGGTGCACGTGTCAGCCGCGTCGATCGAGACCGGTGACATCATCACCGGCCTCAACGCCGGTGCCGACGCCTATCTGATCCATCCGGTCGACCCCGACGTCTTGCTGGCGACCCTGCGCACCTTGCTGCGTGTGCGCGACACCGAATACGCCCTGCGTGAAAGCGAGGCGCGCTTTCGAGAGATCTTCTTCAATATCAGCGCGCCGATCGCGGTGATGGATGCACAGCTCAAAGTGCACGAATGCAACCACGCGTTCGCCCAACTGATCCACGACAACCTCAACCCGGATGCCCTGCTCGAATGCTTCGCAGACGGCCAGCACGCGGTCATCCACGAACTGTGCCTGCGCCTGACAGCCGGTGAACGCTGGAAGGGCACGCTGCAGATGAAAGTCGACGGCGAACTGCGTGAGACCGAGTGGCAGATTTCACCCTATCGCCGTGCCGAACTGAGCCTGGTGTTTGTCGAAGATGTCACCGAACATCGCCACCGCGAGCGCCACCAGCAGGCCGAGCTGGCCAATGCCGCCAGCCAGTTGGCACGTACCGAAGCGCAACTGCTCCAGGCCCAGAAAATGGATGCCCTGGGCAAACTGACCGGCGGTATCGCCCATGATTTCAACAACCTGCTGACCGGGATCATCACCAGCCTGGAACTGATCAAGAAGCGCATCGTAAGCAACCGTACCGACAAGGTCCTGGGTTACGCCGATGCAGCACTCAGTTCAGCCCTGAGTGCCGCCGGCCTCACCAACCGTTTGCTCGCTTTCGCCCGCCAGCAGCCGCTGGACACCCGGCCGATCGATATCAATGCGCATATTCGCTCCCTAGAAGAGTTGCTGGTGCGCACCATCGGCGAACACATCGCCTTGAAACTGGAGCTGACCAACAACCCCGCCGTGGCGATGGTGGACCCGATCCAACTGGAAAGCGCGGTGCTGAACCTGGTGATCAACGCGCGGGACGCCCTGCCCCAGGGTGGCATTGTGTGGGTCACGACCTACCAGGCGTTTTCCAATGGCAACCTCAAGCTGGAAAACGGCCCCTACATCGCCCTGTCGGTCAGGGATAACGGCGTGGGCATCGAGCACAGCGTGATCGACAAGGTGTTCGACCCGTTCTTCACCACCAAGCCGGTGGGCCAGGGCACCGGCCTGGGCCTGTCGACCATCTACGGGTTTGCCCGCCAGTCCGGTGGTGATGCGCAGATCCGCAGCGTCACCCGCCAGGGCACCGAGGTGACCATCATGCTCCCCGCCGCCGATGGCCCCGCCGCCTCGACCACCAAGACATTGGCAGTGCCGGGTAACAGCAAGGGTGAACACATTCTGATCGTCGAAGACATGCCCTCCGTGCGCAGCTTCGTGGCCGAGGTGCTGGTCGACGCAGGTTACCGCTGCAGCCTGGCAGCGGACGGTGACGAAGCACAGGCCGTGCTGCAGGCCGACCCGAGCATCAACCTGCTGCTCACCGATGTCGGCCTGCCATACATGACCGGCCGCGAGCTGGCCGACCATGCACGCGCCCTGCGCCCCAACCTGCCCATTTTGTTCATGACCGGCTACGCCGAGAACGCAGCGAACCGACAGAACTTCCTGGGTGAGAGCATGGACTTGATCACCAAGCCGTTTCACATCGATGAGCTGCTGGAAAAACTCAGGCAAGGTCTGGAGCCCCAGGACTAGGCACTGATAAAGGGGACAGCGGGTTTCCCACACGTGAAGTTCTTCGACAAGCTTGGTAGGGTGGTCGGCGTTTTTCCCCGGCTACTGGCAATCATCGATGACCCTCTCTTCCAAAAAATACCCGGCACTGCGATTTGGCCTGCGCGCAGCAGGCCTGCTATGCGTCGCGACCCTGGGCTTTTTTACCTGGCAAAGTTACTACCCCGTCAGTGCCGCCGACGGTTGGACGGTGCAGGTGGTGCACCGCGACGTCCAGAAAGCCGCCGCGCTGCTGCCCATGGCGGACGGCTCGCTGGTGGTCAGCCAGGAACTCGACAAGGCCAAGGGCAGCATCGTGCGCATCCACCCGGACGGCACCCGCGACGTGGTGGTGGCCAACCTGTCCAAGCCCGACGGTCTGTTTGCCACCCGTGGCGGCTGGGTCTTCAGCCAGGAGTCCGCCGCCCTGCCCGTGAGCTTCGTCAAGGACGGCGTCGTCACCGAACTCTTCCAAGGTGAGAGTGTGCAGGGCCTGTGGGATGACGGCGACTACTTGTATGCCATAGAAGACCGCAAGCCCTTCGGGCGATTGCTGCGCTATCGCTGGAGCGACCAGACCTTGAGCGTGCTGCGCGACCAGGTGGAGGAAGGCGAATCCATCGTTCGCTGTACTGACGGGCGGATGCTCTACAACGAGAAGAAGAAAGGTGTCGTGCGTGAACTCAGCGCAGACGGCAGCGACCCGGTGGTGCTGAGCCACCTCAACCAGCCGAGCTTTTTGATGTGCGATGAGCGCGGGCTGTGGGTCAATGAAGACGCCACCCATCGGGCGCGGTTGTTGCTGATTGATAAGCAAGGGCGCCAGCGGACGATTCTGTCATTCCTGAAAGCACCACAGTCGATCGTGCCGACGGGCCAGGGGACTTACTTGCTGGCCGAAGGTGGGAGAAACCGAGTGTTGGAACTGGTACCCGATAAACACACGGCATCACCGTGAAGCACGCGCCAACTTGAACCGCGCCAGTGCCTTGTACGGAGCGGGAAACGAGAAGTCATAAAAATCAGTCAGTTAGTTAGGCCATCGGCAGGCATAACTTTTCCTGACGACAATACTGAGAGCCTCGAAGCATTGCTTTCAAAGAGGTCATACATGGAAAAGCCATACTAGCTGCGCTATCAATTTCTTGCCTGACCGGTTGCCTCGGCGCGCAGTTATCAGTTCCAGGCAACAACCATTACGTCGCAAACCATCAAAACCCACCCGCAAGAACCTGGTGCGGCATGACCCTTTGGATCGGAATACCTATACCCCTGAAGCTCCCTGTCTGTCGCACACGCCCCTCCCCCTCCCCACTTTACGCCTGTGGTCCTCTCATGTTCCTGGGCCCCCTCGTACATGGCTACGAAGGGAATTTCCTATGCGGAAAATTTCGTTCATAGCACCGCCGCAGTTGGAAACTATCGATACCACCCGCTTGCATAAGTCCCACCACGGGACTAGGATCGACCCATGAGAATTATTGCGATCAGCCAACTCAAAGCGTTCTGGCAAAAATACCCGGACGCGGAACAGCCACTGCTGGCTTGGATTGACGAGGCAAAGAACGCCAACTGGTCAACACCAGCAGCCATCAAAGAACAATTTCGCCAGGCCAGCGTTCTCAAGAGTCGAAGAGTCGTCTTCAATATCAAGGGTCATGACTACCGGCTCGTCGCCGCCGTGGCCTACCGCTACGGCGCGCTGTATATCAAATTCATCGGCACGCATAAGCAATACGACATGATTGACGCTGATACCGTTGAAACGGAGTCACCCATGAACATTCGACCTATTCACACCGAACAGGACTACAAGGACGCACTTAAATCTGTCTCAGCGCTATTCGACAATGAACCTGAGCCCGGCACGCCGGAAGGTGATTATTTTGATGTAATGATCACGTTGATCGAGGCGTACGAGGCGAAGCATTTTCCGGTTGACCTGCCCAACCCAGTCGACGCTATCCGTTTCCGGATGGAACAGTCAGGCCTTTCAGCCTCCGACCTGGTCCCCGCCATAGGCCGTCAGAATCGGGTTTATGAAGTGCTGAACGGAAAACGAGCACTGACCCTGCCCATGATCTGGAAACTGCATGAGATGTTTGGAATCCCGGCCCAGAGTCTGATCAGACCGGTGAAGCCTGCCTGAACAGCAAGCCAGCAGATTCTGTCACCTCACCCACCAAAGCCTGCAGAACGCTGAGTTCGGCAGGCTTTTGCGTTTCTGGCTACACCCAGGCCTGCGGCCCACTGAAAAACGCCCGCGCATTACTGTCCAGCGTTTCCAGGTGATACCCGCCCTCCTGCACGACCACACAGGGCAGTCCCAACCCGCGAATGCTTTCGCCCAACCGCGCAAACCCTTCGCGGGTGACCGCGACTTTGCTCTGTGGGTCCAGTTCGTAGATATCAAACCCCAGCGACAGCACCAGTACGTCCGCCGAGAAGTCCTTCACCGCCGCCAGGGCCAGTTGCAGTTTTTCGAAGAACACCGCCTCGCTGGCACCGTGGGGCATGGGCAGGTTCAGGTTGAAGCCTTCACCCGTCGCGCTGCCGCGTTCTTCGGCAAAGCCGGCGACACCCGGGTAGAAGTTGGTGGGATCACCGTGGATCGACACATACAGCACATCATCGCGGTCATAGAAAATTTCCTGGATGCCCTGGCCGTGGTGCATGTCGGTGTCGAGCACGGCGACGCGCTGAAAGCCTTCGCGCAAGGCCTGGGCAGCCACCGCTGCGTTGTTGATGTAGCAGAAACCTCCGGCTGCATCGAAGCGGGCGTGATGGCCGGGTGGACGACACAGCGCATAAGCGGCCGGGGCACCCTCGAGGACGTCCTTGGCAGCCGCAACGGCGCTCTGGGCTGACCAGTAGGCCGAGCGCCAGGTGAGTTCTCCAATGGGGCAACTGCCGTCCGCCAGGTACCGCGCGGCCTGGGCGAGGATGCCGCGCAGGGCGTTGGGCTCGCGCACGAAGATGTTGGACATGACTTCGTCGCCCCAGTCTTCGGGGACTTCCTTCCAGCGTTGGTGGGCCTCCTGGAGGAAAGCCAGGTAAGGCGCGCCATGCACGGCCAGCAGTGGATCGAGACCATGGTCCTGGGGTTGCTGGATATCGAAGCCCAGGGTTTGCGCGGCCAGCAGCAGGTTGCGGGCGCGCTCGGGGACTTCCTGTGGCGTGCGCATCTGGCCACGGGAGTAGTAGCTGCGCGGATGGTGCAGGAGTTGTTCGGGGTGGAAAAACGTTCGCATCAAAAAGTCTCCTTACTGAGCCTGGCCGGCGCGTTTCAATACGGCGTTGAGCAATACGTCGGTGCCCTGGCGCACATCCTCGGGCAGTACATCTTCGGCTTCATTGTGACTAAGGCCGCCGACGCACGGGATGAAGATCATCGCGGTCGGGCAGTAACGCGCCAGGTGGATGGCATCATGGCCGGCGCCACTGACGATGCGCTGCTGGCTATAACCCAGGGCGTCCACCGAGGTTTGCACGCAGGCGACGCACTCGGCGTCGAAGGGCGTCGCCGGGCTGATCCAGTGCGGGGTCACCGTCACGGTCAGACCGCGTTGCTCGGCGATGGCCTGCACCTGTTGGCGCACCTGGCGCTCCATGGCGTCGATCTCACTGTCGCGATGATGACGCAGGTCGACGGTGAAACTCAGCAATCCTGGAATGGTGTTGCGCGACGATTTGGCGATGCTCAATTCGCCGACGGTGGTCAGGCCTTCCGGGGCAAAGTCCGCTGCCAGCGTTTCCAGCGCCTGGATCATTTGCGCGGCGCCATACAACGCATCTTTACGCAGCGGCATCGGCGTCGTGCCGGCGTGGGCCGCCATGCCTTCGACGCGTACATCCAGCCAGCGAATCGCCTGGCCGCCGGTGACCACGCCGATGCTCTTGGCATTGTCTTCAAGGATCGGTCCTTGCTCGATGTGCGCTTCGAAATACGCATCCACCGCCCCCCCCAATGGGCGTGAACCGTTGTAGCCCGTTACACGCAATGCCTCGGCCACACTGACGCCAGCGGCATCGACAGTGGCCAGGGCCTTGTCCAGCGCCAGGGTGCCGGTGAACACCGCGGAGCCCAGCATGGCCGGGGTGAAACGGGCGCCCTCTTCGTTGGTCCACACGGCAATTTCCAGGGGTTTGCGGGTCTGGATCCCTTGGTCGTCGAGGCTGCGGATCACCTCCAGGCCAGCCAGCACACCGTAGACACCATCGAAGCGCCCACCCTCGGGCTGCGTGTCGAGGTGGCTGCCGATCATCACGGGCGCCGCGTCTTTATCCGTTCCGGCACGCCGGGCAAACAGATTGCCGATGGCGTCGACGCTCAGGGTCAACCCGGCGGTTGTGCACCAGTGGCTGAACAGTTCACGACCGGCTTTGTCTTCGGCACTCAAGGCCAGGCGGCAACTGCCACCGCGTGCCGTAGCGCCGATCTCGGCCATGGCCATCAGGCTGGCCCACAGGCGCTCGCCGTTGATCTTCAACATTGCAGACTCTCCATCAAACGCTATGGGCCATCTCAAGACGGTGAGCGGTGGCGTGACGGCGCGACAACGCCAGTACGCACACCAGCGAGACCGCCGCGATCAAGCTGTAAAACACTGCCATCGGCCACCATTGGCCTTGGTATTCATGGGCCAGCCAGGTGCCGATCAACGGCGTGAGGCCACCGGCCAACGCGCCGCATACCTGGTACGCCAGGGAGATCGCGGTATAACGCACACGGGTTTCAAACAGGCCGCTGACAAAGCCGGCAATCACCGCGTAAAACGACGCCATGCACACCACCGCGAGGGCAATGCCAAGGATGATCAAGGGCGCCTGGCCACTGCTGACCAACACGAACATCGGGTAAGGCGACGCCATGGCCAATACCGTCATCGCGCACAGGAAGCGCGTGGCACCGACCTTCTCCGCCACCCAGGCGGCCAGGGGCTGGACGCAGAACTGAATGATGGCAACGAAGAACAGACACTCCAGAATCAACGAGCGCGGCAAGCCCAGTTGCTGAGTGCTGTAGGCAATCATGAAGGTGTTGGTGAAATACACACCGGCAATGCCCAGGGTGTTGGCACCGATGCACAGCAGCAACGGACGCCAGGCGGTTTTCAGCACTTCGATCACTGGGGCCTGGTCTTGCTTGATCGCCCGCGCTTTTTCCGCCAGGGCTTTGTCTTCGAGAAACTCAGGCGACTCATTCACGCCCAGGCGAATCGCCAGCCCCACTACAAGCAGCAAGGCGCTGGCAAGGAACGGCAAGCGCCAGCCCCAACTCAGCAACGCGTCTTCCGGCAAGCGGGTGACTGCGCTGAATGCCAACAGCGATAGGATCAACCCCGCCGGGCTGCCCAACTGCGCGAAGGAGGCAAAGAAGTTACGCCGACCTTTCGGTGCATGCTCACCGGCCATCAACACCGCGCCACCCCACTCGCCGCCAACGGCAATGCCCTGCACCACGCGCAGCAGGATCAGCAGCACCGGTGCGGCGGCACCGATCTGTGCGTAGGTCGGTAGCAGACCAATGCAGACAGTGACCACCCCCATCATCACCAGGGTAATCACCAAGGACTTCTTGCGCCCGATCCGATCGCCGATGTGCCCGAACACAATGCCGCCCAACGGCCGGGCGAAGAAACCCACGGCAAAGGTGCCGAACGCGGCCATGGTGCTGAACAGTTTGTCTTCGGAGGGGAAAAACAGTTGGCCAAACACCAGCGCTGCGGCAGTGGCGTAGATGTAAAAGTCGTACCACTCGATCATGGTGCCGATAAAAGCGGCGGCCGCAGCACGGCGAGGCTGGGGCGAAGCGGAAGGCTTCATGGGGCTGGCTCCTTTGTTTATTTTTTTGGCAGGAGAAAGGTCGAACGCATGCGCTCTGATGGCGCTTGTTGAGGGTGATTTTTCGTCCCGGGGCTATGATTAGTCAATTTTCTATTTATTATTCGAATTATAAATCCTGCTTATTATTGAACTGCGCCATGTCCGAAACCCGTCGCGATATTCACCCGTTGCTCAACGACCGCCTGGATTGGAACCTGCTGCGCACCTTTCGCGTGATCGGCCAGGAACTGAGCATCAGCCGCGCGGCCGCCCGCCTGCATCTGACCCAGCCAGCGATCAGCCAAGCCCTCAAGCGCCTGGAAGAACAACTCGACTGCCAGCTCATCGTCCGCCGTGGTCCACGCTTTGTACTCACTGAAGCCGGCGAGCAGATCTTTGCGATTGCCGGCGAGATGTACGGCCAGGTGTCGCAGATGAGCAATGCCTTGCAAAAACCCGGTGACGAAGTGATCGGCAAGGTGCGTTTGCTGATGATCAGCCGGATCAACTCGGACACCTTCGATGACTTCCTGGCAGGCTTTCACCGCGAGCATCCACGGGTAGATCTGGAGGTTGAGGTGATGCGCAGCTCGGACATCGTCGCCGCCCTCCTGGAGAAAACCGCGACCCTGGGTTTAAGCCTCAACCGCCGACCACAGCCACGCCTGGAGCAGCACCTGTTTTTGCGGCAGCGCTACGCGTTTTTTTGCGGGCGGCACCATCCATTGTTCGGACGCACCGGCTTGGCGGAGGGGGATTTGCAATCGGAGAACTTCGTGAGTTTCACCAGCGACCAGATTGGCGGGATGCTGTCGCCCTTGACGATTTTCCGCGATCAACAAGGGTTCAGTGGGCGGATCGTTGCATCATCTTCAAGCCTGGAGGAAGTGCGGCGCCTGGTGATTGCCGGATTTGGCCTGGGCTGTTTGCCGATCCATGTGGTGGCCGAAGACGTGAAGAACGGCCTGCTGTGGCGCCTGCCGCCAGATGAGGGGATTGCGGACGTGGATATTCATCTGCTGTGGAATCGGGAACAGAAGATGAGTCGGGCGGAAAGCATGTTTATCGACAGCCTCAGAGGACGGTTAGCCGAGTAAGGTTTTCTCTACCCTGAAAAGCCCTGTAGCTTGATTCGCCACAAGGCTTTTCTATTGATTGGCAGCGCTTTAACTCAGTGTCCTCGCTCTTTATTGGCTTGGGAAAGGACCGACGCGGCCAGCGCTTTGGTGTCTTCGCTGTATTTATCACTGCCCAGCACCTTGCCTACTTTTTCCTCCATCTCGGCGCTTGTCTGTTTGTCATTGCCTTTCTGCGCCAACGCTGAAGCAGCGAGGCTTTTAGCGATGGCAGAAGACGCTGAGCTGTTGAGGGTTTCCGCCGCCAACGTCGCGACCTTGCCGGAGGTTTTCTTCGTATTCTTGCTCATGACGCAATTCCTTTGCGGTGGGAGGCGCCCGATCTTGAGCGCTACCACAAAGTAATAACTTGCCGGCGGACCAGCAATGCACGGCCTGTAGGCAATGCTTGCGCAGTTCGTGTGAAAGATCACGGGGTCACGTAGTGCGGTCTAGAGCGTTGCATCGATTGCACTGATGATTACTATCGAACCGAGCGCCTGCCCGATTTTCAGTACCGGTTCCTATAATCGGCTCCAAATTCCCTTCCCTTCGCCTGGCTTCAGGCGACGTTCATCCTGGAACCCGACACCATGCCAAGTGCCAGCCAGACCCCTAGTGGCCTTCCCGAACATAATCAACAGAGTGTCAAACAGCAGTGGTTGGCGATCCTCTCGGTTGCCGTGGGTGCTTTCGCCCTGGTGACCAGCGAGTTTCTCCCTGTGGGCGTACTCAATGACGTCGCCAGTGACCTGGGTATCAGCGCTGGCCACGCCGGCCTGATGGTGACCCTGCCTGGCATCATGGCCGCCCTCGCCGCTCCCCTGCTGTCCGTCAGCATTGGCGCCATGGACCGTCGCTACCTGCTGATCGGCCTGACGCTGATCATGATCATCGCCAACTCGGTCGTGGCCTTCGCCAGCGACTTCAGCCTGCTGCTGTTTGGCCGCGTACTGCTGGGCATCAGCATCGGTGGTTTCTGGGCGACGGCCATCGCCCTCAGCGGCCGCCTGGCCCCCAAGGGCGTCGACGTAGCCAAGGCCACCTCGATCATCATGATGGGAGTGACCCTGGCCACCGTACTGGGCGTGCCCGTCGGCACCTGGCTCAGTGGCCTGATGGGCTGGCGCATGACGTTCCTGGTCACCGCGCTGGTGGGCGTACCGGTGCTGCTGGCGCAGATATTCCTGCTCCCCCGCCTTGATCCGGAAAAGGCGATCCGCGTCAGCGACCTGCCCGCCTTGTTTATCAACCCGCAAGCGCGCGTCGGTTTGATCGCCGTGCTGCTGATCGGCCTGGCGCACTTTGCCGCGTACACCTATGTCGCGCCGTTCTTCAAATACAGCTCCGGCTTTGATGGCCCGACGATTGGCTCACTGTTGCTGCTCTTTGGCGTGGCCGGGGTGTTCGGTAATATCTTTGCCGGTTTCGCCGCCAACCGCAGCGTACGCCACACCCTGTTGCTGGTCGCGCTGATGATCGGCACCAGCACCGCGCTGTTCCCCTACTTCGCCACCGGCATGACCGGCGCAGCGATGCTGATCGGCCTATGGGGCTTCGCCTTCGGCGCCTTCCCGGCCTGCGCCAGTATCTGGATGTTCGTGGTAGCGCCCAAGGATGTGGAGCGCGGCATGCCGCTGTTCGTTGCCCTGTTCCAGGTGATCATTGCCTTGGGTTCGTTCTTTGGCGGACGCATCGTCGATCAGATGGGTAGCGCGGTGCTGCTGAGCTTGGCCACGGCGTTGGTGGGCGCCGGGTTTGTGACAGTGCTGGTGCTGGGGCGTAAGGTGAGTAACAGCTTGGTGGCTCAGCCTGCCTGATCCAATTGCACTTACTAAAAAGCCTGCTGAGCATTGCGCCCAGCAGGCTTTTTCAGTTTCAGGGCAGCGCATCATTTGCCTGGGTTATCAACCGGGAAATTGCACCCGAGCACAGAATCAGGTTTAACCCCAACTTGGCCGTGCGGGACTGGACCTGGCCCACGCACTGGACTACAGCACCGAAATCGGCGTGAACTATGCCGCCGAAAAAGGAGCCGAAGCTCCTTTTTCAAACATTGCCAGACGTCGTGTGCGCTGGCGAAATCAGTAACCCGCCGCTTCCGCAGGCTTGCCACTGACAATGCTCACCCCCGAACTGGTGCCCAGGCGGGTGGCACCGGCTTCGATCATCGCCACTGCGGTCGCGTAATCGCGCACCCCGCCCGACGCCTTGACCCCCATCTGCGGGCCGACGATACGGCGCATCAGGGCGATATCTCCAGCGGTGGCGCCATGATGGCTAAAGCCGGTCGAGGTCTTGACGAAGGCCACCCCGAGTTCACGGCAGATTTCGCAGGCGCGGATCTTTTGTTCCTCGTCCAACAGGCAGGTTTCGAGGATCACTTTCAGCGGCACCGAACCGCAGGCTTGATGCACCCTGGCGATGTCGTCACGCACCGTGTCCAACAGGCCCTCGCGCAACGCGCCAATATTGAGCACCATGTCGATCTCGCCCGCACCCACGGCAATTGCCTGTTGGGCTTCGAAGGCTTTACTCTCGCTCAGCCCGGCGCCCAGCGGGAACCCGACCACCGCGCATACCTTGACCTTTTGCCCACTGAGCAATTGGGCGGCATAAGGCACCTGGCCCGAGTTCACACAGACGGAATAGAACCCGTATTCCTGCGCTTCTTTGCATAACGCTGCGATCTGTTGCCGCGTTGCGTCGGGCGCCAGCAACGTGTGGTCGATAAACTGTGCAAGTGCTGCGGGTGTGATTGAGGTCATGAAATCCGTTCCTGGTGAAGGAGCACGATGGGCGCAACTGTGAGAAAGCACGCCCAAAAGATGTGACTATAATACCAAAAAATGATGTAATTACAACATAACCAGCCGACCGGAACGCCTGTGGAAAGCAAACAATCAGAACGCATCAAACTGATCCAACAAGCCCTGCAGGACCAAAAGGCGATCCACCTGCGGGAAATGGCCGCATTGCTGGAAGTCTCGGAAATGACCCTGCGCCGGGACTTGAACCGTCACCCGGACAAGTTCCACCTGCTCGGCGGGCATATCACCCTTGCCTTCGACCCGTCCGAGGCGCCTGACTACAAGGTTACGGAGCAAGGCACTCGGCATGTGGAAGAGAAACGCCGTATAGGCAAGCTCGCGGCCGCGTTTGTCAAAAGTGGCGACACGGTGTTCTTCGACTGCGGCACCACGGTGCCTTTTGTGATTGATTTCATTCCCGATGAGCTGGAGTTCACGGCGGTCTGCAATTCGCTGAACGTGCTGCTCAAGCTGCAACAGAAGCCCAACTGCACTATCGTTCTGTGTGGCGGCACCTTTCATCGCAAGAACCAAGTGTTCGACCATGCCGACGAGAGCAGCATCCTCGACAGCGTGCGTTTGACCTGGGCCTTCATTTCGGCCGCAGGTATCAGCGAGACCTTCGGTGTCACCTGCTTCAACTTCAATGAAGTGGCGGTCAAACAGAAGGTTTTGCGCCAGGCCCAGCACAGCCTGTTGTTGGCCGATCACAGCAAGTTCGACGTTGTGCGCACCGCGCATTTCGCCAGCCTCGAACAGTTCAATGTGGTGGTCTCCGACAAGAAGCTGCCCAAAGCGTACCGTGAACTGATCACCCAACATGGCGCGCAATGGGTGGTGTGACCACCCTTGCCGCACCTCATCAGCCGCCTAGCTCATCCCGCAGGCGGCGCCTTTCTTCAGCCGACAGATAGCCGGTGCTCACGCTGAACAATGCCTGTTGTCCGCCGGCCAATGAACGCACATTGCCTTTGGTTTTTTCTGCCAGGTAGCCCTCGGGTTCGCAGGTAGAAGGCAAGACAAAGGCGGCGACGCCCTGGTCAGCGTTATGCAGGACCCAGCGGGTGGCATGGGAGAACTGATCGGGCCGGTAGTAGGTGTAGAACGCCGACCCTTCGGGATGGTCCAGCAGAAAATGCGCATTGCCTGCGGTATCGGCTGGAACCTCTTCGAAGAAGCAGACGATTTCCGGATCATGCAGCGCGGGGCTGTCCAGGCTGCTCAGCCGTGAAGGGTCGCGGCTCAGCTCAGCCATGTAGGCCGACCACTCGGGGGTTGGCTTGACGTGGGCCGGCACGCTGCTGCGTACGCGCACCCGGGCGCCGGCCAGGGGCTCGACAAAGCGCGCGCCAGGCATGTAGGCGTAGTTCATGTGGGCCATGTACATCAGTTCCATGGCCTTGCCCGCGAGATTAGTGACCGCCATGCCGATATCAAATACCCCCGAGCCGGCCCGCAGGGTCAGCGTGGGTGTGGCCCGATAGTGGTCGCCGAATCCCTGCACATACTCGTAATCCCCACCCAGGCGCAGGTACAGGCCCGCAGCGTCTTCGCCCACTTCCAGCCAGGCTGCGTCCATTGGTGCGCAAGGCATTTCGCCGTGCAGCGGGTGGTCGTCGCTTGGGGTCGGGCAGCCATTGCGCAACAGCCCGGCGTGAAACATAAAGCATCCGTAGGTGCCAATTACGGTTGCGCTGGGCTTTGGCTGGCGGAACATATTGCGCATGGTCAACTCGCAGCCGTCGAAGGTCGCGGACCAAATCATCTGCCCCTGATAAGGCAAGGCCACCACGCGACCACGGGCATTTTCCAACGCCAGGGCCTTGACCCCACTGGGGTAGGTCCAGGCCAGCACGCGAAAATCAGCCGATTGCAGCAGGGTTTTTTCTGCCCCGCTGAATTGCTCGGGAGACAACGCCAGGGTGAAGGTTTTCATGAGGCCACCACCGCGCCAGCCCTAGGCTGTGCGGCGCGACTGTGGCGCATGCAGGAATAGGCGTAGGCCACAATCACCACGAAACACAGCAGGGGCACGCTGTAGGCCAGTTGCATATTGCCGTGGGTGGCATCTGACAGCAGGCCTTGGAACACCGGGATCACCCCGCCGCCGACGATGCTCATCACCAACAGCGAACCACCGACGCTGGTGTCTTCACCCAGCCCTTCAATCGTCAGGCCATAAATGGTCGGCCAGCACGGCCCGAGGAAAATGCTCACCGCGACCGCCGCGTACACTGCGCTGATATTCGGCACCAGGATGGTATAGGCAAGCAAGGCAATGGTCAGCACGCCGTAGATCGCCAGGACCTTGGCCGGGTGCAGCTTGCGCATCAATAGGTTGGCGATCATCTTGCCGACGAAATAGGCGGCAAAGGTCGTCAGCAGGAACCATGACGCGCTGCGCTCGTTCATCCCGCCCATCTGCATCGCCAGGCGAATGGTGAAGCTCCATACCCCGACCTGAGCCCCCACATACAGAAACTGCGCCAGCACACCGAAGGTAAAGCGCGGGTTGCGCGACAAGCGCGCCAGGCTCTGGCCGAGGCTGGGCTTTTTCACGTCGGCCTTGGCGTTGCCCCGGCATGCGGGGAAGCGGGTAATGGCGATCAGGATAAACATGAGCACCAGCACCGCGATCATCCATTTGTAGGGCAGCAGGGTCGACTGAATCATTTCCAACTGCTGGATGGCCGCCTCGGATGCGCTCATTTGGGTCAACTGTTCGTGGGTGGCGTCGGTGTCCTTGAACATCACAAAGCTACCGACATACACCCCCGCCATGGCGCCGAACGGGTGGAAGGTCTGCGAGATGTTCAGACGGCGGGTGCCGGTTTCCCGTGGTCCCATCAACGTCGAATAGGTGTTGCAGGCGGTTTCGAGAAACGACAGCCCACACGCGATCACAAACAGCGCCATCAGGAACATGCCGTAGGTGGCAGTGGAGGCCGCAGGAAAGAACAGCGCGCAGCCCGCCATGTAAAGCATCAAGCCCACCAGGATCGTGCTTTTGTAGCCGAAGCGACGCACCACCATGGCCGCCGGAATCGCCACGAAAAAGTAGCCCAGGTAAAACGCCGACTGCACAAAGGCGGTCTGAAAATCGCTGAGCAAAAAGGCTTTCTTGAAGTGCGCGATCAGCACGTCATTCATGCTGGCCGCCGCCGCCCACAGGGCAAAAATACTGCACAGCAGCAAAAACGCGAACCAAGGCGTGCGGTTGAGGTAGAAACCATCGGCGGTCTGTTGGAGCGGGACTTTTGTCATTGTTATTCTCCGTGGGATATAGGGCGCACCAGCCATGCTGGGATCGCCAACATCGGTGATAGACGAATCAGCGCGGGTCGAAAAACTCCGCGAATCGGGCAGCATCCGGGTAGGAACTCTGGGTACCGAGGCCGGTGACCGAACAGGCGGAATACGCCACAGCCCGAGTCATGGCCGCACGCATATCGCCCTGCTGGGTCCAGTAGTGGGCAAAGCAACCGATAAAGGCGTCACCCGCGCCGGTGGTATCCCGGGCCTCGACCTTGCGGCCTGGCACATGAAACTCACCCTCCTCGCCGACATACAGCGCGCCCTGTTCACCAAGGGTGACGATGACATGGCGAATGCCCTGGACGACCAATTCCCGCGCGGCCAGCAACGCACTCTCAGGGCCCTCGACCGGCTTGCCTGTGATCAGCGAGAGCTCGCTTTCGTTGGGGATGAAAAAGTCCAGCTGCGCCAGATGCTCGCGGCTCAAACCTGCGACCGCAGGGGCCGGGTTGAGCAACACAGGAATAACGTGGCGCTTGGCAAATTCAATAGCGTAGTAGACGGTCGCCAAGTCGATTTCCAGCTGCAAGACGATGAGTGCGCATTCGCGCAAAGCCGCTTGTGCGGCGTCGATATCGGCCGGCTTCAAATGCGCGTTGGCGCCTTTGACGATCAGAATGCTGTTGTGGGAATCGCTCTGCACAAAGATCGGCGCCACGCCGCTGGACACCCCTGGCACCCGCGTGACGTAACGCGAGTCGATGGCATGGCGCTGGAAATTGGCCAACGTGTTATCGGCAAACATGTCATCGCCC
The DNA here is from genome assembly GCF_002798465.1 of Pseudomonas sp. S10E 269. Taxonomy (NCBI): domain Bacteria; kingdom Pseudomonadati; phylum Pseudomonadota; class Gammaproteobacteria; order Pseudomonadales; family Pseudomonadaceae; genus Pseudomonas; species Pseudomonas sp. S10E 269. The sequence goes on from NZ_PHIJ01000001.1 coordinate 629,640, forward strand.
AACTTGGTCAGCATCAACACCTCGCTGCCAAGCTTGGCCGCCGCCACCGCCTGGTTCGCCCCCTTGCCGCCACACCCCATGGCAAAGCCCGGGGCTTCTAGGGTCTCGCCCTGGCGGGGCATTCGGTCGATATAGGTAACCAAATCCACCATATTGCTACCGATGACCGCGATCTTATTCATGGATATCTTTACCTTGTGCACGGGGTGGAAGGCACCACAGCGTAATTATTTTTGTTATTTAAATAACATTTGATGTGACTATTCAACCTATTTTTTTGAATGCGCGCACATTGAACGGATGCGCGGTCGAGGGAAAGCGCGAGTACCGCACGCGGCGATACCGTGGGAAGGTCACTCGGTCGGTTAGCAGGGTTGGCAGGACGTGTAAAAAACCCAGTGCGTTCGCCTGGCTTAAAGATAAAAAACCAGCACCCAAGCGAAAGGCGCTTAGGGGACTAGATCACGGGGGAATTCAGGAGGGGATCAATGAAGGAACAGAAACCGCAGAATGCAAAAAGGCCCCGTAAAAACGGGGCCTTTTTGTACTGATATGGCGGAGAGATAGGGATTCGAACCCTAGGTACCGGTGAAGGTACAACGGATTTCGAATCCGTCCCATTCGGCCACTCTGGCATCTCTCCAACGGCGCGCATCATAACAGCATGATTCGTGGATGCAAAGCGCCGAAGCGATTTTTTTCCGTGCTATCAGATGCTTGCGTCGATTAAAGCGGTACGCCGAGACGATTGGCGACTTCTTCGTAGGCTTCGATGACGTCACCGAGGCCCTGGCGGAAGCGGTCCTTGTCCATCTTCTTCTTGGTGTCCTTGTCCCACAGGCGGCAGCCGTCCGGGCTGAATTCGTCGCCCAGGACGATGGAACCGTCGTGGAACACACCGAATTCGAGTTTGAAGTCCACCAGCAGCAGGCCTGCGTCGTCGAACAGTTTGCTGAGCACGTCGTTGACCTTGAGGGACAACTCCTTCATGCGCGCCAGTTGCTCAGCGGTGCCCCAACCGAATGCCACGACGTGGGATTCGTTGATGAACGGGTCGCCCTTGGCGTCGTCCTTCAGGAACAGTTCGAAGGTGTAGGGATTGAGCTTGAGGCCCTCTTCCACGCCCAGGCGCTTGACCAGGCTGCCGGCGGCGTAGTTACGCACGACGCATTCAACCGGGATCATGTCGAGCTTCTTGACCAGGCACTCGTTGTCGCCCAGCAGCTTGTCGAATTGGGTCGGAATGCCGGCCGCTTCGAGCTTTTGCATGATGAAGGCGTTGAACTTGTTGTTCACCATGCCTTTGCGATCAAGCTGTTCGATGCGCTTGCCGTCGAACGCCGAGGTGTCGTTGCGAAACAGCAGGATCAGGCGGTTGGCGTCATCGGTCTTGTACACCGACTTGGCTTTGCCGCGGTAGAGTTCTTCACGTTTTTCCATGATGGGCTCCGCTTGCTAAATGGTGGGCTAGGCGATGTGTCGCCAGTCGAGCCCTGAATCTTGATCGGCCAGTTGCAGCCAGTCCGGGTCGCACCCGAGGGTGTCGACAAAACATTGCCGGGCCAGCTGCGGCAGGTTGTTCTTGCTGCTCAGGTGGGCCAGGACCAGGTGTTGCAAGTCTTGCCAGCCCAACTCATACACCAGGTACGCCGCCTGGTGGTTGTTCAAATGTCCCAGTTCGCCGCCCACCCGCTGCTTGAGGAAGTAGGGGTAGTGACCGCGAGCCAACAGGTCTCGGCAGTGGTTGGACTCGATCATCAAGGCATCGAGGTTCCGGTAGCCGTCCAGCACCCTGGCGCAGTAGGAGCCCAGGTCGGTCAGCACGCCGAAACGCCGCTCACCGTCACTGAATACATACTGCGTCGGTTCCTGGGCGTCGTGCGCCACGGCAACCACATCGATGCTCAAGGCGCCGATTTGAAGCTGCTCGCCACCGGCCAGGAAACCTGCGGGTTCAATGGGTTTGCGCATCCCGCGCAAGGTACCGCGACTGAGGTACACCGGAAGATTGTAGCGCCGAGACAGCAAACCCACGCCATGCACGTGGTCGGCATGTTCGTGGGTCACCAGAATCGCGCTCAGCTGCGCGGGATGAACCCCCAGGCGCAGCAGGCGCCGCTCGGTTTCCCTTAGCGAGAAACCACAATCCACCAGCACGTACGTGTCGTCGTGGGCGACCAGCGTACCGTTCCCTTGGCTACCGCTGCCGAGAACGGCAAAACGCACCGGATCAGCCCAGGTTGTCTTGAATCACGCCCAACACTTTGCGCGCTGTTTCAGCGGGCGCAACGGTATTGATGTTCTTCTCGACGGTGACTTGCACGCTTTCGCCCACCTTGCTCAAACGAACCTGGTAACGCTCGGCGCGGGTCTCGATCTCTTCCTTGGTCGGCTTGCTGCCGAACAGTTTGCCGAAGAAGCCAGGCTCGTCATCTTTACGCTCGGCTTTTTCAGCCACGTTGATGTAGTACAAGCCCAGGCTGCGGTTGATGTCTTCAACACGCCAAGGGCCCTGCTCCAATGCGCGGCCGACACTGGCCCAGGCACGGTCGAGGTCTTCACCCAGGTTCAGCACCACGTTGCCGCTGCCGTCTTCGGTGAGGCTGACGCGGCTCGGGGTGTCGTAATCACGTGCGGCGAGCAGGGAAACGGAACCGCCCTTCTCGGAGATACGGCTCATGCTGGCCAGCATCTCGTCGACCAGCGCCGAGTCGACACCGGTGTTGACCGAGCGATTGGTGAACTCAACGTTGGCGGTGCTGCCGGCCGGACGCTCGGCGCTGACCACGTAGACTTCACTGGTATTACGCTGCACGCCTGGCTCGATGCGTACACGCACACGGGCTTCTCTGTCGGAGGCGACACCACCGGCCTGCAGGCGCTTGGCCATGGTGGCGGACAGCTCGCTGCCCTGCTGCCACGCCGTGGTGAATTCACCGGTCTGAGGACGCTGTTCGTCGATGCGGAAACCGTTGTCCTGGAAGAACTGCACGGCCACTGGCCAGACTTCGGCAGGTGGGCGCTGAGCCACGATCCAGCGGGAGTCGCCGCTCTTCTGCAGGCTGTAGTCGCTGGCATCCGCCACGGCCGAGATCGGCTGCGGACGTGGCACCACGTACTCACCCTTGGTGGTGTCGTCGGCAACGTTGCGCGGGATCGGCAGCAACGGGTCAAGACGCTTGGCGACGTTGACGCCTGGCGGCAATTCCATCGGTTTGGTGGGTTTTGCTTCCAGGTAATCGCTGCCGCGGTCACGGAAGTAGCCTTCCGGGCCCCAGATCCAACCGCAGCCACTGGTGCTGGAGATAATCAAGGCAAGTGCGGAAAGTCCGGCCAATCGCTTCATGCGTAGTGCTTCCTCAATTAAACCAGGACGCCGGACTGGCGCAGGGCCTGTCGCAGCGGTTCGTGACAGGCGTCGCTGAGACGGGTGAGCGGCAGACGGATACCGTCCGGCATCATGCCCATTTCAGTCAGTGCCCATTTCACGGGAATAGGGTTGGATTCGATAAACAGTGTCTTGTTGAGCGGCATCAGCTTTTCGTGGATCGCGCGGGCGGTCACGGCGTCGCCGGCAATGGCGGCGGCGCACATTTCGCTCATGGCACGCGGGGCCACGTTGGCGGTCACGGAGATATTGCCTTTACCACCCAGCAGGATCAGCTCGACAGCCGTGGCGTCGTCACCGGAATACACCAGGAAATCGCTGCTCACGCCGGCCAGGATGTCCTTGGCGCGCTGCAGGTCGCCAGTGGCTTCCTTAATACCGATGATGTTCGGCACGGTGGACAGGCGAATCACCGTCTCGGCCTTCATGTCGCACGCGGTACGACCCGGCACGTTATAGAGGATCTGCGGAATGTCGACGGCTTCGGCAATGGCGCGGAAGTGCTGGTACAGGCCTTCCTGGGTCGGCTTGTTGTAGTACGGGGTCACCAGCAGGCAGGCATCGGCGCCGGCCTTCTTGGCATTTTTGGTCAGCTCGATCGCTTCACGCGTCGAGTTGGCGCCCGTACCGGCGATCACGGCTATACGGCCCGCGACACGCTTGACCACGAATTCGATCACCTGGATGTGCTCTTCCACATCGAGGGTGGCCGATTCACCGGTGGTGCCGACCGCCACGATGGCATTGGTGCCTTCTTGCAGGTGGAAGTCCACCAGTTTGCCCAGGCTGTCCCAGTCGAGATGACCTTGTGCATCCATGGGTGTGACCAGTGCCACCATACTGCCCGCAATCATGCAACCGCTCCTGCCGGAAAAAGAGAGCCGTAATGGTACTGGCGCCAAGATGCTTGCACAAGCGAAGTACCGCCTGAGGATGCGTTCTGGCGCAACTAAACGACGGGCAATGCCATCATTGGGCAAAAGCACGCCTAGAAGCACGCTGAAATCAGACCGTTCACGTAATGAAAACGCCACCTCCTATCCCTTGGCGACGGTTTTCGCTACCCTTCATCCTTTGATCGATACGGCCCTCACGGTATCGACCGCTCATCGTTTTAGGAAGGCTGCATGTCCACCCCCACAGTTCGCGAACAATTCCTTGTTATCAGTGCCCTCGGCGCCAACCCCATGGAGCTGACCAACGTCCTGTGCCGCGCCAGCCATGAAAACCGCTGCGCCGTCGTGACCTCGCGCCTGACCCGCCATGGCGAGTGCAGTGCGCTGGTCCTGCAGATCTCCGGCACCTGGGATGCCCTGGCGCGCCTGGAGACCGGCCTGCCAGGCCTGGCCAAGAAGCACGACTTCACGGTCAATGTAGTGCGCAGTGCTGCCTTGGAGAATCGTCCCCAGGCCCTGCCTTATGTCGCGTATGTCAGCTCCGCCTACCGCTCGGACATCGTCAACGAACTGTGCCAGTTCTTCATCGACCACAACGTCGAGCTGGAGAACCTGACCTGCGACACCTACCAGGCCCCGCAGACCGGCGGCACCATGCTCAACGCTACGTTTACCGTAACCTTGCCGGCTGGCGTGCAGATCAGCTGGTTGCGCGACCAGTTCCTGGATTTCGCCGATGCCCTGAACCTCGACGCCTTGATCGAGCCATGGCGCCCACAGAACCCAATGTAAGGAAGTTTTCATGGCGGTAGTCATCGACAAACCCGTAGCCGATTTCGAAGCCCAGGCCACCAGCGGCCAGACCTTCAGCCTTGCAGCCCTCAAAGGCAAGCAAGTGGTGATCTACTTCTACCCGAAGGACAGCACGCCGGGCTGCACCACCGAAGGCCAGGGCTTTCGTGACCAATACGCGGCGTTCAAGGCCGCCAACACCGAGGTGTTTGGCGTGTCGCGCGACAGCGTGAAGTCCCACGAGAACTTCAAGGGCAAGCAGGAATTCCCCTTCGAGCTGATCAGTGACAAGGATGAAGCAGTTTGCCAGTTGTTTGATGTGATCAAGCTGAAGAAGCTGTACGGCAAGGAATACCTGGGTGTGGATCGCAGCACCTTCCTGATCGACAGCGAAGGTGTGCTGCGCCAGGAATGGCGTGGTGTGAAAGTGCCGGGCCACGTGGATGCCGTTTTGGCGGCGGCGCAGGCGCTGAACAAGGCCTGATCGCTACGGCGTCCTTTGGATTGTCATCGCCGGCCAGCCGGCTCCTACATTTGTTACACAACCCCTTGTAGGAGCCGGCTTGCCGGCGATAGCGTCTTCGATCGCCCCGCAACCTTCAAAGCAACGGCGCCACCACCGGCTCCTGCCGCGGCCACGCATCCAGCACCGCCTTGAACAGCGTCGCCAGCGGGATCGCAAAGAACACGCCCCAGAATCCCCACAGCCCACCAAACAACAGCACCGCACAGATGATCGCCACCGGGTGCAGGTTGACCGCCTCCGAGAACAGCAGCGGCACCAGCACGTTGCCATCCAGGGTCTGGATGATCCCGTATACCGCCATCAGGTAGATGAACTGGTCGCTCCAGCCCCACTGGAACAAGGCGATCAAGGTCACGGGTACGGTCACCACCACGGCGCCGACATAGGGCACCACCACTGAAATACCGACAAGCAAAGCCAGCAAGGCCGCGTAGTTCAGGTCCAGTGCAATAAAGGCGATGTAGGTCACGCCTCCGCAGATAATGATCTCGATGACCTTGCCACGGATGTAGTTGGCGATCTGCCGGTTCATTTCCTCGGCCACCCGAGTGATGAGCGCACGCTCACGCGGCAGATAGCCACGCACCCAGCGGCCGATCATGGCGCGATCCTTGAGGAAGAAAAACACCAGGATCGGCACCAGCACCAGGTAGATCATGATGTTGACCAGCAGCGGCAGGCTGGACAGCGAAAAGGTCAGCGCCCATTGGCCAAACTTGCCGATCTCGCCGCGCGCCACTTCGATGGCTTGCAACACCTGCTCGTCTGACACCAGGTGCGGGTAGCGTTCCGGCAACAGCAGCAACAGCGACTGCCACTTGGCGAGCATGCCTGGCAACTCGTTGAACAGCGTAATCAGTTGGTGCCACAGCAGCGGCAACACCACCACGATAAACAACACCAACAGGCCCATGAACAAGGCGAAAACCAGCCCTACCGCGGCTCCGCCTGGCAAGCGCAAGCGTTCCAGCGTGGTGACCAGGCCTTGCATCAAGTAAGCCAGCACCATCCCCGCCAATACAGGCGCCAGCATGCCGCCCAAGGTGAGCACGGCCGTAAAGGCCAGAAACAGCAGGACCGCCAGCACCACCGCTTCCTCATCGGAGAAGTAGCGCTGAATCCAGTCTCGTAACACTTTGAACATCAATCAACCTCGGGTGATGGGGCAAACGGTTCAGGCCTTGCGCAACCAGTAACGGTACACACCAGCAGCGTCTTCTTCATGCAACAGGGTGTGGCCGGCCAGCTTGGCAAAGGTACGAAAATCACGCTGGGAGCCCGCATCCGTGGCGATCACCTTGAGCACTGCGCCGCTGGCCAAACGGTTGAGTTCCAGCTTGGCCTTGAGCAAGGGCAACGGGCAGTTGAGGCCGCTGGCGTCGAGTTCGGCATCAAAGGCTACAGCGTCGGTCATGGTTTTACTCCGGACACGCGTTTGGGTTGCTTAGAATATCTGGTCCGAAGCTCAGTGTCCGGCTACAGTAAGCTCTTTGTCGAAAGGCTTTGTGCATGACTTTTTTGCGCCCTACCCTGCTGACGCTGGCTTGCCTGCTGGCCTCCCCAGGCTTCGCTGACGACCTGCCGTCACTTGGCGACGCCAGTTCTGCCATTGTCTCACCACAACAGGAATACCAACTGGGCCGCGCCTGGCTGGCCTACCTGCGGGGCCAGGTCTCGCAACTCAACGACCCGCAGCTCAAGGACTACGTCGAAACCAGCGTGTACAAACTGGTGGAGACCAGCCAGGTCAACGACCGGCGCCTGGAGTTCATCCTGATCAACAGCCCGCAATTGAACGCCTTTGCCGCACCTGGCGGGATTGTCGGCGTCAACGGTGGCCTGTTCCTCAACGCCCAGACCGAAGGGGAATATGCCTCGGTACTGGCTCACGAATTAGCGCACTTGTCCCAACGTCACTTCGCCCGTGGCGTTGAAGCGCAACAGCGCATGCAACTCCCGATGATGGCTGCCCTGCTCGGCGGCATTATTGCAGCAGCCGCCGGCGCCGGTGATGCCGGTATTGCCGCCATCGCCGGTACCCAGGCCGCCGCCATCCAGGAGCAACGCCGGTTCTCACGCCAGAACGAACAGGAAGCAGACCGTATCGGCATTCTCAACCTGGAAAAAGCCGGCTACGACCCGCGCTCCATGCCGACCATGTTCGAGCGCCTGATGCGCCAATACCGCTTCGATGCCAAGCCACCGGAATTCCTGCTGACGCACCCGGTTACCGAATCGCGGATCGCCGACACGCGCAACCGCGCCGAGCAGGCCAAGCCTGGCGGCAAGGAAGACAGCCTGCGCTATCAACTGATTCGGGCGCGGGTGCAGCTGCAATACGAAGACACCTCGGGCCTCGCCGCCAAGCGCTTCCAGGCGCAGTTGGATGAGAACCCAAAGAACGATGTGGCGCGCTACGGCCTGGCTATCGCCCAGATCAAAGGCTCCCAGTTCAAACAGGCACGGGACAATCTGGCGCCGCTGCTGGCCAAGTCCCCGAACGACATCACCTACAACCTGGCGCAGATCCAGTTGGACATCGACAACAGCCGCCTGCCGGATGCCCAGCAACGTACAGATCGGATGCTGACCCAGTATCCCGGCAATTACCCATTGAATCAGGTGCGCGTGGACCTACTGCTGAAGCAGAACCGCACGGCGGATGCGGAGAAGGCGCTGGACAGCCTGCTCAAGTCGCGCCCGGATGACCCGGACGTCTGGTACCAGGTTGCCGAGACACGCGGGTTGTCGGGCAATATCATCGGCCTGCATCAGGCCCGCGCGGAGTACTTTGCATTGGTGGGTGATTTCCAGCAGGCCATTCAACAGTTGGATTTCGCCAAGCGCCGCGCGGGTAACAATTTCCCGCTGTCTTCACGTATCGACGCACGCCAGCGTGAGCTGATCGAACAGGAACGCCTGGTCAAAGGGATGATGAGCTAAACCCATCAGGCACAAAAAAGCCCCGCCCTCGTTAAACGAAGGCGGGGCTTTTTGCTTTTACCGACTTACTCAGCCAGTTTGAAGGTGATGAAGCTCGCACGTCCCTGACGCAGCACACGCATCGACACCGAACGGTTCTTCGGCAACGCCTTGGCGATGTCGGTGAATTGCTTGGTGGTATCGATTGCCTGGTTGTTCAGATGGGTGATGACATCACCTGGCTGCAGGCCGATCAGGGAGGCGGGGCCGTCCTGCACTTCCTTGATCACGACGCCGCTCTTGAGGTCGAAGCTCTTCTTCTGCTCATCGGTCAATTCGGCTACAGCAATGCCCAGGCGATTGCTGCTGCGCTCGGCACCCGGCTTGGCGTTGCCCAGGGCATCCAGTGTTGCGCCTTCTTCTGGGATAGCGCCCACGGTCAGCTCTACGGTCTGGCGCTTGCCTTCACGGATCACTTCCAGCTTGGCCTTGCTGCCAGCCTTGAGAGCACCGACCAAGTGCGGCAGGTCAGCCGACATGACAATCGGTTGGCCGTTCATGCTCAGGATCACGTCGCCGACTTGCAGGCCACCCTTGGCAGCCGGGCCATCGTCCTGGATCTGTGCGACCAGGGCACCGGCCGGCTTGTCGAGGCCAAAGGATTCAGCCAGGTCTTTGTTCACTTCTTGGATGACCACGCCCAACCAGCCACGGCTGACCTTGCCGCCGCTTTTCAGTTGGTTGGAAACATCCATGGCCACGTCGATCGGGATGGCGAACGACACGCCCATGAAGCCACCGGAACGGGTGTAGATCTGCGAGTTGATGCCAACCACTTCGCCCGCCAGGTTGAACAGCGGACCACCGGAGTTACCCGGGTTGATCGGCACGTCGGTCTGGATGAACGGCACGTAGTTTTCGTTCGGCAGGCTGCGGCCAATGGCGCTGACGATACCTTGGGTGACGGTATGGTCAAAGCCAAACGGCGAGCCGATGGCGACGACCCATTGCCCGGCTTTCAGGTCCTGGGATTTACCCAGCTTAAGCACAGGCAAGTCCTTGCCTTCGATCTTCAGCAACGCCACATCGGAACGAGGGTCGGTGCCGACCAGCTTGGCTTTCAGCTCACTGCGATCAGCCAGGCGCACGAGGATCTCATCGGCGTCGGCAATCACGTGGTTGTTGGTGAGGATATAGCCGTCCGGAGAAATGATGAAGCCCGAGCCCAGGGACTGGGCCTCACGCTGGCCGCCACCGCCGCCGCGGGGTGCGCGCTGTTGCGGCATGCCACGCTCAAAGAATTCACGCAGCATTGGCGGCAGGCCTTCCAGGTCTGGCATCTGCTGGTTGGAGACTTTGCGGTCCGGCAGTTTTTGCGTGGTACTGATGTTCACCACCGCAGGCGAGGCTTGCTCAACCAATTGGGTGAAGTCAGGCAACTCGGCTGCTTGCGCAGGCAAGGCCTGACCCAGCACCAATACCGTGGCGACTATGGTTAGGTAAGACTTTAAACGTGGTATCGACATACAGCTCCCGTTACGACGAGCAGGGTTGAGCGACAGGGTTCAAGAAACGCCGAAAACTGCGACCGACATCTTTGTTCCGCGAACAAAACAAGGCCAGAGCCGACAAGCCCTGACCTATAAAAAACATGAGAGATTTTTGCAAGTGAAAATGCTGATCCAGACATTTCATGCTCTCGGCAGCCAACCTGGCATGGAAATACATTGAAAGGTCAGGATGAACATAGGATTAACGACTCACGGCTGGGCGACTGGCTTTTTTTCACCGCGCACCGACAACGCGATCCGTTCAGCGGTGCCGATCGGAATTTCACCCACTACCGTCACCATCATCTCGCCATCGACTGTGTTGAGACGACGGGATACAGCGACCGTAGGGCCCAGTTGCGTGCGGGTTTCGGTGACACTCGCTTCACTGATCGGCTCAAGGAACACCGAGAAACGCGCCAGCCCGTCTTCGTACATCAGGCTGTCGACTGTGGCTTTGGTCTGGGTGTCTCTGCGGGCGCTGGTATTGGTCAACTGAAAGCCCGGCGGCAGCCATTCCAGGTGCCAAATCTGCGTAGGCTGCACTTCTGGCGCCTTGCTAGTGGCCACGGCAATAGGTGTGCACTCGCTGCTGGGCTGCAGATCGCGGTCGTCAGGTATTACCGACGTATTCAGTCGCGTGAACTGGAAGCGCTCAAGCAATTGCCCCTGGTCATTCAACAACAGCGATTTGAGCGGCAGTGCGGTTTCTCGATCCAGGTGCAACTCAAAACCGTAACGGTACTGGTCACGCGGCGTGATCGATACGATGACCGCATTTCTACCGGCCACACGGGATTTGCCAATGACAGCCAGTTCATAGAATTGATTGAGTTTTTGTGGATCAAGCGCACGTGAAGGGGCATCACGTGAATTGCCCAGGCCTGCGACGAGGGTGCCGCTGACACATTGTGTCCGGCCATCCAACCGCACGACTTCCTGGGCAGAACCATCGAGCTGCAAGAGCCGCTCACGTACCTGACCATCCTGGACACGATGCCAGATGTCATGGGTAGAGAAACTGCCGTTACGTTCGTAGACGAACGTACCTTGAAAGCTTTGCTGCTGCTCTGCACGCCCAAGTCGAGTCAGCCAGTCTTGGGCTTCATCGGCATGGGCGGGGAGTGCAAACCAACCACTGAGCAAAAGCGTAAGGAGCGGTATGGCTCGCATAGAGCTCCTTACGGATTAGCGGTTTTCCAGGCTTGCTGCACGAGCATAGGGCAGAGCGCTTTCAGTGCCTTTCAGGGCCGATTCCTGAGCGTGTTGGCGCAGGTACCCCGGAAGACGCTGGTCTTGCCAGCCAGATTGCCCTTGCAACACACCGTTGGCCATTGGACCGGTGGTGTCAGAGCTTTCCTTGTAACCGGCCAGGACTGCTGGGCCTTTGACTTGCGGACCGGCCATGACCGGTTGCTGAGTCTGTTGGGCCAGTTCGGCACCGGCGATTTCGTCCTGGTTGTACAGGCGAACACCAGCAAGCACGGCAACAGTTACCGAGGCAGCAACTGCCAGGCGACCCAGGCTACGCCATGGACCACGAGCAGCTTTTGCCGGAACGGCTTCATCAGCCAGCGCAGCAGAAACGGCCGCAGCAATATCCAGACGAGGGATTAGAAGATCCTTGTGCATCACCGCCCGAGCGACTTGGTAACGAGACCAGGTATCACGGGTTTCGGCATCATCAAATGCATTGAGCACTCGACGAAGTTCCAGTTCATCCGCTTCGTTATCCATCACTGCGGACAGCGATTCCTGCAGGGCATCACGACTCATGGCGGTTCCTCTCTTGGCTGTCGCCGCTGTCTTTAGTTCTCTTGCAACAACGGTTGCAAGGCTTTATCGATGGCTTCCCGGGCCCGGAAAATCCGTGACCTTACAGTCCCCACCGGACACTGCATGACGCTCGCAATGTCTTCGTAACTCAGACCATCGAATTCACGTAAAGTTAACGCCGTACGTAAATCTTCTGGAAGTTGCTGAATTGTGCGATGAACGGTGCCCTCGATCTCGTCGCGCAGCAATGCACGCTCCGGCGACTCGAGATCTTTGAGGCCGTGGTCACCATCATAAAATTCTGCATCTTCTGAACTTACATCACTATCCGGTGGGCGGCGCCCGCGAGACACCAGATAGTTCTTCGCCGTGTTGATGGCGATGCGGTACAGCCACGTGTAAAACGCACTGTCACCGCGAAAGTTACCAAGTGCACGGTAAGCCTTGATAAAGGCTTCCTGTGCAACGTCCTGCGCTTCATGGGTGTCGTGCACAAACCGCACGATCAACCCGAGAATTTTGTGCTGGTATTTCAGCACTAGCAGATCAAAAGCTCGCTTGTCGCCGCGTTGAACGCGCTCGACCAGCTGCTGATCCTCTTCCTGGGTTAGCATGAACACTCCTCGTTGTACTTGAAGGAGGCTTGCATAACTAAACGATCAGGCTTGCAAACATAGACTCGGTCTTTTCGCAAAAGTTCTCCCCCTTCAAGCAAGTTTCCGGCACGCACTGATTTGGCACACACGAAAAACGCAGTGCGGGCAACGCCGACTGCGCGAATAATCTTGTCGCCGGTTTTCTGACGCGTCCAATGCTCCCGACGGGCCAATAAACTCAACGTTTTCCCAGCTTTCGGGCAACCTGCTATTGAGTCGGGGCTTATGCAAAAAGTTCCCGTTCCAATAACCAGCCGATTTTACCCTAGCCGTGCACCGTAATCTCACATTGCCACGAATGCCCGGCTATTGTGCCGCTCCACCCCTCTATATACTAGTAGCCCGTGTGACCCTTTGATTCGCCGATCCAGGCGTCCTGTTTGCGCCACCTCTTCGGATCGCTTTTTGCGGAATCCCTCTAATGAGCCAACAGTTTCAACACGATGTCCTGGTGATCGGCAGCGGCGCGGCCGGTTTGAGCCTTGCACTCACCCTCCCCAGCCACCTGCGCATCGCGGTACTGAGCAAAGGCGACCTGGCCAATGGCTCGACGTTCTGGGCCCAAGGTGGTGTTGCAGCCGTGCTGGATGACACCGACACGGTGCAATCCCACGTCGAAGACACCCTTAATGCCGGTGGCGGCCTGTGCAATGAAGAAGCGGTGCGTTTCACCGTCGAGCACAGCCGCGAGGCGATCCAGTGGCTGATCGATCAAGGTGTTCCGTTTACCCGTGATGAACATGCGGGCAGCGACGACGGCGGTTTCGAGTTCCACCTGACCCGTGAAGGCGGCCACAGCCATCGCCGCATTATCCATGCCGCCGACGCCACTGGCGCTGCGATCTTCAAGACGCTGCTCGAACAAGCCCGGCAACGCCCCAACATCGAACTGCTCGAACAACGGGTCGCCGTTGACCTGATCACCGAAAAACGCCTGGGCCTCGATGGCGAACGCTGCCTTGGCGCCTACGTGCTCAACCGTGGCAGCGGCGAAGTCGACACCTACGGTGCGCGCTTCACCATCCTCGCCTCCGGTGGCGCAGCCAAGGTCTACCTCTACACCAGCAACCCCGACGGCGCCTGTGGAGATGGCATCGCCATGGCCTGGCGTTCGGGCTGCAGGGTGGCGAACCTGGAATTCAACCAGTTCCACCCCACCTGCCTGTATCACCCGCAGGCCAAGAGTTTCCTGATCACTGAAGCCCTGCGTGGCGAAGGCGCGCACCTGAAGCTGCCCAACGGCGAACGCTTCATGCAGCGCTTCGACCCACGCGCCGAACTGGCCCCGCGTGATATCGTCGCCCGCGCCATCGACCATGAAATGAAGCGCCTGGGCGTTGACTGCGTCTACCTGGACATCAGCCATAAGCCCGAAGCCTTCATCAAGACCCACTTCCCCACCGTCTACGAGCGCTGCCTGGCGTTCAACATCGACATCACCAAAGGCCCGATCCCGGTGGTGCCGGCCGCGCACTACACCTGCGGCGGCGTGATGGTTGACCAGCACGGCCGTACCGACGTGCCTGGCCTGTACGCGATTGGCGAAACCAGCTTCACCGGCTTGCACGGCGCCAACCGCATGGCCAGCAACTCGTTGCTCGAGTGCTTCGTCTACGCGCGCTCCGCGGCGGCGGACATTCTCGACCAACTGCCACGCATTCCTGTGCCGGCCGCCCTGCCCCGCTGGGACGCCAGCCAGGTTACCGACTCGGACGAAGACGTGATCATCGCGCACAACTGGGACGAACTGCGCCGCTTCATGTGGGACTACGTAGGAATCGTGCGCACCAACAAGCGCCTGCAACGCGCGCAACATCGCGTACGGCTGCTGCTGGATGAAATCGACGAGTTCTACAGCAACTATAAAGTCAGCCGCGACCTGATCGAGCTGCGCAACCTGGCCCAGGTGGCCGAACTGATGATCCGCTCAGCGATGGAGCGTAAGGAAAGCCGCGGCCTGCACTACACCCTCGACTACCCGCAGATGCTACCCGAGGCCCGCGACACTATCCTGGTGCCAACCACCTACGGCGGCTGAACTTGAGCCGCACGCGCAGGCGCCGATGCACATCGGCGACCAGCGCATCCCTGGGCACGCAGACCGTGCGCACCCACCATTCACCGGGTACTCGGTAACGCAGCACGACAATCAATGGCAGGGCGAGGCTGTCGGGACGCAGCTGCACGCTGCGCCAACCGTGCTCGGCGCTCAATAGCTGCCAGCCATCCGCGTCGCGGCGCAGGCCACGAATCGACGAACGGTGTGTCAGCAGGACGGCGCGCGGCAAAACCCAGGCGGCGTGCGCCAGGCACAACAGCAGGCCAAGGCTTGAATAAGACAGATCGAGAAACAAAAGCGCACCCAGCGTAAACAGCTGGGCAAGGAGATACGCCGCCAGCAACAGCCGTGAGGCCTGCCAGCGGCATTCAAAGCGATTACTTGGGCTGGACACGGTCCAGGATCATCCGGACCATGCGCTGCAGCTCCGGATCTTCAGATTCGGCACGCTCCATGAACCAGCCAAACATATCCTGATCCTCGCAAGTCAGCAGCCTGACGTAGAGGTCGCGATCCACCTGGTTGAGCGTTGCGTACACTTCTTTGGTGAAAGGCACCAACAACACATCCAACTCCAGCATGCCACGACGGCTGTGCCAGTAGAGGCGATTGATTTCTACTTCTTCGACCATGGAGCGCTCCTCAAATAGGCGGCAAGTATACAGGCCAGACGGCACCGGAACAGTCGGCTTTGGTCGCCCCATACGGAAACTATCCATTTGCCGGGCGCCCCTCTATGATGCACCCATGACTTTTTGACCTGCGATGACCCATGGCTGACTCTGCTTTCTTCTGCCCCCTGTCCCACGAAGGCGTTCTCGCCGTCCGCGGCGCCGACGCTGCCAAATTCCTTCAGGGCCAACTGACCTGCAACCTCAATTACCTGAGCGACACCCAGGCGAGCCTCGGCGCGCGCTGCACGCAAAAAGGGCGCATGCAGTCGAGCTTTCGCATCCTGCTGCAAGGTGACGGCGTGTTGCTGGCCATGGCCACCGAGCTGCTGGAACCGCAACTGGCAGACTTGAAGAAGTACGCCGTGTTCTCCAAATCCAAACTCACCGACGAAAGCACTGCCTGGGTGCGTTTCGGCCTGGCGAATGCTGACCAGGCCTTGTCCGGCCTTGGCCTGGCGCTGCCCGCCGAGACCGACAGCGTCGCCCGCGTCGATACCTTGATCGCCGTGCGCGTGTCCCCTGGCCGTGCCGAACTCTGGGTGCCCGCCGAGCAGGCCGACACTGTGCGCAGCCAACTGGCTGAACAGCTGCAACAAGCCGACTTGAATAAATGGCTGCTGGGCCAGGTCCGCGCCGGCATTGGCCAGGTCATGCCACAGACCCGCGAGCTGTTCATTCCGCAGATGCTCAACCTGCAGGCCATTGGCGGCGTGAGCTTCAAGAAAGGCTGCTACACCGGCCAGGAAATCGTCGCGCGCATGCAGTACCTGGGCAAACTCAAACGTCGCCTGTACCGCTTGAGCCTTAATGCGGCTGAAATGCCCGAGCCAGGCACTCCACTGTTTTCCCCCAGTCATAACAGCGCGATCGGCGAAGTGGTCATTGCCGCAAAAGCTGACCAGAGCGTTGAACTTCTGGCCGTGTTGCAAGCCGAAGCTGCCGATAGTGGCGATGTGCACTTAGGCACCCTCGAAGGCCCCGGCCTGCAACTGCTCGACTTGCCTTACACACTCGACCGTGATCGAGAGATCCAGCGTTAATCGCCGTACTTTTTTGCAACACCCTAGAGATCATGAATGAACAAGCTGGCGGAAAAAGTCCAACAGGCTTTAGTGACGGCCATCGATAACGATGACCTGGTTCTGCCGACATTGCCGGAAGTGGCCCTGAAGATACGTCAGGCTGCCGAAGACCCGGAAATCAGCATCAGCCACTTGAGCAAAGTGATCGGTCGTGACACCGCGCTGTCGGCACGCCTGATCAAAGTGGTCAACAGCCCGTTGTTGCGCGCCACCCAGGAAGTCACCGACCTGCATACCGCCATCACCCGGCTGGGCACCAACTACAGCAGCAACCTGGCGATCGGCCTGGTGATGGAGCAGATCTTCCACGCCCGCTCCGACGTGGTCGAACAAAAGATGCGTGATGTGTGGCGCCGCAGCCTGGAGGTCGCGGGCGTGAGTTACGCCCTGTGCCGCAGCCACAGTCAACTCAAGCCGGACCAGGCCGCCCTCGGCGGCCTGGTGCACCAGATCGGCGTGCTGCCGATCCTGACGTACGCCGAAGACCACTACGAGCTGCTGTCCGACCCGGTCAGCCTCAACCATGTCATCGAGAGCATTCACCCGTTGCTGGGCGACAAACTGCTGGGGGGCTGGGACTTCCCGGAAATGCTGGCTAAGCTGCCGGGCCAATACCTGGACTTGGAGCGCGACTCGCCCAGCCTCGACTACATCGACCTGGTGCAAGTGGCCGTGATGTATTGCCATCGCGGCACCGATCATCCGTTGGCAAACATCCCGGTTTCCACGCTGCCTGCGATCAAGAAACTGCGCGTCGACCCCTACAGCGACGCCTTGCGCGCCGAGCTGGATGAAGCCCGCTCGATGTTCTACTGATCAACCGGCGATAAAGCTCACCCGCACCTTCAGGCCGGCCTGCTCGCCATCGTGCAGGCTGATCTGCGCCAGGTGCGCCCGACAGATTTCGCCGACGATCGCCAAGCCCAGCCCCGACCCCATGCCCTGCTGACTGCGCCGGTAAAAGCGCTCGAACACCCGGTCGCGCTCGTCCAGCGGGATGCCTGGGCCATCATCTTCCACTTCCAGTACCGCCGGCGCCGTCACCCGCAGGATCACGTTGCCGCCCGGCGGCGTATGGGCCAGGGCGTTATCCACCAGGTTGCTCAACAGCTCGTTCAACAGGGTGGGCTCGCCGCGCAGCCACACCGGCTCGTCGGCTTCCAGCGCCAGCGCCACACCGCGTGCGTGAGCCAACGGCGCCATGGCCATGCCCAGCTCACGGGCCAACTGGCTAAGGTCAAGTAACTGCGCGCCGCCCTCGGCAATCGCGCGGGCACCATTTTCGATGCGTGCCAGAGACAACAATTGATTGGCCAGGTGAGTCAGGCGGTCAGTGCCCTGGGCTGCGGTCTCCAGAGTGCTGTGCCACGTGGCGGGGTCTTCGGCGCGCAAGCCCAGTTCCAGTCGCGCCTTGAGCGCGGCCAGTGGCGTACGCAATTCATGGGCTGCATCAGCAATAAACTGCGCCTGGCGCTCGAACTGGCCACGCAAGCGTTCGGTGAAGTGGTTGAGGGAACGCACCAATGGGCCAAACTCATGCTGCACTTCCACCAAAGGCAACGGCCGCAGGTCGTCAGGCTGGCGCTCTTCCACCGCCGAGCGCAGGCGCTCCAGTGGCCGCAATGCGGCACTCACGGCAAACCACACCAACAGCAACGCGCCGACGCCAAGCATGCCCAGGCGCAGCAAAGTATCAGCCATAAGGCTTCGGGCCATGCTCACGCGGGCCTCGTCGGTTTCGGCTACGCGGATTTCCGCCATGCCGTTCATGTTCGGTTCGGAGACGGCCTTGAGCAAGCTCACCACACGCACCGGCTGGCCCTGGTAGATGGCGTCATAGAAGCGCGCCAGCGCCGGATAGTCATCGGTGCGCGGCGTGCCGGGTGGTGGGCCAGGGAGGTTTTCGTAGCCGGAGATCAGCTTCTGGTCGATGTCGTTGACCTGGTAATAAATACGCCCGGCACTGTCGTAGGCAAAGGTGTCCAGCGCCACGTAGGGCACATTGGCGCTCAGGGTGCCGTCCACTTGAGTCAAGCCAGCGGCAATGGTGCGCGCCGAGGCCAGCAGCGTGCGGTCGTAGGCGGTGTCCGCAGCTTCGCGGCCATTCCAGTAGGCGCTCATGCCGCTGGCAAACATCAGCAGCACCAGCAACAGCGCCAGGTTCCACAACAGGCGCCAGCGCAGGCTGCTGGGCTTATGCATCGCGGGCTTCCAACAGGTAGCCGAGGCCACGGAAGGTCACGATGGCGATGGGCTGGCCGTCGAGTTTCTTGCGCAGGCGGTGCACGTAGATTTCGATGGCATCGGGGCTGGCTTCTTCGTCCAGGCCAAATACCTGTGAGGCCAATTGCTCCTTGCTCATCACCCGGCCAGGGCGGGCGATCAGTGCTTCAAGCACCGCTTGCTCGCGGGAAGTGAGCGTCATCAATTCGCCGCCTACGGTAAAGCGCCGGGTGTCGAGGTCGTAGACCAACACGCCGCAGGTCTGCTGGCGCTCGCCGCCCAACACACTGCGGCGCAGCAACGCTTTGACGCGCGCCTCCAACTCCGTCAACTCGAACGGTTTGGCGAGGTAGTCGTCCGCGCCCAGGTTCAGGCCATGCACGCGGTCTTTCACATCACTGCGCGCCGTCAGCATCAGCACGGGCAAATTCTTCCCACGGGCGCGCAAACGGGCGAGCACCTCGAAACCATCCATGCGTGGCAGCCCCACATCGAGGATCGCCGCGGCGTATTCCTCACTGCTCAGGGCCAGGTCCGCAGCCACGCCATCGTGCAGCACGTCAACGGTCAAACCCGTGCTCTTGAGCGCTTGCGCGACACTTTCAGCGAGTTGCAAATGGTCTTCAACCAGCAAGACACGCATGGATTTCTACCTCAGTCAGGGGTGGTTGGCACCACGCTTTGCCGGGCAGTTTACAGGCGCCGCCTGCCCTGTGAAGCCCGAAAACATTGAAAGGCAACTGAAAGGTTAGTGAAAGCTTCGCCCTTTAGCATCCAGCCAAGGTGGTCTGTGCCCACCGAGCTGCCTGAAGCGCAGCGCCCGAAAAACGCCTCGAAGCGTTTTCGCCAAAATAAGAACAATAACGGAGTACACAACGATGCTGTCGACACAGCCCCAGGCCCCCTCGCCTGTTCGTTTTTCTCGCCTGACCCAGACCGCCCTTGCCAGTGCTGCTACCCTTGCCGGCTTTTCGCCGCTTAGCCAGGCTGCCTTCTTCGAAGACAGTAGCGCGACCCTGGAAACCCGCAACATGTACTTCAACCGCGACTTTCGCGATGGCACCAGCGCACAGCAATCCAAGCGCGACGAATGGGCCCAGGGCTTCATGCTCAACCTGCAGTCGGGCTACACCGACGGCACCGTCGGCTTCGGTGTGGATGCGCTGGGCATGCTTGGGGTCAAGCTCGATTCCAGCCCCGACCGCACCGGCACCGGCCTGCTGCCCACCCATGACGATGGCCGCGCCGCCGACGAGTACTCCAAGCTGGGCCTGACCGGCAAAGTGAAGATCTCGGCCACCGAGCTGAAGATCGGCGCGCTGATCCCCGAACTGCCGATCCTCAAGCCCAACGACGGCCGCATCCTGCCGCAGACTTTCAATGGCGGCCTGATCACGTCCAAGGAATTCAAGAACCTGGTGTTCACCGGTGGTCGCCTCGATAAGGCCAAAGACCGCGACGACACCAACTACGAAGACATCGCCCTCAACAACAAGAACAGCCGCTTCGTCAGCGGCGCCACCGGCAAGCACTTCAACTTTGGCGGCGTCGACTACAAATTCGCCGACAAGATCACCGGCAGCTACCACTTCGCCCAACTCGACGACGTGTACCGCCAGCACTTCCTCGGCCTGGTGGCTGCGCGCCCGATGGGCCCTGGCACCTTCGGCACCGACCTGCGCCTAGCCATCAGCGATGACACCGGCAGCGCCCGCGGCGGCAAGATCGACAATAAATCCCTCAACGGCCTGTTCAGCTATGCCCTCAATGGCCACAAGCTCAGCGCCGGCTACCAGCACATGTCCGGCGACAGCGCCTTCCCGTATGTGGATGGCAGCGACCCGTACCTGGTCAACTTCGTGCAGATCAACGACTTTGCCGGCGCCGAAGAGCGTTCCTGGCAGGCGCGCTACGACTTCGACTTCGCCAAGCTGGGGATTCCCGGCCTGAGCTTCATGAGCCGTTACCTGTCAGGTGACAACATCAAGCTCAAGAACGGCGAGACCGGCAAGGAGTGGGAACGCAACAGCGAGATCAAGTACGTAGTGCAGACCGGCACGTTGAAGGACGTGGCCGTGCGCCTTCGCAACGCCACGTACCGCTCCAACTACTCAGCCCGTGATGCGGATGAAATGCGCCTGCTGGTGAGCTATAGCGTTGCGCTCTGGTAGTAACAACTCATAACAACAAAGACGGAGATAACCATGACCCTTTCACTGCGTAAATTGGCCCTCGCCGCCGGCTGCATGCTGTTCGCCGGCCAACTGCTGGCTGCCGACGAACCCAAGCGCCCGGAATGCATCGCCCCAGCCTCGCCGGGCGGTGGTTTTGACCTGACCTGCAAACTGGCGCAAAGCGCGCTGGTCAACGAGAAGTTGCTGAGCAAGCCGATGCGCGTGACCTACATGCCTGGCGGCGTCGGCGCAGTGGCCTACAACGCCGTGGTCGCCCAGCGTCCAGCCGATGCCGGCACCCTGGTAGCCTGGTCCAGCGGTTCGCTGTTGAACCTGGCCCAAGGCAAGTTTGGTCGCTTCGATGAAAGCGCCGTGCGTTGGTTGGCAGCGGTCGGCACCAGCTACGGGGCCATCGCAGTGAAAGCCGACTCGCCCTACAAGACCTTGGACGATTTGGTCAAAGCCCTGAAAAAAGATCCGGGCAGCGTGGTGATCGGTTCCGGCGGCACCGTTGGCAGCCAGGACTGGATGCAAACCGCGCTGATCGCCAAGGCGGCCGGGATCAACCCGCGTGAACTGCGTTATGTAGCCCTCGAAGGCGGCGGCGAAATTGCCACCGCCCTGCTCGGTGGCCATATCCAGGTGGGCAGTACCGACATCTCCGACTCCATGCCGCACATCTTGAGCGGCGACATGCGCCTGCTGGCCGTGTTCTCCGAACAGCGCCTGGACGAGCCGGAAATGAAGAATATTCCGACCGCCAAAGAGCAAGGCTACGACATCGTCTGGCCGGTGGTGCGTGGTTTCTACCTCGGGCCAAAAGTCAGCGATGCCGACTACGCCTGGTGGAAAGAAGCGTTCGACAAACTGCTGGCCTCGGAAGAGTTCGCCAAGCTGCGTGACCAGCGCGAGCTGTTCCCGTTCGCCATGACCGGCCCGGAGCTGGACACCTACGTGAAGAAACAGGTGGCTGACTACAAAGTGCTGGCCAAAGAGTTCGGCCTGATCCAGTAATCGCCCCTCTTTTGTGCGGCCACGCCCCTTGATCCAGTGGCGTGGCCCAGGAGTTTCACATGCTCTTACAACGCATTTTCGCCGCCGTGCTGCTTCTGGCCTGCGCCGGCCTGGCGCTGATGGCCTGGCCCTATCAGGCGTCGTTTTCCTACGAGCCGGTAGGACCTCGCGCCTACCCGCTGCTGATGCTCGGGCTGATGAGCCTGGCACTGATCTACATGCTGTTTCGCCCACAGCCGACCAAGCACACGGAAGAAGAACCCGCGCTGGACCGCGAGACCCTGGTCAAGATCGGCGTATGCGTCGCGCTGTTGATCGTGTTTGCTGGCACTTTCGAACCCCTGGGTTTCATCCTCAGCAGCATGCTGATCGGCATCCCGATGGCGCGCCTGTATGGCGGCCGCTGGTTGCCCAGCGTGGTGATCGTCAGCCTGATGGCGATTGGTCTTTATCTGCTGTTCGATAAAGCCATGGATGTGCCGCTGCCCCTCGGCCTGCTCGACGTTCTGGAGAACTGATATGGATACTTTCGGCTACTTGGGCCAGGGCTTCGGCGTTGCACTGTCCCCTTACAACCTGGTGACCGCACTGTGCGGCACCCTGATCGGCACCGTGGTCGGCCTGTTGCCGGGCCTGGGTCCAATCAACGGCGTGGCGCTGTTGATCCCCATCGCGTTCGCCCTGGGCCTGCCGCCGGAATCGGCGCTGATCCTGCTGGCAGCCGTGTACCTGGGCTGCGAATACGGCGGCCGTATCAGCTCGATCCTACTGAATATCCCGGGCGAAGCCTCCACCGTGATGACCACCCTCGACGGCTACCCGATGGCCCGCAAAGGCCTGGCCGGTGTGGCGCTGTCGTTGTCGGCGTGGAGTTCGTTCATCGGCGCGTTTATCGCCACCTGCGGCATGGTGCTGTTTGCGCCGCTGCTAGCCAAATGGGCGATTGCCTTCGGGCCGGCGGAATATTTCGTACTGATGGTGTTTGCGATTGTCTGTCTCGGCGGCATGGCCGGTGACAAACCCTTGAAGACCTTTGTTGCAGCGCTGATCGGCCTGTTCCTGTCGGCGGTCGGCATCGACGCGAACAGCGGCGTGTACCGCTTTACCGGCGACAACATCCACCTCACCGACGGCATCCAGTTTGTGGTGTTGGTGCTGGGCCTGTTCTCTATCAGTGAGATCCTGTTGCTGCTGGAAAAAACCCACCGTGGCCAGGAAGCCGTGAAAGCCACGGGCCGCATGATGTTCAACCTCAAGGAAGCGGGCGCGGTCTTTGTCGTCAACATCCGCTGCGGTTTACTGGGTTTCATCATGGGCGTGTTGCCAGGTGCCGGTGCGACCTTGGCCTCGGCCGTTGCCTACATGACCGAAAAACGCCTGGCCGGTGCCAGCGGCAAGTTCGGCCAGGGCGACATGCGCGGCCTAGCTGCTCCAGAAACCGCCATCGGCGCGTCCGCCTGCGGCGCCCTGGTGCCCATGCTGACTCTCGGCGTACCCGGTTCGGGCACCACGGCGGTGATGATCGGCGCGCTGTCGCTGTACAACATCACCCCGGGTCCGCTGCTGTTCCAACAGCAACCCGACATCGTCTGGGGCCTGATCGCCTCGTTGTTTATCGCCAACATCATGCTGGTGATCCTCAACATCCCGATGATCCGCATCTTCACGCGCATCCTCGCCGTGCCGAACTGGGCGCTGGTGCCGGTGATCGCGATCATCACTGCCATCGGGGTGTACGCGGTGCACGCTACCACCTTCGACCTGTTCCTGATGGTCGGTATCGGCATCTTCGGCTACATCCTGCGCAAGCTCGACTTCCCGCTGTCGCCGGTACTGCTCGGCTTTATCCTCGGCGGTTTGATGGAGCAGAACCTGCGCCGTGCGCTGTCGATCTCCAACGGTGACCTGCAGATTCTCTGGTCGAGCCCGATCACCTTTGGTGTGTGGGTACTGACGGCGCTGATGCTGGCCTTCCCGCTGATCCGCATCTACCGCAAACGTGCCCTGCAGCGTCGTGCCGTGGCCGATGTCTGAGGTCACCTTTAAACATTGGTGGGGAACACCGCTGGTCGGCCTGGCCGGCGGTTACCTGGCCAGCCTCGTCGGCTGGCCTTTGCCGTACATGGTCGGCTCGTTGCTGGCGATTATCCTGGTGCGCTGCCTCACGCCGTGGCAGTTGGCGGAGATTCCCGGCGGGCGCAAATGCGGCCAATGGGTAGTGGGGATCGGGATTGGCCTGCACTTCACGCCGGTGGTGATTGAGCAGGTAATGAGCCACTTCGGCCTGATCTTCGTCGGCGCGCTGGTCACCAGCCTGTCGAGCGTGGTCGGCGTGTGGTTGATGCGCCGCAGCGGTGAAGACCGCGCCACGGCGTTCTTCTCCAGCATGCCGGGTGGCTCCGGTGAGATGGTCAACCTCGGCGCCCGCAATGGCGCGGTGCTCAGCCGGGTCGCGGCGGGGCAGAGTCTGCGGGTATTGGTGGTGGTGCTGTGTGTGCCGGCGATCTTCAAGTACTTGCTGGGTGGCGGCGCGCCGCAGTTTCATCCGGCGCCGGTGAGTTGGCCTTGGCTGTTGGCGCTGTTTCCGATAGGCGCGCTGGTGGCCTGGGGTTGGCAGCGGTTGCGTCAGCCAAACCCGTGGTTGTTCGGGCCGCTGCTGGTGAGTGCGACGGCCAGCGTCGTGTGGGATTTGCATATTGGCCTGCCAGACGGCGGCAGCCAGATTGGCCAATGGTTGATCGGTAGCGGCCTGGGTTGCCACTTCAATCGTCAATTCTTTCGTCGCGCGCCCTCGTTCATGGGCCGCACCCTGATTGGTACGGCCTTGACCATGGCGCTGGCAACCTTGGCGGCGGTAGGGCTGAGTGTGTTGACCCATCTGGACCTGCGCTCGCTGACCCTGGGCATGATGCCCGGCGGGATTGCCGAGATGAGTCTGACGGCTGAGACACTGCAACTATCGGTGCCGCTGGTGACCGCGATGCAGGTGATGCGGCTGCTGTTTGTGCTGTTCCTGGCAGAGCCTCTGTTCAGGCATTGGAACCGTTAGCCCGAACCGTGAAGCGAATCAGAGTGGCGGCAACCGCCACTCGATCGGCGTCTCACCATTCTGCTCAAGAAACTTGTTGGTCCGGCTGAAATGCCCGCAACCCAAAAACCCGCGATACGCCGACAACGGCGACGGGTGCACCGACGTCAACACCAGGTGTTTGGTCGCGTCGATCAGCTTCTGCTTGCCCTGCGCATGCGCGCCCCATAGCAAAAACACCAGATGCGGCTGGTGCTCGCTGACCACCTCGATAATGCGGTCGGTAAAGAACTGCCAGCCCTTGCCCGCATGGGCGTTGGCATTGGCGCGCTCGACGGTCATGGTGGTGTTGAGCATCAGCACGCCCTGGTCGGCCCAGCTTTGCAGGTAGCCGTGGTTGGGGATGTCGATGTTCAGGTCGCGCTTGAGCTCTTTGTAGATATTGACCAGCGACGGCGGCGCCGGCACGCCCGGTTGCACCGAGAAGCACAGGCCGTGGGCCTGGCCGGGGCCGTGGTACGGGTCCTGGCCGAGGATCACCACCTTGACCTTGTCCAGCGGTGTGGAGTTGAGTGCGTTGAAAATCAGCGGGCCGGGCGGGTAGATCTCTTTGCCGGCGGCGTGTTCCTGGCGCAGGAATTCGCGCAGCTGAGCCATGTAGGGCTTCTCGAACTCGTCACGCAGCGCGTGTTTCCAGCTGGGTTCGAGTTTGATACGGTCATCGTCGGTCATGATTGAAGGGTCTTGTAAATAGAATGGGCGAACCCTAGGAAAGCCGACCCCGCTTGTCAATTGATCTGACACACCACCGACACTTTCCTACGAAGCGATCATACTCATCCTTCAACGTATCGAATGAGGTCACGATGAACCTGCACTTCGAAGAGCTGACCGGCAGCGACGGTGCCCGCATCGGCATCGCCAGCCTCGACGCTGAAAAATCCCTCAATGCCCTTTCCTTGCCGATGATCCTCGCCCTGGGCGACCGCCTGGACACCTGGGCCAAGGACCCGAACATCGTTTGTGTACTGCTGCGCGGCAACGGCTCCAAGGCGTTTTGCGCCGGGGGTGAAGTGCGCAGCCTGGCGCAGGCTTGCCGCGAACAGCCAGGTGTCGTGCCGTCGCTGGCTGCGCAGTTCTTTGCGGCGGAATACCGCCTGGATTATCGCCTGCACACGTACCCTAAACCGCTGATCTGCTGGGGTCACGGCTACGTGCTGGGCGGCGGCATGGGCCTGTTGCAAAGTGCCGCCGTGCGCATCGTTACACCGAGCAGCCGGTTGGCCATGCCAGAGATCAGCATCGGCCTGTACCCGGACGTCGGTGCCAGCTGGTTCCTGTCACGCCTGCCGGGCAAGCTCGGGTTGTTCCTGGGCCTCACAGGCGCCCATATCAATGGCCGCGACGCTTTGGACCTGGGCCTGGCCGACCGCTTCCTGCGCGACGACCAGCAAGACGAACTGCTCGACGGCCTGCTGCAACTGAACTGGCAGGAACAGACCTCGATGCAGCTCAACAGTCTTCTCAAGGCGTTGGCCCAGGAAGCCGTCGAGCAAAAACCGGAGGCACAATGGCTGCCACGCCGGGCGCAGATCGACGAATGGCTGGACGTGGGCGATGTGCGGTGTGCCTGGCGGGCCTTGAGCCAACTGCGCGAACATACTGACCCGCTGTTCAGCCGGGCCGGCAAGACGCTCAGCGAAGGCTGCCCATTGACCGCACACCTGGTGTGGGAACAGATCCAGCGTGGCCGGCATCTGTCACTGGCGCAGGTGTTCCAGATGGAATACACCCTGAGCCTCAATTGCTGCCGTCACCCCGAATTCAGCGAAGGCGTGCGTGCGCGGCTGATCGACAAGGACCAGACGCCGCATTGGCATTGGCCGGATATCACTGCGATTCCGGAGGCGGTGGTGCAGGCGCATTTCAATAAGGCGTGGGAAGGTCGCCACCCCTTGGCCGACCTGTCCGATTACTAAATAGTTGCCCATAAAAAAGCGGCGCTTCATGCGCCGCTTGCAATGCAGACCTGTCAACGGTGACCGCCGCGGCCACCCCCATGGTCGGAACCGCGACCGTGCCCACCATTTCCCCAACGGTCGCCGCCGCCCCAACCCTGGTTCGGGTAAGGCCGGTAACCTGCGCGCGGTCCGTAGTAGCGCGGTGCCGGCTGGTAATAACGCGGCGCCGAGTAGTAGCGCGGTTGTGGCGCGTAGTAGCGCGGTGCGGGGTAGTAGTCACGTCGATAGGGATACGCCGTGCCACCGCCGTAGTAGTACACCGGCGCCGGTGAGGTGTAGACCTCGGATCGATAGTAGCTCTGGCCTCCATCGTAATAAGGCACACAAGCAGAAAGGGTCAGACCGAGTAAAGCGCTGAGCAGCAGTCGTCGATACATGGCGGCCTCCTGGACCGCGGAAGAGCACCTCCAGCGACGCGGGAGGGCGGCATTCAGCTTTCACTGAATGACGAAACATCTGACATCAAAAACGGAATCTGGTGCGTTTTCGCAACAGCTTGATACATCTGCACCCGCTTTATCGATTCAGTAAATTTGTCTGGCTCGCAACTTTATCAATTGCGATGATGTCACTATGACATCGCACCGTGCCAGGGAGGCTCTAGCGTGCGCCCTTCGCTACCCTGTCCGGACCTGACCCATGAAGATTTCAACCAAACTGCTGCTCTCGTTTCTACTGTGTGCGCTGGTCACCCTGGCGGTGGGCCTGCTGGGAATCAAAGGGGTGGTTCGCCTCTCCACGGCATTGGAACTGACGTTTTCCAACAACCTGGTTTCGGTGAGCAACACGGCCGCCACGCTCAACGGCCTGGTGGCCCACAACCGCGGCCTGTACCGCTTGATGGATGCCAGCAGAGGCGACGTTTCCCCACAGGACCGCGACCGCGTGCGCCAGGACATCGCCCAGGAACTCAAGCGTAGCCAAGCGTCCTACGCCTCTTACCGCGCAACGCCGCTGGAAGATGACGAACGGGCAGCGGGAGACAAACTTGACCAGATCTGGCCCAGCTACATCAGCAACTCTGAACGCATAATGGCACTGCTCGACGGCGGCCAAGTCGACCAGGCCCGGGCCCAGCTCAATACCAGCAACAACGAACTGTTCCGCCAGGCGCGTGAGCTGATCCGCGTAATGATCGAGTCCAATAACCGCCAGATCAAGGAAGGCGCGGTCGCAGCCGATGAGCTGCGCAACAGTGCATTGACGTGGATGATCGGCGGCATTGTGCTTGCCTTCCTCATTGCGATCATCATCGGTATGTTGATCACCCGCCTGATCACCCGCCCTATCGCTCAAGCCGTGCAGAGCGCACAGCGCATTGCCCAGGGCGACCTGACCCAGGCCATCATCACCGAGCGCACCGACGAAGCCGGGCAACTGCTGATGGCGCTGTCGGACATGCAAGGCGGCCTGAAAAGTACCCTCGTGGAAATCGCCAACGCGTCCGACCAGCTTGCATCGGCGGCCGAGGAACTGAGTGCGGTCACCGATGAAAGCAGCCGCAGCCTGACCCGCCAGAATGATGAGATCCAACAAGCAGCCACCGCCGTCAACCAGATGACCGCCGCCGTGGACGAAGTGGCCAGCAACGCTGTCTCGACCTCTGAAGCCTCGCGCCAGGCCACCACCGAGGCCGAAGATGGCCGCCAGCAAGTGGAACAGGCGGTGTCCGGCATGAGTTCGATGGTGGTCGAGATTAACGACTCCACACAATCGGTTGCAGACCTTGCCGGCCAAGTGCGAGAGATCGGCAAGGTGATCGATGTGATCCGAGGCATTGCCGACCAGACCAACTTACTGGCCCTCAACGCCGCCATTGAAGCCGCCCGCGCGGGTGAGCAAGGGCGTGGGTTTGCGGTGGTTGCCGATGAAGTGCGGGCGCTGGCTCATCGCACCCAGACGTCCACGGTGGATATTGAAAAGATGATTGGTGAAGTACAGACCGGCGCCGACGATGCGGTCGCGGCAATGAACAAGAGCCTGACCTGGGCCAACAATACCCAGACCCTGGCGCAGAACGCCGGCGAAGCGTTGCAACGCATCACCGCCAGTGTGGCGAAGATCAATGAGCGCAACCTGGTGATTGCCTCTGCCTCGGAGGAACAGGCCCAGGTGGCCCGCGAGGTGGACCGCAACCTGTTGAACATTCAGGACCTGTCTACCCAGACGGCCGCCGGAGCCCATCAGACCAACGCCTCCAGCCAGGACCTGTCGCGCCTGGCCACCTCGTTCAACGTACTGGTCAGCAAGTTCCAGCTCTAAGTAGCCTGGGCAGGGTCGGCCCTGTATCGTACGAGGCACACCGGGATTCTCCGGACTATTTGCCAGACCCAGCCCGAACCTGCCCATGACCACGCCAACCCTTTGCCCCGCCTGCGGCGCCCGCAACGACTGCTCCCTGGCAGACCCGCGCACGGTCGACCAGGCGTGCTGGTGCTACAGCGTCACCATCGACCCGGCCGTGCTCCAAGCCTTGCCCGAGGAATTGCGCAACAAGGCCTGCCTATGCCCGCGCTGTGCCCAGGTCGATGTGCAGTTGCGTGGCGCTGAGCCAACGTAATGCGGGTTGATCGGTTCCTCAGTAACCTGCCCCGGTTCAATCGCAAGCAAGTGCGGCTGTTGCTGATTGAGCGGCGGGTGTCGGTGGATGGCGTGGCGGTCAATGATCCCCATCACGAAGTGCGGGAATTCAGCCGCGTGTGTGTTGACGATGAAGTACTGCAGGCGGGCAAACCGGCGCGCTACTTCATGCTGCACAAGCCCCAGGGTTGCGTGAGCGCCACGGCGGACCCGCAGCACCCGACCGTGCTGGATCTACTCGATGAGCCGGGCAAAGACGAATTGCACATTGCCGGTCGCCTGGACTTCAACACCACCGGCCTGATGCTGATCACCAACGACGGCCAATGGTCGCGTCGCCTGACACAACCGCAGACCAAACTGCCCAAGGTTTACCGGGTAGAGACCGAGCAGGACATTGGCGCGGAGTACGCCGCCACGTTTGCACAGGGCCTGTATTTCGCGTTCGAAGACCTGACCACCCAACCCGCCGAACTGGTGTTGCTGGGGCCGAGAACCGCGCGGCTGAGCATCATCGAAGGACGCTATCACCAGGTGAAGCGCATGTTCGGGCACTTCGATAACAAGGTCATCGGCCTGCATCGCGAGCGCATGGGGCCCTTGGTGCTGGATGCCGCCCTCGCGCCCGGCCAATACCGGGTGCTGACTGACGAAGAAATCCGCCAGGTCTGATGACCGTTCAGCCGGTGATGGCAAAAAACCGCTTCACCGCCTTGCGAGCTGCCCGCTCTGCTGCTTGAATCAGGATCACCCGTTCAAATATGACTGGCGAGTCGCCTATAACCTCCAAGAACCACCTTGCCCCGCCCGCGCTTGATCCACGGGCCTTCCCGGCAAACAGCCCGCCATAACAACAGCCGTCGGCCAGCCGTCATTGGATCGACATGGGCCTCCTTTTCCAGGCGTATGCCTACCTGTCATAAAGCTCGTGCAGAGTGATCTGCGCGCCCTACCCGCTTGCCAGGAGTCTTACGACATGAGGCCAGAAATCGCTGTGTTGGATATACAGGGTCAGTATCGGGTTTACACGGAGTTCTATCGCGCGGACGCTGCTGCAAAGACCATCATCCTGGTCAACGGCTCCATGGCCACCACGGCATCCTTCGCCCAAACCGTGAAAAGCCTGTACCCGCAATTCAATGTGGTTTTGTACGATCAGCCCTACGCCGGCCGCTCCAAAATCCACAACCGCCACGAGCAAATGCTGACGAAGGAAGTCGAAGGCCAGCTCCTGCTGGAACTCATCGATCACTTCGCCGCCGAACACGTACTGTCCTTTTCCTGGGGCGGCGCCGCCACCCTGGTTGCCCTCGCCCATCGCCCGCGCCGCGTGGAGAAGGCCGTGATCAGCTCGTTCTCCCCGGTGATCAACGCCCCGATGCGCGACTACCTGGAACGCGGCGTCGACTACCTCGGCAACCTCGACCGCGACCGCGTCGGCCACCTGGTCAACAGCACCATCGGCAAACACTTGCCGTCGCTGTTCAAGCGCTTCAACTATAAACACGTGAGCAGCCTGGCCGAGCACGAGTATGGGCAGATGCACTTTCACATCAGCCATGTGCTCAACAGTGATCGCCTGTGCTACCTCAAGGCCGCCAAGCAGATCGACATTCCGGTGTTGTTTCTCAACGGTGAATGGGACGAATACACCAGCGCCCAGGACGCCAAGCTGTTTGGCCAGCATGTGGCCAACAGCAGCTTCAGTACGATTCAGGCGACGGGGCATTTCCTAGACATGGAGCACAAGGCCGCATGCCGGGACAGTCGTGACGCGGTGGTGGGTTTCTTGAAACCGGAGCGCCAGGTCAGCCGATTGCGTTATCACCATGGCCAGACGCAGCATGCGTTTGCAATCTGAGGGGTGGGCGCTGGCTTGCCTGCGATAGCATCACTGAAGTGTGACGGGCACACCGAGGTGTCGATATCGCAGGCAAGCCAGCGTCAACCCCCACATTTTTGAAGAAAAACTTCAAATCCCGACGAACATCTGGTACAAAGTCAGCCGCTCTGAGCGGGTATAGTTTAATGGTAGAACAGTAGCTTCCCAAGCTTCCGACGAGGGTTCGATTCCCTCTACCCGCTCCACTCAAATTCGCGTTCTGTGTCAGGTTGTTTTTGACGGCGGATGCAAAAAAAACCGGTCCTTTGAGGCCGGTTTTTTTATGGCTGCGATTTAAGACGCCGATCATTCGCCTCGCCCACACCTATACAAATCAATATTTTTGTACAAGTATTACTCCAACGCGCTGAGGCACGATCAAGGAGCCGAGCAATGACACGTCTACTGGTTTCATTGTTGCTGGTGTTGAGCTTGAGCAATTGCGCCAACGTAGGCGTCGAGCACTACGCCGACCAGCAACCGCAGTTGGACCTGGAGCGGTTCTTCAGCAAGCCCGTCAAGGCCTGGGGGATTTTCCAGAAGCGCTCGGGCGAAGTGGCCAAGCGCTTTGAAGTGAACATCGCCAGCCGACGCGAGGGTAATGCCTTGATTCTCGACGAACGCTTCCTGTACAGCGACGGCACGCGACAACAGCGGGTGTGGACACTGACACCGGATGGCCCGGGGCGCTGGCGCGGTCGGGCGGGTGATGTGGTTGGCGAGGCCATTGGCGAAGTGGCGGGTAACGCACTGCGTTGGCGCTACCGGCTCAACCTACCCGTGGACGGTTCCGTCTATGAGGTGAGCTTTGATGACTGGATGTACCTGATGGACGAAGACACCCTGATCAACCGCTCCAGCATGACCAAGTTCGGCGTCGAATGGGGCCAGGTCACGTTGTTCTTTCGTCGCCAGTGAATGACCCACAGCAGGAGTGAATCATGAATTTGCACAGGCTGACTGAACTGGCAGTAAATGGAGAAATTCGCGAGCTGCAGCTGCTGTCGCTGGAGGGTGGATTCTATATCGCGCGTATCAGGCTGGATCATGTCGAGATGACGTTGCTGGACGATGACAACCAGCCATTGCGCATCCGTTCCACCACGCATTTACGCAACCTGTTGCAACGGGTTCCGCCGTTTCCCTGTGTGCTGGTGCAGCACTGTGTGCACGATGAAATGTGCGGTGTTCGGGAAGGCCCGGTTGGCGCATTGCGGATTCCGTTTACGCTGGAGTCATGCGTTTAAGGCTGTGCATGTCTCGGCTCCCCCTATGGTATGGGCAGCCTGGGAAGACACGCCTTAAACAGGCCACCCATAGCGAACAGCTCAGACTAGTCTGATCCTCGTGTAGGCAATGCCGCAAGACCTGCACCCGCCCTTTGCACAGCCAGAAACCACCTGCAATTCCAAGTAATACCCCCCTTTAAAGACCATTTGAAATCATCCCACCGTTCGCATCATCCTGCTGAACCTCATCGAAGCAAGAACCCAAGAAAATACCTTCGGCATCGGCCCACAGTGACACGCCGATCATCCAGGTACGCGATTTCGCACCAATAGTATGATAGCGCTCGCTGTCACTCTTTGGACTGGAGGCGCTCCCATGGGAACCGTACGAGAAACCATCACTGTTACTGACCAGCAAGACGGCTGGATCAAAGCGCAGATAGAAGCGGGTCATTACACCAATGACAGTGAATACATCCGCGATTTGATAAGGTGTGAACAAGAGCGCAGCGCTGAAATTGAATCAATCCGCGCAGCGTTGAAGGAGGGTGAGTCCAGCGGCGAACCTCGTTTATTCAACCCCGATGAGTTCAAGAGAAGAATGTTAAAGACATATGACTGAATACCGTCTTACACCTGCGGCAGAGTGTGATCTTGAAAACATTTGGGTTTACAGCGCTCAGACGTAAAGCGTAGAACAGGCTAACCGCTATATAGACATTCTGACGAAAGCGTTCGAGCAGTTGGCGCAGCAGCCAAGGATTGCGCCAGCCTGCAACGAGATACGCACGGGATACCGCCACTATTGCCTTGAAAGACATACGCTCTATTTTCGGATCGTCCCGTATGGGATTGAGATCGTTCGTATCCTGCATGATCGAATGGATAGATTACTCATTTTGTAATTGCGCGCGTCAACCCGGCTCATTCGTTCCCCGCTGCACCACCCACGCCAACGGCAACGTCACCAACAACACCCCCGCCAATACCGTCACGGCCACCGGTACGCCCAGCGTATCCCCCACCCCGCCAAACACCACCGGCGCCAGCGCACCGCCACCAATCGTGCCGGTGTAGAACACCGCAAATGCCTGCTCCCGCTTACCTCCACCCGCCAGGTCAGGCACGGCGCCGTACAACACCGACGACGTGCCATTGAGCACCAGTCCCAGCAGCGGCAACATCACCATCAGCGCGGTCAGCGGCACATACACCGCAGCGACGATCAGCAAGGCCGTGCTGCTTTCCGTCAGCCACACCGTCCTCATCATGCCGATGCGCGCGCCCAGGTAGCCGCACAATAACTTGCCGAACGCGCCACCAATAAACAGCAGGGTCAGGGCCAGGCCAATACCGGCAGTGCCCGCCCCTTTGGCTTGCAGCAAAAACGGCAGGAAGGTGAGAAAACCCATGCGCACGGCGCTGTCGAGAGTGCCAGTGAGGATCAATGCGCGCAGACCGCTGACAGAGCCGACTCCCGTAGAGGACTTGGTTTTTTGGGTCGCCACCGAGGCGTCCGGCTGGCTGGGGATCAACCACCACAACAGCCCCGCCGCCGCCAACCCCAACAACCCGAGAAGCGTAGCACTGGCGCGCCAACTGATGACCGTGAGCAACAAGCCGACCAGACCGGGAACCAGGGTCTTGCCAATGTCACCGGCGAAGTTGTACTGGGACAAAGCCTGCTTGATGCCGCCACCGTCCTCGTAAGTATCGCTGATCATCGAGGATGCCAGCGGGTGTTGCGTGCTTGCCCCCAAGCCGCCCAGCAAAAGCGCCAGCAGTAACATCACCAGTCCAGTGGCTTGACCCACCACTAGATAAGCCGCACCGGCGAGCGCGGTTCCGCCTACCAGCAGCGGTACACGGCCCCAGCGTTTTGCCGCGCGGCTGGCCATGAGCTGGAATACGGCCATCATTCCTGAATAGGCCCCGCGCAGAAGTCCAACCTGGGCGTAGGACAGCGCAAACTGCGTCTGCCAGATCGGCAGCAGCACGTAGATGACGTCGGTAAGGCCATCATGCACGGCGTGGGCGCTGCAGCCAGCGATCAGCGTGCGGCGACGGGATGACGAGGCGGGGGTGGGCACGGCGACTGTGTCGTTCATGGTGTCGGGATCAATTGAGGTTTAGGGGGCTTCCAGCCGGTCAGGGCGATCAGCAAGGTCAGTATTTGGAAGGTGATAATCAGCACCACACACCCGGCCCAGCCCCAGCGCTCCCAGATCAACGCCGGGACAATCGCACCGCAACTGCCACCCAGGTAATAGCACGTGAGGTACACGCCCACGGCGCCGGCCTTGTTGTCGCGGGCGGTAGCGGCGGTGAAGGCGTTGGCCGCCGCCTGGGCGAGAAACACACCGGTGGAACTGAGGGCCAAGCCCACCACGATGCACCACAACGAGGGCACCAGTGTCAGCGCTGAGCCGCTGATGCCGAGCACCGCGGCCACGCTCAGCAGTTCAGCGTGAGGTCGGGATTTGCTGAGGCGTCCGGCGATGGGAATCACGATGAGCGCCAGCAAGAACACCATGTAAAGCGTGCCCAACGCCGCAGGCCCGAGGTTGAATGGCGGTAATCCCAGGTACAAACCTGCGTAGGTAAACGCTGCAACTTGAGAGAACAACACGCAAAAACCGACAGCGTAAGCCGCCAGCAAGGGCTTGCGAAAAACGACCGAGAATGAGGACTGAACCCTCACCGAGCGCACACGACTGACAGGCAACAGGAATTGAATAAACCCACCCACCATCAGGCTCAGCACTGCCAGCAATTCAAAGGCTTCGCGCCAGCCTACGTATTCAGTCATCACCCCTGTGACAAAGCGCCCGGCGAACCCACCCAGCACCGTACCCGCCACATACAGGCTGGTGACCTCCGTTACCGTGCCGCCGCTCCAGCGGTCGCCGATATAGGCCACGCTGGTGGCAAACACCACCGGGATCAACATGCCTTCGACAAATCGCCACACCAGCACTTCGGCAAAGCTGTCGGCATAGGCGGTCATCAAGGCCGGCACCGCCAGCAGCAAGGCCGCCACGCTGATCACCGTGCGTTGCTCGAAACGGCCGGTCAGCCGGCTGACAAACGGCGCAGTGATCGCCACGGCCAGCGTCGTTACGGTGATGCTCCACCCCGCTGCCTTGGCGCTGATGTGAAACTGCGCGGCAAACGTCTGGAGAATGCTCTGGGTGGCATACAGGTTGAGGAACGCCGCGCAGCCACACAGGAACAGGGCAAGACGGGCACAATGCAGGCGCGGTTTCATGAAACCTCTCGTTTTATTTTGTGAGGTCTTTATAGAATGGCCGGCGGGTCCTGAACCAATACCGATTTCGGACCGATCAATACCCAAGGACCAGGATGCTCGACCTACGCAAGCTGCGTTACTTTCTGACGGTCGCTGAAGAACTGCACTTCGGCCGCGCCGCCATTCGCCTGCACCTGGCACAGCCGCCGCTGACGCGGCAGATCTCGGCGCTGGAAACGGAGTTGGGCTTCAAGCTGTTTGATCGCACCAGCCGCAGCGTCACCCTCACCGCCCAGGGCCGATCGTTCCTGCCCTACGCACGCAGCGTGCTGGAGCAGGTGGAATTGGCGCAGGTCATCGCCGGGAAGCTGGCGGCGGGCACTGCGGGGCAACTGGCACTGGGGTATGTCAGCTCGATCGCCCTGTCGGATTTGTTCAGCCAGGCGATCCAGGCATTTGCCCAGCGGTTTCCCGATGTGCAGTTGACCCTGGTGGAATGCGCCTCCGGCAGCCTGGGCGCGCACGTTGCGGACGGGCGGCTGGATATCGGGCTCAGTCGCCTGCTGCCACAGGGCGATGAGGTGCATGCGCTGTCCCTGGGCGAAGAGCGCTTGGTGGCCGCCGTTTCCAGCGACAGCCCGCTGGCCCGTCAACCCAGCGTCAACCTGGCGCAGCTGAGTGCCTACCCGTTGATTTTATTCCCAGCCGATTATGGCTCGGGGCTCAACCAATCCATCGAACAGCTTTACCGCCACCACGGCCAGCCATTACGCCCAGGCCCGACCGGGCGTCAGATCACATCGATCATTGCGCTGGTGGCGGCCGGGCAAGGGGTGGCGTTGGTGCCGGCGTGTACGCAGAGCCTGATGAATAAAGGCGTGACGTACCGGCCGTTGGTGGAGGGGGATGCGTGTGCGCAATTGTTGGTGCTGACCCGGGCTGAAACAAAAAGTGTGCTAGTTGATGAGTTTCTCGCCGTCATTGCACAGATCGATGAATAGGTACTGCACCACCCGGAAGAAAAAAGCCGTTTGGGGTTCCTGGCGTCGGCAGCGCTGAAAGTGCTTCAGCAGGAACATTGATTAAGCCTATCCCTACAGGAATAAGAATATTCGCCTATCACTATGGGATACGCCTTCCCCAAAAACAGGACAACCCAGAATGCTCCCGCGCGGACAAAAAACGTCGAGGCTGGTCTTTAGAAAAGTCCTGGGGCTGGTGCTGATCATTCCACTGCTGGCCCCACTGATACCCTTGCCCCCCATAGGTCTCGGACGCCTTGTATCAATAGCGACCGTTGCCGGGTCCATCTATGGCGCGTGGTACGCAAGGCAGCATGCCAGTCGAGGTCTGACAATCGGCGCGACCATCATCGCTCTACTCAACCTTGGCTCACTGGTCGCATTGTCGACGCCCTCGATAGTCTGGTTTATCTTCCAGGTCTCCTGGGTCTATGGGTCGGGCAATTGGATTCACTGGCGTTTTTAGCCGCGTGGAACTCCATCGCAAGAAACAGGGTTCCCCCACGGTTTACAACACGGACAGTGACGCCATACAGCGTCAAGGATCAGGCCCATGCCCTACGAATACAAACTCATGCCCTCCCCCGTCGGCCAACTGACCCTGGTGGCGCGCAACGGCAAACTCGGCGCCATCCTGTGGGAAACCGAGCGCGCCAACCGTGTGCGTTTGGGTGAATTGCGCGAGGCCAATGACAGCCCGGTGCTGCTGGAAACCGAACGCCAGTTGCAGGAATACTTCGCCGGTACGCGCAACCAGTTCGAGCTGGAGTTGGACTTTTCCGGCACCGA
The DNA here is from genome assembly GCF_002798465.1 of Pseudomonas sp. S10E 269. Taxonomy (NCBI): domain Bacteria; kingdom Pseudomonadati; phylum Pseudomonadota; class Gammaproteobacteria; order Pseudomonadales; family Pseudomonadaceae; genus Pseudomonas; species Pseudomonas sp. S10E 269. The sequence continues at coordinate 667,173 of NZ_PHIJ01000001.1, forward strand.
CTTCCAGAAGCGGGTCTGGCAGGCACTGCTGACGATTCCTTTCGGCGAGACCCGCAGTTACAGCCAGATCGCACAGCAGATCGGCAACCCGAAAGCCGTGCGCGCGGTGGGCGCCGCCAATGGGCGTAACCCGATATCGATCATTGCACCGTGCCACCGGGTAATCGGCGCGTCGGGCGGGTTGACCGGGTTTGCCGGGGGGCTGGAAGCCAAGCAGTATTTGCTCGCGCTGGAGGGCACGGGCCAAGCGGAGTTGGCCTTCTGAGGTAGCCGACGACAAAAACGTACAACTTTGTTCACCCAGGCAAATGTAAAAAGAAATTTCAAAGATTCCCTGCGGTCCATTAATTCATCACCTCTTCCAAAGGAAAAACGGTCATGAAATTCTCCGCAGTCTCCCAATCCCTGTCCCGTTGGGCGGGCAGCCCACGCACGTTCTACGCGGCGGTGGCGTTGATTCTGGCGTGGAGCCTGAGCGGGCCGTATTTCCACTACAACGACACCTGGCAGCTGATCATCAATACCTCGACCACCATCATCACGTTCCTGATGGTGTTCCTGATCCAGAACACGCAGAACCGCGACAACGACATCCTGCATATCAAGATTGATGAGCTGCTGCGCGTGTCCAAGGATGCACAGAATGCCGTGCTGAGCCTGGACGGGCTCGACCGTAAAGAACTCGAGAAACTGCGCAAGGAATACCGCAGCATCGGTGCGACGGGGAGCGTCAGCCTCAATAGCAGTTGCGGCGAGCACGCCGACGATGCTGCGCAGATCAAGACCGATTTGAACCAGGCATGAAAAAACGGCGGTTGGAGAAGCACCAACCGCCATTTTTCAGTTCAGGTGACAGGCTCAACCGTCGCCTTGATGACCCTTGCCATAGGTCGATGCCAATGCACGGGCTTTCTGCAGACGCTCTTCCAACTTGGGCAGCGTCTCATCCACCAGGGCTTTTATTTCTGGCACATCCGACGCTGCACCTTCCTTTTTGAACAGGGCGATGGCGTCCTCGTTTTCCTTGACCTGTTGCGCCGTGTAGGCCGCATCAAAGGAGTCGCCGTCCTTGAGTTCGGGCATCAGGGTTTCGGCTTTGTCGACGATCTTCTCGCGCGGCGCGACAGGCAGGTCGAGCTTCTTGGCGATGGCCGCCAGGTGCTGGTTGGCCAGGGTGCGCTCGTTGATCACCTCGATGGTGTAGTCCTTGATTTCCTGGGACGAGGTCTTAGCGTGGGCCATGCGACTGGTTTCGATATCGGCCATGCCTTTGGCCGAAGCCTGCTCGATGAATTCAGCAGGCGACTGGGCGAAAGCATTGCTGGCGCCGAGGCCCAGCAGCATCGCGAAACTGGCGGTGCGTAACCGGATAGCCATGCGGCTCATGATGGGTTCCTCCAGGGTAAAAATAGGTGCGGGGGAACACACCCCGCCCTCAATTCGAATTTTCAGGGCGGCAAAGGTTTAGAAAAAACTCGCCAGTGCGACGAACGGTCATCATCAAATCAGGCGGGTTTGCTGCCCAACAGGCCTGGCAATGCATGCGCTAGAGCGTTGATGGCGAAACCGATAAACATCACGCCGCAGAGTCTGGTGATCAGGATTTCATGGCGTTGATACACCTTGCGCACCCGTTGGGCACCGACCACACCGATCAGGATCGCGTAGGCCAGCAGCCCGCCGACAAAGCTCAGGAAGATCAGCGACGGCAGCATCGACCAAGTCAGCAACTCGGCACGGCTGGACAGCAACGCCGTGAATGTCGCCACCGCCACCGGGTACGCCTTGGGGTTGGTCAGGCCGAACACGATGCCATGCCAGAACGGATGCCGTGCAGCCCCTTGAGGCGCATCGCTGCTGCGGCGCTGGGTTCGGATCGCGCGCCAGCCAAGCCAGAACAAATACAGGCCACTGAGCACACCAAGAACATCAAACGCACTGCTGCCCACTTCCCGCGCGCCAACGATGGCGATCAGCGCTGTCGAGCACCACACCACGTCTCCCAGCAGGTGCCCGCACAGGAACCCTGCGCCGGCACGCCGGCCACGGGCGGCGCCGATGCCGAACACGGCCAACACCCCCGGCCCCGGCGTAATACCGTAGATAAAACCTGAAGCAAGCACGGCGAGCAGCAAGGATAGGGTCATGGGCGTGACTCAGACAGAGGGTTGAACAGTGAAGGGATTCTGCACGTTCCCGTGCTACGGGTAAAACTTCATTCCGGCATAGGGCTTGGCGCGACACGCTTGCAACCGCGAGGCCAGGTCGCTGACATGGGCTTCGAGCTTGTGGCCGTCCGGGTCGAGAAAATAGAACGAGGCACCTTCACTGCGGTTGTCGCGCCACTCCTGCACATCGCCCGCACGCAGGCGCGCCACCAGTGCGCTGAAATCATCTGTAGCCACTGTGAACGCGTAATGGGTGTAGTCGGCCGCCGGCTGCGCAGTGCGCAATGGATCGAGCGACAAACATAACCACAGGCCCGGCAGCGAGAGGTAGGCACCGGCGTCCCAGGTGGCGTCAAGTTGAAGTTGCAACAGTTGATGATAGAAGCGGACGCTGCGATCCAAATCGGTGACAGCGAGGGTGAGGTGGTTGAAGCCAGAAAGCATGGTGTTGTTTTCCTGTCAGCGGTGGCCTTTGGACAATACACCCTGCACCTGCCCAATTAACCACTGCAACCCCGAATCCCCTCCCCGGCGTGCATGCCACGCCAATTCAAACGCAAACGATGGAATATGAAAGGGCGGCGGTACGGCCAGCAAGTGCTGGTGATCAATATTCAGCAAGCCACGCGTCGAGACGGTGAGGATCAGGTCGGTGCCTTGGATCAACTGCGGCGCTACGCCCCAGTGCGGCAGGCTGATTGCTACGTGTCGACGTTCACGAATCGCCGTCAGTGCCCGCTCGATTTCCGGTGTGCCGCTGCCACGCATTTCCAACAAGACATGGGGCCGTGACAGGTAGGTGGACAGATCCAATGTGCCGCTTGGCGACAGGCTGTTGCGGTCCACCAGGCAGATGTAGTGCTCGTCGAACAACGGCGTAGTACGCAGTTCTGCGGGCATGTCGGGGAAGACCCCCGCAGCCAGGTCAAGGTCGCCATTGAGCACACCTTCCACCATGCCTTCACGGCTGGCCTGGATAATTTGCAGATCGATACCTGGCGCTTCACCGCGCAGCATCCGCACCAGGTCGGGTAGGAAAATCGCCGCACTGTAGTCAGACATCGCCACACGAAACCTGCGTTTGGCCGACGCCGGGTCAAAGCGATTTGGCGCCAACAGGGCCTGCACCTGCGCCAGGGCCTCAGCCAGTGGCGCGGCCAACTCCAGCGCGCGAACCGTCGGCACCAGGCTACCGCCCTGGCGCACCAGCAGCGGGTCACCCAGCAGGTCACGCAAACGCGCCAGAGCATGGCTGACCGCCGGCTGGCTCAGGTGCAAGCGCTCGGCGGCACGGGTGACGTGTTGCTCGGTGAGCAAGGCGTCGAGGATCACCAGCAGGTTGAGGTCGATGCGGCGAAGATCATTCATCAGCTGCATGCTCGGCATAAGAACTTGGAATTTAAATTTGCGCGACGAATAGCCTAGAGTCCAGCAAAACCTCTGGGAGAGTGGACATGACGACGTTGCATTGGGTGGGCCTGTTGGCGCTGGCGGTCGTCGCCGGGGCGGTGGTGCCGTTTCAAAGTGCGATCAACGCCAACCTCGGGCGCGGGCTCGGTCATCCGTTGTGGGCCACCCTGGCGTCACTGCTGGTGAGCATCATCGTGTTGCTGCCAGTGATTCTGGCCATGCGCTTGCCATTGCCAAGCCTGGCGTTTATCAGTCAGGCGCCGTTGTGGATGTGGGCCGGCGGCGCGTTTGGCGTGTGCTTTATTTCCCTGGCGTTGATGCTGCTCCCCAAACTGGGCGCGTCGGGGTTTATCGCGCTGGCCATGGCCGGGCAGATTCTGGCCTCATTGGTGCTGGATCACTTCGGCCTGTTCGGCCTGGTGGAGCGCCAACTGACAACGCCCCGCGTGCTGGGGGCGTTGCTGTTGATGGGCGGGGTGGCGTTGATTCAGTTCAGCGCCACACCGGCCCGAGCGTTGGCCACCGCTGGCTGATCAGCCTTTATCGAGCGTGCGCAGTTTTTGCGGCAAGCCCCACAGCAGCAGCGCCGCCGCCAACAGCGCGCACACGCCGATCACATACAGCGCCGGGGTGGTGCTGCCGGTGAGGTCCTTGATGCGTCCCACCATCACCGGGCTGACAATGCCACCGAACTGCCCGAGGGTATTGATCACCGCAATACCGCCCGCGGCGCCTGCCCCGGCGCCGGCCAGCAACTTGGGTGGCAGGGTCCAGAAGGTCGGGATCGAGGCGATGATGCCCGCGCCCAGCATGCCCAGGGCAATAATCAGAAAGGTCGTGTGGTCGGCGAAAATGCCGGCACTGAAGAAGCCCACTGCCCCCAGCACCACTAGGCCGCAGACAAACTTGCGCCGCTCGCCGGTGGCATCCGACAGCCGCCCGATCACCACCATGCTGATCGCGCCGCACACATAAGGAATCGCCGTGAGCAGGCCGATCATCACCGGGCTCTGGGTACCGGCGCTGCGGATCAATTGCGGCGCCCAGAAGTTGAGGCCGTAGGACGCCACCTGGATCAGGAAGTAGATGAAGCCGAGCATCAGGAACCCAGGAATGCGGATTGCTGACAGCAGCGAGCCCCCGTGCTGGTTCGGCTCATGCTTGGCGATGCGACTGGCCAGCAAGGTTTTCTCCGCGGGTGTCAGCCAATGGGCATCTTCGATGCGGTCCTTGAGCAGCGTCAGCACCAGGAAGCCCAGGCCGATGCACGGCAAGCCGCCGAGCAGGAACAGCCAATGCCAGCCGCGCATCTGCAAGACGCCGTCGAGGTGCTCCAGCACCAAGCCGGAGAACGGTGCGCCCAGCAGGCCGGCAAAGGCCGACGCCAGGAACAGCATCGACGTGATGCGCCCACGGAAGTGCTGCGGGAACCACAACGTCAGGTAATACAGCACGCCGGGCGCAAAACCTGCCTCCATTGCGCCGATCAGGAAGCGCAGCACATAGAACTGCCATTCTGCCGTGACAAACACCATGGCTGCCGTCGCCAGCCCCCACGACATCATGATCCGCGCAATCCAGCGCCGCGCGCCGACCTTGTACAGCATCATGTTGCTTGGCACTTCGAAGATCACGTATCCCACCACGAACAACCCGGCGCCCAGGCCATAGGCGGTGTCGCTCAGGCTTAGGTCCGCTTGCAACTGGAACTTGGCAAAGCTGATGTTGATACGGTCAAAAAACGCGAACAGGTAGCACACCATGATCAGTGGCATCAGGCGCCAGGCGACCTTGCTGACCAGGGCTTTTTCGGCATCGATTTCAGCAGCCGGGCGCGCGCCGGCCTCCAACGTATTAGTGCTCATGGTTTCTCTCCAGCGGGCTGCTCACAGGCGCCCGATTGTTTTTGTTGTCTGGTGCGGTGCTACAGCGTGGCGATGTAGGCCGGCGGCGGATGCAGGTCGCCATTGCGCCCGGCCTTGGCCACCTGGCCAGGCAGTTCATGGCCCAACAGGGCCGGCAGACGGCGGGACATGTGCAGCAGGTGCGGCAGGTCGATGCCGGTGTGAATCCCGACCTCTTCGCACAGGTTGACCAAATCTTCAGTGCAGATATTGCCCGACGCCCCCGGTGCGAACGGGCAGCCGCCCAAACCGCCGAGCGCCGCGTCAAATCGACGGGCACCGGCCTCATAAGCGGCCAGCACGTTGCATAAACCCAGGCCGCGGGTGTTGTGAAAATGCAGGGTCAGGTCGCTGGCGGATACGCGCTGCAACACGCGCTTGACCAGGCGTTCCACTTGGCGTGGATTGGCCATGCCCGTGGTGTCGGCCAGGCTGATGCCCTGGATGCCCAGCTCAAGGTAAGCGTCAACGAATTGCAGCACGCGGTCTTCATCGATCTTGCCTTCAAACGGGCAACCGAACGTGGTGGCGATGCTGCCGTTGAGCCTCACAGGGTGGTCGGCGGCAACGCTGACGATCTCGCCAAACGCCGCCAACGACGCTTCACAGCGCATGCGCATATTGGCCAGGTTGTGGGTCTGGCTGGCGGACATCACCAGGTTCAGCTCATCGGCACGGGATTCGATGGCACGCAGGGCGCCCTTGAGATTGGGGATCAGTGCGACATAGATAACACCCGGCTTGCGTTGGATGCCCCGGAACACTTGCTCGCCATCGCGCAATGCCGGAATGGCCTTGGGCGAGACGAACGAACCGGCTTCGATCCGTGAAAAACCGGCCAGGGAAAGCTGGTCGATCAAGGCGATCTTGTCCGCCGTTGCGACCCAGGTCGGCTCGATTTGCAGGCCGTCACGCGGGGACACTTCCTGCACGATCAGCGGGTCTGAATAGTCGGTGATCATTGCACCACTCCCGAGGTTTTCAGGCGTTGGATATCGGCGCCGGCCAGGCCCAGGCTGCCAAGAATTTCGTCGGTGTGTTGCCCCAGGGACGGGCCCTGCCAGTTCACGCCGCCAGGGGTGTCCGAGAGTTTGGGCACGATGCCGGGCATCTTCACCGACACACCGCCAGGCAACTCGGCATTGAGCAACATGTCACGCGCCTGGTAGTGCGGGTCACTGACGATATCCGCGACGGAGTAGATGCGCCCTGCCGGTACCTCTGCGGCTTCAAGCGCGCCGAGCACGTGATCGATGGGCAGGCTGCTGGTCCAGTGGGTGATCGCGGCGTCGAGCAGACCGCTTTGCGCGGCGCGCCCATCGTTGTGGGCAAACTCGGGCGCTTCGGCCAGGTCGGCGCGACCAATAGTGTGCATCAGGCGCTTGTAGATCGGGTCACTGTTGCCGGCGATCACCACGTAGGCACCGTCGGCTGTCAGGTAGGTGTTGGAGGGCGCAATGCCCGGCAAGGCACCGCCGCTGCGTTCGCGCACATGGCCAAGCATGTCGTATTCCGGCACCAGGCTTTCCATCAGGTTGAACACGCTCTCGGCCAGCGACACATCGACAATCTGCCCGTCGCCCTGCCCCGTCTTGACCCGCAGCAGCGACATCAGCGCGCCGATCACACCGTGCAACGACGCCAGGGAATCCCCCAGGCTCACGCCGACCCGCGCCGGTGGCGAGTTGGGGTTGCCAGTGGTGTAGCGGATACCGCCCATGGCCTCGCCGATGGCACCAAAGCCAGGGCGGTCGCGATACGGGCCGGTCTGGCCGTAACCGGAGATGCGCACCAACGTCAGTTTGGGGTTGAGAGCGTGCAGCACGTCCCAGCCGAGGCCGAGTTTTTCCAGGCCACCGGGGCGCAGGTTTTCAATCAGCACGTCGGCGTCACCGAGCAATTGCTTGATCAGGTCCAGGCCTTCGGGCGACTTGAGATCCAGCGCCAGGGACTTTTTGTTACGCGATTGCAGGTACCACCACAGCGACGTGCCTTCGTGCAGCTTTCGCCATTTGCGAAGCGGGTCACCTTGGCCCATGGCCTCGATCTTGATCACCTCGGCGCCAAACTCGCCCATCAACCGGGCGGCGAACGGCGCGGCAATCAGGCTGCCGATCTCGATCACCTTGATACCGCTCAAAGGAGCCGTCATGGGGTGTACCTCTTATTCTTGGAATGTGACGCCAAGACTAGAGGGCAGGTGCAGGATAAATCCAACCGTCAGTTGGCAAGGAGCGTTCGCCAAACGCGAACACATTTGTACGAATCGGCTGACGGTCGATGAGTCCCTTGCGTGCTGCGGCGATTAAAAATTGCCATCGCCGGCAAGCCGGGCGCCTACAGGGGACCGCTGAGGTAGTCGAACAGCAGACGACTGACCGGGGACAACTGCGTCTTATCGCGCACCACCAGGATCAGGCTACGGTCCGACCAGTCGTCCGTCAGCGGTACGGCATGCAGGCCCAGTGCGCGACCAAACAACTCGTAGGCCTTTTGTGGCAGGATCCCAATGCCCATGTTGGCCTGGACCATCCGGCACATGGCGTCGAACCCCGGCACATGAATGCGCAGGCGCAGCATCTTGCCCGCCTCGCGCGCGGCCGCATGGGTGCGCATATTGATGGAGCTGGCGGCGTGCAGGCCGACGTAATCGCTGTCGAGGGTTTCACTGAACGCCAGGGTTTCACGCTCTGCCAACGGGTGAGCCGCCGGCATCAGCACCACCAGTTTGTCGCGTCGATACGTCACGCTGGGCAGGCCTTTGATGTCGGTGTCACTGGAACAAATCCCAAGGTCCGCCACGCCATCCAACACACCTTGAACCACACCTTTGCTGGGACGTTCTTCCAGGTCGGTTTTCACTTCGGGGTGCAGTTCGGAAAAGCCCCGCAGGTCTTCCGGAAGAAACTGAATAATTGCCGAAAGATTGGCCAGCATTCGCACATAGCCGCGCACACCATGGCTGTGTTCGCCCAGTTCCAGGCCCATCTTCTCGACGTTGAACAGCATCTGCCGCGCATGGTGCAGCAGGGTTTCACCGGCTGCCGTCAGGTCCATGCCCTTGGCGCGGCGCACGAACAGGCTGACGCCCAGCACCTGCTCCAGCTCCATCAAGCGCTTGCTGGCAGCCGACACTGCAATGGCCTCACGATTGGCAGCACGGGTGAGCGTGCCTTCCTCGAACACCGCCACAAACAACTGCAGCGTGATCAGGTCCAAGCGACGCACCAGACTCTTGTGCAACATCAGCGACGCTCGCTGGCCAGCCGATTGATCTCGGCCTGCTCCACCACCGGCTGCGGCGCACCCTGGCTGGCAGCCTGCAACATCGCCCGGCCTACGGTCTCGGTGCTCACCACCCAGCCTGGTTTCAGCCGCCGCACAAACGACAGCAATGGCCCGAGTACCGAATAAAACGACTGATACAACGGCGTCTTCGACCGCACGCCATGCAACGGCTGGATCACCCCAGGCCGAAACAGATACACCGCCTTGAACGGCAGGCGCAGCAAGGCATTCTCGGTCTTGCCCTTGACCCGCGCCCACATCGATTTACCCGCCTCGGAACTGTCCGTCCCGGCGCCTGAGACGTAGATAAAAGTCATCTGCGGATTAAGCCGCGCCAGGGTACTGGCAGCGACCAGCGTCAGGTCATAGGTGAGGTGGGTGTACTTGACTTCATTCATCCCCGCCGATGAAACACCGAGGCAAAAGAAACACGCGTCAAAGCCTTGCAACAGGTTTTCCAGAGGCTGGAAATCCAGCATATCGCCGTGCAACACCTGGTGCAGCTTGCCGTGCTCCTGGGTCAAGGGCGTGCGGCCAACGGCGACGACTTCCTGAACGTCAGCGGCCAACAGGCACTCACGCAGGACACCCTGGCCGACCATGCCGGTGGCGCCGAATAACAGAACTCTCATAGGGGGGACCTCAGCGGCAAGCCGCAAGCTTCAAGCTCAAGTTGAACGCATCCAGCTTGTAGCTTACCGCTTGCAGCTTAAGGCTGCCCCTATCAAAACGCGTTGCGAAAGATCTCCTCGATCTGCCGCTGATCCGCCCGCCGAGGGTTGGTCAGGCCGCAGGCATCTTTCAGCGCGTTGGTCGCCAGCAAGGGAATGTCCTGCAACTTGGCGCCCAGTTCGCGCAATCCGGCGGGGATTTCGACGTCGTGGGCCAGGCTGCGAATGGCGGTGATGGCGGCCTGGGCACCCTCTTCGTCGGTGATGCCCTTGATATCGGCGCCCAGCGCACGGCCCACGTCGCTCAGGCGTTTGGCGCAGACGCTGGCGTTGAAGCTTTGCACATGGGGCAGCAACACTGCGTTGCACACGCCGTGGGGCAGGTCGTAGAAACCGCCCAGTTGGTGGGCCATGGCGTGCACGAAGCCCAGGGACGCATTGTTGAAGGCCATGCCGGCGAGGAACTGCGCGTAGGCCATGTTTTCCCGGGCGGCCTTGTCGCTGCCGTCGCGGACCGCCAGGCGCAGGTTCGCGCTGATCAGTTCGATGGCCTTGATGGCGCAGGCGTCGGTGATCGGATTGGCGGCGGTGGACACGTAGGCTTCGATGGCATGGGTCAACGCGTCCATGCCGGTGGCGGCTGTCAGGCCCTTGGGCATGCCGACCATCAGCGCCGGGTCGTTGACCGACAGCAGCGGCGTGACGTTGCGGTCGACGATGGCCATTTTCACGTGGCGGGTGTCGTCGGTGATGATGCAGAAGCGAGTCATCTCGCTGGCTGTGCCGGCGGTGGTGTTGATGGCCACCAGCGGCAGTTGCGGTTTGTTCGATTGGTCGACGCCTTCGTAGTCGCCGATATGCCCACCGTTGGTGGCGCACAGGGCGATGCCCTTGGCGCAGTCATGGGGCGAACCGCCGCCCAGGGACACCACAAAATCGCAGGCGCTCTGCTGCAGTAGCGCCAGGCCGTTCTCGACGTTTTCCACGTTGGGGTTGGGCTTGGCGCCGTCGTAGATCACCGAGTCAATGTCCTGCATCGCCAGTTTCTCGGCGATCATGCTCGCGACGCCCGCCTTGGCCAGGCCGGCGTCGGTGACGATCAATGCTTTGCGAAAGCCATAGTTGCGGATGGCGGTCATCGCTTCGTCGAGGCAGTCGGTGCCCATGATATTGACGGCGGGGATAAAAAAGGTGCTGCTCATGGCGAATCCTCAGAGGCTTTATGCCTACAGCATCAACCTGCGCCAGCCGCCGTATCTTGATCAGGATCAACGCCAACCCGTGATAAAGTCACCGTCCAGCCGATTTCGAGTAGACCCGCCGCAATGAAGGATTTCCAGGATAGTGACGCCCACCTTGAAGACTGGAGCGCCCTGCGCGCTGCCCACGACTTCAGCGGGATTCTGATCGGCAACGGCGCAAGCCGCACGATTTGGGAAGACTTCGCCTACGACTCACTGTTCGAAAACGCCCGCACCGTCGAAGAAAAGCCCCTGAGCCAATCCGAGCTCAGCGTGTTCGACGCCTTGCAAACCCGCAGCTTCGAGCAGGCGCTGGGCGCGTTGAAGACCACCAGCCGGGTCAACAAGGCCCTGGCGGTCAGCTCGGCGGCGCCGCGCAATCGTTACTACGCGATCAAGGAAGCGTTGATCAACACCATCCACGCCGTGCATATCCCGTGGCGCCTGGTGCAACCGTCGACGCTGGCGACGATCAACAGCGAGCTGGCGAACTACCCCACGGTGTTCACCACCAATTACGATTTGCTGAACTACTGGGCGATCCTGCACGCCCCCGGCATCGACGATTTGTTCCGCAGCGCCGACGCCAGCTTCGACCTGCGCAATACCCGTACCGACGCCACGCGCATCTTGTACTTGCACGGCGGCCTGCACCTGGTGCGTAACCTCGACGGTACCGCGCGCAAGTTGCCGACCACTGACAGCACCTTGCTCAGCAGTTTCGCGATCAACAACACTATCAAGACCCTGGACGACGTACCGCTGTTTGTCAGCGAGGGCAAGGTGGAAGAGAAGCTCAAGACCATCCGCAGTTCGGATTACCTGTCGTTCTGCTATGAGCAGTTGCTGAGCCATGAGGGGGCGTTGTGCCTGTTCGGGCACGAACTGGGACCACAGGATAAACACCTGGTGGACGCGATTCGCCAAGCCAATGTGACGACGCTGGCGATCTCGGTGTCGGGGCGCAGCGATGGGTTTATTCGTCAGCAGAAGCGGCGGTATTCGGAGTTGTTTGAGGGGGCTGGGGTGGCGCTGAAGTTCTTCGCGGCGCGTACGCACCCATTGGGCAATCCAGCGCTTTCAGTGCCTGTCGAACGCTGATTTTATGGGCGACGTCGATCCAATGTGGGAGCTGGCTTGCCTGCGATACAGGCACCTCGGTCTGTCAGCTGAACCGAGGTGATGCTATCGCAGGCAAGCCAGCTCCTACATTGAGTGTGTTCGCAACACATGCGCGACATCATTCTTCCGAGCTGTGCACCACAACCAGCAATTGCGCCTGCACCGGCCCCACCGAGCGCAACCGATGAGGCTTCTGCGCATTGAAGTGCAGCGCATCGCCCCGCTCCAGGATCACGCGCTCGTTCATGAAATCCACTTCCACCTGGCCTTCATGCACGAACAGAAACTCTTCGCCCAGGTGCTCCTTGAAGGTCTTGTCGGTGAACTCCGCCGGCGGGTAGATGATGAACGGCAGCAGGCTGCGTTCGCTGACCTGATGGGCCAGCACCGCATAACCCGGTGAGGTGTCCGGCCGCTCATGGCTGCGCACCAGGCTGTAGCTGTCGAGGCTGACGCTGTCTTCGCTGAACAACTCCTCGACCTTCACGTTCAACGCCTTGGCCAGTTTGAGCGCGGCGGCAATCGACGGCGTGTTGAGCCCGCGCTCGACCTTGGACAGGTAACTCTTGGTCATCCCAGACTTTTCGGCCAGGGCCTCCAAGGTGACGCCAAGTTTTTTTCTCAATAATTTCAAACGGATAGACATGCGCTGCGGTTAATCCATGCAGTAAGCGATAAGCTGTGCTTGCCAATGACACAAAGTGTCATATAGCATCGTTAGTGTCATTTGCAGCTACCGAGGGCACCCGATATGGCCAAGACATTAGCACTCCCGAAAGACCAACTGGTCAAGCAAGCACTGACCCAGATGCAAAACACCCTGGCGGATAATACGTGGACCGACCGGCAAAAGCTGGCGTTGACTTGCCGCATCCTCTTCGAAAACGGTCACGACTCCGGCCTGGCCGGGCAGATCACCGCGCGCGGGCCGGAACAGGGCACCTATTACACGCAGCAACTGGGCCTGGGTTTTGATGAGATCACCGCCAGCAACCTGTTGCTGGTGAACGAGGATCTTGAAGTGCTGGAGGGCCATGGCATCCCCAACCCGGCCAACCGTTTCCACAGCTGGGTGTACCGTGGGCGGCCGGATGTGAATTGCATCATCCACACGCACCCCACGCACATCGCCGCGCTGTCGATGCTGGAAGTGCCGCTGCAGGTGTCCCATATGGACCTCTGCCCGCTGTACGAAGACTGCGCCTTCCTGGAGGCCTGGCCGGGTGTGCCGGTGGGCAATGAAGAAGGTGAAATCATCACCACGGCACTGGGCGACAAACGCGCGATCCTGCTCTCGCACCACGGCCAGCTGTCCACCGGGGCGAGCATCGAGGAAGCCTGTGTGATCGCGCAGTTGATCGAGCGCGCGGCCAAGTTGCAGTTGCTCGCGATGGCAGCCGGCACCATCAAGCCAATCCTGCCGGAACTGGGGCGCGAGGCCCATGACTGGATCTCACGGCCCAAGCGCCATGGCGCCGCGTTCAACTACTACGCCCGGCAGAACCTGCGTCAACACGCCGATTGCCTGAACTGACTTGCCTATTTTCGACCGGAGACCGTCCATGTCCAGCCCAAACATTCACGGCATCATCGGCTACACCATCACCCCGTTCAGCGCCGACGGCCAACGCGTTGACCTCGACGCCCTCGGCCGCTCCATCGACCGCCTGATTGACGGCGGCGTACACGCCATCGCGCCACTGGGCAGCACCGGTGAAGGTGCGTACTTGAGCGACGCCGAGTGGGACGAAGTCAGCGCCTTCAGCCTGGCGAAAATCGCCCGGCGCGTACCGACCATCGTCAGCGTCTCGGACCTGACCACCGCCAAAGCCGTGCGCCGCGCCCGTTACGCCGAGGCCAATGGCGCCGATGCGGTGATGGTGCTGCCGGCGTCCTACTGGAAGCTCAGCGAAGCGGAGATCCTCGCCCACTACGCCGCGATCGGCGACAGCATCGGCGTGCCGATCATGCTCTACAACAACCCGGCCACCAGCGGCACGGACATGTCGGTGGATTTGATCCTGCGCATCCTCAAGCAGGTGGCCAACGTGACCATGGTCAAGGAAAGCACCGGGGATATCCAACGCATGCACCAGTTGCATCGCCACAGCGATGTGCCGTTCTACAATGGTTGCAACCCGCTGGCGCTGGAAGCCTTCGCGGCAGGCGCCAAGGGCTGGTGCACGGCAGCACCGAACCTGATCCCAGAGCTGAACCTGGCGTTGTATGAGGCGGTCTTGGCCAATGATCTGACCAAGGCGCGAGAGCTGTTTTACCGCCAGTTGCCCTTGCTGGAATTCATCCTCAAGGGTGGCTTGCCCGCGACGATCAAGGCCGGGCTGCGTCTGACCGGTCTGGAAGTGGGTGATCCACGTTTGCCAGTGTTCCCGCTGGGTGACGTGGGGATTGAACAACTGAAAGCACTACTGCGCTAACCCACGATCCCCTGTGGGAGCGGGCTTGCCCGCGAATGCAGTGTGCCAGTCACCGGATAAATCGACTGACACACCGCTTTCGCGAGCAAGCCCGCTCCCACATTTTTTGCTGTGTACATCCGTAAAATAGAGACAAATGACAATGGTTCTCGATACCATTCACGACTTTCTCCAAGTCGTGCTTCGTCAAGAAGGATATCCATGTCTCGTCCCAAGCCCGACCCGTTGTCGGCCGATGCCTTTCGCGGGTTCTATACAGATATCCTGTATTTCCTGCGCAAACGCACGGACAACGCCAGCGACGCGGCGGACATGACCCAGGATGTCTTTACTCAGTGGCTGGACTACCGCGACCGGGCCAAGGTCGAGCAGCCACGGGCGTTTCTGTTCCAGATGGCGCGCAACCTGCTGCGTGATCACTGGCGCAAACAGAAGGTACGGCAGACCGCCCACTTTGACCCCGCCGAAATGGACGCCGAGCCGGTCACCGACGAGCAAAACGATCCCATGGCCGCCGCTCAACGCTTGCAACGCCTGGAACAGTTGAAAGAAGTCCTTGCTGAACTCTCGCCCCGCAGGCGAGAAGCCCTTATGCTGCACCGCTTCGAAGGCTTGAGCCAGGCGCAGATCGCCGAGCGCATGGGCATTTCGACCAGCATGGTGGAAAAGCACATCGCGTTTGCCCTCCTGCACTGCAAGCGACGCCTTCAACACGAACCCGGCACGGAGCAGCCAGAATGAACCGCCTGAGCGACACCGACGCCCTGGACATCGAAGACCGTGACGCCATTGATGCCCAAGCCGCCAGTTGGTTTGCCCGCAACCGCAATGACGCGGGGCGCGCCGACCGCAAGGCTTTTGCTGCCTGGCAAGCCGAGCCTGCCCATGCCCGCGCCTATGCCGAATTCGAACAACTGTGGGCAGACCTCGCCCAGTTGCAGCAACTGAACAAACCCGTGGCGCTGCCCCAGCGCAAACCGTCGGTATGGCGCCCTGCCCTGGCCGTGGCCGCCGCCCTGCTGTGCGCGGTGCTGGCCACTCATATCGGCGCGCCGCGCGAGCTTTATCACACTCAGGTAGCGGCCCATGCCAAAGGCATGCGCACCCTGGACCTGCCCGATGGCAGCACCTTGTACGTGAATGCCAACACCCGCGTGCGGGTCGATTTCAGCGCGTAC
Source organism: Pseudomonas sp. S10E 269 (assembly GCF_002798465.1). NCBI lineage: Bacteria > Pseudomonadati > Pseudomonadota > Gammaproteobacteria > Pseudomonadales > Pseudomonadaceae > Pseudomonas > Pseudomonas sp. S10E 269. The sequence goes on from NZ_PHIJ01000001.1 coordinate 682,590, forward strand.
CAGCGCATCGTGCACCTGGACAAGGGCCAGGTGTACATCGAAGTGGCCGCCGACAAGGAGCGGCCGCTGTTCGTGCAAGCAGGCGAAGCCCGTGTGCGCGTGGTCGGCACTGGCTTCGATGTACGCCGCAGCCAGCAACAACTGGTGGTCAGCGTCGCCCATGGGCAGGTCGCCTTCGAGCCGGATGCAAAAAGCCCCGTGAGCCTGTTGGGTGCACAGCAACGCGCGATCTACAGCTATGCCAAGGGCACGTTGCAGCAGCAAACCCTCACCGCTGAAGAAGTCGCCGACTGGCGCAGTGGACACTTGTCGTTTCGCAACCGCGAACTGGCCAGCCTGATCGATGAATTGAGCCTGTACCGCCCCCAGGCACCGCTGCAGGTCAGCAGCGCCGTGGCCCACCTGAAGGTCTCGGGCAATCTGGATGTGAATGATCCCGACGCCCTGCTCAACGCCTTGCCCGCCCTGTTGCCGGTAAAAACCGTGGCGTCGGCCGATGGCATCATGAGGATCGAACCGAGCAAATAACCCGACTGAATTCTTATTTGAGAATATTTTGCATTCGCAGGTGTGGATTTTTTTCCCTACCCCGTCTTCCTCCGGTCTGTACCTGATACGCACACCTTTTTGGCCATTTGGCCGCACCGGGGGATTTCATGTTTCGCGCGCCTTGCCACGCTTCGCACCTGTTTCTTCGACCGACGCTCATTGCCACTTGCCTGGTGTTCAGCCTCACTGCCCAAGCCGAGACATTCACGCTGCCCGCCCAGGCACTGGCCACGTCCCTGAGCCAGGTGGCGCAACAGGCACAGATCCAACTGCTGTTCGACGAAGAGCTGCTCAAGAACGTGCATGCCCCTGCGCTCAATGGTGACTTCACACCAGAAGTGGCGATTCGCACCCTGCTGAAAAACGGCGAGTTCACCCTGATCAAGGTTGGCAGCACCTATGTGGTAAGACCCGAAGAGGCCAAGACCACCAATAGCGGCGTTGTTCAACTGGATGCACTGAGCGTGATCGGCACCGGTAACCAGGTCGACTCCATCACCGTGGGCCGCTCCACCCTGAGCCAAGCGGACATCGACCGCTACCAGCCCGATAACATTCCTTCGCTGTTGCAGACCCTGCCCGGAGTATCGATGGGCGGCTCACCCAAGCCGGGCGGCCAGACCATGAACATCCGCGGCATGGGCGATGCCGAAGATGTGCCGATGACCGTGGATGGCGCGGCCAAAAGCGGTTTCGAGCGTTATCAACAAGGCACCATCTTCATTGAGCCCGAGTTGATCAAAAGCATTGAGGTGGAGAAAGGCCCTTACTCGCCATTTACCGGTAACGGCGGTTTTGGCGGCACGGTCAACATGATCACCAAGGACGCACCCGACCTGCTCAAGAACGGGCAAAATGCCGGGGCGATGGTCAAATACGGCTACGCCAGCAACACCCACGAGCAGGTCTACACCGGCGCTGTGTATGGCCGCACCGACGACGGCCGCATGGATGGCCTGGTCTACCTGACCAAGCGCGACGGCGACGACCTCAAGCTGGCCGACACTCCGCCCGACCCGCGCAACCAATACCCGATCAACCCCAAACGCTTGCCCAACAGCGCGCAGGATGTCGAAGGCCAACTGTTCAAGTTCAACGCGTATTTCACCGACGAACACAGCATGGGCCTGTCTTACTCACGCGCCCAAAGCCAACGTATGACGCCGTTCTCGGCAAAGTCCTATCCATCACCCCCGACACAATCGGCCATCGACCGCTACGGCTACGCCACGGCCGTATCACGCTTCCTGGCCGACCGCGACACGGTGGACACCACCTGGTCGAGCAAGTACGAATACCACCCACTGAACAACCCGCTGATCGACCTGAAGCTGAGCTACTCGGAGTCCAATACCGACCAGACCGATGAGCGCGCCGAGAATGCCGTCATTAGCCTGGCTACCGGTGGACGCAAGATGGATACTTCCTACAAAGACCGCATCCTTGAACTGCGCAATACCAGCCTGCTGACCACCGGCGCGTTGGAACACGCGGTGACCACGGGCGTGCAGATCCGCAAGCACAAGCGTGAAACCGAAAGCTGGATGCCGGGTGCAACCTACAACACCGCCAGATACAACTATGGACACTTCCAGCCGTATTTCATGCCCCACGGCAAGGTCGATAGCAACGCGTTCTACATCCAGGACGCGATTACCCTGGGCGACGTGACCATCACGCCGTCCCTGCGTTACGACCACGTGCGCAACCGCGGCGAAGCCAACGATGCGCCGTACTACAGCAACCCGGACCCAAAAGTGGGCCACGACTACAGCGACCGTACCTACACCGGTTGGTCGCCACGCCTCGCTGCGTTCTGGAACGTGACCCCGGATGTGGCGTTCTTCGCCAGTTGGAACCGCACGTGGCGTGCGCCGGTGATCGATGAACAGTACGAAGTCCAGGGCGCCATCAGCACCCGCAGCGCCACCAGCCTGAACCTCGACCCTGAGCGCATTACGGCGATTACCGCGGGCAACGTCACCAACTTTTCGGGGCTCTTCACCCGTGAAGACAACTTGCAGTTACGCACCACGTTGTTTCACAACCGCATCGAAGACGAAATCATGAAGGCCACCGGCATTGGCTGCGAACGGCAGTTGAACGTGCCGGGCAGTATCGATTCGGTATGCAGTGACGCGGCATCCAGGACCAACTATCGCAATGTGGGTGGCATGACCATCAAGGGCTTCGAGCTGGAAAGCTACTACGACTCGACCTACCTGTTCGGTTCCCTGACTTACTCCTGGGCCACAGGCAAGCGCGACAACCCCTACACCAATCCCTGGGCGACCAACCTGCACGTATGGGCGCGGGATATCCCACCGGCAAAATGGGTGGTGGTGCTGGGTACCAAGATCCCGAACTGGGACGCGCAGGTGGGCTGGCAGGGCCAGTTCGTACGCAAGACCGATCGCGTGCCCACCGATGTTTACGCGGGCGGTTTGAACTCCAGCATCGGCGACTTTATCTACGACCAGACGGAAAACGCCAGCTACGACACACAAGGCCTGTTCGCCAATTGGAAACCCCAGCAGGCCGGTCTCAAGGGCACCGAGATCAACTTCACCGTCGACAACCTCTTCAACCGCTTCTACCAACCTGCACTCAGCGGTGAAGGTGTCTACAGCCAAGGCCGCAACGCCAAGATCAGCATCACGCGCTTCTTCTGAAAAAACTGTACGGATAAATCCGCACCCAGCTGTAGGCCCGCAATCGGCGGGGGATGTGGCTAGATGGGCTTCCCTTGAAGCCCTCTAGATTTCGGTTCTACCTCATGAGCTCGCGCGAAAACACCGGCATGGCCCTCGGCCTGCTGGGCGTCGTCATCTTCAGCCTGACCCTGCCCTTCACCCGTATCGTGGTGCAGGAAATCCACCCGTTGCTGAACGGCCTGGGCCGTGCGCTGTTCGCGGCAATTCCGGCAGCGGCGCTGTTACTGTGGCGCCGCGAGCGCTGGCCCACCTGGCGCCAGGTGCGCGGGCTGTGCCTGGTGATCGCGGGGGTGATTCTCGGCTTCCCGGTGCTGTCGGCCTGGGCCATGCAAACGTTGCCGGCGTCCCATGGCGCGCTGGTCAACGGCCTGCAACCGCTGTGCGTGGCGCTGTATGCGGCGTGGCTGTCCCATGAGCGGCCGTCAAAAGCCTTCTGGGCCTGCGCGGCGCTGGGCAGTGCGTTGGTGTTGAGCTATGCGCTGATCACCGGGGCCGGCAGCATACAGGCAGGTGACTTGCTAATGCTGGGTGCGATTGCCGTCGGCGGCCTGGGCTATGCCGAAGGGGGTCGCCTGGCCAAGGAAATGGGCGGCTGGCAGGTGATCTGCTGGGCGTTGGTGCTGTCAACGCCGGTGCTGATCGGCCCGGTGTGTTACCTGGCGGCGCAGCATCAGGGCGCGGTGTCGATGCGTGCGTGGTGGGCGTTTGGCTATGTGTCGCTGTTCTCGCAGTTCCTGGGCTTCTTTGCCTGGTACGCCGGGTTGGCCATGGGCGGGATCGCGCGGGTCAGCCAGATCCAGCTGTTGCAGATCTTCTTCACCATCGCGTTTTCGGCGTTGTTCTTTGGTGAACACATCGAGCCGATCACCTGGCTGTTTGCGTGTGGGGTGATCGTGACGGTGATGCTAGGGCGCAAGACGACGGTGCAGCCAGCCCCCATCATCAAGGCTGGCTCAGTCTGATGTGGGAGCTGGCTTGCCTGCGATGACGGTGGTGACTGACACACCGCTATCGCAGGCAAGCCAGCTCCCACAGAGGACCGTGTTCACTTCAATTCAGGTAGCCATCGGCGCGCAGCAGGGTTTCCAGGCAGTGTTCGGTGATGTGGTAGAACGCTTTCAGCTCCTGGATTTTCTCCAGCAACTGCGCATTGTCCACCGGCTCGGCGCGCTTCACGGCAAGAATCATCTTGTTCTTGTTGGTGTGCTCCAGCGAGATGAATTCGAACACCTTGGTTTCATAGCCACAGGCTTCGAGGAACAGCGCACGCAAACTGTCGGTGACCATTTCCGCCTGCTGGCCCAGGTGCAGGCCGTATTGCAGCATGGGCTTGAGCAGCACCGGGCTCTGGATTTGCAGGCGGATCTGCTTGTGGCAGCACGGTGAGCACATGATGATCGATGCGCCGGAGCGGATGCCGGTGTGGATGGCGTAGTCAGTGGCAACGTCGCAGGCATGCAGGGCGATCATCACGTCCAGCTCGCTGGGCGCCACGCTGCGCACATCGCCACACTTGAACACCAGCCCAGGGTGTTCCAGGCGCGCGGCGGCGGTGTTGCACAGGGTCACCATGTCTTCACGCAATTCGACGCCCGTCACCTCGCCCTCGGCCTTGAGGGTGTTGCGCAGGTAGTCGTGAATCGCAAACGTCAGGTAGCCCTTGCCCGAGCCGAAGTCGGCAACGCGCACCGGCTGGTCCAGCTTCAAGGGGGACGAGGTCAGCGCGTGGCTGAACACTTCGATGAACTTGTTGATCTGCTTCCACTTGCGCGACATCGACGGGATCAGCGCCTGCTTGGCGTCGGTGACGCCCAGGTCGGCGAGGAACGGCCGGCTTAGGTCAAGGAAGCGGTTCTTCTCGCGGTTATGCTCGGCCGACGGCGCTTCGCGCAATTGCTGCGGTTTACTTTTGAACAGTGAGCTTTTGTTTTTCTTGCTGTATTCCAACTGGGCTTCGTCGGTCAGTGACAGCAGGTGAGCGTTCTTGAACCGCGCCGGCAGCAGCTCGGCAATCGCCGCAACAGCGTCGGCCACTGGCAAATTCTTGGTGATATCGCGGGTCTTGTAGCGGTAGACAAAGGACAGGCACGCCTGCTCCTTGACCGTTACCGGCTTGATGATCAGCCGCTGCAGGTCAGCCTCGTCACCGACGTATTTGGCCAGCACCAGCTTGATAAAGGCATTCTGCGCGAGGCTTGCACTGAGCAGTTCAATGAACTGGGCGTGATGATCCGGTTGAGCAGTGACAGACATGAACAAAAACGCCTCGGGCAGGGAATGCCGGGCATTTTAGGGGGGATGGGGCGTCAGGGCACGGAGTTATTTGATCAACGGTCAATCAGCAGCCCCCCTCAAATGTGAACACTGGATGATGTGGTGTCCACAAAGGGGCTGGGTGTTGCCTGGATTATTCGAGTACGACCAAGCGATTCGGTAGTTCATTACGGGTTTGGGTCACCGGCACATGCACCTTGAGCAACTCGCCACAGGCTTCAATGCAGCTGATAAACCCCGCCAGTGTCTCGCCCTGCTTCACCTGCTGGGTAAACGCCGTGACGATCGAATCCCAACTGCTGTCATCCAGATGCTTGGAGATACCATCATCCACCAGGATCTCCACGTACCGCTCGGCCTCGCTGACAAAAATCAGCACGCCGGTGCTGCCCAGCGTGTGGTGCAGGTTCTGCTCCAGGAATTGACGGCGCGCCAGGTTCGACGCGCGCCAATGCCGTACCGAGCGCGGGATCAGGCGGGTGGTGACCTTGGGCAAACGGAACACCAGGCACAACACGATGAACGTCGCCCATTGCGCCAGCAGCAAGGTGTACATGGTCAGGTAGCCCGACAGGTAATGCACCACACCCGGCACCACCAGCGCGATCAGGCTGGCCCACAGCAGCGGGATGTAGGCGTAGTCATCGGCGCGGGCGGCCAGTACGGTCACCAGTTCCGCGTCGGTGGTTTTTTCCACCCGGGCGATCGCCTCCGCGACTTGGCGCTGCTCGTGTTCAGTCAGTAATGCCATGGTTGTAATTGCTCTCTAATTATTGTCATCACCAGCCGCCTGAAGCTCCACCGCCGCCGAAGCCGCCACCGCCGCCCCGGAAACCACCGCCACCTCCCCCGCCGCCACCGCCGCGTCCGCTGCTGCTGAGAATCGCCAGCAGGATCGCGCCCACCGGCAGCCCCAGACGATTGCACAGCCACAACACGCCGATCAGCAGGATAAACAAGCCGATGGAAAACCCCGGATTATCCTTGGCAAAGTTGGCGTCCGCCACATGCGCCGGCACGGCCAGTGGTTCGCCGCCCACCACTTGCACCATCGCCGCCACACCGTCGCTGATGCCCTGGCTGAAATTGCCGGCCTTGAACTTGGGTGCAATCACCTGGTTGATGATCACCCACGACTGCGCATCGGTGAGCACCCCTTCCAGGCCATAGCCGACTTCGATGCGCAATTTGCGCTCATCGCGCGCGACGATCAACAGCGCACCGTTGTCCTTGCCCTTCTGGCCGATGCCCCACTGGCGGCCCAACTGATAACCGAAGTCCTCAATGGGCACGCCCTGCAGGTCAGGCACGGTGACCACCACGATCTGGTCACCGGAGGTCTGCTCCAGCGCCTGCAACTGCTGTGTCAGCTGCTGGCGCGTGGCGGGGTCGATCATCTCGGCGGTGTCCACCACCCGCCCGGTCAGCGCCGGGAAGGTCAGCGCCGCCTGGGCCATGCCCACGCAGGCCAACAGCCACAGCGCCAGGCCTATCCGTAATAAACGCATCGACACCTCAGTGCAGCTTTATTTGAACTTCACTTGCGGCGCTTTATCGGCGTCGGCACTGGTGGCCTCAAACGTGGCGCGGATCGGCAGGTCGCTGTACATCACGCTGTGCCACAGGCGGCCCGGGAAGGTGCGGATTTCGGTGTTGTAGGCCTGCACCGCCTGGATAAAGTCCCGGCGCGCCACGGCGATACGGTTTTCGGTGCCTTCAAGCTGGGATTGCAGGGCCAGGAAGTTCTGGTTGGCTTTCAGGTCCGGGTAGCGCTCGGACACCACCATCAAACGGCTGAGTGCGCCGCTCAAGCCATCCTGGGCTTGCTGGAACTGCTTGAGTTTTTCCGGGTTGTCGAGGGTGCTGGCATCCACTTGGATCGAGGTGGCCTTGGCCCGCGCTTCGATGACGGCGGTCAGGGTGTCCTGTTCATGGGCGGCATAGCCCTTCACCACTTCCACCAGGTTGGGGATCAGGTCGGCCCGGCGCTGGTACTGGTTCTGCACCTGGCCCCAGGCGGCCTTGGCCTGTTCGTCCAGGGTCGGGATGTTGTTGATGCCACAACCGCTCAGCACCGTGCCGATCAATAGCAAAACCGCGGCTTTCAAGCCCCAGCGGTAACCTTGTGCTGCTTGCATGGTGTTTCTCCTGCCCAATCTTGATGGAATGTGACGACTCACCCTATACACCACGCGCTTGGGGCATAATCCGCCACCACTGGCATGCATTGAGCCAATCAGCTACAAAGATGCCCAGCGCGAAAAAGAGTTCAGAGTGTGCTGCATTTATCTGAACAACACCCGAACAACAATAGACGCTCCCCACATTTTGGCCGCCAGCGTTCCCTGGATGCTGTGCAGTGAGCCGAAAAAGGATATTCATGAAAAAGCTGTGTTTGCTCGGCCTTGTTGCCACTCTGGCCAGTCACCCCGTATGGGCAGAAACAAAGCCTGCTGCGCTTAAAGACAAGGACGCCTTCGTCAGCGACCTGCTCAAGCAGATGACCCTGGATGAAAAGATCGGCCAATTGCGCCTGATCAGCATCGGCCCCGAGATGCCCCGCGAGCTGATCCGCAAGGAAATCGCCGCCGGCCGCATCGGCGGCACGTTCAACTCCATCACCCGCCCGGAAAACCGTCCGATGCAGGACGCGGCCATGCGCAGCCGCTTGAAGATCCCGATGTTCTTCGCCTACGACGTGATCCACGGCCACCGCACCATTTTCCCGATCAGCCTGGCCCTGGCGTCCAGCTGGGACATGGAAGCCATCGGCCGCTCCGGGCGCATCGCCGCCCAGGAAGCCGCCGCCGACAGCCTCGACATCACCTTTGCGCCGATGGTCGACATCTCCCGTGACCCACGCTGGGGCCGCACCTCCGAAGGGTTCGGTGAGGACACCTACCTGGTCTCGCGTATCGCCGAAGTAATGGTCAAGGCCTTCCAGGGCGTAAGCCCCGCGAATGCCGACAGCATCATGGCCAGCGTCAAGCACTTCGCCCTGTATGGCGCGGTGGAAGGCGGCCGTGACTACAACGTGGTCGACATGAGCCCGGTCAAGATGTACCAGGACTACCTGCCGCCATACCACGCGGCGATCAAGGCCGGCTCCGGCGGCGTGATGGTGGCGCTGAACTCGATCAACGGCGTGCCCGCCACCGCCAACACCTGGCTGATGAACGACCTGCTGCGCAAGGACTGGGGCTTCAAGGGCCTGGCCGTGAGCGACCATGGCGCGATCTTCGAGCTGATCAAGCACGGCGTGGCCAAGGACGGGCGTGAAGCCGCCAAGCTGGCGATCAAGGCCGGCATCGACATGAGCATGAACGACTCGCTCTACGGCAAGGAGCTGCCGGGGCTGCTCAAGTCCGGTGAAATCGAGCAGAGCGACATCGACAACGCCGTGCGCGAAGTGCTGGGCGCCAAGTACGACATGGGCCTGTTCAAGGACCCGTACCTGCGCATCGGCAAGGCTGAGGACGACCCGGCCGACACCTACGCCGAAAGCCGCCTGCACCGCGCCGATGCGCGCGACATCGCGCGCCGCAGCCTGGTATTGCTGAAAAACCAGAACAACACCCTGCCGCTGAAAAAATCCGCCACCATCGCCCTGGTCGGCCCGCTGGCCAAGGCGCCGATCGACATCATGGGCAGTTGGGCCGCCGCCGGTAAGCCGGAGCAGTCAGTCACCCTGCTCGACGGTTTGAACGCGGTGATCGGCGAGAAGGGCAAGATCATCTATGCCCGTGGCGCCAACATCACCAACGACAAGGCCGTGGTCGACTACCTGAACTTCCTCAACTTCGATGCGCCGGAAGTGGTGGATGACACCCGCCCTGCCCAAGTGATGATCGACGAGGCGGTCAAGGCTGCCAAGGATGCCGACGTGGTGGTCGCCGCCGTGGGCGAGTCCCGTGGCATGTCCCACGAATCTTCCAGCCGCACCGACCTGAACATCCCGCAGAGCCAGCGTGACCTGATCAAGGCCTTGAAAGCCACCGGCAAGCCGCTGGTATTGGTGCTGATGAATGGCCGTCCCCTGTCGATTCTCGAAGAGACCCAACAGGCCGATGCGATCCTGGAAACCTGGTTCGCCGGCACCGAAGGCGGCAATGCCATCGCCGATGTGCTGTTTGGTGACTACAACCCTTCGGGCAAGCTGCCGATCACCTTCCCACGTTCGGTGGGGCAGATTCCGACCTACTACAACCACCTGACCATCGGCCGGCCGTTCACGCCGGGCAAGCCGGGCAACTACACCTCGCAGTACTTCGATGACACCACCGGCCCCCTGTTTCCGTTCGGGTATGGCTTGAGCTACACCACGTTCGGCCTGTCGGACATGGCGCTGTCGTCCACCACACTGAACAAGACCGGCAAGCTCGACGCCAGTGTCACCGTGACCAACACCGGCAAGGTGGACGGCGAAACCGTGGTGCAGTTGTATATCCAGGACGTGGCCGGTTCGATGATCCGCCCGATCAAGGAGCTGAAGAATTTCCAGAAGGTCATGCTCAAAGCCGGTGAAGAGCGCACCCTGCACTTCACCATCACCGAGGAAGACTTGAAGTTCTACAACACCCAACTCAAGTTCGCCGCGGAACCGGGTGAGTTCAATGTGCAGATCGGACTGGACTCCCAGGACGTGCAGCAACAAACCTTCGAACTGCTCTGATCTAAAGCTGTAAACACAGTCCATGTGGGAGCTGGCTGGCCTGCGATAGCGGTGGAAAATTCACCACTGCTCTCGCAGCATAGGTATCAACACAACGTTGTCCCCCCCCCCAACACCAACCACGATGCGAAGCGAGCCGCTCTTGCTCTTGCTCTTGCTCTTGCTCTTGCTCTTGCTCTTGCTCTTGCTCTTGCTCTTGCTCTTGATCCTGCTTTTGATCTCAGGCGCCCCGTCAAACACGCTGGCCGGAATTCGACAGGGATTTGGGGGGTAAACCGGCAGGGATGCCGGTTTAGCCGCCCCGCGCCATGGATGGCGCGTGGCGGCGGCCCCCCAAATACCTGTCGGATTACGGGCACACCGAGCCTAGGCGAGGTGCCGAGTGTTGGGGCAAGAGCGTTTTGCTTACTTTTGCGCTTTTCAAAAGTGAGCCGCCGTAAGGGCGGAACCATTAGCAGCCGTTACCCAAATAACGGATATGTACCCGATCAGATCCAACATCCAGGTCGGCTGTCAGGCCGCCTTCGCGAGCAAGCCCGCTTGTGTCTTGAGACAGGATTAAGCTGAAGGTGAGAGGGTGAGTGGCAAGCTGAATGCCCGAAGTGCTTAAAGCACGTGTGGGAGCCCATGCTGCCACTCACTTCTCCGCTCTGGACATGAGCCCGAACAGTTGAACGAGCCCACCTCGAACAGTTACAAGCGTGGGCCAAGCCAGAGCGCTCTCACTTTGAGTGTAAGAGGGTTTGGCTATGTTTTCCTATCCAGCAGGCATTGATGTTTCCAAGGACAGCCTTGAGGCTCGAGTTAATCTGATTGACGTTGGGGTAAGTTGCGCTAACGCCGAAGATGATTTCCCTGGGTTGATTGGGTGGCTATTGCTTCACCAGGTCGGTCGCGTGCTGTTGGAGGCCACTGGCGGTTACGAGCGCAAAGTCATGAAGGCGCTCCAGGCTGCGGGCCTCAACGTCATCTGCATCAATCCCCGTCGAGCCAAGAGTTTTTCCACTGCGATGGGCCAACAAGCCAAAACCGACCCGATAGATGCAAAGTCCCTTGCACAGTTCGCAGCGGTACTCGACTCGCCAAACAGCCGAATCACCAGCCCGAAACATGACGAGTTGCGCGCGTTAGTCCAACAGCGAGAAAACTTTATTCAGCAGAGAGACGATGACAAAAGGCGCCTGAAAACGGCCTCATGCGACGTAGTAAAACCAGCGTTGCAGAGTCATATCGACTACCTGATCAAGGCTGTGAACGCGATAGACCAGTTGATTCGTCAAAGCGCCAACGTGTTAGATCGCGAAAAAGTCGAACGCCTGTGTTCAGTTAAGGGGATCGGGCTCGTTACGGCGGCTAGCCTTATGGCATACCTGCCGGAGTTGGGTGAGGTTGGCAAGCGTCCGATCGCTGCCCTAGCGGGCCTCGCGCCGTATAACAACGACAGTGGGAAGCACATAGGCGCGCGTCACATTCGTGGCGGAAGGTTTTCCGCACGTCGCTCGCTATACATGGCCTGCTGGGTCGTCATTCGGGACCAGCCTGAATTCCAGGCACGCTATAAAGCACTGCGTGGCAAAGGAAAATGCGCAAAAGTTGCGCTAATCGCATGCATGCGTGTTTTGTTAATCCGGCTGAACGCAATGCTGCGTGATAGGACTGAATGGAAAGAACACGCTGCCTAAATCGGCAGCGATGTGTCGTTGAAGGTCACACGGCTTGAAGCTGTGGGAGTTTGGCTGTCTTTGAAAGCGATGGCCAAGATATGGTCATCAAGACAGTTGCTCCCACATTTGGATCGCGGGGCAACAGTTGTAGAGTGGTTGGCTGTCAGGCCGCCTTCGCAGGCAAGCCAGCTCCCACATTTTTGGATCGCGGGGCGACAGTTAGATTGTGGTCGGCTGTCAGGCCGCTTTCGCAGGCAAGCCAGCTCCCACATTTGGATCGCGGGGCGACAGTTAGTTTGTGGTCGGCTGTCAGGCCGCTTTCGCAGGCAAGCCAGCTCCCACATTTGGATCGCGGGGGGGGACAGTTAGATTGTGGTCGGCTGTGAGGCCGCATTCGCAGGCATGCCAGCTCCCACATTTTTGGATCGCGGGAGGACAGTTAGATTGTGGTCAGCTGTGAGGCCGCTTTCGCAGGCAAGCCAACTCCCACATTGGATTAGCGGCGCTCTCGCTAACCCCGTCGGTCGAGCAAATTCACCACCAACCGATCAATCCACCCCCACACCCGCTGCTTCACCCGCCGCCACAACGGCCGCGACTTCCACGCCTCCAGGCTCACCGCCTGGCTCTGCTCGAAATCCCGCTCGAAACTGCCCTCCACCGCCCGCGTCAGCTCAGGGTCCAGCGCTTCCAGGTTGGCTTCCAGGTTGAAACGCAAATTCCAGTGGTCGAAGTTGCACGAGCCGATGCTCACCCAGTCGTCCACCAGCACCATTTTCAAGTGCAGAAAGCACGGCTGGTATTCAAAGATCTGCACACCCGCACGCAGCAAGCGCGGGTAATAACGGTGCCCGGCATACCGCACGGACGGGTGATCGGTACGCGGGCCGGTAAGCAGCAAGCGCACATCGACGCCGCGCCCGGCGGCACGGCGCAAGGCACGGCGCACGCTCCAGGTCGGCAGGAAGTACGGAGTAGCCAGCCAGATACGCTGCTGGCTGCTGTTCAAGGCGCGGATCAGCGATTGCAGGATATCCCGGTGCTGGCGGGCATCGGCATAGGCCACGCGCCCCAGGCCTGGGCCGGTGGTCGGCACCTTGGGCAAACGCGGCAAACCGAAATGAGTGGCGGGCTTCCACTCACGGCGCGCGGCATTGGCGTGCCATTGGCGATCGAACAGCGCCTGCCAATCCAGCACCAACGGGCCACTGATCTGCACCATCACTTCATGCCAGTCGGCGGTGTCTTGCCCCGGCGTCCAGAACTCATCTGTTACACCCGTGCCGCCGACCACTGCGATTTCCTGGTCGATCAGCAACAGCTTGCGATGGTCGCGATACAAGTTGCGCATCCAGCGGCGCCAACTCAGGCGATTATAGAACCGCAACTCCACGCCGGCGTCGGTCAGGCGTTTGCGCAGCCCGAGGGTAAACGCCAGGCTGCCGTAATCATCGAACAGGCAACGCACCCGCACCCCCCGCTCGGCGGCCTGTACCAGGGCCTTCACCATGGCTTCGGCGCAGGCGCCGGCCTCGACCAGGTACAACTCCAGGTCAACCTGGTGTTCCGCCCGGGCAATGCCCACCAGCATCTGCGGGAAAAAATTCGGCCCGTCGATCAACAACTCGAAACGGTTGGCGCTGCGCCACGGGAACACCGCGCCGCTCACGTCAGCGCGCCGTAAAAATCAGCACCGCACCCACCGGCACCGACAGGCTGATCGACTTGAGCCCCGCCGCCTTACGCAGCGCCGCCACACCCGGCGCCAGGTCAAAGTCCTCGGCATGCACCACCAGCGGTTCCAGGGTTACCACTTGGAAACGCCGGTCATCCAGGCGTGTCGCCAGCAGTTCGGCGCTGTAGGTCTGGGTCTTGCCGTGCAGGGTCACGGATACTGGCAGGCGCAACTCCAACTGCGCGCCAGGCGCCAGGTCGTTGATAGGTTGCAGATTGATCTGCGCGTTGATCAGCGCATTGGGGAACGTCTTGATCTCGAACAGTTGATTGCGCATACGCTCATCGCGAAGCGGTATGCCGCTGTTGACCGACTCCAGCTCCACCTCCAGTTGCGCCGCGCCCTTGCTGTCGACCTTGCCGTGCAGCACCAGGAAGCGATGGACTTCAGCGATCTCGGTGTTTTTGGTGGTGACGAACGACAGGCGCGAGGACTCGTTGTCCAGGTACCAATCGGCGTGGGCAGGCACAGCGGCGCAGGTCAACAGTGTGAAAGCCAGTGGTTTGACATTGAACATAAAGACTCATGAGGCAAAAAACCTGCACGAACCTTAACTGCGCCGTGTGCCGGGCGCAATGGAATGGGCCGGTGGCGTGTCAAGGATTGAGGCGACAACCCTGGCGGTCGCCTAGCCACCGTGCACTGTGCGTACGCCCCAACCCGCTCGCCGTCACTTCACTGCGCTCCGGGTTGTCGCTGAACGCGCTGGTCGGCACGTACTGCTTCACATACCCCCGGCAATATTCGGCCGGGTTGTTCGCCACGTACCGGCACGAGCAGTACTCCTTGGCGGTGTAGGCCGCGATGATGTCGGGGAAGGCTTGCAAGTTGACGCGCTCATGCCAGATCCACCCCAGCAGGGCGAGCAACAGCAGCAGAAACAGGCTGGTAAACGGACGACGACGGATCATGGCTGCACCGCCGCCAGCACGCGTTTGAGCAGTTCGTTATGGCGATAGCTGCCGTCGCGGTCATCGCCGTAGCGCACGATCACCAAGTGTTCGTCGGGCATCACGTAAAGCGCCTGGCCCCAGTGGCCGAGGGCGGCGAAGGTGTCGGCGGGGGCATCGGGCCAGGGACGTGATGCGCCTTGATTGAGCCACCAATGGCCACCGGGGACGGCTTCGTCCTGGCCGGTTTTGTATTTATCGAACGGCTGGCGATTGAAGGCGATCCAGTCTTTGGGCAGCAGTTGTTGATCACCCCAGCGACCATTGCGCGCCATCAGCAGGCCGACACGCGCCAGGTCGCGGGCGGTGAGGTAGGCGTAGGAAGACGCGACGAAGGTTTCGTCGGCGTCGGTCTCCCAGGTGGCATTACGAATGCCCAGGGGTTTGAACAGCGCATCCCACGGGTAACTCATATAAGCCTTGTGGCCGAGCATGCCTTTGAGGGCAGCGGACAACAGGTTGGTGTCGCCGCTGGAGTAGCGAAAGACCTGGCCCGGGGCGCTGGCCGCCGCGGTGTCTGCGGCAAAGTCGGCCATATCAGCGCGGCCGCGGGTGTAGAGCATTGCCACCACCGAGGATTTCAACGGCGCGTATTCGTAGTCTTCCTGCCAGTCGAGGCCCGAGGCCCAGTGCAGCAGGTCGGCCATGGTCACGTTGGGGTGCTGCTTCATCGGTGGATAGAAACGCGCCACCGGGTCGCTGAGTTTGAAACGGTTATCGCCGTAGGCCACGCCCAATACGGTGGCCATCAGGCTTTTACTGATGGACCAGGTGAGGTGCGGCGTGCTGGCGGTGGTGGGCGCTGCATAGCGTTCGTAGATGACCTCACCCTCACGGATCACCAGCAACGCGTCGGTGCGAATGCCTTGGCGGGTGGCGTCGTCGCGCGCCGGGAACGCGTAGGCGTCCAACGCATCGACAGCAGGGCCCGTGAGCGGTGTGCCCTTGGCCCATTCCTTATCGGGCCAGGTTTCGGCGTGAGCGGCAACGGTGACAAACAGCAGGGCAACACACAACAGGCCTCTGACCATGGACGCAAACTCAAGGGGGCATTCAAGCCCGCGAGCCTAGCCGAGGGTGATGACAAATTTGCGACAGGGATGGCTGTCATCCAAGCGTCACCATAACTTCATGGAGATGACACCGAGGCTACATAGCCTGACTTTGGACAACAAAGTCGACCGGCCGAAATCGTGGCCGGCACTCGGAGACTCGCCATGACTCAGATCGCCCGCATCAGCGACACCGGCAATGAACGCCGTCTGCAAGCCGAACGCCTGGTTGGCGCGCAGGCGTTGCAGGAAGCCCAGGCCCTGCGGTTCAACGTGTTCAGCGGCGAGTTCAACGCCAAGCTGAAAGGCGCTGAGCTGGGCCTGGACATGGATGACTATGATGTTCACTGCAGCCACATCGGCGTGCGGGATTTGAACAGCGGTCGACTCGTCGCCACCACCCGTTTGCTCGACCACCAGGCGGCCAGCACCCTGGGCCGGTTCTACAGCGAAGAAGAATTCAGCCTGCATGGCCTGCTGCACTTGCAGGGCCCGATCCTGGAGATCGGCCGCACGTGCGTCGACCCGGCCTACCGCAACGGCGGCACCATCGCCGTGTTGTGGGGCGAATTGGCCGAAGTGCTCAACCAGGGCGGCTACAGCTACCTGATGGGCTGCGCAAGCATCCCGATGCACGACGGCGGCATCCAGGCCCACGCGATCATGCAGCGCCTGCGCGAACGCTACCTGTGCAACGAACACCTGCGCGCCGAACCGAAAAAACCACTGCCGGCGCTGGACCTGCCGTCCAACGTGATTGCCGAAATGCCGCCGCTGCTCAAGGCCTACATGCGCCTGGGTGCGAAGATCTGCGGCGAACCGTGCTGGGATGAAGATTTCCAGGTGGCCGACGTATTCATCCTGCTCAAGCGCGATGAGTTGTGCCCGCGTTATGCCCGCCACTTCAAGGCGGCCATGTAATGAGCCGCTTGCGCGTGTACGGGCGCATTGCCCGGGTACTGTTGGTGGTGGCGCTGGGCCTGAGCATGGCCAGTGTGTTTGGTGTGTTCGAACGACTGGGCATCGCCAACTCGATGGTGCGGCGCCAGCGTTGGTCACGCTTCTTCATGGCGCGACTGACCCACGCCCTGCCCTTTCGCGTGACGGTGCACGGTGAGTTGCCGCAAACCCCGATGCTGTGGGTGAGCAATCACGTGTCGTGGACCGACATTCCGCTGCTGGGCATGGTCACACCGCTGTCGTTCCTGTCCAAGGCCGAAGTGCGCACCTGGCCGGTGGCGGGCTGGTTGGCGGCCAAGGCCGGTAGCCTATTCATTCGCCGGGGATCGGGTGACAGCCAGCTGATCCGCAAACAGATGACGCGCCATTTGGAGCAACAGCACCCGCTGCTGATGTTCCCGGAAGGCACCACCACCGACGGGCGCAGCCTGCGCACCTTCCACGGTCGCTTGCTGGCCAGTGCGATCGATGCGCAGGTGTCGCTGCAGCCGGTGGCGATCCGTTATCTGCGTGACGGCCAAGTAGACCCGCTGGCGCCTTTTATTGGCGACGATGATTTGCTCTCGCACCTGATGCGCTTGTTCGCCAACGACCAGGGCGATGTGGAAATCCACGTGCTCACGCCGATTGCCTGCGCCGGGCAAGAACGCGCGGCGCTGGCGTATCAGGCGCAGCAGGCGGTGCAGAGGGCGTTGTTTGGGCCGTTGCCGGAAGCAGAAGAAGTTGATGCACGGCCGGCATTCGCCGCTTGAATTAAGTGAACACCGATCAAAATGTGGGAGCTGGCTTGCCTGCGATAGCGGTGGGTCAGCAATACATGTATCAACTGGCAGGCTGCAATCGCAGGCAAGCCAGCTCCCACATTCAGACCTCAGTAGTCAGTTGAGCTTGGGCAAATTTTTGCAGTTCTGGATAGAACAGCCGGAAGTCTTCGCTTAGCGGCTCATAAAGTTGACGCAACTCCTGCATCGCAAACCCCAACGCCTCCGGCTGTGTCAGTCGCCGCGAAATCCCCCGCAGCACCTGCTCCATCACCGCAAATTCTCGATACGAGCCCAACCAATCATCCGCTGCCATATAGGGCGCAATCTGCGCCAGTCGCCCGGGCAATTGCGGCTCGGCCGCCAGCACCCGGTACACCTGCGACGTGAAGCGCTCCAGCGGTTGGTCGGCATAGAGCGTCCAGTCCCGTGCCAGGCAGTGGTCGAAGAACAGATCCAGGACGATCCCGGCATACCTTCGGCGAGTCAGGCTAAAGCGCGACAACGCCGCATCGACCAACGGATGGCTGTCGGTAAAACGGTCAATCGAGCGATGCAACTGGATTGCCGCTTCGATTTGCGGGCTGAACTGGCCCTGCAGGCGGCCTTTGACGAAGTCGCCATACAGGCTGCCCAGCAGTTGCGCAGGAAGTTGGCCGCCCAGGTGCAGATGTGCGAGATAATTCATGGCGCGCAGTCTATCACTGCCGTTAACGTATCGTTATAACCCGATATACCGATTGAGCCTAGGCTCAGATCAAAATCATATTGGTATATCGGGATAGACCGATTTAAAGTTCGCCTCATCGCGATATAACGCTTTACGAAACCGAGCACCTGCCATGCCCATCGACCTCGACGAAATAATAAAAGCCCTGGCACACCCAGTACGACGAGACATCCTCACCTGGCTGAAAGACCCGAAGGTGCAGTTCCCCGAGCAACTGCACAACCACGAATACGGCATCTGCGCCGGGCAGATCGATCAGCGCTGCGGCCTGTCACAGTCGACCGTATCGGCCCACCTGGCCACATTGCAACGGGCGGGGTTGATCAGCAGCCAGAAGGCTGGCCAATGGCACTTTTTCAAACGCAACGAGGAAACCATCCAGGCCTTCCTCGCGGCGCTCATCACTGAACTCAGCGCTGACGACAACGCACCGCTGTAACAAGGAAACGCTAATGCCCCTCTCGCTACTCATACTGGCCCTCAGCGCCTTCGCCATCGGCACCACCGAGTTCGTCATCATGGGCTTGTTGCCCGATGTGGCGACGGACCTGGGCGTATCGATTCCCGGCGCTGGCTGGCTGGTCACCGGCTACGCCCTGGGCGTGGCCATCGGTGCCCCCTTCATGGCACTGGCCACCGCCAAGCTGCCACGCAAGGCGGCCCTGGTAGCGTTGATGGGGATCTTCATTATCGGCAACCTGCTCTGTGCCCTGGCCAGTGACTACAACGTGCTGATGTTTGCCCGTGTCGTTACCGCGCTGTGCCACGGTGCGTTCTTTGGTATTGGTTCGGTGGTCGCAGCCAACCTGGTGCCGGCCAACAAGCGTGCCTCCGCCGTGGCCCTGATGTTCACCGGCTTGACCCTGGCCAACGTGCTCGGTGTACCGCTGGGTACCGCACTCGGCCAGGAAGCCGGCTGGCGCTCGACCTTCTGGGCAGTGACGGTGATTGGCGTGGTTGCGTTGATCGGCCTGATCCGCTTCCTGCCCGCCAAGCGTGATGAAGAGAAACTCGACATGCGTGCCGAACTGGCGGCCCTCAAGGGCGCCGGCATCTGGCTGTCGCTGACCATGACCGCATTGTTTGCCGCGTCCATGTTCACCCTCTTCACCTATGTCGCGCCGCTGCTCGGCGATGTCACCGGCGTGTCGCCCAAGGGCGTGACCTGGACCCTATTGCTGATCGGCCTGGGCCTCACTGTCGGCAACATTATCGGCGGCAAACTCGCGGACAAGCGCCTGGCGGCCACCCTGATCGGCGTGTTCATCAGCATGGCGGTGGTCTCCACGGCACTGACCTGGACCAGCATCGCTGTGATTCCGACTGAAATCACCCTGTTCCTGTGGGCCACCGCCTCGTTCGCCGCAGTGCCTGCGCTGCAGATCAACGTAGTGACCTTCGGCAAGGCCGCACCGAACCTGGTGTCCACCCTGAACATCGGCGCGTTCAACATCGGCAACGCCCTCGGAGCCTGGGTGGGCGGCAGTGTAATCGCCCACGGTTTCGGCCTGACCAGCGTGCCGTTGGCCGCAGCGGCCCTGGCGATTCTCGCGCTGGTGGTGACCCTGATTACTTTCCGTCAGAGCGGCGATGCCGACCTGGCCCCTGCGACCAACTGATCCACTTCAAAGACAAAGGTGCTTTCCCCATGACGACTATTTTCGATCCAATCAAACTGGGCGACCTGGAACTGTCGAACCGTATCATCATGGCGCCGCTGACCCGCTGCCGTGCCGATGCCGGTCGCGTACCCAACGCGCTGATGGCCGAGTACTACGTGCAGCGCGCTTCCGCCGGGCTGATCCTCAGCGAAGCCACCTCCGTGACGCCACTGGGCGTGGGCTACCCGGACACCCCGGGCATCTGGTCCAACGATCAGGTGCGCGGCTGGGCCAACGTCACCAAGGCCGTGCATGGCGCGGGCGGCAAGATCTTCCTGCAACTGTGGCACGTGGGGCGTATTTCCCATGAGTCGTACCTGAACGGCGAAACCCCGGTCGCACCGAGCGCGATCCAGCCCAAAGGCCACGTCAGCCTGGTTCGCCCACTGGCCGACTACCCGACCCCACGCGCACTGGAAACCGCTGAAATCGCCGACATCATCGACGCCTACCGCACCGGCGCCGAGAACGCCAAGGCCGCCGGTTTCGACGGCGTGGAAATCCATGGCGCCAACGGCTACCTGCTCGACCAGTTCCTGCAGAGCAGCACCAACAAGCGCACTGACCAGTACGGCGGCTCCCTGGAAAACCGTGCACGCCTGCTGCTGGAAGTGACCGACGCCGCCATCGAAGTCTGGGGTGCTGGCCGCGTGGGTGTGCACCTCGCACCGCGCGCCGACTCCCATGACATGGGCGACGACAACCTGGCGGAGACCTTCACCTACGTCGCCAGTGAATTGGGCAAGCGTGGCATCGCGTTTATCTGCTCCCGTGAGAAAGAAGGCGCCGACAGCCTCGGTCCACAACTCAAGAAGGCTTTCGGTGGCACCTACATCGCCAACGAACGCTTCACCAAGGACAGCGCCAACGCCTGGCTGGCCGAAGGTAAAGCCGATGCCGTGGCCTGGGGTGTGCCGTTCATTGCCAACCCGGATTTGCCAGCGCGCTTGAAGGCTGATGCGCCGCTCAACGAAGCACGTCCAGACACCTTCTATAGCAAAGGCCCGGTCGGCTACATCGATTACCCGACGCTGGCGCTGTAATGTAACGTGCTGAAACGAGAAAGCCCCGGCTCGCAGGAACCGGGGCTTTTTCATGGGGCCAGGAAACACTCCTTCACAGCCCTGCAACAAAATCGCTACAAAATACTTAGTCGGCTACCTATCAACCGCCCGCCAGCCCGTATATAAAGTCACCCCACCTATCAGGCAAAAGGACGATTGACGGTCCTTGGGCTTTACTGTTGACACAACCTGATGCAATTACGCATTTTGTCTTAATTGCGCAGGCTTGGGCTCCAGCGCAGCATGTCCAGCCCGGCATCCACCCAGCGCTCGGCCTCCTGATGCAGTTGGAAGCTGTCGGGCACCAGGAGCCACTGGCCGATCAGACCGTTGATGTAGGCGTGGATGCACACTGCGCCACGGGCAGTGTCGAGATTTTCCGGAAGTTGCCCGCGATGGACCGCGTTACGCAATGTCAGGCCGATGCGCAGGTTGCACTCCAGGCTGTGGGTCTGACGCTGGCGGCGCATGTCGCACATTTCATCGGTGAATTCGCACTTATGGAACAAGATCTCGTTGATGCGCCGGGTTTTCGGGTCCAGGGCTACTTGATGAAACAAATGAATCAACAGCTTGCGCATGCAGCCCAGCGGGTCGAGTTCATCCTCGCTTTCACTGGCCCTGGCCAGTTCATCCAGCGGCTCATGCAGGGTGTCGAGCAGCGCCTGCAGCAAATCGGACTTGTTGCTGAAATGCCAATAGATAGCACCCCGCGTCACACCGGCCAGTGCGGCGATGTCCGCCAGCGTGGTCCGCGCAACGCCGCGCTCGTAAAAGGCCTGCTCGGCGGCTTCGAGAATCTGGCTGCGCGTTTCCTGAGCTTCCTCTTTGGTGCGACGAACCATGGCAGTAAAACCTCAATCAGGGTACTTGGGACTATCGGTAACGCAGATTTAATAGGCGGTAACGATGATCTGAATAATTGTGGGACGGCACCGTCATGGGCACCGAACGTACTAAAATCGAGGCTTTGGGCGTTGCTTTGTCAACATTCCGCGAAGCCTGTCAAGAGTTTACAAACAACCATGAACGTAAGTATATTGCGTAGCAAGCTACTTATCTACTCACAGCTTGTTTTTTACCCTTCCACACTTCTTGTGCGCACCCTGCGCGCCTGACCCGAGGATCTTCATGCAACTTAAGCCAGCTGTTACCGCTCTGGTCACTGCCGTCGCCCTGGCATCGCTGCTCAGCGGATGTAAAAAGGAAGAAGCGGCTCCGCCCGCTCAAACCCCTCAGGTCGGCGTGGTCACCATTCAACCGCAAGCCTATACCCTGACCACCGAGCTGCCAGGCCGCACCACCGCCTACCGCATCGCGGAAGTTCGCCCACAGGTCAACGGCATCATCCTCAAGCGCCTGTTCAAGGAAGGCGCGGACGTGAAGGAAGGGCAACAGCTCTACCAGATCGACCCGTCGGTGTATGAAGCCACCCTGAAAAGCGCACAGGCCAGCCTGACCCAGACCAAGTCCATCACCGACCGCTACAAGCAGTTGGTCGATGAGCAGGCCGTGAGCCGCCAGGAATACGACACCGCTGTCGCCAACCGCATGACCGCGGAAGCAAACGTTCAAACGGCCCAGATCAACGTGCGCTACACCAAGGTGTACGCGCCGATCTCCGGGCGTATCGGCCGTTCCTCGGTGACCGAAGGCGCGCTGGTCAGCAATGGCCAGGCCGACTCCATGGCCGTCATCCAGCAACTGGACCCGATCTACGTCGACGTCACGCAATCTTCGGCCGAAATGCTGAAACTGCGCCGTGACCTGGAAAGCGGCCAACTGGAAAAAGCCGGCGCCAACGCCGCCAAGGTCAAGCTGACCCTGGAAGACGGCAGCGACTACGGCCAGGACGGCAAGCTGGAGTTCTCCGAAGTGTCGGTTGACCAGACCACCGGTTCCGTGACCCTGCGCGCCGTGTTCCCCAACCCTGACCACACGCTGCTGCCGGGCATGTTCGTACACGCCCAACTGCAAGCTGGCGTCAACAGCAAGGCCATCCTGGCACCGCAGCAAGGCGTGACCCGTGATATCAAAGGTATCCCGACCGCCATGGTGGTGAACAAGGACAACAAGGTCGAGCAGCGTCAACTGGTGGCCAACCGCACTGCCGGCGCCTACTGGCTGGTGGAAAAAGGCCTGAACGCCGGTGACCGCGTGATCACCGAAGGCCTGCAATTCATCAAGCCGGGCATCGAAGTCAAGGTCAAGGACGCCGACAACGCCAAGCCTGCCGGTTCCGCTCCAGCTCCTGCTGCCGCTGCTGGCCAGGGGGAGTAACCCATGTCGAAATTTTTTATCGACCGTCCCATTTTCGCCTGGGTAATTGCCCTGGTGATCATGCTGGTCGGGGCACTGTCGATCCTGAAGTTGCCCATCAACCAATACCCGGCCATTGCGCCAACCGCCATCGACATCCAGGTGACCTACCCAGGCGCGTCCGCACAAACCGTGCAGGACACCGTGGTGCAGGTGATCGAGCAACAGCTCAACGGTATCGACAACCTGCGTTATGTCGCCTCGGACAGTAACTCCGACGGCAGCATGACCATCACCGCGACGTTCAACCAGGGTACCAACCCGGACATCGCCCAGGTTCAGGTGCAGAACAAGCTGAACCTGGCGACCCCACTGCTGCCGCAAGAAGTGCAGCAGCAGGGTATCCGCGTGACCAAGTCGGTGAAGAACTTCCTGATGGTGATCGGTCTGGTGTCGGAAGACGGCAGCATGACCAAGGACGACTTGTCCAACTACATCGTGTCCAACATCCAGGACCCGATCTCGCGTACCGCGGGCGTCGGTGACTTCCAGGTGTTCGGTTCGCAGTACGCCATGCGTATCTGGCTCGACCCGGCCAAACTGAACAACTACCAGTTGACCCCGGTAGACGTCAGCACCGCCATCTCGGCCCAGAACGTACAGGTGGCCACCGGTCAACTGGGCGGTTTGCCTGCCCTGCCCGGCACCCAGCTGAACGCGACCATCATCGGCAAGACCCGCCTGCAGACTGCCGAAGAGTTCGGCAAGATCCTCATGAAGGTGAATGCCGACGGCTCGCAAGTACGCCTGCGTGACATCGCCCGCATCGAACTGGGCGGCCAGAACTACAGCATCAGTGCACAGTTCAACGGCAAGCCGGCTTCCGGCATGGCGATCAAGCTGGCATCGGGCGCGAACGCCCTGGACACCGCCAAGGCCATCCGTGCCACCGTGGCGTCCCTGGAACCGTTCTTCCCGCCAGGCATGAAGGCGGTGGTGCCGTATGACACCACGCCAGTCGTGACCGAATCGATCTCCGGTGTAGTCCACACCCTGGTCGAGGCGATCGTGCTGGTGTTCCTGGTGATGTTCCTGTTCCTGCAGAACTTCCGCGCCACCATCATCACCACCATGACGGTACCGGTGGTATTGCTGGGTACCTTCGGGATCCTGGCCGCGTTCGGCTTCACCATCAACACCCTGACCATGTTCGGCATGATCCTGGCCATCGGCTTGCTGGTGGACGATGCCATTGTGGTGGTGGAAAACGTCGAGCGGGTCATGGCCGAGGAACACCTGTCGCCGAAAGAAGCGACGGTGAAATCCATGGGCCAGATCCAGGGCGCCCTGGTGGGTATTGCCCTGGTCCTGTCGGCGGTACTGTTGCCGATGGCGTTCTTCGGCGGCTCTACGGGTGTGATCTACAAACAGTTCTCCATCACCATCGTTTCGGCCATGGCGTTGTCGGTACTGGTTGCCCTGATCTTTACCCCGGCCTTGTGCGCCACCATGCTCAAGCCGATCGACCCGGAAAAGCACGGCCAACCCAAGCGTGGTTTCTTCGGCTGGTTCAACCGCACCTTCGACCGTGGCGTACTGAGCTACGAGCGCGGCGTGGGCAACATGATCAAGCACAAGTTTCCTGCATTCTTCGTGTACCTGATCATCTTCGCCGGCATGATCTGGCTGTTCACCCGCATTCCAAGCGCGTTCCTGCCAGAAGAAGACCAAGGCGTGATCTTCGCCCAGGTGCAGACCCCGGTCGGCTCTTCGGCTGAACGTACGCAGAAAGTCATCGACGACATGCGCGCCTTCCTGCTCCACGACAAGGAAGGCGAGCCAGGCGAAGGCAAGGCTGTGAAGTCGGTATTTACCGTAAACGGCTTTAACTTCGCCGGCCGTGGCCAGAGTTCGGGCCTGGCATTCGTGATGCTCAAGCCGTGGGATGAACGCGATTCGTCCATGTCGGTATTCGAGGTTGCCAAGCGTGCCCAGGGTTACTTCTTCGGGGCCTTCAAGGACGCCATGGTATTTGCCATCGTGCCGCCTTCGGTTCTGGAATTGGGTAACGCCACCGGTTTCGACGTGTTCCTGCAAGACCAGGGCGGTGTCGGCCACGAAAAACTGATGGAAGCGCGCAACCAGTTCCTCGGTGCGGCAGCGCAAAGCAAAATCCTTGCCGGTGTGCGTCCCAACGGCGTGAACGATGAGCCGCAGTACGAGCTCACCGTCGATGACGAGAAGGCCAGTGCCCAAGGTATTTCGCTGTCGAGCATCAACCAGACCCTGTCGATTGCCCTGGGTGGCAGCTACGTCAACGACTTCATCGACCGTGGTCGAGTGAAGAAGGTGTACGTGCAAGGCGAGGCCGCTGGCCGCATGTCCCCGGAAGACCTGGACAAGTGGTACGTGCGCAGCGACTCCGGGAAGATGGTGCCGATGTCGGCCATCTCCTCGGGCAAGTGGATCTTCGGTTCGCCGAAACTCTCGCGCTACAACGGTGTAGCGGCGATGGAAATCCTCGGTACCCCGGCTCCGGGCTACAGTACCGGTGACGCCATGGCCGAAGTCGAACGTATCGCCAAGGAACTGCCGGCGGGCGTGGGTTACGCCTGGACGGGCCTGTCGTACGAAGAACGTCTGTCCGGCTCCCAGGCGCCTGCGTTGTACGCCCTGTCGCTGCTGGTGGTGTTCCTGTGCCTCGCGGCCCTGTACGAAAGCTGGTCGATCCCGATCGCGGTGGTATTGGTCGTGCCGCTGGGCGTGGTGGGTGCGTTGATCGCCACCAGCATGCGCGGGCTCTCCAACGACGTGTTCTTCCAGGTGGGCCTGTTGGTGACGGTGGGCCTGGCGGCGAAAAACGCCATTCTGATCGTGGAGTTCGCCAAAGAGCTTCACGAACAGGGCAAAGGCATCGTCGAGGCGGCCATCGAGGCGTCGCGCATGCGTCTGCGGCCGATCATCATGACCTCCATGGCGTTCATCCTCGGCGTACTGCCGCTGGCGATCTCCTCGGGCGCCGGCTCAGGCAGCCAGCACGCGATCGGTACCGGCGTAATTGGCGGTATGATCACGGCCACTGTCCTGGCGATCTTCTGGGTGCCATTGTTCTTCGCAACCGTATCCGCTGCTGGCGAACGTAAAAAGACTGACACTACTGAAACTCCTAAAGAGGCTGGCCAATGAGCAAGTCGCTACTTTCCCTAGCAGTCACGGCATTCGTGCTCAGTGGCTGCTCGCTGATACCTGACTATCAGCGCCCCGAAGCGCCGGTGGCCGCGCAGTTCCCGCAGGGGCCGGCGTATTCGTCGGCCCAGGCGCCGAACCAGGCCGCTGCCGAGCAGGGCTGGAAGCAGTTTTTCCATGACCCTGCCCTGCAACAGCTGATCCAGACCGCGCTGGTGAACAACCGTGACCTGCGCGTTGCGGCCCTGAACATCGACGCGTATGCCGCGCAGTACCGCATCCAGCGTGCCGACCTGTTCCCGGCCGTGTCGGCCAATGGCAGCGGCAGCCGCCAGCGTGTGCCGGCCCGTGCCTCGCAGACCGGCGAAGCGAACATCACCAGCCAATACTCGGCCACCCTCGGGATCAGCTCCTATGAGTTGGACCTGTTCGGTCGCGTGCGCAGCCTGAGTGAAGAAGCGCTGCAGAAGTATTTCGCCACTGAAGAAGCACGCCGCAGTACCCAGATCAGCCTGGTGGCCAGCGTGGCCAATGCCTACCTGACCTGGCAGGCCGACAAGGAACTGCTCAAGCTGACCCAGGACACCCTGGGCGCGTTCGAGCAGAGCTTCAAGCTCACCTCGCGCAGCAACGAAGTCGGCGTGGCCTCGGCCCTCGACCTGAGCCAGGCGCGCACCTCGGTGGAAAACGCCCGCGTGCAACTGGCCCGGTATACCCGCCAGGTTGCCCAGGACGAAAACAGCCTGACCCTGCTGCTAGGCACCGGCCTGCCGGCGAATATCGCCAGCAAGCCGCTGTCGGATGACCTGCTCAGCGAAGTGCCGGCCGGCTTGCCGTCGGACCTGCTGCAACGTCGCCCCGACATCCTGCAGGCCGAGTACAACCTCAAGGCCGCCAACGCCAATATCGGCGCGGCCCGTGCAGCGTTCTTCCCGAGCATCAGCTTGACGGCCAACGCCGGCACCCTGAGCCCGGACCTCGGCGGCCTGTTCAAAGGCGGCTCGGGCACCTGGTCGTTCGCCCCGCAGATCAACATCCCGATCTTCAACGCCGGCAGCCTGCGCGCCAGCCTGGACTACTCGAAGATCCAGAAAGAGATCAACGTGGCGAACTACGAGAAGGCGATCCAGACCGGCTTCCAGGAAGTCTCCGACGGCCTCGCCGCGCGTGAAACCTACAAGCAGCAACTGGAGGCCCAGCGTGGCTTCGTCGCGGCCAACCAGGATTACTACCGCCTGGCCGAACGTCGCTACCGCATCGGTGTCGACAGCAACCTGACGTTCCTCGATGCCCAACGCCAGCTGTTCAGTGCCCAGCAATCGCTGATCACCGACCGCCTGGCGCAGCTGACCAGCGAGGTCAACCTGTACAAGGCCCTCGGCGGTGGCTGGAACGAGCAGACCGCGAAGAACGAGCCGTTGAAAGAAGAAGCACCGGCGTTGAAGTTGTTCTGATAGCGCTGTTGTAAACAAAAAAACCGCTTCCCTCACCGGAAGCGGTTTTTTTATGCCTGCCTTTTAATACCACCGACACACCGCTATCCCCGGCAAGCCGTTTCCTATAAACCTGCGAGGCTTTACCACCTTGCTTTCTCTTCAACCTTTCAGGGTAAAATTGGTAACAGATTCTTACAGACCACAGAGGGAGCTTGTCGTAATGATCGTAGGAATCGACCTGGGAACCACCAACAGTCTCGCTGCAGTCTGGCGCGGTGACGCCGCCGAATTGGTGCCCAATGCCCTTGGCCAGTTGCTGACCCCCAGCGTGGTCGGGCTGGATGATCAAGGCCGTGTCCTGGTAGGCCAGGCTGCCAAAGAGCGCCTGCACACCCACCCGCATCTGACCACTTCGCTGTTCAAGCGCTTCATGGGCAGTGCCACCGAAGTGCGCCTGGGCGACCGCTCGTTCCGTCCGGAAGAACTCTCCGCGCTGGTGCTCAAAAGCCTGAAGGAAGACATCGAGCGTACGTACGGCCACACCGTTACCGAAGCCGTGATCAGTGTGCCCGCGTATTTCAGCGACGGCCAACGCAAGGCCACGCGCATTGCCGGCGAGCTGGCGGGGCTCAACGTTGAAAAACTGATCAACGAACCCACCGCTGCCGCCCTCGCCTACGGCCTGCATCAGCGCGACAAAGAAACCTCGTTCCTGGTCTTCGACCTCGGCGGCGGCACCTTTGACGTGTCGATCATCGAGCTGTTCGACGGTGTGATGGAAGTCCGCGCCAGCGCCGGCGACAACTTCCTTGGCGGCGAAGACTTCGACACCCTGTTGCTCGAACATTTCGTCGACAGCCAGCGCAACGCCCAAGGCTTCCCGCCCACCAGCAGCGTGCTGCATGCCCTGCGCCGCGAAGCCGAACGGGTGCGCAAAGCCCTGGGCCAGGACGACAGTGCCGAATTCGCCCTGCGTGTCGACGGCCAGCAATGGGTGAAAACCATCACCCAGCAGGAACTGGCCAAGCTCTACACACCGCTGCTGGAACGCCTGCGCGCGCCGATTGAGCGGGCCCTGCGTGATGCACGGATTCGTGTCGGCGACCTGGATGAAATCCTGTTGGTGGGCGGTACCACGCGCATGCCGTTGGTGCGCAAACTCGCCGCCGGTCTGTTTGGCCGCTTCCCGTCCATCAGCCTCGACCCGGACCAGGTGGTCGCCCATGGCGCCGCGATCCAGGCGGCCCTCAAGGCGCGCTCTGCGGCACTGGAAGAAGTGGTGCTGACCGATGTGTGCCCTTACACCCTCGGTATCGAAACCTCGAACCAGTACGGTGGCCATATCGAAAGCGGGCATTACCTGCCACTGATCGAACGCAACAGCAGCGTGCCGGTGAGCCGCGTCAAAAGCGTGGTCACCCTTCACGACGACCAGACCCGCGTACTGCTCAAGATCTACCAAGGCGAAAGCCGCCTGGTCAAAGACAACATCGAACTGGGCCAACTGGATATCCCGGTGCCCAAGCGCAAAGCCGGTGAAGTCTCGCTGGATGTGCGTTTCACCTACGACAACAACGGCCTGCTGGAAGCCCAGGTGAGCATCCCGCTGACTGGCGAGCAGCACTCGCTGGTGATCGAGAACAACCCAGGCGTGCTCAGCCCGGAGGAGATCCAGCAACGCCTGCAAGCCTTGGCGCAGTTGAAGGTTCATCCGCGCGACCAACAGGTCAACACTGTACTCACGGCGCGCCTCGAGCGCCTTTATCAGGAAAACCTCGGCGAACTGCGCGAGCAACTCGGGCATTGGGCCGCGCAGTTCCAGCAAGTGCTCGACACCCAGGACGAGCGCCGCATCCGTGAAGCCCGCAGCGAACTGACCCGTCAACTTGAGCAGCTCGACAACGGGTTCTGGCGCTGAGGAAACACGACATGGAGTGTTGGACCGTACTGCAACTGCCGGAAGACGCCGACGAGCGCACCATCAAGCGCACCTATGCGCGGCTGCTGAAAAGCTGCCGGCCGGATGACGATGCTGCCGGCTTCCAGCGACTGCGCGAAGCCTATGAAGAGGCGCTGGCCTACGCACGCTGGCGGGTTGACGCCGAAGAAGAGCAAGAGAGCGTCCAGGCGCCGGTGGCCGAAGCAGCCTACGGCAACCTGAATGACCTGGCCGAACTGATGAATATCAGCCAGGTCCGCCCTGCGCTTTTCGAGACACCTGCACCCGACCCGGCCCAGTCGTTGCTCGACGGCCTCAACGCGCACAACCTCGACCACCGCTGGGCCCAGGCCCTGCAACAGGGCTGTACCGATGCGTTCCAGACCGGCCTGTTGCGTCATTGCTTCGAAGCGCCGGGCGAGCGCAGCGCCATCGCCCGTTGGGCGGTGCAACACCTGGAATGGCTGACGCCCTGGCAACAGGTGGCCATGACACCATGGCAGCACGAAGCGCTGACCGGCGAGCTGCTGCAGGACTACCGCCGCACCCTAGAGGAACGGCTGGAGCAAAAGGCCGAGCGCGAGTTCATCACCCAGCTCACGCACTACAACAACCAGCCGTGGCTGCGGGTGTTCGACCTGCAACAGCAGTGGCAACGCATCATCCTGCACCTGCTCCACGACACCACCTGGAGCGTGCCGTTGTTCGAGCGGGTGTGCCAGGCGTTCGGCTGGGACGACCAGAAAGGCGTGTTCCCGGAGCCGGCGTGGATGTGGCGCGAACTGGTGTCGCGCTGTGAGCAGGAAAGCTTCTACACCCACTTGCAGGAGAAGGCCCAGGACCCGCGGCGCACCTCAGCCGATGCCCTGGCGGCGCGCCTGTTACTGACGCCCATGTCCGCCACTCAACACAAACGCATGATCGACGGGTTTGGCGAAAACGAGTGGAATGCCTGCCAGCACTTGGCCGAAACCCTGACCTGGCGCTACCCGCAACTGATCGAGCGCTTGCCTCGGGCCGACCTGTTCTTCTGGCGCAAATACGTACCCCGGCCGATTTACACCCAGGTGTTCATCCGACTGTGGGCCCTTTTCGCCCTGGGGCTTGGCCTGAGTATCGCCCACGACAAACCCGACCGGATGGATGGGATGTCGCTGGTGATTTTCATGCTGATGGCGTTTGTGCCAGCGGCCATTGGCTTTCGCGTCACTCAACTGTGGGCCTCAATGAGCTCTACCTACCGGGTGGTGGATGTGTGGCTGAGCGAGTACCTGATCCCCAAGCGGCTCAACCCCAACGACTACTGGCTGGTGATTCGCCACGGCGTGCCACAGTTGGTCATGCTGGGAGCCTGCGGCTTGATGCTTGGCGTGCTGGGCATGGTTACCTACGCCGGCATGGTCCTGATCAACCTCCTGCACAAAAAACGCATCGGTCACATGAGCGTTAAATTCAGCCAAGGCTACCCGTGGCTGAATGGCTTGCACTGGGCCTTCTGGAGTCCGTTGCAAGCGGTGTTCCTGGTGGTGATGGTGGCGCTGATCGTGGCTGCGCAGCACTACTTGCCGCAAGTGCCCTGGACCCACTTCGACCTGCCCAAGCGCTAACCCCTCATGCCGGGCCCGAGCGCCCGGCAACTTGCGTTCGATCATCGCCCACAACCCGCTCTCCCCCACTTTCATCGCCCCCGCACCGCCGCGCACCATGGCCGCCACCTGCATAAACCCAATAACAACAGGTCCGACACCATGAGCACTTTCCACCCGCGCCGGCTGCTGCTGGCTACCGCTGTCGCCAGTCTTGCCCTCCCCGTTGTCGCCGAGGAACACGGCTTTCTCGAAGACGCCAGCGCCAACCTCAACCTGCGCAATTTCTTCTTCAACCGCAATTACACCAACCCCACCAAGGCCCAAGGTGGCGCGCAGGAGTGGACGCAGAGTTTCATCCTCGACGCCAAGTCCGGCTTTACCCAGGGCACCGTGGGGTTCGGCGTAGATGTGCTGGGGCTGTATTCGTTGAAGCTGGATGGCGGACGCGGCACCGGCGGCACCCAGCTGTTGCCGCTGGACCATGACGGCCGCCCTGCGGATGAATTCGGACGGCTGGGGGTGGCGTTCAAGGCGCGCATTTCCAAGACCGAAGTGAAGGTCGGCGAATGGATGCCGGTGCTGCCGATCCTGCGCTCGGACGATGGCCGCTCCCTGCCGCAGACCTTGCGCGGCGGGCAGATCACCTCCAAGGAAATCGACGGCCTGACCCTCTATGGCGGCCAGTTCCGCGCCAACAGCCCGCGTGACGACAGCAGCATGAGTGACATGTCGATGTTCGGTAAAACCGCGTTCACCTCCGACCGCTTCAACTTCCAGGGCGGCGAGTATGCGTTCAACGACAAGCGCACCCAGATCGGCCTGTGGAATGCCCAGCTCAAGGACATCTACAGCCAGCAGTTCGTCAACCTGATCCACAGCCAGCCCATCGGCGCCTGGACCCTGGGTGCCAACCTCGGCTTTTTCTACGGCAAAGACGACGGCAGCGCCCGCGCTGGCAACCTGGACAATAAAACCTGGTCCGGCCTGTTCTCCGCCAAATACGGCGGCAACACCTTCTACGTCGGCCTGCAAAAGCTCACCGGCAACAGCGCCTGGATGCGCGTCAACGGCACCAGCGGCGGCACCCTGGCCAACGACAGCTACAACAGCAGCTACGACAATGCCCAGGAAAAATCCTGGCAAGTGCGCCACGACTACAACTTCGCCGCCCTCGGCGTGCCCGGCCTGACCCTGATGAACCGCTACATCAGCGGCAGCAACGTGCACACCGGCACCCTCACCGACGGCAAGGAATGGGGCCGCGAAACCGAAGTGGGCTATACCGTGCAAAGCGGCGTAGCCAAAAACCTCAATGTGCGCCTGCGTAACTCCAGCATGCGCCGCGACTACAGCAACAATGAGTTCGACGAAAACCGGTTGATCGTCAGTTACCCGATAAGCCTGCTGTAAACCATCATTGGCCTTGCTGTATGGTGCGCGCCTGCCGCTGCTGAGCTGAATCAGCAGCGGCTTTCATTCGAGCCCGCGCACACCATGAAATCCTTCGCTTATGCGTCCGCCCTCCTAGCCCTGGTCCTGAGCCTCAGCGGCTGCATCGGCGCGCCTATTGCCCTCACGCCGCAAACCGAGCAACGCCTGCAAGCCCAGGCGCCGATCCGCTTCCTGCTGACCTTCGATGACGGCCCGAGCGCGTCGGGCTACAACAACCCGAGCCGGTCGGTGATCGCCGACCTGGCGCAGAACCCGGTGCTGCCGGGGATCAAGGCGGTGTTCTTCTTGCAGACCGAAGCAGCCCGTTCCGGCGGCAGCGCAAGGGGCCGCAAGACCATGCAGCGCGAGTATGCGGCCGGTCACATCCTGGCCTTCCACACGGCCACGGGGTTTCACACCAACCACCGCTGGCTGAACGATGCCGAACTGGAAAGCACCCTCAGCCAAGGCGCCGCCGATATTGCCGCGATCACAGGCGCGCCGCCGGTGCTGGTGCGCCCGCCGTTCTGGAATTACGACCGACGCACCTTCGCCGCTTACCAGCGCCATGGCATGCACGTATTACTGACGGACCTGAGCGCCAATGACGGCAAGATCTGGGGCTTCAACGGCAGCCCGCGCCGCCGGGCCAATTTATACCGGCAACTGTCGGTGGTGCGCGAGCGCATTGCGTTGGGTGAGTTGCCGACAGTGGACGGGGTGATACCGGTGGTGGTGACCTTCCACGACATCAACCGCTACACCGCGCGGCATATGCAGGAGTACTTGCAGATCCTGCTGGACAGCGCCCGGATCAACGGCATGAAGACTGCCGCCGAGCCCTTCTACACCGACACCGCCCAGCTACAGCGCGCGGCGTTGGCGCGTACGGTCAAGGAGGTGAGTGAAGAGGTGCATCTGCCAGGCGTGTGGAATTGGGTGTGGGACGCCGACTCCCACTGATTTTTGAAACCCTGTAAAGATTAACTGTGGGAGCGGGCTTGCTCGCGAATGCGATGTGTCAGTCAGCACAGGTATTAACTGAATCACCGCTTTCGCGAGCAAGCCCGCTCCCACATTTTGACTGTATTTCAACTCAGTCAGCCTGGCGCGACTCGATACCCAGCTCATCCCACACCGACTCCGCCAAGTGGAACGTGGCATTCGCCGCCGGGATCCCGCAGTAGATCGCGCTCTGCATCAGCACTTCCTTGATCTCGGCGCGGGTCACGCCGTTGCTGGCGGCGGCGCGCAGGTGCAGCTTGAGTTCTTCGCTGC
This sequence comes from Pseudomonas sp. S10E 269, assembly GCF_002798465.1. NCBI lineage: Bacteria > Pseudomonadati > Pseudomonadota > Gammaproteobacteria > Pseudomonadales > Pseudomonadaceae > Pseudomonas > Pseudomonas sp. S10E 269. The sequence continues at coordinate 716,494 of NZ_PHIJ01000001.1, forward strand.
GGTTCATGCCGATGAGCATGGCGATGGTGATCAGGCTGCGGGTATGCCGTGGCAGGCCGGGACGGGTCCAGATATCACCCCAGGCGTGGCGGGTGATCATTTCCTGAAATTCACTGTTGAATTCGGTCAGGGCATTGAGGCTGCGGTCGACATGGGCATCGCCCAGCACTTCACGGCGCACTTGCAGGCCCTCGGCATAACGTTGTTTCTCGTCCAATACAAATTCTCCGTATTCAAATCGATTACTTGTGGTGAGCGGGCTTGTCCCGCGCTGGGCTGCGCAGCAGCCCTAAAACCTGACAACTCCACACTCATCTGAAAAAGTGTGTTGCCTTTATTGGGGATGCTTCGCGCCTCAGCGCGGGGCAAGCCCGCTCACTACAATGAGCGCCCTCGCCACAGGTTTAGTGCGCCAGCAGAAATTCCAGCACACGGTCACTGAACGCCGCGCCCGCCTGTACGTTCGACAGGTGCGCCGCATAGAACTCGGCGTACTCGGCACCCTGCACATGGTTTTGGATAAAGTGACCGCCGGCCGGCGGTGTGACGGCATCTTCAGTGCCGGCAACGATCAGGGTCGGCACCTTGATCGAAGACAGCTGCTCGCGGAAATCGGCGTCACGCACCGCCGCGCAGTTTGCGGCGTAACCTTCAGGCGAGGTCGCTGCGAGCATGTCGGTGATCTGCTTGGCCTGGTGTGGGTTGGCCGCCGCGAAATCAGCGGTGAACCAGCGCGCAATCGATGCGTCGCGCAGCGCGACCATCGCTGCCGCGCCATCACGCAGCACCATCTCGATGCGCGGGTTCCACACTTCGGGCGTGCCGATCTTGGCGGCGGTGTTGCACACCACCAGGCGCTGCAGGCGCTCGCCGGCGTTGATGCCCAGCCATTGGCCGATCAGGCCGCCCATGGACAAGCCGCAGAAATGTGCACGTTGAATATCCAGCGCATCCAGCAACGCGATCACATCGCGACCCAGTTGCTCGATGCTGTAAGGACCCGCCGTGACCAGAGACTTGCCATGGCCACGGGTATCAAAACGCAGCACGCGAAAATGTTGGGTAAAGGCCGGGATCTGGATGTCCCACATATGCAGGTCGGTGCCCAATGAATTGGACAGCACCAGCACGGGCGCATCCACGGGCCCATCCAATTGGTAATGCAGTTCGCCATCGGCGAGGTGTAAAAATGCCACGGTGGTCTCCTCAAGCAAAGTGTTCGGCTACAGCGCGGGTGACCCAGGTTTGCGCCAGGCCCAGGTAATGGGCCGGGTCGAGCAGGCGGTCCAATTCGGCCGCTGACAGCTCGGCAGTGATCTGCGGTTCATCCGCCAGTACCGCACGCAAGTGCCGCCCCTCGGCGACAGCACGCTTGCAGCATTGCTCCAGCAGGTGGTGTGCCGTTTCCCGGCCCAGTCGCTGGGCGAGCACGATGCTCACGGCTTCAGCCAACACCAGGCCCTGGGTCAGGTCGAGGTTTTGCGCCATGCGCTGCGGGTCGACTTCCAAGCCTTCGCTGACCAGCAAAGCCTGTTGCAGTGCACCCGACACCAGGCGACAGATCTCCGGCAAGGTTTCCCATTCGGCATGCCACAGGCCCAGGCTGCGCTCGTGTTCCTGGGGCATGGCGCTGAACATCGTCGCCACCAGGCCCGGCACACGGGTGGCCGTGCTGATCAGCACGGCTGCGCCCACCGGGTTGCGTTTGTGCGGCATGGTGGAAGAACCGCCCTTGCCCGGCGCCGAAGGTTCGAAAACTTCCGCCGCTTCGGTCTGCATCAACAGGCTGATATCGCGGCCCAATTTACCCAGGCTGCCAGCGATCAAACCGAGCACGCTGGCGAGTTCGACCAGGCGATCGCGCTGGGTGTGCCAGGGTTGCTCGGGCAGGCTCAGTTGCAACTCCGCTGCCAGCGCCTGGGCCACGGGCATTGCCTGCTCGCCAAGCGCTGCCAGGGTGCCGGACGCACCACCGAATTGCAGCACCAGCAGGCGCGGCTTCAGCTCTGCCAGGCGCTGGCGACTGCGGGTCACGGCCCCCAGCCAACCGGCGATTTTCATCCCCAGGGTGACCGGCGTCGCATGCTGCAGCCAGGTCCGCCCCGCCAAGGGCACACCGGCATAACGCTGGGCCTGGCTGGCAAGAATGTCGCCCAGGCGTGCCAGGTCCGTTTCGATCAATGCAACCGCTCGCCGCAGTTGCAGCACCAGGCCGGTGTCCATCACATCCTGGCTGGTCGCGCCCAGATGCACGTAGCGCTCGGCCCCGGCATCTTCACTGGCAATCAACTTGCCCAGCGCCTTCACCAGCGGAATCGCCGAATTCCCCGCCGTGGCAATCGCCACGCCCAGGGCATCCACGTCGTACAGCGACGCCAGGCATGCCTGGGCGATGGGTGCGACAGCCGCCTGGGGAATCAAGCCGACCTGGGCCTGGGCCCGGGCCAACCCGGCTTCAAAATCCAACATGCCCTGCAAACGTCCCTGGTCGCAGAACACCTCGGCCATGCTGTCCGCCGTGAAGTAAGCGTCGAACAATTGATTGCTCGTGCGCAGTGTCATAACCCTTCCCTTACAAATCGTGGTGCAAGTACGCCGCCTGTTTCGGCAAGCGCAAGCTGAACAGGAAGGCCACCGCCATCATGGCGGTGACGTACCAATAGAAAGTGTTTTCCATGCCCATGGACTTCAGGCCCAGGGCCACGTATTCCGCCGAACCCCCGAAGATCGCGTTGGCCACCGCATACGCCAGGCCAACGCCCAGGGCGCGCACTTGCGGCGGGAACATTTCGGCTTTCACCAGGCCGCTGATCGAGGTGTAGAAACTCACGATGGCCAGGGCCAGGGTGATCAGCACAAAGGCCAGGAACGGGCTGCTGACGGTTTTCAGGCTGAGCAGGATCGGCACCGTGCACAGGGTGCCCAGCGCGCCGAACCACAGCATCGAGTTACGACGGCCGATCTTGTCGGCCAGCATGCCGAACAGCGGCTGCATGCACATGTAGAGGAACAGCGCGCCGGTCATGATGTAGCTGGCGGTCTTGGCGTGCATCCCGGCGGTGTTCACCAGGTATTTCTGCATGTAGGTGGTAAAGGTGTAGAAAATCAGCGAGCCACCGGCGGTGTAGCCGAGCACGGTGATAAACGCCGCCTTGTGGTCACGGAACAACGCGGCGATGCTGCCGGCGTCCTTGTCCTGGCGGGTTTCCTTGCTGGTGGTTTCCTTGAGGGTGCGACGCAGCAGCAGCGAGATCACTGCCGCAATGGCGCCCATCACGAACGGAATCCGCCAGCCCCAGGCGCGCAATTCTTCTTCGGTGAGAATCTGTTGCAGGATCACCACCACCAGCACTGCCAGCAGTTGCCCGCCGATCAGGGTCACGTACTGGAACGACGCGAAGAAACCGCGCTGGCCCTTGAGCGCGACTTCACTCATGTAGGTCGCGGTGGTGCCGTATTCGCCCCCCACCGACAGGCCCTGGAACAAGCGCGCGACCAGCAGCAACGCCGGCGCCCAGGCGCCGATGTCCTTGTACGTCGGGAGGAAGGCGATGACCAGGGAGCCGGCACACATCATCAGCACCGAGATCATCATCGAATTCTTGCGGCCATGTTTATCGGCCACCCGGCCAAACAGCCAGCCGCCGATAGGACGCATCAGGAAACCGGCAGCGAACACACCGGCAGTGTTGAGCAGTTGGACCGTGGGGTCGTCCGACGGGAAAAACGCCGGCGCAAAGTAGATGGCGCAGAAGGCATAGACATAAAAGTCGAACCATTCGACGAGGTTGCCGGAGGAGGCCCCGACGATCGCAAAAATCCGTTTGCTGCGTTCTTCTCCGGTGTAGTGACTCGTTGTTGTTGTCATGATTTTTCACTCAGTGGGAACGTGTGTAGCCTAGACATACTTTGCAACAAGCTCGTTCCGCAACAAGACTTTTAGGTATGTCGTGCCTGTGAGGGCCTCTTCGCGGGCAAGCCCGCTCCCACAGTTGACCGCATTCCAGAGTTGAAACTCGATCGAATGTGGGAGCGGGCTTGCTCGCGAATGCTCTCAAGCCAACTCAATAATCAAAGAACACTGTTTCCCGGTCTGTGCCCTGCAAAATCACATTCCACTGATGCACACCCTCTGCATCCTGCTTGGCAATCAAGGTTTCGCGCCGATCTGCCGGCACACACGCCAACAACGGGTCATCCCCATTCAGCGCCTCACCGTCAAAGTAAATCCGCGTCAGCAAGTGCTTCACCAAGCCCCTGGCAAACACCAGCACCACCAGGTGTGGCGCTTGGGTGGTGCCCTTCAGGCCGGGCACGGCACCCGGCTTGATGGTGGTAAAGCGAAACCGCCCTTCGGCGTCCACCGGCACCCGGCCGAAGCCTTCGAAGTTCGGGTCCAGCGCTTTGTCCTGCTCATCTTCGGGATGGTCGTACTTGCCGGCGGCGTTGGCCTGCCAGACTTCGAGCATGGCGTCATTGACGACATCGCCGTTGCCATCCACCACCTGCCCGCTGATCGCCACACGCTCGCCAAGGGTGGCGGCCACGGTGAGGTCTTCGCGGTTCAGCCAGGTCAGGCCGATGTGGTAGTACGGCCCGACGGTGTGGGACGTGGTCGCGTTGAGTGTCATCTCATTTCTCCATCGGCGTTGCGTCGCGGCCGCGCAGGACAATGTCCCAGCGGTAGCCGAGGGCATAGGAAGGAATGGTTTTTTCCAGGTCGAAGCTGGCGATCAAACGTTGCTTGGCCGAAGTGTCCGGCACGCAGTTATAGATCGGGTCGTATTCCAGCAGCGGGTCGCCGGGGAAATACATCTGCGTCACCAAGCGCGTCAGCACACTCGGGCCGAACAGCGAAAAGTGGATATGCGCCGGGCGCCACGCGTTGTGGTGGTTGCCCCACGGGTAGGCGCCGGGCTTGATGGTCTGGAACTGGTACCAGCCATCGGCGTCGGTGACGGTGCGGCCGGTGCCGGTGAAGTTCGGGTCCAACGGCGCGTCGTGCACGTCGCGCTTGTGGTTGTAGCGGCCGGCGGCGTTGGCTTGCCAGATCTCGACAAGGATGCCCGGCACTGGCAGGCCGTTTTCGTCGAGCACACGGCCGTGGATGATGATGCGTTCGCCCTGGGGCTCGCCTTCATGCTGGGCGGTGAGGTCATTGTCCTTCTCATTGACGCGCTCGGCGCCGATGGTCGGGCCGGTGATTTCCGACAAGGAATGGGGCAGGAACACCAAGGGCTGCGACGGCGAACGCAGGTTCGTCGACTGGTAGGCCGGGTGCAGATAATCAGGTTGAGTGCCCGCTTGCGGGCGCCGGTATCCGGGCTTGTCACTCATGGAGCAATCCTCTCTTATTTGATGCGTTCAATCGCCAGGGCCAGGCCTTGGCCAACACCGACACACATGGTCGCCAGGCCTTTGCTGCCGCCGGTTTTTTCGAGTTGGTGCAGGGCCGTCAGCACCAACCGCGCGCCACTCATGCCCAGTGGATGGCCGAGGGCGATGGCGCCGCCGTTCGGGTTGACCTGGGGCGCGTCGTCGGCGATGCCCAGTTCACGCAGCACGGCCAGGCCTTGGCTGGCGAAGGCCTCGTTGAGTTCGATCACATCGAAATCGGTCACGGCCAGGCCAAGGCGCTCGACCAGCTTACGCACCGCTGGCACCGGGCCGATGCCCATCACGCGCGGTGCGACACCGGCGCTGGCCATGCCCAATACGCGGGCGCGGGCGGTCAGGCCATGTTTCTTGACCGCTTCGGCGGAGGCCAGGATCAGCGCCGCCGCACCGTCGTTCACGCCCGAGGCGTTGCCAGCGGTGACGGTTTTGTCCGGGCCGTTGACCGGCTTGAGCTTGGCCAGGGCTTCCAGAGTGGTGTCACGTGGATGCTCGTCGTGCTCCACCACGGTTTCGCCTTTTTTATGCGCAACCCGCACCGGCACGATCTCTTCGGCGAAAAAGCCGGCGGCCTGGGCCGCAGCGGTGCGTTGTTGGCTGCGCAGGGCGAAGGCGTCTTGGTCGGCGCGGGACACCTTGTAGTCGTCGGCAACGTTGTCGGCGGTCTGCGGCATCGCATCCACGCCGTACTGAGCTTTCATCAGCGGGTTGATAAAACGCCAGCCGATGGTGGTGTCTTCCAGCTTCATGTTGCGTGAGAACGCTGCGTCGGCCTTGCCCATCACGAACGGCGCGCGGGACATCGACTCGACGCCACCGGCGATCGCCAGCTCCATTTCGCCGCTGGCAATCGCGCGGAAGGCCGTGCCGATCGCGTCCATGCCCGAGGCGCACAAGCGGTTGAGAGTCACACCCGGAATGCTTTCCGGCAGGCCCGCCAGCAACAGCGCCATGCGCGCCACGTTGCGGTTGTCTTCGCCGGCCTGGTTGGCGCAGCCGAGGAACACTTCATCGACGGCCTGCCAGTCCACAGACGGGTTACGTTCAATCAGGGCCTTGATCGGCAGCGCCGCCAAATCATCGGCACGCACGGTGGACAGGCCACCGCCGAAACGGCCGATGGGGGTACGAATGGCATCACAGATAAATACGTCGCGCATCAGGCTTCTCCCGGCGCTTGGCCATGGGCGGCCGCAGTGCGTGCTTCAAGGTCACGCAGGGCGGTCAGCTCTACTTCAGTCGGTTCGGCGGTGGTGTCGACCTGGTCGGCAAAACGAATCGCCCAACCAGTGGCCGCCACCACTTGCTCACGGGTCACGCCAGGGTGCAGCGCGGTGACCACGAATTCATGGGTGCCCGCTTCCGGTTCCATAATGCACAGGTCGGTAATGATCCCTACAGGCCCCGCGCCCGGCAGACCCAGGCGTTTGCGCGAGTCGCCGCCTTCGCCGTGGCCCACCGAGGTGATGAAGTCCAGTTTGTCGACAAACGAACGCGCCGACTGCTTGAGGATGATCAGCACGCTCTTGGCCGAGCCAGCAATTTCCGGCGCCCCACCGGCACCCGGCAGACGCACTTTGGGTTGGTGGTAGTCACCGACCACGGTGGTGTTGATGTTGCCGAAGCGATCGACCTGGGCCGCGCCGAGAAAGCCCACATCGATGCGCCCACCTTGCAGCCAATAGCGAAAGATCTCACCGGTCGGTACGACGGTGTCGGCGGTTTCCGCCAGTTCACCATCACCGATGGACAGCGGCAGCACCGACGGTTTGGCGCCAATCGGGCCGGACTCGTAGATCAGCACCACATCCGGCGACGAGGTCAGGCGCGCCAGGTTGGCCGCCTTGGACGGCAGGCCGATGCCGACGAAGCACACGGAGCCATTCTTGAGGCGACGCGCGGCGGCGACGGTCATCATTTCATTGGTCGAGTAAGCCATTACTTGGCCTCCTGCGCGGTGGCCAGCTTGGCCTGGAATTCGGTGAAATCGGCAGTGCCGTGGATGTATTCTTTGATCCAGGCGGTAAAGGTCTCACGGTCGCGGGCGATCGGGTCCCACGCCTGGTAGAAGCGATTGTCACGCTCGTTGTAGCCGTGAGCGTAGGACGGATGCGCGCCACCGGGAACATGGCACACCGCAGTCAGGGCCCAGGTCGGCAGCACACAACTGTTCATGGGCGCGTTGAGGTCGTCGACGATTTCCTCGACGGTGACGATGCAGCGCTTGGCCGCCAGGGCCGCTTCCTTCTGCACGCCAAGGATGCCCCACAGCAACACGTTGCCCTTGCGGTCGGCTTTTTGTGCGTGGATCACGCTGACATCCGGACGCACCGAGGGCACCGCCGCCAGCACTTCACCGGTGAACGGGCAGGTCACGGTCTTGATCAGTGGGTTGACCTTGGGCAGGTCGGAACCGGCGTAGGCACGCAGCACCGCAAAAGGCAGGCCCGATGCACCGGCGACATAGGCATTGGCCAGGTCGGCGTGGCTGTGCTCTTCAATTTCCAGCGGTTGCGGCCATTGCTTCTCGACCGCGTCACGCAGGCGATGCAGGGAGCCCACACCTGGGTTGCCGCCCCAGGAGAAAATCAACTTGCGGGCGCAGCCAGCACCGATCAACTGGTCGTAGATCAGGTCAGGCGTCATACGCACCAGCGTCAGGTCTTTCTTGCCCTGACGAATGATTTCATGACCCGCTGCCGTAGGGATCAGATGGGTGAAGCCTTCCAGCGCGACGGTATCGCCGTCGTTCACGAATTGCTTCACCGCGTCACGCAGCGCGAGGATTTCAGCCATGGGGTTGGGGCTCCCGGTGTTGATCGAAAAAGGCGCTGAGGTGGCGCCGAAGTGCTTGAAGATTAAGCCGGGGAAATGGGCCGAACAATCCGATAATCGACTCAGTGTTCGATTATCGAACGGATTGCTGCCTGGCTAATAATCTGGAGGAACGCGGTCAATGTGGGAGCTGGCTTGCCTGCGATGGCATCGCCGCAGTGTCACTTGCCTAACGAGTCGCCTGCATCGCAGGCAAGCCGGCTCCCACCGGAAAAGCGGCCATGATCAGGTAGCATCGGCGTGGCTGACCATTCCTTTGATAACGACAGCGGCCGTGGCCAACGCGGCGGGGATCACCAGGGCGGTGAGCACCTGCTCGAAGTTCCAGCCCAGGCCGAGCAAGGTCGCGCCCATCCATGCCCCCAGGATCGCGCCGAAGCGACCGATACCCAGCATCCACGACACGCCCGTGGCGCGGCCCTGGGTCGGGTAGAAGCGTGCGGCCAGGGACGGCATCGCCGATTGCGCACCGTTGACGCACATCCCGGCCATCAGCACCAGGGTGGCAAGCAAGGTGATATTGCCCAGGCTCTGCCCTACTGCGTAGGCAAATACCCCGGCCAGCAGGTAGAACGTGCCGATGACCTTATGGGGGTTGAAGCGGTCCATGGCCCACCCCACGCCCACCGCGCTCAACACGCCGCCGAACTGGAACAGCGCGCCGATGAACGCCGCTTGTTCCATGCTGGCGCCGCTGTCGCGCATCAGGGTCGGCAACCAGCTGGTGAGCAGGTACACGATCACCAAACCCATGAAATAGGTGAGCCACAGCAGCAAGGTGCCGGCGCTGTAGGTGCCGGAAAAGATCACCGCAAACACGTTGCGCGCCTTGACGGTTTTCTGCTCGGGGACGCTGAAATGGCTGGCCTGGGCAACGATAGAGGGCTCGATGGGGGACAAGGTTTTGCGCACCTTGTCGGTCCCCCGGTTACGCACCACCAGGTAACGCGCCGATTCCGGCAGCCACACCAACAACACCAACGCCAAGATCAACGGCAGGATGCCGCCGATGAGTAGCAGGCTGTGCCAGCCGAACGCCGGGATCAGCTTGGCCGAGATAAACCCGCCCCCGGCCATGCCCAGGTTGAAGCCGCAGAACATGCTGGTCACCAGCAGCGACTTATGGCGTTCGGGGGTGTACTCCGACAGCAGCGTTGTCGCATTCGGCATGCCCGCGCCCAGGCCCAGCCCGGTGAGGAAGCGCAGCACCAGCAGTTGGTCGACGTTGCTGCTGTAGGCCGAGGCCAGGCTGAACGCGCCAAACACCAGCACCGCACCCACCAGCACCACTTTGCGACCGAAACGATCCGCCAGGGGGCCAGAACCCAGCGCGCCGAAGACCATGCCGATCAACGCGGCGCTCATCACCGGGCCGAGGCTGGCGCGGTCGATGCCCCAGTCCTGGGACAGCGCAGGCGCGATGAAGCCCATGGCGGCGGTGTCGAGGCCATCGAGGAACACGATCAGGAAACACAGGATCACCACACGCCACTGGTAGCGTGACAGTGGCTGGGTGTTGATGAAGGACTGGACGTCCAACGTAGTACCGACAGAGGGCTGATTCATTATTTTTATTTCCACACCGATGGCGGGCTGACGACCTGAGGTCGTCGTTATTATTGGGCGGCGCTCAAAGCGCTGCCGCACATTAATAAGCCAGGGGAAACAGCGTCAATTGACCAAACCGGGATCTGTGCGGTCACCGAACAGCTTAGGCAAACAGCTGCGCGCTCAACTCGCGGCTGGCGCTGAGCATGCTCGGCAGGAAGCGTTGTTCCAGCTCGCCGCGGCTGACCCGGCCGGCGTGGGTGCTGACGTTCAACGCAGCCAGCACCTGGCCGGAGGCGTCATAGACCGGCACGGCAATGGAACGCAGGCCCTGTTCGAGCTCCTGGTCGACGATGCACCAGCCCTGCTGACGCACTTGTTGCAGGCATTCGAACAGCGCCTCGGGCGTGGTCAGGGTGCGGCTGGTCTTGGTTTGCAGGTCGGCATGGTCGAGGTAATCCTGCAGCGAGGCGTCGTCCAGCGCCGCGAGCAGGATGCGGCCCATGGAGGTGCAATAGGCCGGCAGCCGGCCACCCACCGACAGGTCCACGGAAATCAGGCGCTGAGTGGTGGCCGAACGGGCGATGTAGAGAATGTCGTCGCCTTCGAGGGTGGCCATGTTGCAGGCTTCGTGGAGTTGCTCGCTCATGCGGTCCAGATAAGGCTGGGCCGACACCGCCAGCGGCGTCGACGACAGGTAGGCGTGGCCCAGGGTCAAGACTTTGGGCAACAGCGAATAGGTCCGCCCGTCGGTGGTGGCGTAGCCCAGCTTGATCAAGGTGTGCAGGCAACGGCGCACGGCGGCGCGGGGAATTTCGGTACGGTGGCTGATCTGCGCGATGGTGAGGTGGCGCTTGCGCTCCTGAAACGCCTGCACCACGGCCAGGCCACGGGCCAGGGAGGTCATGAAGTCCGGATCACCGGTAAACGCCTGGATGCGCTTGGCCGGCGAAGCAACGATCGGCGGCGCCACTGACGCGAAGGAATTGCGCAATTGATCGTTCATGTCGGGATCCTTTCTCTTATTGTCAACCGCAGGGAGGTTTGGCTGCTATTACAAGCCGCGTCAGCCGGGATGCACAAGGCAGGGCCAACAACATTGTGCGATTATCGGACGATCAATCGATTATCGCAATTTGCCTGCGGACAGCCATGGCCGGGGTGCAGGGCTGTTTGAAATTAAGCGGTGCTTAATAACCTCCGAAGTTGCGTGAATTTATGACGCCAATATTTGCGCAGTTACCCAAGGGGCCGTGTAACAAAACGCTCACACAAAGTTGATGGTTTTTAACTTTATGCTGATAGTGTTATTCAAATGCGCCGCTATAATGCACTCTATGCGCAGGTCCGCCCGGTTGCATGATCGGAACCGGAGCTCGCCAGGCACTGCACGGGCCGTGCAGTGTCGATTGCAACTACCTGCCCCGAATGACTGCACTCAACAAGTGCCGCCCTTGCCTATTCCGAAGTTGGACGTTTCTACGGATCAACTTGGGACACCCCGAGGGCGCATTCCGGCACAACGCTGCAACGTATTTACTCTCAACTCAATTAGGTAACAATGTGACGAAAGATGAACTGCGCGCGGAACTTGAGCGCCAGGAGCAACGTTACAAGGACGTTTACGGCGGGGAAGTCACCACCTACGCCGCCCAGCCTGAACCTGAACGCAAACCATGGCGTAAACGAGCCAGCCTGCTCGACCAGGCATTTGCCCAGGAAATCCAAAAGATTGAACAGGAACTCAAAACCGAAGAGCCATAAGCAATTCGGTCTGAGCCTCAAGGTTTGGCCTCGGCTGCTGGCACATCGCTAGCAGCCGGCCACCTTGCATACCACTGCCGTCTGTAAAATTTCATACAAATGTTTCAGGGATGACGATTTTGTGACAATCCCCCGCCCTAGCCCCCCTGCGCTTTATAAATCAAAGACTTGCCAGAGCCCCGAAAACCCTGGGATGCACGCCTTTTCCCGGTTTTTTTTCAGGGAAGATTGTTACCGATGAGCAGCTAGTGCATCGATTACTGAGGTTTTCTGGCATAATCGCGCCCCCTTACGACCGGGTCAGAAAACCTTCATGATCGATTTATTCAGCGGACTGGATGCTTGGGTTCTCGTGAGCCTGTTGCTCGCCCTGGCCTTTGTCCTCGCCTTCGAGTTCATCAATGGCTTTCATGACACCGCTAACGCGGTGGCCACAGTCATCTATACCAAAGCCATGCCGCCACACCTGGCCGTGTTCTTCTCCGGGGTGTTCAACTTCCTCGGCGTGTTGCTCGGGGGTGTCGGTGTCGCCTACGCCATCGTGCACTTGCTGCCGGTGGAGTTGCTGATCAATGTGAACACCGGCCATGGCCTGGCGATGGTCTTCTCTTTATTGGCAGCGGCGATCACCTGGAACCTGGGCACCTGGTACTTCGGTATCCCGGCCTCCAGTTCCCACACCCTGATCGGTTCGATCCTCGGTGTCGGCCTGGCCAATGCCCTGATCAACGACATCCCCCTGGCTGACGGTGTGAACTGGCAGAAAGCGGTGGATATCGGTGCCTCCCTGGTGTTCTCGCCGATGGCCGGCTTCCTGGTCGCAGCCCTGGTGCTGATCGGCCTGAAGTGGTGGCGCCCGCTGTCGAAGATGCACAAGACCCCGGACCAGCGCCGCAAGCTCGATGACAAGAAGCACCCGCCATTCTGGAACCGCCTGGTCCTGGTGATCTCCGCCATGGCCGTGAGCTTCGTGCACGGCTCCAACGACGGCCAGAAGGGTATCGGCCTGATCATGCTGGTGCTGATCGGTATCGTGCCGGCACAGTTCGTACTCGACTTGGGCAGCACCACTTACCAGATCGAACGTACTCGCGATGCGACCGTGCATTTGAGCCAGTTCTACCAGCGCAACAACGCCACGCTTGGCGAGTTCCTGGCCCTGGGCAAAAGCGTGAAGGACGATCTGCCAGGCAAGTTCCAGTGCAACCCGCAGCAGACCGAGCCGACCATCAACGCGCTGGTCGACACGTTGAAGGGCGTGTCCGACTATCACTCGCTGAGTGCTGACCAGCGCATTGAAGTGCGTCGCTATCTGCTCTGCCTGGACGACACCGCGAAGAAAGTCGGCAAGCTGCCAGGCCTGGATGCCCGTGAGAAATCCGACCTCGACAAGCTGCGCAAAGACCTGACCGCCACCACAGAATATGCACCGTTCTGGGTAATCCTCGCCGTTGCACTGGCCTTGGGCCTAGGCACCATGGTGGGCTGGAAGCGTGTGGTTCTGACCATCGGCGAGAAGATCGGCAAGCAGGGCATGACCTATGCCCAGGGCATGTCGGCGCAGATCACCACCGCAACCATGATTGGCTTTGCCAACATCTTTGCGCTGCCGGTATCCACCACCCACGTACTGTCGTCGGGTGTGGCCGGTACCATGGTCGCAAACAAAAGCGGCCTGCAAGGCGGCACCGTGAAGACCATCCTGATGGCCTGGGTGCTGACCCTGCCCGCCACCGTGGCCCTGTCGGCCGGGTTGTTCTGGCTGGCGTCCAAGGCGCTGGGTAGCTGATAACCCGGCGGTAATAAAAAAGGTGCAATCCGCGAGGGTCGCACCTTTTTTTATGTTCGTATTTCTGTAGGCGCTGGCTTGGCGGCGAAGGGCCTAAAGGCGCCATGCTTTTCCAGACATATCGCTTGATCGTTAACGACCATCGCCGGCAAGCCGGCTCCTACAAGTCATCGTGTTAATTCAAGGCAAAAAAAAGGGCGACCGAAGTCGCCCAAAATGCCTTGCGTGCCCATGTAATCCGGAAAGACTTACGGTTTTTTACGCTTGTTCGCGTCTTTCCAGATAAAAAATCCAAACCCTACAAAAAACATCACCATGAGGCTTACAGTCAGCACTCCGGCAAACACCACATTATCGAAAAACATGACCGGCCTCCTGCACTTGCCCTGTTGCGATAGGGCTAAGTTAATGGAGAAGGCGGGTTGGAAAATTGACCGGGATCAATGTCGCCCGCGACGGGGCGTAAAGAAGGGCAATAACTGACCTGCATCAATGGATGCAGGCTGTTTCAACGCTTTTTTGGCTTGTTCTTCGGCTTTTTCTTCACTTTGCCCAGTGGCATGGCCTGTTCGAATGCCTGGCGCACTTCATTCAGGCGCTTGTCATTGAGGTCATGCACGCGCTTGGCACGTTCGGCATTCAGGTCGATCAACTTGTCGTCTTCACTCATGGCTTGGCTTACGTCGTGGAGGGAATGGCTCAATAATGCGGCCTCCCCCGCCCGACGGCAAATCAACCGGCGACAAAAGGCAGGCCATCGCCCAAAATCGGCACTTTCCACCCAAATCAGGAGGCGCACCCGGTGGCACTGCACAACGACCTTCCGCCGCTGCTGGCCCTGCGTGCCTTCGAGGCCGTCGCGCGGCATCTGAGTTTTATCAAGGCGGCGAACGAGTTGTCGGTCACCCAAAGCGCCCTCAGTCATCAGGTGCAGAAACTAGAGCAGCACCTGGGTAAACCGCTGTTTATCAGACGCACCCGCGCCATCGATCTGACTACCGACGGCCAACAGTACTACGACGAAATCCGCCCAGCACTCGACGCCATCGCCGCCGCCACTCGCGCCCAGAGAACGGCGCCCAGCACCACCGTGCTGCGCGTCGGCCTGTTGGCCTCCTTCGCCACCCTGTGGCTGGCGCCACGCCTGGCCGCCTTTCTAAACCGTTATCCGCATATCCAGGTGGAGTTGTTGCCGGCGATCCAACTGGCCAACGTCGCTGGCGCCGAAGTTGACCTGGCCATCCGCTACGGCAAGGGCGACTGGCCCGACGTGCAGGCCACGCGATTGATGCCGGAAGTCATCTCCCCGGTGTGCAGCCCGACGTTCAAGGCCCTGCATGACAGCCCGCTGCTGATGGCGACATCGCACCGGCCATTTGAATGGACCGATTGGTCCGAGCACTACCAGATCGACCTCACCCGCAACCCCCGCGTAATGCTGCACGACTACAACATCGTGGTCGAAGCCGCCGTGGCCGGCCAAGGCATTGCCATGGGCCGTCATCGCCTGATCGAGCGTCGGCTGCAGGACGGCAGCCTGGTGGAAGCCTTTGATTGGCCGCCCTATCACAGCGACATCGGCTATTGGCTCATCGCCCCCCAAGGCGCTACCAGCGAAGCCGCTGCGTGTTTCAGCCAATGGCTGAAGGAGGCCTGCGCCGACGCGTGAGTTTTTTCGATACGTCGCGTGAGATCTATCCGTTTGTCGCCCATCGCCACACCTCACATGCTGGAACCTCCTGAACAGAGAGGTTTCATCATGAGCGACTCCCTCCGCCAACGCGTGCAAGCCCTGGGCCTCACACTGCCCACACCCAGCCAGCCGATTGCCAACTACATCAACCATGTCGTGAGCCAGCACCACCTGTTCGTGTCCGGGCAAATCCCCCTGGTGGATGGCAAACCGGCTTATGTCGGTCGGCTGGGCGAGTCCATCAGCGATGACGAAGGCGCACACGCGGCAGAGCTGGCCGCCCTGGGCTTGCTCGGGCAGTTGAGCGACGCCCTCGGAGATGACCTGTCGCGCCTGGTGCGTACCGTGCGCCTGGGGGTGTTTATCGCCAGCAGCGGCGACTTCAAGCAACAAAGCGTGGTCGCCAACGGTGCCTCCAACCTGCTGGTCAACGCCCTCGGCGAAAAGGGCCGGCACGTGCGCACCGCCGTGGGCGTCTCCAGCCTGCCCGCCGGTGTGGCCGTGGAGGTTGATGCACTGTTCGAGCTGCGCCCGTGAGCCCGCTCGACGTCCAGCAGTTACGGGATGAAACGCCTGGCTGCCAGTCCGGCATCGTGCACTTCAACCCAGCCGGCGCCTCCCTGCCCAGCCAGGCGACTCTCGACGCGATCATCGAGCAACTGCAGCGTGAGGCCCGCGACGGCCCGATGGAGGCCGGCGAACATGGCGCAGTGCTGATGGAAAAAGCCCGTCGTGCCGCCGCGCAACTGCTTAACGCCCCCGCCTCATCCATCGCATTTGCCAGCAGTGGCTCGACCGCCTGGAGCATGGCATTCCAGGCCTTGGGGCCCTGGCAGCCGGGCGATCGCATTCTCGTGGGCCGCCACGAATGGGGGGGCAACCTGGCGAGCATGGACCTGGCGGTGCAAGCCGGCGCCCGGATAGAAGTCATCCCCTGTGATGAAAGCGGCGCCGTGTGCCCGCTGGCGCTGGAGTCGATGATCGATACCAGGGTGAAGTTGATCGACCTTACTTGGCTCCCGGCCAATGGCGGGCTGATCAACCCTGCCCAAGCCATCGGCGACGTGGCCAGGCGTCACGCCATCCCCTACTTCATCGACGCCGGACAAGCCGTGGGCCAAGTGCCGGTGGATGTGCAAGCGCTGCAGTGCGATGTGCTCAAGTCGGCGGGGCGCAAACACCTGCGTGGGCCGCGTGGCACGGCGCTGCTCTATGTGCGACCAGACTTTCTTGAGCGATTGAACCCTGCCCAGCGTGACGTGTTTTCAGCGCCATGGACGGCTCAAGGGTTTGACCTGCGCAATGATGCACGGCGCTTTGAAACCAGCGAAACATCCTTCGCCTTGCTGGCGGGGCTGGGCAATGCGCTGCAAGAGATGAATCGACTGGGCATCGAGCGCGTCTGGGAGAGGGTTTCGCAGACCAGCGCGCAAATCCGCGAAGCGTTGCAAGGGATTGAGGGTATTACCCTGCACGACCTGGGGACTCGTCAATCCGGCTTGATCGCCTTCAACCTGGCTGGTTGGGATGCCTTTGAACTCAAGCGGCGCCTGGGGTTGAAGCGCGTTAACATCGGGGCCAACGGTGTCGCGTACACGCCGCTGGACATGCAGGCGCGGGGCCTGGAAAGCGTGGCGCGGATTTCAGTCAGCCCGCTCAACAACGAGCACGATATCGAGTTGCTGATAGCCGCCCTACGGGAATTGCGCGACTAAACCTCGACGTCCACCCACAGGCCCTGGCGCGGCGCATCTTCGATCAACGGCACCACCGGCACGGTGTTGTCGGCGTTGAGCAGGTCCCCCGGAATGGCCAGGTGCTGCTCCGGGTCTTCGTCGGCCTCGCGCCGGCGTTTCTGCTGTTCCTGCTGGCGCCGTTGTTCTTCACGCAGCAAAAAGGTCGAGGTCTCGGCATCGCCCTTTTTCAAGTCGATCGTGCTCTCGTTGGAGCCCGGCTGAACGGGTACCACGGGCGGGATATCCGGCTTCTGGCGCACCGGATCGAGTTGTGACGTCACCGGCACAACGCTGACGGGCAACATGGGTGGCAGCATAATGATTATTCTCCTGATCAACAGGCTTTCGGCGGGTTGCAGGGCGACTTGAGTACAGGCTCGCCAACCTGTGACCCAGTCGACACTCGCAAGTGCCCGCCACCCGTCGATTCGGCCTCCGATACGCCGCGCCAAGGGAGTAGTTTTTCTCAGAGTCCTTGGGCGTGGGGGCTTGTTCCGTTAAGATAGTCGGCTTTTTCACGGCGGGAGTCAGGCAGCATGGCGCAGCAGTATCAACCGGGGCAACGCTGGATTAGTGACAGCGAAGCAGAGCTGGGGTTAGGCACCGTTCTGGCACAGGACGGCCGCTTGTTGACCGTGCTCTATCCGGCCACTGGCGACACCCGCCAGTATGCGCTACGGAATGCGCCCCTCACTCGCGTGAGGTTTTCGCCGGGCGACTCCATCACCCATTTCGAAGGCTGGAAAATGACCGTGCAGGAAGTCGACGACGTCGATGGCCTGCTGGTGTACCACGGCCTCAATGGGCAGAACGAGCAGGTCACCCTGCCGGAAACCCAACTCTCCAACTTCATCCAGTTCCGCCTGGCCAGCGACCGTCTGTTCGCCGGCCAGATCGACCCGCTGGCCTGGTTCTCGCTGCGTTACCACACGCTTGAACACACCAGCCGCCAGTTGCAGTCCTCGCTGTGGGGCCTGGGTGGCGTGCGTGCGCAACCTATTGCTCACCAACTGCACATCGCCCGCGAAGTCGCTGACCGTATCGCGCCACGGGTGTTGCTGGCCGACGAAGTGGGCCTGGGCAAGACCATCGAAGCTGGCCTGGTGATCCATCGCCAATTGCTGTCGGGCCGCGCCAACCGTGTGCTGATCCTGGTCCCGGAAAACCTGCAGCACCAATGGCTGGTGGAAATGCGCCGCCGCTTCAACCTGCAGGTTGCGCTGTTCGACGAAGAACGCTTTATCGAAAGCGATGCCACCAACCCGTTCGAAGACACCCAGTTGGCGCTGGTCGCACTGGAGTGGCTGGTGGACGACGAGAAGGCCCAGGACGCATTGTTCGCTGCGGGCTGGGACCTGCTGGTGGTCGACGAAGCTCACCACCTGGTGTGGCACGAAGACAAGGCCAGCCCCGAGTACTCGCTGGTTGAACAACTGGCCGAAGTGATCCCGGGCGTGCTGCTGCTTACCGCCACCCCGGAACAATTGGGCCAGGACAGCCACTTCGCGCGCCTGCGCCTGCTCGACCCGAACCGCTTCCACGACCTCGCCGCCTTCCGTGCCGAAAGCGAGAACTATCGCCCGGTCGCCGAAGCCGTGCAGGAGCTACTGGACAAGGGGCGCCTCTCCCCTACGGCGCACAAGACCATCCAGGGTTTCCTCGGCAACGAAGGTGAAGCCCTGCTCACCGCCGTCAACGATGGCGACACCGAAGCCAGCGCACGCCTGGTGCGTGAGTTGCTCGACCGCCACGGCACTGGCCGCGTGCTGTTCCGCAATACCCGCGCCGCGGTGCAAGGCTTCCCGGAGCGCAAACTGCACGCCTACCCGTTGCCGAACCCGGACGAGTACCTCGAGTTGCCGCTGGGCGAACACGCCGAGCTGTACCCGGAAGTCAGCTTCCAGTCGCAGCCGGACGTTGAAGAAGAAAACCGCTGGTGGCGATTCGACCCACGGGTGGAGTGGCTGATCGACCAGTTGAAAATGCTCAAGCGCACCAAGGTCCTGGTGATCTGTGCCCACGCCGAAACCGCCATGGACCTGGAAGACGCCCTGCGCGTGCGCTCCGGCATTCCGGCCACGGTGTTCCACGAGGGCATGAACATCCTCGAGCGTGACCGCGCCGCCGCCTACTTCGCCGATGAAGAGTTTGGCGCCCAGGTGCTGATCTGCTCGGAAATCGGCAGTGAAGGCCGCAACTTCCAGTTCTCCCACCACTTGGTGCTGTTCGACCTGCCGTCCCACCCCGACTTGCTGGAACAGCGGATCGGCCGTCTGGACCGGATCGGCCAGAAACACGTGATCGAACTGCACGTGCCGTACCTGGAAACCAGCCCGCAAGAGCGCCTGTTCCAGTGGTACCACGAAGCGCTGAACGCCTTCCTAAACACCTGCCCGACCGGCAACGCCTTGCAGCACCAGTTCGGCCCACGCCTGCTGCCGCTGCTGGAAAATGCCGATGACGGCGAGTGGCAAGCTTTGATCGACGAGGCCCGTGCCGAGCGCGAGCGTCTTGAAGAAGAGCTGCACACTGGTCGCGACCGCCTGCTGGAACTCAACTCCGGCGGCGCGGGTGAAGGTGATGCGCTGGTCGAGGACATCCTCGAGCAAGACGACCAGTTCGCCCTGCCGATCTACATGGAAACCCTGTTCGACGCGTTCGGCATCGACAGCGAAGACCATTCGGAAAACGCGCTGATCCTCAAGCCCAGCGAAAAAATGCTCGACGCCAGCTTCCCCCTGGGCGACGACGAAGGTGTGACCATCACCTACGACCGCAACCAGGCGCTGTCGCGCGAAGACATGCAGTTCATCACCTGGGAACACCCGATGGTGCAGGGCGGCATGGACCTGGTGCTGTCCGGTTCGATGGGCAACACCGCCGTGGCACTGATCAAGAACAAGGCGCTGAAGCCGGGCACGGTGTTGCTGGAACTGCTCTACGTGAGTGAAGTGGTGGCCCCGCGTTCGCTGCAACTGGGTCGCTACCTGCCACCGGCCGCCCTGCGTTGCCTGTTGGATGCCAATGGCAACGACCTGTCCAGCCGCGTGTCGTTCGAAACCCTCAACGACCAGCTGGAAAGCGTGCCACGCGCCAGCGCCAACAAGTTCATCCAGGCCCAGCGCGATCAGCTGACGCCACGGATCAACGCCGGTGAAGAGAAGATCACCCCGCGCCACGCCGAGCGTGTGGCCGAGGCCAAGCGTCGCCTGGCGGCGGACACCGACGAAGAACTGGCGCGCCTGACCGCGTTGCAAGCGGTCAACCCGACCGTGCGTGACAGCGAGCTGGTTGCCCTGCGCACCCAACGTGAGCAAGGCTTGGCCATGCTGGACAAGGCGGCGCTGCGACTGGAAGCGATTCGGGTGTTGGTGGCGGGTTGATCACCGCCCTGCTCCGCCAATAAAGAAGGCCCGCGCAATGCGGGCCTTTTTTTTGCCTTGATTGCCCTTTCGCAGGCAAGCCAGTTCCCACATTTGAATGCATTCACAAATCAAAATATGGGAGCTGGCTTGCCTGCGAAGGCGGCACCTCGGTCTCAAGCCGTCGCCGCGGACGCCGGCACCTCAACCACCCCCAACCCATCCTTCATCCGCTTGGCATCGCGCACAAAACTGCGCGACGCCTGGAACAGAAACAGCATGGTCAGGAACAACGCCACCGGAATCAGGTACATGGCGTCATGCAACCCCACCGCCTTGTAAGCCTCGGTCATCTGCTCCGCCCCCGCCGCATACATCGCCGAGTGGGCAAAGTGATCGGACAGGCCCCCGACAACGATCGGCCCCATGCCGCCGCCCAGCAAATACAGCCCGGCAAAAAACAGCGCCATTGCCGTGGCCCGCAGGCGCGGTTCGACCACGTCCTGGATCGCGGTGTACACGCAGGTGTAGAAGTTATAGGCGAACAGCCAACCCACACTGAACAGCGCCACGAATACGCCGATCTCGATGCGCCCTGCGTGCAACGCCCAGGCTGTGGTCACGGTGGAGATGACCAGGCTGAACGCGGCGAACAACAGCCGGCCGTTGGCGACACGCTGGTGGATCTTGTCGGCGATCCAGCCACCCAGGGTCAGGCCGACCAGGCCGGTGATCCCCACGATAACCCCGGTGGCGACCGCTGCTTCTTGCAACGGCATCAGGAAGTAACGCTGCAACATCGGCACCAGGAACGAGTTACATGCGTACGTGGCGAAGTTGAAGCACAGCCCGGCCAACACCAGCCACAAGAAGGTCGGCACCGCCAGTACGCGGCGGATCGGGCGGTCGACGCGTTCCTGGGAGACTTGCACGGTTTCTGCCGCACCGCGCTTGGGTTCCTTGATGTAGAACATGAACACCGCGAGGATCAACCCCGGCACCGCCGCGATAAAGAACGGTGCGCGCCAGCTGTCGAACGCCTTGACCATCCAGCCGATGGTGAAGAATGCCAGCAACAGCCCCAACGGCAGGCCCAGCATGAAAATTCCCATGGCCCGCGCGCGGCGGTGCGCCGGGAACAGGTCGCCAATCAGCGAATTCGCGGCCGGCGCATAGCTGGCTTCGCCGATGCCAATGCCCATGCGCACCAGCAGAAACGTCCAGAAACTGCCAACCATGCCGTTGACCGCCGTCAGCCCGCTCCAGGCGAACAGGCCCCAGCCCATGAGTTTGCTGCGCGAGCCGGTATCGGCCAGGCGCCCGAGCGGCAAGCCCGCAATGGCGTAGACGATGGTGAAGGCGGTGCCGATGATGCCGAGCTGAAAGTCGCTCAGGTGCCATTCCATGCGGATTGGCTCGATGATAATCGCGGGAATGGTGCGATCGAAGAAATTGAACAGGTTGGCGAGGAACAGCAGGAACAGAATGCGCCAGGCATTCGCCGCTTGGGTCGAGTTCTGCATGGGTCCGTCTCTTTTATTGTTATGAGAGCTGCGATGCCCGATGCATCCTGCCCGGTACCTGCAACATAGTCAGGCAGGGCCCGGTTGTCTGTAATGATTCGTAAAGCTGATAGGGCATGATTTCGCCCGAAAGCACGGGACTTTGCCTACAAAAATATAAGTGCGCGCCCCCCTTCCCAACGGCCATGGCACGGATAGAATGGCAAGCCTTCCGTAGCATCCCCCCTTACTTTTTCTTATCGATGACGCCCATGTCCGAAGCCAGTCCGTGTCTGAATTGCGGTGCCTGCTGTTCACACTTCCGTGTGTCTTTCTTCTGGGGAGAGTGCGCCTCGTCGGGGGGCACGGTGCCCGATGACCTGGTGGTACAGATCAACCCCACCCGCGTGGCAATGATCGGCACCGACCAGAAACCCGCGCGCTGCTGCAGCCTTGAGGGTGAAGTGGGCCAAGGCACTCGCTGCACGATCTACGAACAGCGCTCAAGTGTGTGCCGCGAATTCGAGTCCTCGTGGTACCAGGGCGTGCAAAACGTCGATTGCGATGCCGCGCGGGCAGCGTTTGGCCTGGCGCCGCTGGAACCACCGTTCGAGCTGGAACTGCCTATCAGCGCTTAGCACCAAACGCTATGGACGGCATGCCAAAATCGTAGAAAAGCAAAGTGCCATTACTTACTGGCGAATTCTCCTACGCGTCTACACTGGTCGTAATAGGTCATCGCCTTGTGCAGTGACGTGACACTATGACGGGACATGCTATGGAATGGCTGGGTCTTCACTTTTTCACCGCGCTTCCAGAGAGCGGGCACCTACTTCTCAATTGCAGTCATAACCCCTTCCTGGTGCTGCTGGCGTATCTGGTTGCATGCGCGGCAGGCTTTGGCACGCTGGACATGGCTGAACGTGTCGGTCATGTCGAGGACCCTACCGCGCGTCGCCACTGGCGCTGGCTGGGTGCCGGCTGCCTGGCCGGTGGAATCTGGTCCACCCACTTCATCAGCATGCTGGCCTTCCAGGCGCCCATCACGATTCACTACGAACTCTTGATGACCTTCGCGTCCTTGCTGATCGCCTTGATCGCGTCGCTGATCGCCATGCAAACCCTCAGTCACTCTGCCTTGCGCTTTCACCAGTATTTGCTGGCGTCAGTCTGGATGGGGATCGGCATTGCCTTGATGCACTACGTGGGTATGTCGGCCATGCGGTCCCAGGCCCAGTTGTATTTCGACTCGGGACTCTTCCTGGCCTCGGTGGGCATCGCCATGGGCGCCAGCCTGGCTGCATTGCTGCTGTCGAGTTACCTGCGCACCGGCTCAGGCGTGTTTCATCAATTACTCAAGTATGCCGCGAGCCTGGTCCTGGGCGCGGGGATCCTGAGCATGCATTTTACTGGCATGGCCGCCATGCAATTGATCGTCCCCACTGGCGCTGACCTCTCGTTGCCGGTGGACAACAACCCCATCCAGCTGGGGCTGTCGGTGGCGGTCATCACGCTGCTGGTGATCGGCAGCAGCATCAGCGCCGCCCTGGCCGACAAAAAGCTGCAACACAAGGAACGCGACCTGCGCCGGGTCAATGCCCTGCTCAGCGAACTCGACCAGGCCCGCGCTTCATTGCAACAGGTCGCTCATTACGACGCCCTCACCAGCCTGCTCAATCGCCGGGGTTTCAACCAGATCTTTGCGGAGAAACTCGCCGAAAAAACCGCCTCTCACGGCATGATGGCGGTGATCTTCCTCGATATCGACCACTTCAAGCGCATCAACGACAGCCTCGGGCATGACGCCGGCGACCAATTGCTCACCGTGCTGGCCGGGCATATCAAGGGTTCGGTGCGCAGCCACGCCGATGTGGTGGCACGGTTTGGCGGCGATGAGTTCTGCATCCTGATCAGCATCCACCACCGCGATGAAGCCCGGCACCTAGCTCAACGCATCATGCAGCAGATGAAAGAACCCATCGAGCTGGCCGGCCGACGCATGGTGATGACCACCAGCATCGGCATCAGCCTGTTCCCCGATGACGGCCTGACCTGTGAAGAACTGCTGAAAACCGCCGACCTGGCGCTGTACCAGTCCAAGGATACCGGGCGCAACAGCCTGAACTTCTTCAGTTCCAACCTGAAGACCCGCGCCTTCCTTGAGCTGCAATTGGAAGAAGAATTACGCGGCGCCCTGCGCACGCGCAATCAACTGGTCTTGTTCTACCAACCGATCTTTGACCTGAAACTGGGCAAGGTCACGCGGCTGGAAGCCCTGGTGCGCTGGCAACACCCACAGCATGGGTTGCTGGCCCCGGACCGCTTTATCGGCATCGCCGAAAGCAACGGACTGATCGCCGAACTGGACCACTGGGTATTGCGCCAAGCCTGTCATGACCTGAGCCTGCTGTCTGACCGTGGCTACACCGACCTGACCATGTCGGTGAACTGCTCGGCCCTGAACCTGGCCCGTGATGAGCTGGCGGATGAAATCGAAGATGCGCTGCGCTTCAGCGGGATCGGCGCCAATCGCCTGGAGCTGGAGGTCACTGAAAATGCGCTGATGGGCAATATCAGCAGCACCCTGGCGTTGCTGCGGCAAATCCGTGCGCTGGGCGTATCGCTGGCGATCGACGACTTCGGCACCGGCTATTCGTCCCTCGCCTACCTCAAGCGCCTGCCACTCAACACGTTGAAGATCGACCGTTCATTTATCCAGGACATTCCCAAATCCACCGCCGACATCGAGATCGTCCAGGCGATTATCGGCATGGCCCACACCCTGCACTTGCAGGTGGTCACCGAAGGCGTGGAAACCCAGGCCCAATTCGAATTGCTGCTCAAACATGGCTGCGATTACGTCCAGGGTTACCTGCTGAGCCCGGCGGTACCGGCGAGCGACATCATCGGGGTTATGCAAGGCGTCAACACGCGCAACCCGCTCTACCCGCACAGCCAGGCGGGCAACAAGGACACCAGCGCACCTAAAGCCCCCTCCCCCACACTCGGTGGCTCCACGTCCATCGTCAGGCCAATTCGCTGACGCCGAATCTTTGGCATTTCGCCATCATTCGCCTAAAGAACGCCGACAAACGGCCGATTCATCGGAGTCCGGCCAGGTTTTCCCCGAAAACACTAGGGTTAAACCCGCTCGCCCAGGACAAGGACGCACTGTAAAGTCGCGAACTCCCATTTCGTGATGGCTATTTGATATTTTCAGCCATCCGCCCAGGCACATGGCGCACAATGACTTCTAAAAATAATTCTGCCACCGTGGTATCCGACGTGTTGCTCCCAGCTCCTGCGGACAAACCCTCAGGTTCAAAGTCATTGAGCACCGCCCGCCCGCTGGCCACCCAGCAATACCTGTACTTCACCGAAACCAATACCGACCGCATCCTCGACAACCTCGACGGCCTGCGCGACATGGTGTTCCCACGCCCGCCTCATTTGGAAGGTGACAGCGATCCGCGCAACGAGCAGGAATTTCCCTCTGTGTGCCTGATCGGCCTGGGCCGTTGCGGTTCGAACATCGCGCTGGATGTGGCGGAACTGGTGTACAACGCGCGCAAGTTCTACCTGAACGAATTCAGCAACGAAGACAAGTCGCCAGACAAGGGCTACAGCCCCGCCCAGTGGATCCGCAACAACCTGCGCCTGGGCAGCGGTAAGGCCAGTAAACCGGTGTTCCTGGTGGAACCGCTGGTGATGCTCGGCGACCTGGACAAAGACATCGCCGGGCGCATCCGTTTCTCGCGCAAGGGCGAGAAAAGCGGTTTCCTGCGCGACTACAGCAAGATGAAAATCATGGACCTGTCGGAAGTCCATGCCGGCGGCGCCGGTAACGCGCCGATCCTCGGCCAGTACCTGGCCAAGATCATTCTCAATAAAGACACCCAGCGTTTTTCCAGCCCCGACTGGAAGATGATCCACTCGTACCTGATCGACTCCTGCGGCATCAAGGCCAACCAGTCGCGCCTGTACTTCTCGATCTTCAGCGCCGGTGGCGGTACCGGTTCGGGCATGGCCTCGGAATTCGGCCTGGCCCAGCAGCACTCGTACATGAACAAGACGTTCGACACCAAACCCGCTGACGAGCACGACAGCAAGAGCGGCCACGCCTTTGTGTTCGAGCCAATCTTCACCAGCGGCATCTGCGTGCTGCCGAACATCTCCGACCACCGCAGCGAAATGTCCGAGGCGCTGCACATCAATGCCGGGCGGCTACTGTGCAAGTACCTGTCGGAAGAATGGGATTTCTCATACAACTTCGCCAATGAAGACAGCAGCGAAGCCAGCGTGAAGGGGCGGATCCGGCCGTGGAACGCGATGATGCTGATCTCCAACGACATCATGCGTTACGCCGAAGAAAGCGATGACGGCAATATCCAGAACATTGACGTCAATGCCATGGAAAAACACGCCAACCAGTACATTTCCCAGCAGATCTTCAACATCCTCACGGCCCAGGCCGTGACCACTGACTACGACCAAAACTACTTCCGTCGCGCCGGTATCGACATCGGCGAAACCATCCGCCTGGATGCCAACGACCTATTCATGAGCCTGGCCGGGCCGGTGGCGATTGCCTACGCCGAGTCCGTGGTCCCGGAAACGCCGGCACCGTCGAATGACAAATTCAAGGTCTTCGAAAAAGAGCCACAGCGCCTGAACATCGACGACCTGTTCTTCCGCTCCATCGACCTGCCGCACTTCAACAAGGTCACCCAGGCCATCGAAGGCATCAGCCTGCTGCCCATCGAATCCAAGCGTTACAAGGCCTCCCTGGAGCAGTACAAGAACTCCGGCTACGACGCCGCCGCGCTGCATGACCTGCACTTCTTCAAGAACTGCTCGTCGGTGGTGTCGATCGTGTCGTTGCCCAAGGACTACAAGCTGTCCTACATGGACCTGAACCGGCTCAAGACCCACCTCAACAGCCTGTTCCCCAACACCACCCTCAAGCGCTACGCCCTGGTGATCGGCGCCTCGGCCAACCTGTCGCTGACCACCCTGATCGCGAAAAGCCCGTGCCTGTCGGATGACTTCCTCACGTTAATCGTGGCCTTTATCAAACGCTGCTTTGCGCGCAACCCGTACCGCTTCGATGACACCCTGGACAACTCGATCCTGGACTTCATCATCCATGAGGACTTTGACGAAGACCGTATCGACGAGTTGCTCAACGAATTCGAGAACCCGGCGAAGATCCTTGATACCAACTGGTACGCGATCAAGCCGATGTATGAGAAGAAGTACCGCGAGTTGATCAACGACAAAGAGAAGTTTGTGTCGATCAATGACATTCGCCTGTCACGGGATTGCGTGAAAAAGGCGATCAAGTACCTGCGTGAGATTTACCGTCATCGCATCGGCAAGACCAAGGTGATCTCGCTGAACAACCATACCGGCAAGACCGGCTAATGCCTTGCGACGGCGCCATTGAGCGCCGTCGCAGTTTCACTGGGCCCGGCGTTGCCGCAGGTAGTCGACAATGGCTCGCTCGTCTGCGGACTTTGCAGGCCGGGGCAATTGCTTCGGCCATCCAGCGTTGTGGGCGCCGAAGAACTGCCGTTGCTCAGCCTCATCCCAATCGCGCATTTCACGCGATGCCGACTCCCACCAGCCCTGTCGACACACGTCGTAATAGGGATGCTCAGGCGCAGCACTGCCGTAGAGCAGGTCGCGCCCCACCCTTTTCACGTGTTTGCGCTGATTGCGCAATTTCCATTTGATGCGCAGCCGCTGCCAGGCTGACGGCACTGGCTTGAACTGCGGTACGTCCAGGCAACGCGCAACCAGTTCGGGGCTGAAGGTTTCACCGTGAAGGCTGAAAAAGTGCGCGTGCATGGCGTGGAAAAAGCGCTTGTCGGCGTAATAGTGATGAACGAATTTCCTCGACTCGCGCACCGTCTGGCCGCGCATCGCAAAGGAAATCGCGACCTGCTCGATGGTGTGAATATCGAATGAATCCTGGGTCCATTCATCGATCAAGCGGATCGAGGCTTCAAGCATCGGCATGTCGGTATCACGGATACCGCAAAGGCCACTGTTGTAGAGCTTGAAGCTGTTGCTGGCAGACACACCCTGGGCATGCAGGTGCGTGCCCAGCTTGAGGTAGTCCGGGCGCTTGCAGACGTAGCTCCAGTCGTACTCGAACTCGTCCATCACATACTGGCCAGGCTTGATGAGTTCAAACACGCGGTGAGGGGACTTGAGGAACAGCGTGTCGGTGTCGACGAACAGCGTTTTGTCCGCCAGCTTCAACCCTTGGGCAATTGCACAGGCTTTGCGCCGGTGGAGGTAGCCGTTTTCACCCTGCCATTGGGTCAAGGTCGCGTCATCCAGCGCTACGGTTTCCACCGGCCAGCCGATAAAATCCTGGGGACGATCGGTCATGACCCGGATGCACAGCGACTCGCCCGGCTTGAGCTGCGCCAGGGCAGTGAGCATGCTGAATTTGGCTTCGCGCCGGTAAACATCTTGTTTACCGTAGATAAGGTAAAGCAACTGGTGCGAGGGTTTTGCTGAAGGAGGCAGCGCTGACGGCATGAGGGGCTCCAGATAACAGGCTGCGCACTTTACCGGAATTTCAGCGCTTCCTACTGTCCCGACCTGACAATCACCCGGTTTTTTAAACAATGGGAAACAATTCTCCCGCCCATTCAGGCGTGGAAAAACTGTTCCCATGACGTGCGCGTCACCCTGAGCTGTGACCTTTCTTCACGGCAAGATGCCATCACGGCGCCAGCGGTTACTCCGCTACACACTTTCCAAGCACAAAATCGCGCACCTTTTTAGTGCTCAGCTCGTCGGAAACGCCCTTTCCTGGATCAGGATCCACGGCGAAACCACCACCGCCCACAAGCTCGGATCGCGCTCCACCAGGTCCAGCGCCCGCGTCGCAGACACTTCGCCAAGGCTACCTGCGGCCAGCCAGGCAGCGACTTTGTCGCGGTTGTCCTCGGCCATGCCTTCGGCCGCTTCGATCAAATCCAGGCCAGCGTCGACCCACAATAGGGCACCCTTGGCAAAGAACGGCTCAAGCTCCTTCCAGGAAATTTCGGCGGTTTCACCGAGCAGCTTGGCATAGAGGGTGCTAGGTTCTTGCGTCATGGGAGTTCACCTTGGGGAAAAATCGGCGCAATCATAACGTCGTGTCCCCTGCGGAAAAACCCAGTTGCAAATGAGTCATCGATTGAAAGTGTCAGGAAAGCCAAGGATTGCCCGAAACTCTGGCATCACCCCGCCGCAATTCTGTCTTTTTCTTTCATTTAAGCGACACACCCGGGTTTTGCCCCCAGCAGCCAGCTTTTCAAGCGATCAACCGGCGCTCTACACTGTACCGGTACAGTTGCCAGGGCACTGCCGGGGGGATATCCGAGATATCTGATCCGGTTCTGCAGCTCACAAGGCCGCTAGAACTATAAAAAATACAACAGTAAGAGTGGAGCACTATGAATAAGGCTACTAAGCAGATTTCCAAACTGTTTGCCGCTATGGTCCTGGCTGGGGTTGCCGGCCATTCGTTCGCAGCCGACACCATCAAGATCGGCATCGCAGGCCCGAAGACCGGTCCCGTGACGCAATACGGCGACATGCAATTCATGGGTGCCAAGCAAGCCATCGCCGACATCAACGCCAAGGGCGGCGTCGACGGCAAAATGCTTGAAGCCAAGGAATACGACGACGCTTGCGATCCTAAACAAGCCGTTGCCGTCGCCAACAAAGTGGTCAACGACGGCGTCAAGTTCGTGGTCGGCCACCTGTGCTCCAGCTCCACTCAACCCGCCTCCGACATCTATGAAGACGAAGGCGTGATCATGATTACCCCGGCTGCCACCAGCCCGGAAATCACCGCACGTGGCTACAAGCTGATCTTCCGCACCATCGGCCTGGACAGCGCCCAAGGCCCGGCAGCCGGCAACTACATCGCCGACCACGTGAAGCCGAAAATCGTCGCTGTACTGCACGACAAACAGCAGTACGGTGAAGGCATCGCGACCGCCGTTAAACAGACCCTCGAGAAAAAAGGCACCAAGGTTGCCGTCTTCGAAGGCCTGAACGCCGGTGACAAAGACTTCTCCTCGATCATCCAGAAGCTCAAGCAAGCCAACGTCGACTTCGTCTACTACGGCGGCTACCACCCTGAGCTGGGCCTGATCCTGCGCCAAGCCAAGGAAAAAGGCCTGAACGCCAAGTTCATGGGCCCAGAGGGCGTCGGCAACGACTCCATCTCGCAAATCGCCCAGGGCGCTTCCGAAGGCCTGCTGGTGACCCTGCCTAAATCCTTCGACACCGACCCGGCCAACAAAGCCATCGTTGAAGAGTTCGCCAAGAACAAACAGGACCCGACCGGTCCGTTCGTGTTCCCAGCCTACTCGGCCATTGAAGTGATCGCCGGCGGTATTACCGCTGCGAAGAGCGAAGACACCGCCAAAGTGGCAGCCGCCATCCACGCGGGCACCTTCAAGACCCCTACCGGCGACCTGAGCTTCGACGCCAAGGGCGACCTGAAGGACTTCAAATTTGTGGTCTACGAATGGCACTTCGGTAAACCAAAAACCGAAGTTTCCCCTCAGTAAGCCAGGCGTTACTGGTCCAACAAGCCCACTGTGAGAGCAGTGGGCTTTGTTTTACGAGGTTTATGGGCCTGACACCCGCGATCCGGGCGCTGGCTCACCTGAAAATCTTAAAACCGTCACCAGCGGTTCGCTGGCAAACGCTTTGTGCAAATGTGCTCATAGAACACAGCACAGGGCCGGAACATGACTCCACCAGTGAAATGCGTATCGGGTTTTTAGGAGCGTTGTAATGCCTGAGATCTATCATTTTTTCCAACAGCTGGTTAATGGCCTGACCATTGGCAGCACCTATGCCTTGATAGCCATTGGCTACACAATGGTCTACGGCATCATTGGAATGATTAACTTCGCCCATGGCGAGGTGTACATGATTGGTTCCTACGTGGCCTTTATCGCCCTTGCCGGGTTGGCCATGATGGGTATCCACTCCCTGCCGCTGTTGATGACCGCTGCGTTCCTTGCGTCGATCGTCGTGACCAGTGCCTATGGCTACAGTATCGAGCGGGTTGCCTACCGTCCCTTGCGTGGCAGCAACCGTTTGATCCCGCTGATTTCCGCGATCGGCATGTCGATTTTCCTGCAGAACACCGTATTGCTGTCCCAGGACTCCAAGGATAAATCCATCCCCAACCTGATCCCGGGGAGCTTCTCCTTTGGCCCGGGCGGTGCGGAAGAGGTCCTGATTTCCTACATGCAGATCCTGGTTTTCGTCGTCACCCTGGTGGCGATGCTGGGCCTGACCCTGTTCATCTCCCGCTCCCGTCTGGGGCGCGCCTGCCGGGCCTGCGCCGAAGACATCAAGATGGCCAACCTGCTGGGCATCAACACCAACAACATCATCGCCCTGACCTTCGTAATCGGCGCCGCACTGGCAGCCGTCGCGGCGGTGCTGCTGAGCATGCAGTACGGCGTGATCAACCCCAACGCCGGGTTCCTGGTGGGCCTCAAGGCTTTTACCGCGGCGGTATTGGGCGGCATCGGCAGTATCCCGGGCGCCATGCTCGGTGGCCTGGTGCTGGGTGTGGCTGAAGCCTTTGGTGCCGATATCTTCGGCGACCAGTACAAGGACGTCGTGGCGTTCGGCCTGTTGGTTCTGGTGCTGTTGTTCCGTCCGACCGGCATCCTGGGCCGTCCGGAGGTTGAGAAAGTATGAGCAGATATCTTAAATCGGCGTTTTTCAGCGCGCTGTTGGTTTGGGCGGTTGCGTTCCCCGTACTCGGCCTCAAGCTGAGCATTGTCGGCATCAACCTGGAAGTGCATGGCACCGGTCCCGTGACCCTGACCATCATCGCCCTGTGCTCGGTGCTGATGTTCCTGCGCGTGCTGTTCACCCAGCAGGTCGGTGCCCTGTTCAAGGGCAATCGTGGGCCGTTGGTGTCGCCAAAGGTCAGCCAATTCCTGACCCTGCCACGCACCCAGCGCTACATCATCATTGCCCTGATCATCGCCGCATTGATCTGGCCGTTCTTCGGCTCGCGCGGCGCGGTCGACATCGCCACCCTGATCCTGATCTACGTGTTGCTGGGCCTGGGCCTGAACATCGTGGTCGGCCTGGCCGGCCTGCTCGACCTGGGTTACGTGGGCTTCTACGCCGTGGGTGCCTACACCTACGCACTGCTCTCGCATTACCTGGGTTGGAGCTTCTGGATCTGCCTGCCACTGGCGGGTATGGCGGCGGCCACGTTCGGCTTCTTGCTGGGCTTCCCGGTGCTGCGCCTGCGCGGTGACTACCTGGCGATCGTGACCCTGGGCTTCGGTGAAATCATCCGTCTGTTCCTGCGCAACCTCACCGATATCACCGGCGGCCCCAACGGCATCAGCAGCATCCCCAAGCCGACGTTCTTCGGCCTGTCGTTCGACCGCACCGCCGCCGAGGGCATGCAGACGTTCCACGAATACTTCGGGATCGACTACAACCCGGTGAGCAAAGTGGTGTTCCTGTACCTGGTGGCGCTGCTGCTGGCACTGGCGGCTCTGTTCGTGATCAACCGCCTGCTGCGCATGCCCATCGGCCGCGCGTGGGAAGCGCTGCGCGAAGATGAGATCGCCTGCCGCGCACTGGGCCTGAACCCGACCATCATCAAGCTCTCCGCCTTTACCCTGGGTGCTGCGTTCGCCGGTTTCGCCGGCAGCTTCTTCGCCGCGCGCCAAGGCCTGGTGACCCCCGAGTCGTTCACCTTCATCGAGTCGGCGATCATCCTCGCCATCGTCGTATTGGGTGGCATGGGCTCGCAACTGGGCGTGATCCTGGCCGCGATCGTGATGATCCTGCTGCCGGAAATGATGCGTGAGTTCAGCGAATACCGCATGTTGATGTTCGGCGCCATGATGGTGCTGATGATGATCTGGCGCCCGCAAGGCCTGCTGCCCATGCAACGTCCACACATGGAGCTGCGCAAATGAGCCGCGAGATCCTGAAAGTCGAAAACTTGAGCATGCGCTTTGGCGGCTTGCTGGCGGTCAACGGCGTGGCCCTGACCGTGAAAGAAAAACAGGTGGTTGCGCTGATCGGCCCCAACGGCGCCGGCAAGACCACCGTATTTAACTGCCTCACCGGTTTCTACAAGCCGAGCGGTGGCAGCATCCTGCTGGACGGCCAGCCGATCCAGGGCCTGGCCGGTCACGAGATCGCCCGCAAGGGCGTGGTGCGGACCTTCCAGAACGTGCGGCTGTTCAAGGACATGACGGCGGTCGAGAACCTGCTGATCGCCCAGCACCGTCACTTGAACACCAACTTCTTCGCCGGCCTGTTCAAGACCCCCGCGTTCCGCAAAAGCGAGCGCGAGGCCATGGAGTACGCGGCGTACTGGCTGGACAAGGTCAACCTCACCGAGTTTGCCAACCGCCCTGCCGGCACCCTGGCGTATGGTCAGCAACGTCGCCTGGAAATCGCCCGCTGCATGATGACCCGCCCGCGGATCCTCATGCTCGACGAGCCGGCCGCCGGCCTGAACCCCAAGGAAACCGAAGACCTCAAGGCGCTGATCAGCGTGTTGCGTGAAGAAAACAACGCCACGGTGTTGTTGATCGAACACGACATGAAATTGGTCATGAGCATTTCCGATCACATCGTGGTGATCAACCAGGGCACGCCTTTGGCCGACGGGACGCCGGAGCAGATCCGCGACAATCCTGAAGTGATCAAAGCCTATTTGGGGGAAGCGTAAAATGCTGCAATTCGAAAACGTTTCCACTTTCTACGGCAAGATCCAGGCCCTGCACAGCGTCAACGTGGAAGTGCGCCAGGGTGAGATCGTCACGCTGATCGGCGCCAACGGTGCCGGCAAATCGACCTTACTGATGACCCTGTGCGGTTCGCCGCAGGCCCACAGCGGCAGCATCCGCTACATGGGTGAAGAACTGGTGGGCCAGCAGTCGTCGCAGATCATGCGCAAGAGCATCGCGGTGGTGCCGGAAGGCCGTCGTGTGTTCTCACGGCTGACCGTGGAAGAGAACCTGGCCATGGGCGGGTTCTTCACCGACAAGGGCGACTACCAGGAGCAGATGGACAAGGTGTTGCACCTGTTCCCTAGGCTCAAGGAACGCTTCAGCCAGCGCGGCGGCACCATGTCCGGCGGCGAGCAGCAAATGCTCGCCATCGGTCGTGCGCTGATGAGCAAACCCAAGCTGTTGCTGCTGGACGAACCTTCACTGGGCCTGGCGCCGATCATCATCCAGCAGATCTTCGACATCATCGAACAGCTGCGCAAGGACGGTGTGACGGTGTTCCTCGTTGAGCAGAACGCCAACCAGGCCTTGAAGATTGCTGACCGCGCCTATGTGCTGGAAAACGGCCGGGTCGTGATGCAAGGAACTGGCGAACAGTTGCTGACCGATCCGAAGGTGCGTGAGGCATATCTGGGCGGCTAAGGTTCTATTGCTGAAGGAACCGGCTTGAACAATGTGGGAGCGGGCTTGCTCGCGAATGCGGTGGATCAGTCAACGATGCAGTGACTGACATACCGTATTCGCGAGCAAGCCCGCTCCCACATTTGTTTTGCGTGAAGCGAAATTTTTAATTTTTTTGAAGCCGGTGTAACGAATTCCATCCCCCCCTCTCTAGTGGTACAAGCAGGCATTCAAGCCCGCCAACTCAACCCACTGCTGGAGATGCACCATGACTACCAAACTGTCCGCCGCTACCCTCGTCCTGGCCCTTGGTTCCGCCTTGAGCCTGTCCGCCCTGACCACCACCGCCCACGCTGCCGACGACATGCAGAAATGCTTCGGCGTCGCCGAAGCCGGCAAGAACGATTGCGCCGCGGGCGCCGGCACTTCGTGCGCCGGTACCTCGAAAACCAAAGACCAGGCCAACGCCTGGAAACTGGTCCCCGCCGGCACCTGCCTCAAGACCCCAAGCTCCACCTCGCCGACCGGCTTCGGCCAGGAAGCTGCCTTCACCGCCAAGTCCTGATCCCTCGCAAAACCTGAGTACTGATGATGACTCTTTCATCCCTGCAAGCCATCTCCCAGGCTCAGGCGCCCGGCCTCCCGCGCCGGGTCGGGCTGGGGCTCAAGCATGAGCACTTCGTTGAAGTGCTCGAGACCTCGCCCGCTATCGGTTTTTTTGAAGTGCACGCCGAAAACTACATGGTGGCCGGCGGCCCGTTTCATCATTACCTGGGGTTGATCCGCGAACAGTACCCGCTGTCATTGCACGGCGTGGGCCTGTCCATCGGCGGCGAAGGCCGGCTGGATACGGAGCACCTGGCGCGGTTGGTCACGCTGATCGAACGCTATCAACCCCACTCTTTTTCCGAACACCTGGCCTGGTCGAGCCACGGCCCGGTGTTCCTCAATGACCTGCTGCCCCTGGCCTATGACAGCGCCACCCTGCAACGGGTGTGCGAACACATCGACCAGGTACAGAGCACCCTCAAGCGGCCGATGCTGTTGGAGAATCCGTCGACCTACCTGCAATTCCAACGCTCCACCCTGGACGAGACGGACTTCATCAGCGAAATCATCCGTCGTACCGGCTGCGGCTTGTTGTTGGACGTGAACAACGTCTACGTGTCCTGCATCAACCATCAGCGCGATCCAGCGTCCTACCTCGAAGGCCTGCCGTTGCACGCCGTCGGTGAGATTCACCTGGCTGGATTTGCTGAAGACACTGACAACCTCGGTGATCGCTTGCTGATCGACGACCACGGTGCGCCGATTGATAACGCCGTGTGGCAGCTGTACGAAAAAGTACTGGCTCAAGTCGGCCCGATGCCAACCCTGATCGAACGTGACAACCAACTGCCGGCATTCAGCGTACTGCTGGCCGAGGCTCAACAGGCCGAAAGGCATCTGGCGCAGGTAAGCCCATGAGCCTTCACGACGACTTCTCTGCAGCCTTGCTGACACCGGAACAAGCCTGCCCCGATGGCCTGTTCAGCAGCAATGGTGCCGACCCGGCCAGCCGTTTCGCGGTGTATCGCAACAATGTGCACAGCTCGTTGATCAACGCATTGGCGGCGGCTTACCCGGTCACACTGCAACTGGTGGGCGAGGCGTTTTTCCGCGCCATGGCGAGCCTGTATGTGCAGGCGCACCCGCCTATCAGCCCGGTGATGAGTGAGTACGGCGGCGCACTCGCCGAGTTCATCCAAGGCTTTGAACCCGCGCAAAGCGTGCCCTACCTGGCGGACATCGCCCGGCTGGAGCGCTTGCGCGTCCGTGCCTATCACGCCGCCGATTGCCAGGCACTGGATCAGCAGGCCGTGCTCCTGGCGCTGCAGGGTCAAGCCGACCTGGGGACCCTGCGCCTGCACCTGCATCCGTCGCTGGCCACGCTCAATTCACCCTACGCGGTGGTGGCAGTGTGGGCTGCGCACCAGACCGAGGGCGGCCTGGCCACCCTGAACCCCTGGCATCCCCAGGGGGCGCTGGTGCTGCGCCAGGGGCTGGAGGTCAAGGTATTTGCCATCGACCCTGGCTCGGTGGCGTTCATCAACAGCCTGGCGCATGGCAACACATTGGGAACCGCCGTGGAGCATGCGCTGGAAGCATCCGCCGAATTTGACCTGCACCAATGCCTGACGCTGCTGATCAGCCACAACACCCTCACTCATTTGCACCTGGAACAAAAGGTATCGCCATGAACACTCGCCCCTCGTGCCTGATCAAACGGCTCATCGCGCTTTTCGAACAAATCCCCTACAGCCTGATCGCCTTTGTCGCGCGCTTTTCCATTGCCGCCGTGTTCTGGAAATCCGGGCAAACCAAAGTTGAAGGCTTTGCCGTTGATTTGATCAGCGGCACCTTCCAATTCGGCGAACCGAAACTGGCAGCCTCGACATTGCCGCTGTTTCGCAGCGAGTACCACGTGCCGTTGTTGTCGCCGGAAGTGGCGGCGCATATGGCTGCGTTTGCCGAACATTTTTTCCCGGTGCTGATCCTCGTGGGCTTCGCCACGCGCTTTTCGGCCTTGGCCCTGATCGGCATGACCCTGGTGATTCAGCTGTTCGTCTACCCGGACGCCTACCCGACCCATGGCACCTGGATTGCGCTGCTGTTGCTGCTGGTGGCCAAAGGGCCAGGACGCCTGTCCATCGATCACCTGATTGCCCGCCGCTACGCCTAGAGCCGGTCGAGTGCCTCGCCGCTGCGCTTGAACCAATCCACCAAATAGTCGGCCAACACCTGGGTGCGACGCGGCAGGCCGCCCTGATAGGGATGCACCAGGTACATCGGCATGCTCCGCGTCTGATAGTCACGCAGGAGCCAGCGCAAACGGCCGTCAGCCAATTCCGCCGGCAGCACGTAGGACGGCAGGCGCGCGATACCGGCGCCCACCAACGCGGCCTTTTTCAACAGGTTGTAGTGGTTGGAGGCGAACGTGCCGCTGACCCGCACCCGCAGCAATTCATGCTGCTGGTGGTACAGCCACTCCTCGCGGCCACTGTAGTGGCTGTTAAGCAAACAGGTATGCCCGGCCAGGTCGGCCGGCGTCTGGGGTTCGCCATGCTGCTCAAGGTAAGCCGGGCTGGCGCAGGTCATCTCATGCCAGGCCAGCAACGGCTTGGCCACCAGACGCTCGTTTTCGATCGCGCCTAAGCGCACCCCCAGGTCAAACCCGTCCCGCGCCAGGTCCCGGTAGCTGTTGTTAAGCTCCAGTTCGATCTGCACCTGGGGATATTGCTTGGAAAACTCCAGCAGTAAGCCGTCGAAGAAGGTTTCGCCCAGCGACACCGGAACGGTCATGCGCACCGGCCCTGCCAGATCATCCTTGAGCCGGGCCAATGCCTGACGGGCGCGATCCACCTGCACCACCAATGCCTGGGCCTGGGGCAGCAACGCCGCACCCGCGGCGGTCAGGCTGAGTTTGCGCGTGGTGCGGTGCAGCAACACCACGGCAAACCGCGCCTCCAACTGGCTGATACGCTTGGACAACTGCCCTTTGCTGCAGCCCAGTTGCTCGGCAGCCACGGTGAAACTGCCAGCGTCGATCAGCACGGCAAACGCCGCCAAGTCATCCATCTCGCTCATGGATTGTTTCCATTTGAAAACCAGAGGTTGCCTATTAGCGCGTTTATCCATCGGAAAAGCCACTCTAGACTGAACCCTCACTTACCCCTGGAGGAACAGCACCATGAAAATCCTATTGATTGGCGCCAGCGGCACCGTTGGCTCGGCGGTCAAGGCGGAACTGGCTCAGCGTCACGACGTGATCAGCATCGGCCGCAACGGCGGCGACTTCCAGGTGGATATCAGCGACAGCGCATCGATCCGCAAACTGTTCGAACAAACCGGCAGGTTCGATGCGCTGATCTGCGCAGCGGGCAGCGTCAACTTCGTGGCCTTGCCGGAAATGAACGAATCCGACTTCGAACTGGGCCTGCGCGACAAGCTGATGGGCCAGGTCAACCTGCTGTTGATCGGCCGCGACTACGCCAACGATGGCGCCTCGTTTACCTTCACCAGCGGCATTCTGAACCGCGACCCGATCCGCACCGGCGCCTCGGCTGCGCTGGTCAACGGCGCCATTGACGCCTTTGTGAAAGCGGCGGCGATCGAATTGCCACGCGGGCTGCGCGTCAACGCCGTGAGCCCGACTGTCCTGTTGGAAGCCATGGACAGCTATGCACCCTACTTCCGCGGCTACAAACCGGCTCCCGGCGCCGACGTGGCGTTGGCCTACGCCAAAAGCGTGGAAGGCCTGCAAACCGGTCAGACGTTTATCGTTGGCTGAACAGGTTGGGCTGTCAGAATAGACTGAAGCTGGCGAGCGGGGTTGTGATGCAGCGCCGGCCTGCGTAACGTGGCGGCACTTGTCTGGAGACCGATAATGCGTGCCGCCCATACCCTTGCTTTGTTTGCCTTGCTCCCCCTGTTCGCCGCCTGCCAGATGTTCGAAAGCGAGCCGGCCAAGCCGTCTCTCGCCGGGCTGACCCGCATGCAGGGCGAACTCACGGCGGTCGGTGGCAAACTGCTGTTCCAACCGTGCAATGACAAACGCAACTACGTGGTCAACGACACCGGCGGCACCAGCATCCTGCAGGAGGCGGCCTCCCTGGCCGGCCAGCAAGGCGCGCTGTTCGCCGACCTGCGCGGCCAGTTCTCTGGGGTTGCCACGGGCACCCAGGGCAGCGTGGACCTGCAGCAACTCTATCGTGTCGAACGCTCGACCTCGGCCTGCGACGACCCGGACTTCAAGCGCATGATCCTGCGCGCCAACGGCCACAAGCCGGCCTGGGCGATGAACGTCACGGCCAAGGGCATGGTGCTGGAGCGCGAAGGCCAGCCACCGCTGGCGGTGCCGTATGTGGAAGAACAGATCGGTGACGGTCGCTTCAACCTGATGACCGAAGCCAACAACCAGCATGTCGAACTCTGGGTGGCCCCGCAGCGTTGCGTCGACCCGGTCAGCGGCAGCCTGCAGCACATGACCGCCGAGTTGCGCGTCAACGGCCAGGTGCAACGGGGTTGCGCCGCGTTTGGCGGTTCCCGCGACGACTGACTTGGCCCCGCGCTGTTTTAACATGACGGGAAACGGTCATTGGGGCTTATAATCGCCGGTTTGCAAAACAGCCGGCCTCTTTGCCCGCCGCCTACCGGATCCCGTCATGTTACGAATCACCGAACTCAAGCTGCCCATCGACCATCCCGAAGAAGACCTGCGGCCTGCCATCGTGCAGCGCCTGGGCATCGCCAGTGATGACCTGCTCGATTTCACCCTGTTCAAACGCAGCTACGATGCGCGCAAGAAATCCTCGGAGCTGTGCTTCATCTACACCATCGACTTGAGCGTCAAGGGCGAAGCCGCCCTGCTGCTCAAGTTCGCCGATGACCGCAACGTCAACCCGGCGCCGGATGTCAGCTACAAGGTCGTGGGCCAGGCACCACAGGGCCTCACAGAACGCCCGATCGTGGTCGGCTTCGGCCCCTGCGGGATCTTTGCCGGGTTGTTGCTCGCGCAGATGGGCTTCAAGCCGATCATCCTCGAGCGCGGCAAGGAAGTGCGCCAGCGCACCAAAGACACCTGGGGCCTGTGGCGCAAGAGCGTACTCAACCCTGAGTCCAACGTGCAGTTCGGTGAAGGCGGCGCCGGGACCTTTTCCGATGGCAAGCTGTACAGCCAGATCAAAGACCCGAAATTCCATGGCCGCAAAGTCTTGCACGAGTTCGTCAAGGCTGGTGCGCCGGAGGAAATCCTCTACGTCAGCAAGCCGCATATCGGTACCTTCCGCCTCACCGGCGTGGTCGAAAACATGCGCGAACAGATCATCGCCCTGGGCGGTGAAGTGCGCTTCGAGCAACGGGTGACCGACGTATTGATCGAAGACGGCCAGTTGAACGGCGTGGTTGTCGATGGCGGCGAGCAGATCCTCTCCAAGCACGTGATCCTGGCCCTGGGCCACAGCGCCCGCGACACCTTCCGCATGCTCCACGACCGTGGCGTGTACATGGAAGCCAAGCCGTTCTCGGTGGGTTTCCGTATCGAACACCCGCAATCACTGATCGATGCCGCGCGCCTGGGCAAATACGCCGGGCACCCGAAACTCGGCGCTGCCGACTACAAGCTGGTGCACCACGCCAAGAACGGCCGTTCGGTCTACAGCTTCTGCATGTGCCCAGGCGGCACGGTGGTAGCGGCGACCTCCGAGCCCAATCGCGTGGTCACCAACGGCATGAGCCAGTACTCGCGTAACGAGCGCAATGCCAACTCCGGCATCGTGGTCGGCATCACCCCCGAGGTGGACTACCCCGGTGGCCCGCTGGCCGGTATCGAGTTGCAGGAACGCCTGGAATCCCACGCCTATATCCTCGGTGGCAGCAACTACGAGGCGCCGGCGCAGCTGGTGGGTGATTTCATCGCGGGCAAGCCGTCCACCGCCATCGGCAGTGTGGAACCCTCCTACAAGCCAGGCGTGTCCCTGGGCGACCTGGCCCTGGCCTTGCCGGACTTCGCCATCGAAGCGATCCGTGAAGCACTGCCGGCCTTCGAGAAGCAGATCAAGGGCTACTCGTTGCACGACGCCGTGTTGACCGGTATCGAGACGCGCACCTCATCGCCGCTGCGGATTACCCGTAACGAATCGATGCAAAGCTTGAACGTAAAGGGCCTGTTCCCGGCCGGTGAAGGCGCGGGTTATGCCGGTGGGATTCTGTCCGCCGGTGTGGACGGGATTCGGATTGCCGAGGCGTTGGCGCGGGATATGTTGGGCCTCGAAGCCTGACATATGCCCCTGTAGAAGCCCGGCTTGCCGGGCTCTACAGGTTAGATGTTGGCGCGCAGAATGCTGTCCGGCAACGC
This sequence comes from Pseudomonas sp. S10E 269, assembly GCF_002798465.1. Lineage (NCBI taxonomy): Bacteria > Pseudomonadati > Pseudomonadota > Gammaproteobacteria > Pseudomonadales > Pseudomonadaceae > Pseudomonas > Pseudomonas sp. S10E 269. The sequence continues at coordinate 757,446 of NZ_PHIJ01000001.1, forward strand.
CTCGCCCCGCTCGACACTGGCCGCAACGGCCGCGATCAATCCATCCAGCGCATACCCCTGCCCCGCCAACCAGGCCGGATCGTAATAGGTCGTGGCATACCGCTCTCCCCCATCACACAAGATCGCCACGATCGAGCCCGACTCCCCCGCCACTTTCATTTGCTGCGCCGCTACCAGGGCGCCAATCAGGTTGGTCCCGCTGGAACCGCCGACCCGTCGCCCCAGCCGCTCGGCGAGGTAATGCATGGCCGCCAGTGAGAGTGCGTCAGGCACTTTGACCATGGCATCAATCACCTTGGGCAAGAACGACGCTTCGACCCGTGGCCGGCCAATGCCTTCGATGCGCGAACCGCAGTCCAGGCGCAAACTCGCGTCGCCACTCTGATAGAAATCGAAAAACACCGAACGCTCGGCATCGGCACATAACACACGGGTGCAATGCTGGCGGTAGCGCACATAACGACCAAGGGTCGCGGTGGTGCCGCCGGTGCCGGGGCTGGAGATCAGCCAGCTCGGCTCCGGATGTCGCTCGAAGCGCATTTGCTGGAAGATCGACTCGGCAATGTTGTTGTTCGCCCGCCAGTCGGTGGCACGCTCGGCGTAGGTGAACTGGTCCATGAAGTGACCGCCGCTTTCCCGCGCCAGGCGCTCGGATTCGGCGTAGATCTGCGTCGGATCCTGTACCAGGTGGCTGTGACCGCCATAGAAGGCGATCTGTGCGATTTTTTCCTGGGAGGTGGTGGCTGGCATCACCGCAATAAACGGCAAACCCAACAGACGCGCAAAGTACGCCTCGGAAATGGCCGTCGAGCCGCTGGACGCTTCGATCACCGGCGCCCCCGGTTTGAGCCAGCCATTGCACAGCGCGTAGAGGAACAGCGAGCGAGCCAACCGGTGCTTGAGGCTACCGGTGGGGTGGCTGGACTCGTCCTTGAAATACAACTCGATACCCGGCAAACCCGGCAACGGCAAGGGGATCAGATGGGTGTCAGCGCTGCGCTGGAAGTCCGCTTCAATGATGCGAATGGCTTCGCGGGCCCAGGGACGGTGGTCGCTCATGAGGGAGTTCTCTAAGGATTTCAGCCCCAATCTTAGGATGTTTCCTACACTGCACACAGATACAGTGAAGACTCAATTGGACACACAATTGCTAGGCTTTGGCGCAACGCCATCCACCCTCATCTCTTATAACAAATAAGAATATAACTTTTGTTTTAACAACTAACGGTACGGGTTAGGGTACCCACCTATTGAACCTTGATTGGAGAGCATCCCTTGCCTCTGCGTAGCACTTTCACCCGTTTCTTCCAGCTGGAAGCCGCCAGTGGGCTGTTATTGATCGCCGCTGCCGCTTTGGCGCTGATCATCAACAATTCACCCTTGTCGCACCTCTACGGCGCGTTTCTTGACGTGCCGGTGGTGGCGCAGATCGGCGCATTGAAAATCGCCAAGCCAGCCCTGCTGTGGATCAACGACGGCCTGATGGCCCTGTTCTTTCTGCTGATCGGCCTGGAGGTCAAGCGCGAGTTGCTCGACGGCCACCTGTCCAAGCCCTCGCAAGTGGTGCTGCCGGGTGCAGCCGCCATCGGCGGCATGGTGGTGCCGGCGCTGATCTACTGGGCAATCAACAAGGACTACCCCGCCGCGCTTTCCGGCTGGGCGATTCCCATGGCCACCGACATTGCCTTCGCCCTGGGCGTGCTGGCCCTGCTGGGCAAGCGTGTACCGGTGTCGCTGAAGCTGTTCCTGATGACCCTGGCAATTATTGACGACCTGGGCGCGATCATCGTGATCGCCGTGTTCTATTCCGCCGACCTGTCCGGTGCTGCCTTGGCGGGCGCAGGTGCCTGCCTGGTTGCCTTGATCGCAATGAACCGCCTGGGTGTGATCAAGCTCGGGCCATACCTGATCATCGGACTGATCCTGTGGGTGTGCGTACTCAAGAGCGGTGTCCACGCCACGCTCGCCGGTGTGACCCTGGCCTTCTGTATCCCGATGCGCACCAAGAACGCCGAGCCATCGCCGCTGTTGACGTTGGAACATGCCCTGCACCCGTGGGTGGCCTACGGCATCCTGCCGTTGTTCGCCTTCGCCAACGCCGGCGTGTCCCTGACCGGTGTCAGCCTGGAAAGCTTCACCCACCATGTACCGATGGGCATCGCCGCCGGCCTGTTGATCGGCAAGACCGTCGGCGTGTTCGGCCTCACCTGGCTGGCCATCAAGGCTGGCCTCGCCACCCTGCCCAGCGGCGCGAACTGGGGCCAGGTGTTTGGCGTAGCGATCCTGTGCGGCATTGGCTTCACCATGAGCCTGTTTGTCGGCTCCCTGGCGTTTGTGCCGGGTGCCAGTGAGTTTGCTGGTGAAGACCGGATGGGGATTCTGACGGGATCGATTCTGGCGGCGTTCATTGGTTATGCGGTGACGGCGATGGCGAGTCGTAAGAAAATCTGACCTTATTTGCAGGCGCCGGCCATTTCAAGCCGGCGTCTGATTTCCCCGTTCACTCAGCATATCTACCCTTCTCAGACTCCCCCTACATCCCCCCTTCTTGACTTGGCCTAACGTCGTCTTCCGGCTTTTATGCCGGACGTCGTTATACAACAAGCCAGGAGGGCACAATGGCAAACAAAAAGGACGTATACCAAGTTTGGCGATGTTACGGGACTGGCACCGGTGGATACCGACGTCTGGAGCCCATGAACGAAGCCGAATTGGCGGGCCGGGCAGTGAGCCAGCAACAAGCTCAGAGGGAAGTAATCGACCGGCAGATAGCAGAAGAAGCACGCTTTCTGGTTAAGCCGCTACCCCCTCAGGTACCTAAGGAAGGTTGCGTATTTGCTAAGTCCTGCAATTTACCGGACGCAATCATCGATTATCACGAACCGACCGGTTATGTGCCTCTTGATAGGTTAAGAGACTATGCCGAATACGCACTGCTGGGTGGGATAGAAGCAGACAGTTCCGGTCGGCTGAGATTGGGAATGATCGGTGGCAGTCCTCTGCCGGCAGGATTTGGAGGGCTATCGCTTGGTGGCGTCGCCACGGCTGGCAGCGTGGGCACAGTCGCCACAGCGAGTGTCAGCACGGTGGGCACCGCCTTTTTGGCAGGCATAGTTGCACTCGTATGGCCCTCCAATCTCGGCGACAGCGCGCTTTACAGCGAAGATCAATTGCGCTCCATGGCCAGGGCGCGTACGCGGGTACGCTTGCATATCGAGCAACGCGATGACGGTACGCTCAAGGGATACGCTTTCTATACGGGAAAGAACCACGACTGGGAAATGGTCGATGTGGTGCAGTTTCAGATACGGCATGCGCACTACGTTGCCGACTTGGGTGATGGGGTTGAGCTGATCTGGACGCCTGCTACCGACCCCGCCAGTACACTCGGCATACCTGCATTGGAAGCGGCGCCATCGACGCCGCACATATGGGTATATCCGCCCACCGAGCAAGCCGCCGATATAATTGTCGACCCGATTTATCCACCTGAGTACAGGGATTTCATCCTGGTATTTCCGGCGGATTCAGGGGTCAGGCCGCTGTATATCGTCGTTAGCTGGAAGTATGAGGACGCGCCCTATCACAGCAAAAAGGGGAATTCAGTTAAAAGTAAACGCCCTGAAAATGGGCTGGATTCGCTTAATGAATCGATAGAGGTAAATCCGCCGAATTCGCGACGACGTATAGCGATTGATCCGCATACAAATGAGTTTGTAGTGATAGATCGTACTGCTGAAGGTGCCTATCACGCCCACGTAAGACCTTGGAGCGGCTTACGACAAGAAATGAAAAACGCCTTGATCAGAGCTGGGAAAACCAACCGCAAAGGCAAAATCCTGGGAGATACAAAATGACAATGCGATACCACGACCCATCACTGGAACACGATGAAGCAGTACGCTATCTAGCAACATCAGATGTCAGCAAAGTGACGGAGGCATTGATTTCGATTGGGCTTGATGAACCGAATGGCGACTGGGCAGAACATACCTGTCTCCAATTTATCGAACACCCTGACGACGAGATTTCAGCGGCAGCAATCGTAGCTATTGGACACATCGCACGTCGATTCGGGGCATTAGATATGACAAAGGTCACGCCGGCGTTGGAACAGGCAAGACGCAGGTCGCCGTCTCTGTCGGCTGCGGTGAATGACGCAATGGATGACATAGAAATGTTCACCTGAAGCCCAACCCCTTCGGATTCTGTCGCCGCGTCCTATGAGTATGCGAGCCGAGCGTAAAATCTGGTCCGCAATAAAACCGCCCTGCTAAGGCGGTTTTTTATTGCCGGCGTTTTTGTATGTAACCCGCCCGCCACCGGCTAGACGCCCGCCCCTAAAACCAAAAACCCCAACCGGTCACCCGGTTGGGGTTTTGTGTTTCCAACGCCGACGTTTAGCGAGTAACGCGGCTGGTGCCATCGACGGTCATGATGCGTACACGGTCGCCGATGCGGAAGATTTCATTCTCCTGCACGGCCTGCACGTAGGCGCGCATGCTGCCGTCGTCTTCGCGAACGGTGATTTCCACACCCTGGGTGCGGGTCAGGCCTTCTTCGGTGGCCGAACCCAGCAGGCCACCAGCGACGGCGCCGATCACGGCGGTCACGATGCTGCCACGGCCGCCGCCGATAGCGCTGCCGCCAACGCCGCCGATGACGGCGCCAGCCGCGCCGCCGATTGGGGTCTTGGTACCTTCGATTTTCACCGGACGCAGGGATTCAATGGTACCCATGCGCACGGTCTGTACACGACGCGCTTCGTCACGGGAGTACGAGTCGCCGGTCAGACTCGAGGCGCAGCCACCCAGCAGCAACGACAGGGTGGTAAAGCAGGCAACCAGTAAAACGGACTTACGCATAGCATCAACTCCAAAGGACAGGTGTTCATTAAACGCTGCGGCTTGACGCCTGTCACGGCAAGCCCCGCAGAAAATTGCTTTCATTCAGCCTTAGTACAGACTGCCCGCACCAGAAAACTCGACGAACGGTAGCTCTTCTCTCGTAGCCAGGTCCCTCATGGATTACTTCATCATTGTAGTCACAACCCTTGCCGGCCTGTATTTCCACGGCTGGTTGTACCTGCGCATCCGGCGCTGGATCGACCGTGACCTGGCACTGTCCCTGGCGGGCGATGATCCGCACAAGCGTGCCTTCATGCTCACGCAACTGGAGCAGGCCCGTGCGTTGAAGATCAAACGGTCTGAGTTGCCGGACTGGCTGAAGAATGCGGCGCAACAGTACACGCCCGGAGTCTCTGTTCAAGAGACTTCGGGGTGATGGGCAACATTCAAGCGAAGTGACGAAAGGTGCAGCTCAGGGCGCCAGACGCTCGCGCGTCCACTGCGAATCTTGCAGGCGGTAGTTGAGGCGGTCATGCAGGCGGCTGGCGCGGCCTTGCCAGAACTCGACGCGCTCGGGCAACAGGCGATAGCCACCCCAGTGCTCCGGGCAGTCGGGCTGGGTATCAGTGAAGCGCTGCTCGGTAGCCTTGAGCAGGTCCTGCAGCTCTTCGCGGTCACGAATGACTTGGCTCTGCGGAGAGGCCCAGGCCCCCAGGCGGCTGCCCAGCGGGCGGACCTGGTAATAAGCGTCCGACTCCTCGGGGGTGACCTTGACCACCCGACCTTCAATGCGCACCTGGCGCTCGAGGGTCGGCCAGAAGAAGGTCATGGCTGCGAACGGCCGCGCCGCCAGCTGTTGACCCTTGGCACTCTGATAGTTGGTAAAGAAGGTAAAGCCCTGCGCATCCAAGCCCTTGAGCAACAGGATGCGGCAGTGCGGGCGACCGTCCTGGTCGACGGTGGCCAGGGTCATGGCGTTGGCCTCCACCGGTGGCTGCTCGGTTTTCACCGCGTCGGCAAACCACTGGTGAAACAAGGCAAACGGCTCGCTCGGGGCCTGGGCCTCGCTCAAGCCATCCCGTGTGTAGTCACGGCGCATATCGGCCAGTGCCTGGGTCATGCGGCTTTATCCTTCTGGTTCAGCAGATCAGTTTTTCGCCTGGTCATTCGCCGGCGCAGCAGCCTTGGCCTTGGCTGGAGCCGGTTTTTTCGCAGCGGGCTTGGCCGGGGCTTTTTTGGCCGCAGGCTTGGCTGCCGCTTTTTTCGCGGCTGGCGCCTTTTTAGCCGGTGCCTTGGCGGCCGGGGCCGGGGCTGGAACGTCCTGCACTGCAACCATTTCGGCGACAGGCGGGGTTTTGCCCGACTGGTACTTGCTCAGCAGCGCCAGCATGGTGGTGCGCTGGGTGAACATGATTTCCATGCGACGGTTCAGGGCACGGCCCTGGTTGCTGTCGTTGGCCGCTCGTGGCATCAGGTCACCCATGCCGCGCAGCATCAGACGGTCTTGCTTCAAGCCGCTGAGGCTGAAGATCGAGGCGATGGATTGCGCGCGCTCCTTGGTCAACGCCTGGCTGGCCGGGGCGGTGCCGGTGGCATCGACGTGGCCGAGTACCAATACGGCGGTCTTCGGATCGGCTTCAACGGCCTTGGCCACACGGGTGAACGGGCCGAGGGTGACGGGCAGCAACATGGCCGGGCGTTTCGGGTTGTAGGAACCGTCGACCGGGGCGATCACCACCAGCACGTTGTCACGACGCTCGAGTTGCAGGTTGCTGTCCTTGATGGCAGCACGCAGGCGCGGCTCATAGTCGTCCAACCAGGCTTGGGTGATTTTCGGATCGGGCATCGGCACGTTGGTCACGTCGACCTTGGCCAATGGCTTGGGCTTGCTTTCGAACGGCCACCACCAGTGGGTTTCGGTGTCGGTCTTGGCAACCGTAGGGGCAGGTTCTGCGGCCTTGAGGTCGGCTTTCAGGTCGGCCTTGGCATCGGCAGCCTTTTCGTCGGCGGTCTTGGAAGAGAATGGCCACCAGCTGGAGCCGGTGTCAGCCTTGGCGGCTGGAGCCGGGGCTGGCGCAGCAGCCGCAGCGGCTACCGGTGCGGCAGGCTTGGCGCCGGCAGCTGGCTTGGCGTCAGGCTTGGCCTCTGATTTGGCCTCTGGCTTGGCGTCGGCTTGGGTCACTGCGTCCTTGGTCGCGGCCTTATCAGATCCAAATGACCACCAATGCCCACCCTCGGCATCATTTTGTGGAGTTTGTGCGCAGCCGGTAATAGTGAGGCATAGCGCCAGTGCCAAGGACTTGTTCGATAACATGAGATATCCACAAAATGAGAAAAGAAACGGGGGTCTGGATGACCCGTTAAACAGACGCTTACAGAACATTAAAGTTACATCATTTCGTTCAGCGCCTTCTTATAGTTGCCTTTGTAACAAAAAAACGTGAAACAGCAAGGGGTTTACAGACAACCGGCCAATATTCCGACCAACTTCTGTGCCCGTGGGTCCATAAGTACATAAGGCCCCAATGTATTAGTCACGAAACCAAATGCTACATCGTGCTCAGGGTCGGCAAACCCCACCGAGCCACCGGCGCCAGGATGCCCGAATGCACGCGGGCCAAGGCCGAACGTGGCGTTGGGCAGCTGCGGCTGGTCCAACATGCAGCCCAGGCCAAAACGGGTGTGTGTCAATAATGTTTTATCCGGCCCGATACTGTGTTCGCGGGTCAATTGTTCGAGCATGTCGGCTTCAAGCAAACTACCGTCCAGTAATCCACTATAAAAACCCGCCAGGCTGCGCGCATTACCGTGACCATTCGCCGCTGGCTGCTGCATACGGCGCCATTCAGGTTTATTAGTGCTGGTCAGAATAGACGGTGGATTGGCAAATGCACGCGTGGTCATGGCCGCCGGTTCACGCATCATTACTTGCAGTAAACGTTGTGCGGCTTCATCGCCCATATTGCCTTTGCTGCGCGCTATATGTGCAACACGGTAAAACTCTTCATCCGCCAGCCCCACGTGGAAGTCCAGCCCCAATGGCCGCGCCACCCGCGCGACAATGGACTCTCCCGGCCCACGACCATCGGCACGCCGCAGCAATTCACCGACCAGCCAGCCGTAGGTGATGGCCTCGTAGCCGTGGCCTTGGCCCGGCGTCCACCACGGGGCTTCGGCGGCCAACGTATCGACCATCAGTTGCCAGTCGTAGAGAGCCTCGGTGGGCAGCATTTCGCGGATCGCCGGCAACCCGGCCTGGTGGCAGAGCAACTGGCGCAGGGTGATGGCCTCTTTCCCGGCGGCAGCAAATTCAGGCCAGTAGTGGGCGACCGGCGCATCGAGTTGCAATTTGCCTTCGGCCACCAATTGCAGGGCCGTGACCGCCGTAAAGGTCTTGGTGCAGGAAAACAGGTTGACGATGGTGTCGCTGTGCCAGGCCTCGGCCCCGTCCTTGTCGGCGGTGCCGGCCCACAGGTCGACGACGGTTTCGCCACCGATCTGGATGCAAAGCCCGGCACCACGCTCCTGTGGGTCATCGAACAACGCGGCGAAGGCTTCACGTACCGCTTCGAACTGGAGTTCGTAATGACCCTGAATCTGCACCTGAGCGCCCTCGAAAAACATCGAAAAAAGTGGCCGACATTGTTCCAGCCCTTGTAGGTTTTGTGAACCCGTCAGCACTCAATCAATGACCATTTCCGGAGTGCCCGCCCGCGTGCCCGGCGCCCTGCCCCGGGCCTTTGCCCTCATGCCCGGCCCGGCCACCCTCGCTTTCACGCGCGGCGCCTGCCGCCTTGGCCTTTTCCGCTTCCTTGCCCAGTTGGTCGACCGCCGCCAGGTTGCTTTTGCGCACGCTCTCGACAAAGCCCTGGAACGGAATGTCAGTAATGCCCACCAAGCCAAAATGGCCGTTCTCACCGTCCAGTAGGCGTCCGGTCACCGGTTGGTCCAGGTACTGGAACCAGTGCACGCCGACAATCGACGGCTCGGCCATGGCCTGCTTGAGGAAATTGCCGTAGGCCACGCCACGGTCGTCTTCCTTGGCCAGTTGGGTCACGCCACCCCAAAACGGCCCACGGTCGGCCGAGCCGAAGTTGAATTCGGTGATCAGTACCGGCTTGTCCAACGCCCGCAAGGCGGCGAAGTCGTATCCGTCCTGGGGTTTGAGGGTGTACATGTTGAAACTCAACACATCGCAGTACTGCGCACAGGAGGCCACGGCTTCCGGCGTGCTGACCGCATAACGGCCGCCCAACAGCAGTTGGTTGGGGGCATGCCATTTCAGCGAGTCGGAGATGGTCTTGAAGTAGGCATCGGCGAAGGTCTTCTGGAAGTATTTAAAGTCAGCTTCGATTTCCGGGTGCTCGGCGTTGGGCATAGGCGGTTCGAAGCCCGGGTCTTCCATCAGCTCCCAGCCCTTCAAATCGATGCCCCAGGCTTTCGACAAACCTTCTTCGTTACGGTACTTGTCGCGCAACTGCTTCAGAAACGCGCGCTTGGCCGGTACATCGGTGGTCATGCGCAAGGTGCCGTAGGCCAGGGCGTAGCGGGACTTGGGATCATCACCAGGGCCGGCCCAAGCCAGCTCGTTGTCGGCAAAAAAGCCGATCAACCACGGGTCATCACGGTGATCGCGGGCAGCAATCGCCACGGCGCGCTCGGTGGCCATGGCGAAGCGGGGGTCGAACGGGTCGGGCATGCCGCCCCACCAGTCGGTGCCGGTGCTGATGCTGGCGTAGTCGCCGACAATCGACAGCGGCAAGGTGTAGGGCACGCGGTCGGCGGTGGCCAGATCATCATCGCTCCAGTTGCCGACGGTGTTGAAACCCCACGCCTGCAAGCGGTCGAGGGTGTGGGTCACCCAGCGCTTCTGGTCAAACCCGTCACCGCCATACGTGCGCTGCAGATTGGCGCCGTAAAAGTCATACCAACGCCCGGCAGCAAAGCTGCGCCCTTCGCCCGCGCCGTTGCCGGTGCGGTTGTCGCTGCTGCCGTAGTACTTGTCGAAAGGCTCGCCGCCCTTGGGCAACGCCGCGAACATCCATTCTCGGCCTGCCACGTAGGTCTGGCTGTTGTCCGGGGCCACGGTATTGACGCCCAGTGAGTAGAACGGGTGCCCCTCCGGCGTCACCAGGTACCAGCGCCCGTCGCGCTTCTCGGTGCGGAAAAACCCGCTGGCGTCGAAGGCCGGGCCTTTGTTCCAGCCGCCATATTGGTCCAGCGCGGATTTGTCCCGCGTGGCCAGCCAGCCCTGGAGCTGCTGTTGTTCCTTGGCGGCGGCGGCCTTGAGTTGCTCGTCGCTGCTGACTTTTTCCGGCCAGCGCGCTCGGGTGGATTGACCGTAGGCGTCCACCAATTCGCTATAGGCCGCCTTAATCACCGGTTCGCTGTCCTGCACGCCAAAGCGCTCCAGCAGGATGCTCTGGGCGGCATTGGGCTTGATCATCGACAAGGTCACCGAAACCACCTGGCTGCGGTCGATCTCGCCGGCGCTGCTGGCCAGTAACACGCGCTGGCCGTCCACGGTGATCGGCATCGGCGGGCCGGCCTTCATGCCCTGGCTCAGCGGCGAGTTGGCCTGCAGCGGCACCAGCAGGGTCTGGGCCGGGCCGGCAGGCAGGTCAACGCGGCTGACCAGGGTACGGCCATCACTGCTCTGCACCTTGACGTAGAGCGTCAGCGCCCAGTCCATCGCACTCTGGATGCGCAGGCTCATGGCGCCCGACTGGGACCAGTCCCAGGCACCGGTTTGCGGGCTGAGAACCAGGCTCGGCTCGGCAGCCGGGTTGAACGTAATGCGGCGCAGCACCTCGCCTTCGGGGGTTTGTTCGGCGTTGTATTGCGGCAGGCTGGCGTCCTGGGTCGCCACCTTGACCACATCGGCAGGCCGGACGAAGTTGAACAGGGTCTGTTGCCCGGCAGGCGCGGCCATCAAGGGCGCGGCGAGCAGCAAGGCAAAAAGGGCGGGCAGCGTGCGAATCATACGAACAAGGTTCTCCCAGACGGCCGGTGAATGGCCTGATGACATAATTGAGATAGACCACGAAGTGGGCGTATTCGCCCACGGTGGCTTAAGAAATTTCGCGCCTGAACGGCGGCAAGGCATTGAGGATAGCCTTGCCATAGCGTTGGGTGACCAAACGACGGTCGAGCAAGGTGATGGTGCCCCGGTCCTCTTCGGTACGCAGCAAGCGACCGCAGGCCTGGACCAGCTTCAAGGAAGCATCCGGCACCGAGATTTCCATGAACGGGTTACCACCCCGTGCCTCGATCCATTCGGCCAAGGCCGCCTCGACCGGATCGTCCGGCACCGAGAACGGAATCTTGGCGATCACCACATGCTCACAGTAGGCGCCGGGCAAGTCCACGCCTTCGGCAAAACTCGCCAGGCCGAACAGTACGCTGGAGTCCCCACCATCGACGCGCGCCTTGTGTTTGTTCAGGGTTTCCTGCTTGGAGAGGTTGCCCTGGATAAACACCTGCTTGCGCCAGTCACGGTCGAGGCCGTCGAACACGTCCTGCATCTGTTTGCGTGACGAGAACAGCACCAGCGTACCGCGTGAACCTTCCACCAGCTCCGGCAGGTCACGGATGATCGCGGCGGTGTGGGCCGCCGCATCGCGTGGGTCGGCCTTGAGGTCCGGCACCCGCAGCACACCCGCGTCGGCATGATGGAACGGGCTCGGCACCACTGCAGTGACGGCCTTTTTCGGCAGGCCGGCACGCATGCGGAAGCGGTCGAAAGTACCCAGGGCGGTCAATGTGGCCGAGGTTACCAGGCAGCCGTAGGCCACGTTCCACAGGTTGCGTCGTAGCATTTCGGCGGCCAGGATCGGGCTGGCGTTGACCTCGATATCGAACAACGCACCGCTTTCCGACAGGGTCAGCCAGCGCGCCATGGGCGGGTTGTCTTCCGGGTCTTCGACGGTGAAGGCGGTCCACAACTCCCAATTGCCCTGGGAGCGCGACAGCAGGCTGCCGAACAGCGGGTACCATTCCTCGGCCTGGTTGCTGGCGATGCCGATGTTGACCTCGCCGTCCATGCCTTCCTTGAGCAAATCGGTGAGACGGGTGAAGAGGTCGGTCAGGCGTGAAAAGCCCTTCTTCAGCTCGATGCCCATTTCGCGCATGTGCTCGGGGATCAGCCCGCCGACAAAACGGTGACGGGGCCGCTCACGGCCCTCGACGTCTTCGCCGGGCTTGAAGTCGGCCACCTGCTCGCAGGCGCTGAACATGAATTGCTGCTGGGTCTTGATCTCCCGCGCCAGTTCCGGCACCTGTTCGATCAGCTTGCCAAGGTCGCCGGGCAACGGATGCTGGGCCAGCAACTTGGTGAGGTTCTTCGCGGTGGTTTCCAGCCAGTCGGCAGTGGAGCGCAGCCGCGTGTAGTGGGCAAAGTGGCCGATGGCCTTGTCGGGAAGGTGGTGCCCTTCGTCGAAGACATAGAGGGTGTCACGCGGATCCGGCAATACCGCACCGCCGCCCAGGGCCAGGTCGGCCAGGACCATGTCGTGGTTGGTGACGATCACATCGACCTTGCCCATGCCTTCACGGGCCTTGTAGAAGGCGCATTGGCCGAAGTTGGGGCAATGGCGGTTGGTGCACTGGCTGTGGTCGGTGGTCAAGCGCGCCCAGTCGGCGTCTTCGAGGGCGGTGGGCCAGCTGTCGCGGTCACCGTCCCATTTATTGCCGGCCAGTTTCTCGATCATGCTGGTGAACAGCTTCTGGCTGGCCTCATCGACCTCGATCTTGAAGCCTTCTTCTTCGAACAGTTGGGCGGTCGCGGTTTGCGCGTGGCCTTCCTGCAGCAATACGTCGAGCTTGGACAGGCACATGTAGCGCCCACGGCCCTTGGCAAGGGCGAAGGTAAAATTCAGGCCACTGTTGCGCATCAGGTCAGGCAGGTCTTTGTAGACAATCTGCTCCTGCAGGGCGACGGTGGCGGTGGCGATCACCAGGCGCTTGCCGGCGGCCTTGGCGGTGGGGATCGCGGCCAGGCTGTAGGCCACGGTCTTGCCGGTACCGGTGCCGGCCTCGACAGCCACGACCGCGGGTTCACCCTCGCGGCGACCTTCGTCGTCGGTGTCGATATCCCCGAGGACCTTGGCCACTTCGGCGATCATCAGGCGTTGGCCGTAGCGCGGTTTCAAGCTCTTGGCTTCGAGAAAACGCGAATAGGCGCCCTGGATCGTGGTTTTGAGTTCAGTGCTGATCATGGATAGTCGGGCGCAAAAAACGCTGGATAAATTTTCAGTGGTTCGGATCGGCCGCTATCATACCCCGCTAATTAATCCCGCGCAGAACGGAGTACCACAATGACCGCGTTTAGCCTCGCTTACACCCTGCATGTATTGGCCGCCCTGATCTGGGTCGGCGGTATGTTTTTCGCCTGGATGATCCTGCGCCCCGCCGCTGTGGCGGCACTTGAAGGCCCTGCCCGACTCAAGCTGTGGGCGAATGTGTTTCAACGTTTTTTTGTATGGGTGTGGGTGGCGGTGGCGGTTTTGCCGATCAGCGGCATCGGCCTGCTGCAGTTGCGCTTCAGCGGGTTTGAGACGGCGCCCCGTTATGTGCAGGTGATGATGGGCTTGTATCTGGTGATGACGGCGTTGTTTATCCGTATCCAGGCGTTGAAATTCCCGGAATTGCGCACGGCGGTGGCGGCGGAGGATTGGCCGGCGGGTGCTGCGGTGCTGGGGCAGATCCGCAAATTGGTGGGGATCAATCTGATCGTGGGGTTGGTGGTGGTGGCGATTGCTTCGGCTCGGCCGATGTTCTAAGGGTGTTCTTTAGGGCCTCTTCGCGGGCAAGCCCGCTCCCACAGTTGACCGAGTTCCAACATGAGAATGCGGTCGAATGTGGGAGCGGCTTGCCCGCGAAGACGTCAGCCCAAACGACTCACAGCCGCTGAATGGTCACAGTGCCCGCAGGCCCAGCCGGCCCCGGCTGCCCTTCCAACCCCGGGCGACCCTTCTCTCCACCGTCGGCGCGGTACACCAGGCAGCCCTTCGACTGCCCGCCTTTACCAGGCTTGCCCGCCGTACCGGCCAAACCGCCCGCACCGCCATCGACCCAGACTTTGATCTGCTGCGCCGGGAAGTCCTGCGGCAACTCGACCCGCACCTGCGCACCCGCCGCGCCTGGCAAGCCATCGCCGCCGTTATCACCATTGGCACCACGACCGGCTGAGCCCCAGGTGCAGCCCGGATCCTCGCCGTTGGCGCCATCGAGCCCGGCATAACCTTGGGCACCGGCGCCGCCACGGGCGTCCACCGAGAGTTCTTCTGCTGCCAGCGAATTGATGCGCAAGGTCAGGTCACGCCCAGCCTTGGCGGGTTTTTCATGGGTGCCGGGAGCGCCGCGTGAGGTGATCTGGCTGCCGTGATCCAACTGCGCATGACGCACCTGCAATTGCAGGGCGGTGTTACCGGGAACGATGGCGATGCGCGCGTCGCGGCCCAGGTGCAGTTCGTCCACAGTGACTTGGCTGAGGGTAGCCGGAATCAGCAACGTACCGTAGTCCGCCACGTCCAGGCGCTCCAGTTGCAACACACTGGTGCTGCTGGGCAGGCGCATCAATGAGTTGGTTTCAACACTGACGCTCTGGGCCAGGGCAACGGGGCTGACCAACAGGGCCAACAATAAAACCTTACGCATCATGGAGCTCCCCTGAATTTTTCAAAAAACATTTCTAGTTTTTCTTTGGACGCACAGTAACGACTTCCACAGGCGCTTTGCCAGTGAAGGATCAAAAAAGTTAATAAAGGAGGAGGATTGGCAGCAATGCCCCTGTGGATCCCACAGGGGCAAGGGCCGTCAGCGGTTAATCTGGATTTCCGTGCGGCGGTTCAAGGCGCGGCCTTCAGCGGTTTTGTTATCGGCTACGGGGTGGCTCTCGCCCGCACCGGTCACCGATACAAAATTGCTGCGCGGTACACCGGCGCCGATCAAGTAATCGGTCACCGAGTGGGCGCGTTTTTCCGAGAGTTTCTGGTTGTAGGCGTCTTTGCCGACGCTGTCGGTATGGCCACTGACCCGCAGTTGGGCGGTCGGGGCTTCCTGTTTCAAGCGTGTGGCAACGGTATCGAGCTTGGTTTTGTCCGCCGCCGTCAACTGGGCCGAATCGAACTGGAAGTGCACATCACGGATCACGATGGTTTCTTCCTTGACCACCACGACCTCCTCAACCACCGCTGGAGGCGCTACGGGTGGGCAGCCATCGGCATCGACTTGCACACCTTTCGGCGTGCCCGGGCACTTGTCGCGGCTGTCCGGCACGCCATCGCCATCTTCGTCGCCATCGCCGTGTACCCAGCAATAGGCGCCAGCCATGCCGCCCACCAGCAACGCGCCATAGCCTGCGTAGGCCGAGCTTTCAGTGGCACCGATCGCCGCACCGGTCACGCCGCCAACAGCGGCGCAGGTGGGCCAATCGGTTTTTTGCAAACCTGCGCAACCTGTCAATACTCCGGTTAGCAGAACCAAGGGTAGAGCTGTCCGCATGATGCTCATCTGATTTCTCCTGAGGGGATCGGCGGGGGCCGATGGGTGGAGTAAAGACGGCTCTTTTCATCTGCGCCACTACGCCGCGCCCCTGTATTCATTGAGGATCGTCGTGTTTGTCGGACTTTTCGCAGCCACCCGCTCTAGGCCCGCACGCTCAGCCGCGCTAGTCTCTACGGTCTTGATGTGAGGATCTCTGATGACCGCCGGTATTTCTGCCCGTACCCCCCAGCAAGCGCTGGCCGCCTTGCTCGACCTGCACCAGCCCAAACGCCTGTTGCTGTTGGGCGCCAGCCAGTTCCCGGCGCTGGAGGCTTTTCAAAAAGCCCATCCGGATACCCAGGTGTCCGTCGCGGCACCGGGCGCGTTGCCTACAGAGCTTGCCGCACAGCGATTTGACCTGGCGCTGGTGGTGGACTGCCTGGAGCACCTGTCAAAACCGCAAGGCCTGACCCTGCTTGGCGGCATCCGTAACCTTAATGCCAGCCGCATTGCGGTGCTGGTGGACCTGGGCGCCTGCGACTGGAAGGACACCGACTTCTTCTCCCTGGCCCTGCAGGCCGGCGAGCGTTTCCAGCGGGATGAGCAGGTTCTGACGCTGTTTACCTACGATCTGCTTGACTATAAGCAAGTGCCGGACTGGCTCAACGCCCGCTTCTGGGCCAACCCGGAAAACTTTGGAAAGTATTGGTGGTAACCCGATGAGTACATCCATTTGCCCTTGCGGCAGTGGCAACCTGCTGGATGCCTGCTGCGGCCATTATCACGCCGGGCACCCGGCGCCCTGCGCTACCGCGTTGATGCGCTCGCGCTACAGCGCCTACGTCCTGGGCCTGGTGGACTACCTGGTCGCCACCACCCTGCCCGCCCAACAACCGGGCCTGGACCGCAACGCCATCGCCGCCTGGAGTGCCCAGAGCACCTGGCTCGGCCTTGAGGTGGAAAGCTCGGAGGTGTTCGGCGGCCAGCCGGAACACGCGTTCGTGACCTTCACCGCGCGCTGGCATGACAGCAACGGTGAACATAGCCACCGCGAGCAGTCGTCTTTCGTACAGAATGACGGGCGCTGGTACTTCATCGACCCGACGGTGGAGGTGAAGGCCGGACGCAACGATGCCTGCCTGTGCGGCAGCGGGCAGAAATTCAAGAAGTGCTGTTCCAGCTACCTCTAACCACCACAGGACTCACGCCATGCTCCGGATGTACAGCTTGATGCTGGCGTTGACCCTTGGCCTCACCGGTTGCGCGTCGTGGTTCGAAGACGATTCGCCGCCGCCTCATGTCTCCCTGGTGAAAGTCGAGGTGGTGCGCGCCAAGCTGCTGGAGCAGAAGTTCAAGCTGTACTTTCGCGTGGACAACCGCAACGACGACGACCTGACCGTGCGCGGTTTGATCTACAAGGTCACCCTGGGCGACTTCGTGCTGACCGAGGGTGAGTCCAATGAGTGGCTTACCGTACCGCCGCGCAGTCATAAGTTTTTCCGGGTGTCGGTGCGCACCAACCTCTGGCCGCAGATCCGTGATGTGGTGCAGATGTTGAAAAAACCCGACCAGCCTGTGCCGTATCGCCTGGAAGGTGAGTTGAAAACCGGATTATTCATCGGTTATGACGTGCAGGTGAACCACAATGGCGAGATAATCCCCGGCGATTTTATTCCGGAGCGACATCGATGACTCAGCAACCCCATGTCCATGGTCCTGACTGCAACCACGATCACGATCACCATGATCACGACCACGGCCATGTCCACGGCCCGAACTGCGGCCACGCTCACCAGGAGCCGGTGCGCAATGCCTTGAAGGACGTGGGTCGCAATGATCCTTGCCCGTGCGGCAGCGAGAAGAAATTCAAGAAGTGCCACGGGGCCTGATGCCCCAACCTGTGATGGGCTTGTTGTGGTGAGCGGGCTTGTCCCGCGCGGGGCTGCGAAGCAGCCCTAAAAACTGACAACGCGTTGTATCTGTAATACTGCCGCGGCCTTAATGGGGCCGCTGCGCAGCCCAGCGCAGAACAAGCCCGCTCACTACATAACCCCCCTGCGCGAGCCTCAGGATCTGCGTTGGAACTGCAACTCCACTTCCAGCCCGCCTCCCTCCCGATTACGCAAACTCAACCGCCCGTCATGCGCCTTGGCGATGGTGTGAGCGATGCTCAAACCCAAGCCATACCCGCCGGTCTCGGCGTTGCGTGAACCCTCCACGCGATAGAACGGCTCCATCACTTGGTCGAGTTGCTCCTGGGGAATCCCCGGGCCACGGTCGCTGATGACAATCTTCAAGCTGTCCGCCTGATCGTCGATGCGCACCACCACGTCGGAGCCATAACGCAGCGCATTTTCCAGCAGGTTCTGCACACAGCGCTTGAGGCTGCGGGCATACCCCGGCAATGGCTGTTTCGCACGCCCCTCGATCCGTACGTGTTCACCCACATCTTCCGCATCCGCCTGCAAGCTTTGCAGCAAGGCATTGATATCGATGTTTTGTCGCGCCTCGTTGATTTCGCCGCTGCTGACAAAATCCAGCGTACTGGAGACCATATGCTCCATTTCCTCCAGGTCGCTGCGAAAACGCTCCTTGGTGCGATTGTCCTCAAGCATCTCGGTGCGCAGGCGCAGGCGTGTGATCGGTGAACGCAGGTCGTGGGAAATGGCCGCAAGGAACCGCGTGCGCTCGGCAATGTTGGCGATCAGCCGCTGTTGCATCGCATTGAAGGCTTGGGCTGCGCGGCGCACTTCGGTGGGGCCGTCCATTGACAACGGCGGGCGCTGGATATCCCGGCCCAAGGCCTCGGCCGCCTTAGCCAGTGCATTGAGCGGGCGGATGGCCAGGCGTACGGCGACCAGGGCAATCACCACCAGCACCAGCACCCGCAACAGATAAATGCGCATGACGTAGTCGAACAACAGGTCCAGCGGCGAAGTGCTGGTCCAGCCCTGTTCCTCGCTGGCATCCACCTGCAACCAGCGGCCGTCGGGCAGGCGCAGGTCGATCAGGAATTGCCCCACCACCGGCTTGGAGCCGAGCAAGGTCGACAGCCCGGCGGTGTGCCCATCGCCATCCACCAGGGACAGGCGCAACAAGATCAGGGTGTGGGCGTACCCGGTTTTTTCCGACAGCACTTTCTTGATCAGCCGTTCGGTGGGCCGGTCGCTGTCCTTGAGGGTGCTGGGTGTATTGCTGGCTTGGTCGCTGAGGGTCAGGCGGAAGGTCGGCGTGTCGAGCAGCTTGATCAGCAGGTCAGCCTGTTGCGGGTCGCTGTGCACCAGGCGTACCACGTCGGCCAGGCGCGTGGCGATCAACCGCGCGGGGATTTCCAGCACCTGCCCATGGCGCCGGTCGTACCAGATGCTGCTGGTCAGGGCCTGCGCCGCAAGCATGCCGCTGACCAGGATCAGCACCAACCGCCCGAACAGCGAACGCGGCAGCAGTCTCACGATTCCAGCACCACGTCGTCGGCGGTGAGCATGTAGCCTTCGTTGCGCACGGTCTTGATCAGCCCCGCCGGCAGTTGCGAGCGCAGGCGACTGACACACACATCGATGGAACGGTCGAACGGCGTGCTGTCCTTGTCGAACACGTGATTAAGCAGAAAATCGCGGCTCAGCGGGCGATTGGGGTGCTGCAACAGCAGGCGCAACACGCGGTAATCTGAATTGCCGAGGCTGACCACCACGCCCTCCGGCGAGAGCAATTGCCGCGCCCGCGTGTCGAGCTGCCAGCCGGCGAAACGAATACTTGGCGCTTCATCCAGGCGTGCGCGGTCGGGAAAGCTCTGCACCCGACGCAGCACCACCTTGATGCGCACCAGCAGCTCACGCGGGTCAAACGGTTTAGGCAGGTAGTCGTCGGCGCCGATTTCCAGGCCGACGATGCGGTCGATCAACGAGCCTTTTGCCGTGAGCATCACCACCGGCGTGTTTGAGTTCACCCGCAGTTCGCGGCACAGACTCAGGCCGTCTTCGCCGGGCAGCATCAGGTCGAGGACGATCAGGTCGATGACATTCAGCGCCAGGCGCCGGCGCATTTCCTTGCCGTCGGCGGCAGTGGAGACCTGGAAGCCGGCATCGCTCAGGTAGTCGCAGAGCAGCTGGCGGATTTGCGGGTCGTCATCAACGATCAGCAGGTGGTCTTGCTTGGCCATGGGCAGTCAATCCGAAAAACAATGAAACGCAGCAAATAGCCGAAAGTTCAGCCAGCAGCACGCGCAAATGTAATGGAATGTTGTAGGAAACCATAATCACGCATCAGCGATACAAACCTGGGGTATGGCAGGCGAAATCGCTCTTTAGACTACCGAACCTAAATGAGAGTAATTGTAATTTAGACTCGGAAGTTGCCCATGTCATTGCCCACACCTCGCAGCCACACGCTGCACACCACCCTGGCACCGATGTTCGGTTTGTTGGCTGCCGGCAGCGTTGCCCCGGTTGCCTTGGCGGATGCGCCAACGGCCACGTCCAACGACTCGGTGCTGAGCCTGCCGGAAATCAAGGTCGATGGCGAAGCCACTTCCACCTTCAAAGTGGACCGGGTGACCTCGGCGAAAATCAGCCAGCCGCTGCTGGACGCGCCGCAAAGCGTGACCATCGTGCCGCAGCAGGTGCTCAAGGAGCAGAACGCGCAGACCTTGCAGGAAGTGTTGCGCAACGTGCCAGGCATTACCTTTATGTCGGGTGAGGGCAACCTGGGCTGGGGCGACCTGTTTTCGATTCGCGGATTTTCTTCCGAGCAGAGCCTGACCGTCGACGGCGTGCGCGATGCGGGCATGTCGACGCGCACCGATACGTTCAACCTGCAACAGGCGGAAGTGTTCAAGGGCACCGGGTCCATCGAGTCCGGGGTGTCCGCCGTGGGTGGCAGCGTCAACCTGGTCAGCAAGGAAGCGCACCTGGGCGATGCCAACAAAGTCTCGGCCGGGATCGGCACCGACAGCTACCGCCGCCTCACGGCCGACCTCAATAAACAGCTGAACGACACCACCGCCGTGCGCATCAACCTGATGAAGCACTACAACCAGGTGGCCGAGCGCGACGACGTGGACTATGACCGCTGGGGCATCGCCACCTCGTTCGGCTTCGGCCTGGGCACCGATACGCGGTTCTTCGTCGACACCTTCTATCAGAAAGACACCAATACCCCGGACGGCGGCGTGCCGATCCAGCGTGGGAAAAATGGCGACCGCATGCCGGGCGTGAAACGCTCCAACTGGTACGGCGACTCCAGCCTCTATACCCAAGAAAACAAAACCACCTCGCTCACGGCACGCTTCGAGCATGACTTCGACTGGAACGACGCCAACCTGCGCAACCAGACCCGCTGGGAACGCAGCGACAATTTTGCCGTGCTCTCCCCGGCGCGCTTCTTCGCTGCCAACGCCAATGGCCAGAAGACCTGCACCGGCACGCGCTGTGCGACCCTGGGCTACACCGGTGTAGGCCCTATCAGCCAAGTACCGGGCAGCACGGTGAATGCCTACACCGACTACGTGAATAACAGCAACACCGCCTACGGCATCCTGCGCGGCAGCGACTTCGGCCTGTCCAAGCGCTACACCATCCTCGACAACCAGACCGACTTCAATTTCAACCTCACCACCGGCAGCCTGCAGCACGCGGTGGTCAGCGGCCTTGAGTTCTATCACGAGACCTACGGCGGGCTGAAACGCAACGCCAAAGTGCCGGCTGGCGACATGCTCTTCGACATGAACGACCCCAGCCACAGCTTCGCCAGTACCTACGTGACCAAAGGCGAAGGCGACCCGCGCTCGGTGATCGACAACGCCGGTCTCTACCTGGGCGACACGATCACCCTCAACGAGCAGTGGCAAGTGCTGGGGTCGCTGCGCTACGACAACTGGCGTGCGCAAACCCGCCAGCGCGGCCAGGCCACGATCAGCAGCACCGACGGTGCCGTCAGCGGTCGGGTCGGCGCGGTGTTCAAGCCGTTGCCCAACGGCAGCCTCTATGTGTCCTACAGCGAGGCGGCGCAGCCGTCGGCGTTGGGTGCGTCGACCAACAACCAGATCTACGGCGCAGCGAGCACCAGCAACTACAGCCCGGCCAAATCGAAGACCTACGAACTGGGCACCAAGTGGGACATCGCCCACGACAGGCTCAACGTCACGGCGGCGATCTTCCGCACCGAACTGGACAATGCCTGGGAATACCAGGACGGCGAATCCGCTCCGGTACGCGCCCTGCCCGCCAAACGGGTCGACGGTATCGAGTTAGGCCTGCAAGGCAATATCACCCCCCGCTGGACTGCCTACAGTGGTTTCTCGGCACTCAAAAGCACGCAGACCAAAGGCATCAACAAAGGCGCCGAAGCCAAGAACGTGCCCGACCTGACCGCCAACCTGTGGACCACCTACGCCGTCACCGACGCCCTGAGCCTCAGCTACGGCGAGCAATACGTGGGCCGCCGCCGCTACACCGACAATAAATACGTCGGTGGCTTGAACAACAACAGCAGCTACGCCAACGGCCCGTCCGGCGTGTATGCGATCTACACCCGCGACCACGAAAAAGCCCCCGGCTACTGGCTGAGCAACCTGGCCGCGCAATACAAGGTGAACAAGGACACCACGGTCAACCTCAACCTCAACAACGTGTTCAATAAGTTTTATTACAGCCAGGTCGGCGCGTCCCTCGACGGCTTCCAGCTCTACGGCATCCCAGGTGCCGGGCGCACCCTCACCGCCAGCGTCGATTATGAGTTCTGACCCGTGCTGATCGAAATCCCAGCATTGCTCAGTGCCAGCGAAGTCGACACCACCGTGGCCGCCTTGCTCGATCAGCCCTGGGTGGACGGCAAGGTGACGGCCGGGCAGCGCTCGGCCATGGCGAAAAACAACCGGCAGTTGTCGCAGGATTCGCCGGTGGCCATTCGCATTGGCGAACAGATCCTGGCGCGGCTATCGGACAACGCGCTGTTTATGTCCGCCGCCTTGCCCAAGCGCATTTACCCGCCGCTGTTCAACCGCTACAGCGGCGGCGAGGCGTTCGACTGGCATATCGACAATGCCATTCGCGGCCTCAAGGGCGTGCGCGAACGGGTGCGCACCGACATCTCCGCCACCCTGTTCCTGGCCGACCCGGCCAGCTACGACGGCGGCGAACTGGTGATCCGCGACACCTTCGGCGAGCACGCGGTGAAGCTGCCCGCCGGCCACCTGCTGATTTATCCCGGCAGCAGCCTGCACAAGATCAACCCGGTGACGCGTGGCGAGCGCCTTGCCAGTTTTTTCTGGATCGAAAGCCTGGTGCGCGAAGACAGCCAGCGCCAGTTGCTATTGGACATGGACGTCGCGATCCAGACCCTCACCGCCCAACACGCCGACCACCACGCGCTGCTGCAACTGAGCGGCGCTTATCACAACCTGTTGCGGCGCTGGAGCGATGTCTGATGCGCCGCCTTCACCTGGAGTCCCTGCCATGTTGAAACCCCGTCACCTGCTCAAGCTGGGTGTGCTGTTCGGCGCCCTGGTCCTTGGCCACGCTGAAACCGCTGCCGCCCATGAAGTCACCGACGTGCTGGGCCGCAAGGTCGAAGTGGCTGACACCGTAAAGCGCGTTGTCCTAGGTGAAGGCCGGCTGATTTCGGCGTTTGCGTTGCTGGACAAGGACGCGCCCTTCCAGCGCATCGTCGGCTGGCAGAACGATTTGCGCCTGCTCGACCAACACACCTACAACGCCTACGTGGCGAAATTTCCCACAGTGAAAGACATCCCGTTGATCGGGCAAGCGTCGGAACAAAGCGTCAGCGCCGAGGAAATCCTTTCGCTGAAACCTGACCTGGCAGTGTTCAGCATTTCCGGTCACGGCCCCACCGAACACAGTCCGGTCGCCGATGTGCTGGCCAAGGCGGGCATTCCGGTGGTGTTCGTCGACTTCCGCATCAACCCGGTGCAGGGCACTCACACCAGCATGACCGCGCTGGGCCAGGCATTGGGGCGTGAAGCCCAGGCCAAGGCGTTCCTGGGCTTCTATGACCAGCACATCAAGGTGATCACCGATGCGGTCGCCACCTTGCCGGCGGGGCCGCGCCCGAGTGTGTTCCTCGAACTGCTGGCCGGCGTTTGGCAAGCGCCGGGGCATACCACCGGCAAGAGTGGCATGGGCGAACTGATCGCACTGGTCGGCGGGCGCAATATCGCCGCTGGCGTGGTGCCGGGTGCGTTGGGCGATATCAGCGTCGAGTACGCGCTCAAGGCCGACCCGGATGTGTATATAGCCACCGGCAACCGCAAGCCCGGCTTGATCTTGGGCGCGGGTGTTGGCGCAGATGAAGCCCACGAGGCGCTGGACCGGGTATTGGCGCGTCCCGAATTCGCCAATCTTCGTGCAATCCGTGAGGGCAATGCCCACGGCCTGTGGCATGACTTCTATAACTCACCGTACAACCTGCTGGCGATTGAATCGTTGGCCAAATGGGTGCACCCAGAGCTGTTCGCCAAGCTGGATCCGCAGGCGACCATGAACCAGATCAACGCGCAATACCTGGGGATGCCGTTGCAGGGTGCCTATTGGATCGACAGCAAGCCCAAGTAACGTTTATCGCCCTATTGGAATGCAGTCAGTGTGGGAGCTGGCTTGCCTGCGAAAGCGGTGTCTCTGTCACCTCATTCAGTGACTGACACTCCGCTATCGCGAGCAAGCCCGCTCCCACATTTAGATCTTTATTGTTTTCGAAATTGTGTGAGCCCAATGACCACTCAAACCCTCGACCTTGCCAGCGCCACCCACGGCTACCGTCGCCTGTTGGCGCGGCGCGCCTGGCTGCTGGGCCTGCTCGGTACGGCGCTGGCGTGCGCCATCCTCGTGGACCTTGCCAGCGGCCCCTCGGGTATGGGCCTGCTGGCCTTGCTCGACGGCATCCTGCACCCCTCGCACCTGAGCACCACCGACCAGGTGATCATCTGGAACGTACGCCTGCCCTACGCGCTGATGGCGGTGCTGGTCGGGTGCGCGCTGTCGCTGGCCGGGGCCGAGATGCAGACAATCCTCAACAACCCGCTGGCCAGCCCGTTTACCCTCGGCGTGTCGTCGGCGGCGGCGTTGGGGGCGTCATTGGTGATTGTGTTTCCGGTGACCACCCTGTGGGTGTCGGCCAATACCGCGATTTCCATCTCGGCCTTCATCTTCGCTGCGGCGTCGGTGTTTTTGCTGCAAGCCATGTCACGCCTGCGTGGCGCAGGGGTAGAAAGCCTGGTGTTGTTCGGCATCGCCCTGGTGTTCAGTTGCAACGCGGTGGTCGCCCTGTTGCAACTGGTGGCCACCGAAGACGTACTGCAACAATTGGTGTTCTGGACGTTGGGCAGTGTGACCCGCGCCAACTGGGACAAGCTCGGCATCCTGGCGCTGGTGGTCGCGGTGGTGCTGCCGTTTTCCTTTGCCGCCGCACCGCGCCTGACCCTGTTGCGCATGGGTGAAGACCGCGCGCAAAGCTTTGGCGTGGACGTGAAGCGCCTGCGGTTTTTCTCACTGCTGCGCATCAGCCTGCTGTCGGCCACCGCCGTGGCCTTTGTGGGCACCATCGGGTTTATCGGCCTGGTAGGTCCGCATATCGCGCGGATCCTGGTGGGCGAAGACCAACGCTTCCTGTTGCCGGCCAGCGCCCTGACCGGCGCTTTGCTGCTGTCGCTGTCGTCGATTGCCAGCAAGCTGATCATGCCCGGCGTGATAGTGCCGGTGGGGATTGTCACCGCCTTGGTGGGCGTACCGATTTTCGTGGTGTTGGTGTTCAAGCGGGGGAGGCAGTTATGAGTGCGGGCTTATCGGTACACAACGCCAATGTGAGTTACGGGCGCCGGCAGATCGTGCACGACCTGAGCCTGCCCACCCTGCCCCACGGCAGCCTGACCGCCCTGATCGGCCCCAACGGCGCCGGTAAATCCACTCTGCTGCGTGCCGTGGCCGGGCTGGAAAAGATGCAAGGCATCGTGCGACTGGGTGACCTCGACCTGTCAGCCATGTCCGTGGCGGAGCGCGCGCGGCGCGTGACCTACATGCCGCAGAACCTGCCGCCGGGCCTGAGCCTCAGCGTGATGGAAAGCGTGATCGCCGCCTTGCGCGTGGCCAATGTCGAGGGCATTGCGCTGTCCAGCGATGCCTGCCTGCGCGAAGCGTTCGAGGCGTTGCAGCGTATTGGTATCGCGCATTTGGCCGATGAGCTGTTAAGCACGCTGTCGGGCGGGCAACGCCAACTGGTCAGCCTTGCGCAACTGATTGCGCGCCGTCCCCAGGTGATGCTGCTCGACGAGCCCACCAGCGCCCTTGACCTCAATTACCAATTGAAAGTCATGGAGTGCGTGCGCGGCCTGGTGCGCGAACACAACTTGATCGCCGTGGTGGTGTTGCACGACATCAACCTCGCTGCCCGCTTTGCCGACCATATCGCGGTGCTGCGCCAGGGCCGGTTGTTTGCCAGTGGGGCGGCGGCGCAGGTGCTGGACCCGGCGTTGTTTGCCGAGGTGTACGGCGTGCGGGTGCGTATCGAACAATGCTCGCAGCAGTCGTTGCAGGTATTGGTGGATGGCGCCGTGTGATTTGCTTCTAAGGGTATGCGCAAATGTTTCATTGAATTTTCGCACACCTAACATTACCTATACCTACAGGCATTCGCTCAAGCATCACCACTTTTGGAGAGCTTCATGATCGACCTGTATTACTGGACCACCCCCAACGGTCACAAAGTATCGCTGTTCCTGGAAGAAGCCGGCCTGCCCTATAAGGTGCACCCGATCAATATCGGCCAGGGCGAACAGTTCAAGCCTGACTTCCTGAAGATCGCTCCCAACAACCGCATTCCAGCCATCGTCGATCAGGATCCGACCGACGGTGGCGCGCCGATTTCGCTGTTTGAATCCGGCGCGATCCTGCTGTACCTCGCGGAAAAAACCGGCCAGTTCATTCCCAAAGACCTGCGTGGTCGCCAGGAAGCGCTGCAATGGCTGTTCTGGCAAATGGGCGGCCTGGGCCCGATGGCCGGCCAGAATCATCACTTCAGCCAGTTCGCGCCGGAGAAAATCCCTTACGCGATCAAACGCTACGTGGATGAAACCGCGCGTCTTTATGGCGTGCTCGACCGGCGCCTAGCGGACCGTGCGTTCGTGGCGGGTGAGGACTACAGCATCGCCGATATGGCGATCTACCCATGGATTGTTTCCCACAAGTGGCAGAGCCAACGCCTGGAAGATTTCCCACATCTGCATCGCTGGTTCAACAGCATCAAGGAGCGGCCGGCAACAGTGCGCGCGTATGAGCTGGTGCAGAAAGTGAACCCGCCCAAATCCTGAGTTGAAGCCTTGCTCGGTCCAAATGTGGGAGCGGGCTTGCTCGCGAAGGCGATCTGTCAGTCGACATATTCAGTGACTGACACTCAGCCTTCGCGAGCAAGCCCGCTCCCACATTATTCTGTGCAAGACTCAAGATCTAACGGTTAACCCAAACTCCCGCTTGCGTCGTTTCGCCGCGCTCACTAACGTAGCGCCTTTACTGACGCTACCCCCGCAGGAGCTTTGCCATGGCCTCGCCAGCCCTCTCACATTTTCTTCCCCGGTTCGGCGTTGCCGCGGCAGTGGCCAGTGCATTAAGCCTGGCCGGTTGCCAGCTCCAGAGCACCCAGGACACCCTGCCCCCGGTCGCTGGCGTACAGCCGCTCAAAGGCTTGGCGCAGAACGTATCGGTACGCCGCAATGCTCAGGGCATGCCGTTGATCGAAAGCAATACCTTCCACGACGCGCTGTTCAGCCTCGGTTATGTGCACGCCAGCGACCGCATCACCCAGATGGTCACCCTGCGCCTGCTGGCCCAGGGCCGCCTGGCAGAAATGTCCGGGCCCGAGGTGCTGGATGTCGACCGCTTCATGCGTGCGGTCAACCTGAAAAAAAGCGCCGGCGAGTTGTATAACGCGTCGAGTCCGCGCCTCAAACGCTTCTTCGAAGTGTATGCGCGTGGCGTCAATGCCTACCTGTTCCGCTACCGCGACAAGCTGCCGCCAGACCTGGCACAGACCGGCTACAAGCCCGAGTACTGGAAGCCGGAAGACTCGGCACTGCTGTTCTGCCTGCTGAATTTCAGCGAATCGGCCAACCTGCAGGAAGAAATTTCGTCGCTGGTGCTGGCGCAGAAAGTCGGCGTCGACAAACTCGCGTGGCTCACCCCAAGTGCGCCGGACGAAGCGATCCCGCTGGCCGAGGCCGAGAAACTCAAGGGCGTGAACCTGGGCCAGATCACCGGCTTGGCCGGGCTCGACGCGGTCGGCCAGCAACTGAGCAGCCTCAATTCACTGGCGGTGACCACGTCGAGCAACTGGGCGATCGGCCCGCAACGCAGTCGCAGTGGCAAAAGCCTGCTGGCAGGCGACCTCGCCGCCCAGCCGCAAGCACCGTCTCCGTGGAGCTACGTGCAGATCCGCGCACCGAAGTACCAGGCCGTGGGCACCTCGATTGCCGGCCTGCCGACCCTGCTGTCCGGTTTCAACGGCAAGGTCGCGTGGAGCATGAGCACAGTCAAGGGCGACACCCAGGACCTGTTCCTGGAAAAAGTCAGACGCCAGGGCAGCGCGTTGTACTACGAGAACAACGGCAAATGGCTGCCGGCCGGCGTGCGTAACGAAACCTTCTTCATCAAAGGCCAGCGCTCGATTCGCGAAGTGGTGTACGAAACCCGTCACGGCGCCCTGCTCAACAGCAGCCAGGCGCTGACCACGGGCCTGGGCCTGGCCTTGCAAACTGCCGACTTCAAGGACGACAAGAGCCTGGATGCGTTCTTCGACCTGTCCCGCGCGCAGAACGCCGGCAAGGCCTCGGACGCAACCCGCGAGATTCGCGCCATTGCGCTGAACATGGTGTTTGCCGACGCCAGCAACATTGGCTGGCAAGTCACTGGCCGCTTCCCCAACCGCCGCGAAGGCGAAGGCCTGCTGCCCTCGCCGGGCTGGGACACGCGCTTCGATTGGGACGGTTACGCCGACGCGATGCTGCACCCCTATGACCAGGACCCGGCCCAAGGCTGGATCGGCACCGCCAACCAGCGTACCGCGCCGCGCGGTTACGGCATGCAGCTGTCCAACTCGTGGGACGCCCCGGAACGCAGCGAGCGCCTGGCGCAATTGGCCAATGCCGGCAAGCATGACAGCCGCAGCGTGATTGCCATGCAGTACGACCAGACCACCACTTTTGCTGCCAAGCTCAAGACCCTGTTCCAGGCACCGGGTATGGCCCAGCCGCTGAAACAGGCGATTGACGCGCTGCCTGCCGCCGACCAGGCCAAGGCACGTGAAGCGCTGACTCGCCTGATGGCGTTCGACGGTCGCCTGGCGTCCACCTCCGCCGACGCGGCGCTCTACGAGCTGTTCCTGCAGGAAAGCACCAAGCAGATCTTCCTCGACGAACTCGGCCCGGAAAACAGCGCCAGCTGGAAGGCGTTTGTCAGCAATGCCAGCCTGTCCTACGCCGCCCAGGCCGACCACTTGCTGGGCCGTGAAGACAGCCCGTTCTGGGATGACGTGCGCACCCCGCAGAAAGAAGACAAACCGGCGATCCTCGCCCGCAGCCTGGCCGCTGCGATCACTGCCGGTGATAGCCAATTGGGGGCCGATCACAAGGCCTGGCAGTGGGGCAAACTGCACACCACCACTTGGAAAAACACCAATGGCCAGGTGATTCGCGGCCCACTGGCGTCCGGTGGCGACCACAACACCTTGAACCCGGCGCCGTACAGCTGGGGCCAGGACTTCACCACCACCCAGGTACCGGCACTGCGCATGATCGTCGACTTTGGCCAGGTGGAACCGATGATGGGCCAGGGTGGCACCGGCCAGTCCGGCAACCCGGCCAGCCCGAACTATGCCAACGGCATCGACCCGTCGCTCAAGGCGCAATACCTGAGCTTCCCGATGCAACCGCAGAACTTCGAAAAGGTGTATGGGAAGGCTCGGTTGACCCTGACGCCGGGCAAATAATCCGGCAAGTGTGGGGCGGGCTTTTACTGTGGTGAGCGGGCTTGCCCCGCGCTGGGTGGCGAAGCCGCCCTAAAACCAGGCGACCTGTTTCTGACTGGAAGCATGCGTTGACTGGATTGGGGCCGCTTCGCGCCCCAGCGCGGGGCAAGCCCGCTCCCCACAACAAGCCCGCTCACTACAATAGTTAATCGAACTTCTCATCGCCCGCCCGCCTCCTACCTGATAAGCCCATCGCCCCCGGCACGCCCATGGACCTTGTCATCGCCCGCCCCGAAGGCCTCTACTGCCCCGCCGGAGATTTCTACATCGACCCCTGGCGCCCGGTGGAGCGCTCGGTCATCACCCACGCCCATGGCGACCACGCCCGCACCGGCAACCAGCACTACCTGGCGGCAGCCCCCGGCGAAGGCATCCTGCGTTCACGGCTGGGCCAGGACATCAACCTGCAGACCCTGGCCTACGGCGAGACACTGGTCCACCACGGCGTCACCTTGAGTTTTCACCCCGCCGGGCATGTCTTGGGTTCGGCCCAGGTGCGCCTGGAATACCGGGGCGAAGTCTGGGTCGCATCCGGTGACTACAAAGTCGAGCCCGACGGCACCTGCGCGCCCTTCGAACCGGTGCGCTGCCATACCTTTATTACCGAGTCGACCTTCGGCCTGCCGATCTACCGCTGGCAGCCCCAGGCGCAGATCTTCGCCGGGATCAACGATTGGTGGCAGGCGAATATCGCCGCCGGCAAGGCCAGCGTGTTGTTCTGTTACTCCTTCGGCAAGGCCCAGCGGATCCTGCATGGCATCGACGCCAGCATTGGTCCGATCCTCAGCCACGGCGCGGTCGAGCCGTTGAACCGGGTGTACCGCGAGGCCGGCATCTATATTCCTGAAACCCTCTACGCCGGTGACTTCAAGAAAACCGACCCGCTGTTGCGCCGGGCCCTGATCATCGCCCCGCCGTCCGCAGGCGGCAGCAGTTGGATCAAGCGTTTCGGCGACTACAGCGACGCCTTCGCCAGCGGTTGGATGCGCCTGCGTGGTACCCGTCGGCGGCGCGGGGTCGACCGTGGCTTCGTGCTTTCGGACCACGCCGACTGGCCCGGCCTGTTGTGGGCCATCGAGCAAACCGGCGCCGAGCGGGTGATGGTTACCCACGGTTCCGTCGGCGTGTTGGTGCGCCACCTGCGGGAAAAAGGCCTGGATGCCCAGGGTTTCACCACTGAATACGGCGATGACGAAGAGGAGGCCAGCGCATGAAGGCCTTCGCCGAGCTGTACGCCAACCTCGACGCCACCACCTCCAGCAACGCCAAGCTGGCCGCGCTGCAAGCCTACTTCCGCGATGCTGCGCCGGAAGATGCGGCCTGGGCCGTGTATTTCCTTTCTGGCGGACGCCCTCGGCAACTGGTGCCGACGCGCCTGCTGCGGGACATGGCCACTGAAGCATCGGGTATCGAGCCGTGGTTGTTTGAAGAAAGCTACCAATCAGTGGGCGATCTGGCAGAAACCATTTCCCTGCTGCTGCCGGAATCTACCTACACCTCGGAGGACGGCCTGGCGGTGTGGCTGGAGGAAAAACTCCTGCCCCTGCGTGGCTTGCCGCCCTTGGAATTGGCCGAGCGTCTACCTGCGTTATGGGCGCAACTGGATCAACCCAGCCTGATGGTCTGCATCAAGTTGATCACCGGCAGCTTCCGTGTGGGCGTGTCCAAGCTACTGGTCACCCGCGCCCTCGCCGCAATGGCCGATCTGGACAGCAAGCGCGTGGCGCAACGGCTGGTGGGCTACACCGATCTGTCTAACCGTCCTACGCCGCAGGGTTATCTCAAGCTCATCGCCGCCGAATCGCCCGACGAACATGCGCAACGCGGCGGGCAGCCTTATCCGTTTTTTCTCGCCCATGGTTTGGCGCAACCAGTGGAGCAATTCAACGATTTGCTTGGCTCTCCCGCCGACTGGCAAGTGGAATGGAAGTGGGATGGCATCCGCGCGCAGTTGGTGAAACGTGACGGCCGCCTGTGGATCTGGTCGCGTGGCGAAGAATTGGTGACTGAGCGCTTCCCCGAACTGCATAGCGTGGTAAGCGGCTTGCCCGACGGCACGGTGATCGACGGCGAAATCGTGGTGTGGAAAGACGCGGTGCAGCCGTTCGCGCTGCTCCAACAACGGATTGGGCGCAAGACCCTGAGCAAAAAAGTGCTGGAGGACGCGCCAGTTGCGGTGCTGGCTTACGACCTGCTGGAACATCAGGGCGACGATTGGCGCAACCACACCCAGGCTGAGCGTCGCACGCAACTTGAGCAGGTAATTGCCCAGTGCAACCAGCCGGTATTACTGGCATCTCCCCTGTTGACCAGTGCAACCTGGGAAGAACTGGCCGAACAACGCGAAGCCTCGCGCAGTCTCGGTGTGGAAGGCATGATGCTTAAAGCACGCGATGGCCTGTACGGCGTGGGCCGCACCAAGGACATGGGCGTGTGGTGGAAGTGGAAGGTGGACCCGTTCAGCGTCGATGCGGTGTTGATCTATGCCCAACGCGGTCACGGTCGACGCGCCAGCCTCTACAGCGACTACACGTTTGCCGTGTGGGACGGCCCGCCCGGCAGCGAACGCACGCTAGTGCCATTCGCCAAGGCCTACTCCGGCCTGACCGACGAAGAGATGCGCAAGGTCGATGCGATTGTGCGCAAGACCACGGTGGAAAAGTTCGGCCCGGTGAGCAGTGTCACGCCGAGCATGGTGTTCGAACTGGGGTTCGAAGGCATTGCCCTGTCCAAGCGGCACAAGAGTGGGATTGCGGTGCGGTTTCCACGGATGTTGCGCTGGCGGCAGGATAAAACCGTGGAAGACGCTGACAACCTCGCCACCCTGCAAGACCTCCTGACCTGATTCCTGGTTAAAAATGGCACAAATCCTTGTGGGAGCTGGCTTGCCTGCGATGGCGGCGTGTCAGTGAAAAATGAATTCGCTGATCCACCGCCATCGCAGGCAAGCCCGCTCCCACATTATTGATCTGCGCCAGAACCAAATTGGTGCACTGTTTTTTGCGCGCCCATTTTCGGGCATCTCCTACACTCAGCTCTCCCTTGTCCCACCTTTTAAAACGACCATTCGGAACTACATTCGGAACTATGGTGCAGAAATTGCTACTTGTGATCCGTCTGACACCGTTCAGTAACAGTCCTAAACGCGCCACAAGCGCTTATCTTGGTTTCCAGGGATTACATAATGAAAAAAGCATTGCTGACCCTTTCTGCACTGGCTCTGTGCATGGCCGCAGGTACCGCGCTGGCCAAGGAATACAAGGAACTGCGTTTTGGTGTCGATCCGTCCTACGCGCCGTTCGAATCCAAGGCCGCCGACGGCAGCCTGGTAGGCTTCGATATCGACCTGGGCAATGCGATCTGCGCCGAGCTGAAAGTGAAGTGCAAGTGGGTTGAAAGTGATTTCGACGGCATGATTCCAGGCCTCAAGGCCAACAAGTTCGACGGCGTGATTTCGTCCATGACCGTGACCCCGGTGCGTGAAAAGGCCATCGACTTCTCCAGTGAACTGTTCTCCGGCCCGACTTCGCTGGTGTTCAAGAAAGGTGCTGGCTACTCGACGCCTGAGTCCCTCAAGGGCAAATCCGTGGGCTACGAGCAAGGCACCATCCAGGAAGCCTACGCCAAGGCCGTACTGGATAAAGCCGGTGTGACCACCAAGGCCTACGCCAACCAGGACCAAGTGTATGCCGACCTGACCTCCGGGCGTCTCGACGCATCCGTGCAGGACATGCTGCAAGCCGAACTGGGCTTCCTGAAGTCGCCGGCAGGCGCCGGTTATGAAGTCAGCGCGGCCATCGACGACCCATTGCTGCCGTCGAAAACCGCCATCGGTATCAAAAAAGGTAACACTGAGCTGAAGGCGCTTTTGGATAAAGGTATCAAAGCGTTACACGATGATGGCACCTACGCCACCATCCAGAAGAAACACTTTGGCGATCTGAACCTGTACAGCGGCAAATAATGCCTGGAGCGCCCTTCCCCTGGAGGGGCGCTTTTTTATCGCCATAGGTCCTGATTTATGTTCGAAGAATTGTTGCAAACCCTCGGGTTGAGCGCGCTCAGCCTGAAGGGTTTCGGCCCGCTGTTGCTGCAAGGCACCTGGATGACCATCAAGTTGTCGGTGCTGTCCCTGGCCGTCAGCGTATTGCTGGGGCTGATTGGCGCCAGCGCCAAACTTTCCAGCCTGCCCTTCCTGCGCATCCCCGCCCAGCTCTACACCACGCTGATCCGCGGAGTGCCCGACCTGGTGCTGATGCTGCTGATTTTCTACAGCCTGCAAACCTGGCTGACCGGCCTCACCGACTTCATGGAATGGGAATACATCGAGATCGACCCATTCAGCGCCGGGGTGATCACCCTGGGCTTTATCTACGGTGCGTACTTCACCGAGACCTTTCGCGGCGCGATCCTCGCGGTACCGCGTGGCCAACTGGAAGCCGCCACGGCTTATGGGCTAAAGCGCGGCCAGCGGTTTCGCTACGTGACCTTCCCGCAGATGATGCGCTTTGCCTTGCCGGGTATCGGCAATAACTGGATGGTGATGCTCAAGGCCACGGCCCTGGTGTCGATCATCGGCCTGGCCGACTTGGTCAAGGCGGCCCAGGACGCCGGCAAGAGCACTTACCAGCTGTTCTATTTCCTCGTACTCGCCGCGCTGATCTACCTGTTGATCACCAGCGCGTCCAACTTTGTCCTGCGCCGCCTTGAACGTCGCTACTCCGCCGGCGCCCGGGAGGCCGTACGATGATCGAACTCTTGCAGGAATACTGGCGCCCCTTCCTTTATAGCGACGGCCAGCACATCACGGGGCTGGCCATGACGATGTGGCTGCTCACCGCAGCCCTGGTCATCGGCTTCCTGGTGTCGATCCCGCTGTCCATCGCCCGTGTGTCGCGCAAGCGCCTGGTGCGCTGGCCGGTGCAGTTCTACACCTACCTGTTTCGGGGCACGCCGCTCTATATCCAGTTGCTGATCTGCTACACCGGCATCTACAGCATCGCCGCCGTGCGCGAGCAGCCGTTGCTGGATGCGTTTTTCCGCGATGCGATGAACTGCACCATCCTGGCGTTTGCTCTCAACACCTGTGCCTACACCACGGAGATCTTCGCCGGGGCGATCCGCAGCATGGCCCATGGTGAAGTCGAGGCGGCCAAGGCCTACGGCTTGAGCGGCTGGAAGTTGTACGCCTATGTGATCATGCCGTCGGCGTTGCGTCGTTCGCTGCCCTACTACAGCAATGAAGTGATCCTGATGCTGCACTCGACCACGGTGGCCTTCACCGCGACGATCCCGGACATCCTCAAAGTGGCGCGGGATGCCAACTCGGCTACCTTCATGACCTTTCAATCATTCGGTATCGCTGCGCTGATCTACCTGACCGTGACCTTTGCCCTGGTCGGTCTGTTTCGTCTGGCAGAGCGCCGCTGGCTGGCTTTCCTCGGGCCGAGCCATTAAGCAGCTTTTCATTTTCAGGAGCATTCATGCGGCATCACGTCCATGAGCTGATCGCGCCGGTGCCAGGCACGGCGCGGCAGATTCACAGTTTTCACTTCGGCCCGGAACAGGCCGAGGGCAAGATCTACATTCAGTCATCGCTGCATGCCGATGAGCTGCCGGGCATGCTGGTGGCCTGGCACCTCAAGCTCCGCCTGGCAGAGTTGGCAGCGGCCGGGCGCCTGCGCAGCGAGATCGTGCTGGTGCCCATCGCCAATCCGGTGGGCCTGGAGCAGGTGTTGATGGATATCCCGCTGGGCCGCTACGAGCTGGAGAGCGGGCAAAACTTTAATCGCCTGTTTGTCGACCTCAGTGAAGCGGTGGGTGACCAGATCGAGGAACGGCTGGGGGACGATCCCCGGCGAAACGTCGAGCTGGTGCGCTCCGCGCTGTCCTCCACCCTCGCCGCGCAGCGTGCCGAGACCCAACTGCAATCCCAACGCCTGGTGCTGCAACGCCTGGCCTGCGATGCCGATATGGTGCTGGACCTGCACTGCGACTTCGAAGCGGTGGCGCACCTGTACACCACCCCCGAGGCCTGGCCGCAGGTGGAGCCGTTGGCGCGCTATATCGGTTCGGAGGCCAATTTGCTCGCGACCGATTCCGGCGGGCAATCCTTCGATGAGTGTTTCACCCTGGTGTGGTGGCAGTTGCAGCAACGTTTCGGCGAGCGTTTCCCGATCCCCATGGGCAGCTTTTCGGTCACCGTCGAGCTGCGCGGCCAGGGTGACGTCAACCATGGCCTGGCGAGCCTCGACTGCCAGGCGATCATCGATTACCTGATTCACTTCGGCGCCATTGCAGGCGATGCCGCACCGCTGCCCGACCTGCCCTACCCGGCCACGCCGCTGGCCGGCGTTGAACCGGTGGCGACCCCGGTGGGCGGCCTGCTGGTGTTCAGCGCCCTGCCGGGTGAATACCTGGAAGCCGGGCAACTGATCGCCGAAATCATCGACCCCATTTCCGACCGCGTAACGCCCGTGCACTGCCAAAAGGCCGGCCTGCTTTACGCCCGTTCGCTGCGCCGCATGGCCACTGCCGGGATGGTCATCGGCCATGTCGCTGGCACCGAGGCCTACCGCAGCGGCTATCTACTTTCGCCTTGAGGATGCATGCCCCATGTACAAATTGACCGTTGAAGGCCTGCATAAAAGCTATGGCGACAATGAGGTGCTCAAAGGTGTTTCGCTCAAGGCCAAGACCGGCGACGTGATCAGCCTGATCGGCGCCAGCGGCTCGGGCAAGAGCACCTTCTTGCGCTGTATCAACTTCCTGGAAACGCCCAACGACGGCGCCATGACCCTCGACGGCCAGCCGATCCGCATGGTCAGCGACCGCCACGGCATGCGCGTGGCCGATGACGCCGAACTGCAGCGCTTGCGCACGCGCCTGGCGATGGTCTTCCAGCACTTCAACCTGTGGAGCCACATGAGCGTGCTGGAAAACATCACCATGGCCCCGCGCCGGGTACTGGGTTGCAGCAAGAAGGATGCCGAAGACCGCGCCCGTCGCTACCTGGACAAGGTGGGTTTACCGGCGCGCGTGGCCGATCAATACCCCGCGTTCCTGTCCGGCGGCCAGCAGCAACGCGTCGCCATCGCCCGCGCCCTGGCGATGGAACCGGAGGTCATGCTATTCGACGAACCCACCTCGGCCCTCGACCCGGAACTGGTGGGTGAAGTATTGAAGGTCATCCAAGGCCTGGCCGAGGAAGGCCGCACCATGATCATGGTGACCCACGAAATGAGCTTCGCGCGCAAAGTATCGAGCCAAGTGCTGTTTCTGCACAAAGGCCTGGTGGAAGAACAAGGCGCACCCGAGGACGTGCTGGGTAATCCGAAGAGTGAGCGTTTGCAGCAGTTCCTGAGTGGTAACCTGAAATAATCTGTAGGAGCCGCTTACCGGAGAAGAGCATAGGTATCCACGCAACCCTGAAGCCCAGCGCAACCCACGATGCGAAGCGAGCCGCCCTTGATCTTGATCTTGATCTTGATCTTGATCTCGCTTTTGATCTTAGGCGCCCCGTCAAACACGCTGGCCGGAATTCGACAGGTATTTGGGGGGTAAACCGGCAGGGATGCCGGTTTAGCCGCCCCGCGCCATGGATGGCGCGTGGCGGCGGCCCCCCAAATACCTGTCGGATTACGGGCACACCGAGCCTAGGCGAGGTGCCGAGTGTTGGGGCAAGAGCCTTTTGCTTACTTTTGGGCTTTTCAAAAGTGAGCCGCCGTAAGGGCGGAACCCATAGCAGCCGTTACCCAAATAACGGATATGTACCCGATCAGATCCAACATCCCGGTCGGCTGTCAGGCCGCCTTCGCAGGCAAGCCAGCTCCCACATTTTTGAATCGCGGGGTGACAGTTAGATTGTGGCCGGCTGTCAGGCTGCCTTCGCTGGCAAGCCAGCTCCCACATTTTTAGATCGCGGGGGGGCAGTTGGAGAGTGGTCGGCTGTCAGGCCGCTTTCGCAGGCAAGCCAGCTCCCACATTTGGATCGTGGGGGGACAGTTAGATTGTGGTCGGCTGTCAGGCCGCTTTCGCAGGCAAGCCAGCTCCCACATTTTTGAATCGCGGGGTGACAGTTAGATTGTGGTCGGCTGTGAGGCCGTCTTCGCAGGCAAGCCAGCTCCTACAGTTGGATCGCGGGGCAGCAGTTAGAGAGTGCTCGGCAGTTAGGCCACCCTCGCCGGCAAGCCAGCCCCTACAAGGATTGCGTTAAACCTTTGATGCTCGGTGAAGGTCTGTGGAATAGACCTTCCAGAGTTCAGCCACCGCATGGCAAAACCCGTCGACTTCGCCAAACAATGGTTCGCCACTAAAGGCTGGAAGCCGTTCGCCTTTCAAAAAGACGTCTGGGCGGCGGTCAAGGGCGGCCAGTCAGGGCTGCTGCATGCCAGCACCGGCGCGGGTAAAACCTACGCACTGTGGTTCGCCGCCCTCAATCGCTTCGCCATGACTCGCCCACCCGCTACAGGTAAACGCAAACCACCCGCTGAGCCGCTGACGGTACTGTGGATCACGCCTATGCGTGCCCTCGCGGCCGACACCGCCCGAGCCCTGGAGGCGCCGCTTGAAGCCTTGCAGATTCCCTGGAGTGTCGCCCTGCGCACCGGCGATACCAGCAGCAGCGAGCGCGCCCGCCAGACCCGTCGCCAGCCCACCGCACTGATCACCACACCGGAAAGCCTGACCCTGATGCTGGCACGCGCCGACAGCGAAGTCAGCCTGGCGCACCTGCGCATGGTGGTCGTGGATGAATGGCACGAATTGATTGGCAACAAGCGCGGCGTGCAGCTGCAACTGGCACTGGCACGGCTGCGGCGTTGGCATCCGGATGTGATGGTGTGGGGTATCTCGGCGACCTTGGGCAATCAATCCCACGCCTTGGAGGTATTGGTCCCACAAGGTGGCGGGGTCAATGTGCAAGGGAAAACGGCTAAACAATTGAAGGTCGACACCTTGCTGCCACCCGTCGCCGAGCGTTTTCCCTGGGCCGGGCACATCGGCCTGAAGATGCTGCCTCAAGTGGTGGCTGAGGTGGACGCCAGCAGCAGTTGCCTGGTGTTTACCAATACGCGGGCGCAGTCGGAAATCTGGTATCAGGCGATATTGGACGCACGCCCTGACTGGGCTGGGGTGATCGCCCTGCACCATGGCTCACTGTCGAGAGAAACCCGCGATTGGGTAGAACGAGCATTGAAAGACGGCCAGCTCAAGGCCGTGGTGTGCACATCGAGCCTGGACCTGGGGGTGGATTTCCTGCCGGTGGAACGGGTGCTGCAGATCGGCTCGGCCAAAGGCGTGGCGCGCCTGATGCAACGCGCCGGGCGTTCGGGGCATGCACCCGGGCGCCCCTCGCGGGTGACGCTGGTGCCGACCCACAGCCTGGAGCTGGTGGAAGCCGCAGCGGCCCAGGACGCGATTGCCCAGCGGCGCATTGAAGCGCGCGAATCACCGCACAAGCCATTGGATGTGCTCGTACAACACTTGGTCAGCATGGCGCTCGGCGGCGGCTTTACGCCCGACGCGTTACTGGCCGAAGTGCGCGGTGCCTGGGCCTATCGCGACCTGACGGACGAAGACTGGGCGTGGGCCCTGGGGTTTGTGCGCCATGGCGGCTTGTCGCTGACGGCCTACCCGGATTACCGCCGCGTGGAGCCGGACGAGCACGGCATCTGGCGTGTACCCGATGCGCGGCTGGCGCGTCGTCATCGGATGAGCGTCGGCACGATTGTCAGCGATGCCAGTATCCAGCTGAAATTCTGGAGCAAGGGCGGTGGCGGCAAGAACCTGGGGAGCGTCGAGGAAGGCTTTATCGCGCGGCTCAAGCCGGGTGATGGCTTCTTGTTCGCGGGGCGATTGCTGGAGTTGGTGCGGGTGGAAAACATGACCGCCTATGTGCGCCGCAGCACCGCCAAAAAGGCTGCGGTGCCACGCTGGAATGGGGGGCGCATGCCGCTTTCCAATGAGCTGGCGCAAGCCGTGGTCGAGCGTTTTGATGCGGCGGCGCACGGGCACTATGAAGGCCCGGAAATGCAGGCGGTGCAAACCCTGCTGCAAACACAGTTGCGCTGGTCGGGCCTACCGACACGCGAGCATTTGCTGGCCGAGGCGCTGAAGTCGCGAGAGGGGTGGCACCTGTTTCTGTATCCATTCGCCGGGCGCCAGGTGCACTTGGGCCTGGCAAGTCTACTGGCATGGCGGGTGAGCCAGCAGCAGGCCGTGACGTTTTCGATTGCCGTCAATGATTACGGGCTGGAGTTGTTGAGCGCCACCGCCGTGGATTGGCCGGTGTTGCTGAATGACGCGCTACTGAGCCCTGAGCATTTGCTGGAAGATGTGGCGGCCAGCCTGAATGCCGGGGAGTTGGCCCTGCGCCGCTTTCGGGAAATCGCCCGCATCGCCGGGTTGGTGTTTGCCGGTTATCCAGGAGCGCCGAAAAGTACGCGGCAAGTGCAGGCCTCCAGCGGATTGTTCTTTGAGGTGTTCAAGCAATATGACCCGCAGAACCTGCTGCTGACCCAGGCCGGGGAAGAAGTCCTGCGCGACGAGTTGGATATTCATCGGCTGGAAGCGACATTGCGTCATCTTTCAGCGCTCAAACGCGACCTGCACCTGATTGAACGGCCTACGCCCTTGGCCTTTCCGCTGCTGGTGGAGCGAATGCGCGAAAGCTTGAGTTCGGAAAAACTCTCGGAGCGCATTGCGCGGATGGTCAAGGACCTGGAAAAAGTCGCGGATAACGGGAAGCGCTGATGTATTGCTCACTGACGCTTGAGGGTGAAGAGTTGTGGCTGCTGGCGGAAAAGGCCGTGTATTGGCCTGCGCGCCAATGCCTGCTGATTGCCGATGTACACTTCGGCAAGGCTTCTGCCTATCGCAGCCTGGGACAGCCGGTGCCACAAGGGACTACCACCAAGAACCTGCAGCGTCTGGATCGGTTGCTGTCTGCGCTACCGTGCGCGCAGGTGATCTTTCTCGGCGATTTCCTGCACGGCCCCGGGTCCCATGCCAGCGGCACCCTGAGCGCGCTGAGAGCCTGGCGCGCACGCCATCCCGACCTGTCGATGACCCTGATTCGCGGCAATCACGACAAACGCGCAGGGGACCCGCCTGTCGACTTGAGGATTGAGGTCGTCCCCGAGCCACTCCTGATGGGTCCCTTCGCCCTGCAGCACGAACCGGACGCTCATCCCAGCCATCATGTGCTGGCGGGGCACGTGCATCCGGTGTATCGCTTGCGCGGCAAGGGCCGGCAGAGCCTGCGGCTGCCGTGCTTCCAGATCGGCACGCGGGTCAGCTTGCTGCCGGCGTTTGGTGCGTTTACCGGTGGCTTTGCGGTGGAACAGATCGATGACGGTCGAGTCTTTGTGATCGGCGACCACGAGGTATGGCCAGTGCGGTGACCGGCCTCCCAGGTATCAGGCGACAGGCGCGGGCGGCGGCTCGTCCGGCAGGGTTGGCTCACCGGGCTCGGTGGGTTGTGGGTAATCCGGCTCGGGTTGGCCTGGGATGCCGCCTGCATAAGCAGGATCGGCCATCAGGGACCAGGCCAGAACGCCAATCTGATTGGGTTCAAGCCGGGCAAGTTCTGCGCTGATTCGCGGGTCGATCTTCATAAGGTACTCCTCAAGCGTGGCTCGACGCGTTTTACACGCGCCGAGGCAGTACACCTAGATAGAGTCACTTTCTGCAGACTAATTCCCTTTGCACGTAAGACCTTTCGATCAAGCGCGTGGGAGGGTGACGCCGCGCTGGCCTTGGTACTTGCCTGCGCGGTCTTTGTAGGACACTTCACAGTCCTCGTCGGACTGCAGGAACAGCATCTGCGCCACGCCCTCGTTGGCGTAGATCTTCGCCGGCAAGGTGGTGGTGTTGGAGAATTCCAGGGTCACGTGGCCTTCCCACTCCGGCTCAAGCGGCGTCACGTTGACGATGATGCCGCAACGCGCGTAGGTGCTCTTGCCCAGGCAGATGGTCAGCACGTCGCGGGGAATACGGAAGAATTCCACGGTGCGCGCCAGGGCGAAGGAGTTGGGCGGAATGATGCACACGTCGCTCTTGACGTCGACGAAGCTCTTTTCGTCGAAGTTCTTCGGGTCGACGATCGCGGAATTGATGTTGGTGAACACCTTGAATTCATCGGCGCAGCGCACATCGTAGCCGTAGCTGGAAACGCCGTAGGAAATCACAGGGGCATCGCCTTGGCCACGGATCTGGCGCTCGACGAACGGTTCGATCATGCCGTGCTCTTGCGCCATGCGGCGAATCCACTTGTCCGATTTGATGCTCATGGCGGGTGTCCTGAATAGCGAGGTGGAAAAATTCTGTTGGGCATCTTACCGGGGCCGGCGTTGGGGTTCAAAGGCCACAAGGCTTTTCTTGACGAATGCGCCTGCTCCTATAAGCCACAGCCAGTGGGGCCGGGACCCGCATAGCCGTACAGGGTGACTGGAAATACCACCGCCAGTCACGAAATTGGAGAAACCTTCGGAAATACCATTGGCACGTTCCGGAAAAAGGGTTAAGGTGGCGCCACTGTGCTGCTTGTGTCACTGAGAATCTCTACACGATATGTTGAATTTCGATCCAACCATCTCCAAGAATTTTTCCTGCTCTTTGCACTCAGTCTCGGCCAGGGCTTTTCCTGAGTCGCAGTTAACTTTGTCCAAGGAGATACACCATGTCTAATCGCCAAACTGGTACCGTTAAGTGGTTCAACGATGAAAAAGGCTTCGGCTTCATCACTCCACAATCCGGTGACGACCTGTTCGTTCACTTCAAAGCTATCCAATCCGACGGCTTCAAAAGCCTGAAAGAAGGCCAACAGGTTTCTTTCATCGCTACCCGCGGTCAGAAA
Source organism: Pseudomonas sp. S10E 269 (assembly GCF_002798465.1). NCBI lineage: Bacteria > Pseudomonadati > Pseudomonadota > Gammaproteobacteria > Pseudomonadales > Pseudomonadaceae > Pseudomonas > Pseudomonas sp. S10E 269. Next base: position 799,656 of record NZ_PHIJ01000001.1, read on the forward strand.
GGCATGCAAGCTGAAGAAGTTCAAGTTATCTAACTTGTACTGACTTAGTCGAAAAGACCCCGCCCTTAAAAGCGGGGTTTTTTATGCCTGGGATTCGGTGCTACACCCTCCCCTGTAGGAGCCCGGCTTGCCGGCGATGGCGGTCTTGAGGGCCTCATCGCCGGCAAGCCGGGCTCCTACAGGGGCAGTGTTGGCAACGAATGATCAGCGCACAGCAAAACGCCCGGTGCATTCCCATGCACCGGGCGTTTTGTCATAGCGGTCTTATCAATCGTTACTGAAACAACGACTCACTCGACAAGCCATTCTTCTCCAGGATCTCACGCAAGCGCTTGAGCCCTTCCACCTGGATCTGCCGCACCCGCTCACGGGTCAGGCCGATCTCCAGGCCTACGTCCTCCAGGGTGCTGCTCTCATGGCCGCGCAGGCCGAAGCGGCGAATCACCACCTCACGCTGCTTGTCCGTGAGTTCCGACAGCCACTGGTCAATGCTTTGGGAAAGATCATCGTCCTGCAACAGCTCGCAAGGATCTGTAGGGCGATCATCCGTCAGGGTGTCCAGCAGGGTTTTATCCGAATCCGGACCCAGCGAGACATCGACCGAAGACACGCGCTCATTCAAGCCGAGCATGCGTTTGACCTCCCCTACCGGTTTCTCCAGCAGGTTGGCGATCTCTTCGGGCGAAGGTTCATGATCGAGTTTTTGGGTAAGCTCACGCGCCGCCCGCAGGTAGACGTTGAGCTCCTTGACCACATGGATCGGCAACCGGATCGTGCGGGTCTGATTCATGATCGCCCGTTCGATGGTCTGGCGAATCCACCAGGTGGCATAGGTTGAAAAGCGGAAGCCCCGCTCAGGGTCGAACTTCTCCACCGCCCGGATCAAGCCCAGGTTGCCTTCCTCGATCAAGTCCAACAGGGACAGCCCGCGATTGACGTAGCGCCGGGCGATTTTCACCACCAGTCGCAGGTTGCTTTCAATCATGCGCTTGCGCCCAGCCGGGTCGCCCTTTTGCGACAAGCGCGCAAAATGGACTTCTTCTTCGGGGGTCAGCAGAGGGGAAAAACCGATTTCATTGAGGTACAGCTGAGTCGCATCGAGCGCCCGTGTGTAGTCAATGTACTTATGTTGCTTTAACGCGGTGGAGTTCTTGGATTTGGTGCGAACTGAAGGTACAGCAGGTCCCTCATTCGACATCGATTCCGTAGCGATACCGGTCTCCATAAGGAGAACCTCATCGTCGATGTCAAACTCCGGCGCTTCTTTACTGAGAGCCATTGTTATAGTCCTTTGGTGAGTTCGACCTCAAGCTCAAGCGACGCCTTTATCCTTGGCAACGCTGGAGCCTGTTCCTTCTACGTGAGGGAACAGGCTGTGCAACACATCAACGACGGGGTAGGAATTGCAGTGGATCTACAGGCTTCCCTTGACGGCGAATCTCAAAGTGCAGTTTCACCCGGTCTGTACCAGTTGACCCCATTTCGGCAATTGTCTGTCCGACTTTGACCTGCTGCCCCTCCCGAACCAACAGCCTACGGTTATGGCCGTAAGCACTGACGTAGGTATCGCTGTGTTTGATGATGACCAGCTCGCCGTAGCCCCGTAAACCACTCCCGGCGTACACCACTGTCCCATCAGACGCAGCTAAAACAGGCTGTCCCAAATCCCCGGCGATATCAATGCCTTTATTCAAACTACCGTTTGAAGAGAATTTTCCAATCAGCACCCCGTTTGAGGGCCATCCCCAACCGGTCGGCGCCGGCCCGGCAGGTGGCAACGGCGCGGGTGCCGGCTTGGCCGCAGGCGCAGGCGCAGCGGTGCCTGCAGGCCGGGTGATGATCGTCGTTTTGCTCGAAGACGATGGCGAAGATCCAGTGTTTGTCACAACTGCCGTAGGCGCTGAACCGGTACGACCGTCGAAGCGAATCGTCTGGCCGGGATGTATCGTGTAGGGCACAGGAATATTGTTACGAGCTGCGAGCGCCTTGTAGTCCCAGCCATAGCGGAAGGCAATCGAGAACATCGTATCGCCCTTGCGCACTACATATTGCCCGGTCGTCACCGTCGGTTTTTGCGGCGCCGCATTATTACGGTCAACCACCCGCGCGCCGCTGCTTGGCGAGCTGGAACACCCTGCCAGTACGGAACTGAAGACGAGGCCAAGCACCAGTCGATGAAAGCTTGTTTTACTCATACGCTGCGCAAGACCTGTGAGACTCACCCGCCGCTCCCTTTGTGGTGGCTGAACATGAACGCCTGTATCAGGCTTGAAATATGACGCAAGTATAACTGGGCATTGGCGTTTTACCGGCACACGTCTGAAACCCATCAATCAGCGTGTTGAATCGTGGCGCCGATCATGTTGACTCAATAGACCCCGCTGTAAGACACATCCCCGCCAGCAGAATTCACCGCCGGCAGAAATTGATCAGGCCAGCGGGCCATTGAGCAACGGCACAAACCGAACGGCCCCCAGTACATGCCGGGAAAAGCCTTCGTCTTCACGGATAATGAGCATCAACTGTTGCACTTCACCGGAGCCCACCGGGATTACCAGGCGCCCGCCGGGAGCGAGCTGATCGAGCAGTGCTTGCGGAACGTCGGTGGCCACGGCGGTCACGATGATGCCGTTGTAAGGCGCCAGCGCCGGCCAGCCTTCCCAGCCATCGCCCCAACGGAAGACCACGTTGCGCAGGTTCAGCTCCACCAGGCGCTCCTTGGCGCGGTCTTGCAACACCTTGATGCGCTCCACCGAGAATACCCGCTCCACCAGTTGCGCCAGCACGGCGGTCTGGTAGCCGGAGCCGGTGCCGATTTCCAGCACCTTGTCCAAAGGCCCCGCCGCCAGCAGCAGCTCGCTCATGCGCGCCACCATGTACGGCTGGGAGATGGTCTGGTTGTGGCCGATGGGCAGTGCCGTGTCTTCGTAGGCACGGTGGGCCAGGGCTTCATCGACAAACAGGTGCCGCGGCGTGCGCCGGATCACTTCCAGCACCTGGGCGTTGGACAAGCCCTCTTCGTACAAGCGCTGGATCAGGCGTTCGCGGGTACGCTGGGACGTCATCCCGATACCCCGGCGCAGCAAGTCGTCTTGTTCACGGCCCATCAGCGCAGCCCCTCCAGCCAGCCATCGAGACCACTGAAGGCATCACTGAAGGTACGGTCAAACTGCAATGGGGTAATCGACACATAACCTTGCATCACCGCATGAAAGTCCGTGCCCTCTCCGCCGTCTTCGGCATCACCTGCTGCGGCGATCCAATAGCCTTCCTTGCCACGCGGGTCGACCACCTTCATCGGCGCCGCCGCACGGGCACGATGGCCCAGGCGCGTCAGCTGGATGCCGCGAATGTGATCAAGGGGCAGGTTGGGAATATTGACGTTGAGCACTGTGCGCGGCGGCAGGTTCAGGGAGCCATGGGCCTCCACCAGCTTGCGTGCGAAATACGCAGCGGTGGGCAGGTTGTCCAGTTGGCGCGAGGCAAATGAAAAAGCGAACGCGGTACGCCCCAGGAAACGCCCTTCAAGCGCTGCCGCCACGGTACCGGAATACAGCACGTCATCCCCCAGGTTTGCACCCAGGTTGATGCCCGACACCACCAGATCCGGCTCCTGCTCCAGCAGGCTGTTGATCGCCAGGTGGACGCAGTCGGTGGGGGTGCCGTTCACACTGATAAAGCCATTGGCCAGGACTTGCGGGTGCAGCGGACGGTCGAGCGTCAGCGAACTGCTGGCGCCGCTCTTGTCCTGGTCGGGGGCAACCACCACGCACTCGGCAAAATCTTCCAGCGCAGCATAGAGCGCGGCAAGGCCGGGTGCGGTGGCACCGTCATCGTTTGATATCAGAATACGCATGGGTTGTCCGTCTGCCCCACCGGCACCAGATCAACAAGCTCGCGCACCAAGGCAGTGGCGAAGCATCCGGCCGGCAGGACGAATTCCAATTGCAGAATGTCCAGCGAGGGATAATGCCACGTCAAACCGCCAATGGGCAGTCGCAGAATGCGACGTTCCTGGCTCATGCCCGCATTCACCAGCCAATCGCGCAGGTCGGCTTCATCGGCGGCAACCGCCTGTTCCAGCTCAAAGGTTGCACCACTGGCAGGTGAATCACCTTCGCCCCACTGGGGGCCGGTCGGGTGCAGGTCCAGGATCGCCAGGCGCGGGTCACTGCATTCGGCTTCGCCTGCCGGGAAAAAACTGCGACTGTCGGTAAACGCCAACAGGTCACCGACTTGGGCTCGCTGCCAGGAGCCGTCGGCCACACGTGCCGCCAGCACCTTGTTGAACAGGAAACTGCGCGCCGTGGACAGCAGGCGTGAACGCACATTGCGCTGCTCCGGCAAGGCTTTGCGCGCGGCCCACTCACGGGCATCGACGACGTTACCGCCGTTATGACCAAAGCGCTGGGCACCGAAATAGTTGGGAATGCCATGCTGGGCAATCAGCTGCAACCGTGCGTCGATGGCGGCGGTATCACCGGCCAACTGCGTCAGGCGCAAGGTGAAACCATTGGCCGAGTGCGCGCCGCGCTGCAACTTGCGTTTATGGCGAGCGGTCTTGAGGATCTTGAGGGTGTCGTTTTGCGCAGCGCTCATGTCCGGGTCGGCCTTGCCTGGCAGCTGCACGCTGAACCATTGGCGGGTCAACGCCTGGCGATCCTTGAGCCCGGCATAGCTGACGGTGCGCAACGGCACGCCTGCCGCCTTGGCGATACGCCGCGCGGCTTCCTCGGTGTTGAGGCCACGCTTCTCCACCCACAACCAGAGGTGCTCGCCCTCGCCGGTCAACGGGATATCCAGCACTTCGTCAACCTGGAAGTCTTCGGCGGTCGCCTTCAGGACCGCGCTGCCCAGGGCCTCGCCATAGGCCCGTGGCCCCAACAGTTGCAGATCATTCATGCGCGCAGCAACAAGGCAACGGAGTGCACGGCGATGCCCTCTTCACGACCGGTGAACCCGAGCTTTTCGGTGGTGGTGGCTTTCACGTTCACTTGATCCAGTTCAATTTGCAGATCCGCCGCGATCAACGCGCGCATCGACTCGATATGGGGAGCCATCTTCGGCGCCTGGGCCACGATGGTGTTGTCGACGTTGCCGACCTTCCAGCCCTGGGCATGGATCAGGCCGACCACATGGCGCAGCAATACACGGCTGTCCGCGCCCTTGAAGGTCGGGTCGGTGTCCGGAAAGTGCTTGCCGATATCGCCCAACGCCGCCGCGCCGAGCAAGGCATCGCTCAAGGCATGCAACACAACGTCGCCGTCGGAATGAGCCAGCAAACCATGGTGGTGAGCAATGCGCACGCCGCCCAAGGTAATGAAATCGCCTTCAGCGAAACGGTGCACATCGTAGCCGTGGCCAATACGCATAAAAAAACGCCCCGATTTAATTCAGGGCGTGATTCTACCTACTTTTGCCTCACATTAACCGAGCAAAGCACGGCCATGGTGTCGCAAATGATCTTCGATGAAGCTGGCGATAAAGAAGTAGCTATGGTCGTAGCCGGGTTGCAGGCGCAGTTCCAACGGATGGTTGGCCGCCTTGGCCGCTTGCTGCAGGGCTTCAGGCTTGAGTTGCACGGCGAGGAAATCGTCGCGGTCGCCCTGATCCACCAGCAGTGGCAGCTTTTCCGAGGCTTCGCTGATCAGCACGCAGGCGTCCCACTCGCGCCATTTTGAGCGTTCTTCGCCCAAATAACGCGAGAAGGCTTTCTGGCCCCACGGGCAATCCATTGGGTTGTTGATCGGCGAGAACGCCGACACCGACTGGTAACGCCCAGGGTTACGCAAGGCGCACACCAACGCTCCGTGGCCACCCATGGAGTGGCCACTGATGCCGCGTTTGTCCGACGCCGGGAAATGCGCTTCAACCAACGCAGGCAATTCCTGCACCACGTAGTCATGCATCCGATAGTGCTTGGCCCAAGGTTCCTGCGTGGCATTCAGGTAGAAGCCTGCGCCGAGGCCGAAGTCCCAGGCGTTGTCCGGATCACCCGGCACGCCTGGCCCACGCGGGCTGGTGTCTGGCGCAACGATGATCAACCCCAGCTCGGCGGCCATGCGCTGGGCGCCGGCCTTCTGCATGAAGTTCTCATCGGTGCAGGTAAGCCCGGACAGCCAGTACAACACCGGCAACTTGCCGCCCTGCTCCGCTTGCGGTGGCAGGTAGACGGCGAAGGTCATGTCGCAACCGAGCACATCGGAATGATGCTTGTAGCGTTTATGCCAGCCGCCGAAGCTTTTCTGGCACGACAGGTTTTCCAGACTCATGGCCGACCTCAGAAGTGGATGACGGTACGAATGCTCTTGCCTTCGTGCATCAGGTCAAACGCTTTGTTGATGTCTTCCAGGCCCATGGTGTGGGTGATGAAGGTGTCCAGCGGGATCTCGCCGGCCTGGGCCATTTCCACGTAGCTCGGCAGTTCGGTACGGCCGCGCACGCCACCAAATGCCGAACCGCGCCAGACGCGGCCGGTCACCAACTGGAATGGACGGGTGGCGATTTCCTGGCCGGCACCGGCCACGCCGATGATCACCGACTCGCCCCAGCCTTTGTGGCAGCACTCGAGGGCGGCACGCATCAGTTGCACGTTACCGATGCATTCAAAGGAGAAGTCCACGCCGCCGTCAGTCAGGTCGACGATCACGTCTTGGATCGGACGATCGTAGTCTTTCGGGTTGATGCAGTCGGTGGCGCCCAATTGCTTGGCGATCTCGAATTTGGCCGGGTTGATATCGATGGCGATGATGCGGCCAGCCTTGGCCTTGACCGCGCCGATCACCGCCGACAGGCCAATGCCGCCTAGGCCGAAGATGGCCACGGTGTCGCCCGGCTTGACCTTGGCGGTGTTGATCACCGCACCGATGCCGGTGGTGACGCCACAGCCCAGCAGGCAGACTTTTTCCAGTGGTGCTTCTTTAGGAATCTTGGCCACGGAAATTTCCGGCAACACGGTGTACTCGGAAAAGGTCGAGGTGCCCATGTAGTGGAAAATCGGCTGGCCCTTGTAGGAAAAACGCGTAGTGCCGTCCGGCATCAGGCCTTTGCCCTGGGTGGAACGGATGGCCTGGCAGAGGTTGGTCTTGCCCGACAGGCAGAATTTGCACTTGCCGCATTCCGGGGTGTACAGCGGGATCACATGGTCGCCGACAGCCACCGACGTCACGCCTTCGCCGATCGCTTCAACCACGGCACCGCCTTCGTGACCGAGGATCGACGGGAAGATACCTTCCGGGTCCGCGCCCGACAGGGTGTAGGCGTCGGTATGGCACACGCCGGACGCGACTACGCGCAACAGCACTTCGCCCGCCTTGGGCATGGCCACATCCACTTCGACGATCTCCAGGGGCTTCTTGGCTTCGAAGGCTACGGCGGCGCGGGACTTGATCATCCGGGTTTCTCCAGGGAGTTAAAAACTGAGACGTAGAGTGTAAAACATGGCTATCTGATTAATAATCCAGGCCAAAGCAAAACTTTATTGCTGTACAGGGACAATCACCATGCTGGAAAACCGCTGGGAAGGCATCGATGAGTTTGTCGCAGTGGCCGAATGCAGCCAGTTCACCGCAGCAGCGGAACGGTTGGGGGTGTCTTCATCGCACATCAGCCGGCAGGTCGCACGCCTGGAAGAACGCCTGCAAACGCGATTGCTGTATCGCAGTACGCGCAAGGTGACCCTGACCGAAGCGGGCCAGACCTTCCTGCAACACTGCCAACGCCTGCAGGATGGTCGCGAAGAGGCCCTGCGTGCGGTGGGCGATCTCACCAGCGAGCCCAAGGGCATGTTGCGCATGACCTGCGCGGTGGCGTACGGCGAGCGCTTCATCGTGCCGCTGGTCACACGGTTCATGGGGTTGTACCCGCAGTTGCGGGTGGATATCGAGTTGAGCAACCGCCAACTGGACCTGGTGCACGAAGGCCTCGACCTGGCCATTCGCCTGGGGCGCTTGCAAGATTCGCGCATGGTTGCCAGCCGACTGGCGCCGAGGCGCATGTACCTGTGCGCGTCGCCGTCCTACTTGGCGCGGTATGGTCGGCCACATAGCTTGTCGGAATTGAGTCGGCATAACTGCCTGATCGGCAGCTCGGATATCTGGCAACTGGCCCAGGACGGGCGGGAATTTTCTCAACGTGTGCAGGGAAACTGGCGCTGCAACAGTGGGCAGGCGGTACTGGATGCAGCGTTGCAGGGCGTCGGGTTATGCCAACTGCCGGACTATTACGTGCTGGAGCATCTGCACAGTGGTGCGCTGGTGTCGTTGCTGGAGGCGCATCAACCGCCAAATACGGCGGTGTGGGCGCTGTATCCGCAGCAGCGGCATTTGTCGCCGAAGGTCAGGAAATTGGTGGATTTCTTGAAGGAGGGGCTGGCTGGGCGGCCGGAGTACAGCCAGTGATTATTGGCTGTTTGTGCCGGCCTCTTCGCAGGCAAGCCAGTTCCCACATTGACTGCATTCCTGCAGGGTAAACGCGGTCAAATGTGGGAGCTGGTTTGCCTGCGATGAAGTCGACGCGGTTTAACTGCCTACCCGCGATTCGCCCAGCGCAGCCGCAACCACTCCAGATCTTCCGGCCGGGTCACCTTGATATTGTCCGAGCGCCCTTCGATCAGGCGCGGCGCCTGGCCGGACCATTCCATGGCTGATGCTTCATCGGTGATGACTGCATCCGCCACCAGGCTGTCGGCCAAGGCACGGTGCAAAGCACCCAGGCGGAACATCTGCGGCGTGTAGGCCTGCCAGATCAGGCTGCGGTCGACGGTTTCCACAATGCGACCGTGCTTGTCGGCGCGCTTGAGGGTGTCGCGGGCCGGCACGGCCAATAGGCCACCGACCGGGTCATCGGCCAGTTCAGTCAAGAGTTTGTCGAGATCGTCACGGCTCAGATTGGGACGCGCAGCGTCGTGCACCAATACCCAGTCGTCATCATGGGCGCCCAGGGCATTGAGTTGCAGCAAGGCATTGAGCACCGAGCCCGAGCGCTCCGAACCGCCGTCCGCACGCTGGATACGCGAGTCTGCAGCACAGGCCAGGGTCGGCCAATAAGGATCATCAGTCGCGAGACTGACCACCAGCCCCTTGAGGTTCGGATGGTCGAGAAAACAGCCGAGGCTGTGTTCGAGAATTGTGCGCCCGCCCAGTTGCAAGTATTGCTTGGGACGGTCCGCAGCCATACGGGCACCGACGCCCGCGGCAGGAATCACGGCCCAGAAGGCCGGCAAACGGTCACTCATTGGGCCAACTGGTAGAGGGTTTCGCCCTCCTTGACCATGCCCAGTTCATGACGGGCCCGCTCTTCAACGGTCTCCGTGCCTTTTTTCAGCTCAAGCACCTCGGCATCGAGGACGCGATTGCGTTCCAGCAGGCGTTCGTTTTCGGCGTGCTGGTCGGCAATTTGCTGGGTCAGGTCTTTTACCTGCGCAAAGCTGCCATTACCCACCCATAGGCGGTACTGCAGGCCAGCCAGCAACAAGAGCAAGACGAGGAACAACCAATTGGGACTGCGCATCGAATATCGGGTATCCAGTGAAAAAAGACCGCCATGCAAAACTTTTGCAGCAACTGATAGCACGAAGCCTGGAAAAACCAGGCTTGTGCTTGATAGCCATCAGATTAGCGTCGAATTACACACTGTCGTGAGTTTTCCGACGCAATCCGCCGACCTTTTACCATTTTTACCACGTAGCGATCAGCCGCGAAACTCGCCGCGACCGTTGTACTTGGCCTTGCCAGCCAGTTGCTCTTCGATACGCAGCAATTGGTTGTACTTGGAAACGCGGTCGGAACGGCACAGGGAACCGGTCTTGATCTGGCCTGCCGAGGTGCCCACGGCCAGGTCGGCAATGGTCGAATCTTCGGTTTCGCCGGAGCGGTGCGAGATCACGGCCGTGTAGCCCGCAGCCTTGGCCATCTGGATGGCTTCCAGGGTTTCGGTCAGGGTGCCGATCTGGTTGAACTTGATCAGGATAGAGTTGGCGATCTTTTTATCGATGCCTTCTTTCAGGATCTTGGTGTTGGTCACGAACAAGTCGTCGCCCACCAGTTGGATCTTCTCGCCGATCTTATCGGTGAGGATTTTCCAGCCGTCCCAGTCGGACTCGTCCAGGCCGTCTTCGATCGAGATGATCGGGTAGCGCTGGGTCAGGCCCTTCAGGTATTCCGCGAAACCTTCGGAGTTGAACACTTGGCCTTCGCCGGACAGGTTGTATTTACCGTCCTCGTAGAACTCGCTGGCCGCGCAGTCCAAGGCCAGGGTCACGTCGGTGCCCAGCTTGTAGCCAGCGTTGGCGACGGCTTCGGAGATCACTTTCAGTGCATCTTCGTTGGACGCCAGGTTCGGTGCGAAACCACCTTCGTCACCCACAGCAGTACTCAGGCCACGGGCCTTCAGCACAGCCTTGAGGTGATGGAAAATCTCGGTGCCCATGCGCAGGCCTTCGGAGAAGGACTTGGCGCCAACCGGCTGCACCATGAATTCCTGGATGTCGACGTTGTTATCGGCGTGTTCGCCACCGTTGATGATGTTCATCATCGGCACCGGCATCGAGTAGACACCTGGGGTACCGTTGAGGTTGGCAATGTGAGCGTACAGCGGCAGGTCCTGGTCCTGAGCAGCGGCCTTGGCGGCTGCCAGGGACACGGCGAGGATGGCGTTGGCGCCCAGGCTGCCTTTGTTTTCGGTGCCGTCGAGCTTGATCATCGCGTGGTCCAGGGCTTTCTGGTCCAGCGGGTCCTTGCCCAGCAACAGGTCACGAATCGGGCCGTTGATGTTGGCTACAGCCTTGAGCACACCCTTGCCCAGGTAACGGCTCTTGTCGCCATCACGCAGTTCCAGCGCTTCGCGCGAACCGGTGGAAGCACCGGACGGCGCGCAGGCGCTGCCGATGATGCCGTTATCGAGAAGCACGTCGGCTTCGACGGTGGGGTTGCCACGGGAGTCGAGAACTTCACGACCTTTGATGTCGACGATTTTTGCCATTGTTGTAAACACTCCAAAGTTGACGAAAACGACGCAGCTGAAGGAAATCTTTTGACCGACCGCAAGGGTGGAACAACGAGGCAGGCTTGCAGACGACAAGGCTCAGGCCCGCAGGCCTGAGCGTAAAGCGTGGGAAATTCTACCGGAGAAACGAAGCTTACGCGGTCTCTACCGTCGGAAAACTCTTGACCAGTTCGTCCAACTGCTTGAGCTGGGCCAGGAACGGCTCCAGCTTGTCCAGGCGCAGGGCGCATGGGCCATCGCACTTGGCGTTGTCCGGGTCCGGGTGGGCTTCCAGGAACAGGCCCGCCAGGGACTGGCTGATGCCCGCCTTGGCCAGGTCCAGCACCTGGGCACGGCGCCCACCCGCGGAATCGGCGCGACCACCGGGCATTTGCAGCGCGTGAGTCACGTCGAAGAACACCGGGTATTCGAACTGTTTCATGATGCCGAAACCGAGCATATCCACCACGAGGTTGTTGTAGCCGAAGCTCGAACCACGCTCGCAGAGGATCAACTGGTCGTTACCCGCTTCCACGCACTTGTTCAGGATGTGTTTCATTTCCTGAGGCGCGAGGAACTGGGCTTTCTTGATATTGATCACAGCGCCGGTCTTGGCCATCGCGACCACCAGGTCGGTCTGGCGCGACAGGAAGGCCGGCAACTGGATGATGTCGCACACCTCGGCGACCACGGCGGCCTGTTCAGGCTCGTGGACGTCGGTGATGATCGGCACGCCGAAGGCTTGCTTGATGTCCTGGAAGATCCGCATGCCTTCTTCAAGGCCTGGGCCGCGATAGGAGGTCACGGACGAACGGTTGGCCTTGTCGAAGCTGGCCTTGAACACGTAGGGGATACCGAGTTTCTCGGTGACCTTGACGTACTCTTCACAGACCTGCATCGCCATGTCGCGGCTTTCCAGCACGTTCATGCCGCCGAACAGCACCATGGGCTTGTCGTTGGCAATCTCGATGTCGCCTACGCGAATGATCTTCTGGGCCATCAGGTTTACGCCTTCTTCTGATGTTGCGTCAGTGCAGCTTTGACGAAACCGCTGAACAACGGGTGACCGTCGCGCGGCGTCGAGGTGAACTCAGGGTGGAACTGGCACGCCACGAACCATGGATGATCCGGCGCCTCGACCACTTCAACCAACGCGCCGTCACCGGAGCGACCGGAAATTTTCAGGCCGGCCTCTTTGATCTGCGGCAGCAGGTTGTTGTTCACTTCGTAGCGGTGACGGTGACGCTCGACGATCACGTCTTTGCCGTAGCAATCGTGAACCAGCGAGCCCGGTTCCAGCAGGCAATCCTGCGCGCCGAGGCGCATGGTGCCGCCCAGGTCGGAGGCTTCGGTACGGGTCTCGACGGCACCGGTGGCATCTTCCCACTCGGTGATCAGGCCGACGACCGGGTGACCGCTCTTGCTGTCGAACTCGGTGGAGTTGGCGTCTTTCCAGCCCAGCACGTTACGGGCGAACTCGATAACGGCCACTTGCATGCCCAGGCAGATGCCCAGGTACGGAACCTTGTTTTCACGGGCGTACTGCACGGCCGTGATCTTGCCTTCCACGCCACGCAGGCCGAAACCGCCTGGGACGAGGATCGCGTCCACACCTTCGAGCAGCGCGGTGCCCTGGTTCTCGATATCTTCGGAATCGATGTAGCGCAGGTTGACCTTGGTGCGATTGCTGATACCGGCGTGGCTCATCGCTTCGATCAGCGACTTGTACGCGTCCAGCAGTTCCATGTACTTGCCGACCATGGCGATGGTGACTTCGTGCTCAGGGTTGAGCTTGGCGTCGACCACGGCTTCCCACTCGGACAGGTCCGCGCCATTGCATTGCAGGCCGAAACGCTCGACCACAAAATCGTCCAGGCCTTGCGAGTGCAGGATGCCCGGGATCTTGTAGATAGTGTCGGCGTCTTCCAGCGCGATTACCGCACGTTCTTCAACGTTGGTGAATTGCGCGATCTTGCGACGCGAGGAAATGTCGATCGGGTGATCGGAGCGGCATACCAGCACGTCCGGCTGCAGGCCGATGGAGCGCAGTTCCTTGACCGAGTGCTGGGTAGGCTTGGTTTTGGTTTCGCCGGCGGTGGCGATGTACGGCACCAGGGTCAGGTGCATCAGCATCGCGCGCTTGGCGCCGACTTCGAAACGCAACTGGCGGATGGCTTCGAGGAACGGTTGGGACTCGATGTCACCCACGGTGCCGCCGATCTCGACCATGGCCACGTCGGCATCGCCGGCACCCTTGATGATGCGGCGCTTGATTTCGTCGGTGATGTGCGGGATTACCTGGATGGTTGCACCCAGGTAGTCACCACGACGCTCCTTGCGCAGCACGTGCTCGTAGACACGACCGGTGGTGAAGTTGTTGTTCTGGGTCATGGTCGTGCGGATGAACCGCTCGTAGTGGCCCAGGTCCAGGTCAGTCTCGGCGCCGTCGTGGGTGACGAACACTTCACCGTGCTGGAACGGGCTCATGGTGCCCGGGTCAACGTTGATGTACGGGTCCAGCTTGAGCATGGTGACCTTAAGTCCCCGCGCCTCCAGGATGGCCGCCAATGAAGCGGAGGCAATGCCTTTCCCCAATGAAGAAACAACACCGCCCGTGACGAATATGTAGCGCGTCATGAAAAACCCTAGAAGTCTGCGTTAAAGCGGTCCGAGCCGCCGGGGAAAGCGAAGGAAGGCCGAAGCCCCCGATCACCTGCATTAATCACAGTGCACCTTTCAAAAAAACCGCCGCGTGGTGACAGACCAGCAATGAAGCACCGGTACGTTGATCGCTACACATTTTTTGGAATCGCCCAGCAAAGACTGCTTGGTAATCGGCAACTGCTGCGATTCAGTCGAATCCACAGAAGTTGTATCAAGAAGGGAGCGTAGTCTACCGGAAAGGCTCTATCAGCTCAAACCTTGATCGCAGGTCTGTGGCATCCAATGTAAATGCCAGTCATCACTCGGTGCAGGCCAGAGTCCCGCGAGGCTGGGCGCACCCAGCAATTGCTGGCCTTGGTACAGCAGCGGCAATCTGCCACGGACGAAGCCTGGCAAGCCACTTTCGTTAAGCAGGCGCTTCAAGTCACGCCGACCGCGACCTGGCACGTCGATGATTTCGCCGCCCTGGCGGTAGCGAATCTGCAGCGGACCTTCAGGCGCCTCGCCAATCAGCTTTAGCTGACCATTGCCGGGTAACTCTAGTGGGTTTTGCGGATCGGGCCAGCTCACCGCTGCGTCGGAAAATTCCGATCCTGTAGACGGCAGCCACCAGATGCGCTGGCCACACCGGTGCAACTCGCCGTCGGCCAGGCGCCATAGGGGCTGTGCATCGCCCTTGGCGTCACGCAGGGAGTGCCAACCGGCCCAGTGGTCGCTGTCGGGCAAGCGGGTCAGTGGCGCCAGCCAATGGCGCAGGGCATTGCGTTGGCGGGCGTCGGACAGCTCGCACAGCGGCGCAAGTGCCAAGGACGGCAGGTGCAGCCAGGGAAATGGCGAAGCCTGGCCGGCAGCACGCAGGTCCAACTGTGCCAACTCATCCAACAACCCCTTTGCCTCACTCAGGTGCTCGGCGGTGCGGCTCAGGTTGGCAACAGCCTGGGGCCAGCGCGCCGTCAACGCAGGAAACACGCGGTGACGAAGGTAATTACGGGAGAACCGCGGATCGGCGTTGGAGGGATCCTCAATCCATTTGAGTTGATGCGCGTGGGCATACGCCTCCAATGCTTCGCGGGATACATCGAGCAACGGTCGTACCAGGTAGCCACCGGCCAAAGGACGCTGCGCCGGGATCGCCGCCAGCCCGCGTACACCCGCCCCGCGCAATAGGCGGAATAACAAGGTTTCCGCCTGATCATCGCGATGCTGGCCCGTCAGCAACACCTGCCCTGCCCCGGTCACCTCGGTGAATGCCTGGTAACGCGCGTCACGGGCAGCACGTTCAAGGCTGGCGCCAGGTTGTACCTGCACGCGCATCACGCGCAACGGCAGGCCGAGGGCGTCGCAGATCGACTGGCAATGAGCAGGCCACGCGTCGGCGGCAGCTTGCAGGCCATGGTGGACATGGACAGCGCTGAGGGGGGGCAGGGTTTCGGTGTTGGCCAGATGGGCCAGGAGATGCAGCAAGACGGTGGAATCAAGGCCACCGGAGAATGCGATGTGCCAGGCCGGGGCGTTGCGCCAGGGTGACAGAGCTTGCAGGAGTTTGGCGGGAAGAGATGTTTTCATCACAGGTTACCGCCGCAAATCTGGAATACGTTAGCCAAGCATACACAAAGCAAATGTGGGAGCGGGCTTGTGTGGGAGCGTGGCTTGCCCGCGATGCAGGCGCCTCGATTTTGCAGTTGCACCGAGGTGATGCTATCGCAGGCAAGCCATCTCCCACACAAGCCGGCTCCCACATTGGGTATTGCTGGGTCTTACAGACCGTAGCTCATCAGGCGCTCATAACGACGGGCCAGCAGCGCGTCGTTATCCAGCTTCTTGAGCATTGCCAGTTGCGAGCCCAGCTCGGCGCGGATAGTCGCCGCCGCAGCAGCCGGGTCACGGTGGGCGCCGCCCAAAGGCTCGGCGATCACTTTGTCCACGATACCCAGGCCTTTGAGGCGATCAGCGGTGATACCCATGGCTTCGGCAGCGTCTGGTGCCTTTTCGGCGGTTTTCCACAGGATCGAGGCGCAACCTTCCGGCGAGATCACCGCGTAGGTCGAGTATTGCAACATGTTCAACTGGTCGCAGACGCCGATGGCCAGCGCACCACCGGAACCACCTTCACCAATCACAGTGGCGATGATCGGGGTTTTCAAGCGGGACATGACGCGCAGGTTCCAGGCGATAGCCTCGCTCTGGTTGCGCTCTTCTGCGTCGATACCTGGGTAGGCGCCCGGGGTATCGATGAAGGTCAGGATTGGCATCTTGAAGCGCTCGGCCATTTCCATCAGTCGGCAAGCCTTGCGGTAGCCTTCCGGGCGCGGCATGCCGAAGTTGCGGCGGACTTTCTCGCGCACTTCACGGCCCTTCTGGTGACCGATCACCATCACCGGCTGGTCGTCCAGGCGAGCGATACCGCCCACGATGGCCGCGTCGTCGGAGAAGTGGCGGTCGCCATGCAGCTCGTCGAACTCGGTGAAGATGTGCTGAATGTAGTCCAGGGTATAGGGACGGCGCGGGTGGCGGGCCAGGCGCGCAATCTGCCAGCTGGTCAGCTTGCCGAAGATGTCTTCGGTGAGCGTGCTGCTCTTGTCTTGCAGGCGAGCGATCTCATCGCCGATGTTCAGCGAATTGTCATTGCCGACCAGGCGCAGTTCTTCAATCTTGGCTTGCAGGTCAGCGATCGGCTGTTCGAAATCAAGAAAATTCGGGTTCATAAGCGTCCGTCTTGGGTCGACGGCCAGGGCGTGCCTGGCCAGCCGGTTGTCTATTCGCGCCCTACCTTAAGGGAGAGGCGCGTTTAGGTCGAGATTAAATGTTTAGTCGAGATCAGACATCTCTGACCGTCAACGGTATTGGAGGAAGACGTTGTCTCGCCCGAACTGGTCACGCAAAGCTTGAATCAAGCCATCTGCGGGATCAATTCGCCAGGTCTCGCCAAACTGCAACATGGCCTTGGCGTCATTGCCGGTGTACTCCATGGTCACCGGGCACGCGCCGCGGTGGCGTTTGAGCAGGTCGCCCAACCAGCGTAGCTGATCGCCCTTGAGCGCTTCGGTTTTCACCTTCAAGCGCAAGCTTTCGGCCAAATTGGTGCGCGCATCTTCCATGCTCATCACCCGCTTGATCCGCAGGCGCAGGCCGCCGGAGAAGTCATCGTTGCTGACCTCCCCTTCCACCACCACCATCGCGTCGGTCTGCAACAGCGACTGAGCGGAATGGAACGCGTCGGCAAACAGCGACGCCTCGATACGGCCCGAACGGTCGTCGAGGGTGATGAACCCCATCTTGTCGCCTTTTTTATTCTTCATCACCCGCAGGGCGATGATCATGCCGGCGACGGTCTGCGTGTCCCGCGCTGGCTTCAGGTCGATAATGCGCTGACGGGCGAACCGGCGGATCTCACCTTCGTATTCGTCAATCGGGTGACCGGTGAGGTACAGGCCCAAGGTATCTTTCTCGCCCTTGAGACGTTCCTTGAGCGTCAGTTCCTTGGCCTTGCGATGGTTGCCATAGACGTCTGCGTCTTCTTCGACGAACAACCCGCCAAACAGGTCGGCATGGCCGCTGTCATGGGTACGCGCGGTCTGCTCGGCGGCTTTGATCGCTTCTTCCATGGCGGCGAGCAATACCGCGCGGTTGCGGTCGATATTGGCCTGGTAGGCCTTGGGCTCATCATGGAAATACGGGCCGAGACGGTCGAGTGCACCGCTGCGGATCAGGCCGTCGAGTGTCCGTTTGTTGATGCGCTTGAGGTCCACCCGTGCGCAGAAGTCGAACAGGTCTTTGAATGGCCCGTCCAGGCGCGCTTCGGTGATGGCTTCCACCGGGCCTTCGCCGACGCCCTTGATCGCGCCCAGGCCATAGATGATGCGGCCTTCGTCGTTCACCGTGAACTTGAACTCCGAAGCGTTCACGTCCGGCGCATCGAGGCGCAGCTTCATGGTGCGCACTTCTTCGATCAAGGTCACGACCTTGTCGGTGTTGTGCATATCCGCCGACAGTACCGCAGCCATGAACGGCGCCGGGTAGTGGGCTTTCAGCCAGGCGGTCTGGTACGACACCAGGCCGTAGGCGGCGGAGTGGGATTTGTTGAAGCCGTAACCGGCGAATTTCTCTACCAGGTCGAAGATGTTACCCGCGAGGTCCGCGTCGATATTGTTGGTCGCGCAGCCCTCAATGAAACCGCCGCGCTGCTTGGCCATTTCCTCGGGTTTTTTCTTACCCATGGCTCGACGCAGCATGTCCGCGCCACCCAGGGTGTAACCGGCCATCACCTGGGCGATCTGCATCACCTGTTCCTGATACAGGATGATGCCGTAAGTCGGCGCCAACACGGGCTTGAGGCCTTCGTATTGGTAGTCCGAGTGCGGGTAAGCCAGTTCGGCACGGCCGTGCTTACGGTTGATGAAGTCGTCCACCATGCCCGATTGCAGCGGGCCTGGACGGAACAAGGCCACCAATGCGATCAAGTCTTCCAGGCAGTCGGGCTTGAGCTTTTTGATCAGCTCTTTCATACCGCGCGACTCAAGCTGGAACACCGCCGTGGTTTCGGCTTTTTGCAGCAGGGTGTAGGTCGGCTTGTCATCCAGCGGGATGAAGGCGATATCCAGCGGTTCCTCACCGACCTTGGCGCGGTCGCGGTTGATGGTCTTGAGCGCCCAGTCGATGATCGTCAGGGTCCGCAGGCCGAGGAAGTCGAACTTCACCAGGCCGGCCGCCTCCACGTCATCCTTGTCGAACTGGGTTACCAGGCCATCGCCTTCTTCGTCGCAATAGATCGGCGAAAAGTCAGTGAGCTTGGTGGGTGCGATCACCACTCCACCGGCGTGTTTACCGACGTTACGCACCACGCCTTCGAGCTTGCGCGCCATGTCCCAGATTTCGGCGGCTTCTTCATCGACCTTGATGAAGTCGCGCAGGATCTCTTCCTGCTCGTAGGCTTTCTCCAGGGTCATGCCGACTTCGAACGGGATCATCTTCGACAGGCGATCCGCCAGGCCGTAGGACTTGCCCTGCACGCGTGCCACGTCGCGGATTACAGCCTTTGCGGCCATGGAACCGAAAGTGATGATCTGGCTTACTGCGTTGCGACCATATTTCTCGGCCACGTACTCGATCACGCGGTCACGGCCGTCCATGCAGAAGTCGACGTCGAAGTCGGGCATGGAAACCCGTTCCGGGTTAAGGAAACGTTCGAACAGCAGGTCATATTCCAGCGGGTCGAGGTCGGTAATTTTCTGCACGTAGGCAACCAACGACCCAGCACCTGACCCCCGGCCCGGACCTACCGGTACGCCGTTGTTCTTGGCCCACTGGATAAAGTCCATCACGATCAGGAAGTAACCGGGGAAGCCCATCTGGATGATGATATCCAGCTCGAAATTCAGCCGGTCAACGTAGACCTGACGCTTGGCGTCGTAATCCTCGGTGGTGTCCTTGGGCAGCAGAACGCTGAGGCGCTCTTCCAGCCCGTCGAAGGACACCTTGCGAAAATACTCATCGATGGTCATGCCATCGGGAATCGGGAAGTTGGGCAGGAAGTGCTTGCCCAGCTTCACTTCGATATTGCAGCGCTTGGCAATCTCGACGGAGTTTTCCAGTGCCTCGGGCAGGTCGCTGAACAACTCGGCCATCTCTTCGGCGCTTTTGAGGTACTGCTCTTCGCTGTAGTTCTTCGAGCGACGCGGGTCATCCAGGGCCCGGCCTTCGCCGATGCATACGCGGGTTTCGTGGGCTTCGAAGTCTTCCTTCTTGATGAAGCGCACATCATTGGTCGCCACCAGCGGCGCGCCCAGCTTGTCGGCCAGGGCCACGGCGGCGTGCAGATGCTCTTCATCGTTGGGGCGGTTGGTACGCTGGACTTCCAGATAGAAACGATCAGGGAAGACCTGCATCCACTCCTTGGCCAGTACTTCGGCTTCTTGAGGGTTGCCACCCAGCAGCGCGATACCGATCTCGCCCTCTTTGGCGGCCGACAGCATGATCAGGCCTTCGCTGGCCTCGGCGACCCATTCGCGCTCGATAATGATCGAGCCATTACGCTGGCCGTCGATAAAGCCACGGGAAATCAATTCGGTGAGGTTGCGATAACCCACGCCGTTCATCGCCAGCAGGCTGATGCGGCTCAGGGGGTTATCCGGGTCTTTGTTGGACAGCCACAGGTCGGCGCCGCAAATCGGCTTGATACCGGCGCCCATGGCGTTCTTGTAGAACTTGACCAGTGAACACATGTTGTTCTGATCGGTAACCGCTACCGCAGGCATGTTCATGCCCACCAGGGTTTTGACCAGCGGTTTGATCCGTACCAGGCCGTCGACCAGGGAGTATTCAGTGTGCAGGCGTAGGTGAACGAATGAAGCCGGCATAGTGATCCTGTCTAGAAACGTGGAGACAACAAGGCCCGGATTGTACCGGGCCTTGGCAAAAACATCAGCCTTGCGACTAAACCTCGCTGAAGCTCTCGCGTAGCTCGTAAGCCTGGCGCACTGGGGCGAACGAGCGGCGGTGGATCGGCGTCGGGCCAAGGCGAGCCAGGGCTTCCAGATGAACGGGCGTCGGGTAGCCTTTATGACCGCCGATGCCGTAGCCGGGGTAGATCAATTCGAACGCAGCCATTTCCCGGTCACGACTGACTTTGGCCAGGATTGACGCGGCGGCGATGGCAGGCACCTTGCTATCACCCTTGACCACCGCCTCGGAAGGCATGGCCAGCTTGGGGCAGCGGTTACCGTCGATCATCGCCATTTTCGGGGTGATGTGCAGCCCCTCGACTGCACGCTGCATGGCCAGCATGGTGGCGTGCAAAATGTTCAGCTGGTCGATTTCTTCAACTTCAGCCCGGGCGATATGCCAGCTCAGGGCTTTCTCACAGATCTCGTCGTAGAGCTTTTCGCGGCGCGCTTCGGTGAGTTTCTTCGAGTCGTTGAGGCCGAGGATCGGGCGGTTTGGATCGAGGATCACTGCCGCCGTGACCACGGCGCCGCACAAAGGCCCGCGCCCGACTTCGTCAACACCGGCCACCAGTTCGTGGGCTTCGGCAACCAGGCTGAAATCCAGGCCCATCTGCGTCGTCATAAGGCTTCCTGTTGCTTGCCGATCAGGGTCAATACGGCGTCAGCTGCCTGGTTCGACGCATCACGACGCAGGGTGCGGTGGATGTCGTCGAAGCCGCGGGTCTGTTCTTCGCCGCCGTCGATCAAGGGTAGTAGAGTTTGCGCCAGGGCCTCGGGCGTTGCATCGTCCTGCAACAACTCCGGCACCAACAGGCGCTGGGCCAGCAGGTTGGGCAGGGAGATGTAAGGGCTTTTGACCATGCGCTTGAGGATCCAGAAGGTCAGCGGCGCCAGGCGGTAGGCCACCACCATCGGGCGCTTATACAGCAAGGCTTCCAGGGTGGCCGTACCCGAGGCGATCAGCACCGCATCACAGGCAGCCAGGGCCAGGTGTGACTGACCATCGAGCAAGGTCAACGGTAGGTTGCGACCTTCCAATAGTGTTTCGATCTGCGCGCGACGTTGCGGGCTGGCACAAGGCAGCACGAAACGTATGCCCGGCTTCAAGGCCAGCAGACGTTCGGCAGCATCGAAAAACACCGAGGCCAGTCGCCCCACTTCGCCACCACGGCTGCCAGGCATCAGCGCGACCAGCGGGCCGTCGGGCAAGCCCAGCTCGGCACGCGCGGCCGCGCGATCAGCCTGCAGGGGAATCGCGTCGGCCAGGGTATGCCCGACAAACCGCACCGGCACGCCCTTTTCTTCGTAGAACCTCGCCTCGAACGGCAGCAAGGTCAGCATCAGGTCACAGCCCTCGCGGATCTTGAGCACGCGCTTCTGCCGCCACGCCCAGACGGACGGGCTGACGTAGTGCACGGTCTTGATGCCGGCCTGGCGCAGTTTGAGTTCGATATTGAGGGTGAAGTCCGGCGCGTCGATGCCGATGAACACATCGGGCTTTTCTTCGATCAAGGTCTGGATCAGCAGCTTGCGACGGGCCAACAACTCGCGCAGGCGACCCAGCACCTCGACCAGCCCCATGACCGACAGACGCTCCATGGGGAAGTAGGAGGTGAGCCCTTCAGCCTGCATCAGCGGGCCGCCGACACCGATGAATTCCACCGCCGGGTGCTGGGCCTTGAGGGCCCGCATGAGGCCTGCGCCCAGAATGTCGCCGGAAGCTTCCCCGGCCACCAGCGCGATACGCAGATTAGCCATGATTAGCGGGTGATGCCGCGAGTCGACGCCTGGATCGAGTCGCGGAACACCGCGACTTCCGGGAACAGCGCTGCCGGCTCGGCCAGTTGAGTCAACGCCTGGTCGACCGTGAGCCCTTGACGATAAACCACCTTGTAGGCACGGCGCAGGGCGTGGATCGCGTCTTCGCTGAACCCGCGACGGCGCATGCCTTCGAAGTTCATGCTGCGGGCTTCGGCCGGGTTGCCGAATACCGTAACGAACGCCGGAACATCCTTGCCGATGGCAGTGCCCATGCCGGAAAAGCTGTGGGCGCCGATATGGCAGTACTGATGCACCAGGGTGAACCCGGACAGGATCGCCCAATCGTCAACGTGCACATGGCCCGCCAACGCGGTGTTGTTGACCAGGATGCAGTGGTTGCCAATGACGCTGTCGTGACCGATATGGGCATAGGCCATGACCAGGTTGTGATCACCCAGCGTGGTCTCGGCCCGGTCCTGCACAGTGCCACGGTGAATGGTCACGCCTTCACGGATGATGTTGTGATCACCGATTACCAGGCGTGTCTCTTCACCCTTGTACTTCATGTCCGGGGTGTCTTCGCCTACCGAGGAGAACTGGTAGATGCGATTGTGTTTGCCAATGCGGGTCGGACCCTTGAGGATCACGTGCGGCCCGATGACAGTCCCCTCGCCGATTTCCACACCTGCGCCGATGATCGACCAGGGGCCGACCTCAACGTCGGCGGCCAGAACGGCCGACGGATCGATGATTGCGCGAGGGTCAATCAAACTCATAGTTTGCGTTCCGCACAGATGATCTCGGCGGAGCACACCGGCTTGCCGTCCACCGAGGCCTGGCATTCGAACTTCCAGATCTGGCGCTTGCAGCTGATGAACTTGGCTTCCAGGATCAACTGGTCACCCGGGGTCACCGGGTTGCGGAAACGCAACTTGTCGGAGCCCACGAAATAGTAAAGCGTGCCGTCGGCAGGCTTGAGGTCGAGCATTTTGAAACCAAGGATACCGGCAGCCTGGGCCATCGCTTCGATGATCAACACGCCCGGCATGATTGGATGCGCGGGAAAGTGACCGTTGAAGAACGGTTCGTTGATGCTGACATTCTTATAGGCACGAATGCGCTTTTCCTCGACGTTGAGGTCCACTACACGGTCCACCAACAGGAACGGGTAACGGTGAGGCAGGTATTCGCGAATCTCGTTGATGTCCATCATTTCGGGGGGAAGCCTGTAATAAAGATTGGGGGCGGGCGAACTAAAAGCACGCCCCGCTAGCAAATCAAGGAGGCAGTCTAGCGGCTGTGCACACTTGATATGGAAATGGTATCAGCCTTCTGATGAAGCATTACCGCCAGGGGTCACGTCCCCAACACGCTTTTCCAGCTGTTTGAGGCGTCGAGCCATGTCGTCGAGCTGCCTCAACCGTGCTGCACTCTTGCGCCATTCAGCCGCAGGCTGCATGGCGGTACCGGACGAATAGGCCCCGGGCTCGGTAATCGAGTGGGTGACCATGGTCATGCCGGTGATGAAAACGTTGTCGCAAATTTCGATATGCCCCACCAGCCCAACGCCACCGGCGAGCATGCAGTGCTTGCCGATCTTGGTGCTGCCGGAGATACCCACGCACGCCGCCATGGCGGTGTGATCGCCAATCTGTACGTTGTGGGCGATCTGGATCTGGTTGTCGAGCTTCACACCGTTACCGATCACGGTATCGGCCAGGGCCCCGCGATCGACAGCAGTGTTCACGCCAATTTCCACGTCGTCGCCGATCAGTACGCCGCCGACCTGGGCAATCTTGTTCCAGATGCCCTTGGCATTGGCAAAGCCAAAACCTTCACCGCCGATCACGGCACCCGACTGGATGACGACGCGCTCACCGATACGCACATCGTGGTACAGGGTCACGCGCGGTGCCAGCCAACCGTCTGCGCCAATCTCACAGCGCGCGCCGATAAAGCAATGGGCACCCACGGTGACACCCGCCCCAATGCGTGCGCCGCTCTCGATCACCGCAAAGGCGCCGACGCTGGCCGCAGGGTCAACCTGGGCATCATCGGCGATCACCGCAGACGGATGAATACCGCTGGCGGCCTTGGGCTTGGGATCGAACAGGTGCGACACCCGCGCATAAGCCAGGTAGGGGTCAGGCACCACCAGCGCATCCCCGGCAAACCCTTCGGCGTCAGCAGCTTTCAGCAACACGGCTGCGGCTTGGCTGTCGACCAGGTATTTACGGTATTGGGGGTTTGCGAGGAAGCTCAACTGAGCTGGGCCAGCCTCCTGCAAGGTGGCTAGCCCAGTAATTTCTTTCTCCGGGGAGCCACGCAAGGTGGCCCCCAGGAACTCGGCCAACTCGCCGAGCCTGATAGTCGCGGTCATGGCTTACTTCAGCTGGTTCATGCGCTCGATCACCTGGCGGGTGATGTCGTATTGAGGCTTGACGTCGATTACAGCACCACGCTCAAACACCAGGTCAAAGGCACCTTTCTTGATGACTTCTTCCACAGCGCTGTCGAGTTTCGGCTTCAGCTGTTTCAGCATTTCACGGTCAGCAACAGCCTTGGCTTCGTTCAGCTCCTTGGACTGGAACTGGTAGTCACGGGCCTTTTGCTTGAATTCAAGCTCCAGACGCTCGCGCTCGCCTTGCTGCATCTTGTCGCCACCGGCAACCAGGCGGTCCTGGATACCCTTGGCGCTGCTTTCCAGGGTCTTGAGCTTGGTCAGTTGCGGACCGAACTTCTTCTCGGCGTCCACGGCGTACTTCTTGGCCGCATCGGATTCCAGCAGGGCCATCTGATAGTTCAGCACGGCGATTTTCATTTCGGCGAAGGCCGGGGTCGCTACCAGCACGGTTGCCAGCAGAACCAATTGAGTCAACTTACGCACGATGTACTCCTACAGAATCCGTTGTCGTTATCTTGGGTCAGACGCTTAGAACGTCTGGCCGAGGGAGAATTGGAAAATCTGGGTTTCAGCGTTATCCGGTTTCTTGATCGGCATGGCCAGAGCAAAGCTCAATGGGCCAAGCGCAGTCACCCAGGTCACACCCACACCCACGGAGCTTGCCAGGTTACTGAGGCTCACGTCGTTGCACTGTGTGTCGGACTTAACGCCGCTCGGGTTACGGATCTGCTCGCACTTGGAGTCGAACACGTTACCCACGTCCCAGAATACCGACGTACGCAGGGAACGCTGGTCTTTCACGAACGGCAGCGGGAAGAGGATCTCCGCACCACCCTGGATCAACACGTTACCACCGAACGGCAGCGGGTCATTGTCAGAGTCAGCCACAGTACCCTGGTTACCGGTTACACCCACACCACGGCTTGGTGTACCACGTGGGCCCAAGGTGCTGTCCTTGAAGCCACGTACGGAGTTGAAGCCACCCGCGTAGTAGTTCTCGTAGAACGGTAGACCATTGGTGGAACCATAACCATCGCCATAGCCCAACTCGGTGTGCAGGCGCATGGTGTAATTGTCGCTCAACGGCGTGAACAGCTGGCCACGGTAGTCGAGCTTGAAGAACGACAGGTCACTGCCCGGCGTGGTGGTTTCCAGGGTCAAGCTCTGGGAATGACCACGGGTAGCCAGTACACCTTTGTTCAGGGTCGACTCGGACCAGCCGGCAGACGCCTTGAAGTTCAGGAACTTGTCGCCTTCACGACGGGTGAAGTCAAAGATTTCGTCCACGGTGTATACACCGGTCTTGATCTCATCCTGTTGCGCAGTCAGGCCGAAGGTCAGGCGCGAGGTCTCGCTGATCGGGTAACCAACGTTGACACCGGCACCGAGGCTGTCGATCGCATAGCTTGCAACGTCAACGTCGAGGTCTTTGTAGTCGGTGGTGCGGTAGAAGGCGTTGTAGCCCAGGCTCACACCGTCAGCAGTCCAGTAGGGGTCGGTGTAACCGAAGTTGTATCGGCTCTGGTATTCGCTTCGCGTCAGGCCGATGGACACACGGTTACCGGTACCCAGGAAGTTGTTCTGGGTGATCGAACCACCGAGGATCAGACCGGCGCTCTGTGCGAAGCCGACACTGGCGGTGATGGAACCCGATGCTTGTTCTTCAACGGCGTAGTTCACGTCGACCTGGTCATCCACACCCGGTACAGCCGGGGTTTCGACGTTGACTTCCTTGAAGAAGCCCAGGCGCTCGAGACGGGTCTTGGACTGGTCGATCAGGTAGGTCGACGCCCAGCCACCTTCCATCTGACGCATTTCACGACGCAGTACTTCGTCCGCAGACTTGGTGTTGCCGCGGAAGTTGATACGGTTCACGTAGGCACGCTTGCCCGGGTCGACGACAAAGGTGATGTCCACGGTGTGGTCATCATCGTGCGGCGTCGGTACGCCATTGACGTTGGCGAAGGTATAGCCTTCGTTACCCAGGCGGCGGGTGATCAGTTCGGAAGTGGTGGTCATCAGCTTGCGCGAGAACACCTGGTCTTTCTGCACCAGCAACAGCGCCTTGACCTGGTCTTCAGGCACTTTAAGGTCGCCGCTCAGTTTTACGTCACGAACCTTGTATTTCTCGCCTTCGTTGACGTTGACGGTGATGTAGACGTGCTTCTTGTCCGGGGTGATGGACACCTGGGTCGAAGCGATATCCATATTGATATAGCCACGGTCCAGGTAGTAGGAACGCAGGCGTTCCAGGTCACCGGAGAGTTTTTCACGGGCGTACTTGTCATCGTTCTTGAAGAACGACAGCCAGTTGGTGGTCTTGAGTTCGAACAGGTCGATCAGGTCGTCATCAGCGAACTTGGTATTGCCCACCACGTTGATGTGCTGAATCGCCGCCACGGTGCCTTCGTTGATGTTGACCTTGAGGCCGACACGGTTACGCGGCTGCGGGACCACTTCCGTTTCCACGGTCGCAGAATAACGACCCTGGGCAACGTACTGGCGTTGCAGCTCGTTACGCACACCTTCGAGGGTGGCGCGCTGGAAGATCTCGCCTTCGGCCAGGCCGGATTGTTTCAGACCTTTCATCAGGTCTTCAGTAGAGATCGCCTTGTTGCCTTCGATCTCGATACTGGCGACGGAAGGTCGCTCGACCACGGTGATGACCAGGACGTTACCTTCGCGACCCAGTTGGATGTCTTGAAAGAAACCGGTTTTGAACAGCGCACGAGTGGATTCCACCAGGCGACGGTCATCAGCCTGTTCCCCAACGTTCAACGGCAAAGCACCAAAGACGCTACCTGCGGAAACCCGCTGGAGGCCGTTGACGCGAATATCGGAGATGGTGAAGGACTCGGCGTGAACTTCGGCGATCATCAATACGGTGAGAACCGCAGTTAGCAGCAGACGTTTCATGAAGTCCTTTCTTATTCCAACTGGCAATAAACAAACTGCCGCAAAATGCGGCAGATTCGCAATTCAGCGAAGCGTTACAGTCGACCCAGATCGTTGACCAAGGCTAATAACATCACCCCGACCACCAAACTGATACCGATCTGTATCCCCCAACCCTGCACCCGATCCGACAAGGGACGACCACGCGCCCACTCGACCAGATAAAACAACAGATGCCCCCCATCCAATACTGGAATGGGCAGCAAATTCAGAACGCCCAGGCTAATACTCAGATAAGCCAGGAAATTCAGGAAATCCGCGACACCCGACTGGGCAGAAGCGCCCGCCACTTTAGCAATGGTTATCGGTCCACTCAAGTTTTTTACCGAGAGCTCGCCGAACAACATTTTCTTGAGGGATTCGAGGGTCAGCACGCTCATGGTCCAAGTGCGTTTCGCACCCTCGCCAATCGCCGCCAACGGCCCGTAGCTCACCTCACGCACCATCGATGGCGGCCAGTCGACACCTTTGACCCCGGCACCCAGGTAACCCCCGGCCGCCTTGGCTTCCCCACGAACCGACAAGGTCACAGGGACGTCGATTTGAGCACCGTCGCGCTCAACTTTCAGCACAATTTTGGTATCAGGCCGTACACGAACCAGATCGACCACCTGCTGCCAGTCACCCAATGGCTGGCCATCGAGGGCCAACAGGCGATCGCCGGTCTTGAGGCCGGCGGCCTGGGCCGGACCTTTCGGATCCAGCTCGGCAAGCACCGGTGGCAGGGCCGGACGCCATGGACGTATGCCCAGGGACTTGATCGGGTCAGGCTCGTCAGCGCCCTTGAGCCAATGGTCGAGGGCCAGTTCACGCGGGGTCTCGGTGGTGGAATCCTGCTCGCGCACCACGACATTGACGATGCCGCTTTCACCCAGGCGACGCACCAACTGCAAATTGACCGCGCCCCAACCGGTGGTGGGTTCGCCATCAATGGAAACAATTTCTTGCCCGGCAACCAGCCCAGCCTTGGCGGCAATACTGTCTGACTCGACCGCGCCGATCACCGGACGGACCTGCTGGCTGCCCAACATGGCCAGGACCCAGAAGAACACCATCGCCAACAGGAAATTGGCGATCGGGCCGGCAGCGACAATGGCGATACGCTGACGAACGGTCTTGCGGTTGAAGGACTGGTCCAACTGATCCACCGGAACTTCGCCCTCACGCTCATCGAGCATCTTGACGTAGCCGCCCAACGGGATGGCCGCAATCACGAACTCGGTGCCACGGCGGTCGTGCCAGCGCACCAGCGGCATGCCGAAACCGACGGAGAAGCGCAATACCTTGACGCCGCAACGACGCGCCACCCAGAAGTGGCCAAATTCGTGGAAGGTAACCAGCACACCCAGAGCAACCAGGGTGCCGACAATCATGTAAAGCGCACTCATCTAATTTCTCCGCATTCCAATCCAGTGCCTGAAGGCTCAAAGCCGCCTGCAGACTAACGCGCGTTGCGGTTCAACCATTGTTCCGCCAGGGCCCGAGCCTTGGCATCGGCCTCGAATACCGCCCCCAGGTCGCTCACCGCCACGACCGGCTCGAGCGCCAGGACGTCCTCGATGATACTCGCGATCTGCGGAAAGCGGATGCGCCGTTCGAGAAACGCCGCCACGGCCACTTCGTTGGCCGCATTCAGCATCGCCGGCGCGCTGTTACCCGCCTCGGCCGCTTGCCGCGCCAGGCGCAGGCAAGGAAAGCGCTGCTCGTCCGGCGCCTCGAAATCCAGGCGAGCAACGGCGAACAGGTCCAGGGGCGCCACGCCGGAATCAATCCGCTCCGGCCAGGCCAGCGCATTGGCAATCGGCGTGCGCATATCGGGGTTGCCCAACTGCGCCAGGACCGAACCGTCCACGTAGTCGACCAGGGAATGAATCACACTTTGCGGGTGGATCACCACCTCGACCTGATCCGGGCGTGCATCGAACAGCCAGCAGGCCTCGATCAACTCAAGGCCCTTGTTCATCATACTGGCCGAATCCACGGAGATCTTGCGCCCCATGGACCAGTTCGGGTGAGCGCACGCCTGGTCGGGCGATACGTGCTCCAGCTCATCCAGTGGTGTTTGCCGGAACGGACCACCCGAGGCGGTCAGCAGGATTCGACGCACACCCACCTGGCTCAAGCCGCGCGCGTAGTCGCCGGGCATGCACTGGAAGATCGCGTTGTGTTCACTGTCGAGGGGCAACAGCACGGCGCCGCTTTTGCGCACCGCCTGCATGAAGAGTGCGCCGGACATGACCAGCGCTTCTTTATTGGCCAGCAGGATCTTCTTGCCAGCGTCAACGGCCGCCAGGGTGGGACGCAGACCCGCAGCGCCTACGATAGCCGCGACCACAGTGTCTACCTCGGCATCGGCCGAAACCTGGCACAACCCCTCCTCGCCTACCAATACTTGAGTCGCGAGCCCGGCAGCCCGCAGATCATCCTGCAGCCCCCGTGCCGCAGCGGCTTCTGGCACCACCGCGAAACGCGGCGCATGACGCACGCACAAGGCCAGCAGTTCGCTCAGGCGGGTAAACCCGGTGAGTGCGAAGACCTGGTAGCGATCAGGGTGACGCGCAATCACGTCCAGGGTGCTCAGCCCCACCGAGCCGGTTGCCCCCAGCACGGTCACTTGTTGCAGGCGGCTCACGAAGCAGTCATCCACAGCAGGACAGCAAAGATCGGGATGGCTGCGGTCAAGCTGTCGATGCGGTCCAGCACACCGCCATGACCCGGCAGCAGGTTACTGCTGTCCTTGATCCCGGCCTGGCGCTTGAACATGCTTTCAGTGAGGTCACCCACCACCGAAATGAACACGACGATGGCGGTGGCCAACAGCGCCAGGAAAATCTCCTTCGCCGCCCAGCCACGCACGATACCGACGACCAGCGCGATCACCAGCGTCAATGCCAGCCCGCCATAGACCCCTTCCCAGCTCTTGCCCGGACTGACCGCCGGCGCCAGCTTGCGCTTGCCGAAGGCCCGACCGGAAAAGTAGGCGCCGATATCAGCCCCCCAGACCAGCACCATGACCGCCAGGATCAGCCAGTTACCCAGTGGATAACGCTTGATCTCCACCAGCCCTTGCCATGCCGGCAGCAGGATCAGCAAACCGATCACCAGCTTGCAGGCAACACTGGACCATTGGCTGCTGGTGCGCGGATAGGTCAACACCAGGAACGTTGCCAGCGCCCACCACAGCACCGCCGCCCCCAATACCCACGGCGCGATGTCCGGCAGGATGTACAGGAGAAACGCCAGGGCAGCCACGACCGCGGCATACACCACGCGTGGCAACTGGGCACTGAAACCCGCCAGGCGCGCCCATTCCCAGGCACCGAGGGTGACGACCAGGCCGATAAACAGCGCAAAGCCGGAACCGTCGAGCAGGAAAAACCCACACAAGGCGATCGGCAACAGGATCAGTGCTGTGATGATTCGTTGTTTAAGCATTTAAACCCGGGCTCCAGCTTCGATCTGCTCGCTCGTTTTACCGAAGCGACGCTGACGGGAAGCGAAATCGGCCAGCGCATTGCGCATGGCATCGTGTTTGAAGTCCGGCCAGAACAGGTCGGAGAAGTACAGCTCGGTGTAGGCCAACTGCCACAACAGGAAATTGCTGATGCGGTGCTCGCCACCGGTACGGATGCACAGGTCCGGCAACGGCAGGTCGCCGGTGACCAGGCAGGTTTGAAGCAGTTCGGGCGTGATGTCGTCGGGCCGCAGATGACCGGCCTGTACTTCACGCGCCAGGCGTTGTGCGGCCTGGGCGATGTCCCACTGGCCACCGTAGTTGGCTGCGATCTGCAGCACAAAGCGGTTTGCGCCAGCAGTGATAGCCTCGGCTTCGCGCATGGCAGCTTGCAGCTCCGGATGGAAACGTGAGCGATCGCCAATGATGCGCAGGCTGATGTTGTTGTCGTTGAGGCGCTTGGCCTCACGACGCAGGGCCTTGAAGAACAGGTCCATCAAGGCACTGACTTCTTCGGCGGGCCGCTGCCAGTTCTCACTGGAGAAGGCAAACAAGGTCAACACTTCGACCTTGGCCTCGGCACACACCTCGATCACAGCCCGTACCGCATCGACACCCGCTTTATGCCCGGCAACACCCGGCATAAAGCGTTTCTTCGCCCAGCGATTATTCCCATCCATGATGATCGCGACATGGCGCGGCACCACAGAGGGTACAGTCTGCTTGGTCTTTTCCATGAAGGTGTCCTGACCCCTTATACGGCCATCAGGTCCTTTTCTTTTTCTTCCGTGGCCTTGGTGATCTGGGCCTCGGCATCCTTGGTCAGCTTGTCGATGTCAGCAGTGGCACGACGCTCTTCGTCTTCGCTGATTTCCTTGTCCTTGACCAGCTTCTTCAGGTCACCCAAGGCATCGCGGCGGATGTTGCGCACAGCAACACGAGCATCTTCGGCAGCGCTGCGTGCCTGCTTGGTGAAGCCCTTGCGGGTTTCCTCGGTCAGGGCCGGCATGGAGATCAGCAGCAACTCACCCAGGTTGGTCGGGTTGAGGTTCAAGCCAGCGCTCTGGATAGCCTTGTCGACAGCAGCCAGCATATTGCGCTCGAAAGCCACGACCTGCAGGGTGCGCGAGTCTTTAACGGTGACGTTGGCCACACTGCTCAGCGGGGTGTCGGCACCGTAGTAAGGCACCATCACGCTGCCAAGGATGCTCGGGTGCGCCTTGCCGGTACGAATCTGGCCGAATGCGTGGCTCAGAGACTCCAGGGATTTCTGCATACGCGCTTGGGCGTCTTTCTTGATTTCGTTGATCATTGTTGGCCTTCCTCGATCAGAGTCCCTTCTGCGCCGCCGTGTACGATATTCAGCAGGGCGCCGGGCTTGTTCATGTTAAATACGCGCAGCGGCATCTTGTGGTCGCGGCACAGGCAAATAGCCGTCAGGTCCATCACGCCCAGCTTGCGATCCAGTACTTCATCGTAGGTCAGATGATCGAACTTCTCGGCATGCGGGTCTTTGAATGGGTCTGCGGTGTACACACCGTCTACCTTGGTGGCCTTGAGCACCACGTCGGCATCGATCTCGATAGCGCGCAGGCACGCTGCCGAGTCGGTGGTGAAGAACGGGTTACCCGTGCCAGCGGCGAAGATCACCACTTCCTTGGCGTTCAGGTGGCGCATGGCTTTGCGGCGGTCATAGTGATCGGTCACGCCGACCATGGAAATAGCCGACATCACGATAGCCGAGATATTGGCGCGCTCCAGGGCGTCGCGCATGGCCAGGGCGTTCATCACAGTGGCCAGCATGCCCATGTGGTCGCCGGTGACCCGATCCATACCGGCCGCACTCAGTGCCGCGCCGCGGAACAGGTTGCCGCCACCGATCACCAGGCCGACCTGTACGCCGATACCGACCAGTTGGCCGACTTCCAGCGCCATGCGGTCGAGCACCTTGGGATCGATCCCGAACTCTTCCGAGCCCATCAGGGCCTCGCCGCTAAGCTTGAGTAGAATGCGTTTATAGCGAGCCTGATAACCACTGCCCTGCTGAGCCATTGCGAATCTCTCCTGCGGCGTATTTTTTAAAAATTCTTGGCGAGCCGTTTACGGCTTGCGTTCACTCTAGCTGGACGCTGCTACAGCGCCATCGGAACACGGCTTTGTAAGCCAGTTCCGAGGGGAAGCCAATTAAAATCAGCCTTCCCATTTGAAAAGAGGCTGCGCGCGTGAGCGGGCAGCCTCTTTCGGGCGACAGTTGAAAACTGTCTTATTGCTTGGCGGCAGCCAGCTGGGCGGCAACTTCTTCAGCGAAGTTGTCGACCGGCTTCTCGATGCCTTCGCCTACTTTGTAGTAGGTGAAGGAAACGATTTCAGCACCGGCCTTCTTGGCCAGTTCGCCAACCTTGATTTCAGGGTTCTTGACGAACGCCTGCTCAACCAGGCTTGCTTCGGCCAGGAACTTGCTGATACGGCCCTTGACCATATTCTCAACAATGTTTTCTGGCTTGCCTTTGATTTTTTCTTCGTTCAGCTGCAGGAACACAGCTTTTTCACGCTCGATCGCTTCGTCAGAAACTTCCGAAGGCAGCAGGAACTCAGGGTTGCTGGCAGCAACGTGCATAGCGATGTCTTTGGCCAGCTCAACGTCGCCGCCTTTCAGAACAACAGCTACGCCGATTTTGTTGCCGTGCAGGTAACCACCAACCACATCACCTTCAACGCGAGTCAGGCGACGGATGTTGACGTTTTCGCCAACCTTGCCGACCAGTACCAGGCGAGCAGCTTCTTGAGCTTCGATCAGAGGCTCAACGGTAGTCAGCTTGTCAGCGAATGCTTTTTCAACGCTGGCAGCAACGAATGCCTTGAAGTCGTCCTGCAGAGCCAGGAAGTCGGTCTGCGAGTTCACTTCCAGCAGAACGGCGGATTTACCGTCTTCTTTCAGAGCGATTGCGCCTTCAGCAGCTACGTTGCCTGCTTTCTTGGCAGCCTTGATGGCGCCGGAAGCACGCATGTCGTCGATGGCTTTTTCGATGTCGCCGCCGGCCTTGGTCAAGGCCTTTTTGCAATCCATCATGCCTTCGCCGGTACGCTCACGCAGTTCTTTGACCAACGCTGCAGTAATCTCTGCCATTTCAAAATCCTCTTGGATAGGTTTTCAACCATTCCACCCGATCAAACGGGCGATCAATTCTTCCCGAATTACCCTTGTAGGCCGCTGCACGTTACAGATGATGCAGTTGCGCTGCCGACAAATGGTTTTCGAGGTGGCAAAAAGGGGGCCAAGCCCCCTTTTTGCTTACTGAGTCAACGCCAGGGCGCTAATTACTCAGCGGCAGCTACCGGAGCTTCTTCAACGAACTGCTCGGTACCACCAGCAACGTGGTTGCGACCACGGATTACAGCGTCAGCCATCGAACCCATGTACAGCTGGATAGCGCGGATTGCGTCATCGTTGCCTGGGATGATGTAGTCAACGCCTTCCGGGCTGCTGTTGGTATCGACTACGCCGATAACCGGGATGCCCAGCTTGTTGGCTTCGGTGATCGCGATGCGCTCGTGATCAACGTCGATAACGAACAGTGCGTCAGGCAGACCGCCCATGTCCTTGATACCACCCAGGGAACGATCGAGCTTTTCCAGGTCACGGGAGCGCATCAGCGCTTCTTTCTTGGTCAGCTTGGCGAAAGTACCGTCTTCGGCTTGCACTTCAAGGTCACGCAGACGCTTGATGGAAGCACGGATGGTTTTGAAGTTGGTCAGCATGCCGCCCAACCAGCGGTGATCGACGTACGGCGAACCGCAACGTGCTGCTTCTTCAGCAACGATCTTGCCAGCGGAACGCTTGGTGCCGACGAACAGAATCTTGTTTTTGCCCTGGGCCAGGCGCTCTACGAAAGTCAGCGCTTCGTTGAACATTGGCAGGGTTTTTTCAAGGTTGATAATGTGGATCTTGTTACGCGCGCCGAAAATGTATTTACCCATTTTCGGGTTCCAGTAACGGGTCTGGTGACCGAAGTGCACACCGGCCTTCAGCATATCGCGCATGTTGACTTGGGACATGATAGTTCCTTAATAAGTCGGGTTTGGCCTCCACGTATCCCAATGACCAACCAGCGGCATCAAGGCCTCCGGCACCCAGGTCATCGTGTCGACACGTGTGTGGATTTAAGCTTTGCGGGGTATCCCCGGAAAGCGGCGCATTTTATACCACAGCATCGGCAAAAACGGAACACGCAATCACATTTGGTGCCGGACGCTTTGGTGTAACCCCTTGAATAGAGCCGAGATAGCCCTACCTTATAGAGAGAAGCGATCATCAGAGGCTCATGATTTGACGCCATCGTCTGTTAGAATCGCGTTTTTTGTGGCTTGTGCGAATTCTGTAACCTTTTGTCGCACGCCCGTAAACCGTATTGATTTCAGCGCGTCGCGCTAGAGAGAGCCTGTATGACCGTTAGCTTGAAAACCGCCGAAGACATCGCTGGCATGCGCATCGCCGGCAAACTGGCTGCCGACGTGCTGGAAATGATCGCCGAACACGTCAAGCCCGGCGTTACCACCGAAACCCTCAACCAGATCTGCCACGACTATATTGTCAACGTGCAGGGCGCCATTCCTGCGCCGCTGAACTACAAGGGCTTCCCCAAGTCGATCTGCACCTCGGTCAACCACGTGGTCTGCCACGGGATCCCGGGTGACAAGCCGTTGAAGGACGGCGACACCCTGAACATCGACGTCACCGTGATCAAGGACCGCTACTTCGGCGATACCAGCCGCATGTTCCACGTCGGCAACGTGCCGGTGTGGGCCGAGCGCCTGTCCCAGGTGACCCAGGAATGCATGTACAAGGCCATCGAAATCGTCAAGCCTGGCTGCCGCCTGGGCGACATCGGTGAAGTGATCCAGAAGCACGCCGAAAAGAACGGCTTTTCGGTGGTGCGCGAATTCTGCGGCCACGGCATCGGCACCGTCTTCCACGAAGAGCCGCAGATCCTGCACTACGGCCGTGCCGGCACCGGCATGGAACTGAAGGCCGGCATGACCTTCACCATCGAGCCGATGATCAACCAGGGCAAGGCCGACACCAAAGTGCTGGGCGACGGCTGGACCGCGATCACCAAGGATCGCAAGCTCTCGGCCCAGTGGGAGCACACCCTGCTGGTCACCGAAACCGGCTACGAGATCTTCACGCTGCGTGCGGACGACACGATCCCCCGCGTTTCCGCGTAAGGATCACCCAGGTTTTCCCCCACTGTGTTGTGACTGACTGTTAGATAGAAAGGAAAACCGATCGATGCCCCAGGTGGATCCCGAACTCTTCGACCGTGGCCAGTTCCAGGCCGAACTGGCCCTGAAGGCGAGCCCTATCGCCGCGTTCAAGAAAGCTATCCGCCAGGCCCGCGAGGTGCTCGACGAGCGCTTTCGCAGTGGCCGGGACATTCGCCGGCTGATCGAGGACCGCGCCTGGTTTGTCGATAACATTCTGCAAAAGGCCTGGGAACAGTTCAGTTGGAGCGAAGACGCCGACATCGCCCTGGTGGCGGTCGGCGGCTACGGGCGTGGCGAGTTGCACCCCTACTCCGATATCGACCTGCTGATCCTGCTGGACAGCGCCGACCATGAGATCTTTCGCGATTCCATCGAGCGTTTTCTGACGCTGTTGTGGGACATCGGCCTGGAAGTCGGCCAAAGTGTGCGTTCGGTGGACGAATGCGCCGAAGAGGCCCGCGCCGACCTCACCGTGATCACCAACCTGATGGAAAGCCGCACTATCGCTGGCCCCGAGCGCCTGCGCCAGCGCATGCTCGAAGTCACCAGCACCGCGCACATGTGGCCAAGCAAGGACTTCTTCCTGGCCAAGCGTGCCGAGCAAAAGGCCCGGCACCACAAGTACAACGATACCGAATACAACCTGGAACCCAACGTCAAAGGCTCGCCGGGCGGGCTACGGGATATCCAGACGATTTTGTGGGTGGCCCGTCGCCAATACGGCACCCTCAACCTGCGCGCCCTGGCGGGCGAAGGCTTCCTGGTAGAGAGCGAAAACGCTCTGCTGGCCTCGTCCCAGGAATTCCTCTGGAAGGTACGCTACGCCCTGCACATGCTCGCCGGGCGCTCCGAAGACCGCCTGCTGTTCGACCACCAGCGCTCCATCGCCACCCTGCTGGGTTTTGAAGGCGAGGACGCGAAGACCAGCATCGAAAGCTTCATGCAGCAGTATTACCGGGTGGTCATGAGCATTGCCCAGCTCAGCGACCTGATCATCCAGCACTTCGAAGAAGTGATCCTGGCCCCCGAGGATGAAGCGCCGCCACAGCCGATCAACTCGCGCTTCCAGCTGCATGATGGCTACATCGAGGCGCGCAACGACAATGTGTTCCGTCGCACGCCGTTCGCCATGCTGGAAATCTTCGTGCTGATGGCCCAGCAGCCGGAAATCAAGGGCGTACGCGCCGATACCATCCGCCTGCTGCGGGAAAACCGTCACCTGATCGACGATGATTTTCGTAACGACATCCGCAACACCAGCCTGTTTATCGAGCTGTTCAAGTGCAAGATCGGTATCCACCGCAACCTGCGGCGCATGAACCGCTACGGCATTCTCGGGCGTTACTTGCCAGAGTTCGGCTTTATTGTCGGGCAAATGCAGCACGACCTGTTCCACATCTATACCGTGGACGCCCACACCCTGAACCTGATCAAGCACCTGCGTAAGCTGCAGTACACCCAGGTGTCAGAGAAATTCCCGCTGGCCAGCAAACTCATGGCCAAGCTGCCCAAACCCGAGCTGATCTACCTGGCCGGCCTGTACCACGACATCGGCAAAGGCCGGCATGGCGACCATTCCGAGATCGGCGCGGTGGATGCCGAGGCCTTCTGCCAGCGCCACCAGTTGCCACTCTGGGACAGCCGGCTGATCGTCTGGCTGGTGCAGAACCACCTGGTGATGTCGACCACTGCCCAGCGCAAGGACTTGTCCGACCCGCAGGTGATCCACGATTTTGCGCAGATCGTCGGCGATGAAACCCGCCTCGATTACCTGTACGTGCTGACCGTCTCCGACATCAACGCCACCAACCCGACGCTGTGGAACTCCTGGCGTGCCAGTCTGCTGCGCCAGCTCTACACCGAGACCAAGCGTGCCTTGCGTCGCGGCCTGGAAAACCCGGTGGACCGCGAAGAGCAGATCCGCCGCACCCAGAGCGCCGCGCTGGATATCCTGGTGCGCGGCGGCAACGACCCGGACGATGTCGAGCAACTGTGGTCGCAACTGGGTGACGATTATTTCCTGCGCCACACCGCCGGCGACGTGGCCTGGCACAGTGACGCGATCCTGCAACAGCCTGCCGATGGCGGCCCGCTGGTGCTGATCAAGGAAACCACCCAGCGCGAATTCGAAGGCGGCACGCAGATATTCATCTACGCCCCCGACCAGCACGATTTCTTCGCCGTGACCGTGGCCGCCATGGACCAGCTCAACCTGAACATTCATGACGCCCGGGTCATCACCTCCAGCAGCCAGTTCACCCTCGACACCTATATCGTGCTAGACACCGACGGCGACTCGATCGGCGACAACCCAGTGCGGGTGAAAAAGATCCGCGAAGGCCTGACCGAGGCCCTGCGCAACCCTGACGACTACCCGACCATCATCCAGCGCCGGGTACCGCGCCAACTCAAACACTTTGCGTTTGCGCCACAGGTGACCATTTCCAACGACGCCCAGCGCCCGGTCACGGTACTGGAACTCAGCGCCCCGGATCGCCCAGGCCTGCTGGCCCGTATTGGTGGAATCTTCCTGGAGTTCGACCTGTCGTTGCAGAACGCCAAGATTGCGACCCTCGGCGAGCGCGTGGAAGACGTGTTCTTTATTACCGATGCCGACAACCAGCCGCTGTCCGACCCGGAGCTGTGCCTGCGCCTGCAGGAAGCCATCGTCCAACAGCTAAGCGTCACCCAGGAACCCGGCGTGGAGCTGACACGCCTGACCATATGAATTTTTAACTTTGTAAACACGCCCTTTGTAGGAGCTGGCTTGCCGGCGATGCGAACACCTTGGTGTATCAGGTGCACCGACGCGATGCCATCGCTGGCAAGCCAGTTCCTACACGGTCTGTGTACACCGTCATAGAGGCTTACATGAACAACGCCCTGAACCAACTGCAGCCCTACCCGTTCGAGAAATTGCGCGCCTTGCTGGGCAGCGTCACGCCGAACCCGGACAAGCGCCCGATCGCACTGTCCATCGGCGAACCCAAGCACACATCGCCAACGTTCGTGGCTGAAGCACTGAGCAATAACCTCGACCAGATGGCGGTGTACCCGACCACGCTGGGCATCCCGGCCCTGCGCGAGGCCATCGGCGCCTGGTGCGAGCGCCGCTTCAACGTGCCCAAGGGCTGGCTCGACCCGGCGCGCAATATCCTGCCGGTGAACGGCACCCGTGAAGCGCTGTTCGCCTTCACCCAGACCGTGGTCAATCGTGGTGATGACGCGCTGGTAGTCAGCCCGAACCCGTTCTACCAGATCTACGAGGGCGCAGCGTTCCTGGCCGGGGCCAAGCCACACTACCTGCCATGCCTGGACGCCAATGGCTTCAACCCGGATTTCGACGCGGTGTCGCCGGACATCTGGAAACGCTGCCAGATCCTGTTCCTGTGCTCCCCCGGCAACCCGACCGGCGCATTGATCCCGGTCGACACCCTGAAAAAACTCATCGCCCTGGCCGACGAATACGACTTCGTCATCGCCGCCGACGAGTGCTACAGCGAACTCTACTTCGACGAACAAACCCCGCCACCTGGCCTACTGAGCGCCTGCGTCGAACTGGGTCGCCAGGACTTCAAACGTTGCGTGGTGTTCCACAGCCTGTCCAAGCGCTCCAACCTGCCCGGCCTGCGTTCCGGGTTCGTGGCCGGCGACGCCGAGATCCTCAAGGCTTTCCTGCTGTACCGCACCTACCACGGTTGCGCGATGCCGGTGCAAACCCAGCTGGCCAGTATCGCGGCCTGGCAGGATGAAGCCCACGTGCAGGCCAACCGTGACTTGTACCGCGAGAAATTCGATGCGGTGCTGGCGATCCTCAAGCCGGTACTGGATGTGCAGAGCCCGGATGGCGGCTTCTATCTGTGGCCGAATGTGAACGGCGACGATGCCACGTTCTGCCGCGATCTGTTCGTGGAAGAACACGTGACCGTGGTGCCAGGTTCGTACCTGTCCCGTGAAGTGGACGGCACCAACCCCGGCGCCGGACGCGTGCGTATGGCGCTGGTTGCGCCGCTGGCGGAATGTGTCGAGGCAGCCGAACGGATCAAGGCATTCATCACCCGTCGACACTGATCAACGAGGCCCGTTTGCACGCTGTAGTACACGGGCCTTCGCAGCGAAACATCTGCTAGTGACTACAGGGGAACGTTCCTGCAGCTTGAGTGAATAAGGAGTGGTCTTCGTCTTTATTCACAGCAGGAAAAAACCATGATCATTGCGAACAGCTCTCCTTTTCTTCATTCCCCCCTCCCCAACGAAGAAGCACCAGGCGCCAGTCGCTCAAGAACGCGACGTAATGTTGGCGAACCCGGCACGTATTGGCCACAGAACAGCACGATTAAAATCGCTCTGTACGGCTACGACATGAATGGGCCTTGGGTACAGGCCGTGAAGAACGCCGCCAACCAATGGCTGCCGTATATCAATCTCAAGTTCGAGTTTGTATCGGGAGAGGAAGGCGATGTGCGGATTTCGTACCGCCCACTGAGTCAACCTGCCGGCTCTGATTTGGGTACGAACGCGAGGCATACTCCTCCCGTGGAGCCGACTATGCATCTACCTGCAGACCCTACGGACCCAGACTTCGAAAAGACCGTAATTCATGAGTTCGGGCATATGCTGGGCGCTCACCATGCCCATCAGCACCCGGATTCCAACATTCCATGGAACGTCCCCCAGACTTACGCCTATTACGGCCGGCTAGGCATGAGTGAAGAAAGTGTGCGCAGCAATATCCTCCCCCTCCCACGCAGCGACGCCTACTCGCTCCTTCCTTACGATGGGGATTCGATCATGCACTATCACATCGATCCGGAGGTGACGGACGGGTCTTGGGCGCAATCGGAATCCTATTCGCTCAGCGAGGGAGATAAAGCCTGGGCAAGAAATGCTTACCCTAGGACAGGGCAGGCAGAGTAATCATTCATCTTATAGACCCCAAACTCGGCTTATTCATATTCAAATCCGTCGTCATATACCTCTGAGCGTCAGCATCTGGTGCCCAAAGCTGATCGCATAGTGCAATCTACTCTGCCTCTCAAGTAACGGCTAACGTTCAGCAATAGATTCTCCGGAACCAAAGACATCAAGAGAACAACAATGCACACAGCACCCACCTGCCCCATTTTCAACCACGCAGGATTGGTCATCGAGGATAGGACAATGACCCGTATCGCACACTCACACCCCCCTATGCTTACAAACGCTTTCACTGCGCACACACCCCGTGACACTTCGAACAATGACGCAAGTATCAATACGCAACCCCTGAGTAGAAAAAAACGAGGTATTGCTGAGACTGCAAACCTTTGGCCTCAAAACTCAACACTTAAAATCTCGTTATACGGCTTAGACGAAAAGACCAAAAAGCTTATAAAAGAGGAAGCCAGCAAACTCCTACCCCACATCAATCTAAAGTTCGAATTCACAGACGAACGTGGAGGAGACATAAGAGTCACCCTGTTCAAGGGTACATGGTCTGCCGTCGGCACCGAGGCAAAAACTTTGCCGGTCGATGAACCCACCCTGTCTTTCGACAGAGGACTGATTGACACCCCCGAAGACCGTGGGCTAATAAAACATGAATTTATGCATGCACTCGGC
The DNA here is from genome assembly GCF_002798465.1 of Pseudomonas sp. S10E 269. Taxonomy (NCBI): domain Bacteria; kingdom Pseudomonadati; phylum Pseudomonadota; class Gammaproteobacteria; order Pseudomonadales; family Pseudomonadaceae; genus Pseudomonas; species Pseudomonas sp. S10E 269. Next base: position 841,186 of record NZ_PHIJ01000001.1, read on the forward strand.
GTGCACCATGAACATCAGCACCCCGACAGGGTTCTACCTCCTGAAGTACAGCTAGAGTATGAGAACCTTAAACAACGCGTAGACGCGCTAGAGAGAAAAAAAGAGGTCGCGATCAAAAGCGGGGACAAATGGGATTTGAAGAACGCAGAAAAAGAACTCAAACCCTTAAAAGAAAAATTAGAGCAAATGACCCGCGACAAAATAAACATTATCAACCCCGATACCTCGACCCTCACAGACTACGACCCTGGCTCGATAACGGGTTATTGGCCCACCCCCAGAACCGAAGAGCTCTCAGACGGAGACAAAAAATTTCTGCGCTTACTCTATCCACCCGACACCGCACCGTCAGAGGCTCACACAATAATCGACCCTTTACCGCTGGCAACTACACTCATACGTTTCCTGATAGAAGAAGCGAATTGAGCAACGCTCATTTAACGCTGCCCAAATTCGCCTCACTCATATCCAGATCCGCCAACACCTCCCGCAACACGTCATCACCAATCTGGTGATGACGGCTCAGGCTATACAACTCCAATCGCTGCGCCCTGAGCGCCTTCAGTCGTAGCTTGCGCTCAAGCAGGTCCATCTGCTGCGCCAACGCCTGGGCTTCAGCAGAATCGTTGAACACTTCCAACTGATGGCGATATTCCGACATCAGGCGGGCCTTGAGTTCAGTAGCGAGTGCGGCCTGGGCGGCATCCTGGGTTTCGGCTTCAGCGGGCTCCTCCGCTTCAAGGGCGTGGATTGCCGCGACGGCAGTTTTCTTCCAGGCTTCACGCACTTCCTTGTGGCGTTTTTCATCAGGACTTTTTTCGATACCACGCAACAACAGCGGCAAAGCGATACACGCTGCAATCAGCGACAGCAAGATCACCCCGGCAGCAATGAAGATGAGCAGGTCGCGTTCGGGAAAGTCCTGGCCCGGCGCCAGCAGCAAAGGCACCGACATCACACCGGCCAAGGTCACCGCCCCGCGCACACCGCCGACGGTCAACAGCCAGCAGGAACGGGCGGTCGGCACCAGCGTCAGCTCGCTTTTGCCGCGAATCCTGCGTAACAGCCCGGACAGCCGCCAGATGCTCTGCACCCAGATAAAACGCAGCACCACCAAAACCAGGAAGATCGCAATCACATCCAGGCAGCGATAAAACAGCGCCGGCCACAGCGTCGGCTCATGGCTGACCACCGCCTTGATGATGTCCGGCAGTTGCAGGCCCAGCAGCAAGAAAATCAGACCGTTGAAGGCAAACTCCAACAGCGACCACACGCTGCGGTTAAGCAAGCGCGTGCTGGTCTGGCGCGGCAGCAGGTCGAGCCAGCTTTGCATCATGCCCGCCGCCACCGCTGACAAAATGCCCGAGGCGCCCAAGCGCTCGGCCAGCACATAGGCGGCAAACGGCAGCAGCAACATGAACACCACGTGGGTCGCTGGATCATCCCAGCCGCGGGCAATCATCCAGGCGCGCAAACGGCCGACCAACCAGCTCAGGGCCACGCCGACCGCCAGGCCACCCACGGCCACCAGGACAAAGGTCAGGCTCGCGTCCGCCAGGGAAAACACCCCCGTCAACGCCGCCGCCAGGGCGAACTTGAACGTTACCAGGCCCGAAGCATCATTCATCAAGGCTTCGCCCTGGAGCATATGCATCAGCGGTGTGGGGAGACGGTTTTGGGCAATGGCCGACACCGCCACGGCATCCGTCGGCGACAACACGGCCGCCAGGGCGAAGGCCACCGGCAACGGGATCGTAGGCAATATCCAATGGATGAAGTAGCCCGCACCGACCACAGTGAACAGCACCAGCCCCACCGCCAGCGTCAGGATCGGCCCACGCAGCCGCCACAACTCACGCTTGGGCATGCGCCAACCGTCGGAGAACAACAATGGCGGCAGGAACAGAAACAGGAACAGCTCCGGGTCCAGCGCCACATGCAGCCCCAGCGTGGGCCAGGCCAGCAAGGCACCCGCGGCGATCTGCACCAAAGGTAAGGGTAACGGGATGACGCGCCCGACAAGGCGTGAAACGCTGACCAGCATCAGCAGGATAAGAACGGTGTAGGCGGTTTGCATAAAGCGGGGTTCCCGGGCAATCGACTTGCAACGACACACATCAGGCAACAACTCACCGTTGAAGTGCCATATTACCCGGCTATGTTACCGCCCATGCTGCCTGCGGGCATTGGCACATAAGTCGCACGCCAGCATGACGAGGGGCACCGGCCCGCTGGTCGTGGCATAATCCATGACCTTTAATTTTCACTTGGTCCAAAGGGGGGCAATTCCTTGACCGCTTCAAGCAAAACGTTGCACCTTTTCGGCATCAAAGCCTGCGACACCATGAAAAAGGCGCGCACCTGGCTCGATGAGCACGGCGTCAGCTATGAGTTCCACGACTACAAAACGGCCGGTATCGACCGCGAACACTTGACCCAATGGTGCAACGAGCACGGTTGGCAGGTGGTTTTGAACCGTGCGGGCACCACCTTTCGCAAACTCGAAGACGAACGCAAAGCCGATCTCGATCAGTCGAAAGCCATTGAATTGATGCTCGCACAACCTTCGATGATCAAGCGCCCAGTGCTCGATCTCGGTGACAGAACCCTGATTGGCTTCAAGCCAGATAGTTATTCGGCGGCCCTCAAGTAGGCCAGCCCTTTCCATTTTTGTAGAGGTAACAGCATGTCCAATTCCCTGTTCAGCCTGGGCTTCGGCGTCGGCACTCAGAACCGCCAAGGTGCTTGGCTGGAAGTGTTTTACGCACAACCGTTGCTTAACCCATCGGCTGAAATTGTCGCCGCCATCACGCCGATCCTCGGTTACACCGAAGGCAACCAGGCAATCACGTTCACCGTCACCCAGGCCCTGCAACTGGCTGACGCGCTCAAAGGTGTCGACGCCGCCCAAGCCGCGCTGCTGAGCCGCCTGGCTGAAAGCCACACCCCGCTGGTCGCCACCCTGTTGGCCGAAGACGCCGCGCTGACCTCCACCCCCGAGGCCTACCTCAAGCTGCACCTGCTGTCCCATCGCCTGGTCAAGCCACACGGCCTGAGCCTGGCCGGTGTGTTCCCGCAGCTGCCGAACGTAGCCTGGACCAGCCAGGGCGCGATCGACATCAACGAACTGGCCGAGCGCCAGCTCGAAGCGCGCCTGCGTGGCGAGTTGCTGGAAGTGTTCTCGGTGGACAAGTTCCCGAAAATGACCGACTACGTCGTGCCGAGCGGCGTACGTATTGCTGACGCCGCGCGTATCCGCCTGGGTGCCTATGTGGGCGAAGGCACTACCGTGATGCACGAAGGTTTCGTCAACTTCAACGCCGGTACCGAAGGCCCGGGCATGATCGAAGGCCGTGTATCGGCTGGCGTCTTCGTCGGCAAGGGTTCGGACCTGGGCGGCGGTTGCTCTACCATGGGCACCCTGTCGGGCGGCGGCAACATCGTGATCAAGGTCGGCGAAGGCTGCCTGATCGGCGCCAACGCCGGTATCGGTATCCCGCTGGGCGACCGCAACACCGTCGAATCGGGCCTGTATGTCACCGCTGGCACCAAGGTCGCACTGCTGGACGAGCAAAACCAACTGGTCAAAGTGGTCAAGGCCCGTGAACTGGCTGGCCAGCCGGACCTGCTGTTCCGCCGCAACTCCGAGACCGGTGCCGTGGAGTGCAAAACCCACAAATCGGCCATCGAACTGAACGAAGCGCTGCACGCTCACAACTAAGCAGCCACTCGATGCCACTAGCGGGCCCCTACCCTGGGGCTCGCTTATACGAGTCTTGAACACCATGCTAGTGCCCTCCCCCTGGCGCGCCGATTTCCCGGCCATCGCCACCCTGCAACGGCAAGACCAGACCTACCTGGACAACGCCGCCACCACGCAAAAACCCCAGGCCCTGTTGGATGCCATCAGCCATTACTACGCCAACGGCGCAGCCAATGTGCACCGTGCCCAGCATTTGCCAGGTGCCCATGCGACCCAGGCGTTCGAAGACAGTCGCAGCAAGGTCGCGCAGTGGTTGAACGCAGGCGACAGTGGGCAGATCGTGTTCACCCACGGCGCAACTTCTGCGCTGAACCTCCTGGCCTATGGCCTTGAGCACTTATTCAATGCGGGCGATGAGATTGTCATCAGCGCCCTGGAACACCACGCCAACCTGCTGCCTTGGCAGCAACTGGCCAAACGTCGCGCCGCCACGCTGGTGGTGTTGCCGCTGGACGATGACGGCGTGATCGACCTGCCCGCCGCAGCCGAGCTGATCGGACCACGCACGCGTCTGCTGGCGGTGAGCCAGCTGTCCAACGTGCTCGGCGCCTGGCAGCCGCTGGAGGCCTTGTTGGCGCTTGCCCGGCCACACGGCGCCTTGACCGTAGTCGATGGTGCTCAAGGCATCGTCCACGGCCGCCACGACGTGCAGGCGCTGGGCTGCGATTTCTATGTGTTTTCCAGCCATAAACTCTATGGCCCGGACGGCGTCGGCGTGCTGTTCGGCCGCGATGAAGCCCTGCATCACCTGCGTCACTGGCAGTTTGGCGGCGAGATGGTGCAACAGGCGGACTACCACAGCGCCAGCTTTCGCCCGGCGCCGCTGGGTTTCGAGGCCGGCACACCGCCGATTGCCAGCGTGATTGGCCTGGGCGCCAGCCTGGATTACCTGAGTTCGCTGGACCAGCAGGCCGTCGTTGCCCACGAAGCGGCGCTGCATGATTACTTGTTGCGCGGGCTCAACGCGCGCAATGGCGTGCGCATACTCGGTTCACCGCAGGTCGCGCTGGTGAGTTTTGTCGTAGAGGGCGTGCATAACGCTGACCTTGCGCACTTGCTCACCGAGCAAGGTATTGCCGTGCGCGCCGGCCATCACTGCGCGATGCCCCTGCTCAAGGCGATGCACCTGTCGGGAGCCATTCGCGTGTCCCTGGCGTTATATAACGATTCCGATGACCTGGAACGCTTCTTCGAAGCGCTGGACCAATCCCTGGATATGCTGCGATGAGCTTGCCGATAGAGGCCGTTGCCGCACTTGAAGCCTTCCAGGCCGTCGGCAGTTGGGAGCAGCGCGCACGGATGCTGATGCAATGGGGCGAGCGGCTGCCGCCATTGGCGGATGAGGACAAGGTCGACGCCAACCTGGTGCAGGGCTGTGAAAGCCTGGTGTGGCTAGTGGGGCGTTTGGAGGATGGCCACTGGCAGTTTGTTGCGAGCAGCGATGCGCGGATGATTCGAGGGTTGGTGGCGTTACTGCTGGCGCGGGTCAATGGGTTGTCGACGGCTGAGTTGCAGGCGGTTGACGTGCCCGACTGGTTTGCACAGTTGGGGCTTTCCCGCCAACTGTCACCGTCGCGCAGCAATGGCCTGAATGCGGTCTTGCAGCGCATGCGGGCATTAAGCCTTGCACAAAACTAAATGTGGGAGCGGGCTTGCTCGCGAAAGCGCAGCGTCAGTAGATACATCATTGACTGAACCACCGCATTCGCGAGCACGCCCGCTCCCACATTTGGGTCTATGTTCAGCAGTGAGATCTAGGCGGGTTTGACCCGCTCGGATGGCCTGCGCACCCCGGCCACAATCTTGTCCACCGCCTTGGTCGCCGCGACCATGCCAAAGGTGGCCGTCACCATCATCACCGCGCCAAACCCGCCCGCGCAGTCCAGCTTCACGCCGTCTCCGACAAAACTCTTCTGCAAACAGATGCTGCCGTCCGGCTTGGGATAGCGCAGTTGTTCGGTGGAAAACACGCACGGCACGCTGTAGTGGCGGGTCACGGTGCGTGAGAAACCGTAGTCGCGACGCAAAGTGGAGCGCACTTTCGAGGCCAGCGGGTCATTGAAGGTGCGGTTCAGGTCGCAGACTTGGATCAGCGTCGGGTCAATCTGCCCACCAGCGCCGCCGGTGGTGATGATCTGGATCTTGCGGCGCTTGCACCAGGCAATCAGCGCGGCCTTGGCATTCACCGCGTCGATGCAGTCAATCACGCAGTCGATGTTGGGCGTGATGTACTCGGCCATGGTGTCGCGGGTCACGAAGTCGGCCACCGCATGCACGGTGCAATCCGGGTTGATACCACGCAAGCGCTCGGCCATGACTTCGACCTTGGGCTTGCCCACGGTGCTGTCCAGCGCGTGCAACTGGCGGTTGCTGTTGCTGACGCACACGTCGTCCAGGTCAAACAGCGAGATCTCGCCCACCCCGCACCGGGCCATGGCTTCCGCTGCCCACGAACCTACGCCGCCGACGCCGACGATCGCCACATGGGCCGCTTTCAAGCGTTCCAGGCCTTCAATGCCATACAAGCGGGCGACGCCTGCAAACCGCGGATCTTCTGTACTCATGACCATTACCCCAAAAACCGGCGCGCATTATAGGGCTACGCAGCGACAAGTTCGAAGCTTCAAGCTACAAGTTAAGAACTAAGATGGTCTTTCGCGGACTAATGTCCGGTTTTTCTCTGCTTGCTGTACGGTCAGGGAAGGGCCGGTGTAGGATGCGCGCCGTTCGGCGCAGGCCGACACCTCTCTTCGTTCCACACCCTTTGGAACCCGAAATAGCCATGGCATCGCGTAAATTTGGACTCAACCTGGTGATCGTGCTGGCAATCGCCGCGCTGTTCACCGGTTTCTGGGCGCTGATCAACCGCCCCGTCACCACTCCCAACTGGCCTGAACAGATCTCCGGTTTTTCCTACTCGCCGTTCCAGCAAGGCCAGTACCCACAGAAAGGTCAGTACCCGACCGACGACCAGATGCGTCGCGACCTCGAGATCATGAGCAAGCTGACGGACAACATCCGTACTTACTCGGTCGATGGCACCCTGGGTGACATCCCCAAGTTGGCCGAAGAATTCGGCCTGCGCGTGACCCTCGGGATCTGGATCAGCCCGGATCTTGAGCGCAACGAGCGGGAAATCCAGCGCGCCATTGAAATTGCCAACAGCTCGCGCAGTGTGGTGCGGGTGGTGGTCGGCAACGAAGCCCTGTTCCGTGAAGAAATCACCCCAGAAGCCCTGATTGTGCTGCTCGACCGGGTGCGCGCTGCTGTGAAAGTGCCGGTGACTACGTCCGAGCAGTGGCACATCTGGGAAAAGAACCCGCAACTGGCCAAGCACGTCGACCTGATCGCCGCGCACATCCTGCCGTTCTGGGAATACATTCCCATGGACAAGGCCGGCCAGTACGTCCTCGACCGCGCCCGCGACCTGAAGAAAATGTTCCCGAAAAAGCCGCTGCTGCTGTCGGAGGTTGGCTGGCCTAGCAACGGGCGCATGCGCGGTGGCAATGAAACGTCCCCTTCCGACCAGGCGATCTACTTGCGCACTCTGGTGAACAAACTGAATCGCCAAGGCTTCAACTACTTCGTGATCGAAGCGTTCGATCAGCCGTGGAAAGTCAGCGACGAAGGCTCGGCCGGCGCGTACTGGGGCGTGTACAACGCCGCACGCCAGCAGAAATTCAACTTTGACGGGCCGGTGGTGGCAATTCCACAGTGGCGCGTGCTGGCCATCGGTTCGGTGGTGCTCGCATTGCTGTCCCTGACGCTGCTGATGATCGACGGCTCGGCCCTGCGCCAGCGTGGCCGCACCTTCCTGACCTTTATCGCGTTCCTCTGCGGTTCGGTGCTGGTGTGGATCGGCTACGACTACAGCCAGCAATACAGCACCTGGTTCAGCGTAACCGTCGGTATCCTGCTGGCCCTCGGCGCCCTGGGCGTGTTTATCGTGCTGCTCACAGAAGCCCATGAACTGGCGGAAGCGGTGTGGACCCACAAGCGTCGGCGTGAATTCCTGCCGGTCGAGGGGGATTCGGACTACCGCCCAAAAGTGTCGATCCACGTGCCGTGCTACAACGAGCCGCCGGAGATGGTCAAACAGACCCTCGATGCCCTGGCCGCCCTCGATTACCCGGACTACGAAGTCCTGATCATCGACAACAACACCAAGGACCCGGCGGTGTGGGAGCCGGTGCGCGACTACTGCGAAACCCTCGGTCCGCGCTTCAAGTTCTTCCATGTCGCGCCCCTGGCCGGTTTCAAGGGTGGTGCGCTGAACTACCTGATTCCGCACACCGCCAAGGATGCCGAAGTGATCGCGGTGATCGACTCCGACTACTGCGTGTCGCCGAACTGGCTCAAGCACATGGTGCCGCACTTCGCCGACCCGAAAATCGCCGTGGTGCAATCGCCGCAGGATTACCGCGACCAGAACGAAAGCACCTTCAAGAAGCTCTGCTATGCGGAATACAAGGGCTTCTTCCATATCGGCATGGTCACCCGCAACGACCGTGACGCGATCATCCAGCACGGCACCATGACCATGACCCGTCGCTCGGTGCTTGAAGAACTGGGCTGGGCCGACTGGTGCATCTGCGAAGATGCCGAACTGGGCCTACGTGTGTTCGAGAAAGGTCTGTCGGCGGCGTATTACCACGACAGCTACGGCAAGGGCCTGATGCCGGACACCTTTATCGACTTCAAGAAACAGCGTTTCCGCTGGGCCTACGGGGCGATCCAGATCATCAAGCGTCACACCGCCAGCCTGCTGCGCGGCAAGGACACCGAGCTGACCCGTGGCCAGCGCTACCACTTCCTCGCAGGCTGGCTGCCGTGGGTGGCGGATGGCATGAACATCTTCTTCACCGTGGGCGCCCTGTTGTGGTCGGCGGCGATGATCATCGTGCCGACGCGGGTCGACCCGCCGCTGCTGATTTTCGCAATCCCGCCGTTGGCGCTGTTCGTGTTCAAGGTGGGCAAGATCATCTTCCTCTACCGTCGCGCGGTAGGCGTGAACTTGAAGGATGCGTTTTGCGCGGCCCTGGCCGGCCTGGCGTTGTCACACACGATTGCCAAGGCGGTGTTGTATGGCTTCTTCACCACCAGCATTCCGTTCTTCCGCACACCGAAAAACGCGGATAACCACGGCTTCTGGGTAGCGATTTCCGAAGCCCGCGAAGAAATGTTCATCATGTTGCTGCTGTGGGGCGCGGCACTGGGGATCTACCTGGTGCAGGGCTTGCCGAGCAATGACATCCGCTTCTGGGTGGTGATGCTGCTGGTGCAGTCGCTGCCGTATGTGGCGGCGCTGGTCATGGCGTTCCTGTCGTCGCTGCCGAAACCGGCGCCGAAGGCCGAGCCGGCGACGGTTGAGTAAAAACTTGCGCAATGCACTAAACGGCGGCCTCTGGCCGCCGTTTTGCTATAAGATAACGGCCGTTTTGTTGGATCAGGCAAGCGCCGATTGCCTTATGTGGGAGCGGGCTTGCTCGCGAATGCGGTGTTTGCGCCAATACATGCGTAGCTGACACTCCGCATTCGCGAGCAAGCCCGCTCCCACATTAGAATTTCGCCATTTCAAGTTCTGTATTCCACATTCGCCCTGCGCCCATTACACGCTTTCCGGAGTTCCCCCATGACGGCCCACGCCGACCTTTCGCCGACCCTTCAACTTGCCATCGACCTGATCCGTCGCCCATCGGTCACGCCGATTGACGCCGATTGCCAGAAGCTGATGATGCAGCGCCTGGGCGACGCCGGTTTTGCGCTTGAGCCAATGCGCATTGAAGACGTGGACAACTTCTGGGCCACTCACGGCAAGCACGACGGCCCGGTGCTGTGCTTTGCCGGCCACACCGACGTGGTGCCGACCGGCCCGGTGCAAGCCTGGCAGAACGACCCGTTCGACGCGTTGATCGATGAAAACGGCATGCTTTGCGGGCGTGGCGCAGCAGACATGAAAGGCAGCCTGGCGGCAATGCTGGTGGCGTCGGAGCGTTTTGTCGCCGACTACCCGGACCACAAGGGTTCGGTCGCTTTCCTGATCACCAGCGATGAGGAAGGCCCGGCGCACCATGGCACCAAGGCCGTGATCGAACGCCTGGCCGCACGCAAGGAGCGCCTGGACTGGTGCATCGTCGGCGAACCTTCCAGCACCACGCTGGTGGGCGATGTGGTCAAGAACGGCCGTCGCGGCTCCCTCGGCGCCACCCTGACCGTACGCGGTGTACAGGGTCACGTGGCCTACCCGCACCTGGCGAAGAACCCGATCCACCTGGCCGCACCGGCCTTGGCCGAACTGGCCGCCGAGCATTGGGATGACGGCAACACGTTCTTCCCGCCGACCAGCTTCCAGATCTCCAACCTCAACTCCGGCACCGGCGCGACCAACGTGATTCCGGGCGACCTGACGGCAGTGTTCAACTTCCGCTTCTCCACCGAATCCACCGTTGAAGGCTTGCAACAGCGGGTTGCCGAGATCCTCGACAAGCATGGCCTGGACTGGCACGTGGACTGGGCCCTGTCAGGCCTGCCGTTCCTCACCGAACCCGGCGCGTTGCTGGATGCGGTGTCGGCGAGCATCAAGGCGATCACCGGGCGTGAGACCAAGGCGTCCACCAGCGGTGGCACTTCGGATGGGCGCTTCATCGCCACGCTGGGCACCCAGGTGGTCGAACTCGGCCCGGTCAACGCCACGATCCACCAGGTCAACGAGCGCATCCTGGCCAGCGACCTCGATGTATTGACCGAAATCTACTACCAGACCCTGATCAAGTTGCTCGCCTGATGCTGGCCTGCCCCATTTGCAGCGCCCCGCTGAACGCGGTGGACAATGGCGTGGCGTGCCCGGCCGGGCACCGTTTCGACCGCGCACGCCAGGGTTACCTGAACCTGTTGCCGGTGCAGCACAAGAACAGCCGCGACCCGGGCGATAACCTCGCCATGGTCGAGGCCCGTCGTGATTTTCTCAACGCCGGGCACTACGCCCCGGTGGCCAAGCGCCTGGCGGAACTTGCCGCAGAACGCGCGCCGCAGCGCTGGGTGGATATCGGTTGTGGCGAGGGTTACTACACCGCGCAAATCGCCGACGCCCTGCCCCACGCCGATGGCTACGCCCTGGATATCTCCAAGGAAGCCGTCAAGCGCGCGTGCAAGCGCAACCCGGCGCTGACCTGGTTGATTGCGAGCATGGCCCGTGTGCCATTGGCGTCAGGCAGTTGCCAGTTTCTTGCCAGCGTGTTCAGCCCATTGGACTGGGAAGAGGCCAAGCGCCTGCTCAGCCCCGGCGGCGGCCTGATGAAGGTCGGCCCGACCAGCGGCCACCTGATGGAACTGCGTGAGCGCCTGTACGACGAAGTGCGCGAGTACACCGACGACAAGCACCTGGCCCTGGTGCCCGACGGCATGAGCCTGGCCCACAGCGAGACGCTGGAATTCACCCTCAGCCTGGCCGAGCCCCAGGACCGGGCGAATTTGCTGGCGATGACACCCCACGGCTGGCGCGCCAGTGCCGAGCGCCGTGCCGAAGTCATCGAGGCCGCCGAGCCGCTGCAGGTCACGGTGTCGATGCGCTACGATTATTTCGTGCTTCAATAACCGACTTTTAAGCATCCGCGAATGGATTTTCGAATCCCGCAACGAGGAACATCCATGCGCCAACCTGATATCGAGATTTACCTGAAGGACGCCGACGTCGACTACAAGGCCATCGCCGCTTGGCTGGGCGCCGCTCTGGGTCCTTGCACCGACTGGGTCCAGAAAGGCCAGACCTACAAATGCAAGGCCGGCAACGTGCCCGTGACCTGGCTCCCCAAAGCCGTGGGCAAATGGAACAGCCTGTACCTGGAAAGCGACCAGACGCCGTGGGACGACGACATCGCCTGCGCCCGCGCCGCGTTTGCCGCGCTGAACGTCGAAGTGCGTTGCGCACCGGGTACGTGGGTCGAGGAAGAAGGTGAAGAAAGCGCTGATACCTGGATTCGCATCAGTGAAGACGGTGAAGAGCAGATCACCTGGAAAACCGCATAAGCCTGACGTGTGAACCCAATCAAACTGTGGGAGCTGGCTTGCCTGCGATAGCATCACTGTGGTCTAGCTGATAGACCGAAGTGTCTGCATCGCAGGCAAGCCAGCTCCCACATGGGTTCAGCGGTGTAACAACGTCCGCGTTAAAGCCCCACCACATCCTCCGCCTGCAAGCCCTTCTCGCCGGTCACCACGGCGTATTCCACCTGCTGGCCCTCGGCCAGGGAGCGGTGGCCTTCACCGCGAATGGCGCGGTAGTGCACAAACACATCCTTGCCGTCTTCGCGTTGAATGAAGCCATAGCCCTTTGCATCGTTGAACCACTTCACATTGCCGGTTTCGCGCGTTGCCATCTGTTTTGCTCCCACATGCTTTTTATTGTTGAGTCGCTCGCATTGAACTGCCGAGTATAAGACAGGCTCAAAAACGATCAACTCAAGTTTACATCGCTGCTTTTTTGCCGATTTTCGGCGAATACGGCACACTACCCGCCCGAGCGCCTGCTCGGTTTTTTCCACTTGAAGCAGCACGCCTATGACCCGCTCCCCGTTCCGCCGTCTAGTGTTTGGCACCTTGCGCCGACTGTTGTACCTCTGGGTTCGCTCGGAGACGATCAACCAGTCGTCCCTAACCCTCAACCTGGACCGCAGCCGGCCGGTGTTCTACGTCCTGCAATCGCCCTCCCTCACCGAATTGGCCGTGGTCGATGCCGAGTGCACCAAGGCCGGCCTGCCGCGCCCGGTGCTGCCGGTCTCGGTCGGTCCGTTGATGGAACCGGCGGCGTTCTTCTACCTCACGCCGGAACCGGACTGGCTCGGCCGCCAGGACAAGCGCGGCGCGCCGCCGACCCTGACCCGCCTGGTCGACACTCTCAGCGACCACGCCGAAGAGAATGCACAAATCATTCCGGTCAGCGTGTTCTGGGGCCAGTCGCCCGAAAGCGAGTCCAGCCCGTGGAAGCTGTTGTTTGCCGACAGCTGGGCCGTCACCGGGCGTCTGCGTCGCTTGTTGAGCATCCTGATCCTGGGTCGCAAGACCCGTGTGCAATTCTCTGCGCCTATCAACCTGCGTGAATTGATCGAGCACAATAAAGGGCACGAACGCACTGTGCGCATGGCCCAGCGCATCCTGCGTGTGCACTTTCGTAACCTGAAGACGGCGGTGATCGGCCCCGACCTGTCCCACCGTCGCAACCTGGTGAAGGGCCTGGTCAACATGCCATTGGTGCGCCAGGCCATCATCGACGAAGCCGAGCGCGAAAAAATCAGCCCGGAAAAAGCCAAGGCCCAGGCCCTGCGCTACGGCAACGAAATCGCCTCGGACTACACCTACACCGCGATCCGCTTCCTCGAAGTGGTGCTGAGCTGGTTCTGGAACAAGATCTACGACGGCATCAAGGTCAATAACATCGAAGGTGTGCAAAAGGTTGCCCAGGGTTACGAGGTAATCTATGTGCCGTGCCACCGCAGCCATATCGACTACCTGCTGCTGTCCTACCTGCTGTTCAAGAACGGCCTGACCCCGCCACACATCGCCGCCGGTATCAACTTGAACATGCCGGTGATCGGCAGCCTGCTGCGCCGTGGCGGTGCGTTTTTCATGCGCCGCACCTTCAAGGGCAATCCGCTGTACACCTCGGTGTTCAACGAATACCTGCACACCTTGTTCACCAAGGGCTTCCCGGTGGAGTACTTCGTCGAAGGCGGACGCTCGCGCACCGGGCGTATGCTGCAGCCAAAGACCGGCATGCTGGCGATTACCCTGCGCAGTTTCCTGCGCTCCTCGCGCATGCCCATCGTGTTTGTGCCGGTGTACATCGGTTATGAGCGCGTGCTCGAAGGCCGCACCTACCTTGGCGAGCTGCGTGGCGCGAGCAAGAAAAAAGAATCGATCTTCGATATTTTCAAAGTGGTCGGCGCGCTCAAGCAACGCTTTGGCCAGGTCGCGGTCAACTTTGGCGAGCCGATCAAGCTGGCCGAATTCCTCGACAGTGAACAGCCGGATTGGCGCTCCCAGGAACTGGGCCCGAACTACAAGCCGGCTTGGCTCAACGAGACCACCAACCGCCTCGGCGAACAGGTGGCGCGCCACTTGAACGAAGCCGCGGCGGTAAACCCGGTGAACCTGGTGGCGCTGGCATTGCTGTCCACCACACGCCTGGCCTTGGACGAACAAGCCATGGCCCGCCAGTTGGACCTGTACCTGGCGCTGTTGCGCCGGGTGCCCTACTCGCAGCACACCACCTTGCCCGAAGGTGATGGCCTGGCGCTGATCAAGCACGTCAAGGACATGGACCTGCTGTCGGAACAGAGCGATGCCCTGGGTAAGATTCTGTACCTGGACGAGCAGAACGCCGTCCTGATGACGTACTACCGCAACAACGTGCTGCACATCTTTGCCCTGCCGGCGCTGCTGGCAAGTTTCTTCCAAAGCACCTCGCGCATGAGCCGTGAGCAGATCCTGCGCTACAGCCACGCGCTGTATCCGTACCTGCAATCTGAGCTGTTTATCCGCTGGTCACTGGAAGAACTCGATACGGTGATCGACCAATGGCTGGAGGCCTTTGTCGAGCAAGGCCTGCTGCGTTTCGAGAACAACGTGTACCTGCGCCCGGCCCCGAGCTCGCGGCACTTTGTGCTGCTGACGCTGCTGTCCAAGAGCATTGCCCAGACCCTGCAACGCTTCTACATGGCCATCTCACTGCTGCTCAACAGTGGCCAGAACAGCATCAGTGCCGAAGAACTGGAAGACCTGTGCACGATCATGGCCCAGCGCCTGTCGATCCTGCATGGGCTCAACGCCCCGGAGTTCTTCGACAAGAGCCTTTTCCGACATTTCATCCAGACCTTGCTGGAGCAAGATGTGCTGCGCCGCGACGAGGCTGGCAAGTTGAGCTACCACGACCTGCTCGGCGAACTGGCCGAGGGCGCGGCCAAGCGCGTGCTGCCGGCGGAGATTCGCCTGTCGATCCGCCAGGTCGCCCTGCACCGTGTCGATGGCGCGGCCGAAGCACCTGTCGAACCTGAAGAAAGCCGCTAGATTTAAGAAGGCGCCGGTTGGATGCCGGCGCCGCTGAAAAGGAGCTGTACCATGAAAAAGATCATCCTCCTGGGCCTCACCGCCCTGCTCGGAGCCTGCCAGTCCATGAGCCCCACGCCCAAGGCCAGCCTCGATGGCGAAGTGTTCTACCTGCAACGCATCGCCCTGCCGCCGGCCGCGACCCTGAGTGTCAGCCTGCAAGACGTTTCCCTGGCGGATGCACCGGCTGTGACCCTCGCCGAGCAGAAAGGCCCGGTCAAGGGCCAGGTGCCGCTGCCCTTTCACCTGAGCTACGACCCGGCGCAAGTCAAACCCGGCCACAGTTACTCGGTGAGCGCTCGCATCGAACTGGATGGCAAGCTACTGTTTATCACCACCGAACGGCACTCCGTGCAGCTCAATGGCCAGGACCCGCAACCGCTGCGTCTGCGCGTTGATGCAGTGGCCCACTGATAGCCACCAGAACATAAGCCCTACCAAAAGGAAGCGTCCATGCTCCGTAACTCCCTTCGTTTGACTGCCCTGTGTGCCGGCCTGTTGCTCGGTGCCAACGCCATGGCCCTGGACTTGAGCAGCCTGTCCCAGGGTGACGCCAGCGGCGGCCTCAAGGACGCCCTGACCCAAGGCGCGCAGATTGCCGTGAAGCAACTGGGCGTACCCGGTGGTTTCAGCAACAACCCGGAAGTGAAGATCGGCCTGCCAGGCAAGCTGGGCAAAGTCGCCGACAAACTGAAAATGTTCGGCATGGGCGACCAAGTCACCCAGCTGGAAACCAGCATGAACAAGGCTGCCGAAACCGCCGTGACCCAGGCTCAGCCGATCCTGGTCAACGCCGTGAAGAACATGAGCGTCACGGACGCCAAGGGCATCCTCAGCGGTGGCCAGGATTCGGCCACCCAATACTTGAACAAAAGCAGTCGCGAACAGATCCGCGCCAAGTTCCTGCCAATCGTCAAGGCCGCTACCGACAAGGTCGGCGTGGCCCAGCAGTACAACGCTTTGGCCGGCAAGGCTGCAGCCTTCGGCGCGGTGGACGCCAAGAGCGCCAACGTCGAGAACTACGTGACTGAACAGGCGCTGGACGGCTTGTTCAAGATGATTGCCAAGCAGGAAGAAACCATCCGCGAGAACCCGGCGGCGGCGGCCACCAGCCTGGCGAAGAAGGTATTCGGAGCGCTGTAACCCTCGTATCACCGTTGAACCACTGCGCCAAGGCCGCTTGTACGGGGCCTTGGCGCAATGCTGTCAGGCTTACACCACTTCTTTCCTGACTCTGAACCATGCCGCGTACAACGCCGGCAGGAACAACAGCGTCAGCGCGGTTGCCACAATCAACCCGCCCATGATCGCCACAGCCATCGGCCCGAAGAACACACTGCGTGACAGCGGGATCATTGCCAACACTGCCGCCAAAGCCGTCAGCACAATCGGGCGGAAGCGTCGCACGGTGGCTTCGATGATCGCCTGCCACGGTGCCAGGCCCGCCTTGATGTCTTGTTCGATCTGGTCCACCAGGATCACCGAGTTACGCATGATCATCCCGGACAGGGCGATGGTTCCCAGCATGGCCACGAAGCCAAAAGGCTGGCGGAAGACCAGCAGGAACAGCGTCACACCGATGAGCCCAAGCGGGGCGGTCAGAAACACCATCGCCGTGCGTGAGAAGCTGCGCAGTTGCAGCATCAGCAAGGTCAGCACCACCACGATGAACAGCGGCACACCGGCTTTTACCGAGTTCTGGCCACGGGCAGAGTCCTCGACCGTACCGCCGACGTCCAGCAGGTAGCCATCCGGCAGCTCGGCACGCACACCTTCAAGGCTCGGCAGGATCTGCTGGACCAATGTCGCCGGTTGCTCCTTGCCATAGATATCCGCACGGACCGTCACCGTCGGCAGACGATTGCGGTGCCAGATGATGCCTTCTTCGAAGCCATATTCGAGGGTGGCGATCTGCGACAGCGCCACGCTCTTGCCATTGTCGGTCGGCACCGCCAGGCTTGGCAGCAGAGACAGTTCGGTGCGCTCATGCACGGTGCCGCGCAGGAGGATTTCGATCAACTCGTTGTCCTCCCGGTATTGACTCACGCTGGAACCGGTCAACGAACTCTGCAGGAATTTCGACAGGTTGGCCGTGCTGACGCCGAGGGCACGGGCACGGTCCTGGTCAATATTGAGGTAGACGATCTTGCTCGGCTCCTCCCAGTCCAGGTGCACGTTGACCACATGGGTATTCTCGCGAACCTTGGCCGCTACTTTGCGCGCGAGGGCGCGGACTTCCTCGATGTGTTCACCGGTCACCCGGAACTGCACCGGGTAGCCCACGGGTGGGCCGTTTTCCAGGCGGGTCACCCGTGAACGCAGATCGGGAAATTGCTCGTTGAGAGTTTCGATCAGCCAGGTGCGCAGGCTTTCGCGCTCCTCGATGGTTTTCGCCAGCACCACAAACTGGGCGAAGCTGGCGGCTGGCAGTTGCTGATCCAGCGGCAGGTAGAAACGCGGCGAACCAGTCCCCACGTAGGCCACGTAGTTGTCGATGCCTGCGTGGTGCTTGAGCAAAGCTTCCAGGCGTTTGACCTGCTCGGCGGTGTTACTCAGGGAGGCGCCTTCGGCAAGTTTGAGATCAACCATCAGTTCCAGGCGACCGGACGCCGGGAAGAACTGTTGTGGTACGAAGCGGAACAGCGCCACCGAGCCGATAAACAGCAGCAGGGTGAGGACGATTACCGTCTTGCGCCGCCGCACGCACCACTCCACCAAATGTCTTACGCGCTGGTAGAACGGCGTGCCGTAGGGATCCGGACCATCGGTGCCGTGCTTGGCTGCATGAATCTTCGCCAGGTCTGGCAGGAGTTTTTCCCCCAGGTAGGGCACGAACACTACGGCAGCGACCCACGAAGCCAGCAACGCGATGGTCACCACCTGGAAGATCGAGCGTGTGTATTCGCCGGTGCTCGACTGCGCCGTGGCAATCGGCAGGAAACCCGCGGCGGTGATCAATGTGCCGGTGAGCATCGGGAACGCGGTGCTGGTCCAGGCAAAGCTGGCGGCCTTGAGCCGGTCGTAGCCCTGCTCCATTTTGATCGCCATCATCTCCACGGCGATGATCGCGTCATCCACCAGCAAACCGAGCGCCAGCACCAGCGCGCCCAGGGAAATCTTGTGCAAGCCGATGCCGAGGTAGTACATGGTGGCAAACGTCATTGCCAGAACCAGCGGAATCGCCAGGGCCACCACCATGCCGGTGCGCACGCCCAGAGAGAAGAAACTCACCAGCAACACGATGGCCAGCGCTTCGGCCAGTACCTGCACGAATTCGCCGACGCTGGTCTTCACCGCCGCCGGTTGGTCCGACACCTTGCGCAGCTCCATGCCGGCCGGAAGGTTCTTCTGCAGGCGTGCGAATTCGCCTTCCAGGGCTTTGCCCAAGACCAGTATGTCGCCACCGTCACGCATGGCGACGGCCAGGCCGATCGCGTCTTCGCCCATGTAGCGCATGCGCGGTGCCGGTGGGTCGTTGAAGCCACGGTGGATATCAGCCACATCACCGATGCGGAAGGTGCGATCACCCACACGGATCGGGAAGTTGCGGATCTCTTCCACAGTCTTGAAGTTGCCCGACACCCGCAGTTGCACGCGCTCGCTCGGGGTTTCAAAGAAGCCTGCGGTGGAGACCGCATTCTGTTCCTGCAAGGCTTGCTGCACCGCCGCCAATGGCAGGCCGAGGGTGGCCAGCTTGAGGTTGGACAGCTCGATCCAAATTTTTTCATCCTGCAGGCCAAGCAACTCGACCTTGCCCACATCCGCGACGCGCTGCAGTTGAATCTGGATGCGGTCGGCGTAGTCCTTGAGCACCGCGTAGTCGAAACCGTCGCCGGTCAGTGCGTAGATGTTGCCGAAGGTGGTGCCGAATTCATCGTTAAAAAACGGCCCCTGGATATCCGGCGGCAAGGTCTGGCGAATGTCGCTGATCTTCTTGCGCACCTGGTACCACAGCTCGGGAATCTGCGCCGAGTGCATGGCGTCACGGGCCATGAAGGTGACCTGGGACTCGCCGGGGCGCGAGAAGGAGACGATGCGTTCGTACTCACCGGTCTCCATGAGTTTTTTCTCGATGCGCTCGGTAACTTGCCGCGAGACTTCCTGGGCCGTAGCGCCGGGCCAGTTGGTCTTGATCACCATGGCCTTGAAGGTGAACGGCGGGTCTTCGCTCTGCCCCAGCTTGGAGTAGGACAATGTGCCGACAACCGCCAGCAGGATCATCAGGAACAGTACGATCTGGCGATTGCGCAACGCCCATTCGGAAAGATTGAAACCCATCGGGGACTACTCCTTGGCCGCCAGATTCACCACACGGTTGGAGCGATCCACCGGCCGCACCTGCTGGCCTTCGTGGAGCACATGCACACCCGCAGCAATCACCCAATCGGTCGGGGCCAGGCCTTCCAGGACCGGGACGGATTTTTCACCAAAGGCGCCAACGCGCACCGGCACACGGGTGATGGAGTTGTCCGGCTGCACACGCCAGACGTAGGACGCACCGTTCTCCGCACTGAGGGCCGACAGCGGCACCGACAGCGGAACAACACCGTCGGCCTGTATGAAAACGCGCGCGCTTTGGCCCAATTCGGCCGGGACCTTGCCACCGATGAATGCCACACGTGCGGCGAAGGTGCGCGACTTCGGATCGGCTGCCGGCGACAGCTCGCGAATGCGCCCGCTGAAGCGTTGATCGGGCTGGCTCCACAGCTCGACCGACACCGGCTGGCCGATCTTGAAGCGGCCAAAACCTTGCTCCGGCAAGCTGATCAGCACTTCACGCTCGCCATCGGTGGCCAGGGTAAATACGGTCTGGCCGGCAGACACCACTTGGCCGACTTCTACCGCACGCTTGGCAACCACCCCGTCCTGGGGCGCACGCAATACGGCATAGCCGGCCTGGTTGCTGGCCACGTCGAACTCGGCCTTGATCTGCTTGAGGCGTGCTTCACCGGATCTATAGAGGTTTTCGGAATTGTCGTACTGAGAGCGGCTGACCATCTGACGGTCCATCAGAGTCTTGTAGCGGTCGCGTTCGGCCCGCACCAGGCTCAGGTTGGCCTCGGCGGCGGCGACTTGGGCTCGGGTCGCTTCCAGTTGCAGGCGCACGTCCTGAGGATCGAGCTCTGCCAGCGCCTGGTTGGCCTTGACGCGTTCGCCCTCTTCCACCAGCCGCTTGCTGACTTTGCCGCCAATGCGAAAGGCCAGGTCCGGCTCAAAGCGTGCGCGCACTTCGCCTGGGTAGCTGTCCATCGACTGCGCAGAAGGCTGTGGCTGCACCACCATGGCCGGGCGGATGGTAATCTGGGCCGCTTCTTCATGGCCGCAAGCGGACAACAGCAAGACCAAACTGACAGGCAAAGCAAAGGGCAGGAAAGTACTGCGCATGCTGTAGGACCTTTCGCAAGTAGAGCTAGGAATAATTATACTGGCGGGTATGGTATTAATACCAAACTCGCCAGTCCAGTATTAAAGGTGAAAATGTCCGACAATCCTGTAAACACCAATAGCCCCGGGCGCCCCAAGGACATGGCAAAACGCCAGGCAATCCTCGAAGCAGCGAAAAATCTGTTTTTGAGCAATGGCTACGCCAGTACCAGCATGGATGCGGTGGCACTGGAAGCCGGCGTGTCGAAACTGACCGTGTACAGCCACTTCAACGATAAAGAGACCTTGTTCACCGCCGCCGTGGTGGCCAAGTGCGAAGAACAACTGCCGGTGATGTACTTCGAGCTGCCCACGGGCATGCCCGTGGAAACCGTGTTGTTGAACATCGCGCGGGGGTTCCATCGCCTGATCAATAGCGAAGAGTCAGTCAACCTGCATCGCCTGATGATGACCACCGGCAATCAGGACGTGAAACTCTCGCAGATCTTCTTCGAGGCAGGCCCCATGCGCATGTTGCAGGGCATGGAACGCCTGCTCAGCAAGATCGACCAGAGCGGCGCGCTGAGCATCGACAAACCGTTTACGGCAGCCGAACACTTCTTCTGCCTGCTCAAGGGCACGGCGAACTTTTGCCTGCTGTATGGCTGCGGCGGGCAACTGAGTGAAGAAGCCGCCGAAGCCCATGTGCAGGAGGTGGTGGGGTTGTTTATGCGGGCTTATAGGAGAGAGGCAGCGGTAAGTTGTTAGCTGCAAGCTGCAAGTTGAAAGCACTTTAGCTTGCAGCTTGTGGCTTAAGGCTTGAGTGCTTTTTTAGGGTAGATGTCATACCGGCTGGACTTGCCATCCAACGCATGGCTCGGCTTGGGCCCCTCAATGCACGGCGCCTTGCGCGGACGCTTGACCACCACCCGGTGACTGGCCAGGGCCAGGGCGGCCGCCAACAGCGCCGGAGCGTCAGGATCATCCCCCACCAGCGGCCGGAAAAGGCGCATTTCCTTCTTCACCAGCGCAGTTTTCTCACGGTGCGGAAACATCGGGTCGAGGTAGATCACCTGCGGCGGCTCGCCTTCCCAATTGCGCATCACGTCGATGGAGTTGCCCTTGAGCAGCGTCATGCGCGCCACGATCGGCGCCACCTCGAAATCATCCGCGCCACGCGCCAGCCCGTCTTCAAGCAATGCGCCGATCAGCGGCTGACGCTCGATCAGGCTCATCTCGCAGCCCAGGCTCGCCAGCACAAAGGCGTCCTTGCCCAGACCTGCCGTGGCGTCCAGCACCCGTGGGCGCACGCCTTGGGCGATGCCGACGGCCTTGGCGATCATCTGCCCGCTGCCGCCACCATACAAACGCCGATGTGCCGCGCCCCCTTCCACAAAGTCCACCCGCACCGGCCCAGGCGCATCAGGCCCGAGCTGTTGCAACTGCAGGCCATGCTCCCCGACTTGCAGGGAAAAGTCCGCATCCGCCACCTGCAACGGCAGCCCCAACAGAGACGCCCACTGCTCGGCACGGGCCTTGAAACCGTCGCCCAAGGCCTCGACCTGTATGCGGCTGGCCGCTGGTTGTTCGCTCATCAATCGCTACGCTCAAAAATATTAAGGATCGGCAAATACCGGCCGATAAAAACAACAGTCAGGTATTTTGCCAGAGCTGAGCGTCGACCGAGAAAAATGTCAGACATTCTTCCCCTAACCATCGGTGTACTGCCGACCCACAACCACTACGGCCTGCGCAATACTCAAGCGCTGGCCGGGGTGAGTCATGTGTGGCAGGACTTCTTCGCCCGGGCGCTGGCCGAGCAGCTTGGCGATACGCCGGACGCGCTCGCCGTGCAGGTGCCTGCACCAGCGGACCCAGCGGTAGAACCCAGCGCCGGCGCCGACCTGTTGTCGCAGATCCTCACCCAACGTGAGTGCGACGTGAAAGACACCGAAATCGCCCCCCCTGAACCGCTGTTCCTGCCGATCGCCGAGCTCGAGGCCGACTTGCTGCCACCGGCCGCCCCGCCGTTCCCGGAAGAAGAGATCGTCGCCCAGCAGCGCCAGCAGAATTTCGAAAGCGGCTGGGTGCGCCCGATTGTGCTGACCGCCGGCCAACCGTTGCCAGAGCCTGGCCCGGCACCGGAACCTCGCCCTCTGCACCTGCCCATCGCCGAATTCGAACTGGACCTGCTGCCACCGGCTGCCACGCCGTACCCCACCGAAGAACTGGTGGCGCAACAAAAAGCCTTGGACTTTGATTACTACTGGGCGCGCCCGCTGGTCACCCAGAACCTGCGCCTGGCCGCCTGACCCTCAGCGACACACCCACCAACGCCCCATATCCAGATGGAAATGGTTGCGGTGCGCGGCGTTGTAGTCCGGGCTCAACACCACATTGAAATCATCGCAGGCGCTGTCGCGGACCTGACGCAGAAACCGCGCCTTGTCGCCCTCCCCTGGCCAGTCCTTGAGCACGTTGATGCTGCGCCCATCCGCCAGGCGAAAGCCGGCAATGTCCAGCGCATTGGCCGACGCGTGCTGGCTGAGTCGCCCCTCGGCACGGTTGTAGATATTGCGGCAGGCAAAGCTGCCCAGGTGATCGACCCGCGTCACCGCCTGGCCGAATACCGCCTGGGCCGCCGGTTGCACACTGTGGCGCTCGAACAGCGCAAACGCCACCGCCAATGGGCAACTGGCAAGGAAGCTGCTGCTCAGCCCCACCGCAGCGCCCTGAACGCGCAAAGTATTGCGCAAGGGGCACGCGGCATCCGCCGGCGAGTCCGCCTGATGGCTGACGCGCAGGCCCGAGGTTTCCAGCACCTGGTCGCACAGCGCCGGGTCATCCTGCAGGCGGCCCAGCTTGTAGCGGGTCAAGAAGTTGGGGTTGGCGCGCACGTCCAGCGGTGCCCATGGGTTCCAATCGGCCGGCAGTGGCACCCATCCACGCCAGGCACCCACGGCAACGGCACCCGCCAGGATCAGCAACACGCCCATCACTTTGAAAAAGCGCACCGCTTAGTCCTTGAAGAACTGGTTGGCCTGACTGAACGGCATCTTGCGCTCGGTAAAGGTGAACGTGCCCAGTTCATAGACTTCCTGGGCAGCGCGATAGAACTCACCATAGGCGGCCAGCGCCAGGGCCGAGCCAACGCTGATGCGCCGCACACCCATCTCGCTGAGCTGCGCGACGCTCAGGTTCAAGCCGCCGGACATCAACACATTCACTGGCTTGGGCGCCACCGCCTTGACCACCGCCAACACTTCCTCGGCAGTGCGCAGGGCCGGCGCGTACAGCACGTCGGCACCGGCCTCGGCGTAGGCTTGCAGGCGGCGGATGGTGTCGGGCAGATCCAGGCGGCCATGCAGGAGGTTTTCCGCACGGGCCGTCAGGGTGAAAGGGAATGGCAGGCTGCGCGCGGCAGCCACCGCGGCTTCCACACGCTCGACGGACAGGTCGAAGGGATAGATCGGGTCGACGGCAATGCCCGTGGCATCTTCGATGGAGCCGCCAACGATCCCGCTAGCCGCAGCACGCAGGATGGTTTGGGCGCAGCCTTCGGGGGTGTCGCTGAAGCCGTTTTCCAGGTCCGCCGCGACCGGCAACGCCGTGGCATTGGCAATCATGCCTGCGTTGATCAACGTGTCTTCCAGGGACAGCGCGCCTTCTGCATCTGGCCGCGCCAGGCTGAACGCGTAGCCCGCGCTGGTGGTGGCCAGCGCTTCAAAACCCAGGCTGGCCAGCATGACGGCGGAGCCTGCGTCCCATGGGTTTGGCATCACGAACGCGCGGTCACGCTCATGCAAGGCCTTGAAGGTTTCGGCGCGAAGGGTTTGGGCATCCATGTCGGGCTCCTGGCGGGAAAAGGAGCCCTAGAGTAACCCCAGTTGCTCCGCTTCGGGGGCCCGATCCAAGGTCGGCAGCGGCGGCAGGCCGGGTAGACGCGCCATCAACTGGTCGTGAAAGCGCAGCGCCAATTGCGCGGCGAGGCGGTTATCCGAGGTGTGCAGGAACACGTAGGGGGTGCGCCCTTCTTCGATCCAGCCGGCGACCTTTTCCACCCATGGCAGCAAAAATGGGTCGTTGGCTTCCAGTTCGGGATGACCGATAAACCGCACTTGGGGAAACTGCGTCAGCGCCGCCGGCCTTGGCGGCACCCTGGGCTTTTTCGATTGGGCGTGCAGCACGGCGGCCGTGGTGGAGGTGCAACTGAACAGTGCGCGCGGGTCCAGGCAGATACGCTCCACACCCCGGTCACGCAGCAAGCGGTTGAGCATGCGCTCGGCATCGCCCTTGGCGAAGAACGCCTGATGGCGTACCTCCACTGCCATTGGCCGCTCCAGGCCATCAATGAAACCTGCCAGCTCTCCCAGGCGCTGCGGTGTGAACGTCGCGGGCAGTTGCAACCACATCGGCGAGACGCGCTCCCCCAACGGGCTCATCAAGCCCACAAAGCTTTGCGCAGCCGGCAGCTGTTCAATCAGGTTGCCGCTATGGCTGATATCACCGGGAAATTTGGCCGTGAAGCGGAAATCGTCGGGCATGATTTCAGCCCAGCGTTGCACTGTGGCGGCCGAGGGGCGAGCGTAGAACGTGGTATTGCCTTCAACCGCATTGAAGACTTGGGAATAGAGCGCGAGGTAATCGCTGGAGCGGGCATCGGCGGGGTACAGGTACTC
This sequence comes from Pseudomonas sp. S10E 269, assembly GCF_002798465.1. Lineage (NCBI taxonomy): Bacteria > Pseudomonadati > Pseudomonadota > Gammaproteobacteria > Pseudomonadales > Pseudomonadaceae > Pseudomonas > Pseudomonas sp. S10E 269. The sequence continues at coordinate 866,092 of NZ_PHIJ01000001.1, forward strand.
GCGCCAGGCGTTTTCACTCCAGGACGGGCAACCGAGGTAGTAAGGCAGACGCATCAGATGTGGATGTCGAGACCCAGCACTTCCATATCCCATTCGACAAAACCGGCGGTGGTCAGGTAGCTGGCCAGGGCGTTGGCGACGCTTTTGCTCATTGAGCGCGGGAAGACCATGTCTTGCTGACGGGCGGGAAGACCGCTGATACGAGGTTGAGAGTTGGCCTGCGCATCGGCCTGGACGTCGATGAAGTCCGGTGAATCCTCGACCGACTCGTCTACCGTGACGTTTGCCTTACGCGGCTTGCGTTTGATTGGGTAAGACTGTGAGGAAAAGCCATCAATACGCATGGGCGCGAACTCGCTATCAGTAATGGCATTTTGGCAGCATCGTCCATGGTGCGCAAATGCTCTGGTGATAACTAGAACACATAATTTGAAAAAGGTTTAAAACCAGGGCCAAATTCTGACGATTGGTGAACTTAGCCCCAAATTGCCATCATTTTTGACGTCAAATAATCCCGCGCTCGGTCTTGGTCTGCGCCACTTTATCGCGCAGGTACACAGGCGCTGCCTGATCTGCGGGAATCGCCTCACCGCGCTCGAAGGCGAAGCGCGCGAGGGTCAACAAATCTTCAGCGTGAGGCAACATCGTCGCGTCCTGGCCCACCAAGGGCACAGCGATGCGCTCGCCATAACCCCAACCGGTGCCAGCACCGAACCAGTCACCGCTGGCATCGTCCGGGAGTACAGACGCTTGCGGCGGCTGCACGGCTTCCACACCCACCAGGCGCATCTCGCCCGCCGTTTCGCGGTAGCAGCCCCAATAGACTTCATCCATGCGCGCATCGATGGCCGCCGCCACCTGGTGGGCACCGTGTTCACGCAAGGCGCGCTGGGCCAGCACGGCAAGGTTGGACACCGGCAACACCGGACGCTCCAACGCGAATGCCAGGCCCTGCACCACGCCGATGGCAATGCGCACACCGGTAAACGCACCCGGGCCACGGCCGAAGGCGATGGCATCCACCGCCGCCAGGGTGGTCCCGGCGTCTTCGAGCAGTTGCTTGATCATGGGCAACAGCTTCTGCGCGTGCAGGCGCGGAATCACCTCGTAGTGGCTTGTTACCTTGCCATCGTGCAGCAGGGCAACGGAGCAAGCTTCAGTCGCGGTGTCCAGGGCCAGCAGGGTGCTCATCGGTGTGGGTGTCCAAGTCGAAAAAAAGTGCGCCAGTATAAACAACAACGGCCCGCAAGCGGGCCGTTATCCTTGAAGCCAGTCGAGGGATCAGCTCAGTGCTTGCAGCACTTTGGCAGTGATCGCTTCAACCGAGCCGACGCCAGGAATGTGGCTGTACTTCGGCTTGCCCTGGGCGGCGGACAGCTTCTGGTAGAAGTCCACCAGCGGTTTGGTCTGGGAGTGGTAGACCGACAGGCGATGACGCACGGTTTCTTCGGTGTCGTCTTTACGCTGCACCAGGTCTTCGCCGGTCACATCGTCCTTACCTTCCACTTTAGGCGGGTTGTAGACAGTGTGGTACACGCGGCCAGAGGCTTCGTGAACGCGACGCCCGGCAATGCGCTGGACGATCTCTTCATCTTCAACCGCGATTTCGACCACGGCATCCAGCTCGACGCCGGCCTTCACCAGGGCTTCAGCCTGGGGAATGGTGCGTGGGAAGCCGTCGAACAGGAAACCGTTCTTGCAGTCTTCCTGGCTGATGCGTTCCTTGACCAGGTTGATGATCAAGTCATCGGAAACCAGGCCACCGCTGTCCATCACGCTCTTGGCGATCAGGCCCAGCTCGGTGCCAGCCTTGACGGCCGCACGCAGCATGTCGCCGGTGGAGATTTGTGGAATGCCGAATTTTTCAGTGATGAACTTTGCCTGAGTACCTTTACCGGCCCCGGGAGCTCCCAGCAGAATGACGCGCATCGATGTGCTCCTCAATTTTTTATAGAGATGACGCTCGGATTCGCCGCGGGGGGCCAATCGCGTAAAAATAGAATTCGGGCCGCCCAAACGGCCAAAGGCTGATCAAGATACACAGCAGGCCTTAAGCACACAAGCCGCCAAAAGTCGCAGGAACCCGCGCCGTGCATGCGTCATAGGTAGGGTGTGCCTGGGTGCAACCCGGCCCTGTAAACGTTGACCGCCCCTTTCAGGGCGGTCGTTGCGGTTGGCTCGCAAGCCGTTGAGAACACGTAAAAAACCCTAGCCGGTGTTACGCAAACCGGCGGCAATACCGGCCACGGAGACCAGTAGCGCCTGTTCCAGAGGGCTGTCCTGTGCCGCTTCCTGCTGGCGCGAGCGGGCCAGCAACTCGGCCTGCAACAGGTGCAAGGGGTCGAGGTAGGTGTTGCGCAGGCGGATAAACTCCAGGGTATCAGGGCTATGGGCCAGCAGTTGCGACTGGCCAGTCAGGCCAAGCACCACGCTGCACGCCTGCGACAATAGGTCGCGCAGATGCGCACCCAATGGCAGCAGGTCGGGCTGCACCAGGCGCTCGTCATACAGGCGGGCGATGTCGGCATCGGCCTTGGCCAGCACCATTTCCAGCATGTCGATGCGGGTACGGAAGAACGGCCACTGCTCGCGCATTTGCCCCAGTAGCTCGCCTTCGCCGCGCTCCAAAGCCTTGCTCAGTGCCGCTTCCCAGCCGAGCCAGGCGGGCAGCATCAAGCGGGTCTGGGTCCAGCCGAAAATCCACGGGATCGCGCGCAGGCTTTCAATACCGCCCGCCCGACGCTTGGCGGGGCGACTGCCCAACGGCAAGCGGCCCAGTTCCTGTTCCGGGGTGGACTGGCGGAAATACTCGACGAACTGCGGATTTTCCCGCACCACGGCGCGATAGGCGCTGACCCCGTCCGCTGCCAATTCGTCCATCAAATGGCGCCAAGCCGGCTCGGGCGGCGGCGGAGGCAAGAGCGTCGCCTCCAACACAGCGGCCAGGTAAAGGTTGAGGTTCTGCTCGGCGATATCCGGCAAACCGAACTTGAAGCGAATCATCTCGCCCTGCTCAGTGGTGCGGAACCGCCCCGCCACCGAACCCGGCGGCTGCGACAGGATCGCCGCGTGCGCCGGGCCGCCGCCACGGCCCACGGTGCCTCCGCGACCGTGGAACAACAGCAGCTCCACTTGTTGCTCGCGGCAAATGTCCACCAACCGCTCCTGCGCCCGGTATTGCGCCCAGGCAGCGGCGGTAGTGCCGGCATCCTTGGCCGAGTCCGAATAGCCGATCATCACTTCCTGCGGCCCCTGCAAACGCGCGCGATAGCCCGGCAGCAGCAACAATTGCTCGATCACCGGACCGGCGTTGTCCAGGTCGGCCAGGGTCTCGAACAGCGGCACCACGCGCATTGGCCGTTGCACGCCCGACTCTTTAAGCAGCAGTTGTACCGCCAATACGTCCGACGCCGCACCCGCCATGGAGATGACGTAAGAGCCCAACGATGCAGCGGGGGCAGCGGCCACTTCCTTACAGGTGTTGAGTACTTCGGCGGTGTCGGCCGAGGGTTTGAAGTAGCTCGGCAGCAGCGGTCGACGATTGGCCAGTTCCTTCATCAGGAAGCTGATACGCGTCGCTTCGTCCCAGTCTTCGTAACGACCGAGGCCGAGGTAATCGGTGATTTCAGTCATGGCGGCCGAATGACGGCTGGAGTCCTGGCGCACATCCAGGCGCACCAGGAACAGACCGAACGTCACTGCACGCCGCAAGCAATCGAGCAGCGGGCCATCGGCGATCACGCCCATGCCGCACTCGTGCAACGACTGGTAGCACAGCTCCAGCGGCTCCAGCAGGTCGCGGTTGTTCTGCAGCACTTCGCCAGGCGCGGGCGTGCTGCTGCTCAGCGCCGTGTGGGCCCATTGGCGCGTGGCCCGCAGGCGTTCGCGCAATTGCTTGAGCAGGGCGCGATAGGGTTCGACGCTGTCACCGACCTTGGCCTGCAATGCCGGGCTGGCTTGCTGCATCGACAGCTCGGAAGCCAGGTGGTCGATGTCGCGCAGGTACAGGTCGGCCGCCATCCAGCGCGCCAGCAACAACACTTCCCGGGTGACCGGCGCGGTGACATTCGGGTTGCCGTCACGGTCACCGCCCATCCACGACGCAAAGCGGATCGGCGCCGCCTCCAGGGGCAAGCGCAGGCCGGTGGCGGCGTGCAGGGCCTGGTCGGCCTTGCGCAGGTAATTGGGAATGGCGTGCCATAGAGAATGTTCGATGACCGCAAAGCCCCACTTGGCTTCGTCCACCGGCGTGGGCCGGGTGCGGCGGATTTCTTCGGTGTGCCAGGCCTCGGCGATCAAGCGTTGCAGGCGCTGGCGGATCTGCTCGCGCTCCGCCGAGGTGAGGTCGCGGTGATCCTGCAGCGCCAGTTGGGCGGCGATGGCATCGTATTTCTGGATCAGGGTGCGGCGCGCCACTTCAGTAGGGTGGGCGGTGAGGACCAGTTCGATCTCCAGGCGCCCCAACTGGCGGGCCAGGGATTCGTTGCTGTGGCCTTCGGCTTGCAGACGCGCCAGCAGCTCAGGCAATACGCGGGATTCAAAGGGCGCCGGTTGCGACTCATCGCGCCGGTGAATCAGTTGGTATTGCTCGGCGATGTTGGCCAGGTTGAGGAACTGGTTGAAGGCCCGGGCGACGGGCAGCAGTTCGTTTTCCTGCAACTGATTCAGACGGGAGCTCAGCTCATCCCCCGCCGCCTTGTCGGAAATGGCTCCGCGGCGGTCAGCCTTGGCGCCTTTGCGGATCTGCTCGATCTTGTCGAGAAAATCATCGCCGTACTGGTCTCGAATGGTGTTGCCCAACAGCTCACCCAGCAGGTGAACATCCTCACGCAAGCGTGCATCGATATCACTCATCAGCCAATCTCCAGCCAGAAATCCGGGACGCGCAGGTCTGCCAGAGTGCCGCCAGCATCGTTTTATGACAAGACTTTAAACCTTGTGAGTTGCAGCTAGTCTCAACACTGAGTCGCCTGTATTTATCCATGCACGCGACTGGTCACTCATCACTGCCTGCCATCGCGGGCTCCATTGAGGTTGCCATGAAAATCCGAGAACTGGCCCAGCATTGGGAAGAGAACGCCAAGGGTCGCTTGACCAAGACCGAGTACGCCATCCACCTGGACGTGGAGTCTGCCGCGAGGCTGGCGGCCATTGCCGAAATGTACCCCAAGCGCCAAACCGAAGAACTGCTCGGCGAGCTGATCGGCGCCGCCCTTGAAGAGCTGGAAGCCAGCTTTCCCTACATCAAGGGTCAGCAGGTGGTCGCCACCGACGAAGAGGGGGACCCGCTGTACGAAGACGTCGGCCCTACGCCGCGCTTTTTGACGCTGTCGCGACGCTATCTGCATGATATGTCGGCCAGCAGCGACGAACAGAAACACTGAAGCCACTCCAGCAAAACCCTTGTACGCCGGGCCCTTCGCGGGCCAGGCATACCGCTGCGCAACGCAGAAGTTCCAACTTTTTTACCCTGACCAATCAGTCAGATATTTTTTTAGGCAAATCGCCATCTTCTCTGAACTTTTGAAAAAAGCCTCCGGTCACAGCCAGTAAGCCATCACTTGGAACGGTCGTTTTAAAGGGCAATTTGTGCTTTACCGCCAAGGCCCCAACCGCTGACCAGTGACATGGATTTTGATGTATTTCAGGAGTTATCCAATGGAGTTGAAGACGATGAAGACCAGCACTGCCAAATCCTCGTTTAACCATCTGCGCGGGCTCAAATTGGCCGCGCTGGCAATCGGCACCAGCTTCGTTCTGGCAGGTTGCGCCGGTAACCCGCCGACCGAGCAGTACGCGGTGACCCAGTCCGCAGTGAACAGCGCTGTCAGCGCCGGCGGCACCGAGTACGCGGCTGTAGAAATGAAGTCGGCCCAGGACAAGCTCAAGCAAGCCGAGATTGCCATGCACGACAAGAACTACGACGAAGCCCGCCGCCTGGCTGAACAAGCCGAGTGGGACGCTCGCGTCGCAGAGCGCAAATCCCAGGCCGCCAAGGCTGAACAAGCTGTGAAGGATTCCCAGAAGGCTGTTGATGAGCTGCGTAAGGAAGGCATGCGCCCGGCTGCTATCCAGCAGAAGTAAGACGCACCCCTTGACCGCATCGCACCTGATATCGAATTGAAAGGACGACACGACTATGCGTAAACAATTGATGATCCCTGCCCTGCTGGCGATGAGCGTTGCACTGGCGGCCTGCTCCACCCCGCCTAACGCGAACCTGGAAAACGCACGGACCAACTTCTCGGCCCTGCAGACCAACCCGCAAGCCACCAAGCTGGCGGCACTGGAAACCAAGGACGCCAGCGAATGGCTGGACAAGGCTGACAAGGCCTACCGCGACAAGGAAGACGAGAAGAAAGTCGACCAGTTGGCCTACCTGACCAACCAGCGCGTTGAAGTGGCCAAAGACACCATCGCGCTGCGCGAATCCGAAGCCAAGCTGAAAAATGCCGGTGACGAACGTGCCCGCGCCCTGCTGGACGCCCGTGATGCACAGATCAAGCAACTGCAAGACAGCCTGAATGCCAAGCAGACCGATCGCGGTACCCTGGTAACGTTCGGTGATGTGCTGTTCGCCACTAACAAATCCGACCTGAAATCCAGCGGTCTGGTGAACATCACCAAACTGGCTCAGTTCCTGCGCGACAACCCGGACCGTAAAGTGATCGTCGAAGGCTACACCGACAGCACCGGTTCCGACTCTTATAACCAGAGCCTGTCCGAGCGTCGTGCGTCTTCCGTGCAACGCGCACTGGCTCAGCAAGGCGTGGACATTTCGCGCATCGTGACCCAGGGTTATGGCAAGGAATACCCGGTTGCCGATAACGGCAGCGTATCGGGCCGTGCCATGAACCGCCGCGTTGAAGTGACCATCTCCAACGACAACCAACCGGTCAAACCACGGTCTTCCGTCGCTAACTGATCGATAGGTGCAAAAAAAGCCCCGCCTGAATAGGCGGGGCTTTTTCGTTGTGTCTGACCCCAGGCGAAAGCTCTTCAGCACTTGATAACTGACTTAATTACTAGAGTAACCCGCTGTACGATTGCCGTTCTGCCCCGAATTAATGTAACTGCTAAAGCCCCCGGAGTTACCGTTATTGCCATAGTTACCATAATTGCCATAGTTGCCATGGCTACCGTGACGATTGGGTGAAGTCACCCGCAGCCCATCTATCTCATTACCATTGCGCCCATGATTTTCATAGCGACTATGTGCGCCACCATTTCCGTTATTGCCATAGTTACCATGATTGCCGTTATCACCGCCGCCATACCGGCTGCCCCACGCACGTTGCTCGGCCGCAGGCCTCCAAGCCTGTTCATCAGGATAACGTGCGTAAAATGCATTGCGGTATTCATAGTGCGAGGCTAATAGCTGAGTCATCTTGACACCTTCTCTATTCCAGTAGACTGATGGGTTACACGTTCGCAATATAATAAGCGGCACTGTTCAGTCCGAATTACATCACCCCCATTAATTGGTGCCTTATTGGCAACCGGTTCATTTCGAATATTCTAGAAAATAAGTCAACGTTTGAAAGGGTGCGCCACTGCTTCAGGGCTGATTACCTTGCCTCAGGCCATTACGGGAAGGCCCGGCGCCTGCGGCGATTCGTTGATTACCGTTTATTCCGTGGTTGGTATAACCACTGTGACTCCCGCTGTTACCGTTATTTCCGTAGTTACCAAAATTGCCGTTATTCATGCTGCCATGGCCGCTATTGACATGCACACCCACTTGAGCTGACTTCACATCCCTGACGCTCACGTAGTGAATGTTGAAGATGTAGTTGTTATGGGTGACTGTAAGCGGCCGCTTCGACTCCAGCGGCTGACGCCAAGGTGCTCGCCCCATGTGCTGGGCTATCCCGCGATTCGGCGCTTGAATGCCGGCATACCTGGGTCGCTGGCTCGGTTGATAACTGGGGTAATGGCTTGCGTTGCCGCCACGGCTCCAGCCCACACTCTGTCCCGTGACAACGTTCCATGCCGTGGACATGGTCGTGAGGGTGTTCATGACTGCCGTGTTCATCAACGAGTCCAATCTCATCTCTATACTCCAAATGTAATTTCCCACGCGCCGGATTTAATCTCCTGACCGATATAGCAGTGGTCTCCCGCCGCTATCAGTTCCGTGCGGTATACCTTGGTAATAAATGATGGAGTGGCGCGACCCGCTTTCTCACTGATGCTGATGGATCAATTGAGCAGAAATAAAAACCCCACCAGAAGCGGTGGGTTTTTTCACGTTTAGAATGTGATCGGACGCTTATCGTTCTCGAAACCCGCACCTGCAGGTTTCTCTTTGCACTGCTCCCCCTGTTCTTTTTGCGCGATGTCATCGATGCCCCCGCCAAGTGCTTCAACCAGCGCCTGCATCCTGGACATTTCCAACCACCTGTCTATCGCACTTATCTCACCCAACTTGACCATGACTCTCCCCTTGCTGGCGGTCCGCGACGACCCATCACGAACGTTGACGAGCCATTGAGTGGTCGGTCAGGCAAAACGGTTCCAAATATTTCAGACGCGATGCCCGGATCACTGCTGGAGCTGTGGTGTCTCCTGGCCCATGCACCGCACCGCCTGTTTCTTATTATTCACCAGCACACCGCTCAGGCCTTTCTGCTCGGTGTCGAACATCACCAGCACGCCATCCACACACTGTGCCACTTGCGCTGCCGGGGTCAGGGAGATCTTGTAGTCCTCGCCTGGCACGGTCTTGAGCAGGGTGAAATCGCTGAGCAGCAACGCATCTTCCGGCTTGGCGAAGTGCAGGTAGCCGTAGTACCACAAGCAACCGACGGTACCGATGATGGTGCCGATGCCGGTGAGGATCAGCGGGATCATGTTGCGTTCTTCGCTCATTGCGGGTTCTCTGATGAATCAACGTTAGGAATGGGGTAATTCGGAATTTCGCCCAGGCGACGCAAACCGTTGAAGTGTTGCGGGTCATCCAGGTAGCGCAGCATCACGGTTTGCCAGGTCTTGTCGGCAAAGGTCTGTACATGCCCGCCCCGGGTCAGTTGCAATACCCTGGGTGGTGGCGCGGCCTGGTACAGGCGGATGCCGTTGGCTACGGGCACGATCGGGTCATCCAGGCTGTGGAACAACAGCTTCGGCACACCCGTCAGCTGGGGCATGGCATGGATCGCACTGTCGGCGTCCGGGACCAGCCAGGACAGCGGCACCTGAAACGGCCATGTTAACCAGGAAGTGCTCAAGGCAAATTGTCCTACGTCACGATAACTGGCGGGCACACCGTCCAGCACCAGGGCCTTGAGCTGGGATTGGCGCTCCGGATGGGCAGCCAGGTAATGCACCGCTAACGCCCCGCCCAGGCTTTGACCGAGGACTATCAGCGGCTGGCCCTGGGTTTCAGGCGCCTTGTCGATCCAACTGAACGCCGCGTCCACATCCTGATAGATCGCGGGTAACGAGGGCTTGCCTTCCGACAAGCCATAACCGCGATAGTCCAGCAGCAGCACTTGGTAGCCTTGCTCAGGCAACCACCAACTGCCACCGAGGTGCCAGGCCAGATTGCCGCCGTTGCCATGCAGGTGCAGCACCGTGCCCTTGAGCGGCACACCAGGCTTGGCCGGCAACCACCAGGCGTGGAGCTTCACTCCGTCGGCGGTGGTCAAGGTGACGTCGCGATATTGCAGATGGGCTTTTTCCGGCGTGAATGGCAGGCCGGGTTCGGGGTAGAACAGCAGCGAGCTGCAGCCGTTCAATGTGAGTAGCAGGCAAAGAATGCCGAGGATTCTCATCCGTTGAAGCCTCGCTATTATTCGAAATTTTAAATCTTTCAGAGATTCAAATGTGGGAGCGGGCTTGCTCGCGAAAGCCGTGTATCAGTCAACTTATGTATATCTGATGTACCGCTTTCGCGAGCAAGCCCGCTCCCACAGGTCGATCCGGTTTCGTCAAAGGATATTCGAGTAATCCGCCTCGATCCGGTCCAGGCTCAAGTGGTTGAGGAAGTTGGAGAAGCACATCCACGCCGCCAGCGCGTTCATGTCACGGAACTGCTCGGGCAGGTACTTGGGCGGCACCACCAGGCCTTCATCGACCAGTTGACGCAGGGTGCGCATGTCTTCCAGGGTGGTCTTGCCGCAGAACAGCAACGGCACTTGTTCCAGCTTGCCTTTGCGCACGGCGAGCTGGATGTAGTTGTAGACCATGATAAAGCCCTTGAGGTAGGACAGGTCCTTGGTAAACGGCAGACCGGTCGGCACCGAGCCACGGAATACGCGACTGGCGTTGCCATAGCTTTCGGCCATCTCAAAGCCTTGCTCGCGGAAGAACTCGAACACCTGCAGGAAGTCGGCGCCCTCTTCCACCATGTGGATAGCGCGGGTGCGGTTGGTCAGCTTGCGCAGGCGACTCGGGTAGGAGGCGAAGGTGATGATCTCCATCAGGATCGCCAGGCCTTCCTGGGTCACGGTGGACGACGGCGGGCCCTTGGACAGGAAGGTGCAGATCGGCTGGTTCTGGCCATTGAGGGTGGTGCCCACGTGCACCAGCCCCTCATGCACTTCCAGGGCGCGAACGTCGCGGTCGTTGAACATCGCGTCGGCGCGGATCTTGATGTAGTCGGCACCCGCCGCGGCGTCGGCGACGATACCGTCGGACTCGAACACGCGGATGGTTTCTTCGGCCTCGCCGAACACCTTGTTCAGGCGAGTTTGCAGCAAGGCGACGGCGTCCTTGGCGGTGAGGGTCTTGGCCTCATCCTTCAAGTCGCCACGGCCATCGATGTTGTTCAGGTAGTCGGACAGCATCAGGCCCAGGTCGGCCAAGGTCGGGTCGCCGGCGTGAAACGCATCGGAGGCCGCGCCGTACAGCTCCTGGGAAATCAGGCCGAAATCCTCGGTGCCGCGCGCTTCGAGCATGCGCACCACCATGCGGTATTCCTTGCACATGCGGCGCATGATCTGCCCCACCGGGCTGAACTGGCCAAGGCGGCGGGTGATGTCGCGCTCGATGTTCTGGAATTCCAGCTTCACCGCGCTGGAGTCGAAGGACAGTGGCCGATTGAGGTAGTAGTCGCGGTTCACCGCCGGCATTTCCTTGCCCTTGGCCTTGAGGAATCCCTGGCGAATGTTTTCGTCCCACTTCACGGCGTCGAGGACGCGAATCGGTGTTTGCGCCAGCACAATGCGATCAGACAAGGTGCGTATCGTCTGCTGGTAATCGTCCACCCGGTGCTTCCCCTTTAAACGTTATTTGCCCACGCGCCGGTAGCGCACGGCTTCCACGAATACATCGGCATTGGCCGGGTCATCCAGGTACGCAAACACCTGGTCCAGAGGGCTGTCCACCAGCACCCCGGCGCCTTCGACGGTTTGCACAGTACTGCCATGCAGTGACTTTTGGCCTATCGCTTGATGGATCTGCTCAAGGTCGAGGTTATAGACCACCAATTCGTGCTTTTCGTCGATTTCAAACCCCGCGAGGATGAAATGCCCACCCAGCTTGCCCGGCAACGGCGCCGACAGGTACCAGCGATCACCATGGCGCGACACACTGAACAGGTACTCATCACGCTGCTGCGGCTTGGCTGTAGGGTAGCTTACGGCTTTGTAGCGGTGTTCACCGACGCGCGTGATTCGCAGGTTGAGCGGCTCGCCCCAGGCATTCTTGCTCGACCACTGGCCCAGCAGGGCTGGCGGTGCGGCTTCATGGGCCGGCAGCGGGTCCTTGAAGGTCACCAGGCAACCGCTGAGCAGCAGGAACGACAAGGCGATTACAACCCTACGCCAGGTTTTCATTGGACATCCCCCGGTGTCAGACCGAGGCCAACACCAAATGCATGTAACGCTTGAGGATCTCAAGCATCTCTTCACCGGTCAGAGGCTCTGCGCCGCCCAGCAGGCCCTGATATTCCATCCGACTGATTATCGCCGTCAACACTTTGGCATCCTGCTGTGGCTCACGCGAGCCCAACACCTGAAAAAACTGCCCCGTGCCCTGCAACAGAATCTGCTGGTGGGAGCGCACCAGTTCTGCCAGGCGCGGGTTGAGCAAGGCTTCCTGGCGGAACGCCTGCTCGGCCATCAAGTGTTCACGGCGATTGGTCAGTTGGCGCTGCACGTAGTCGGCGGTCAGCCGTGCGATGTCATCGGCCAGTTGCGAGCGTGACTGCGGGCTGCCATCACCGTAGGCGACCATTTCACGCAGCAGACCCTCGTTACGCACCCACAGCTTGCCCATGAAGGCGGCGCTGCGCTCGACGTATTGGGCGAAGGTATCGGTGAGCAGGTCATCGATGTCCTTGAAATAGTAGGTGGTGGCCGACAACGGCACCCCCGCCTCCGCCGCCACCGCGCGATGGCGCACGGCCCGCACGCCGTCACGCACCACAATGCGCATGGCCGCATCGAGAATGTCTTGCCTGCGCTGCTCACTGCCCCGACGGCTGGCCTTGCGGCCCTGGTACTGGACGCTTTCAGCCACGGCAGCAGCAATGCCGGCGGCGCCTTCTTGAGCCATTACGCGGTTCACGACACACATCCTTGAAAAGATCAAAACCTGGCGCTGTTTGCTTGACGCTTATAGACGCCCCATAAAAAAGCCGCCTTATAAAAGGCGGCTTCGGATTTCGCTACGGTTACGCTTGTGGCCGCATGTGCGGGAACAAGATCACGTCGCGGATCGACGGCGAGTTGGTCAGCAGCATCACCAGGCGGTCGATGCCGATCCCTTCACCGGCGGTTGGCGGCATGCCGTATTCCAGGGCACGCACGAAGTCAGCGTCGTAATGCATGGCTTCGTCGTCGCCGGCGTCCTTGTCCGCCACCTGGGCCATGAAGCGCTCGGCCTGGTCTTGCGCATCGTTGAGCTCGGAATAGGCGTTGGCGATTTCACGGCCACCGATGAACAGCTCGAAGCGGTCGGTGACGTTCGGGTTGTCATCGTTGCGACGGGCCAGCGGCGACACTTCGAACGGGTACTGGGTAATGAAGTGCGGCTGTTCCAGCTTGTGCTCGACCAGCTCTTCGAAAATCATCACCTGCAATTTGCCCAGGCCTTCGAAGCCCAGCACCTTGGCACCGGCTTTCTTGGCGATCGCACGGGCCTTGTCGATGTCGTTCAGGTCGTCGGCGGTCAGCTCAGGGTTGTACTTGAGGATCGAGTCGAATACCGACAGGCGCACGAAGGGCTCGCCGAAGTGGAACACTTTGTCGCCGTACGGCACGTCAGTGCTGCCCAGGACCAACTGCGCCAGTTCGCGGAACAGTTCTTCGGTGAGGTCCATGTTGTCTTCGTAGTCGGCGTAGGCCTGGTAGAACTCCAACATGGTGAATTCTGGGTTGTGACGGGTCGAGACACCTTCGTTACGGAAGTTGCGGTTGATCTCGAACACTTTCTCGAAGCCGCCAACCACCAGGCGCTTGAGGTACAGCTCCGGCGCGATACGCAGGAACATTTCCATGTCCAGCGCATTGTGGTGGGTTTCGAACGGCTTGGCTGCGGCACCACCGGGGATGGTTTGCAGCATCGGCGTTTCCACTTCCAGGAAGTCACGCTTCATCAGGAAGCTGCGGATGTGGGCGATGACTTGCGAACGCACGCGGAAGGTCTGGCGCACGTCTTCGTTGACGATCAGGTCAACGTAGCGCTGGCGATAGCGCTGTTCGGTGTCGGTCAGGCCGTGGTGCTTGTCCGGCAGCGGGCGCAGGGATTTGGTCAGCAGGCGCACGCTGGTCATTTCAACATACAGGTCGCCCTTGCCGGAACGGGCCAGGGTGCCTTCGGCGGCAATGATGTCGCCCATGTCCCAGGTTTTCACCGAGGCCAGGGTTTCTTCGGACAGGGTCTTGCGGTTGACGTAGACCTGAATGCGACCGGTCATGTCCTGGATCACCATGAACGAGCCACGGTTGAGCATGATGCGACCTGCCACCTTGACCGGGATCGCAGCCTCTGCCAGCTCTTCCTTGGTCTTGTCCGCGTACTGCTTCTGCAAGGCATCGCAGTAGTTTTCGCGGCGGAAGTCGTTGGGGAAGGCATTGCCCTTGGCGCGCTCGGCAGCAAGCTTTTCCTTGCGCAGGGCGATCAGGGCGTTTTCTTCCTGTTGCAGGGCTTGCGGGTCGAGTTGTTGGTCGCTCATGTCTTTTGAAATTCCATCACAGATACGTTTTCCCCAGCCTTCGGCTGGGGATCGCGGGCAAGCCCGCTCCTACAAGGTTCTTTAGAGGCCGGATTTCAGGCTGGCTTCCAGGTATTCGTCGATATCGCCGTCGAGCACCTTGTCACAGTCGCTGCGTTCGATGTTAGTGCGCAGATCCTTGATCCGCGACGCATCCAGCACATAAGAGCGGATCTGGTGACCCCAGCCGATATCCGACTTGGTGTCTTCCAACGCCTGTGACGCGGCGTTGCGTTTCTGCATTTCCTGCTCGTACAACTTGGCCCGCAGCATTTTCATGGCGGTGTCCTTGTTGGCGTGCTGGGAACGTTCGTTCTGGCAGCTGACCACGGTGTTGGTCGGTACGTGGGTGATACGTACGGCCGAGTCGGTGGTGTTCACGTGCTGGCCACCGGCACCGGAGGAACGGTAGGTGTCGATACGCAGGTCGGCCGGGTTGATCTCGATCTCGACCTTGTCGTCGATCTCTGGCGAGACAAACACCGCAGAGAACGAGGTGTGGCGACGGTTGCCGGAGTCGAACGGGCTCTTGCGCACCAGGCGGTGCACGCCGATCTCCGTGCGCAACCAGCCAAAGGCGTATTCACCCTTGATATGCACGGTCGCGCCCTTGATACCGGCGACTTCACCGGCGGACAGTTCCATGATGGTCGCTTCGAAACCGCGCTTGTCAGCCCAGCGCAGGTACATGCGCAGCAGGATGTTGGCCCAGTCCTGCGCCTCGGTGCCGCCGGAACCGGCCTGGATGTCCAGGTAGGCGTTGTTCGGGTCCATTTCGTGGCTGAACATGCGGCGGAATTCAAGCTTGGCGAGGTTTTCCTCGAGACGGGCCAGCTCGGCGACGACATCGCCCACTGCGCCTTCGTCGTTTTCTTCGACGGCCATGTCCAGCAGGTCACGGCAATCGGCCAGACCGGTGTTCAGTTCGTCGAGGGTATCGACGATCTGCGCCAGCGCAGCGCGCTCGCGGCCCAGTTCCTGGGCGTATTCGGGTTTGTTCCAGACACTCGGATCTTCAAGCTCGCGATTGACTTCGGTCAGACGCTCATGCTTTTGATCGTAGTCAAAGATACCCCCGAATAGTTTCGGAGCGCTCGGACAGGTCCTTGATGGTGTTAAGGATCGGGTTGATTTCCATGGCGGGCAGCACTCGTTGGCGAACTTTTGAAAGCCGGCGAGTATAACGGGAAATGGGGGGGAGCGGCAGCCCGCTTGGCGAAAAGGCGTTGGGGGTGGGCTTTACGGGGTACATATCCGTTGCTGCGGTAACGGCTGGTATTGGTTCCGCTCTTACAGCGGGTCACTTTTGAAAAGAGCCCAAAAGTAACCAAAAGGCTCTTGCCCCAACACTCGGCATCTCGCCTAGGCTCGGTGTGCCCGTAATCCGACAGTGATTTGGGGGGCCGCCGCCACGCGCCATCCATGGCGCGGGGCGGCTAAACCGGCATCCCTGCCGGTTTACCCCCCAAATCCCTGCCGAATTCCGGCCAGCGTGTTTAACGGGGCGCCTAAGATCAAAATCAAAAGCAAAAGCACAGCGGCCTGACAGCCGGCTTGAGTGGTGTAGAGCAAAAGCAAAGGCAAACGCGGTTCATCGTAGGAGCCGGCTTGCCGGCGATGGTCGTTAACGATGATGGGGATACATCTGGATAAACGCGGCGGTCTCACGCTTTTCGCCGGCAAGCCGGCTCCTACAAGGGACTGCGTATCTACGATGCGAAGCGAGTCGCTCTTGATCTTGATTTTGATCTTAGGCGCCCCGTTAAACACGCTGGCCGAACGCAGGCTTTGGAGCGTGGGTAACCCGGCAGGACGCCGGGTTAGCCGCGCTGGGCCAAGGATGGCCCATCGCGGCGGCCCACGCTCCAAAGCCGGAGTGAGGGCACACCGAGCCTAGGCGAGGTGCCGAGTGTTGGGGCAAGAGCGTTTTGCTTACTTTTGCGCTTTTCAAAAGTGAGCCGCCGTAAGGGCGGAACCGATACCAGCCGTTACCGCAGCAACGGATATGTACTCAAAGGCACCCTACTCAATCCCCACCTGATTCCGCCCATTATGCTTAGCCGTATACAACCCCTTATCCGCCGCCATGATCAATTGACGACAATCCGTCCCCTGCACCGGCGTCATAGTCGACAGCCCGATACTGATAGTCAGACTCGCCCCCTCAGTCGGCGCGTTATGCGGAATCTTCAGAGCAGCCACCGCCATGCGCAGCTTCTCTGCCACCAACCGCGCCCCGCCCGGCGAGGTGTTAGGCAGCACCAGGGCAAACTCCTCACCGCCATAGCGCGCCGGCAAATCCGAAGGCCGACTGCTCGCCTCACGAATGGTCGCCGCCACCTTGCGCAACGCCTCATCCCCTTCAACGTGCCCAAAACTATCGTTATAGGTCTTGAAGAAATCCACATCAATCATCAACAACGACAACTGAGTCTGGTCACGCATGGCCCTACGCCACTCCAGCTCCAGGTATTCATCAAAGTGACGACGGTTAGACAGCCCGGTCAGGCCATCGGAGTTCATCAGCCGCTGCAATACCAGATTGGTGTCCAGCAACTGCTGCTGGCTGACCCGCAACGCACGGTAAGCCGCATCCCGCTGTAACAGGGTCATGTAGGACCGCGAGTGATAGCGAATGCGCGCCACCAACTCGATGTTGTCCGGCAGCTTGACCAGATAATCATTGGCCCCGGCAGAAAAAGCCGCGCTCTTGATCAGCGGATCTTCCTTGGTGGAAAGCACGATGATCGGGATGTTCTGCGTGGCCGGATGGTTGCGGTATTCGCGTACCAGGGTCAGGCCGTCAAGGCCAGGCATCACCAGGTCCTGCAGGATAACGGTCGGTTTGATACGGATCGCCTGGGCGATGGCCTGGTGGGGATCGGCGCAGAAATGGAAGTCGATGTTTTCTTCATGGGCCAGGCCACGCCGCACGGCTTCGCCGATCATGGCCTGGTCGTCGACCAGCAACACCATGGCGGCGTTTTCGTCGGTCTTGATGTCGTCGATCTGTAAATCATTCATGTGCAGTCACCTGAATTACTGCCTGCAAGCCGGTGCTGCGAGAGGTCGTGTTCATTTGGCAAAGACCTCCAGCAATCGGGGCGCAATTCTATCCAGTGGGCGAATTTCAACAGCAGCATCAATCGCCGCCGCCGCTTTGGGCATGCCATACACCGCCGAGCTCTGCTGATCCTGGGCGATGGTCAAATAACCTTGTTCACGCAGCAACTTGAGGCCCTGGGCCCCGTCGCGCCCCATGCCGGTCAGCAGTACACCGACGGCATCGCCATTCCAGTGGCTGGCCACGCTTTCGAAGAACACGTCGATCGAAGGCCGGTAAATCTCGTTCACCGGCTCTGCGGTATAGGCTAGCGTGCCATTCTTCAATAAACGAATGTGGTGGTTGGTGCCGGCCAGCAGCACCACGCCGCTTTGCGGGGGCTCGCCTTCGCGGGCCAGGCGTACCGGCAGGCCGGAGGCGCTGCTCAGCCACTCGGCCATGCCAGCGGCGAACACCTGGTCCACATGCTGCACCAGCACGATGGCGGCGGGGAAGTCGCGGGGTAAGCCCTTGAGCAGGATTTCCAGGGCAGCCGGGCCGCCCGCCGAAGAGCCGATGGCCACCAGGCTCTGGCGTTTGCCCGAGGAACGCTGCGGCGCGGTTTCGGCGCGCACGCGGCTGCCGCGCTGGCCGATCAGCCAGCCGATGTTGAGGATCTTGCGCAACAGCGGTGCCGCCGCATCCTTGGGGTTGCCCACGCCGAGGGTCGGGGTGTCCACCACGTCCAGGGCACCGTGGCCCATGGCCTCGAAGACCCGGCTCACGTTGGCCTGGCGGTCGACGGTCACGATAACGATGGCGCACGGGGTCTCGGCCATGATCTGGCGGGTGGCTTCCACACCGTCCATCACCGGCATGATCAAGTCCATCAGGATCAGGTCCGGCGTCAGTTCGGCACAGCGCTGCACCGCTTCCAGGCCATTACTGGCCACCCACACCACCTCGTGCGCAGGCTCGAAGCTCAAGGCGCGGCGCAAGGCCTCCACTGCCATGGGCATGTCATTGACGATCGCAATCCTCATGCCCGTGCGCCTCCGATCAGTTCCACCACGGCGTCCAACAGGGCGTCATCGTGGAAACTGGCTTTGGCTAAATAATAGTCGGCGCCGGCATCCAGTCCACGACGTCGGTCTTCTTCACGATCTTTATAAGACACCACCATCACCGGCAACGATTGCAGGCGACTATCACGGCGCAAGAGTGTGACCAATTCAATACCGTCCATGCGAGGCATATCAATATCAGTGATCAACAGGTCAAAGTCTTCGGAACGCAAGGCGTTCCAGCCGTCCATGCCATCGACCGCCACGGCCACTTCATAACCACGATTAAGTAACAATTTGCGTTGCAGCTCACGCACGGTCAGCGAGTCATCGACCACCAGCACCCGCTTGCGCGGCGCCTCGGTGGTTTGCTGGCTGCGCCGGGCAATACGCTCCAGACGGCCGGTGTTGAGCAGTTTGTCCACCGAACGCAGCATGTCTTCCACGTCGACGATCAACACCACCGAGCCGTCATCCAGCAAGGCACCGGCGGAAATATCCTGGACCTTGCCCAGGCGATCATCCAGCGGCAACACCACCAGCGTACGCTCGCCGATAAAGCGCTCCACGGCAATCCCGTAGACCGCATCGCGCTCGCGGATCACCACCACTTTCAAGGTTTCGGACGGGGCCTGCCCCGCCGGGCGCTGCAACAACTGGCTGGCGGCGACCAGGCCGACATGCCGGCCCTCGTGCCAGAAATGCTGGCGACCTTCCAGCTGCACAATGTCATCCGGCGCCAGGTCGCACATGCGTTCGATATGGGCCAGCGGGAACGCATAGGCTTCCTCGCCAACTTCCACCACCAGGCTGCGCACCACCGACAAGGTCAGCGGCACTTCCAGGTGAAAACGACTGCCCTGCCCCGCCGTCTGTTCCAGCACCACTGCGCCGCGCAGTTGGCGGACCATGTGCTGCACCGCATCCAGGCCGACCCCGCGCCCGGACACTTCGGTGACCTTGTCGCGCAGGCTGAACCCCGGCAGGAACAGGAACGTCAGCAACTCTTCTTCGCTCAGGCGCAGGGCGGTTTCCACCGGCGACAAGTGCCGGTCGACGATGGTGCCGCGCAGGCGCTCCAGGTCGACGCCATTGCCGTCATCGCTCAGTTCCAGCACCAGCAAACCGGCCTGATGAGAGGCGCGCAGGCGGATCAAGCCTTCGGCCGGCTTGCCCGCCAACAGGCGTTGCTCAGGCATTTCGATGCCGTGGTCGACGGCATTGCGCAATAAATGAGTGAGCGGCGCTTCGAGTTTTTCCAGCACGTCACGGTCGACCTGGGTCTTTTCGCCCTCGATCTCCAGGCGCACCTGCTTGCCGAGGCTGCGGCCGAGGTCGCGGACCATGCGCACTTGCCCGGCCAGCACATCGGCAAACGGACGCATGCGGCACGCCAGCGCAGTGTCGTAGAGCACTTGGGCGCGCTGCCCGGCCTGCCAGCCAAACTCGTCCAGCTCGGCGGTTTTTTCCGCCAGCAGGGCCTGGGCTTCGCTGAGCAGTCGGCGCGTGTCGGCCAGGGCTTCCTGGGCTTCGTGGTTCAGGGCCTGGGTCTTGAGTTGCCCGTCCAGGGTGTCCAGTGCGCGTACGCTCTGGCTTTGAATGCGTTTGAGGCGCTGCAGGCTGGCCAGGTACGGCTTGAGCCGCTGGGTTTCCACCAGGGATTTGCTCGACAGGTCCAGCAGGCTGTTCAAGCGCTCGGCAGTCACCCGCAGTACGCGCTCGCCGCCTTCGGTCATGCGCTTGCCTTGGCGCGGTGGCTCGCTGGTCACCGGCGGCGCGGGCTCGGGTTCCGGCGGCAGTTCTTCGACCACGGGCGCAGGCTCTGGCGCGGTCGGTTTAACCGGCGCCTGGGACGGATCGAGCAGGCGCTCCATCAACGCCACGTAGGCTTCGATGTCCGCCGGCCCCACGTCATTGCCGGGTGTAGCGATGCGCATCAGCAGGTCGGTGCCTTGCAGCAGCGCATCAATATGCTCAGGTTGCAGGTACAGGCGGCTTTCCTGGGCGCTGACCAGGCAATCCTCCATGACGTGGGACACGCTGACGCCAGCGTCCACCCCAACAATGCGGGCGGCGCCCTTGAGCGAATGCGCCGCGCGCATGCAGGCTTCAAGCTGGTCGGCCTGGGTCGGGTTGCGCTCCAGGGCCAGCAGGCCCGCGCTCAGTACCTGGGTCTGCGCATCGGCTTCCAGGCTGAACAGTTCCAGCAGCGAGGCATCGCGCATCTGGTCGGGGGTCATGTGAGGCTCCGGGTCACGGCGGACAACAATTGCGCCTCGTCCAGCCAACGCAGGCTGCGGCCTTTCCACTGCAACACACCTTGGGTGTAGCGCGCGCTGGCCTGGGTGCCCGAGGCGGATGCTGCCTTCAAGGTGCGCTCATCGATGGCGTGAATTCCGTCGACTTCATCCACCGGCACCACCACCGGGCCATCCTGGGCAGCGATGATCAGCATACGCGGCATGATCCGCCCACCGCTGGCGCCATTGCCGGTAGCGTCCAGGCCCAGCAACTCCACCAGCGACAGGCACGCTACCAGCGCGCCGCGCACGTTGGCCACGCCGAGCAAGGCGCGCGAGCGCTGATGGGGCAGCGAGTGAATCGGTTGCAGCGGCGCGACTTCCACCAGGCAGCGGGTGGCAATGCCCAGCCATTCTTCGCCGAGACGGAACATCAACAGTGACCGCGTGACCACATCCTCGCCCACCTCGACCGCCGCGTGCGGTCGATGCGCGTCCTGCTGCAAGGCGTAACGGTCGAGCAAACGCGTGGCGGCCGCCGAGTACACCGAACAGTTACGGCAATGGATATGGTCTGCCAGCAAGGGGCAGGACTTGTCGCCGTGGATGCCGATACGGTTCCAGCAATCGTCGATGGCCTGGGTGTCGGCCAGGGTCAGGTCCAGGCCCGCGGTGTCGAGCGCGTCGGTGCTACTCATCGTTTGGACTCACTGTCAGCTCGCTCACTCCGGGCAGCCCGCGCCTGCAAGCGGCGCGCCCCCGCACTGTCGCCCTGGGACTCGAGCAACGCGGCCAGGTGCATCAAGGCCTGCGGATGCTGGGGTTCCAGGTACAAGGCTTTTCGATAATAGCCCTGGGCTTCCAGGGCGCTGCCGGCCACGTCGCTGAGCAGCCCCAGCCAGTAGAACACCTGGGCGGCGGGCGGGTGACTACTCAAGTAACGTTCGCAGGCTGCACGGGCCTCGGCACTTTTGCCTTCGTTGGCCAAGGTGGCGATCTGGCTGAGCAAGTCGCCTGCGTCGGACGGCGGCGCCTTGATCGGCACCACCTGGGCACTCGCAGAGGTAAACGGTCGTGGCTTGGGGGCAATCGACGCGGTGCTGCGTTGCGGCAATGGCGCGGGCATCGGCTTGAACGCGGGTTCAGGCTGGGCCGGCTCGGCATGCCGGCTGAACGCAAAGGACTGCGGCACACCGATCGAACGCATGCCATGGCGCCCCAGCAGGCTGCCCTCGGCGGGGCCGATAAAGAGCACGCCATCCACGTGTGTCAGGCCCTTGAGCACGTCGAACACTTGCTTCTGGGTCGGCTGGTCGAAGTAGATCAGCAGGTTGCGGCAGAACACAAAGTCATAGCTCGGCTCATTGGCCAGCAGCGCCGGGTCGAGCAGGTTGCCGACTTGCAGGCGCACCTGTTCGCGCACACGGTCGGCCAGATGATAGCCGTCGCCATACTCAGTGAAGTGGCGGTCGCGAAAACCGATATCCCCCCCGCGAAACGAGTTCTTGCCGTACACCGCACGTCGCGCGCGCTCCACCGACAGCGGGCTGACGTCCATGCCCTGCACTTTGAACTGGTGCGGCGCAAGGCCGGCGTCCAGCAGCGCCATGGCAATCGAATAGGGTTCTTCGCCGGTGGAACACGGCAGGCTGAGGATACGCAGTGCGCGCATCTGCTTGATTTCCGCCAGGCGCGCCTTGGCCAGGCGGGCCAGGGTCGCAAAGGATTCGGGGTAACGGAAAAACCAGGTTTCGGGGACGATCACCGCTTCGATCAGCGCCTGCTGCTCATCGACGGAGCTTTGCAGGTGCAGCCAGTAGTCGCCGGCCGTTTGTGCATTGACGGCCTGGCTGCGCTGGCGCACTGCACGCTCGATGATGGCTTCGCCGACCGACGCGACGTCCAGGCCGATGCGCTCTTTAAGGAAGGCAAAGAAACGCGGGTCGTGGCTCATACGCGCAGCTCGGCAGAAAACAGCACGGCGCGCACGTCATCGGTGAGCAGTTCGTTGACACCGATCCACTGCATCAAGCCCAAGGCATCTTCACGCACCAACCCCAGGTACGGCGCCTCGCGGTTGTCTAGGCCGTAGGTCTTGAACTCGCCGAGGTCGCAACGCAGGGTGTCGGTGGCTTGTTCCAGGATCAGTCCCAGCCAGCGGGCTTCAACCCAGGGCTGCGGCTGGTAATTGACCAGCACCAGGCGCGTGCTGGTACGGGCCTGCGCCGGTTGGCCGAAGGTCAGGGCGCAGAGGTCGATGACCGGCACCAGCGCGCCACGGTGGGCAAAGATGCCCGCCACCCACGCCGGTGCATGGGCAATGGGTTTGAGCGGCACGCGCGGCAGGACCTCGGCAATTTCCGTGGCCCTGAGGGCGAAGCGCTCGTCGCCGATGTGGAACACCAGGAACAACGCCTTTTTCGCTGCCGGGACGGCGCCGCGTTTAGCCGCGAGGTCGCTCATCAGACTTTGAAACGCGACACGCCGCTGCGCAGACCGACCGCGACCTGGCTCAGCTCGTCAATGGCAAAGCTGGCCTGGCGCAGTGACTCCACGGTCTGGCTGCTGGCATCGCCCAGTTGCACCAGGGCGTGGTTGATCTGCTCGGCACCGGTGGCCTGGGCCTGCATGCCTTCATTGACCATCAACACCCGTGGCGCCAGCGCCTGCACCTGATGGATGATCTGCGACAGTTGCTCGCCCACTTGCTGCACTTCGAACATGCCGCGACGCACTTCTTCAGAGAACTTGTCCATGCCCATCACGCCCGCCGACACCGCCGACTGGATCTCGCGCACCATCTGTTCGATGTCGTAGGTGGCCACGGCAGTCTGGTCGGCCAGGCGCCGCACTTCGGTGGCGACCACGGCGAAACCACGGCCGTATTCGCCAGCCTTTTCGGCCTCGATGGCGGCATTGAGCGACAGCAGGTTGGTCTGGTCGGCGACCTTGACGATGGTCACCACCACTTGGTTGATGTTGCCGGCCTTCTCATTGAGGATCGCCAGCTTGGCGTTCACCAGGTCGGCGGCGCCCATCACCGAGTGCATGGTCTCTTCCATGCGCGCCAGGCCTTGCTGGCCGGAACCGGCGGCGACCGATGCCTGGTCGGCGGCGGTGGACACTTCGGTCATGGTGCGCACCAGGTCCTTGGACGTGGCAGCAATCTCGCGGGAGGTGGCGCCGATCTCGGTGGTGGTGGCCGCGGTTTCGGTGGCAGTGGCCTGTTGCTGCTTGGAGGTGGCGGCGATCTCGGTCACCGAGGTGGTCACCTGCACCGACGAGCGCTGGGCCTGGGACACCAGCGCGGTCAGCTCGGTCATCATGTCGTTGAAGCCGGTTTCGACGGCGCCGAACTCGTCCTTGCGCTCCAGGTTCAGGCGTTTGCTGAGGTCGCCGTCGCGCATGGTTTCGAGGATGTCGACGATGCGCTGCATCGGCGCCATGATCGCGCGCATCAGCAGCAGGCCGCACAAGCCGGCGGCGAGGATGGCGATGACCAGCGACACGGCCATGCTGATCTTGGCCGACAGCACCGACTCGTCGATCGCCGCCGTGGCCCGGTCAGACACGTTCTTGTTTTCAGTAATGATGTCGTTGAGCTTCATGCGCCCTTCGGTCCAGATCGGCGTCAATTGCTCTTCCAGCAATGTGCGCGCACCCGGCAGGTCATTGGCGTCGACGCGCTCAAGTACCTGGCTCAGGACTCTGTTGTAATTGATGTGCGCCGCCTTGAAGTTATCGAACTCCATGCGATCGGCCTGGCCATGAATGGTTTTTTCATAGCTGGCCATCTGCTGTTCAATACGCGCTTCGAACGACTTGTAATCCGTCTTATCGGTATTGGTGAAGGTTTTGTCGTCGCGCAGGCCGATGATGTCGATGGTCTGCAAATAGCTATCGACCCAGGCGCTGCGGATCATCGAGCTGAGGTATACCCCTGGCACCGCATCGTCCCGGACCGCTTCCTGGCTGGCTTCGATCTTCAGCAACCGTGAGTAGGACACCACGACCATCAGCAGCATGATCGCGATAATGACCGCAAAGCTCGCCAAAATCCGTTGGCGCAAGGTCCAATTCTTCACAGTAATTCCTCGAAGGGCCATTCAAATGGGGGGAGTATAGCTGAGCACAAGCCCTCATTTATCAACGGGTTTTGATGTAGCACCCGCAGAATGCAAAAACACCCCGGGCCATGGCGGCAACCGGGGTGTTCGTGGTCAATGACAGGCTCAGAGGGTGGCTTGGCGCACCTGTTTCTCCAGCTCCAGCTTCAAGCCTGGCTCCAGTTTCAGTTGGCGTGCCAGCTCGTCGAGGTAGGCCTTCTCCATGAAGTTTTCCTCGTCCACCAGCATCACGCTGGCGATGTACATCTCAGCCGCCATCTCCGGCGTGCCGGCAGCGCGCGCCACGTCAGCAGGGTCCAGGGGCTTGTTGAGTTCGGCGTGCAGCCAGCTTTGCAGCTCGCGGTCGTTATCGAGCTTGGTGAATTCGCCTTCGATCAGCTCGCGTTCGCGCTCGTCCACATGGCCGTCGGCCTTGGCTGCGGCGACCAGCGCCTTGAGGATGCCTTGGCTGTGTTGCTCGACCTGCGCCGGTGGCAGGCGGTCGATGGTCTGCGGCTCGCCCTGGGGCGCATTGGCCTGGTTGGCCTGCCAGTTGCCGTAGGCTTTATAGGCGATCACGCCCAATGCCGCCAGGCCACCGTAGGTCAGGGCTTTGCCACCGAATTTGCGCGCTTTCTTGTTGCCCAGCAGCAGGCCCATGGCACCCGCTGCCAGCGCGCCGCCCCCAGCACCACCCAGCAGGCTGCCCAGGCCACCACCGCCGAGCAACCCGCCCAGCGCGCCTTTGTCGTCCTGTTTACGCTGGCCGCCAGCCTTGTTGTGCAGCATGTCCTGGCCAGACTTGAGCAACTGATCGAGCAATCCACGGGTATTCATTCGCAGCCTCCAGACACTTGGGTTCGTAGGACCAATAGGCCCCCAGCGTAAAACTAAGTGCCAAAAAGCCTCGATCTAGAGTGCTTCCAGATGTAACGCGGTCGCCCTTCACTTAAATCGATATACACTCGAACAAATCTATAAAAACACCCCACTGGTAATTCCAGCATGATGACCTTGCGTCAAATCCGGCACTTTATCGCCGTGGCCGAGACCGGCTCGATCTCCGCCGCCGCGCAGACGGCGTTTATTTCCCAGTCCACCTTGACCCTGGCGATCCAGCAACTGGAGCAGGAAATCGGTGTGAACCTGTTCAACCGTCACGCCAAGGGCATGACCCTGACCCACCAGGGCCATCAGTTCCTGCGCCAGGCGCACCTGATCCTTGCCACCGTCGACAACGCCAAGCGCAGCCTGCAACAGAGCACCGACCAGGTCGCCGGCCAGTTGATAATCGGCGTGACCAGCCTGGTGGCCGGTTACT
This sequence comes from Pseudomonas sp. S10E 269, assembly GCF_002798465.1. Lineage (NCBI taxonomy): Bacteria > Pseudomonadati > Pseudomonadota > Gammaproteobacteria > Pseudomonadales > Pseudomonadaceae > Pseudomonas > Pseudomonas sp. S10E 269. The sequence goes on from NZ_PHIJ01000001.1 coordinate 892,024, forward strand.
ACCTCGCCGACCTGCTCACACGCTTCCAACGCGCCTACCCCAACGTGGAGATCCGCGTCATGGAGGATGAGCGCCCGTACATCGAGCATTTGCTGGTCAGCGGCGAAATCGACGTGGGCGTGCTGATCCTCTCCAACCTTGAAGACCGCCACGCCCTGCAAACCGAAGTGCTCACGCACTCCCCTCACCGCCTGTGGCTGCCGGCGCAGCACCCGCTACTGGAACACGACAGCATTAACTTGGCCGATGTGGCGCGCGAACCGCTGATCCAGCTGAATGTCGATGAAATGGGCCACAACGCCCAGCGCCTGTGGGCCGGCGCAGGCCTGCAACCTCGTGTGACCCTGCGCACGGCTTCCACCGAAGCCGTGCGAAGCCTAGTGGCGGCGGGCCTCGGCGTGTCGATCCAGCCGGACATGACCTACCGCCCCTGGTCGCTTGAGGGCGACATCATTGAAGCGCGCCCGATTGCCGACCTCAGCCAGACCCTCGACGTGGGCCTGGCTTGGCGCCGTGGCACCGCACGGCCTGCGCTGGTCGACCCGTTCCTCACCGTCGCCCGTGAACAGCCCCACCCGCGCAAGCCATCTATTTAATCGAATGCTGCATTCAGTATTTAGTATTTGTTGACCTCGCGCCTGACCTCTAGTCTCTGTTCATCCCCTAAGAGAAGGTCAGGCGCCTTGTAAGAGAACGCCCATGGCCACACAAGAAAAGAGATCGCGAAAAATGTCCGGCGCGCCCACCCCGCTGCTCACTGCGTTGCTGATCGACGGCGAACTGGTCCAGGGCCAGGGTTTCGCCGAGCCGATCCTCAACCCGGCCACCGGTGAAGTGCTCACCCAAATCGCCGAAGCCGGCACCGAGCAGGTCGAAACCGCGATCCTCGCCGCCCACCGCGCCTTTGCCGGCTGGTCACGCACCACGCCGCAGCAGCGCTCGAACATCCTATTGGGCATTGCCGACGCCATCGAAAAACAAGCCGACTACTTGGCCCGTCTGGAATCCCTGAACTGCGGTAAGCCCTTGCACCTGGCGCGTCAGGATGATTTGAGTGCCACCGTCGATGTATTCCGCTTCTTCGCCGGGGCTGTGCGTTGCCAGACCGGGCAACTGAGCGGTGAATACCTGCCGGGCTACACCAGCATGGTGCGCCGCGATCCGATTGGCGTGGTGGCCTCGATTGCACCGTGGAATTACCCACTGATGATGGCCGCGTGGAAGATCGCCCCGGCCCTGGCCGCCGGTAATACCCTGGTGTTCAAGCCGTCGGAACACACGCCCCTGTCGATCCTGGCCCTCGCCCCTGTCCTTAAAGAGCTGCTGCCGCGTGGGGTGATCAATATTCTCTGTGGGGGCGGCGAAGGTGTCGGCAGCCATCTGGTCAGCCACGCCAAGGTGCGCATGGTCTCGCTGACCGGCGATATCGTTACCGGGCAGAAGATCCTGCAAGCCGCCTCCAAAACCCTTAAACGCACGCACCTGGAACTGGGCGGCAAGGCCCCCGTGATCGTGTGCAACGACGCCGACCTGCAAGCCGTGGTCGAGGGTGTGCGCGCCTACGGCTACTACAACGCCGGCCAGGATTGCACCGCCGCGTGCCGCATCTACGCCCAGGCGGGTATCCACGACAAACTGGTCGCTGAGCTTGGCGCTGCCGTGAGCAGCCTGCGTTTTGCCGGCAAACGCGATGCCGACAACGAACTGGGCCCGCTGATCAGCACGCGCCAGCGCGACCGGGTTGCCAGTTTTGTCGAACGCGCCCTCGGCCAGCCGCATATCGAACGCATCACCGGCGCCGCCGTGCATTCCGGTGCCGGCTTTTATTACCAGCCGACGCTGCTGGCCGGCTGCAAACAGAACGATGAAATCGTGCAGCGCGAAGTCTTCGGCCCGGTGGTCACGGTGACGCGCTTCGACGAGCTGGAGCAGGCGGTGGACTGGGCCAACGACTCCGAATACGGCCTGGCCTCGTCGGTGTGGACCCAGAACCTGGACAAAGCCATGCAAGTGGCGGCACGCCTTCAGTATGGCTGCACCTGGATCAACAGCCATTTCATGCTGGTCAGCGAAATGCCCCACGGCGGCTTGAAGCGCTCGGGGTATGGGAAGGACCTGTCCAGCGATTCGCTGCAGGACTACAGCGTGGTGCGCCACATCATGGCGCGCCATGGCCAGCATCTTTAAAACAACAACTAAGCTCATGCGTTACCGGTTTGAACAACTGCCCCGACCATAATTAAAGAAGAGGGAACCCCCATGTCTGCGCACAAGACCGCACTGCTCAGTGCCCTGACCACCGCGCTGCTGGCCAGCGCCAGCCTCCAGGCCGCCGAACCGCTCAAGGCGGTGGGTGCCGGCGAAGGCCAGCTGGATATCGTCGCCTGGCCCGGTTACATCGAACGTGGCGAAAGCGACAAGGCCTACGACTGGGTCAGCGGTTTCGAGAAGGAAACCGGCTGCAAGGTCAATGTGAAGACCGCCGCCACCTCGGACGAAATGGTCAGCCTGATGGCCAAGGGCGGGTATGACCTGGTCACCGCGTCCGGCGATGCTTCGCTGCGGTTGATCGTCGGCAAGCGCGTTCAGCCGATCAATACCGCGCTGATCCCCAACTGGAAGAACATCGACCCGCGCCTCAAGGACGCGCCGTGGTATGTGGTCGGCCAGCAAACCTACGGCACCCCGTACCAGTGGGGCCCGAACGTGCTGATGTACAACACCAACGTGTTCAAGACCGCGCCCACCAGCTGGGACGTGCTGTTCAACGCGCAGAACCTGCCGGACGGCAAGCCCAACAAAGGCCGTGTGCAGGCGTATGACGGCCCGATCTACATTGCCGATGCGGCGCTGTACCTGAAGAGCACCAAGCCGGAACTGGGCATCCAAAGCCCGTACGAACTGACCGAAACCCAGTACAAGGCCGTGCTCGAATTGCTGCGCGCGCAACAACCGCTGATCCACCGCTACTGGCACGACACCACCGTGCAAATGAGTGACTTCAAGAACGAAGGCGTGGTGGCCTCCAGCGCCTGGCCGTATCAGGTCAACGGCCTGCAGAACGAGAAGCAGCCGATTGCTTCGACGATTCCGAAGGAAGGCGCCACCGGCTGGGCCGACACCACCATGCTGCACACCGAGGCCAAGCACCCGAACTGCGCCTACAAGTGGATGGACTGGTCGCTGCAGCCGAAGGTCCAGGGCGATGTCGCCGCTTGGTTCGGCTCGCTGCCTGCCGTGCCTGCGGCCTGCAAGGAAAGCGAACTGCTCGGCGCCGAGGGTTGCAAGACCAATGGTTTCGATCAGTTCGAAAAGATCGCCTTCTGGAAAACCCCGCAGGCTGAAGGCGGCAAGTTCGTGCCGTACAGCCGCTGGACCCAGGATTACATCGCGATCATGGGCGGCAGGTAAGGCCTTCCTGGCTGCATAGATCCTATGTGGGCAGGGTGTATGGGGGAGCTGGCTTGCCTGCGAAAGCATCACCTCGCAGTAGCTGATACACCGAGGTGCCTGCATCGCGGGCAAGCCCGGCTCCCACAGAACAGCTCCCACATTGGGACCGAGCCAAACTCACTACCGCATTGTTTTTTCAGAAGTCCAGGCCGGGCCGCTGCGACGACCCGCGCCTTTTCGGAGCACCGCACCATGACGCTTGCAGTCCAATTCACCCACGTTTCCCGTCAGTTCGGCGAAGTGAAAGCCGTTGACCGGGTTTCCATCGATATCCAGGACGGCGAGTTCTTTTCCATGCTCGGCCCTTCCGGCTCGGGCAAGACCACCTGCCTGCGCCTGATCGCCGGGTTCGAGCAGCCGAGCGCAGGCTCGATCCGTATCCATGGCGAGGAAGCCGCCGGCTTGCCGCCGTATCAGCGCGATGTGAACACCGTGTTCCAGGATTACGCGCTGTTCCCCCATATGAATGTGCGCGACAACGTCGCCTACGGCCTCAAGGTCAAGGGCGTGGGCAAGGCCGAACGCCTGAACCGTGCCGAAGAAGCCCTGGCCATGGTCGCCCTCGGCGGCTATGGCGACCGCAAGCCGGTGCAGCTTTCCGGTGGCCAACGCCAACGGGTGGCCCTGGCTCGCGCCCTGGTCAATCGCCCGCGCGTGTTGCTGCTGGACGAGCCACTGGGCGCCCTTGACCTCAAGCTGCGCGAGCAGATGCAAAGCGAGCTGAAGAAGCTGCAACGCCAGCTGGGCATCACCTTTATCTTCGTGACTCACGACCAGACCGAAGCGCTGTCGATGTCCGACCGTGTGGCCGTGTTCAACAAAGGTCGCATCGAGCAGGTCGACACCCCGCGCAACCTCTACATGAAACCCGCCACCGCGTTCGTCGCCGAGTTCGTCGGCACTTCCAACGTGATTCGCGGCGAGCTGGCCCAGCGCCTCAGCGGCAACGCGCAGCCGTTCTCGATCCGCCCGGAACACGTGCGCTTTGCCGAGGGCCCGTTGGGCGCCGGCGAAGTGGAAATCAGCGGTCTGCTCCACGATATCCAATACCAGGGCAGCGCCACCCGCTATGAACTGAAACTGGAAAACGGCCAGGCGCTGAACATCAGCCAAGCCAACAACCAATGGCTGGACATCAGCAGCGGCCATCAGGTCGGCCAGTCCATCACCGCTCGCTGGGCACGGGAAGCCATGACCCCGCTGACCGACAGCGCAGGCGAGGTGTGACATGAGCCTGGCCCTTTCCCATCCGCCGATGCGCAGGTTTTCCAACCTGCTGTACCGTAAGCCCAACCTCTACCTGGCAATGCTGCTGGTGCCGCCGCTGATCTGGTTCGGTGCGATCTACCTCGGTTCGTTGCTGACCCTGCTGTGGCAAGGCTTCTATACCTTCGACGACTTCACCATGGCGGTCACGCCGGACCTGACCCTGGCCAACTTCGCCGCGCTGTTCCAGCCGTCGAATTTCGACATCATCGTGCGCACCCTGAGCATGGCGATCGTGGTGTCGATCGCCAGCGCCATCGTGGCCTTCCCCATCGCCTACTACATGGCGCGCTACACCACGGGCAAGACCAAGGCGTTCTTCTATATCGCAGTGATGATGCCGATGTGGGCCAGCTACATCGTCAAGGCTTATGCCTGGACCTTGCTGCTGGCCAAGGGCGGCGTGGCGCAGTGGTTCGTGCAGCACCTGGGCCTGGAGCCGTTGTTGCAGTTCGTGCTGGGCATTCCCGGCGTGGGTGGCAGCACTTTGAGCACTTCGCACCTGGGGCGCTTCATGGTGTTCGTCTACATCTGGCTGCCGTTCATGATCCTGCCGATCCAAGCCTCCCTGGAGCGCTTGCCGCCGTCCTTGCTGCAAGCCTCTGCCGATTTGGGAGCCAAGCCGCGCCAGACCTTCATGCAGGTGATTCTGCCGCTGTCGGTGCCGGGCATTGCCGCCGGTTCCATCTTCACGTTCTCCCTGACCCTGGGCGATTTCATCGTGCCGCAACTGGTGGGCCCACCCGGCTACTTCGTCGGCGGCATGGTCTACGCCCAGCAAGGCGCCATCGGCAACATGCCCATGGCGGCGGCGTTCACCTTGGTGCCGATCGTGCTGATCGCGGTTTACCTGTCCATCGTCAAACGCCTGGGGGCCTTCGATGCACTCTGAAAAATCTTCTATAGGCCTGAAGATCGCCGCTTGGGGTGGACTGGTTTTTCTCCATTTCCCGATCCTGATCATCTTCCTCTACGCCTTCAACACCGAAGAAGCCGCCTTCAGCTTTCCGCCCCAGGGCTTCACCCTGAAGTGGTTCAGCGTGGCCTTCGCCCGGCCGGACGTGCTGGAAGCAATCAAACTGTCGCTGCAGATCGCCGCCATCGCCACGCTGATTGCAATGGTGCTCGGCACGCTGGCCTCGGCGGCGCTGTATCGCCGTGAGTTCTTTGGCAAGCAAGGCGTGTCGTTGATGCTGATCCTGCCGATCGCGCTGCCGGGGATCATCACCGGTATCGCGTTGCTGGCGACTTTCAAGACGCTCGGGATCGAGCCGGGGATGTTCACCATCATCGTCGGCCACGCGACGTTCTGCGTGGTGATCGTCTACAACAACGTCATCGCCCGCCTGCGCCGCACGTCCCACAGCCTGATCGAAGCCTCGATGGACCTGGGCGCCGACGGCTGGCAGACCTTCCGCTACATCATCATGCCCAACCTGGGCTCGGCGCTGCTGGCCGGCGGCATGCTCGCCTTTGCGCTGTCGTTCGACGAAATCATCGTCACCACTTTCACCGCCGGCCACGAACGCACCTTGCCGCTGTGGCTGCTCAACCAACTGAGCCGCCCACGGGATGTGCCGGTGACCAACGTGGTGGCGATGCTGGTGATGTTGGTGACGATGTTCCCGATTCTCGGTGCCTATTACCTGACGCGCGGCGGTGAAAGCGTGGCCGGTAGTGGCGGCAAATAACGTTGCAGCTGGAGGAGCTCAGTTCAAATGTGGGAGCGGGCTTGCTCGCGAAAGCGGTACATCAGATACACATGCGTCGTCTGACACACCGTATTCGCGAGCAAGCCCGCTCCCACATTAAGAGCCGGTTTCTTCAGGGAATTAACACTCGTTTTGAGGAGAGCTGAACCATGCAAACCAAACTGCTGATCAACGGCCACCTGGTCGAAGGCGAAGGCCCGACACAAGCCGTCTTCAACCCGGCCCTCGGCCGCGTACTGGTAGAAATCAAGGAAGCCAGCGAAGCCCAAGTCGACGCCGCCGTGCGTGCTGCCGATGCCGCCTTCGAAGGCTGGTCGCAAACCGCACCGAAGGATCGTTCGCTGCTACTGCTGAAACTGGCGGACGTGATCGAAGCCCACGGCGAAGAGCTGGCCAAGCTGGAATCGGACAACTGCGGCAAACCCTACAGCGCCGCGCTGAACGATGAGATCCCGGCGATCGCCGACGTGTTCCGCTTCTTTGCCGGCGCCAGCCGTTGCATGAGCGGGTCGGCGGGCGGTGAATACCTGCCCGGCCACACCTCGATGATCCGCCGCGACCCGGTGGGCGTGATCGCCTCCATTGCGCCGTGGAACTACCCACTGATGATGGTCGCCTGGAAAATCGCCCCCGCCCTCGCCGCCGGTAATACCGTGGTGCTCAAGCCGTCGGAACAAACCCCGCTGACCGCGTTGCGTATGGTCGAACTGGCTGCCGAAATTTTCCCGGCCGGTGTGCTCAACTTGGTGTTCGGTCGTGGGCCGACCGTGGGCAGCCCGCTGGTGACCCACCCGAAAGTGCGCATGGTGTCGCTGACCGGTTCCATTGCCACGGGTGCGAATATCGTCTCCAGCACCGCCGACAGCGTGAAGCGCATGCACATGGAGCTGGGCGGCAAGGCGCCGGTGATCATCTTCAACGACGCCGATATCGATGCCGCCGTGGAAGGCATTCGCACCTTCGGCTTCTACAACGCCGGCCAGGATTGCACCGCGGCGTGCCGGATTTATGCCCAGGCGGATATCTACGATGCGTTTGTCGAGAAACTCGGCGCGGCGGTCGCCAGCATCAAGTACGGCCTGCAGGATGATCCGGCGACCGAGCTGGGCCCGCTGATTACCGCGCAACACCGCGACCGTGTGGCCGGGTTTGTCGAGCGCGCCGTGGCACAGCCGCACATTCGCCTGGTCACCGGTGGCAAGGCGGTGGAAGGCAATGGCTTCTTCTTTGAACCGACCGTGCTGGCCGACGCGCAGCAGGACGACGAAATCGTGCGGCGCGAAGTGTTCGGCCCGGTGGTATCGGTGACCAAGTTCAGCGATGAAGCACAGGTGCTGGGCTGGGCCAACGATTCGGACTACGGCTTGGCGTCATCCGTGTGGACCGCCGACGTAGGACGCGCCCATCGCTTGGCCGCGCGCCTGCAATACGGCTGCACCTGGGTGAACACCCACTTCATGCTCGTCAGCGAAATGCCTCACGGCGGTCAGAAACTGTCGGGTTATGGCAAGGACATGTCCATGTACGGACTGGAGGACTACACCACCGTTCGCCATGTGATGTTCAAGCACTGACCCCAGCGCCACCTCTGTAGGAGCCGGCTTGCCGGCGATGAGGCCAGTGAGCCATGCGTTGCTCTTGTGGACGCCATCGCCGGCAAGCCGGCTCCTACAGGGGTCTTATAACAATAAAATTTAGGTTCCCCCCCATGGATATCACCCGCCGCGACTTCCTCAACGGCGTCGCTGTCACTATTGCCGCCGGCATGACTCCGCTGCAGATCCTCCAGGCCGCCCCCGATGGTCGCTACTACCCACCCGCCCTCACCGGCCTGCGCGGCAGCCATGTCGGCTCGTTCGAGGTGGCGCACCAGATGGGCTGGGAAAAGAAGGTGTTCAACACCGATAAGCTGCCGGTCACCGAGCACTATGACCTGGTGGTCGTGGGCGGCGGCTTGAGTGGGTTGTCGGCGGCATGGTTCTACCGCGAGAAGCATCCCAAGGCAAAGATCCTGATCCTGGAAAACCACGACGACTTCGGCGGCCACGCCAAGCGCAATGAATTCCAGGCCGGTGGCCGCATGATCATCGGCTACGGTGGCAGCGAGGCGTTCCAGTCGCCCAACCACCTGTACAGCAAGCAAGTGAACGGGCTATTGAAGAAACTCGGGGTGAATATCAAGCGCTTCGAAACCGCCTTCGACCGCCAGTTCTACCCAGACCTGGGGCTGTCGCGCGGGGTGTTTTTCGACAAGGAGAACTTCGGCGAAGACAAACTGGTGACCGGCGACCCCACGCCGATGGTGGCCGACGACATCGCGCCAGACCGGCTCAACGCGCGTGCCATCCGCGACTTCATCAATGACTTTCCGCTGCCGCCGGCTGACCGCCAGGCCCTGATCGAGCTGCACACGGCGCCCAAGGACTACCTGCCAGGCAAGACCGCAGAAGAAAAAGCCGACTACCTGGCAGCTACCAGCTACCGTGATTTCCTGCTTAAGAACGTAGGTTTATCGGAAGGCGCGGTGAAGTATTTCCAGAGCCGTACCAATGACTTCATGGCCCTGAGCATCGATGCGGTGGCGTCTTCCGATGCCTACAACGTGGGTTTCCCTGGTTTTGCCGGGCTGAACCTGGCACCGATCAGCGAAGAAGCCGCCGCCGAAATGGAAGAGCCCTACATCTATCACTTCCCGGACGGCAATGCGTCAGTGGCGCGGTTGCTGGTGCGTAGCCTGATTCCAGGCGTGGCACCGGGGCACACCATGGACGATATCGTGCTGGCGTCGTTTGACTACGCCAAGCTCGACCAGCCCAAGGCGGCCGTACGCTTGCGCCTGAACAGCACGGCGGTCAGCGTGCGAAATGTCGGGGATGGCGTGCATATCGGCTACAGCCGTGGCGGACAACTCGCACAGGTAAGCGGCAAACGCTGCATCCTGGCGTGCTACAACATGATGATTCCATACCTGCTCAAGGACGTGCCAGCACCACAGGCACACGCCCTGAGCCAGAATGTGAAGTACCCGCTGGTGTACACCAAGGTGGTGATCCGCAACTGGCAGTCGTTCCAAAAGCTCGGCGTGCATGAGATTTACGCGGCGACCCTGCCTTATAGCCGTATCAAGCTGGACTACCCGGTGAGCATGGGCGGCTATGACCACCCGCGTGACCCGACGCAGCCGATCGGCCTGCACATGGTCTACGTGCCTACCAGCCCCAACAGCGGCATGAACGCCCGCGACCAGGCCCGCGCCGGGCGCGGCAAGTTGTATGGGCAGACGTTCGAGCAGTTGGAAGCGCAGTTGCGCGACCAGTTGCAACGCATGCTGGGGCCAGGTGGTTTCGAGCATGAGCGCGATATCCTGGCGATCACTGTCAACCGTTGGTCACACGGTTATGCGAGCTTCTCCAACAGCTTGTTCGACAAAGCCGATGAAAGCGAAGCGCTGATGAAGCTGGCGAAAAAACCGGTGGGGCATGTGAGCATCGCGAACTCGGATGCGGCCTGGAGTGCGTATGCGCATGCGGCCATTGATGAGGCGTACCGCGCCGTTGGCGAAATCGCCTGACCCTTGTAGGAGCCGGCTTGCCGGCGATGAGGCCCTTGAGCCTTGCAGCGTTCTCTCGGACGCCATCGCCGGCAAGCCGGCTCCTACAGGGGGTTTTTGTGAGTCGGAAATGTCTTGTCGCATTTGCTAGGCCATCACGTCGCTATCAATCAATTTTCCTACGTCATCGAACCGCTTAAGCTATCCGGCGTCTGTTTAATGTCCGTTGCGTTTGGTCGAAGGCATGTCCGAACCGTAATTTCTGATCCGCTACGTGCCAGGAAAGGCGCGGGATTTGCTCACGACAGGTTGTCTCTATGCACCGCAGGAATTTGCTCAAAGCGTCCATGGCCATTGCGGCTTACACCGGTTTGTCGGCCAGCGGCCTGCTCGCCGCCCAGGCCTGGGCCGGGAACCGTGCCGCCGATGGCAAGGCCGTGGCGTTCGACTTCGACACGCTCAAGGCCCAGGCCAAACAACTCGCCGGGACCGCGTACAAGGACACCAAACAGGTACTGCCGCCGACCCTGGCGACCATGACCCCGCAGAATTTCAACGCCATCGGCTACGACGGCAACCATTCGCTGTGGAAGGAATTGAACGGGCAGCTGGACGTGCAGTTCTTCCACGTCGGCATGGGTTTCAAGACGCCGGTGCGTATGCACAGCGTCGACCCCAAGACCCGTGAAGCGCGTGAAGTGCATTTCCGCCCTTCGCTGTTCAATTACGAAAAAACCACGGTCGACACCAAGCAACTGACCGGCGACCTCGGTTTTTCCGGCTTCAAGCTGTTCAAGGCGCCGGAGTTGGATCGCCATGACGTGCTGTCGTTTCTCGGCGCCAGCTACTTCCGCGCGGTGGATTCCACCGGCCAGTACGGCCTTTCTGCCCGTGGCCTGGCCATCGACACCTACGCGAAAAAACGCGAGGAGTTTCCTGACTTCACGCAGTTCTGGTTTGAAACCCCGGACAAGAACGCCACCCGCTTCGTGGTCTACGCCCTGCTCGATTCGCCGAGCGCCACCGGCGCATACCGCTTCGACATCGACTGCCAGGCCAATCAGGTGGTGATGGCCATCGACGCCAATATCAATGCGCGCACCACCATTGAACAACTGGGCATCGCGCCGATGACCAGCATGTTCAGCTGCGGCACCCACGAGCGCCGCATGTGCGACACCATCCACCCGCAGATCCACGATTCGGACCGCCTGGCGATGTGGCGCGGCAACGGCGAGTGGATCTGCCGCCCACTGAACAACCCGGCCAAGCTGCAATTCAACGCGTTTGCCGATAAAGACCCGAAAGGCTTCGGCCTGGTGCAGACCGACCACGAATTCGCCAGCTACCAGGACACCGTGGACTGGTACAGCAAGCGCCCAAGCCTGTGGGTCGAACCCACGACAGCGTGGGGGGAAGGCTCGATCGACCTACTGGAAATTCCTACCACCGGCGAAACCCTCGATAACATCGTGGCCTTCTGGACCCCGAAAAAACCCGTGGCCGCCGGCGACTCGCTCAACTACGGCTACAAGCTGTACTGGAGCGCCCTACCACCGGTGAGCACGCCGCTGGCCCAGGTCGATGCCACCCGTTCCGGCATGGGCGGCTTTGTCGAAGGTTGGGCACCGGGTGAGCACTACCCTGAAGTCTGGGCGCGCCGTTTTGCTGTGGACTTCAAGGGCGGTGGCCTGGATCGCCTGCCACCAGGCACCGGGATCGAACCGGTCGTCACCTGTTCCCACGGCGAAGTCAAAGACTTCAGCGTGCTGGTGCTGGATAACATCAAGGGCTACCGCATCCTGTTCGACTGGTACCCGACCAGCGACAGCGTGGAGCCGGTGGAGCTGCGCCTGTTCATCCGCACCCAGGACCGCACCTTGAGTGAGACCTGGCTGTACCAGTACTTCCCGCCGGCACCGGACCAGCGCAAGTACACCTGAGCAACCTTGTAGGCGCTGGCTGGCCAGCGATGGCATCACTGCGGTGTGACTGACACACTGCGGTGCTTGCATCACCGGCAAGCCAGCGCCCGCCAGTGCTCAGAACCGCGACACGCTCTTCATCGCCCCAATCAAATACCGCATCGCCACCTGATCGTTCTCGGTCAGGGCGCGGTATTGCGCCAACAACTCCATTTCATCCGTGCTCAGCCTTCGCCCCCGCAAAGACACCCGGCGAGCCAGAATCGACGTCACCACACCCACTACACCATAGGACTTGGCCATGGACTGCTTCTCCTGATATCCATCAAATACTCCTGCTGCCCATTACCCGCCTCCCATGAAGCGCAATGCCTCAGTGAGCAAACCGACTGACTTCCTGGGCCAGAAATCAGGCTTACCCTAAGCGTAGAAACGATCTCGCAACTTGTGGGATTTTTTTAGAGTATTCACTTAAAAAAATTTCGCGGTAACAAAGAACTACAGCCCTATCCCACCTTGCGGCCATAAAAAAACCCACCGGTCAGGGTGGGTTTTGGTGAAGCGTGCTGCGGGTCAATCCCTCAAGTCAGACTCATGGATCGGTTGGTCACGATGGGTGGCGCGCTGATATTGCGCCGGCCAGATGGCCTTGCGCCCGCCCAGGTCATCGTCGGCATGCAGCGGCCAGTAAGGGTCACGCAACAGTTCACGGGCGAGGAAGATGATATCGGCCTGGCAGGTGCGCAGGATGTGCTCGGCCTGGGCCGGCTCGGTGATCATGCCAACGGTGCCCGTGGCGATGCCCGATTCTTTACGCACGCGCTCGGCGAAGCGGGTCTGGTAGCCGGGGCCGGTGGGGATCTCGGCATTGGCGGCGGTGCCACCGGAGGACACGTCGATCAGGTCGACGCCCAAGTCTTTCAGGCGGCGCGCAAGCTCCACGGTTTCATCCGGGTTCCAGCCGTCTTCCACCCAGTCGGTGGCCGACACCCGCACAAACAGCGGCAGGTCCTGGGGCCAGACCTCACGCACTGCCTGGGTCACCTCAAGCACCAGGCGGATGCGGTTTTCAAACGAGCCACCGTACTGATCCTGACGCTGGTTGCTGATGGGCGAGAGAAATTGATGCAGCAGGTAGCCATGGGCCGCGTGGATTTCCACCACTTCAAAGCCTGCGGTCAACGCGCGCTTGGCCGCGGCGACAAAATCGGCGATCACTTGCTGGATCTGTCCCTCGTCCAACTGCTTGGGTTGGGTGTGCTGGGGGTCAAAGGCAATGGGCGATGGCCCCACTGGCACCCAGCCACCGTCTTCGGGCTTGACGCTGCCATGCTTGCCGATCCACGGCCGATGGGTGCTGGCCTTGCGTCCGGCGTGGGCCAGTTGAATGCCCGCCACCGCGCCTTGGGCAGCAATGAAACGCGTGATGCGTTGCAGCGGTTCAATCTGCTCATCGTTCCACAGGCCAAGGTCCTGGGCGGTGATGCGGCCATCGGCTGTCACGGCGGTGGCTTCGGTGAAAATCAGCCCGGCGCCACCCACGGCACGGCTGCCAAGGTGCACCAGGTGCCAGTCATTGGCCAGGCCATCGTCGCTTGAGTACTGGCACATGGGCGACACGGCGATGCGGTTGAGCAGGGTCAATTGACGGAGGGTGTAGGGTTCGAGCAGCTGACTCATGGCGCACCTCTTCTGGGTTCTGTGGGCACTATTCAAACAGTGCTTAGAGCCTAGTCGACAACGCTGGATTGCACAGGGTTCAGAAAGGAAAGCGGGAGCCGGTTGCCGGCTCCCGTGCTGCAACGTCTTACATTTCGACCTGGGTGCCCAGCTCGATCACCCGGTTCACCGGGAGTTTGAAGAAGCGCAGGTTGCCGTTGGCGTTCTTCAACATAAAGGCGAACAACGCTTCGCGCCAACGGGCCATGCCCTTGATTCGAGACGCGATGACCGTTTCGCGGCTGAGGAAGTAGGTGGTGCGCATCGGGCTGAAGTCCAAGTCATCGAGGTGACACAGCTTCAGCGCCTCGGGCACATCCGGCTCATCGGTAAAGCCAAAGTGCAGGATCACGCGGAAGAAGCCTTCGCCGTAGGCATCCACCTCGAAGCGCCGTGCGGCCGGGACGCGGGGGATGTCCTCATAGACCACGGTCAGCAGCACCACTTGTTCATGCAACACCTGGTTATGCAGCAGGTTGTGCAACAGCGCATGGGGCACGGCGTCCGGGCGAGCGGTGAGGAACACGGCGGTGCCCTGCACCCGATGGGGCGGCTGCACGCGGATACTGCTGATAAAGATCGGCAGCGGCAGGCCACCTTCGTCGAGGCGCTCCACCAGCAATTGCTTGCCGCGCTTCCAGGTGGTCATCAGCACGAACAGCACGATCCCCGCCAAGACCGGGAAGGCGCCGCCCTGGATGATCTTCGGCACGTTGGCGGCAAAATACAGCCCGTCGACCAATAGGCAGCAGACCAACACCGGCACGGCCAGGATCGGTGGCCACTTCCACAGCAGCAACATCACGGCCGACACCAGGATGGTGGTCATCAACATGGTCCCGGTCACCGCCACGCCGTAGGCCGAGGCCAATGCGTTGGAGGATTCGAAGCCCAGCACCAGCAGGATCACACCGACCATCAGCGACCAGTTCACCGCGCCGATGTAGATTTGGCCCTGCTCGGCACTAGAGGTGTGCTGGATATGCATGCGCGGGATGTAGCCCAGCTGGATCGCCTGGCGGGTCAATGAGAACGCGCCGGAAATAACCGCCTGGGAGGCAATCACTGTGGCCAGTGTCGACAACACCACCAGCGGGATCAGCGCCCAACTCGGGGCCAGCAGGTAGAACGGGTTGCGCGCGGCCTCCGGGTCGCCCAGCAGCATGGCGCCCTGGCCGAAATAGTTGAGCACCAGCGCCGGCAACACCAGGATGAACCAGGCACGGGCGATGGGTTTGCGGCCGAAGTGCCCCATGTCGGCGTACAGCGCCTCGGCGCCGGTCAATGCCAGCACCACCGCGCCCAGGATGGCCACGCCTATGCCTGGGTGAGCTTCAAAGAAGCGCACGCCCCACATCGGGTTCAACGCGTTGAGCACTTCAGGGTGCAGGGTGATGCCATACACACCGAGACCGCCGAGCACCAGGAACCACGTCACCATCACCGGACCGAACAGCTTGCCGATACGGTCCGTGCCGTGTTTCTGGATCAGGAACAGCGCCACCAGCACCACCAGCGCGATGGGCACCACCCATTTTTCCAGGCCATCGAACGCCAGTTCCAAGCCTTCAATGGCCGACAAGACGGAAATCGCCGGGGTGATCATGCTGTCGCCGTAGAACAGCGCTGCCCCGCACAGGCCACAGACCACCAGGAAACTGCGCAGCTTCTTGCGCTCCCCCGCCGCCCGTCGTGCCAGGGCCGTGAGCGCCATGATGCCGCCCTCACCCTGGTTGTCGGCGCGCAGCACGAACAGCATGTACTTGATCGAGACCACCCAGATCAGCGACCAGAAGATCAGCGCCAGGATCCCCAGCACGCCATCATGGTTGACCTGAACCCCATAACCGCCGTTGAACACCTCTTTAAGGGTGTAGAGCGGGCTGGTCCCGATATCGCCGTAAACCACCCCGACCGCTGCCACCAGCATGCCAATCGGTTTGGCGTTCGACTGCTCGGCACCTGCTGCCTGATTACTCGCGTGACCCATCAACCACTCCTGCCCTTTGACCTGAGGTCTTTTATAAACAACGCGTCTAAGCTGACCGTAGCATGCGCTGTTTTACTTCTCGTAACAGACGTTTTATTGACCTCGGGCTTTTACCCGTGTGCAACGGCGCGAAGCATAGCGCAGCACTCGTCGCATTTCCCTGCATAAAGCTGGTCAAGTGCGCTGCCCGTCGCTAGAATTGCGCACTTTTTGATCAGAGGCGCACCAAGCGCCCGTCCGCAGCCCTGTCGTGCCCGACTGGCGGCGTCATTCAATACCGAGGTTAGACATGTCCACCACCATCGCAAAGGCCAACCCCAAGGTTGGCTTTGTTTCCCTGGGTTGCCCGAAGGCTCTGGTCGACTCCGAGCGCATCCTCACGCAACTGCGTATGGAAGGCTATGACGTTGTGTCCACTTACCAGGACGCCGACGTGGTGGTGGTCAACACCTGCGGCTTCATCGACTCGGCCAAGGCAGAGTCGCTGGAAGTGATCGGCGAAGCCATCAAGGAAAACGGCAAGGTCATCGTGACCGGCTGCATGGGCGTGGAAGAAGGCAATATCCGCAACGTGCACCCGAGCGTGCTGGCGGTGACCGGCCCGCAGCAATACGAGCAGGTGGTCAACGCCGTGCACGAAGTGGTGCCACCGCGCCAGGACCATAACCCGCTGATCGACCTGGTGCCGCCGCAAGGCATCAAGCTGACGCCGCGCCACTACGCGTATTTGAAGATTTCCGAAGGCTGCAACCACAGCTGCAGCTTTTGCATCATCCCGTCGATGCGCGGCAAGCTGGTCAGCCGCCCGGTCGGTGACGTACTGGACGAGGCCCAGCGCCTGGTCAAATCCGGCGTCAAAGAGCTGCTGGTGATCTCCCAGGACACCAGCGCCTACGGCGTCGACGTGAAATACCGCACCGGTTTCTGGAACGGCGCGCCGGTGAAAACCCGCATGACCGAGCTGTGCGAAGCCCTCAGCAGCCTGGGTGTGTGGGTGCGCCTGCACTACGTTTACCCGTACCCGCACGTGGACGAGCTGATCCCGCTGATGGCCGCCGGCAAGATCCTGCCGTACCTGGACATCCCGTTCCAGCACGCCAGCCCCAAAGTGCTCAAGGCCATGAAACGCCCGGCCTTCGAAGACAAGACCCTGGCGCGCATCAAGAACTGGCGCGAGATCTGCCCGGAACTGATCATCCGTTCGACCTTCATCGTCGGCTTCCCTGGCGAAACCGAAGAAGACTTCCAGTACCTGCTGGACTGGCTGACCGAAGCCCAACTCGACCGCGTCGGCTGCTTCCAGTACTCGCCGGTTGAAGGCGCCCCGGCCAACCTGCTGGACCTGGCCGTGGTACCGGATGACGTCAAGCAGGACCGTTGGGAGCGCTTCATGGCGCACCAACAGGCCATCAGCTCGGCGCGCCTGCAACTGCGTATCGGCAAGGAAATCGAAGTGTTGATCGATGAAGTCGACGAGCAAGGCGCCGTCGGCCGTTGCTTCTTCGATGCTCCGGAAATCGACGGTAACGTGTTTATCGACGACGCCAGCGGCCTGAAGCCGGGTGACAAGGTCTGGTGCACCGTGACCGATGCCGACGAATACGACCTGTGGGCTGAAAAGCGCGACTGATCGATGTAAAAATTTGAAAAAGCCCTGCCTCTGGACACGATGCGGGGCTTTTTTAGGTCTATCGTTTTGCCCATTGGCGCCAATTATCGGCAAGGGGCAGCGAGCATGCGTCAGCATTCGGTTATCCACACACCTAAAATCAGCGACTACGCGGAATTGGCGCGCCTCTGGGAAGCCTCGGTGCGGGCCACCCACGATTTTTTGCCGGACAGCTACATTGTGCTGCTCAAGAATCTGGTGCTGACCCGCTACTTGGACGCCGTGATGCTGATCTGCACCAAGGACACGCGCCAACGCATCACCGGGTTTGCCGGGGTAGCGTGCGGTAAGGTCGAGATGCTGTTTATCGACCCGCAGCACCGGGGTGAAGGCCTGGGCCGGCAATTGCTGCGGTATGCGATTGAGCACTTGAATGCCGACGAACTGGACGTCAACGAACAGAACCCTCAGGCCCTGGGTTTCTACTTCAAACAGGGTTTTGAAGTGATCGGACGCACGGAGCATGATGGCCTCGGCCAGCCTTACCCATTGCTGCACCTGCGTTTGCGCCAGCAACAACACCTGCGCAGTGGCTGACAACGCGCAAAGCAAATGTGGGAGCTGGCTTGCCTGCGATACAGGCAACTCGGTGTATCAGGTGCACCACGGCGATGCCATCGCCGGCAAGCTCCCACAAAAAGCGCCAGCACTGAAATGGGGCCGGGATTAACCGGCGCCAGGCAGGTACAATAGCCGCCCCCTTTTGTTACGGCCCTTGTCATGACTGACCCCATACGCCTCTCCAAACGCCTTATCGAACTGGTCGGTTGCTCCCGTCGGGAGGCTGAGCTGTTCATCGAAGGCGGCTGGGTCTCGGTGGACGGTGAAGTGATCGACGAGCCGCAGTTCAAAGTCACCACCCAGAAGGTCGAGCTGGACCCGGAGGCCAAGGCCACCGCGCCCGAGCCGGTGACGATCCTGCTGCACGCCCCCGCCGGCGTGGACGCCGAAACGGCCATGGCGTCGATCAGCGCCGAAACGCTCTCGGAAGAACACCGCTTCGGCAAGCGCCCGCTCAAAGGGCACTTCCTGCGCCTGACCGCCAGCGCCGACCTGCAGGCCAAGGCCAGCGGCCTGCTGGTGTTCACACAAGACTGGAAGATCCTGCGCAAGTTGACCGCCGATGCCGCCAAGATCGAGCAGGAATACGTGGTGGAAGTCGAAGGCGACATGGTTGCCCACGGCCTCAACCGCCTGAACCACGGCCTGACCTACAAAGGCAAGGAGCTGCCGGCCGTAAAAGCCAGCTGGCAGAACGAAAACCGCCTGCGCTTTGCGATGAAAAACCCGCAGCCAGGCGTGATCGCGCTGTTCTGCGAAGCAGTTGGCCTGAAAGTCATCGCCATTCGCCGCATCCGCATTGGCGGCGTGTCCATCGGCAAAGTGCCGGTCGGCCAATGGCGTTACCTGTCCGGCAAAGAGAAGTTCTAAACCGCGCCCCTTTTCTCGGCACCGCCCCATGGCGGCGGTGCCCTCAGTTGAATACCAGGATTGCCTACCATGATTCACAACGACGTATTGCGCAGCGTGCGCTACATGCTCGACATCAGCGATAACAAGATGGTCGAGATCATCAAGCTTGGCGGCATGGACGTGACCAAGGACGACCTGCTGACCTACCTCAAGAAGGACGAGGAAGAAGGCTTCGTGTTCTGCCCGGATGAAGTCATGGCCCACTTCCTTGATGGCCTGGTGATCTTCAAGCGCGGCAAGGACGAAAGCCGCCCGCCGCAGCCGATCGAAACGCCGGTGACCAACAACATCATCCTCAAGAAGCTGCGCGTGGCCTTCGAGCTGAAGGAAGACGATATGCACGCCATTCTCAAGGCTGCTGAGTTCCCCGTGTCCAAGCCTGAGCTGAGCGCGCTGTTCCGCAAGTTCGGCCACACCAACTACCGTCCGTGTGGCGACCAGTTGCTGCGTAACTTTCTCAAGGGCCTGACGCTGCGGGTGCGTGCGTAAGCCATGAGTTACCACGTCTCGCCCGTCGGCTTCGTGCGCTCCTGCTTCAAGGAGAAGTTCGCTATCCCACGCCAGCCGCAGCTGGCGCCGGCCGCCCGTGGCGTGCTGGAGTTGGTGGCGCCGTTCGACGGGGGTGAGGCGGTGCAGGGCCTGGAGCAGGTCAGTCACGTGTGGCTGTTGTTCCTGTTTCACCAGGCGCTGGAAGACAAGCCCCGCCTGAAGGTGCGCCCTCCGCGCCTGGGCGGCAACGCCTCCATGGGTGTGTTTGCGACCCGCGCGACCCACCGGCCCAATGGCATCGGCCAGTCGGTGGTGAGGCTGGACAAAGTCGAGCCAGGACGCCTGTGGATTTCCGGCATTGACCTGCTCGATGGCACACCGGTGCTGGATATCAAGCCGTATGTGCCGTATGCCGACATCGTCGACACGGCCACCAACGACATCGCCAGCGCCGCGCCGCAGCTGATCCCCGTGCAGTGGCTGAAGACTGCCCTGCAACAGGCACAAGGCCATGCGCAGCGCCTGGGCGAGCCGCTGGTGGAGTTGATCGATCAGTGCCTGGCACAGGATCCGCGGCCGGCGTATCAGACGCCGGGGCCAGAGCGAGAGTATGGCGCGCAGTTCTGGGATGTGGATGTGCGGTGGCACTATCCCGAGGCTGGGGTGATTTGTGTGCTGGAAGTGCTTGCGGCTGGATAAACCCAGAAAAACAATGTGGGAGCTGCTTTTTGTAGGAGCTGGCTTGCCTGCGATGGCATCACCTCGGTTTAACTAGAGACCGAGGCGTCGGCATCGCAGGCAAGCCAGCTCCCACACACGCCGGCTCCCACATTGTTTGGATCGGTGTTTATTTCTCGACGAACGCTCGCTCGATCAGGTAATCACCCGGCTCACGCATCCGTGGCGAAACCTTCAGGCCGAAGCTGTTCAACACTTCGCTGGTTTCGTCCAGCATGCTTGGGCTGCCGCACAGCATGGCGCGGTCGTCTTCAGGGTTGATCGGCGGCAGGCCAATGTCGCTGAACAGCTTGCCGCTGCGCATCAAGTCGGTCAGGCGGCCTTCGTTTTCGAACGGCTCGCGGGTAACGGTCGGGTAGTAGATCAACTTGTCACGCAGGGCCTCGCCGAAGAATTCGTTCTGCGGCAAGTGCTCGGTGATGAATTCGCGGTAAGCGACTTCGTTGACGTAACGCACGCCGTGGCACAGGATCACTTTTTCGAAGCGCTCGTAGGTTTCCGGGTCCTGGATCACGCTCATAAAGGGAGCAAGGCCAGTGCCGGTGCTGAGCAGGTAGAGGTGTTTGCCCGGCTTCAAATCGTCAAGCACCAGGGTGCCTGTCGGTTTTTTGCTGATGATGATCTCGTCGCCTTCCTTCAAGTGCTGCAATTGGGAAGTCAGCGGGCCATCCGGCACCTTGATGCTGAAAAACTCCAGATGCTCTTCCCAGTTCGGGCTGGCAATGGAGTAAGCGCGCATGAGCGGGCGGCCGTTGGGTTGTTGCAGGCCGATCATCACGAACTGACCGTTCTCGAAGCGCAGGCCCGGATCGCGGGTGCACTTGAAGCTGAACAGAGTGTCGTTCCAGTGATGAACACTGAGGACACGCTCGTGGTTCATGTTGCTCATGTACGGGGGACTCCTGGAAATGGGTCTGCGCCAAATGTAGTTGCGCAATTGCACAGCATTCTAATGGCGGCGACAATATCTGTTAACTGGATTATTAAGATAAGGGTTATCGGTTATATCGATATGCGATTTACTCTCCGTCAACTGCAAGTCTTCGTCGCCGTCGCCCAGCAGGAAAGCGTCTCCCGCGCTGCTGGCCTTCTGGCCTTATCTCAATCCGCCGCCAGCACTTCGATTACCGAGCTGGAACGGCAATCCAGCTGCCAATTGTTCGACCGTGCAGGCAAACGCCTGAGCCTCAACGCGCTTGGTCATCAACTGTTGCCCCAGGCGGTAGCGCTGCTGGACCAGGCCAAGGAAATCGAAGACCTGCTTAACGGCAAGTCCGGCTTCGGCTCACTGGCGGTCGGTGCCACCCTCACCATCGGCAACTACCTGGCCACTCTGCTGATCGGCAGCTTCATGCAGCAGCACCCCGAGAGCCAGGTGAAGCTGCATGTGCAGAACACTGCCCATATCGTGCATCAGGTTGCGCACTACGAAATTGACCTGGGTCTAATCGAAGGCGACTGCAGCCACCCGGATATCGAGGTACAAACCTGGGTCGAGGATGAACTGGTGGTGTTTTGCGCGCCGCAGCATCACCTGGCCAAGCGTGGCGTGGCGAGCATGGATGAGTTGACCCACGAGGCATGGATCCTGCGGGAACAGGGCTCGGGCACGCGCCTGACGTTTGACCAAGCCATGCGCCACCATCGCAGCACGTTGAATATCCGCCTGGAACTGGAGCACACCGAGGCGATCAAGCGTGCGGTGGAGTCGGGGTTGGGGATCGGCTGCATTTCGCGGCTGGCGCTGCGCGATGCCTTCCGCCGTGGCAGCCTGGTGCCGGTGGAGACGCCGGACCTGGACCTGGCCCGGCAGTTCTACTTCATCTGGCACAAACAGAAGTACCAGACCTCGGCCATGCGCGAGTTCCTGGAGCTGTGCCGCGCCTTCACCGCTGGGGTTCAGCGCAGCGACGAGATCGTGCTGCCGAGCATTGCCTGAAGGTCATACCAGGATCACGGCCCACACCAGGGTGATCATGGTCAGCGCGACGAATTGCGCGGCGCTGCCCATGTCCTTGGCGTTTTTCGACAGCGGGTGGCGGTCCAGGGAAATGCGATCGATCGCCGCTTCCACTGCCGAGTTAAGCAATTCGACGATCAACGCCAGCAGGCAGACCGCGATGAGCAAGGCACGCTCGACCCGGCTGACATTCAGGAAAAAGCTCACCGGGATCAGGATCACGTTAAGCAGCACCAACTGGCGGAAGGCCGCCTCGCCGGTGAACGCCGCACGCAGGCCATCCAGGGAATACCCCCCAGCATTGAAGATACGTTTGATACCGGTTTGACCCTTGAAAGGCGACATAGATGTAGGCAACTGAACCAAAGGAGTGGGGAAACTAGATCACGCAAAGTCAAAAAAGCGTGAATCGCTGACAGCTTAATGCTGCGAAATTGACTCAAGTTGTTGCAAGAGCAGCGCCGCCTGGGTGCGCGTTCGCACGCCCAACTTGCGGAAGATCGCCGTCACATGCGCCTTGATCGTCGCTTCCGAGACGCTCAGCTCGTAGGCAATCTGTTTGTTCAACAACCCTTCGCACACCATGGTCAACACCCGGAACTGCTGGGGCGTCAGGCTGGCGAGGCCATCACGGGCGGCCTTGGCTTCGTCGGACACGTTGATTTCTTCAAATGCCTGCGGCGGCCAGGACACATCGCCATCCAACACCGTGCGCACGGCTTTCTGGATATCTTCCATCGCGCTGGACTTGGGAATGAACCCACTGGCGCCAAACTCCTTGGAGCGCACCACCACATCGGCTTCTTCCTGGGCCGAGACCATCACCACAGGGATCTGCGGGTATTGCCCGCGCAATAGCACAAGCCCGGAGAAACCGTAGGCACCGGGCATGTTCAGGTCGAGCAGCACCAGGTCCCAGTCGGATTTTTCGGTGAGGCGGGCTTCCAGCTCGGCAATGCTGGCCACTTCGACCAGGCGCACGTCCGGGCCGAGGCCCAGGGTCACGGCCTGGTGCAACGCACTGCGAAACAGCGGGTGGTCATCGGCTATCAGGATTTCGTATGTGGCCATTGATTAAATGATCCTGTTTTTTATGGGAGCCCTGATGGGTTCAGGGTTCGCCAGTACACAAGGCGACAGCCAGGCAGCCATCGCCACAGGGCACGCTCAACGTCAAAAGCACCTGGAACGACGTCGAAAATTCACGGTTGCACCCCAATCGGCGCCCAGCATGCCCAGCGTAGCCTGGGGGGTCAAGCACTACGCCCACGGGCATTTTAGCGGGGTGAGGGTTTAGGGTGCCATCATGCAAACGTCGTCTGGCTATACCGCCGGTACATAGGGCGCAAGACGAGTATGGACGATGTCCGTCGGGTCCAGGGGCAACTGGAACTTGGCCGCCAGGTAATGGGTGCTGAAGACGTCGAGGTAGGCGTCCAGCACTTCGCAGGCTACTGGGTCATCCGCCAGCTCAAGGCACAGGGCCGCGACTTCGGCGGTACAGAAGTGGTCGTCGCGCTTTGAGCGGCGCAGCTTGTAGCGTGACAGCTGTTCCGGGGCCAGGCTGAGTACCGGCAAATGCTCCAGGTAGGGACTTTTGCGGAACATCTTGCGCGCCTCACTCCAGGTGCCATCCAGCAGGATGAACAGCGGGCGCTTGCCCTCCTCCACCGTGACTTCGCTGACGACACGCTCGGCGGCGACAAACTCGCCAGGGAACACGATGTAAGGCTGCCACTGCGGGTCGGCCAGCAGGGTGAGCAAGTCAGGATCGACCTCGGTGCGCGACCAGGCGAACGCCGTGGTGTCGTCGATGACATCGGCGATCAGCCAGCCGGTGTTGCTGGGTTTCATCGGCTCGACGTCATGCATCAGCAGGCACATGGCGGATTTCGCCGCGACCTTTGGCCGCCAGGCACACAGGCAATACTCGGGGATGACCCGGCAGCCGGGACAGCGCTCGGCACGCGAGCCACGATTAAGAAACGGCCGGACGGCGCGGGCCAGGCGCTGGGTGCGCAGGCGGGAAACGGCGTGGCTCATCGGATGCGCCGCTGGAACGGGTAAATCGACACGGTAAAAACTCGTGGAAGGCGGAAGTGGCCGCAGTTTACCAGCGATACGCCTGGCTGTAGTGGCAGGGGCTCACCTATAATTGCGCGCCACTGAACGCACAGCGCAGTGGCTGGTCTATGCACCAGTAACCGAATCAGGAGAGTTTCATGCTGCGTTCCATGCTGCGTTTTGTCGCCCCATCCGTCGCCCTCGCGCTGGTATTGCCCGTGTGCGCCCAGGCGGCCTCGCTGCTGGAGGCCCAAATGAACCGGAAACTGCAAAGCGTCGCGGCCGAAAGCAACAAGGACCTGCCACGGGAAATCGACGAAAAAACCCTGGAAGTCGCCTACACCGTAGAAGGTATGCAACTGATCGACCACTTGAGCGTGTTGCCCGACCGCGCTGAACAGATGCGTGCCAACCCCAAGGCGGTGTATTTCCAACTGGGCCAGAGCGTGTGCCTGAATAAAGGCTACCGCGAGCTGATGGCCAAGGGCGCGGTGATGCGCTACGAAATCACCGAGAACAAGACCAACCGTCCTGTGGCATCGGTGAAGTTCGTGGAAGCGGATTGCCCGGCACCGGCTGCGGCCAAGAAGAAAAAGTAACCTGTGCCTGACCCTCGCGCGCTGCCGTCCGGTGGCGCGCACTCCCTGCGCTTCAACTCCCCGTACACAGCTAAACTCCCTGATGAGTGACCAATAAGCGGTTGCCAGCCAAGGGTTTTTCGGCCCATGATCACGCTATCCCAACCGCCCGTTCACCATGGTTTCCACACCGTTCTGTAACATTTTCAGGGCAAAAGAGGGTTGCCCTCCTGCGACTTGCAGTGCAAAGGTTTTTAAATCACAAGGAACATACAGAGTCCGTTTGCCGCCTGGTGAACCTGTGCAATGCCTTGGGCATGCAGCGACACATGCAGTGTCGCGGCCGCCGGACGAATTTCTCGCCGCAGGCCCCGCCTCTGTGAAGAAGGAGAAGTTGAATGCCTTACGAACCGAACGACAGCCTGCTCCGACATTTTGAAGAAAACGGCGCCGACCTCACGCAGCAGGTCGAAACCCAACTCCAGCTGATCGCCCCCAACAGCCCGAACATTCCGCTATACCGCGACATGATCCTCACCGTGCTGCGCATGGCTCAGGACGACCGCAACCGCTGGAACGCCAAGATTACCCTGCAAGCCATCCGTGAACTCGACCATGCCTTTCGCGTGCTGGAGCAGTTCAAGGGGCGGCGCAAGGTCACGGTGTTTGGCTCGGCCCGTACGCCGGTCGAAAGCCCACTGTATGCCCTGGCCCGCGAAGTCGGCGCTGCCCTGGCACGCTCGGACCTGATGGTGATCACTGGCGGCGGCGGTGGCATCATGGCCGCAGCCCACGAAGGCGCCGGCCTGGAACACAGCCTGGGGTTCAACATCACCCTGCCGTTTGAACAGCATGCCAACCCGACCATCGATGGCACCGAGAACCTGCTGTCCTTCCACTTCTTCTTTACCCGCAAGCTGTTCTTCGTCAAGGAGGCCGATGCACTGGTGCTGTGCCCGGGCGGTTTCGGCACCCTGGATGAAGCGCTGGAGGTACTGACCCTGATCCAGACCGGAAAGAGCCCACTGGTACCCGTGGTATTGCTGGACGCGCCCGGCGGCGGTTTCTGGCAAGGCGCCCTGGACTTTATCCGCAGCCAGCTGGAAGCCAACCGCTACATCCTGCCTACCGATCTCAAGCTGATACGCCTGGTGTACAGCGCCGAAGAGGCCGTGGAAGAGATCAACCAGTTTTATGCCAACTTCCACTCCACCCGCTGGTTGAAGCGTGAGTTTGTGGTGCGCATGCATCACCCGCTCAGTGATCGGGCACTGGCCCACTTGCAGGGTGAATTCGCCAGCCTGCGGCTAAGTGGAGAGTTCCAGCAACTTGCGTATACCGGCGAAGAGCATGATGAACCGAGGTTCAGCCATCTGACGCGGTTGGTGTTCAACTTCAATGGTCGTGATCAGGGCCGGCTGCGGGAGCTGGTGGATTACATCAACCTACCGGAGAACTGGGCGCAAGCTCAGGGGAAGGCGCAGCAACGAGTGGCGCCGGAGCCAGCGTGATTTTTTGAAGGCAAAAAAAAGACCCACTATTTTCATAGTGGGTCTTTTTTATCGGCGGTGGTTTAGAGGGGGGGACGCTTCGCAGCCCGGCGGGAGCAAGCTCCCTCACCACACGAAGTCTTCAGTCGTCCATGTCTCGACCGCTCAACAAGCGACTGATCATCTCCATCGAAAACCCGCGATAACTCAGGAATCGCCCTTGCTTCGCACGCTCCCTGGCATCAATAGGCAGATGGCCAGAAAACTTGCGTCGCCAGGTGTCTTCCAACTGCGCCTGCCAGTTGATCCCGCACTCACGCAAGGCAAGGTCGATATCTGCGCGTTGCAGGCCTCGCTGACTCAGCTCTTCACGAATACGCGCCGGGCCGTAGCCGGAGCGGGCTCGGTAGGAGACAAAACTTTCGAGGTAACGGGATTCGGAAAGCAGTCCCTCTTCCGTCAGGCGGTCGAGGGCTGTTTCGATCATCTCGGGCTCCGCGCCGCGCTGACGCAGTTTACGCGTCAGCTCGACCCGACCATGCTCGCGGCGAGCGAGCAGGTCCATTGCAGTGCGCCGGACGGCGACAAGTGTATCCAGTACAACAGTCATCGTTTGGTTCAGATGTCAGTGTCGACTTCTTCCACTTCTTCAACCGGCTCACGGTTGGCGGCAGCTTTCACGTCTGGCGCTGCGGTCAGCAGCTTGTCGCGGATCTGCTTCTCAAGCGTGGCAGCGATGTCTGGGTTGTCCGCCAGGAACTTGGCCGAGTTGGCCTTGCCTTGGCCGATCTTGCTGCCGTTGTAGGCATACCAGGCACCGGATTTTTCAACGAAACCGTGCAGTACGCCCAGGTCGATCATCTCGCCGTTCAGGTAGATACCCTTGCCGTAGAGAATCTGGAACTCAGCCTGACGGAACGGCGGAGCCACTTTGTTCTTCACGACTTTAACGCGGGTTTCGCTACCCACAACCTCGTCACCTTCTTTCACCGCGCCAGTACGGCGGATATCCAGACGGACCGAAGCGTAGAACTTCAGCGCGTTACCACCGGTGGTGGTTTCCGGGCTGCCGAACATCACGCCGATCTTCATACGGATCTGGTTGATGAAGATCACCAGGCAGTTGGCGTTCTTGATGTTACCGGTGATTTTACGCAGCGCCTGGGACATCAGACGGGCTTGCAGGCCCACGTGCATGTCACCCATCTCGCCTTCGATTTCAGCCTTCGGTACCAGGGCAGCCACGGAGTCAACTACGATCACGTCGATGGCGTTGGAACGCACCAACATGTCGGTGATTTCCAGGGCTTGCTCACCGGTGTCCGGCTGCGAAACCAGCAGGTCGTCAACATTGACGCCCAGTTTGCCGGCGTATTCAGGATCGAGGGCGTGCTCGGCGTCGACGAACGCACAGGTGGCGCCCATTTTCTGCGCCTGGGCAATCACCGACAGGGTCAGGGTGGTTTTACCGGAAGATTCAGGACCGTAGATTTCAACGATACGGCCTTTTGGCAGGCCGCCAATGCCGAGCGCGATGTCCAGACCCAGAGAGCCAGTGGAAATAGCCGGGATCGCCTGACGGTCGTGATCGCCCATACGCATTACGGCACCCTTGCCGAATTGACGTTCGATCTGACCCAGGGCCGCAGCCAAGGCTTTCTTCTTGTTGTCGTCCATTAAAGTCCTCACGTAATCAATAAGGCCTGGTCGGCCAACACCTGTATAAGTAGACAGTATTGTTCCACAAAGATCGGAGATCGCCTACCCCTGATTTTCTATTTCTGCTGCAGCTCGTCGCAACAAGCCCTCTAGCGCGGCCTTTACCGTTTGTCGGCGGACCTCATCGCGGTTGCCGGTGAAGTGCTCAAGCTCGGCCGTTATCTCTTCGCCCACGCCAAACGCCAGCCATACGGTGCCGACCGGTTTGTCTGGCGAACCACCGTCCGGCCCTGCCACACCACTGACGGCGACAGCAAACCGCGCCAGGCTTTTTTCCTGGGCGCCACGGACCATTGCCTCCACCACTTCCTGGCTGACCGCCCCCACTTTTGGAAACAACGTTTCCGGCACATTCAACTGCCGGGTCTTCTGGCGGTTGGAATAGGTGACGTAACCCGCCTCGAACCAGGCCGAGCTTCCCGGGATCCGCGTGATGGCTTCCGCGATACCACCGCCGGTACAGGACTCGGCCGTGGTGACGTGGGCATTGAGCACCTGTAAACGGCGACCCAGTTCAGCAGCCAGTTGAGTGATTTCCTTCACGGTCGTCTCCAGTCGTGGGTGGGGATTTGCCTACCCTACAGGAGCAAATCGCCCATGCAAGCGACAGACTGGAACAAGAGATTAACGGGCGACAGCGCGCACGTAGGCCTGGCAGGCACGCAAGGCAATCAGGGCGCTGTCGCCGTCGTCGGTGATGCCGATAATTCGCTGAGCATGCGCCGGGTCAAGTCGGGCTCGCGAGGTTGCATGAACCACGCCGCCGGCGGCGGTGGCGGCTGGCATTGGGCAGCCACTGGAAGCGTCGAGAAGGACTGACAACCGCACATCAGCAGTGGCAATGCGGTCACGCAAAGCTGCTTGAGTACGTTGGGCATCGCTCAACTCCCGGGCATGTTGTTGGTCGATGGCACTGAGCTGTTGCTCAAGGGCCAGCCGCTTGTCTTGTTCGGCCTGCTGTTGCTGCAGGGCTGCCTGGGTCTGTATTGCTGACAAGTGTTCAATCTGCGCCCCGTACCGCCACGCCTGCACCTGCCAGACAACAGCCAACAGCACGCATACGCCAAGCACACCTAGGAAACGCATAGCACCGCCTTGGCCCGCGCCCACAACTGCAAACGGTCCTCCAGGCCATTGAGCCCGCCGTTGATACGCCGGGTGATGGTGGTGAACTGGTCCTTGTCGGCGAGTTCATTCAAGCCATTGCTTTGCCAGAACCAGGCGGCGGATTCACAAGCCCATTGCGGTTGCTCCAGTAATTCGGGTTGTCGCAGCAAGCGATCATCACCGAACAGCGCCTCGCTGCAGGCCAGGTAGTTGCGGCGACCGGTGATCTGGATCAGCCCCCGGCCCCTGTACTTCTGGCCGTCGCCGTCCGCTTCAGGGGTGTTGCCCAGGCGTGCGGCCAGGGTGCCGGTGTCGTACTTGCTCAAATAAGTATCGCTGCCGAGTTCGCGCACGTAGCGCAGTTCGCCGGACTCGTGACCGATCTGCGCGAGAAAAGCAGCAGCGCGCAGTACGCTGTTGATTTCGTACCGAACAAAAGTCGCATTCAGCGCGGTTGAAAAAAGGCCCGCCATACGGCGAGCGCCTGGCATGATTTGAATCAATTGAGGCTGCGTTATCAACACCACAGTCACCTTGAAAGCCCCCCTAGGTAGACAAACCAACGTCCGTGGTGGAACTGCGATAGGCACTGACCATTCCAGCCAGGTGCAACGAACTCGCGCCCCCAGTGATTAAGAAGATCACCCAGGTACGCCAATTCGCCAGGTCGTCCTTGTGCCACCGACTGGCGATCACCGCCCCAACGAGGCCCGCAATCAACAATTCGAACCTGTCGATCTTGTCGAGCAGGCGCTGTAAATACTCCATGCGCTCGACTCCGTGGGGCATGACTTGAATTGGAACGGCCCCAGCAGCACTCCCAGCTCGGAGCAATGGGTGTGGTGGAGCCGAAAACGAAAAGGCCCCGATCATGTCGAGGCCCTGAATAGGTGCGCGGTCTTTCCCGCAGTCAGCCAAAGATCAGCCCGGCGTCGACGCCCCAATGCATCGATCTCGCCAATCCAGTCTCGCGCCACTCTGGAAGTCTGGTGTGAACAGAGCGCACGGGCTGCCGGTTTTTTTCCGTAGCGTTGCATTACCGGCTTATCAGCGTCCAGGCATCCCCCGAAGGGCCACCCTGGCTGTGGCGAGCCTGAATCAGAAATGAAAAAGCCCAGCGCGACGGCTGGGCTCTATTACGCAAGGAGATAGAAGATCATGGAGTCCAATAAGCAATCTTGCCGCCTGCACCAACAGCTACAAAATTGCCGTTGCCGTAGGCGACGCTCCGGATATCGGTTCCTGCGAAAGTGTTGGCTTGCTGAACCCAGCCGATCCCATCCTCGGAAACGGCTGTCTTGCCGCCGTCGCCGACAGCTACATACTTGCCATTACCGTAAGCAATGTCGCGGATGATGGTTCCACCGAAACTGGTATCTGCAACAGCAGTCCAGTTAAGCCCATCGGGTGAATATGCCATCTTGCCATCCGCACCAACGATAAACATTTTCCCGTTGCAAAGCTTCATGGAAAGGATGGTGCTAGTGCCGAAGGTGCTGGTTCTGGTCGAGAATGATTGCGAATCACCCGTCGCCATCTTCACAGCGCTAAGCAGCTTCCCATTCGATCCCGCAACCAA
This sequence comes from Pseudomonas sp. S10E 269, assembly GCF_002798465.1. Taxonomy (NCBI): domain Bacteria; kingdom Pseudomonadati; phylum Pseudomonadota; class Gammaproteobacteria; order Pseudomonadales; family Pseudomonadaceae; genus Pseudomonas; species Pseudomonas sp. S10E 269. The sequence continues at coordinate 922,505 of NZ_PHIJ01000001.1, forward strand.
CACAAAAACGCCAATGACGTTGACGCAGTGCACAGTCTCGCCAGAAGTGAAGGTCGTAGTGCGCTCCACCTGGCCTGACCAATCGCCATAACGGGAAAAGACTTTACCGTTAGACCCAACCAGTATCCAGGTCGCGTCGCTGCCGGAAATTGGCTGATAATACACAATGCCTTGCAAGTCTCCGGACACGCGAACAGTTGCCGTAATGTTTGTCCAAGCCCTTTCAGGGCGTGCTGTGCTGCCGTAGACCACATTGCCGGATTGAGAAAGGGCTTGAAGCTGTGTCCCAAGACCGTTCCAGTACAGATCGTTGAGGACCTTTCCGCTATCAGAGGTGACGACGTCCTTAAGCGTGGTCCACGCTGTACCAGTCGCGCCTCCGCTGACAAGCTGAGTGGTTGTGGGAAGACCGTTGCCACCAGCCGCATAAAACTTGCCATCCCCAAAAACCACGCGCCTAAGCATGCCGGTGTTATCCACCGGTTGCACTTGGGTCCAAAGATCTTGCAAGGTTTGAGACGCCGAATTTGCGTTTTCCATTTTAAACTCCGTTACTGAGCTGATTTAAGTTCAGGCCTCTATATTGGGCGTATGGCGCTCATGGGCGATTGCTCGAGGCTCTCGGCCTTTACATGATTCAGCGTCCCACATCGGGAACATTTGATCTGGAGCTCTGTAAACCCACCCGTGCGGGCGAGAAGTCGGTTGCAGTTACCGCATCTGAATTCTTTCAACATCTGCAAATTCCTTTTACTGAACCACTTTTTCCGTGTGATTGAGTAGGAAGCGGCGTTACATTCGCCGCCCTCTCACACCCACCTACACACAGGTCAGTAGACGGCGGCATGCCTGCGGGATCTTTGAGCAGAGACAGTCCGAGGTAGAAGTTCTGGGTGAAGGAAACAATCCAAGTGTCATAGTCCGTTTCCGCACTGCTGAGCACGGAAGGGGCCGCGACAATCGCAGTGGGCAAGTCGCATTGCTCGGGCGGCAAGCCCCAGCGGTTATCCAGGGCCAAATCCATCAGTCGGCTGGCCAGGTCGCAGGCGTCAAAGGGCGTCGAGCCACTGACGACCGTGGCCTTGAGTGAAACCGACAAGACATGCGCCTTGCGCCCGGCAAGGGAGCGAACGCCCGGGCCATTGCGCTCCACGCTGATCAAAATGCCGGTTTTGTCGCCCGTGTCGGAGAAGTCATGGTGATTACCGACCCGTAGTTGTGGGAACGCGCGCTTCAGCGCGTCCCCAATCACCCTAGGCAGTTGGGACGGTTTTTCGAGAAGTGTCATCTGCTTGCATCCTTGCAGCGGTTACTGCTGATCCGGGCGGGAGTTCGAGGCCTGGTTGACCCCGATGCGCTTGGCCGCCCAGCGTTCATAAAGGCCGATGGCCACGTCCGCGCCGGCCATCGCGGTCAGGCAACCAATGGCGCCGGCCGTCCAGATCGACATGCCGGCGGCGTAACACAGCATCAGGGCCGAAACCCCGCAGACCATGCACGCGCCCGACCTCAAGGCCAGGCGCCGAATCAGCGACCAACCACGGGCGCCCTCTTTGTCCGCGCGCCACATTTCGCCGGACACCCCGCCGATCAAGGCCAGTACGATCACCAGCCAGATAGGCATTTCCGCTAACGCTTGCTGCTCGTTTGTCATGTCACGCCTCCTGGCTGAGCACTACCGGCAAAGGGCCGGCTCTTGGGTAAATCCATTTATAGGTAGGCATTCCAAAAAGCCCGGTTGCCCGGGCTTTTCAGTAATGATGTCCTCGGTCTTTCGGCGCTACTGGCGCGGTACGGACCTTTCCTCAATGTTTTTCCGACCACGATCCCTGTCTGCCGGATAACTGCTTCTGGTGCTTTACGCTGCACACCCGGGCCAGTTGCCAACCCTCTGAACCGTTATTAGGCCGGTTCATCGCTGCCTGTTCCTGAAGCGGTAAAACTAAAGAGCGTCGGCATCCTTGCCGGTGTTGCCTGGCATCCCTGCCATCGCTCTGATGGCGTCCTTGCCGATGTTGCGTGCCTTCCTTGTCTTCCTTGGCAGCATCCTTGCCGCCTCCACCAGGCCGTATTTGGCTGGCTTGAGATGAAGAATATGCATGTATGCATATACAGTCAATGCATCAATGCATTTATTTTTTACCGGGAAATGCATTGATGCATTCAAAGCCATACAGGCTGAGGGTTTGGTGATTTTCCACAGACGAAAAAAGCCCGCACATTGGCGGGCTTTGTCTTACGCAGGGAGGTTAACGGGCGTACATACCCCACCAGAACACATGACCGAGGATGCTGATCTGCTCATCCTGGATATCCTGGAAACTGTAGTCCTCATCCGGGTGCTCCTCGCGATTGAAACTGCGCAGGCGAATCCCGGAAGGCAGGCGATAGAGCTGTTTCACGCGCAACTGGCCATTGTGATTGATGGCATACAAGTCGCCATCGACGATATCACCAATGCCGCTTTTACCCGCATTCACCCCGACTGTCGCGCCATCGCGCAGCACCGGCAGCATACTGTTGCCGCGCACCGTCACGCACTTGGCCTGGTCGAACTGCACCCCGTTATGCCGCAGGCTGCGCTTGCCGAACCGCAGGCTGGCTTTCTCGCTTTCCTCGATGACGAATCTCCCTGATCCAGCAGCCAATTCAACCTCGCGCAGAAAGGGGATCGACACCTCGTCGTCATTAACAGGGGTGTCGTCGTCCCACAGGCTTATGTCCTTGAGTTCGGAATGCATCGGGTCGCGCCCGTCATCGCGCGAAGCGCCCACCGGTGCGCGCCCGCGCACGTAATCGGTACTGACGCGGAAGTATTCGGCGATGCGCGAGATGTGCTTGTCCGACGGATCAACGATCTTTCCGCTGAGGATCCGGGACAGCGTGGATTGAGGCACGCCGGTACGCCGGTGAAGCTCCGTGGGGGAGATCCGGTCGCGGTCCAGCAATTCTCTTAAAGCGATAGAAACGTTGCGTTTTTGCATAACGCGGATAGTGACGGGAGTTTTGGGGGTTGGCAAATGCTAATTTGCATATCGTATGTATTGACTCGGTCGCTAACACTGGCCTGTGGCGGAACGCAGACTTGCGACCTGCGTCGCCCTAACCTCGCGTGTTAACCTTGCCGCCATCGCAAAAAATGCTGGGCCAAGCGCCCCCTTTGCCCCATCACTTTCAACGAATTTGCCTACGACCCAATGAGTAAAAACACGTCCGATCTGTCCTCCCACACCCCGATGATGCAGCAGTACTGGCGACTGAAAAACCAGCACCCTGATCAGTTGATGTTCTACCGCATGGGCGACTTCTACGAGATCTTCTACGAAGACGCGAAGAAGGCTGCCAAGTTGCTGGACATTACCCTGACCGCGCGTGGGCAGTCGGCGGGGCAGTCGATTCCGATGTGTGGGATTCCTTACCATTCGTTGGAGGGTTACCTGGTCAAGCTGGTGAAGCTGGGCGAGTCGGTGGTGATCTGTGAGCAGATCGGCGACCCGGCAACCAGCAAGGGGCCGGTTGAACGCCAGGTGGTGCGAATTATTACGCCGGGAACGGTGAGTGATGAGGCGCTGCTGGATGAGCGTCGCGATAACCTGATTGCCGCCGTGTTGGGCGATGAGCGTCTGTTTGGTCTGTCGGTGCTGGATATCACCAGTGGCAACTTCACGGTGCTGGAGATCAAGGGCTGGGAGAACCTGCTGGCGGAGCTGGAGCGCATCAATCCGGTGGAGTTGTTGATCCCGGATGATTGGCCGAAGGATCTGCCGGCAGAAAAACGCCGTGGGGCCAAGCGCCGTGCACCGTGGGATTTCGAGCGCGATTCGGCGCTGAAAAGTCTGTGCCAGCAGTTCTCCGTACAGGACCTCAAAGGCTTTGGGTGCGAAACCCTGACCCTGGCCATCGGCGCCGCTGGTTGCCTATTGGGCTACGCCAAGGAAACCCAGCGCACCGCCCTGCCGCACTTGCGCAGCCTGCGCCATGAGCGTCTGGACGATACCGTGGTGCTCGATGGCGCCAGCCGTCGCAACCTGGAGTTGGATACCAACCTGGCCGGCGGTCGCGATAACACCTTGCAATCGGTGGTCGATCGTTGCCAGACCGCCATGGGCAGTCGCTTGCTGACCCGCTGGCTGAACCGCCCGCTGCGCGACCTGGCTGTGCTGCAAGCGCGGCAGTCTTCAATTACCTGTCTGCTGGACGGCTATCGCTTTGAAAAGCTGCAGCCACAGTTGAAGGAAATCGGCGATATCGAGCGCATCCTGGCGCGGATCGGTCTGCGTAACGCACGACCCCGTGACCTGGCGCGCCTGCGTGATGCCCTCGGTGCCCTGCCGCAACTGCAGGTGGCGATGACCGAGCTGGATACGCCGCACCTGCAACAGCTTGCAACTACAGCCGGGACTTACCCGGAACTGGCAGCCTTGCTGGAAAAAGCCATCATCGACAACCCGCCGGCGATCATCCGTGACGGGGGCGTACTCAAGACCGGCTACGACAGCGAACTGGACGAGCTGCAATCCCTGAGCGAAAACGCCGGGCAGTTCTTGATCGATCTGGAAGCTCGCGAAAAAGCCCGCACCGGCCTGGCCAACTTGAAGGTCGGCTACAACCGCGTGCATGGCTACTTTATTGAGTTGCCGAGCAAACAGGCGGAGTCGGCGCCGATCGATTATCAGCGCCGCCAGACCCTCAAAGGTGCCGAGCGCTTTATCACCCCGGAACTGAAAGAGTTCGAAGACAAGGCACTGTCGGCCAAGAGCCGCGCCCTGGCTCGGGAAAAGATGCTCTATGAAAACCTGCTTGAAGACCTGATCAGCCAGTTGGCGCCGCTGCAGGACACCGCCGCCGCCCTGGCCGAACTGGATGTGCTGAGCAACCTGGCCGAACGTGCGCTGAACCTTGACCTGAACTGCCCGCGCTTTGTCAGCGAACCGTGCATGCGCATCGTGCAAGGTCGTCACCCGGTTGTAGAACAGGTGCTGACCACGCCGTTCGTTGCCAACGACCTGTCCCTGGACGACGATACCCGCATGCTGGTCATCACCGGTCCGAACATGGGTGGTAAATCCACTTACATGCGCCAGACCGCGTTGATCGTACTGTTGGCGCATATTGGCAGCTTTGTCCCGGCGGCCAGTTGCGAGCTGTCCCTGGTGGACCGTATTTTCACCCGGATCGGTTCCAGCGATGACCTGGCGGGTGGCCGTTCGACCTTTATGGTGGAAATGAGCGAGACCGCCAACATCCTGCACAACGCCACCGAACGCAGCCTGGTGCTGATGGACGAAGTGGGTCGCGGCACCAGCACCTTCGACGGTTTGTCCCTGGCCTGGGCGGCAGCCGAACGCCTGGCGCACCTGCGTGCCTACACGCTGTTTGCCACGCACTATTTCGAGCTGACGGTGTTGCCGGAAAGCGAGCCGCTGGTAGCCAACGTGCACCTGAACGCCACCGAGCACAACGAGCGCATCGTGTTCCTGCACCATGTGCTGCCAGGGCCGGCCAGCCAGAGTTACGGCCTGGCCGTGGCACAACTGGCCGGCGTGCCGAACGACGTGATCACTCGCGCCCGCGAACACCTCAGCCGCCTGGAAACCACAGCCTTGCCGCACGAAACCGCAGTGGCCAGCCCGAAGAAAACCAGCAGCAAAGCCAGTGCGCCGCACCAGAGCGATATGTTCGCCAGCTTGCCCCATCCGGTACTGGATGAGTTGGCTAAACTTGACCTTGACGACTTGACGCCTCGAAAAGCGCTCGAAATGTTATATGCACTTAAGACTCGGATATAACGCAGACGCGTGCAAGCTGGTAGACTCTCGCGCGGTTTGGGATGCTGCAGGCTATTAGCCTGGCCTGCAGACTATCGCTCCCGAACCTCGCGAGCCCTGCCACAAAGGGTTTCGCTGCCGCCGCCTGAGGAGAGAATTAGAAATGACCTTCGTCGTTACCGACAACTGCATCAAGTGCAAGTACACCGACTGCGTCGAAGTGTGTCCGGTGGACTGCTTCTACGAAGGCCCGAATTTCCTGGTTATCCACCCGGATGAGTGCATCGACTGCGCCCTGTGTGAACCTGAATGCCCGGCCGTCGCTATTTTCTCCGAGGATGAAGTCCCGGCAGAGATGCAGGAATTCATTCAGTTGAACGTCGAGCTGGCGGAAATCTGGCCGAATATCACTGAACGCAAAGACCCGATGCCAGATGCAGCGGAGTGGGATGGCAAAAAAGGTAAGATTGCAGACCTAGAACGCTGATAGCGTCGCCCCCCAAAAGGCCCCTTGCGGGCCTTTTTGCGTTTCTGGAAGGTGGGTTTCACTTTCCTGCAGGCAAAAAAAAGGGGCGGTTTGACCCGCCCACATTTTTTCCCTAGTCCCTGTATTCCTTTTCATCATCCTGATGAATCGCATCCTGCGACGCTCCTTCAACCATCGTTCCTTGATGGCTGTGTCAATCCGTGGACACAGGGCTGATCTTAGAGAGTTCCAAAGTAAGTTCAACAGGATCCAACCCGGCAACTGACAGCCTCCCGCACCCAAAACGATATAAATAATTGTTATTTTTCAATTAGATAGAGAATCCCCTAGCCAGTTTGAGACGCTCCGGGATGGAAAAAAAACCAAACACTTACGAGAAAGTAAGTAAATGCTTACACGAGCAATTGCGTAAAAGCGTAACAAGCAGCCTTTCTCAATCGCCGGACAAGAAAAAGCCCCGACACTGTCGGGGCTCGACGACCTGCAATCGCCTCAGTCGTCGCTGACAGAAATAGTCGGCATTGCCGGGCTTGCAGCTTCCTGCAACACGATCCGTGCTCCCACATGGCGGGCCAGTTCCTGGTACACCATGGCGATTTGGCCATCAGGGTCTGCTGCCACGGTGGGCTTGCCACCGTCGGCCTGTTCGCGAATCACCATCGACAGCGGCAATGAGGCCAGCAGCTCAACGCCGTATTGGCTTGCCAGCTTCTCGCCACCGCCTTCGCCGAACAGATGCTCGGCATGGCCACAGTTGGAGCAGATGTGCACCGCCATGTTCTCCACGACGCCCAGCACCGGGATATTGACCTTGCGGAACATCTCCACGCCTTTCTTCGCGTCGAGCAGCGCCAGGTCTTGAGGCGTGGTGACAATCACCGAACCGGCCACCGGGACTTTCTGTGCCAGGGTCAGCTGGATATCGCCGGTGCCTGGCGGCATGTCGATCACCAGGTAGTCCAGGTCGCCCCAGGCGGTCTGGGTGACCAGTTGCAGCAAGGCGCCGGAGACCATCGGCCCACGCCAGACCATCGGCGTGTTGTCGTCAGTGAGGAAGGCCATGGACATCACTTCCACGCCCAGGGACTCGATCGGTACGAACCACTTCTGGTCCTTGACCTTTGGCCGCGTGCCTTCGGCGATGCCGAACATCACACCTTGGCTCGGCCCGTAGATATCCGCATCGAGAATGCCCACCCGCGCGCCTTCGCGGGCCAACGCCAGGGCCAGGTTGGCCGCCGTGGTGGATTTACCCACGCCGCCCTTGCCGGAGGCCACGGCCACCACGTTCTTGACGTTGGCCAGGCCAGGGATCTGCGCCTGGGCCTTGTGTGGCGCGATCACGCATTGGATGTCGACCTTGGCCGAGGCCACGCCGTCGAGGCCTTCGATGGCCATTTGCAGCATCTGCGCCCAACCCTTTTTGAACAGGCCGGCGGCGTAGCCCAACTCCAGCTGGACCGACACCTGGTCACCCTGGACCTCGATGGCGCGAACACAGCCGGCGCTGACCGGGTCCTGGTTCAAATAAGGGTCGGTGTACTGGCGAAGAACGGCTTCCACCGCTGCGCGATTGACGGCGCTCATGGGCTACTCCCGAAAAAAGACTGACTGAAACAGGCGGCTATCCTAACCGTTCCAGCGCCTCAACGGCATGCTTTCGAAGGTTGGGAAGATTCTGAAACAGCGCCACGGGGTGAAATATATTTCCCGGCGCTTTATAGTGGCCGACCTCCGTTTCATCAAGTAGCCGAGCCCCATGTCCGAGCCACGCAAGATCCTCGTCACCAGCGCCCTGCCCTATGCCAATGGTTCCATCCATCTTGGCCATATGCTTGAGTACATCCAGACCGATATGTGGGTGCGCTTCCAGAAGCATCGCGGCAATCAATGCATTTATGTCTGCGCGGACGACGCCCACGGTTCGGCCATCATGTTGCGCGCCGAAAAGGAAGGCATCACCCCGGAACAACTGATCGCCAACGTGCAGGCTGAACACAGCGCCGACTTTGCCGAGTTCCTGGTGGATTTCGACAATTTCCACTCGACCCACTCCGTCGAAAACCGCGAGCTGTCGAGCCAGATCTACCTGCGCTTGAAGGATGCCGGGCACATCGACCAGCGTTCGGTCACCCAGTATTTCGACCCGGAAAAGAAAATGTTCCTGGCCGACCGCTTCATCAAGGGCACTTGCCCAAAATGCGGCACTGAAGACCAGTACGGTGACAACTGCGAAAAATGTGGTGCAACCTACGCACCGACTGACTTGAAGGATCCGAAGTCGGCAATCTCTGGCGCCACCCCGGTGCTCAAGGATTCCCAGCACTTCTTCTTCAAGCTCCCGGATTTCCAGCAAATGCTGCAAACCTGGACGCGCAGCGGCACCCTGCAGGACGCCGTGGCCAACAAACTCTCCGAATGGCTCGACAGTGGCCTGCAGCAGTGGGACATCTCCCGCGATGCGCCGTACTTCGGCTTTGAGATCCCGGGCGAGCCGGGCAAGTACTTCTACGTGTGGCTGGATGCGCCGATCGGTTACATGGCCAGCTTCAAGAACCTGTGCGACCGTACGCCGGAGCTGGACTTCGACGCGTTCTGGGGCAAGGACTCCACCGCCGAGCTGTACCACTTCATCGGCAAGGACATCGTCAATTTCCACGCCCTGTTCTGGCCGGCGATGCTCGAAGGTTCAGGCTACCGCAAGCCGACCGGCATTGCGGTGCACGGCTACCTGACGGTCAATGGCCAGAAGATGTCCAAGTCCCGTGGCACCTTTATCAAGGCGCGCACCTACCTGGACCACCTGTCGCCGGAATACCTGCGTTACTACTACGCATCCAAGCTTGGCCGTGGCGTCGACGATTTGGACCTGAACCTGGAAGACTTCGTACAGAAGGTCAACTCGGACCTGGTCGGCAAGGTCGTCAACATCGCCAGCCGATGCGCCGGGTTTATCCACAAGGGCAACGCCGGTGTATTGGTGGCTGAGAACGCCGCACCAGAGCTGACCGACGCGTTCCTGGCCGCTGCGCCGAGCATCGCCGACGCCTATGAAGCCCGTGACTTTGCCCGCGCGATGCGCGAGATCATGGGCCTGGCCGACCGTGCCAACGCCTGGATCGCCGACAAGGCGCCGTGGTCGCTGAACAAGCAGGAAGGTAAGCAGGCGGAAGTCCAGGCGATCTGCGCCACGGGCGTCAACCTGTTCCGCCAACTGGTGATCTTCCTCAAGCCGGTGCTGCCACTGCTGGCTGCCGACGCCGAGGCATTCCTCAACGTTGCGCCGCTGACCTGGAACGACCACGCCACCCTGCTCAGCAACCATCAACTGAACGAATTCAAGCCGTTGATGACCCGCATCGATCCGGTGAAAGTCCAGGCCATGACCGACGCTTCGAAAGAAGACCTGGTCGCCAGCCAGACCGACACCGGCGAATCGGCTCCGGCCGGTAACGGCGAGCTGGCCAAGGATCCGATTTCTGCTGAAATCGACTTCGACGCCTTTGCTGCCGTGGACCTGCGTGTCGCGCTGATCGTCAAGGCCGAAGCCGTGGAAGGTGCCGACAAGCTGCTGCGCCTGACCCTGGACCTCGGTGGCGAACAACGCAATGTGTTCTCCGGGATCAAGAGCGCTTATCCAGACCCATCCAAGCTCGATGGTCGCCTGACCATGATGATCGCCAACCTCAAGCCTCGGAAAATGAAGTTCGGCATATCCGAAGGCATGGTGATGGCGGCGGGTCCTGGTGGCGAAGAGATCTACCTGTTGAGCCCTGACAGCGGTGCCAAGCCGGGTCAACGCATCAAGTAAGCCTATGGGCCTGTGGCGAGTAAATTAGGCCTGTTGTAGGAGCCCGGCTTGCCGGCAATGGCGACCTCAGGGACGCCATTGCCGGCAAGCCGCGCTCCTACAAATCCATTACGAGCCTGTTCGCTTAATCGGCATACCCATGATCACAGCATGAACCTCATTCAACGTATCGACGCGCTGCTGCCGCAGACCCAATGCGGCAAGTGCGGGCACCCGGGTTGCAAGCCTTACGCCGAGGGCATCGCGCGCGGCGAGGCCATCAACAAGTGTCCGCCCGGCGGGCAGGAAACCATCGCCGGCCTTGCAGCCTTGCTGCGCGTGCCGGTGCTGGACCTGGACACCAGCCGCGGCGAGGCGCCCGCCCAAGTGGCCTACATTCGCGAGGCCGAGTGCATCGGCTGCACCAAGTGCCTCCAGGCTTGCCCGGTGGACGCCATCGTCGGCGCCGCCAAATTGATGCACACCGTCATCATTGATGAGTGCACCGGTTGCGACCTGTGCGTTGCGCCCTGCCCTGTCGATTGCATTGAAATGCACCCCGCGACCTGCGTGCTGCCGATGGTAGGTGGCCTGGCAGCCAATGATCATGAGCATCATGAGCGCGGCTTGAAGCGCGACCGGGCGCGGCGGCGTTTTGAGCAGCGCAACGCGCGCCTGCAACGGGAAGAAGCACACAAACTCGCCGAACGCCTGGCACGGGCCAAGCGCTCGGCGCCCGCAGCCCCCATGCCCGCCGATGCGACTCAGGTGGCCCAGGATGCGGCGGTCAAAAAGGCTAAAATCACGGTCGCCATGAGCCGTGCCCAACTGCACAAGTCGTTGAAGGCGTTCGGCCATCCACCGACCTTCGAGCAGCAATCGCAGTTGATCATCCTGCAACAGCAGTTCGAAGCGGCTGAGCAGGCACTCACCGCCTTGGAAGCCGCCGCTCCAACAACCTCGCCGCCGCCAAAAGACCCCGCACTCAAACGCGCGAAGATCCAATTGGCCATGCGACGTGCCGAGCTGAAAAAAGCCCAGGACCTGAACGCCGGCGAGCAGCAACTGGCAACCTTGAGCGCTGCGCTGTCCAGCGCGGAGCAAGCCTTGCACAACGCCGAGGCTGACAGTGAGCAGCCCAGGCCCGATTTGCAGCGGGTGGAAAAACGCCCGATAGACGCACAACTGCGCCAGCTGAAAACCGCCCTGGCGTACGCCCGAGCCGATGTCAGCAAGCTGCAACGCCAGCCGGGGGCGAGCGCGGATCAACTGATCGCCGCGCAGCTCAGGCTCGAAGAAGCGCAACGCCAGGTGGACGTCTACGTCGACGCTTGATCCACCGCAAGCGCTGCCGGGCACCCTGGCGATGGTTTATCCTGCTCGGACGATCGCTCGCAGAACCCAAAGCCTGGATCCACCTTTCACATTTATGCCGACCGCCTGCAAGGAACCCACCGCCCGATGAATGCCGCTAAACGCCTGGAAATTTTCCGCAGGCTTCACGAAGACAATCCTGAACCGAAGACCGAACTTGCTTACACCACGCCGTTCGAGTTGCTGATTGCGGTGATCCTGTCGGCCCAATCCACCGACGTCGGCGTCAACAAGGCTACCGCCAAGCTGTATCCCGTGGCGAATACGCCGGAGGCGATCCATGCCCTGGGTGTGGAAGGGTTGTCGGAATACATCAAGACCATCGGCCTCTACAACAGCAAGGCCAAGAATGTGATCGAGACCTGTCGCCTGCTGATGGAACTGCATGGCAGTGAAGTGCCACAAACCCGTGAAGCCCTGGAAGCCCTGCCGGGCGTTGGCCGTAAAACCGCCAACGTGGTACTCAACACTGCCTTCCGGCAACTGACCATGGCTGTGGACACCCACATTTTCCGGGTCAGCAACCGCACCGGCATTGCCCGCGGAAAGAACGTGGTGGAGGTGGAAAAGCAACTGATGAAGTTCGTGCCCAAGCCGTATCTGCTGGATTCCCACCACTGGCTGATCCTTCACGGACGCTATGTTTGCCAGGCCCGCAAGCCGCGCTGTGGCAGTTGTCGCATCGAAGACTTGTGCGAATACAAGGACAAGACGTCCGACGATTGAGGAATCATTGGTTTTCTCGATCAGCCGATTGAAAAAATCTTTTTTACCCAACCATGGATTATCGTTATAAGGAGCGCCAACGGCAGTCTTAGCCCGGAGTGAACCTTATGAGCACTGGCAAAGAACAACTGGAAGTGGAAGACGACCTCGTTGAGTCGGATGACGATGGGACAGAGGCACCTGTGGTTGAGGTCGCCAAGACTAATTTGAGCAAACGCCGCACCATCGACAATCTTCTGGAAGAACGACGCTTGCAACGACAACTGGCCGATTACGACTTCGATCTCTGATTGAGCGTCGACGGTCGGAAGCCTCCCTCACGGAGGCTTTTTTCTGCCGGTTACCCACGCCAACACGCGCTGCAGTGCCCTCCTCTATACCAAGCCGTTACGTTGGGCCAGCTCGATCAGGTCGACAAGGGAGCGGGCGTTGAGCTTGAGCAGCAAACGCGTCTTGTAGGTACTGACAGTCTTGTTGCTGAGGAACATGCCGTCGGCAATTTCCTTGTTGGTCCTGCCCCTGGCCAACTGCTGCAATACCATCATTTCCCGGCCGGACAAGCGCTCGACCATATCGGCCTCGCTGGCATTGCCCATGGTGGAGCGTACCGAGTTGAGCGCCTGGTTCGGGAAGTAGCTGTAGCCTGACAAGACTGCCTTGATCGCACTCAGCAGCTCGGTCAGGTCCTGTTGCTTGCACACGTAGCCGGCAGCCCCTGCCTGCATGCAGCGCATAGAAAAATGGCCGGGAGCCTGGGACGTCAGCACCAGCACCTTGAACGGGTTGGCCTGCTTGGTAGAAGACAGCCGGCAGATAACTTCCAGCCCATCAAGTTTGGGAATCCCGATATCCAGTATGACAATGTCCGGCATATGCTCCCGTGCAAGTTGCAACGCATCGACGCCGTTATCGGTCTCGGCAACGACCTCATAACCATGACGCTCCATTAGCATACGCACAGCAAGACGAATGACGGGATGATCATCCACGATCAGCACTTTATTCATGAGAAAGTCCAATTTCGCTGTTCGAATTATTTAGAGCAAGCACAATAGCCTAGTCGTTTCCTAGTTGGCATAGCATTCCCCCCCAAGCAACAGCAAGCAGAGACCCACCCCACAGCGATAACGGAATTAGCCTACAAAAAAACGCCTTCTCGGAGGTTTCTGATTTTATGGATCCTTTCAGACCTTTCCGGTGGCTTACATATTTTGAGTGAAATATCCCTGGGATATGCGGGGTCAGGTAAACGTGCCGTACGTAACTGTCAGGAAATGCCCCTTGCCTATCGCTTGAGCGTAAGAAAACTGTCAAGAAAAATCTGTCTATTTTAGTTCCATTCAACATATTCACTTACACCCCTAATTCCTACAGAACTCTCAGCGTTTTATATATTCGCTGTGCTTTCATGAGTGAATTTTCTGTAAGACTAGTTCCTATGCAGATGTAAAAATTTCATTCTCCCTACATCCTTTAAACAAAAATTCATTCAAAACCATTGAAAAGGAAAGGGACTTAGAAAAACATCAACGCACGTTTAAAAAAAATAAACCCCACAACCCACCACAAAATCCACAGCAAAAAAAATGGCCCCTTGAACAAGGGGCCATTCTTTATAGTGCGCCGAGACTTAGAACAACGAGCGACCTTTGTTGGCCGCAATGCGCATGCGCAGTGCATTCAACTTGATAAAGCCCGCTGCGTCCGCCTGGTTGTAGGCGCCGCCGTCTTCTTCGAAGGTGGCGATGTTGGCGTCGAACAGCGATTCATCGGACTTGCGACCGGTAACGATCACGTTGCCCTTGTACAGCTTCAGGCGCACAACGCCGTTCACGTGAACCTGGGATGCGTCGATCATCTGTTGCAGCATCAGACGCTCAGGGCTCCACCAGTAGCCGGTGTAGATCAGGCTGGCGTACTTGGGCATCAGCTCGTCTTTGAGGTGAGCCACTTCGCGGTCCAGGGTGATGGACTCAATGGCGCGGTGGGCGCGCAGCATGATGGTGCCGCCTGGGGTTTCGTAGCAGCCACGGGACTTCATGCCCACGTAACGGTTCTCGACGATGTCGAGACGGCCGATACCGTGTTCGCCACCGATACGGTTCAGGGTCGCCAGCACGGTGGCCGGAGTCATTTCGACGCCGTCCAATGCGACGATGTCGCCGTTGCGGTAGGTCAGTTCCAGGTATTGCGGCTTATCGGGAGCGTTCTCCGGGGAGACGGTCCACTTCCACATGTCTTCTTCGTGCTCGGTCCAGGTGTCTTCCAGCACGCCGCCTTCATAGGAGATGTGCAGCAGGTTGGCATCCATCGAGTACGGGGACTTCTTCTTGCCGTGACGCTCGATCGGGATCGCGTGCTTTTCAGCGTAATCCATCAGCTTTTCACGGGACAGCAGGTCCCATTCACGCCACGGGGCAATCACTTTCACGCCTGGCTTGAGTGCATAGGCACCCAGTTCGAAACGCACCTGGTCGTTGCCCTTGCCGGTCGCGCCATGGGAAATGGCGTCGGCGCCGGTTTCGTTGGCGATTTCGATCAGGCGCTTGGCGATCAGCGGACGTGCGATGGAGGTACCCAGCAGGTACTCGCCTTCGTAGACGGTGTTGGCGCGAAACATCGGGAAAACGAAATCGCGGACGAACTCTTCGCGCAGGTCGTCAATGTAGATCTCTTTCACGCCCATGGCTTGCGCCTTGGCACGTGCAGGTTCGACCTCTTCGCCCTGACCCAGGTCAGCGGTGAAGGTCACCACTTCACAGTTATAAGTATCCTGCAGCCACTTGAGGATCACCGAAGTGTCCAGGCCGCCGGAATACGCGAGAACGACCTTGTTTACGTCGGCCATGCCATCACTCCACGGGGTTGTACGGAAAGGCGTCGATTCTACCGACCAAAACCGCGAATTTACAGGGGCGCGACAGCAAATGAAGATAAAGCGACAGATTATGTCGAGCGGGCGACCGATGGTCGCCCCTTATGAGGTGTGCGCAGGGTTGCTCGGGCCGGTGGCCGTGGGGGCCGGTTTCTCGGGGGGAGCCACGCGCTCAAGCTGAATATTCACGCGACGATTGCGTGCCCGGTTGGCCGCATTGGTGTTCGGCGCCAGTGGGTAGCTTTCGCCATGGAAACGCAGGGTGATCTGCGATTCCTGGATACCGTTGGCCTTGAAGTAGTCCATGACTGCCAGGCCACGGCGGCGCGAGACGTCGCGGTTGGTCAAGCGGTTGCCGCTGTTGTCCGAATGGCCGTTCAACTCGATGTGGTTGACGGTGGGATCGGCTTTCATGAACGCGAGGATCACGTCGAGCTTCTTCTTGGCCGCCGCGTCCAGCTCGATACCACCGCCGGGGAACCCGACCTCGGTCTGCTTGACCTGGTCGTAATTCATCGGCAACAGCTTGGTGGTGCACAGCTGATAGTCGTTAAAGGCCTTGTTGAATTTCACCGGCAACAGGCGAATTTCCGAGTAGCCGCCCTCACGCCCGTAGTGGCGAACAGTCGGGCTGCGCCCTTCCAGAAGCCCCGTGAACAGGCGCCCGGCCTGGGCCTGGGAGCTGTTGAACAAGACGTCGCCGCTGCCGGCACGCACGGCGCCAAGGTTGATATCACCGCGCCCCGGCTGCCAAGGCGCAGCGGCGGCCAGCAAGGTCGCCGAGCCTGCGCCCAGCGAGCCATTATAGGCTTTCAGACGAAACGTCGCCTGCTCGCCGGCCCGGCGCACGAACTCACCCGAGCCGAAGTCGGTGATCGGCTGGGTCAGGCGGCACTCGAACTGGTCGCCTTCTACCTTCCACTCAATATTCTCCAGACGTGTCTGGAACGTGAGGGCCATCGCAGGCAGGCTGGCGAACACACTGAGCAGGGCTAGATAATGCTGGCGCACGGGAGGCTCCACTGGTTTCTACAACACTTCAAAGCGTCATACATCGATAAGGCATACAAAAGGCTATCGGTTGCATCCTGCAAAACTTGATAGCGGGTGCCTGCAAGAGTCTTTTCCGGTAGCATTCCCACCAGATTGACCCGCCTGGAATCCCCAATGTCCGACCGCCTGACCCTGCTGCGTCCCGACGACTGGCATATTCATCTTCGCGATGGTGCTGCGTTACCCCACACCGTGGCCGATGTAGCGCGCACGTTTGGCCGCGCCATCATCATGCCTAACCTGGTACCTCCGGTGCGTAACGCCGAGCAAGCCGATGCCTACCGCCAGCGTATCCTCGCTGCTCGGCCGGCCGGCAGCCGCTTCGAACCGCTGATGGTGCTCTACCTCACCGACCGCACCCAGCCCGAAGAAATTCGCGAGGCCAAGGCCAGCGGCTTCGTGCACGCCGCCAAGCTGTACCCGGCCGGCGCGACCACCAACTCCGATTCCGGCGTGACCAGTATCGACAAGATCCTGCCGGCCATCGAAGCCATGGCGGAAGTCGGCATGCCGCTGTTGATCCACGGTGAAGTTACCCGTGGCGACGTGGACGTGTTCGATCGCGAGAAGATCTTCATCGACGAGCATATGCGCCGTGTGGTCGAGCTGTTCCCGACCCTCAAGGTGGTGTTCGAGCACATCACCACCGCCGATGCCGTGCAGTTCGTCACCGAGGCCTCGGCCAACGTCGGCGCGACCATCACCGCGCATCACCTGTTGTACAACCGTAACCACATGCTGGTGGGCGGGATCCGGCCGCACTTCTATTGCTTGCCGATCCTCAAGCGCAACACCCACCAGGTGGCCTTGCTGGATGCGGCGACCAGCGGCAATCCGAAGTTTTTCCTCGGCACCGACTCCGCGCCTCACGCCCAACACGCGAAAGAAGCCGCGTGCGGCTGTGCCGGCTGCTATACCGCATATGCCGCGATCGAGCTGTACGCCGAAGCATTCGAACAGCGCAATGCGCTGGACAAGCTCGAAGGGTTCGCCAGCCTCAATGGTCCGCGTTTCTACGGCCTGCCAGCGAATACCGACCGCATCACCCTGGTCCGTGAAGACTGGACCGCCCCTGCCAGCCTGCCGTTTGGCGAGCTGACTGTTATCCCGCTGCGCGCCGGTGAAACACTGCGCTGGCGCCTGCTGGAGGAAAGCAAGTGAGTGAAGACCATTACGATGACGAACACGAGCACAGTGGTGGCGGCTCCCGTCACCCGATGGCCGAGCGATTCCGCGGCTATCTGCCGGTTGTCATCGACGTAGAAACCGGTGGTTTCAATTGCGCCACCGACGCGCTGCTGGAAATCGCCGCGACCACGATCGGCATGGATGAACAGGGCTTTGTGTTCCCGGAACACACCCACTTCTTCCGCGTCGAGCCGTTTGAAGGCGCGAATATCGAAGCGGCTGCCCTGGAGTTCACCGGGATCAAGCTTGATCACCCACTGCGCATGGCGGTGAGTGAAGAAGCGGCGCTGACCGATATCTTCCGTGGCGTGCGCAAGGCGCTGAAGGCCAATGGCTGCAAGCGCGCGATCCTGGTCGGCCACAACAGCAGTTTCGACCTGGGTTTCCTGAACGCCGCCGTGGCGCGGTTGGACATGAAGCGCAATCCGTTTCACCCGTTCTCCAGCTTCGACACCGCAACCCTCGCTGGCCTGGCTTATGGCCAGACCGTGCTGGCGAAGGCCTGCCAGGCCGCCGGTATCGACTTTGACGGGCGTGAGGCTCACTCGGCCCGCTACGACACCGAGAAGACTGCCGAGCTGTTCTGCGGCATCGTCAACCGCTGGAAGCAGATGGGCGGCTGGGAAGACTTCAACGACTAACAGCGCTTTTGTGGTGAGCGGGCTTGCCACAGGCGCTTTTCCTGAGCACAAAAAAAACCGGCCCTTTCACAGGCCGGTTTTTTTGTACCTCGATTCTGGCTTACAGCTTGCCAGCGTTCTCGGTCAGGTAAGCCGCAACGCCTTCTGGCGAAGCGTTCATGCCTTTGTCGCCTTTTTTCCAGTTGGCAGGGCAGACTTCGCCGTGCTCTTCGTGGAATTGCAGGGCGTCGACCAGACGGATCAGCTCTTCCATGTTACGACCCAGTGGCAGGTCGTTGATGATCTGGGAGCGAACCACGCCTTTGTCGTCGATCAGGAATGCGCCACGGAACGCCACGCCGCCTTCGGATTCAACGTCGTAGGCCTTGGCGATGTCGTGCTTCATGTCGGCAGCCATGGTGTATTTGACTTTGCCGATGCCGCCATCGTTGATGGCAGTGTTGCGCCAGGCGTTGTGGGTGAAATGGGAGTCGATGGAAACGGCTACCACTTCAACGTTGCGCGCCTTGAAATCGTCCATGCGGTGGTCCAGAGCGATCAGCTCCGAAGGGCAGACGAAGGTGAAGTCCAGCGGGTAGAAGAACACCAGGCCGTATTTGCCTTTGATGGCTTCAGACAGTTTGAAGCTGTCTACGATTTCGCCATTGCCGAGGACGGCTGGGACGTCGAAATCCGGGGCTTGTTTGCCGACGAGTACGCTCATTGGATATCTCCTGATGTAGGGGTGACGATTGAAGTAAAAGGACCGGCCTTGAGTCTGCCGTGTTTAGGCGACAGCCCTGTGACGCAGTCACGCTTCGTGAAGACCGACCATCATACACTGAAAAAACCGTTCGTCAGTGCGGGCTCAGTGCCAGCGAATACCCTACGAATCTACTTTGACAATCATTCTCGTTAACATTAAGATCCATCGCACTTAAGCCTTAAACCCGCGACGGTTCTCCCTTATGTATGTGTGCCTCTGTACTGGCGTCACCGACGGACAAATCCGCGAAGCAATCTATGAAGGTTGCTGCAGCTACAAGGAAGTGCGTGAAACCACCGGCGTTGCCAGCCAGTGCGGTAAATGTGCTTGCCTCGCCAAGCAAGTGGTACGGGAAACCCTGACGCAGCTGCAGACAGCCCAGTCCGCGCTCCCCTATTCAGCAGAATTTACACACGCCTGATTAGGCGTGTTTTAAAGAACCGGACTTAGTGTCCGGTTTTTTTATGCCCGCAATTCAATTAGTTAGCGTCAAGACGCGGAACACAAACATTCTTATTCCGATTAATTTTCATTTATTATTCAATAACTTAGGTTTGACACTAGGGAATTCGCCGCTCAAACTCCGCCCTATACACAGCGATTACAGGGCAGGACCCCAGTCATGAAAGGCGACATCTCAGTCATCCAGCAACTCAACAAAATCCTTGCCAATGAACTGGTCGCGATCAATCAGTACTTTCTGCATGCGCGCATGTATGACGATTGGGGCCTGGAAAAGCTGGGCAAGCGCGAATACAAAGAATCCATCAAGGCCATGAAAGACGCTGACGCGTTGATCAAGCGCATCCTGTTCCTGGAAGGTCTGCCGAACGTGCAGGACCTGGGCAAGCTGAACATCGGCGAGCACACCCAGGAAATGCTCGGCAGCGACCTGGGTTTCGAGCGCAAGAGCCACAGCGACCTCAAGGCCGCCATCGCTCACTGCGAGACCAAGGGCGACTTCGGCAGCCGTGAGCTGCTGGAAGACATCCTCGAAGACCAGGAAGAGCATATCGACTGGCTGGAAACCCAATTGGGCCTGATCGACAAGGTCAGCCTGGAAAACTACCTGCAATCGCAGATGGGCGAATAAGCCCTCAGCGCGCCGGTACAAAAAAGCCCCGCTCTCTCACGAGAAGCGGGGCTTTTTATTGACCGATGACGGGTAGGCGCCGGCTTGCCGGCGCCTACATAATTACGCGTCGGTCTTGGCTGCGGCGTTGGCCGCTGCTTCTTTGATCAGCGCCTGCAACGAACCATCAGCCGCCATCTCAACGATGATGTCGCTACCGCCGACCAGCTCACCGGCTACCCACAGCTGTGGGAATGTAGGCCAGTTGGCATACTTCGGCAGGTTGGCGCGGATTTCAGGGTTTTGCAGGATATCCACGTAAGCGAATTTCTCGCCACACGCCATGATGGCCTGGGACGCCTTCGCGGAGAAACCGCACTGAGGAGCGTTGGGCGCGCCCTTCATGTAAAGCAGAATGGTGTTGTTGGCAATCTGCTCTTTGATCGTTTCGATGATATCCATGGAACACCTCGGCTGGAACTTTGCGACTCACAGGTCGGCACGGTGGCGCATTGTAACGCAAAATTCCAGCCTGGTGCTCAGGCGGCTGCTACCTGCACCGGAACGCCATTCAACGCCGCATTGCCGGATAACTCATCCAACTGCCGCTCGTCGGTCAAGTCATTGGCACTCGCCCCCGGCTGTCCGCTGGCGATCGTCATCTGCACACCCGGTCGTCCATGGCCCCAACCGTGAGGCAGGCTGACCACGCCAGGCATCATGTCCAGGCTGGCGACCACTTCCACTTCGATCATGCCGATGCGCGAACTCACGCGCACACGCTGGCCATCATTCAGCTGCCGGCTGGCGAGGTCATCCGGGTGCATCAACAATTGATGGCGCGGCTTGCCTTTCACCAGCCGGTGATAGTTATGCATCCAGGAATTATTACTGCGCACATGACGACGGCCGATGAGCAGCAGTTCGTCGGCCAGGGGCATCGGCTGCGCCGCAAAACGCGCCAGGTCGGCGAGGATCACCGCCGGTGCCGCTTGCACCTTGCCATCCGTGGTTTTCAGACGTGCGGCAAGGTTGGGCCGCAGCGGCCCGAGGTCCACGCCGTGGGGATGATCCGCCAGCATGGCCACGGATAACTTATGGCTGGAGGCATCACCGTACACCCCGGCGCGCAGACCGAAATCGATCATGTGCGAAGGCGGCATCGTGGGCTTGAGCGTCGTGCCGGTCTGTGCGGCAAACGCCTGGGCCAGGCCGACGAAGATCTCCCAGTCATGCAGCGCGCCCACGGGCTTGGGCAGAATCGCCCGGTTGAACCGGGTGACATTACGCACCGCGAACATATTGAAGGTCGTGTCGTAGTGATCATTTTCCAGCGCCGACGTAGACGGCAGGATCAGGTCGGCATACCGCGTGGTCTCGTTGATATAGAGGTCGATGCTGACCATGAATTCCAGGCCATCCAGGGCTTGCTCCAGTTGCCGGCCGTTGGGCGTCGACAGCACCGGGTTGCCAGCCACTGTCACCAGGGCACGGATTTGCCCATCGCCTTCGGTGAGCATTTCTTCGGCCAACGTCGACACCGGCAGCTCGCCGCCGTATTCCGGGCGCCCGGAAACCCGGCTCTGCCAACGATTGAAATGCCCACCACCGGTCGATGCCACCAGATCCACCGCCGGTGTGGTGCACAGCGCCCCACCGACACGATCCAGATTGCCCGTCACCAGGTTGATCAATTGCACCAACCAATGGCACAGGGTGCCGAACGCCTGGGTCGAAACACCCATGCGCCCGTAACATACCGCCTTGTCGGCGGCGGCAAAGTCCCGCGCCAGTTGGCGGATCTGCTCGGCAGGCACTGCACACTGACGGCTCATGGCCTCGGCGGTGAAGCCGGCGATGGCACGGCGTACATCCTCAAGGCCTTCAACCGGCAGATGGCTGTCGCGGGTCAGGCTTTCGGTAAACAAGGTGTTGAGTACGCCGAACAACAATGCCGCATCACCGCCTGGACGCACGAACAGATGCTGGTCGGCCATCGCTGCCGTCTCGCTGCGCCGAGGGTCGACCACTACCACTTTGCCGCCCCGCGCCTGGATCGCCTTGAGACGCTTCTCCACATCGGGCACGGTCATGATGCTGCCGTTGGACGCCAGTGGGTTGCCGCCCAGGATCAGCATAAAGTCGGTGTGGTCGATGTCCGGGATAGGCAGCAACAGACCATGGCCGTACATGAGGTAACTGGTGAGGTGGTGGGGCAACTGGTCCACCGAGGTGGCGGAAAACCGATTGCGCGTCTTCAGTTGTCCAAGAAAGTAGTTGCTGTGGGTCATCAACCCATAGTTATGCACGCTGGGATTGCCCTGATACACCGCCACTGCATTCTGCCCGTGCCGCGCCTGGATGCCGGCCAACCGCTCGGCAACGCGTGCAAAGGCCTCGTCCCAGGCAATTGGCTGCCATTCGCTGCCCACCCGCAACATGGGCTGGTGCAGGCGGTCGGGATCATTCTGGATATCCTGCAGCGCCACGGCCTTGGGGCAGATATGCCCACGGCTGAAACTGTCCTGGGCGTCGCCCTTGATCGAGGTGATTGCCAGGCTGCCGTCGTCGGCCTGGGTGGTTTCGAGCGTCAAGCCGCAGATGGCTTCACACAGATGGCAGGCACGGTGGTGGAGAGTCTTGGTCATGGCCAGTCTCTTATCAGGGCTTTGATTCAACTATGGGCCGGTGAAGGCCAAGGCACCACCAACGTCAGTGCCGTGAATCGACAAGCATCAGGCCCGGCCATGGCTAAGCATGAGCAAATGTTTCAGAAACTTCGCACAGCCACGCTGAAACCGACTCAGCCTGGCCCGCAGCCGCCTCCGCGCATTGCAAAAGGTTGTGACGCCAGTGTACAAATGACCCGCTGCTGTCTGGTATTCGTCTTCAAAAGCGCTCCGGCGCCCTGCTTGAACACCCCTAAAAACCGTAGCCCTATTGGTAAGACGCGACATTTAATTATAAGATCGCGCCTTCCCCTATTTCGTCGCCCCGTGCGGCTTTCGCCGCAGGTCTCGCCCGTTGTCACAATAAACAAGGCTTTGAGTATCTGCGGTCTGTTGCAAAAAGGTAGTTAATGATGAGCGCAAGGCACTTTCTCTCCCTGATGGATTGCACGCCCGAAGAGCTGGTCAGCGTGATCCGTCGAGGCATTGAGCTTAAAGACCTGCGTAACCGCGGCGTACTGTTCGAGCCTTTGAAAAACCGCGTGCTCGGGATGATTTTCGAGAAGTCGTCGACCCGCACCCGCGTGTCCTTCGAAGCCGGCATGATCCAACTGGGTGGCCAGGCGATCTTCTTGTCCTCGCGCGACACCCAATTGGGTCGTGGCGAGCCAATCGCCGACAGCGCCATCGTCCTCTCGAGCATGCTTGATGCGGTGATGATCCGTACCTTTGCCCACAGCACCGTGACCGAATTTTCCGCCAACTCCCGCGTGCCGGTGATCAACGGCCTGTCCGATGACCTGCACCCGTGCCAGTTGCTGGCCGACATGCAAACGTTCCTCGAACACCGTGGCTCGATCCAGGGCAAGACCGTGGCCTGGATCGGCGACGGCAACAACATGTGCAACAGCTATATAGAAGCCGCCATCCAGTTCGACTTCCACCTACGCGTTGCCTGCCCGGAAGGCTACGAGCCGGACGCGCGCTTCCTGGCACAGGCCGGTGACCGTGTGACCCTCGTGCGCGACCCACACGACGCCGTGATTGGCGCGCACCTGGTGAGCACCGACGTCTGGACCTCCATGGGCCAGGAAGACGAGACCACCCAGCGCCTGGCCCTGTTCGCGCCGTACCAAGTGAACCGCGCGCTGCTCGACCTGGCCGCGCCGGATGTGCTGTTCATGCACTGCCTGCCAGCCCACCGTGGTGAAGAGATCAGCCTCGACTTGCTCGACGACCCGCGCTCGGTCGCCTGGGACCAGGCTGAAAACCGCCTGCACGCGCAAAAGGCGCTGCTCGAATTCCTCGTTCCGCCGTCGTACCACCACGCATGAGCCATTCATTACTGCTGAACCTGCGCAATCTGGCATGCGGCTATCAAGATCAACGGGTGGTGCAGAACCTCAATCTGCACCTCAACGCCGGCGACATCGGTTGCCTGCTGGGTTCTTCGGGCTGCGGCAAGACCACCACGCTGCGGGCGATTGCCGGGTTTGAGCCGGTGCACGAAGGAGAAATCAGCCTGGCGGGTGAAGTGATCTCCAGTGCCGGTTTCACACTGGCACCAGAGAAACGTCGTATCGGGATGGTGTTCCAGGACTACGCACTGTTTCCTCACTTGAGCGTGGCCGACAACATTGCCTTCGGTATTCGCAAGCATCCGCAGAAAGACCGCGTGGTGGCTGAGTTGCTGGAGCTGGTCAACCTGAAGAACCTGGGCAAGCGCTTTCCCCACGAGCTTTCCGGCGGCCAGCAACAACGCGTCGCCCTCGCCCGCGCGTTGGCGCCGGAGCCGGCCCTGTTGTTGCTGGATGAACCCTTTTCCAACCTCGATGGCGAGTTGCGGCGCAAGCTCAGCCATGAGGTGCGCGACATCCTCAAGGCACGCGGCACCAGTGCGATCCTGGTGACCCACGACCAGGAAGAAGCCTTTGCCGTCAGCGATCAGGTCGGCGTGTTCAAAGAGGGCCGGCTTGAACAGTGGGACACGCCCTACAACCTCTATCACGAACCGCAGACGCCCTACGTCGCCAGCTTTATCGGCCAGGGTTACTTCATCCGTGGCCAATTGAGTTCGCCGGAATCGGTCAGCACCGAGCTGGGTGAGTTGCGCGGCAACCGCGCCTACACCTGGCCCACCGGCGGCGCGGTGGACGTGCTACTGCGCCCGGACGACATCGTCTACGCCCCGGACAGCGGTTTGAAAGCGCGGATCGTCGGCAAGACTTTCCTCGGCGCGTCGACCTTGTATCGCCTGCAACTGCCGACCGGCGCGCAGTTGGAGTCGATTTTCCCGAGCCATGCCGACCATCAGGTCGGCGCGGATGTGGGGATCCGTGTAGCCGCCGAACACCTGGTGCTGTTCCAGGCCTCAGGCAGTACCGCCGCGCAGATTCCTCAAGTCGAATCCGGCGTGCGCCGCTACAGCCCCGCCAACTGAAGAAACCGGATCAACCTGGGAGCGGGCTTGCTCGCGAAAACGGAGTGTCAGTCGACCTATTGATTGACTGATATACCGCCTTCGCGAGCAAGCCCGCTCCCACACCTGGCTCATACACGTCTAAATGGACGTCAGGCGCGACCAATCGGCGCGAACTTGGCCTGGGAATGCTCAGCCAGTACCACGGCTGGCAACTCAACCTCCAAGCCCCTTCTCCCCGCACTCACAAAAATCGTCGCAAATGGCTGCGCCGTCACATCGATAAACGTGCGCAACCGCTTCTTCTGCCCCAACGGACTGATGCCGCCCAACAGGTAACCGGTGGAACGTTGCGCGGCTGCAGGGTCGGCCATTTCGACTTTCTTGACGCCTGCCGCCTGCGCCAGGGCTTTCAGGTCCAGACTTCCGACGACCGGCACCACTGCCACCAATAATTCACCCTTCTCACTGCTGGCCAGTAAGGTCTTGAACACCCGCGCCGGGTCGAGGCCCAATTTCTCCGCGGCTTCCAGCCCATATGACGCCGCCTTGGGGTCATGTTCGTAACTGTGGATTCGATGTTCGGCGCGAACTTTTTTCAACAGGTCCAATGCGGGCGTCATGGCGGCTCCGAGGCGTGGCAAACAGATGGCCAATTCTAGGCCAAGCCCACATAAAACGCTCTAGTCCGCACTCTCTTGCGGTACACGCAAAATGTGCCAAGCGTGATCATTCACCAAACCAATAGTTTGAAAGTGACTGACAGTTCACTTTCGACCTTTGACAGCCGTCATTCTTGTCTATATTTTTTCGTTTCCGAATACTGTAGGAATAGACCCGCAGTATTGAAGCAGTAAGCCGCGACCGGGATGGGGATCCTTGCCACGGTGAAAATCGCGCAACAATCCATTGAGGTTGTGCGCCAGACAAGAACAACAACTGAGGTTTTCCATGACAACTGCTCTTCAACAGCCTTCACTTTCGAGCCAATGCATGGCCGAGTTCCTGGGGACTGCGCTTCTGATCTTCTTCGGTACAGGATGTGTCGCTGCGCTCAAGGTCGCGGGTGCCAGCTTTGGCTTGTGGGAGATCAGTATCATCTGGGGGGTTGGCGTCAGCATGGCGATCTACCTGAGCGCCGGTATTTCCGGGGCCCACCTCAACCCGGCCGTCAGCATCGCGCTGTGTATTTTCGCTGACTTCGAAAAGCGCAAACTGCCCTTCTATATCCTCGCTCAGATCGCCGGCGCCTTCTGCTCGGCGGCCTTGGTGTACACGCTCTACAGCAATCTGTTTTTCGATTACGAACAAACCCACCATATGGTGCGTGGCTCCCAGGCCAGCCTGGAATTGGCGTCGGTGTTCTCCACCTATCCCCATGCGCTGCTGAGCACTGCCCAGGCGTTCCTGGTGGAAATGGTCATCACCGCCATCCTGATGGGCGTGATCATGGCCTTGACCGATGACAACAACGGCCTGCCCCGCGGCCCGTTGGCCCCGCTGCTGATTGGCCTGCTGATTGCCGTGATCGGCAGCGCAATGGGCCCACTGACTGGCTTTGCGATGAACCCGGCGCGGGATTTCGGGCCCAAGCTGATGACCTTTTTCGCTGGCTGGGGTGAAATGGCCTTTACGGGCGGCCGCGATATTCCTTACTTCCTGGTGCCGATTTTCGCGCCGATTGTGGGTGCATGCCTCGGTGCTGCGGCCTATCGCGGGCTGATTGCCCGCCACCTGCCGAGCGCCGCACCTGCTATAGCTGAAGAAACACCTGACACGGCTGTCAACGGCAAGACGCGTATTTCCTGATAGCGCTGGCCGGGTCCCCACTGCCTCTTTGCGGACCCGGCTGATTCCTTACTTCCTTATTTTCCGTCCAAGGCAATCGACATGACCGACATTCAGAATAAGAACTACATCATTGCCCTTGATCAGGGCACCACCAGTTCCCGCGCGATCATCTTTGATCGTGACGCCAACGTGGTCTGCACCGCCCAGCGTGAATTCACTCAGCATTACCCACAAGCCGGTTGGGTCGAGCATGACCCGATGGAAATCTTCGCCACCCAGAGTGCGGTGATGGTCGAAGCGCTGGCACAGGCCGGCCTGCACCATGACCAGGTTGCTGCCATCGGCATCACCAACCAGCGTGAAACCACCGTGGTGTGGGACAAAGTCACCGGTCGCCCGATCTACAACGCGATCGTCTGGCAATGCCGCCGTAGCACCGAGATCTGCCAGCAGCTCAAGCGCGATGGCCACGAGCAATACATCAATGACACCACTGGCCTGGTCACCGACCCGTACTTCTCCGGCACCAAGCTCAAGTGGATCCTCGACAACGTCGAAGGCAGCCGCGAGCGTGCGCGCAACGGCGAACTGCTGTTCGGCACCATCGACAGCTGGCTGATCTGGAAATTTACCGGCGGCAAGACCCACGTCACCGACTACACCAACGCCTCGCGCACCATGCTCTTCAACATCCACACGCTGGAGTGGGACGCGAAGATGCTGGAGATCCTCGACGTACCGCGCGAAATGCTGCCGGAAGTCAAATCCTCCTCGGAAATCTACGGCCGCACCAAGAGCGGCATCGCCATCGGCGGTATCGCCGGTGACCAGCAAGCGGCACTGTTCGGCCAAATGTGCGTCGAAGCCGGCCAAGCCAAGAACACCTACGGCACCGGTTGCTTCCTGCTGATGAACACCGGCGACAAGGCGGTAAAATCCAAGCACGGCATGCTCACCACCATCGCATGCGGCCCGCGCGGCGAAGTGGCCTACGCCCTGGAAGGCGCAGTGTTCAACGGTGGTTCCACGGTGCAGTGGCTGCGTGACGAGCTGAAGATCATCGCCGATGCCACCGACACCGAATACTTCGCCGGCAAGGTCAAGGACAGCAACGGCGTGTACCTGGTGCCAGCCTTCACCGGCCTGGGCGCTCCGTACTGGGACCCGTACGCCCGTGGCGCACTGTTCGGCCTCACCCGCGGCGTACGCGTGGATCACATCATTCGTGCAGCCCTGGAGTCGATTGCCTACCAGACCCGTGACGTGCTCGACGCCATGCAACAGGACTCCGGCGAACGCCTCAAGGCCTTGCGTGTGGACGGCGGCGCCGTGGCCAACAACTTTCTGATGCAATTCCAGGCCGATATCCTCGGCACCCAGGTCGAGCGCCCGCAAATGCGTGAAACCACCGCACTCGGCGCCGCCTACCTGGCTGGCCTGGCGTGCGGCTTCTGGGGCAGCCTGGACGAGTTGCGCGGCAAGGCGGTGATCGAGCGCGAATTCGAACCACAACTGGACGAAGCGGCCAAAGAGAAGCTCTACGCCGGCTGGCAAAAAGCAGTCAGCCGCACCCGTGACTGGGAGCCCCACGAAGGCGCTGAATAAGCCAAGCGCCGGACCCATATAGGGTTGTAACTGGCAGGGAGCGGATTCCTGCGTCATCATGGGCCACTTTTGTATGGCAGCCCAAAGGACGCCCCATGAATCTGCCTCCCCGCCAACAACAAATCCTCGAACTGGTCCGCGAACGCGGCTATGTCAGTATCGAGGAAATGGCGCAGCTATTCGTTGTCACCCCGCAAACCATCCGCCGCGACATCAACCAACTGGCGGACGCCAATCTGCTGCGCCGCTACCACGGCGGCGCGGCCTATGATTCCAGTGTCGAGAACACCGCGTACGCCATGCGTGCGGACCAGATGCGCGACGAGAAACAGCGCATCGGCGAAGCCATCGCCGCGCAAATCCCCGATCACGCCTCGCTGTTCATCAATATCGGCACCACCACCGAATCCATCGCTCGCGCGCTGCTCAACCACAATCACCTGAAAATCATCACCAACAACCTCAACGTCGCCACCATGCTCAGTGCCAAGGACGACTTTGACGTGCTGCTCACCGGTGGCAATGTGCGCCGTGATGGCGGTGTAGTGGGCCAGGCGAGTGTCGACTTTATCAACCAGTTCAAGGTCGACTTTGCGTTGGTGGGTATCAGCGGTATCGATGAAGACGGCAGTCTGCTGGACTTTGATTACCAGGAAGTACGCGTATCCCAGGCGATTATCGCCAATGCACGCCAGGTGATCCTGGCGGCGGACTCCAGCAAATTCGGGCGCAACGCCATGATTCGCCTGGGCCCGATCAGTTTGGTGGACTGCCTTGTGACCGACCAGCAGCCAGTGCCGGCGCTGGTGCAGCTGTTGAGCCAGCATAAGGTTCGACTGGAAGTCGTGTAACCCTGGGGTGAGCGGGCTTGCCCCGCTCACCACATCAGTAGCTTGTCCCGCCCGCAGATGTTCACAAATTTTCCTTTCCCGCCGCTTCGATGAGTTTTTTCAATCGAAGTCAGGTGGCTGTGCGCGCGTTTATCAGCTACCATTTTCGCAAATGAACATTAATGTTCGAATTCCAATACGAAAAGATCGCGAGGCCAGCCGATGAACCCTTCTACCTTGCCTGCCCCACCGCTTGCCGAAGTCTATGACGTTGCCGTTATCGGTGGCGGGATCAATGGCGTCGGCATTGCAGCAGACGCAGCCGGGCGCGGTTTGTCGGTATTCCTTTGCGAAAAGGATGACCTGGCCAGCCACACCTCGTCCGCCAGCAGTAAGCTGATCCACGGCGGCCTGCGTTACCTCGAACATTACGAATTCCGCCTGGTGCGCGAAGCGCTGGCTGAACGCGAAGTGCTGTTGGCCAAGGCCCCGCATATCGTCAAGCAGATGCGCTTCGTGTTGCCGCACCGCCCGCACCTGCGCCCAGCGTGGATGATTCGTGCCGGCCTGTTCCTGTACGACCACTTGGGCAAGCGCGAAAAGCTCGCCGGTTCGAAAAGCCTCAAGTTCGGCCCTGACAGCCCGCTGAAAAGCGAAATCACCAAAGGCTTCGAATACTCCGACTGCTGGGTCGATGACGCCCGCCTGGTGGTGCTGAATGCCATGGCCGCCCGCGAAAAAGGCGCGCACATTCACACCCAGACCCGGTGCATCAGCGCACACCGCAGCAAGGGCCTGTGGGAAATGAACATGGAACGCGCCGACGGCAGCCTGTTCTCGATCCGCGCCCGCGCACTGGTGAACGCCGCCGGCCCATGGGTCGCCAAATTCATCAAGGACGACCTGAAGCTGGACTCGCCCTACGGCATCCGCCTGATCCAGGGCAGCCACCTGATCGTGCCGAAACTGTACGAAGGCGCCCACGCGCACATCCTGCAGAACGAAGACCAGCGCATCGTCTTCACCATTCCGTACCTGAATCACCTGACCATCATCGGCACCACCGACCGCGAATACACCGGCGACCCGGCTGCAGTTGCGATCACCGAGGGTGAAACCGACTACATGCTCAAGGTGGTCAACGCTCACTTCAAGAAGCAATTGAGCCGCGACGACATCGTCCACACCTACTCCGGCGTTCGCCCGCTGTGCAACGACGAGTCCGACAACCCGTCGGCCATCACCCGCGATTACACCCTGGCATTGTCCGGCGGCACGGGCGAGGCGCCGATCCTGTCGGTGTTTGGCGGCAAACTGACCACCTATCGCAAGCTGGCTGAATCGGCGATGGCGCAACTGGCCCCCTACTTCACCCACATGCGCCCAAGCTGGACTGCTACCGCCAGCCTGCCCGGCGGCGAAGACATGACCACGCCAGAAGCCTTGGCTGACGCCATCCGCAGCAAGTTCGACTGGGTGCCGAGCGAGATCGCGCGCCGTTGGTCCACCACCTACGGCAGCCGCACCTGGCGCCTGCTCGAAGGCGTGCAATCGCTGGCCGACCTGGGCGACCACCTGGGTGGTGGCCTGTACACCCGCGAGGTTGATTACCTGTGCACCGAGGAATGGGCAACCCAGCCTCAGGATGTGCTGTGGCGTCGCACCAAGCTTGGCCTGTTCACCACCCCGGAAGAACAGGAGAACGTGCAGCGT
Organism: Pseudomonas sp. S10E 269; assembly: GCF_002798465.1. NCBI lineage: Bacteria > Pseudomonadati > Pseudomonadota > Gammaproteobacteria > Pseudomonadales > Pseudomonadaceae > Pseudomonas > Pseudomonas sp. S10E 269. Next base: position 953,251 of record NZ_PHIJ01000001.1, read on the forward strand.
TACCTGTCCAAGGTTGAGCAACACCGCGCAAAGATTGAAGCGGCCTGACCGGGCCGCCATAAAAAGCCCCTGTGCCGCGAGGTCCAGGGGCTTTTTCATGCCTGCACCTTCCCTCTTTCACCATTCGGTTTTCCGAACGGCGTACACCGTACCATTCGGTTTGCCGGACCCATGCTTCGAAAATCAACCGTCACACAAAGTTAATTTTCTTATAAATCAAATAGATAACCTTTAATTCCAGGTATGGCACGACTCATGCTCTACACTCTTGGACGATTGCCTGAGACGCCTCAGGAGCCGTCACGGGCATTCGCTGTACAAGAGAGCCGTTTAGCCGGCTTCATAAAAAAAACAAATGTCGAGGAAGTATTGATGCGCATCGTTCCCCATATTCTGGGCGCAGCTATCGCTGCTGCTCTGATCAGCACTCCAGTGTTCGCCGCCGAACTGACCGGCACCCTGAAGAAGATCAACGACTCCGGCACCATCACTCTCGCTCACCGCGACAGCTCCATTCCGTTTTCCTACATCGCGGATGGTTCGGGCAAACCAGTGGGCTACTCCCACGACATTCAGCTGGCCGTCGTCGAGCAACTGAAAAAAGACCTGAACAAACCCGACCTGAAGGCCAAGTACAACCTGGTCACTTCACAAACCCGTATTCCGCTGATCCAGAACGGCACCGCGGACCTCGAGTGCGGCTCCACCACCAACAACGCCGAACGCGCCCAACAAGTTGATTTCACCGTCAACATCTTCGAAATCGGCACCCGCCTGCTGGTCAAGAAAGACAAGGATGGCAAGCCGAGCTACGCCGACTTCGCTGACCTGAAAGGCAAGAACGTCGTGACCACCGCTGGCACCACGTCCGAGCGCATCATCAAGGCGATGAACGCCGACAAGCAGATGGGCATGAACGTCATCTCCGCCAAAGACCACGGCGAATCCTTCCAAATGCTGGAAAGCGGCCGCGCCGTTGCGTTCATGATGGACGACGCCCTGCTGGCCGGTGAAGAAGCCAAGGCCAAGAAGCCGGACGACTGGGTCATCACCGGTACTCCGCAGTCCTTCGAAGCCTACGCTTGCATGGTGCGTAAAGACGACCCAGCCTTCAAGAAAGCGGTCGATGACGCCATCGTTGCCCTGTACAAATCCGGCGAAATCAACAAGATCTACAGCAAGTGGTTCGAGAGCCCGATCCCACCAAAAGGCCTGAACCTGAACTTCCCGATGAGCGACAAGGTTAAGGAGCTGATCGCTAACCCAAGCGACAAGCCAGCCCCTGACGTAAAAATCTGATACCTGACTAAGCTTATCTCCTGAGGGAGGCAACCCTCCCTCAGGCGTCTGTTACTACCTGCTGGCTTTACTTTGGAACACTCGACCTGGCGGTTTTCGAGCCGATCGCGTGTGCCTGGCGTTCATCGCCAGGCGGGAATGGATTTTCCCCAAGCGGGTGCTTGTACATCGATCGATCTCGAGGGGAGACCCTAATGAATTACAACTGGGACTGGGGCGTGTTCTTCAAGTCCACTGGCGTGGGCAGCGAGACTTATCTCGACTGGTACATCGCCGGTTTGGGCTGGACCATCGCCATCGCTGTCGTGGCATGGATTATCGCCTTGCTGCTGGGGTCCATTCTGGGCGTCATGCGCACCGTGCCAAACCGCATCGTAGCGGGCATCGCGACCTGCTATGTGGAACTGTTTCGTAACGTGCCGCTGCTGGTTCAGCTGTTTATCTGGTACTTCCTGGTACCCGACATGCTGCCGCAGAACCTGCAGGACTGGTACAAACAAGACCTCAACCCGACCACCTCGGCCTACCTGAGCGTTGTCGTGTGCCTGGGCCTGTTCACCGCCGCCCGTGTGTGTGAGCAAGTGCGTACCGGTATCCAGGCGCTGCCACGCGGCCAGGAATCCGCGGCACGCGCCATGGGCTTCAAGCTACCGCAGATCTACTGGAACGTGCTGCTGCCGCAGGCTTACCGGATCATCATTCCGCCGCTCACCTCGGAATTCCTCAACGTCTTCAAGAACTCCTCCGTGGCGTCCTTGATCGGCCTGATGGAACTGCTGGCGCAAACCAAACAGACCGCCGAGTTCTCGGCCAACCTGTTTGAAGCCTTCACCCTGGCCACGCTGATCTACTTCACCCTGAACATGAGCCTGATGCTGCTGATGCGCGTGGTCGAGAAGAAAGTCGCGGTGCCCGGCCTGATCTCCGTGGGGGGTAAATAATGGAATTCGATTTCAGCGGCATCATCCCCGCCATCCCGGGCCTGTGGAACGGCATGGTCATGACCTTGCAGTTGATGGTCATGGGCGTGATCGGCGGTATCGCGCTGGGTACGGTCCTGGCGCTGATGCGCCTGTCGTCCAGCAAACTGTTGTCCCGCGTGGCTGGCGCCTACGTGAACTACTTCCGCTCGATCCCGTTGCTGCTGGTGATCACCTGGTTCTACCTGGCGGTGCCGTTCGTGTTGCGCTGGATCACCGGCGAAGACACCCCGATCGGTGCGTTCACCTCGTGCGTCGTGGCCTTCATGATGTTCGAAGCCGCGTACTTCTGTGAAATCGTGCGGGCCGGCGTGCAGTCGATCCCCAAGGGCCAGATGGCGGCGGCACAGGCAATGGGCATGACCTATGGCCAGACCATGCGCCTGATCATCCTGCCACAGGCGTTCCGCAAGATGACTCCGTTACTGCTGCAACAGTCGATCATCCTGTTCCAGGACACCTCGCTGGTCTACACCGTGGGCCTGGTGGACTTCCTCAACTCCGCCCGCTCCAACGGCGACATCATCGGCCGCTCCAATGAGTTCCTGATCTTCGCCGGTGTCGTCTACTTCATCATCAGCTTTTCCGCCTCGCTGCTGGTCAAGCGTCTGCAAAAAAGGTTTGCCGTATGATCTCTATCAAGAACATCAACAAGTGGTATGGCGACTTCCAGGTGCTGACCGATTGCAGCACCGAGGTTAAAAAAGGCGAAGTGATCGTGGTGTGCGGGCCGTCCGGCTCGGGTAAATCCACCCTGATCAAGTGCGTCAACGCGCTGGAACCGTTCCAGAAAGGCGACGTGGTCGTGGACGGCACCTCGATTGCCGACCCGAAGACAGACCTGCCGAAACTGCGCTCGCGCGTGGGCATGGTGTTCCAGCACTTCGAGCTGTTCCCGCACCTGACCATTACCGAAAACCTGACCATCGCGCAGATCAAGGTGCTCGGCCGCAGCAAGGAAGAAGCCACCAAGAAGGGCCTGCAACTGCTGGAGCGCGTCGGCCTGTCGGCTCACGCCCACAAGCACCCGGGCCAGCTTTCCGGCGGCCAGCAACAACGTGTGGCAATCGCCCGCGCCCTGGCCATGGACCCGATCGTCATGCTGTTCGACGAACCGACCTCGGCGCTGGACCCGGAAATGGTCAACGAAGTGCTCGACGTGATGGTGCAACTGGCCCACGAAGGCATGACCATGATGTGCGTGACCCACGAAATGGGCTTCGCCCGCAAAGTCGCCGACCGCGTGATCTTCATGGACGCCGGCAAGATCATCGAAGACTGCCCGAAAGAGGAGTTCTTCGGCGACATCAACGCCCGCTCCGAACGCGCGCAGCACTTCCTTGAGAAAATCCTGCAGCACTAAAAAGCAGGCCCGTTTTCCCTGTGGGAACCGGTTTTGTGTAGGAGCTGGCTTGCCAGCGATAGAATCACCTCGGTGTCACAGACACACCGAGGTGCCTGCATCGCTGGCAAGCCAGCGCCTACATGAGCCATGTTCGTCACAGGGCTTGCGGCTCTGGTTGACCCAAGGCATCTGTGATGAAATGCGACCCCAACCAATTTCGCGCCGCACCGCCATCACTTGCCGTGAAACCACGTCTGATCCGCCAACTGTTCCTGCCACCGTTGATCATCGCCCTGATGATCGGCCTGGGTTATATCGGCTTCTGGATCAGTGAGTACTACGGCATCCGCACCCTCAGCGACACCGGCGAACGTCAGCTGGAGTTGCATGCCCGCACCGTCGAAAGCGAACTGAGCAAATACACCTACCTGCCCAGCCTGCTGGAACTGGAGTCCAGCGTCTCCACGCTGCTGGCCGACCCGAACCAGGAAACCCGCAAGACCGTCAACGATTACCTCGAAGGCCTGAACCGACGCAGTCGCAGTCGGGCCATCTACGTGATGGACACCACCGGCCGTGTGCTGGCCACCAGTAACTGGCGCGATGCCGACAGTTACCAGGGTGAAGACCTGTCCTTCCGCGCCTATTTCCAGAACGCCGTACGTGGCCAGCCAGGGCGTTTCTATGGCATCGGCAGCACCAACGGCGAACCCGGCTACTACCTGGCCCACGGCCTGGAGGAGCATGGCAAGATCATCGGTGTCGCCGTGGTCAAGGTGCGCCTCGAAGCCCTGGAAGAACGCTGGCAACGCGCACGCCTCGAAGCCTTTGTGAGCGACGAGAACGGCATCATCATTCTCTCCAGCGACCCGGCCCGCCGGCTCAAGGCCGTGCGCCCGCTGAGCGATGACACCAAGGACCGCCTGGCCCACAGCCTGCAATATTACTGGGCGACGCTGAACGAGCTGGAGCCCCTGGCCCGCGAGCGCCTCAACGAAGGCACCGAGAAACTGACCTTTCCCGCCAACAGCGAAGTGGTCAACGACGAGCATGAAGTCAGCTACCTGGCCCAGACCCGCCCGCTCAACGATACCCCCTGGAATTTCACCCTGCTGACCCCGCTCAACGACCTGCGCCGCGCCGCGATCAACCAGGGCATCCTGGTGGCGGTCGCGTTTGGCCTGGTGGCGTTTTTGCTGATTGCCTGGAACGAGCGTCGCAAGGTCATCGCCACCCGCCTCGCCGCGCGCGAAGCCCTGCAAGAAGCCAACAGCCAGCTGGAGCGGCGGATTGCCGAACGCACCGCCGACCTGCGCGCCAGCAACGAACGGCTCAAGGGCCAGATCCGTGAACGGCGCCAGGCCGAGGAAACCCTGCGCCGCGCCCAGGATGAACTGGTACAGGCCGGCAAGTTGGCGGCCATCGGCCAGATGTCGACCAGCATTGCCCACGAATTGAACCAGCCCCTGGCCGCGCTGCGCACCCTGTCCGGCAACACCGTGCGCTTCCTCGAACGTGGCGCCCTGGATACTGCCAGCGCCAACCTCAAGACCATCAACGAACTGATCGACCGCATGGGCCGCATCACCGCCAGCCTGCGCTCCTTCGCCCGACGCGGCGACGATCAGGGTGAAGCCAGCCTCGCCAAGGCGGTGGACGCCACGTTCCAGGTACTCGGCGCACGCCTGGACAGCCTGCCACTGACCCTGCACCGCGACTTTTCCAACGCCCAACTGCAAATCGACCAGACGCGCCTGGAGCAGATCCTGGTCAACCTGATCGGCAATGCCCTCGACGCCATGCAAGCCCAACCGGCTCCCGAACTGTGGCTGGAAGGCAGCACCGTCGACGATAAATACCGCCTGCAAGTGCGCGACAATGGCCACGGCATCGACCCCGAGGCGCGCAAGCATTTGTTCGAACCGTTCTTCACCACCAAACCCGGCGAGCAAGGCCTGGGCCTGGGCCTGACCCTGTCCGCCAGCCTCGCAGCAGCCACCGGCGGCAACCTCGCCGTGGAGCACCCGGCCAGTGGTGGAACGGCCTTTGTCTTGTGCCTGCCGTTGGCGGGCGCTCAAAAAGCTGAGTCGATATGAATACAGACGCTACAGCCCTTAAAGACGACCTCACCGTACTGATCGTCGAAGACGACCCCCATGTGCTGCTGGGCTGCCAGCAAGCCCTGGCCCTGGAAGACATTCCCAGCGTTGGCGTGGGCAGTGCCGAAGAAGCGTTGAAGCGTATCGGCGAGAACTTCGCGGGCATTGTGATCAGCGATATCCGCCTGCCGGGCATCGACGGCCTGGAGTTGCTCACGCGCCTCAAGGCCCTGGATAAAAGCCTGCCGGTGGTGCTGATCACCGGGCATGGCGATATCTCCATGGCCGTCGGCGCGATGCGCAACGGCGCCTACGACTTCATGGAAAAGCCCTTCTCCCCCGAACGCCTGGTCGATGTCGCCCGCCGCGCCCTGGAGCAGCGCGGGCTGGCGCGGGAAGTCTGGTCCCTGCGCCGCCAACTGGCCGAGCGCGATTCGCTGGAAGGCCGCATCATTGGCCGTTCGCCAGCCATGCAGAACCTGCGCGAATTGATCGCCAACGTCGCCGACACCTCGGCCAACGTACTGATCGAGGGTGAGACCGGCACCGGCAAGGAACTGGTCGCACGCTGCCTGCATGACTTCAGCCGCCGTCACTCCCACCAGTTCGTCGCCCTGAACTGCGGCGGGCTGCCGGAGAACCTGTTCGAGAGCGAGATCTTCGGCCACGAAGCCAACGCCTTTACCGGTGCGGGCAAGCGTCGCATCGGCAAGATCGAACACGCCCACGAAGGCACGCTGTTCCTCGACGAAGTGGAAAGCATGCCGATCAACCTGCAGATCAAACTGTTGCGGGTGTTGCAGGAACGCACCCTCGAACGCCTGGGTTCCAACCAGAGCGTCGCGGTGGATTGCCGGGTGATCGCCGCCACCAAGTCCGACCTCGACGAACTGAGCCGCGCCAGCCAGTTCCGCAGCGACCTGTACTACCGTCTCAACGTGGTGACGCTGGAACTGCCGCCCCTGCGCGAACGCCGCGAAGACATCCTGCAACTGTTCGAACACTTCCTGCAGCAGTCGTCACTGCGTTTTGACCGCAGTGTGCCAGAGCTGGACAACCAGACCCTGTCCAGCCTGATGAGCCACGACTGGCCCGGCAACGTGCGTGAACTGCGCAACGTCGCCGAACGCTTCGCACTCGGCCTGCCCGCCTTCAAGAAAAGCGGCGCCAGCAGCGGCAGCCAGGGCCTGGCCTTTACCGAGGCGGTGGAAGCCTTCGAGCGCAACCTGCTCAACGACGCCCTGCAACGCAGCGGCGGCAACCTGACCCAGGCCAGCCAGGAATTGGGGATGGCCAAGACCACGCTGTTCGACAAAGTCAAAAAATACGGGTTGAGCCACTGATGGATCTGGTATTGAAGGCCGCCCTTGGCGCGGCAGTGGTGTTGATCCTGGCGGCGCTGGCCAAGACCAAGAACTACTACATCGCGGGCCTGGTGCCGCTGTTTCCGACCTTTGCGTTGATCGCCCACTACATCGTCGGCAAGGGCCGTTCGGTGGACGACTTAAAGACCACGATCCTGTTCGGGATGTGGTCGATCATTCCGTACTTCGTGTACCTGGCGACGTTGTATGTGATGGTGGATCGGATGCGGTTGGAAGCGTCACTGGCCGTGGCGGCGGTGGCGTGGTTGATGGCCGCTACGATATTGGTCAGCATCTGGGTCCGCGTTCACGCCTGACCCAACACGGTCAAAACTGTGGGAGCGGGCTTGCTCGCGAATGCGGTGGTTCAGTTGGAACCTATTTGACTGACACACCGCTTTCGCGAGCAAGCCCGCTCCCACATTTGAACCTCAGGGTATCAGCGGACGATCTTGTCGACCTGGATACCCAGCTTCTTCAGGCGATACCAGAAGCTGCGCTCCGATATCCCGATCTTCGCCGCCGCCGCAGCCTGTACGCCGTTGCTCTCCTGCAACGCTGCCAGGATATAGGCCTTCTCGACCTCTGCCAGCGCCGCATCCAGGTCCTGCGGAATGCCAGGCCCATCGCTCAGAATCGCCGACACACCGCCCTCGCTCGGCTTGGACGCAAACAGGTAACCCGGCAAGTCGATGTCCTCGATCACCGGTGAGGCCGCCACGATGGTCGCGCGCTCCACGCAGTTCTGCAGCTCACGGATATTACCCGGCCAGTGATACGCCGCCATGGCCTGCAACGCCTCCGGGCTGAAGCCAGTGATACGTTTGCCGGCGGTGGCACTCAGGGTGTGGGCGAAGTGGCGGGCCAACGGCGCGATGTCTTCCACCCGTTCACGCAAGGCCGGCAGCGGGATCGGGAAGACATTGAGGCGGTAATACAGGTCTTCGCGAAACTCCTTGTTGGCCACCGCGTCCAGCAAATTCTTGTTGGTGGCGGCAATGACGCGCACGTCCACCTTGCGCTCGCGCGGGTCGCCCACCGGTTCGATCACCCGCTCCTGCAACGCCCGCAGGATCTTCGCCTGCAACGCCAACGGCATGTCGCCCACTTCGTCGAGAAACAACGTGCCCTTGTCGGCCTGCTGGAAGCGCCCTACCCGGTCGGCCACCGCACCGGTAAACGCGCCTTTGCGATGGCCGAACATTTCGCTTTCCAGCAAGCCTTCCGGGATCGCCGCACAGTTGACCGCAACGAAAGGCTGGTCGGCACGGCTGCCGTGTTTGTGGATGGCGCGTGCGACCATTTCCTTGCCAGTGCCGCTTTCGCCGGTCAGCAAGATGGTGGCGCTGCTGTCGCGCACCGAGTCCACGGCTTGCAGTACTTTGCGAAACGCCGGGCTGTCGCCCACCAGGCTGTCGAACTGCGCGTGTTCATCCAGCTCGGCACGCATGCGCGCGTTGTCGCGCATGATGTCGCGAAACTGCAGGGCCTTGGCCACGGTGATGTCCAGCTCGTCGATGTCGAACGGCTTGGCGATGTAGTCGTAGGCGCCGTTGCGCATCGACTGCACCGCGTTTTTCACCGTGCTGTAGGCGGTCATCACGATCACCGGCACATGGGGGTAACGCACCTTGATCTCGGCGAGCAGCGCCGGCCCGTCCATGCCGGGCATGCGCCAGTCGCTGATCACCAGGTCGATGTCTTCCTGCTCCAGCACCTTGAGCGCGTGCAGGCCGTTGCCGGCGATAAACACCTGCACATCGTTCTGGCCCAGGGCCGACGCCAGCAGGTCGCAGAGCTTGGGTTCGTCGTCGACTACCAGAATGTTATGCGTCATGACTGTCCTCGTCGTCTTCGCCAATCGCCGGAATGTACAGGCTGAAGGTGGCGCCGGCATCTTTCTCACTGGCACATTCGATGCTGCCGTCGTGACTTTCCATGATCGAATAGACTTTGGCCAGGCCCAGGCCGGTGCCAGAGGCCTTGGTGGTGACGAATGGCGTGAAGATACGCTCGATCATTTCCGCCGGGATACCTTGGCCGGTGTCGGCGATGCTGATCACGGTGTTGTCGTCCAGCGTGCGAATGCCCAGGGTCAGGCGCCCGCCTTCGGGCATCGCGTCGATGGCGTTGAGGATCAGGTTGAGGCACGCCTGCTTGAGCTGTTTGGCGTCCGCGTAGATCGTCGCCCCCGGCGCCTGGTCATCGATGTGCGCGTCGATGTTATGGGTGGCCAGTTCCGGGGCGCAGAAACCGAGGATTTCCTCCACCAACGGGCGCGCAGGCTGCAACACGCGCAGCGGCGGGTTGGGCTTGGCGAAGTCGAGGAACTCGGTGATCAGGTCGTTGATGCGGCTGACTTCACTGATCACGTATTCCAGGTGGCGCTTGTCGGTGTCCGCCAGGTCGGCGCGGCGGTGCAGCAACTGTGTGGCCGTCTTGATGATGCCCAGCGGGTTGCGGATCTCGTGGGCCAGGCCCATGGCGACTTCACCCAGGGCATGCAGGCGATCACGCCGGCGCAGCTGGGCTTCGAGGTAATGCAACTCGCCCAGGCGTTCGGTCATATGGTTGAAGGTGCTGCTCAACTGCGCCAGCTCGTCGCCGCCACTGACCACCACGCGGTGCGCATAATCGCCGGAGATCACCGCGCTCACGCCTTGGGAAAGGTCTCGCAGCGGCTTGGTCAGGCGCCGCGACACCAACACCCCCGCCGCCAGCGACAATGCCGAGCTGAGCAGGAAGATCAGCACGAACAGATTGCTCTGGTTCACCAGCCCCACCAGGCTGGTGTGGCGCAGCAGGCCGCTGAAAATCACGCCCTGCAAGTCGCCGGCGTCGTTGAAGATCGGCCAGTACAACCCACTGTAGTTATTGGTGAACTGCTCGCTGGGCTGCTTGGTGCTGCGCATCGCAGTTTCGACGTTCTTGGGGATGCGCGAGGGGTGATCCTCGAAGCGCTGGGTGGAGAATATCTCGGAGAACCCATCGGGGTTGGCCAGGTACAGGCGCAGGTCGAGGGAATGCACATCGGCCACGCTGGTGAGGAAACTGCTGTCCAGGTACGTGGCCACCAGCAGCAGGTAATCGACACCGTCCTGGGTGGTCTCGAAGGTGGACACCACGATCCCGGTGCTCACCCCGGCCACCTGCACGGTCTGCAACACCGCGTTGCTGGTCAGGCTGATCTGTTTGACGATGTCGTCGGAGGCGGTGCTGAACACCAGCTTGTGGTCGCTGACGCGGATCAGCGCGACCACGTCGATGTCCGTGGCATCGGCAATGTCGGCAGTCAGCCGGTCGTGCTTGGCCGCCTGCCGGTTGGAGGGCGGGCTGGTGTAGCGCAGGAACAGCTTGGCCATGCGCGCGTTGTCATGAAGGATGTCGCCGATTTCGTCCTTGACGATCTTGGTCGACTCCTGCAGCCAAATGCGCACGTTGCTGTCGAAGATCTGCGACAACGTGGTGGCGGCCAGCTCTGCTGCGATCATGGTGGGAATCACGCTGACCAACCAGAACGCCAGCACCAGCTTGCGCTGGACGCTCCAACGCGAAATGGCAAAGGGGCGGGCTTTCTGGCGGGTCTTGGTGATCATCAGGTTTCGCTTATCGCAGCAGCCATGGCAGGGTCGGAACGATCCGGTCGAATAAACAGTTTTACAAGCTTGAGCAGGCCGTTGACCAGCCGGTTGCGGTGGCGAAAATACACACTGTTGCCCTGGAACTCGCAGCCCAGGCGCAGCTTACTGGCATACCCGGCCTGGCCGCACTCATACACGGCAATATTGTGTTGAATACAGTAGTCGACATTGGTCAGCCAACTGCGGAAGTACAGGTTGTAGTCGCGGGTGAACGCGACGTCATGCCCGAAAAACTTGTCCACCAGCCGGTGTTGGTCGACCAGCACCAGGTTGAACGCCACCAGTTGCTCGTCCACCCAGTAAAGAACACAGACCGCGCGCTCATCAAGCCGTTCGAGCACCGAGGTGAAGTAACCGGCGGGCAGCCGCTCGAACTGCAACTCGGCACGCGTGAGCGTGGCTTCGTACAGGCGCATGACTTCGGGCAGCACGTCGTCGATGTTGCGCCGCCATTCTACCCGCGGGCCCGGCGCGCGCAGCTTGCGGCGCAGGTCCTTGCGGGTGGATTTGCCCAGCGAGCCCAGGTAAGCATCCACCGAACCATAGGGCAGCGGCAACACGCCCGTGGGCAGGCTCGGCATGCTTTGGAAGCCCGCCGCCCGGCAACTCTCGAGCCAGTGCGGGTCTTTGCTCGGCGCATCCTTGACCGCCACCAGGCCGATGCCGAAGTCATCGGCATCCTGGCGAGCGGCCTGCAGCAAGTGCTTGAGCAACAGCGGACGCTGGGCATCCGGCACGCTGCTGGCGAACCCCACGTCACAGCGTTCGGCCACTGGCGATCCGAGGGCATACAGCCCCAGTTGCAAAAGCCCCGGCCACAATCGCTCCACACGCTCGGCCAAGCGCTTGCCGGCGCCCGACACCGTGGTGTCGAGGCGATAATGCGTGATGAACGCGGCCGCTACCGCCACCAGCGTTCCATCTTGATAAACCGCGAGATAACGCCACTGAAAATCATCAATGGCGGCGTTTTCCACGGCAACGTAATAGTCCCAGTCCTCCAGGGCACCCGGGAAACAGTCGTTCCAGGCACTGCGCTGGATAGCCCGGATGGTCGGGAAGGCTTGGGCGGTGATCACATCGTGTCCTTAAGGCTTATGCCCGCTGTCGATAATCTTGAGGGGCCGGGATGGCCTGGGCATGCTGTTCGACGAACCCCGCACTCAATTCGATCACCCGGCGGTATTGCAGGTCGACGGTGATCATGTGGTAGCAGTTGTCCAACAGGATCTTGGTCACCGGCCCGCCGAGGTGGCGTTCCACGTAATCGGCGTTCCAGCGGCTGGTGATGTCGTCCTCGATAGAGTGCAATACCAGCGCCGGTACGTTGATCGACGGCATGCGTTTTTTGACCACGGCGTTCATCCAGTGCAATTCACGCACTGTCACGCCCTCCATCGTCAACAGGCCCGCCTCGCTGCTTTCGCCTTCCTTCATTTGCCGTTCAACGATGGCGCGCAGGCGTTCATTCTTGATGCCGTAGGGCGGCTTCTCGGTGAAGCGGAACAGGCGTACGCCGAACGGGATACGGATGAGCAACGGCGTGATGAACGCCATTTTGTTGATGCTCCACCCGTCGTACTTGAGCGTGGTGGAATACATCAGCAAACCGGCCACCTGGCCCGGATGCTCCGACGCCAGGTACATCGACATCACCGCGCCCATCGACAAGCCGCCGACAAACACCTGCGCGTGGCGTTGCTTCACGCCCACGAAGGTCTTGCGCACGCCTTCGTACCAGTCCAGCCAGCCCGTGGCCTGCAGGTCACTGTTGTCACCGCAGTGCCCGGCCAGGGTGGGCACGTACACCGTGCAGTTGCCCGCCTTGGCCAGGCCCTTGGCGACCTGGCGCAATTCCGTCGGGGTGCCGGTCAGGCCGTGGATCAACAGGATCCCGACCGGACCGTCACCGAGAACGAAGCCGGCATCACCTTCACCGAGGTCGATCCCGACGCTGTTCACCGGTTGGTCGCCCGCACCAGCAGTTGCTCGAGCAGCTTCAGGCCCAGTTCGATTTCCGGGTAGCTGATTTCCAGGGACGGTGCCAGGGTGATCACGTTCTTGTAGTAACCGCCCACGTCGAGGATCAGCCCGAGTTTCTGGCCGTCCACCACCATGTCGCCCTTCATGCCTTCTTCGACCATGTAGTCCAGGGTCGCCTTGTCTGGCGTGAAACCATCCGGGCCGCAGATTTCACAGCGCAGGGCCAGGCCCAGGCCGTCGACGTCGCCGATGATCGGGAAACGTTTCTGCAGGTCTTGCAGGCCTTCGAGGAAGAATTTGCCCTTGGCCATGACCATCGCGCCGTAGTCGACTTCGTTGGTCATCTTGAACATTTCCAGGCCGACCGCCGTGCCCAACGGGTTGGAGGCGAAGGTGGAGTGGGTGGAACCTGGCGGGAAGACCTTCGGGTTGATCAACTCTTCACGGGCCCAGATGCCACCCAGCGGGTTGAGGCCGTTGGTCAGGGCCTTGCCGAACACGATCACGTCCGGTTGCACGTCGAAGTGCTCGATCGACCACAACTTGCCGGTCCGGTAGAAGCCCATCTGGATTTCGTCGGACACCATCAGGATGCCGTGCTGATCCAGCACCTGCTTGAGTTCACGGTAGAAGTTCATCGGCGGGATCACGTAGCCGCCGGTGCCCTGGATCGGCTCGACGTAAAACGCGGCGTATTCGCTCTGGCCGACTTTCGGGTCCCACACACCGTTGTATTCGGTTTCGAACAGGCGGGCGAATTGCTGCACGCAGTGGCTGCCGTATTCTTCCTTGGTCATGCCTTTAGGGCCACGGAAGTGGTACGGGAACGGAATGAACTGCGCACGCTCGCCGAAGTGGCCGTAGCGGCGACGGTAGCGGTAGCTGGAGGTGATCGACGAGGCGCCGAGGGTACGCCCGTGGTAACCGCCTTCGAAGGCGAACATCAGGCTCTTGCCGTTGGTGGCGTTACGCACCACCTTCAGGGAGTCTTCGATGGACTGCGAACCGCCGACGTTGAAGTGCACGCGACCGTCGAGGCCGAATTTCTTCTTGGCGTCCACCGCGATCATTTCCGACAGCTCGATCTTGCCCTTGTGCAGGTACTGGCTGGCGATTTGCGGCAGCGTGTCGATCTGCTGTTTCAGCGCATTGTTCAGGCGCGGGTTGGCATAGCCGAAATTGACCGCCGAGTACCACATCTGCAGGTCGAGGTAGGCCTGGTCTTCGGTGTCCCACACGTAGGAGCCTTCGCAGCGGCTGAAAATACGGGGTGGTTCGATGTAGTGAACGGTGTCGCCGTAGGAGCAATACTTGGCTTCTTTATCCAGAAGAACCTGGTCTTCGGCGGTAGCGATACGGATATCAGACATGGTGGAAGAGTTCCTGGTTGTCAGCAGTAAAGGAGTTGGCGTTGGCGGCGATGCCTTGTGGCAGCAGCGCCAGCAATGCCGGCACTTCGGCGAAGGTGTCGAAGCGCGCGTGTGGGATGTCGTGGGCCACGCAGTAGTCGGCGAGGCTGCCCTTGGCAAACACAAAGTCGGCGGTGGAGGCCACGCACATGTCGGACTTGCCGTCGCCGATCACCAGCACGCGCTTGTTGCGCGGCGTGGACTTGCACTTGCAGTTGCCGGAGGCGGCACGGCAGGCATCGCTGGCATACGGGAAGTCGATGCGCCAGCTGTTCTGGTCGACCTGGCGCAGGCGGTTGGCGAGGATCGGCAGCAGGGTCACGTAGTTGCGTGACAGAATCCGCGCAATGCCCTGCTCGATGCCGTCGCTGACCACTTCGATGGACGCACCCAGGCCGATCACGTGGTCGACGAAATCCGGGAAGTCCGGGTCGATCTCGACGCTGTCGAAATACGAAAGCAGCTCGGAGGGGGTGGCCTTGATCAGCGCCAGTTGGCGGCTCAGGCATTCGCGTGAACCGATATGCCCATCCAGCCATTCCTGTTCGATGGTTTCCCACTCGGGGCCGGCGAAGCGTTGGAGGACGTTGTCGATGACATCGGTGGGGGTGATGGTCCCGTCGAAGTCACACACGATATGCCATTGGATCATCGTTGTTTACCTTGGAGGAGCGCGCTGTGTGCGCTTGCAAAAAGGTGTAGAGCAGGGACTGTGCCAACTGGCGCAAGCCCAGCGGGGCTGGGGCTTGGCTCGGCTTCGAGGGTGATTTGTGTCGCAGGAGCTACAATTTTTGTAGCTTGCTACAAACAAGATGAGTGCTTGCGCGGGGTCGACGCTTTGCGCGTTCATGCGCACGTAATCAATCAAGGAACAGTGACCATGTTGAGGATCACTTGCGCTGCACTGGCCGGTTTACTGGGCCTCTGGAGCGTTTCGAACGCGGCTCAGGCCGACGGTATCACCGGCGATGTCGGCGCAGGCGTCAGCTACCAGCCCCATGACCCTACCGGCAGCCGCTACGAAACGCGGCCCGTTCCCTACGTCGATCTGGACTGGGGCACTGTCAGCCTGAGTACCGACGACGGCTTGACCTGGAGCGCCTTGGACAGCAACGGTTTTACCGCCGGCCCGTATATCAATTACCTGCAGGGGCGCACGTCGAATGGCTCGCTGCAGGGGTTGCGCAATGTGTCGGACATGGCCGAGGTAGGCGGTTTCGTTCAGTACGCACCGGCTGATTTCTGGCGGGTGTATGCACAGCTGGGCCAGGCCGTCGGCGGCGGCCATTCGCAGAGCGGCGCGCTGGGCAAGGTCGGCGGCGAACTGGGCTACCCGTTGGGCAGCGGTGTGATCGGCAGCAGTGGCCTGGTGGCGCACTTCGCCGATGCCCGCCAAACCCAGACGTTTTTCGGCGTGGATGACAACGAGGCAGCCGCTTCGGGCTTTCGGCCGTACAACGCCAGCGGCGGCTTCCAGAACGTGACGCTGACCCAGAGTTTCGAGTTTCCCCTGGCGGCCAAATGGTCGTTGCTGACCAGCGCGAGCTGGGTGCATCTGGTGGGCTCGGCGGCGGACAGCAGCATCGTCCGGCAGACCGGCGAAGTGAACCAGGGCCAGGTGCAGACGGCCATCAGTTACACATTCGATTGAGGTTGGTCTGGGGTTTGCAATGAGGTGCTGGAATCCATTTTTCCAGGACACTCTTCATGGCTCGCCCCGCTTACCGTCTGCTGCATCACTCGCTCTGGGACCTGGTGCCCATCGCCCTGGGCCTGGCGCATTTCGCCTTTGTCATCTGGCTGGTTGCCGCCTTCCATCGCCTGAGCTGGTGGGCGCTGGTGCCCCTGGCACTGATCTACGCGATCAGCTTGTCGTGGAGCATCAACAGCATCTCCCACAACCAGATCCACAACGCCTACTTCACCCATCGCGCGATGAACCGGGCCTTCGACCTGCTGCTGTCGGTGACCATCGGTTTTTCCCAGACGCTCTACCGCGATATCCACAACCGCCATCACCGTGGTAACGCCGACCTACCGGGGCCGGATGGCACAACCATCGACCCGCTGTCGATCTACCAGCGCGGCCACAATGGCCAACCAGAAAACCCGTGGGCCTATACCTTCCTGAGTTTTTTCCGCGACGATCCCAAGCCGTTCTATGACGAGATGAAGCGCAAACGCCCGGCCGATGCACGCTGGGTCAAAGTCGAGATCATCGTGACGGTGGCGTTCTATGTCGCCCTGGCGTTCTACAACTGGCAGGCGGTGCTGTGGCTGTTGCCGTTCTGGTACCTGGGCCAGTGCCTGTCGTCGCTCAATGGCTACTACGAACACTTCGGCGGCAACCCGGACCTGCCGATTGCCTGGGGCGTGAGTTCCTACAGCGTGCTGTACAACCTGATCTGGATGAACAACGGCTACCACGCCGAGCACCACTACCGACCGAAGATGCACTGGACCAAGGTGAAGGCGTTTCATCGGGAGATTGCCGAGCAACAGCGTGAGGCGGGGGTGAAGCAGCTTCCAGTGTCACACGGGTTGGGCTTTCTGGTGGCGCACAGAAAACCCTGACTCGCCACTAACCCCTGTGGTGAGCAGGCTTGCCCTGCGCGAGGCAAGCTCGCTCACCACAAAAATCAAACCAGGCCAACGTGATCAGTTTTCTTCGCCTTCGGCCAGCAGGGCGATGCCGGCGATAATCACCGCCACCCCCACCCAGTGCAGCGGGCTGATATGTTCCCCCAGCCCCAGCCACGACCCCAGCAACACCACCACAAACACCAGTGAGCTCAGCGGAAACGCCAGGGACAGGCTGCTGCGCCGCAGGATCAGCATCCACACGAAAAACGCGCCGATGTAGCTGGCGATCGCCGCCAGGATCCCGGGGTTGCGCGCCACTTCACCCAGCCACTGCCAGTTGAAATCCATCTGCCCCAGTTGGTCCCCGGCCACTTTGGTAAACAGCTGGCCGGCGCTTTCGGTGCAGATCAACAAGGCCCACAGCACCACCGTGCCGAAGCGCCCGTGCAGCCATCCGGTATTCATCGTTTGCGTACTCATGCCTGGCTCCCTGCAATCGCCACCAACATCACTCCCAAGGTAATCACCAGCGTGCCCAACCAACGGCGGCGGCTGACGGTCTCGCCCAACACCACTTTGCCCGCCAGCACCACCCCGCAATAGGCCAGCGCGGCGGCCGGAAACAAGAGGCTCAAGGGCGCGCGGGACAAGGCTTCGAGCCACACGAAAAATTCGATCGCATAGGCGCCGATCCCGGCCCACAGCAAAGGCGCATTGAACACTTGGCCCCAGAACGCATTCAGGCGAAAGCCGCCGTCCAGCTCGGGTAGACGGTCCAGGCCGATCTTGAAACACAGCTGGCCGATCACATCGAGCACGATGGAAAACGCCACCAGCAACACCACGGTCAAGGTCACGGGAACAGCTCCTCAAACAGATCAATCAAGGCTTCATTGGTGGCAGCGTTACGCTGCAGGTCTTGCGCGCTCCAGCGCTCGGGTGGTGGCTGGTCCGACTTGGCTTCCCAGCGCTTGAACGCGTTGCTGAAGGCCGGCTGGGCGAACTCGCCGCACACATCGATGCCGATGATGCGCTTGCGCGCGGCCAAGGCCCGCAGGGCTTGCAGCAGGTGGGTCAGGCGCATGCCGCCCTGGTCCCAGTTGGTGGCCGCGTCTTCACTGGCAAGCACGTCTTTGTCGAGGGTGATCCAGATCGCTTCGGTGGGCAGGCTGCTGATCATCTGCTCCAGGAAAGCCGCCCAATCCAGCTCGGCCAGGTTGCGCCAGTGCAGGTGGTCTTCCTGCTGACGATGGCCGGCGCCGTCCCCGACCCGCCCCCAGACTTTCGAGGGCGCGTGCTGCCAGGGAAACAGCTGCAAGTGCCCGCGCTTGAGGGCGCCAAGGTTGCCGCCGCGCAGTTGCGGGTTATGCAGGTCATCGCTGCAGGGGCCGAGGGTGACGATGCGTTTGATCGCCGGCATTTTCAGCGCGCGGTTGACCCACGAACCACAGTGGCGCTTGGGCGCAAAGCGAACCCAGTCGGGGTGGTTGTCGAAGTGGATCAGGCTGATCGGTTCTTTGAGATCGGCGAGAAACGCCGGCGTGAGGTGATGGTAATCACCCGAGCCGACAAACAGGATTTCCGGGCGCGCATCCGTGGGCCGGGGCCGTTGGGCCATGCGTTCGGCGAAGCGCTTCCAGGTTTTTTCGGTGGACCACAGGCGCAGCTTGGGGCCCAGGTCGAGTAGGTCGATACGGTGGGCGCGGCCATTGGCCAAACGCCGGGCAATCGGCGCCTGGCCCGTGAGGCTGTGGTCGAGGTCAAGAATGTTCAAGGCAGTGTCCCCTAAGGCTTTAGGGGGTCAATGCAAAGGACGGGCCAGCACTTATTTCAAGAACCATTGAATAACAAATGTGGGAGGGGGCTTGCCCCCGATGGCGGCGTATCAGTCAAGGATGTTCTAACTGATCCACTGTCATCGGGGGCAAGCCCCCTTCCATATTTTGAACTCCGTTCGGCTTTAGTTTTTCGCGTCGTTGATGATCTGGCGAATGGCACCGACAAAGGCTTCCGCTGGCTGGCCACCGCTGACGGCGTACTGGTCGTTGAACACGATGGTCGGCACCGAGCTCACGCCACGGGAGATCCACAGCTGCTCTTGCTCACGCACTTCGGCGGCGTATTCGTCGGAGGCGAGAATCTCGGCTGCGCGTTTGATATCCAGGCCGACACTTTCGGCGATGATCGCCAGGGTGGCGTGGTCGGACGGGTCCTGCCCATCGGTGAAATACGCCTTGAACAGTGCTTCCTTGAGGTTGTACTGCAAACCTTCGAGCCCGGCCCAGTGCAGCAGGCGGTGTGCGTCGAAGGTGTTGTAGATGCGGCTCTGGCCATCGGTGCGAAAGGCAAAGCCCAGCTCGGCGCCCATGTCGCGGATGCGCGCACGGTTGGCCTGGGATTCTTCAGCGGTGGAGCCGTATTTCTCGGTGATGTGCTCGACGATGTTCTGACCGATGGCAGGCATGTTCGGGTTCAGTTCGAACGGTTGGAAATGGATCTCGGCCTGCACCTCGGCGCCAAGCTGGTCAAGGGCTTCGGTCAGCCCGCGCAGGCCAATGATGCACCAGGGGCAGGACACGTCGCTGACGAAATCGATTTTCAGGGGAGTACTCATGACAGGCAACCTCGCAGGCGCAAATGGGCCACAAAGGTTGCACGATACACCAATGTCACAGCAGCTTCGAAGGGCCGACCGGATCGATCTGCGCCCAGTGCGCGGCATCTTCGCGATGGGCTTGCAGGTACGGCAGCACTGCCGCCAGCAACGGCGCCTTGAACGCTTCCTGGAAACGATGGGCCAGGCCGGGGATCAGTTTCAACTGGCTGCCTTGTATATGCGCCGCCAGGTGCACGCCGTGCATCACCGGCAGCAGCGGGTCGGCGGTACCGTGCACCACCAGCGTCGGCACGCGCAATTGGTTGAGCAAGGGCACGCGGCTCGGCTCGGCGAGGATCGCCATGATCTGGCGCTTCACGCCGTCCGGGTTGAAGGCCCGGTCGTAGGACAGCGCCGCCTGGTGCAGCAAGGCCTGGCGATCATCCTTCACGTTCGGGCTGCCCAGTGCGGCGAGCAGATCCGCCTGTTGCTCCAGCGCCACTTCACGGTTCGGCGCGCTGCGCCGCGACAGCAATTGCACCAGCGCCGCATTCGGCGCCGGCAGGCCTTCGGCACCGGAACTGGTCATGATCAGCGTGAGGCTCTCGACCCGCTGCGGCGCCATGGCGGCCAGGTGCTGGGCGATCATCCCGCCCATGCTCGCGCCCAGCACGTGGAATTGCTCGATCTGCAAGGCGTCCATCAAACCGATGGCGTCATCGGCCATGTCAGTCAAGGTATAGGGCGCCGCCACTGGCAGGCCAAGCTTGTAGCGCAGCACCTCGAAGGTCAGGTTGGCGCTCGCAGGCGCCTGGCGCCACGTGGACAGGCCGACGTCGCGGTTGTCATAGCGGATCACCCGGAAACCTTGCTGGCACAGGGCGACGACAACTTCGTCGGGCCAGTGGATCAACTGCCCACCCAGGCCCATCACCAGCAGCAAGGCCGGATCGGACGCACGGCCGATGCTCTGGTAGGCGATGCTCACCTGAGCCAGGTCGACCGTTTGGGTCGGGACATTGACGTCACATCGAGAAGCCGCAAAAGACGGCAGGCCGAACAGTAGAGCGGCCAGTAAAAGCAACACGCGCATGAAAAACACCGAAACGCAGAACCCCAGTAGAGCGCGAGTCTGATGAAGTTTGTTCAAGCGCGCTGCCACACTTGCGTGACAGTTTGATGAAGCCCGCTCAACGGTCGTCCGCTATTTATATCCCACCCTGGGTCATGGCCATCGCTCTCTAATCCCTCTTAAATGAAGGAGCGACCCCCATGACCAACATCCAAGACCTCAACGTGTACGAGTTCGGACTATCACACCTGCTTTTGCCGGCGAGCATTGACGAAAACCTGCTGCTGGACGCCACACAACGCTGGCAACGTTGCTACGAAGACATGCGCGAGTTGATGGCTGGCACGCCATCGGTACGCACAGTGATCAACCAGATGCTCCAAGAACACTTGACGCTGGACGGCGAGCGCGTTGGGCTGAGGTTCCTGGCAACTGAAGCGCGTAGTTCAAGCATCATCTCCCTGTACGAAGCCTGCCTTTACATGCAACAGCATCCCTCTTTGGATACGAGCCAAGTACCCGAGGGCCAACTCATCCACCTACCGGCCAACCACCGTTTTTCAGGCTATACGGTGCCCATGTTGCTCGATGAGCTCAAAGGGTTGGATCTGGAGCAGGCAATCAAGGATGCCTGGACCCGGCACTTTTTAAACAACCGAGCGCCCCGCCAACCGGTTTCATGTCATGCAAGGGCGACCGAACTGTACAAGATCCACTTCGAGGCCTCGGGCGATGTACTGCTGGCCCAAGGCTCGATAAATGCCACGGCGCTCAACCCGATGTTTGCCCTTATTGATCCCCTCCTGGCAGCACCTGGAAGCGAAAATATCTGCATCGAACACATCGTGCTAAAGCGCCCCGCTGCCGATGCACGCGTCTTGCCTGGGTCATGGGTGTTTACCCTTGATACCGACCAGCCGGTCAGCCAGTTGCTGTACTTACCCGCACATCAACCGGCCTGGCGCACGTTCGCCAAACGTACGGACATGGAGCGCTGGTTGATCGATCAGCAACAAGCCTTGTTTTCGACTTCGAACTCCGATCCCCTCGCTACCATTGACTATCGTCTCAAGACCAGGCCGCTGGAAACCGGTATCAGCGCCTGGCTGAATCTATTGGCCGAGGCCCAATATCACGAAGCGATCAAGCCCGTCCCCGGTTTCGAAATCGATAATGCCAACATGGCACGACTGCCCATCGAAGCATTTGATAAACAGCGCCAGAGCCAATCACTGTTTGCCCTGGCACCTGAACAGCCGAAACCCACCCCCCTTGAGGAGGAGATGCTCTCGCAGTTCGGCCAGCTCTACCCAAGCCTGCCATTGAGCCAACGCCAGGCCCAAGTGCTGCAACAACGCACCGCCCTGGACGGCCTGCTCGACAAAGATGATGCTGTAACCAACCGCAAAACGCGCTTGCAGCAATTCCAGCAGCAACTCGATGATTTGCGAGTACAACAGGACGCATCAGCCGTCGCAGCACGCCTCATGCTGAAAAGACGCACCCACGATGTGGCAACCCTCAATACCCAATTTACCGCTCTTTACAATGCGCGCGTAGCGGGGCTAAGAATCGAAGCGCAAATTCAGCATGCGTTGAACCAAATCAGCGCCGATGAGCTGAAACTGCTGGAGGTCATCCTTGATTCGCCCGTGGCCGAAGAGCGATTCATTGAAGTAGCGGTCTGTTCGATGAGCCTCTCGGTCACCGAACAGACCAATACCACCAAAAAAATCACTGAGAGCGAGCTCAAAGGACCGCTGGTATTCACTGCCGCAACCGGCTTGAAATTACCGTCGACATCCGCCGCCAGTTACTTGGTTTACTGGCCGGGCACTGGCGGGGGCTTGCAACGCTTCGCGTCCCGACAAGCACTGCAAGGAGCCTTGTTCAACATCGCGCCCCAGGACGACCGGCTTGCCTTGGCGCTCAAGGAGCTGACCGACAACCCCTTCGAACACAGCCTCAGACTTCAGCAAGTCAATTTTGAGGAACGTGCGGCGCAGTTGCGCTTGACCTATGCCACCCCGGACGATGCCGACAAACTGGTCGAACGCCTGGAAAAATTACGCGAAGAAACCTTCGAAATGCTCGTGGTGCCCGAGCACAGCGCCCGCGAAGCGGCGTTTTTGGAAATCGTGGAGCAGAACAACAGCAGCCATCTGGCGGCAAGCATCCCGACCTGGCTGGACAAACAAACCGAGGAACAGCGGGAACTGCTCAGGACTCGGCTCAAGGCTTACATTCCCGCACTCAAGCGCTCCCAGGCCTTGCTCGACCAATCTCTGCCCTCACGGGATGAATTCGTCAGGCTTAAGATCGATTCACGCTTGCGCAAAGACTTCTCCATCACCCAGGATTTTACCGTAGAAGTGGACCTGCCTGATTCGACAAGGGATATCCGAGATCCCGTAACCGGCGGCAGCGGAGTGGGCGGAACCCCAATCAAGATAATCACCGCACCCAGCCTGAAACGCAGCAAGATGTCGCTTGATGAACTGGCCGTGAGGAACATCGACAGCAGCATGGGCAAGCGGCTGCACTACATGACCCTGGACGTGACGGCTGACAACACCGCGGAGTTCGACAGGCTCAAGGCGGGTATAGACGCTGCCTACCTGGTCAAGATGGTCCAGGACCTCAACCTGGCCAACGCCTACGAAACGCGAATAGTCCAAGCCTTCAGAGGTACCTCCCAGGAGTCGGCATTCCAGTTGAACTACCGCCGTGAATGCCTGACGGAACCACTGCGCTTGATGCTCCAGACTCAAGGCCAGTTGGCGTTCATGCAAAACCATATCAACGCTGACGAGCGCCTGGTGTGGGACACCGCGATCGACGCCGATACGCAGCAAGCATGGGAGGTCGGCACCCAACGTATTGCCCTACTGCCGGCAATACTGGTCGATGACAGCGACACTAACCGCTATGGCACAGTCACTCTCTCAGGTATCAACTTCATTCAGGAAAAAATCTCCGGGATGACGTTACTCTACCTGCCCGATGCGCCGGATGATCGATGCTTGCAGCGCTTCGACAGCCTGGAACTGGCGCGCAGGAAACTGTTTGACCTCTGCAGTATCGACACCATGGCCGAGTACGTGGCAAGCCGTGCCTTGACAGGAGAGCTCCAGTCTCACCTCAACCGCATTGACCAGGCCACGGTCAAACACTATGACGCGATCATCGGTGTCGGCTCCCCCTGGCCAGTCACTACTTCGCTGGCAGCTCATCAATTGGATGCCCACATGGGACGCCTGATCGAGAGCAATCGACAGTACGCTCGCTCCAATGAGGACCTGGCGGATGAGAAATACGCGCTCAAATCAGGTGGTCTGTTCAACGGCATCAAAATCGCGGTGAGTTTTCTTCCACTGATTGGCACCGCGGTTTCCCTCGTCGATGCCACCACTAGCCTTTACGCTGCTGTCGATGCCCTCAGGAAAGGCGACATGCACCACGGCATCGAGCAACTGGCCTCGGTGTTCGAATGCCTGGTGTATGCAGGCATGGACGCGCTGACCTTTGCCGCCGTGCCTGCGGCACGGCCCAACACCGCCAAAACGTTGATGCTGCAGCGCCAACTCAAACACATACTGCGCCCTGACTTCTGGCGCAACCTGAAGTCACGCCAGGCGAAAACCCAAGTTCATCGTTTCGCCGGCTACGAATTCGATCAACTACTCGAGCTCGGCAGCCTGCAAGCAGTGCAAACCGGTCCTTATCGCCACACGCTACGGCATACATCCGGCGAGCATTTCATCGCGGACGGTGGACGTTACTTCAAAGTGAAGTTTGAACCAACAGCCCATGAAATGCGGCTGGTCGCCAATGGAAAAACCTACTCGCCGGTCATTGCCTTTGACGAAGCGCAGCAATGGAACACTTACTCGGCGCTGCATGGCGGCTATCTCACCGGGTATAGCGGCGGCAGCCGACGAGGACAGGGAACATCGCGTGCGGGTTCGCGCGTGCCAGCCGCTGTGGAGCAGCAGACTCCGCCAGCGGTAGCCACCGTACACACGCAACGCCAGGCAACACTCAACGATCTTGATAGGCTCTCCAAAAAGCTCGGCGCACAAGTTGAAGTGACCAACCGCGATACGATGAGATTGGACAACGAATTCAGTACCGCCACCACCGCGACAGGCACGACATCGAGGCACCAAGCGACCAAGGCACTGGACCTGCGCTTGACCGAAGACGCAGACCTCGCCAAACAGGTATACGCGTTGAATCAAACAGCCGCCGGGTTCCTAGGCAGTACGTTGCAGCAGACCGTCGCCAAAAGTCAAAACTGGGCGGCCATGATAGTGGGCAATCGTTACGCGCTTCAGGCATTGAACGCCAAGCGACGAATACTTGGCTTGCAGGGGGACTTTACGCAGTTAAAGAACCGCATGAAGGCAATGTCCCCCGACGGCGCTGAATACCTGCACGCTGAAAAAGTGCTCAAGCAATATCGAATTGAAATGCTTGATGAGCTGAAACAGGTAGAAATCATGCTTGGAGAAGTGACTGGCTGGTTGGACCGCATAACTATCCCGTCCATGAGGGCAGAAGTGACCAAGTTTGCATCGCCGTTGCAGATAATTTTCACCGAGCACCGTACGCAGCTGGCAAAGGCCGAAATGTTGTTGGAACTCCTGCGTGCTGAACGCCAACCGGGGAACCCTAGCTGGATCTATCAAGAAAGGGTGTTGGAACTGGCCACCGACAAACTGAAACGCACCATCGCCGCCCACCGGGAACTTCCCACGGCCAACATCAGTAAGGCCCAGCGCAACCAAGTGCTAAGCAACACCCTCGAGGCTTATGAGCTGTTTCACCTCGATCTGACAACCTGGAACGCCATGTCACCCAGCCACTTTGACGCGAACTATGTTTCACAGATGCTGGACTCCCTGACCCAACTCATGGAGCGAGCACGCAAGGGCATAAAAAAAGCCTACACCGCCCCCCAGGCAGAACACACCAAAACGCTCTTTGAAACCGAGGATGGACAGGTTCTGGTGGGCACTGAGAAACCGGCGCAACAGCAATCACCGAGACAATTTATTGTGGAGGACAGCGAGGGCAAACCTGTGGAGGTGTGGGAGCAAATGTCCGGCAGCCAGCGATACCGCTTGAACGCCGAGCTGAGCCAGCCCAAGACTCAGCCCCCGGCGCTGCCTAGCGACCTGCCGACCATGGTGACCGAAGCCCAGGCCCGTTTAGCCGCCGTGGATGCCTTCGAAAACAAAGTCCGCGCTTACCAAACGATGGAACCGATCAACCTTGAGCACATGTTAGTCAGTGAAGCCGAGGCCTTGGAACTTCGAGCCAACCAGCTACAAGGCCTATCCCCCACGCACCCACTAATCGAACAACTGCGCAGTCGGGCAACCCCCCTCAGGCCCGCCGGACAAGCCCTGCGTATCGAGCGTACGCTGGCCAGCAAGAAACCGACCGAAGGCTATCTGGACTACTTGATGGAACACAATCGCGTTGAGATCCGCAAAGTCGGCATTCGCCGCGGGCAGACACAAAAACGCCCCGACGGAGAAACCGACTACTTTCAGGAATATTCCATTCACGACACAGCCAGGCCGCAGGACGCGCCAAGCTGGTTCGCCCACTTTCACTACGTGAAGGCCGACTCAGCGTTCGATACCTTTGCCAAAGCGCACCTGAAAATCGCTGCGGAACGGTATCGGGGTCTGCACTGGCAAATGAAGAAGAGCGGCAAGGGTGTGCAATTCGCCGACCTGACTATATGGCGCGGCAATATCGGCAAATACTATGCAAAGAAACACTTCGAAGCCCTGAACTGATTTAAATCACGCAACGGCCAACATGAATAGTTTTCAATGTTTTATCATTAAGCACAAAATTCATTCATGGAGGCCGCCGTGCTGGAAATCCGTCATCTCAAAACCCTGCACGCCCTGCGCGAAGCCGACAGCCTGGTGGAAGCCGCCGAGCGCCTGCACCTGACGCAGTCGGCGCTGTCCCACCAGTTCAAGGAGCTGGAAGAACGCCTGGGCATGCCGCTGTTCGTGCGCAAGACCAAGCCGCTGCGCTTCACCAGCGCCGGCCTGCGCCTGCTGCAACTGGCCGACGCCACCCTGCCGCTGCTGCGAGGTGCGGAACGCGACATCGCCCGGTTGGCCGGCGGCACTGCCGGGCGCCTGCACATGGCGATCGAGTGCCACAGCTGCTTCCAGTGGCTGATGCCGACCATCGACCAGTTCCGCGATGCCTGGCCGGAAGTCGAACTGGACCTGGCCTCCGGCTTTGCCTTCGCGCCGCTCCCAGCCCTGGCCCGCGGCGACCTGGACCTGGTGGTGACCTCCGACCCGCTGGAGTTGCCCGGCATTACCTACGTGCCGTTGTTCACCTACGAAGCCATGCTCGCGGTCGCCAACCAGCACCCGCTGGCGCACAAACCATACGTCGTGCCGGAAGACCTGCTGACCGAAACCCTGATCACCTACCCGGTCGAGCGCGACCGCCTGGACATCTTCACCCGCTTCCTCGAACCCGCCGACGTAGAACCGGCCCAGGTGCGCACCTCGGAACTGACCGTGATGATGATGCAATTGGTGGCCAGCGGCCGTGGCGTGTGCGGCATGCCCCATTGGGCGCTGCACGAATACAGCTCGCGCGGTTACGTTAAAGGCAAGCGCCTGGGTGAGAAAGGCTTGTTTGCAACGCTGTACGCGGGGATTCGCGCAGACATGCTGGATGCGCCGTATATGCGCGACTTCCTGCTGACCGCCAAGGACACCTCATTCTCCACCCTCGATGGGGTCAGCGCGGTACGCTGAACCCTGCACCGCCTCGTAAACGAAGAAATCGCCTGGGTGTGCCTGAGGTACCGAGGTGCCTGCATCGCCGGCAAGCCAGCGCCTACAGTTAGATCGTGGGGTGACAGTTAGATTGTGGTCGTCTGCCGGGCCGCCTTCGCAGGCAAGCCAGCTCCCACATTTTGATCGTGGGGTGACAGTTAGATTGTGGTCGTCTGCCGGGCCGCCTTCGCAGGCAAGCCAGCTCCCACATTTTGATCGTGGGGCAACAGTTAGATAGGGGTCGTCTGTTAGGCTTCCTCACCTCAGGTGCAGCGTTGTGCAGATACCTATGGCTATCGCCGGCAAGCCTGCCACAGTCGGAAATCACTGGTGCTGCAATTCGCGCCACATGTGGATCTTGTCAAAGTAATCGACCCCCACCCGCACCGCCAGCGGCTCCAGGCCGTACTGGATGAACCCGCAGCGCTGGTACAACGCAAAGGCGGCATCATTGCCGGCAGTGACCGTCAGTTGAATCACCTTCAGGCGCGGATACTGGCGCGCCTCAGCCAACGCCGCTTCGACCAATTGACGGCCCAGCCCCTGCTGCTGGTAAGCCTGGGTCACGTACATGCCGAACAAAGTCACTTTGTGCCGTGCCTTCTCCCGCGGCTCGAACGCCAAGCCGACAATGCCGGCCAGTTCATCCCCTTCAAAAGCCCCCAGCAACCGGTCCAGTTGGCTGCTCAAGCGCTTCTCCCACCAACTCAAGGGCATCGCGGCACGCTCCGCCACGCTGGAAGTGAACGCCTGGGGATAGGCGCCATACGCCTCCAGCATCAACGCCCGATAAGCCTCGGCGTCGCTGGCCTCCAGCGTGCGGATGCTCATGCCGTCAGCGATGCACGATAAAACGGCAGGATCAGATCCCGCGTCAACGGTGCCAGGACCAGGCCTCCGTCGCCAGCCGGGTCGATCCAGCGCACTTCTTCGATCTCCGCCGCCGGGCTCACCGGCACGTCAATCTGCACTTGGAACAGCTCGGCTTCCACGGTAAAACCCGGCTCATTGACCGCCGGTGCGGAAAACTTGCCAAGGTAGACCGCCGCGCCGGGCTCAATGCGCAGGTTCAGTTCTTCGTGCAGCTCACGGGCCAGCGCGTCGGCAGGTTGCTCACCCGCGTCGATCTTGCCGCCAGGTTGCATGAAGGCTTGCGTGCCGCGCTTGCGCACCAGCAGGGTCTGGCCGTCGCTGCCGATCAGGAGGGCGGCGGCGATGCGGATGGTGGAGGGCATGTACAGTCTTCCTTGAAGGCAAAGATGTAAGGATCACATGAAGTGCCTTAACCGGAAAGCAATGCCTCGTCGGTGTCCTTGATAAACACGCTGTACCGTGCCCCTTCCATGGTCTCAAAGGCAATCAACTTATCCACCAATGGCAGGTTCAACACCTTGCCGGCATTGAGCAGCAGCATGCCGTTGTCCGCATTGAGGTTGCGCGCCAGCACCATGCCCTCTGCCAGTTCCCGGGTGCCGAGCACTTTGACGTTGGGATCGCCCAGGGTCACGTCATTGAGGTAAGTGGCGCAGACCAGCACAAAGTCTTCGACCATCACCGGGTCGTACAGCCGCCCGGCGTATTTGCGGATGTACAGCAGCGCTTCGTCGCTGTTCATCTGCCGCTCCAGGATCAGGCCTTTTTGCAGTTCGATAAAATCCACCGCCAGTTTCAGCAAACGCGAGCCGGCGGGAATCGCTTCACCCTTGAGGTGGTCAGGGAAACCGCTGCCGTCCCAGCGTTCCTGGTGATGGCGGATAAGCCGCGCGGCGTCTTTCATCGGCTCCAGGGTCATCAGCAGCGACTCGCTCTGGGTGGCGTAGGCGCGATAGCGTTCACGGTCGCTGCTGTGCAGCAGGTCCGAGGGCGACGCCATCATGCTGTCGCTCCAGCTCAGCTTGCCGATGTTGTAGAGCGCGGCGGCCATGGTCAGGTCGCGGTTGCTGGCGGAGTCCACGCCATGGGCCACACACCAGGTGCGCACCAGTTCGATGATCTGCCGGTTGGTCTGTTTGGCGCGCGGCAGGCGCAGGTTGGCCAGCAGCGAAAACACTTCGGTGCCGGTGGCGTAGCTGTGCTTGAGCTCTTCGTAGGCCAGATCGAGCATGTCGGCGGTTTGCTGCAGCTCGCTGGTGCGCGCGGCCACGCGTTTTTCCAGGGTGGCGTTGAGCTGCTTGAGTTCGTCGTTCTGCTGCTGGATCAGTTGTTCAAGGCGCAGGCGCTCCAGCTCGGAATGCTGATGCGCCAGGGATTGGCGCAGCGCCAGCAACAATTCTTCATCCTTCCAGGGCTTGCTCAGGTACCGGTAGATTTCACCTTCGTTGATGGCCTTTACGATCAGCGTCAGGTCGGTCTCGCCTGTCAGCAGGATGCGCACGGTGTGGGGGTAATGCTGGTGGACATGCGCGAGCAATGAGGCGCCGTCCATGTCCGGCAGGCGCGCGGCGCTCATCACCAGGTCGACGGGTTGGCTGGCCAGGATGGCCAGGGCATCGGCAGCGCACGTGGCGCTGTGCAGGTCGAAGGGTTCCAGTTGCAGCAGTTGCGTAAGGCGTTGGAGCACGTCGGGGTGGGCGTCGATCAACAGCACCACGGCACGTCTGGCATCGGTAAATGTAACTGACTCTCCCATGGGACACCTCGGATCGTCGGTGTGCATTCCTTAGGGTCCGGTCCTGCCTTCCTGGCTATTACTGAGGAGTTTAGTCGGTTTTTTGCAAAATAATGGCTTTACGATATCAGCGCAAAAAAAAGCCGCTCCAGAAACCGGAGCGGCCTTCGAGGTGAAGCACGTGATAGTCACGCCTCGGCTTTTTTCGGGCTCGAGCCAAACGAAGCGAAACGCTTGTTGAACCCGGCGATCCGGCCTTCGGCCTGGGTCTTGCGCTGTTGGCCGGTGTAGATCGGGTGCGAGGCGCTGGAAACGTCCAACGGGATATACGGGTACGTGTTGCCGTCGCTGTGTGTGTGGGTGCGATCGCTGTCGGCGGTGGAGCCGATCAGGAAGAACACGTCGGCGGCGGTGTCATGGAACAGCACGGTGCGGTAGTCGGGATGGATACCAGCTTTCATAAGGCCTCCGGGGCGTCTGGGTGCATTTAATGTGTTATACAGTAACACAAATCATGCGCCCAAACGAGAACCGATTGCAATAAGAATAGGCCCACAGCTTCTATGCAGTTTCCTGAAAGTCCATTTCCGGTGGCTGTTGCGAGAATCCGCGCGTCAGCACACCCAGGTAAACCAGGCCGATCGCCAACCACACCAGGCCCAGGTAGATCGCCAGGTGATCGAGGCTGACCATCAACCACAGATCCGCCAGCAGGCCGATGGCCGGGAACACCAGGAACAGGATCAGTTCCCGCACGCCGCGCTGCTTGGCCCCGATCCAGTAGTGAAAGATCACCGAGAGGTTCACCAGGCTGAACGCCAGGAACGCACCGAAGTTGATGAACGAGGTGGAGGTGGTCACGTCCAGCTTCAGCGCCAACAAGGCCACGACTGCACACAGCAGGATGCTGTTGACCGGCGTGCCGAAACGCGCATGCAAGGTGCCGAAGAACGACTTGGGCAACACGCCGTCGCGGCCCATGGCAAACAACAAGCGCGAACCACTGGCCTGGGCCGAAAGCCCCGAGGCGAACTGGCCGACGATCAGGCCGATCAGGAAGATCGACACAAACAGGTCGCCACCGATGTTGCGCGCAATCTCGTAGGCCGCCGAATCCACATCGGCAAATTCGAACGACGGATGCGCGACCTGCACAAAATACGACACACCGACGAAGATCAGCCCGCCGATCAAGGTGATCAGCATGATCGCCCGGGGAATGGTGCGGCGTGGGTCGCGGGTCTCTTCAGTGAGGGTACTGACCGCGTCAAAGCCCAGGAACGAATAACAGGCAATCGCAGCCCCGCTCATGATCAGTGGCATTTGCATCTGGCCATTGAAGAACGGCGTGATCGTCCACAGCGGCGTGCTCGCATCGCCACCGATGTAGTGGATGCACAACGCGACAAACGCAATCAGCACCAGAAACTGCACCAGCATCAGCAGCGCGTTGATGCCGTTGGCGAGTTTCAGGCCGATGATATTGATCGCCGTGGTGATGCCGATGAACGCCAGCACCCAGACCCACTGCGGCACGGCGGGGAATGCCGAATGCAGGTATGCCGCGCCGATCAACCAGATCGCCATCGGGAGGAACAGGTAGTCGAGCAACACCGCCCAACCGGCGATGAATCCCAATTTGGGGCTGATCGCCTTGCGCACATAGCTGTAGGCGGAACCGGCCACCGGGAAGGCCGAAGCCATGCGCCCGTAGCTCATGGCGGTGAAGAACATCGCCACCAGGGCGGCCAGGTAAGCGGCGGGGACCATGCCGGCGGTGGATTGCGCCAGGATGCCGAAGGTGCCGAGCACAATGATCGGCGTCATATAGGCGATGCCAAACAGCACCACCGACCCTAACGACAGGGTGCGTTGCAAACGAGCCATGAGCGATTCTCCGCTGATTTATTAGATTTATGGCAGAACTGAAGTCGATGAAGCGGATGCACTAATTGTTATGGTGTACGGCGCCCTCTGTAGGCGCCCGGCTTGCCGGCGATCGCAATTTCAAAGCCGCCATCACCGGCAAGCCGGGCGCCTACAGGGGTTGTGTCAGTTTTTCGGGATCAGCAGCTCACGCGTCCCATCGCTGCGCTCGATCACCTCGCCGGGCAGTTTCATGCGCTGGTCGTCGAGGTAGCGGTAGTCCTTGTGCGCCGCCTCCAGTTGGTCGAGATCCAGCTCGACCGTGAATTGCCCTTCGTCACGCCCGGCTTCGAACAGCAACGTACCGAACGGGTCGACCAAGGCGCTGCCACCGGCGAACACCAGGCCGCCGTCGCCCTCTTCCACGCGGTTGACCATCAGCGCGAACACCTGGTTTTCCTGGGCACGCGCCATGATCGCGGTACGGTGCGTGGGGCCGTAAGGGTCCATGTTGCCGTTGGTGACGATCAGCAATTCAGCGCCCGTTTGCGCCAGGGCGCGGGCGGTTTCCGGGAACTCGATGTCGTAGCAGATCAGCAGGCCGACGCGCATACCGTTCCACACACAGGTGGGGTAACGGTCGCCCGGGTTGAACACGCCACGCTCTAATGGCCACAGGTGAGTCTTGCGATAGCGCAAGGCAATGCCTTCGGGGGTGATCAGCAAGGTGGTGTTGTAGAATTGGCCGCCGTCGTTCTCGGCGATACCGATCACCACCGCAATGTTGCGCGCGCGAGCCGCCTCGATAACGGCGCTCACGGTGGGGCCATCCAGGGGCTCGGCGATGTCGGCGACGGTTTCAGCCGAGGGAAAGCCCGTCAGGTGGGTTTCCGGGAATACGATCAGTTGCGTATCGTCGGCGCAGGCAACGATTGCCGCCAGGGCGCGCTCAAGGTTGTAAGCTGTGTCGTTATCACGACCGGCCAGTTGGGCGAATTCGACCTTCATGGGTATTCCTTGTTCTTTATCTGTGTCGCAGTATGCGCAGCCAATACCCGCCAGGGAATTACGCGGCCGGGGTAACACGTTAGGGGTAGATCAATGACCATGTCGCTGCAGGACATCGCCTGGCACCGCGCGGTGGGGCAAATGATAGACGCCCTCGACCAGCCCAACTTCTGGACTCAGCTTGTCCGCTTGCTGGACCAGTACGTGCCGTTCGACAGTTGGGTGGTGTTGCTATTCAGCAGCGAACACCGCCCCCTGGTGTTCGCCGAATGCCCCGGTGCCGACGGTACGCCAGACCAGCTGTTCCAGGACTACCTCAATGGCCTGTACCTGCTCGACCCCTTCTACATTGCCAGCCGCGAACACTCGCGCACCGGCTTGTTTCGACTGGCGGAAGTCGCGCCGGAGCACTTCGAACTCACCGAGTACTACCAGCGCTACTTCCGCCTTAACGTGGTCGCAGATGAAATCCAATTTAATTGCCATCTGCCGGATGGGCGTACGCTATGCCTGTCGTTGGGTTTGAAGCAGCGTTTCGACCAGGCGCAGATTGCCCTGCTGTCGCTGATTCAACCCTGGGTGCTGAGCCTGCTGCGCCAACGCTTGCCCTATGAACTCAACCAGGTCAGCACCCCGCAGCCGCCGATCCAGAATGATGATTGGGGCGCGCAACTCACCGCCCGCGAGCTGGATGTAGGCCGCTTGATGCTCAGCGGTTGCTCCAGCAAGGAAATCGCTCGTAAGCTGGAAATCTCTGTTGAAACCGTGAAAGTCCATAAGAAACACATCTACAGCAAGCTAGGGATCAAATCCCAGTCGGAGCTGTTCTCGATCTTTCTACAGGCGCAAAACGCCTGATTGAGCCCCGTAGGAGCCCGGCTTGCCGGGCGCCTACAGGTCCTGATGAGTGAAACCAAGGAAAAACGTATGAGTCTGTCCCTGCTGAGTCGTTACGCCTTCTTTGCCGTGTGTGTCATTTTCACCCTCGCCAGCCTCCCCTTTATCGAACATGAATGGCTGTGGCCTATTACCCTCGTCACGGGCGTGCTGAGCCTGATCGGTCTGTTCGACCTGCTGCAAAGCCCCCACGCGGTACGCCGCAACTACCCGATCCTGGGCAATATCCGTTATCTGGTAGAAGCCATCCGCCCGGAAATCCGCCAGTACCTGCTCGAATCCGACAGCGACGCCCTGCCCTTCTCCCGCGCCCAGCGCTCGCTGGTCTACTCACGCGCCAAGAACGAGACGGCGGACAAACCCTTCGGCACCTTGATCGACGTGTACCAGTCGGGCTTCGAATTCATCGGCCACTCCATGCGCCCGGCGCCGCTCAGCGACCCCAGCGCATTCCGCGTGATGGTCGGCGGCCCGCAGTGCACGCAGCCGTACTCAGCATCGGTGTTCAATATCTCGGCGATGAGCTTCGGCTCGCTGAGTGCCAACGCGATTCGTGCGCTGAACCAGGGCGCCAAGCTCGGCAACTTCGCCCATGACACCGGCGAAGGCAGCATCAGCCCCTACCACCGCGAAAACGGCGGCGACCTGACCTGGGAACTGGGCAGCGGCTACTTCGGCTGCCGCACCAGCGACGGCCGTTTCGACCCGGAACGCTTCGCCGCACAGGCGCAGAACCCGCAAGTGCGCATGATCGAAATCAAGATGAGCCAGGGCGCCAAACCCGGCCATGGCGGGATCCTGCCCAAGCACAAGGTGACACAGGAAATCGCCGAGACCCGCGGCATCATGATGGGCGAAGACTGCATCTCGCCGTCACGCCACAGTGCCTTCTCCACGCCCATCGAACTGATGCAGTTCATCGCCCAACTGCGCGAACTGTCCGGCGGCAAACCGGTGGGGTTCAAGTTCTGCCTGGGTCACCCATGGGAATTCATGGGCATCGCCAAGGCCATGCTCGAAACCGGCATCCTCCCGGACTTCATTGTGGTGGACGGCAAGGAAGGCGGCACCGGTGCCGCGCCCGTGGAGTTCACCGACCATATCGGCGTGCCACTGCGCGAAGGCCTGCTGTTTGTGCACAACACCCTGGTGGGCCTGAACCTGCGCGACAAGATCAAGCTGGGTGCCAGCGGCAAGATCGTCAGCGCCTTCGACATCGCCAGCGTGCTGGCCATCGGCGCCGACTGGGCCAACTCGGCCCGTGGCTTTATGTTTGCCATCGGCTGCATTCAATCCCAGAGCTGCCACACCAATAAATGCCCGACCGGCGTCGCGACCCAAGACCCACTGCGCCAACGCGCCCTGGTGGTGCCGGACAAAGCCCAGCGCGTGTTCAACTTCCACCGCAACACCCTCAAGGCCTTGGCGGAAATGCTCGCCGCGGCGGGCCTGGATCACCCGTCGCAGCTGTCGGCCAAGCATCTGGTGCGGCGCATGTCGGCGACCGAGATCAAGTTGTTCTCGCAGTTGCATGTGTTCCTCAAGCCCGGCGAGTTGTTGACCGGCGAGGTGAATGGCGAGTTTTATTCGCGGATGTGGCAGATGGCGCGGGCCGACAGTTTTGAGCCCCATGAGGCTAGCGCCGCGTAACATCAATACCCTAACCCCTATCGCTGAACCGGACCACCGACGGCATCGTTGAAACAAGGAGCTTCACATGCCGTTACTGGACTTCGCCGCCATCGCCGGGCAACTGCCCGACAGCTGGAAATCCACGCGCCTGGGCCAGGTCGGCCCGGCGCGGATCAAGGTGTTGCGCATGGACAAACAGGCTCACGAGGAGGAAACCCATGCCTACAACGAAGGGTTGCTGGTGATCGATGGTCAGTTGCGCTTGAGCATCGGCAACAGCGAGATCAGGGTAGGCGCCGGCCAGATGTACCTCGTGGAAGCCGGTATCGCCCATGCGGTACTTGCGGGCAGCCATGGCACGCTGGTCATCATTGATGTCTAGAGACATTCAGTAATACCCAACCTTTGCAATTGCTTACAAATACCGCCAACCTGCGCCCGCCCGACGTGCGGCGTACGACTACACCCGCGCTCGCCTGTCATTACTAAACACTTTGTTCAAGAGCTTGTAGCCATGCCGAACGGACGCGACCCGCGCATCGATTTTTTTCGGGGCCTGGCGTTGATCTTCATATTCTGGGATCACGTCCCCCACAATCCCCTGGGCCAGATCACCTTGCGCAACATCGGTTTCAGCGATGCCGCCGAGGTGTTTGTGTTCCTCGCCGGTTTTGCCGCCGTGTTGGCGTACGGCAAGATCATGCAGCGCGACGGCTACTGGATGGCCTGCCTGAAAATCCTGCGCCGCGCCTGGGTGCTGTACGTGGTGCATATCTTCCTGCTGGCCTTGCTGATGGGCATCGTGTTCTTCGCCAACAGCCATGTGGAAACCCGTGACCTGGTCGAGGAAATGGGCCTGACGCACTTCGTCACCCACCCGCAACAAGCCCTCACCGATGAGTTGCTGCTGCGCTTCAAGCCCAACCTGATGGACCCACTGCCGCTGTACATCGTGTTACTGGCGGGGTTGCCGCTGGTGCTGCCGATGCTGGTACGCAAAGTCGAGGCCGTGGTGGCGGTGTCACTGGCGATCTACCTGCTGGCCCCGTGGATGGGCTGGAACCTGCGGGCGATCAGCGACGGTGTGTGGTACTTCAACCCGGTCACCTGGCAGCTGTTGTTTGTGCTGGGCGGCGCGGCAGCGATCTACAGCCAGCGGCCTAAAACCGCCGAAACCCGGGCCTTGCTGCGTCAGCCACTGTTTGTTGCTTCGGCGGTCTACGTGCTGGTGGCCGGGGTGATCACCCTGTCGTGGCGCTGGCCCGAGATCCACGATGCGTGGATGCCGGCGGCGCTCAGCAACTGGCTGTACCCCATCAGCAAGACCGACCTGTCACCGGTGCGCCTGGTGCATTTCCTCGCGCTGGCATACGTCACCGCCAAGCTGTTGCCGGGTGCCGGCTGGACGCAGAACCGCGTGGCCGGCGAAATCTGCCGCATGGGCCGTTATTCCCTGGAAGTGTTTTGCCTGGGGGTGGTACTGGCGCCCCTGGCGGACATGATCAACGCCATGGCCAACGACGCCGTCGCCATGCAGTTGACCACCGCCGTGATCGGCGCGTTGCTGATGGCCGGCCTCGCAGCCTGGTTGGAGTTGATCAAGCGCCTGGACCGGCAACCCCGCGCCGCGCTACATAGCTAGCGCCCAACGGTAGGGGCCAGATGCTTCCATTGCCTTCCACTTAACCCGTGAAAGGACATGGCCCCATGCCTACCCATCTACTGCTCAATGGCTTGTCGGGCAACCTGCAATCCAGTGAATCCTGGGCCCGCCAGCAAGCCCTGGAAATGATCCGCGAAACATTGGCGCGGACGATGAGCAGCCTGACCCCACAGGAGCAACGGGACTACGTCAGGCTGCAACGCGAAGCCCACCAGGCGATCAAGGCGGTGGACCGCGAAAATGCGGCCCTGCTCCAAGCCTTCCAATCCGACGGCACGACTCAGCTGCGCAACCGCATCGGCGGCCTGGACCCGCACAGCCTATTCCTGCACACCCGCTACCTTGAAGAGTTGCAACCGCCACTGCCCTGGGAACCCCGCGCCAGCGCTCACCTCAATGGGACTCACCGCAGCCGCTTTCGCCGTGCCTACGACGAATGGAAATATCGCCCCCATGTCTCCACGTTATCGCTGTGGGACGCCGCCTGCCTTAACTTCGATTTCGCCACGTCCCAGCCTCAGGCGTCAGGGCAGACATTTGTCGAATCGTCTTACCTGAGTGGCGCAGACAACCTTCAACTGACCGTCAGCCAGTTCATCGCCATTGCCCGTGACCTGGACCTGGGCGGTCAACTCGACAAGCGCCTGCAAACCGCCTTGGGCCAGGGCGGCAAATTGCAGGGCCTGCTGCAAGCGAGCAGCGAGGCCTGCCTGCGCTTTGAAGCGCTGGAGGCGTACCGCAACCGCGCCCACACTGGCGTGACCCGCGACCTTCTTGCCAGCCTCAACGCCGCCCTCGACGGCAGCGGCCCGGCCCTGCCCTTCGACACCCTGGGCATGAGCACCGGGATCACCGTGTTGCCTGCCGTGCCGTTCGTACCGTCAGGGCAAACCGTGCCGGTACCGCTGCTGCTGATCCGCGTCGCCGCCCACGGGGTGCTGTCATACTTCCCCTTCCGACCTGGGGGCGCCCTGCGTTACCACCGCGACGCCAACGCCGCGCACGCGGCGTTCATGCAGCAACTCAAGACCAGCCACAGCGAAGGTGACTTGGGCTGGTTCGCCCGCCAGTTGCCGATGGCTGAAATGCACGGATTCAAGCAACTGCTCAAGGATGCGCCACGCCCGGTAGGCCTGAGCTCCGTAGCCGGTTTCCTCTACGACACCTTCCACCGCCTGTTCCCGCAACGTGCCCTTGATGGCTTGCGCTTTACCCCCGACCCCAAGCACGGTCGCAAGGAGTCCCTGGTGCAAGCCTGCACCTACCGTGAGGTGCAGCGCTACCAGGCCAACCTCTCGACCCTGGCCACCCGTCGTTCGGAGCGTGACTTGCAGGCCCTGATCGATGGCGTCGCGGCCATGGCCCGGGAAGTCTTGGAGCTGCTGCTCACGCCCATGCCCGGCGGCGTCACCGGGCTGAATCGCGTGATGCAAGTGGCGGTGTTCGGCAGCCTGGCCTACAGCGTGATCATCGGTATCAACGAAGCGGCGCGTGGCGAAGCCAGTGAGTTTGCGTCTGCCCTGGCGGACATTGCCGACTTGGCCATCAATGGCCTGTTGATCACCACCGCCGGCCGTGTGCACAACCAGCGCATGACACGCCTTTTGCACCAACTGGGCAACCCGCGCAAAGTGACCCATGCCGACGGCAGCCACGCCCTTTGGAAGCCGGATATCGGCCCCTATGCGATCCTTGATCAGCACCTGCTCGACGGCCAAGTCGCCAACGCCCAAGGGGTGTACCAGGTCGACAGTAAACAATACGCGTGGCTGCAAAAAGATCAGGAGCGCCACGTCGTGGAGGTCAGCTATGACGCGCAGAGCATGCGCTTTGTGCTCAAGCTCGAAAACGCCGGCCGCTTTGCCCCACCGATCCTGTTCGACCCGGCGCTGCAAGCCTGGACCCTGGACCTGCACAACGCCCACACCCTTTCGGACATCCAACTGGCCGAGCGCATGTTGCCCGACGGCTCCACGGCCGTGCCCCGTATCGAGATGGAAAGGATGCTGCGCAGCACCGCCGCCGACCGCGCCACCCTGGATCGCGTGTGGGCCGGCGACCCCGCACCCGTCAACCTCACCGAAGGGGTCCGGCGCCTGCAGGCCGACCGAGTCATCGAGCAGTTGATCAAGGACTTCTCAAGACGCGGGCATATGCCGCCCCACGCCGATGGCACCGTGTTGTGCCTGTTGACCCAAGTGCCCGCCTGGCCGGTCGATGCGTGTATTAACGTGCACGACCAGCGCGGCGTGCTGATCGAACGTTATGCCGCCCGCGAGAATGGCCTCTCCCACACCGTCGAATTGATGCGTCGTGACGATGGCACCTACGGCGGACTGACCGATCCCCTCACCTCCGCGCCCACTCAGGAACAGCTGTTCGAATTGATCCTGAACCAGCAACCCGCCACCTCACTGCTCGGCAAGGAAGGCAGCCCACACCTGACCGTGGCTCAACGCATTGCGCGCCTGCGCGTGCAAATCAGTGAACTGGCAAAAACCCACCGCCACCCGTTGTTTACCGCCATGACGCGCTACGACGGTTATGCCCGCGACGAAGTCCCTGTTGAGGACAGCGCACGCCAGTGGCTGCCGATCCAGGTGCCCCCACCGTTGGTGACCGTCACACCACTGCTGAAAAAACTGCGCGGGCTCTACCCGCCCCTGACCTCGGCCAACCTGCAACAACTGTTGCTGCAAACGCCCCTCGATGCCAACCAACAAGCCGCCTTCCTGCGCGATGCCAGCCTGCCCCAGGCGGTGCGGGAGAACCTCGAACACCATCGCACCGCCCTGCGCATCGACATCGTGATCGACGGCCTCTACCACCCTCGGGCCTACAACCCGGACACCGACCTATGGGCACGCGATTTCATCGCCAGCCTGTTGCGCAGCACCTGCAACCGCGACTTTGTGGTCACCGAGGTAAGCAATGGCCCCCCCGCCGATCGCTATGTCTCCAGCGGTCCCGATGACACCACCGTGGAACTGCTGCACTACGGCCAGGGCCACTATGAGGCCTACGACATGCGCAACGCCGGGCCGATCCCGGTGTCACCGGCCATTGACAGTCTCTACTTGGCCGTGGGCTCGGTCCTGCAACCCGGCGAGCGCCTGAAACTGGGGATGAACAGCGCCAGCGATGCCCAAGGCTTGCGCGACACCCTGGGCGACTTGATGAGCACCCGACGCAGCCCTGAAGGACAGGTCAGCCCGCTGGACCAGTCGCTTGGCCAGTATGAGCAAAGCGTGGTGCTGCCCCATGACCTCAAGCCCGACGCCCTGGGCCTCTATCAGTGGGAAGGCCAACAGTTGCTGCCGCTGTATGGCTCCCTGTACCCGATCGTCTACGACAACCGGCTGCGCAAGTGGCGGCTCAAGCACCCGCAAAAAGTCGGCGTCGATACCCCGCGCCTGGAACATAACCGCCAGGGTGCCTGGCGCCTGTCCAGTGAAAACCCGCTGACCTGGGACGATCACCGCCTGTTTTATCGCCTGGGCCCCGCCCACTATCACGTCGACCAAACCACCGCCGCACAGATCATGCGCCTCACCGACACGCCGGCGCAGGCGTTGCGAGAGGTGCACAGCAGCGGGCTGCCACCACCGCCGTTGTTGCAGGACACCAGCAAACGCTTTCACATCGAGCGCGAGATCCTGCAGTTCATCCAGGCCATGAGTGTCTACTCGGCCACGCGCAATGCGCGGCCTTCCCTGCAATTGCTGCTGGTCACCAGCTTGCCGGCCTGGCCCGACAGCCATGCCTTGGAGATCATCAACGCGCAAGGCCAAGTGATCCAGCGCTACCCGGCCAGCAGCGGGGCCAGCAGCGAACGCATTCAATTGACCGAAGCGCAGAGCCGAGGCTTGGAGCCCCTCACCCGTATTGTTTTGAACGATCAGGTCTGCCGCGCGCTGCTGGGTGAACTGCCCACCTCACAG
Organism: Pseudomonas sp. S10E 269; assembly: GCF_002798465.1. NCBI lineage: Bacteria > Pseudomonadati > Pseudomonadota > Gammaproteobacteria > Pseudomonadales > Pseudomonadaceae > Pseudomonas > Pseudomonas sp. S10E 269. The sequence continues at coordinate 994,067 of NZ_PHIJ01000001.1, forward strand.
GAGGAACGCCTGTTCAAACTGTCGAAGAAAATCGCTGAGTACGCCTGGCGCGAACGGGCGCAACTGTTCGACATCCTCTACGCCCAGAGCGAGCAAGGCGCGACGAGCCTGGAACGGCGCCTGCACGCGCACTTCCCGCAACTGCCCGTCAGCGCGGTAAAGGCGATTATCGGGCAATCGAGCCCCAACGAACTCAAGCAATTGCATAAGCGCGACGAAGTGGGTTTGCGCCTGGCCGAACAGGTCCGACTCACTGCTGACGATATACGTTTGAACCGCGCCTATGAAGGCCTTTACCTGAGTACTCTGGCCAACCCCGACAGCGAAAAAATCATGCTGCACCTGCTCAAGGATGTACCCGGCTGGCCACTGAGCCTGCGCCTGGAAGTGCGTGACGCCAGCCTCGCCGGCCCGCTGTTGGCCCGCGCCGGCCAAACGGGTGCCACCGACCGCCGCACACTGGTGAAGATCGACGGCGGCTACCAGTCCCATGATCGCGACGGTCATCGGCTCAATGAGCAGCCCGACGGCACCCGCGACCTGCTCGGCGCCGTGGTCCTGACCCTCGACGATGCCGAGTGCCGTGCACTGGGTGTGGAGGAGGGTGCCGAGCCGAAAGCGCTACGGCACGCCATTGCCGACCTGGCCCTGGGCCAACGCGTGGCCATCAAGGCCCTGCTGGGGCTGACGCATATCCCGGCGTGGTTGCAGCCGCCGATGCGCGTGGACACTTCATTCATCGTCTACCCGTTTACCCTGCGCAGCCTGTGGCCGTTCGGTGGCAACCAGCCGGTGGACCTGGTGAGCAAGGTGCGCGAGATCTACCCCAGCTTCAGCGTCGCCGACGCCCGGGATCTGATTAACTCGCTGGGCATGAACGAACCCGCCGCGTTGATCGAACTGGAGCGACGCAAGGCCGAGTACCAGGCCCTGGAGTTCGAACTGCAGCGCTGGATCGACACGCCCCAGCCGGTGGACGACCAGGCGATCGACCCGGCGATCTACCTGGAGGGTTGGAACTACGGGCGACGCCGCCTAATGGCCGAGCGCATCCTGCGTGCCTGGCGCCACGAAACCCGTGCAGCCTACGACAGCGAGACTGGGCTTTTCGACTCCCATCAACTGGTGCTGCGCCTGGACGGCAACAGCCTGCCCGACCCCGACTTCATGCTGGGCACCCGTGGCTTCGAGCACATTGAATACCTGCGGATCGTTAGTGATTCCTTTCCGCCGACGGGCAACGCCTTCCTGAGCAAATTTATCGGACTGACTCATTTAAAGCTCGACTGCATGCTCAATGACCTGCCCACCAGCCTCACCCAGATGACGCAACTGCAACAACTGGACTTGAGCGACAACTTGATCGTGCTGACACCGGAGTCTCGTCAGCGCCTGGCCGGCCTCACGCGATTGGAGGGCCTCTACCTGGACGGCAACCCTCTGGGCCTGACGCCGGACGTTTCGCGGATGACGCGCCTGCAGGTGCTGTCGCTACGCCAGACCCATATCGACCAGTGGCCCGTCGGGGCCGAACGCCGCAGCACGTTGCGCCATTTGATGCTGCAGGAAAACCGTCTGACCACAGTGCCCGAGGCGGTGTTTTCCGACGTGCGCATGGGCCCTACCAACCTTCACACCGTGCTGCACGACAACCCTTTGAGCGAACAGACACTGGGCCGGATTCGCGACTATCGCGATCGCACCGGCATTGCCCTGGGTGGCCTGCTACCGGGTGAACTGCACCAGCCGGCGACAAGCAACGACGTCAGCTTTTGGCTGGCCGGTATCCCCAACGCTCAACATGCGCAACGGCAGGCGCTATGGGATCAATTGCTACGGCATGAGGGTGCGCGACCAGAAGACGCGTTCCGAGTGTTGCGCGACCTGACCCAATCGTTCTCGTACCGGTCCAGCCAAGACACTCGGCAAGCCCTCACCCAAAGGGTATGGCAGTTGCTCGATGCCATGGGCGAATCGACCGAGCTACGCGACCGGGTCTTCCGTAGCACCTATACCGACGGCACCTGCGGCGATGGCGCCATCCTGGTATTTATCGATATGGAGATCGTACACAAGGTGCATCAAGCACGCACCCAGGCCAGCAGCAACCAGGCAGACCGCGAGTTGCTGGCGTTGGCGAAAAGCCTGTTCTACCTGCGCCAGGTCGATCAACTGGCCGACGCGCATATCCAGACCCGGCGCATGGCGGGTCTGGAGGTAGACGATGCAGAGATCAAGTTGTACTACCGCATGCGCTTTCGCGAAGAATTCAACTTGCCCATTGGGCGCGAGGAAATGCTCTATTCCGTGGAGGATTGGGTCGATGAGCAAGACATCAATCAGGCACGCATTACCTTGCAGGCGCTGAGCGGCACCCAGGCGGCGCAGAACTCATTGCTGACGGAAGAGTTCTGGATCGAGTATCTGGCCCGCAGTTACCCTGAGCCTTTCTCGACCATCGAAAACGTAGCGCGCTACAAACTGAACAGGCTGAACGAGGAGGTGGTGGACAGACGTTCGGATATCTACCTCGATCGTCGGCAATCCCTGGTAGAGCTTGAGATTGCCGAGCGCAATCGCCTGGTGCGCCAGTTGACCGAAGCAGCACAACTGGCCCAGCAGGTGAATTAAGCGTCAGGCCGAACGCGGGGCGCCTTGGCCTGCGTTCAACGGCTGTAACTTGAACACGTAGAACAGCACGGTCAGCAGCACCAGGAAGACCGGGCCGACATACAGGGCTATGCGGGTGTCCGGGAAGTAGGCCATCAGGCCCACCACCAGCAGCAGGAACGCCAGGGCCAGGTACGAGCTGACCGGGTACAGCCACATGCGGTACTTGAGCCCGGCCTGCTCGGCGGGGCTCAGGCTTTTGCGAAACTTGAGCTGGGCCAGCAGAATCATCAGCCAGGTCCAGATCGCACCAAAGGTGGCGATGGAGGTCACCCACACGAAGACTTTTTCTGGCACCAGGTAGTTGAGCAACACGCCCAACAGCAACGCGAAGATCGACAGCAGCAAGGCCTTGCGTGGCACGCCATTGCTGGACGTGGTGCCGAAGGTCGCCGGCGCCTGGCCGTTCTGCGCCAGGCTGTAGAGCATGCGCCCGGTGCTGAAGATGCCGCCATTACAGGAGGACAGCGCGGCGGTGATCACCACGAAGTTGATGATGCCGGCGGCGGTCTTGATGCCGAGGCGTTCGAAGGTCATCACGAACGGGCTGCCCTGGGTGCCGATTTCGTTCCATGGGTAGATCGACAGGATCACGAACAACGCGCCCACATAGAACAGCAGGATGCGCCAGAACACCGAGCCGATCGCGCTGGGGATGGTCTTCTGCGGGTTCTTCGCTTCACCGGCGGTGAGGCCGATCATTTCCACGCCCAAGTAGGCGAACATCACCATTTGCAAGGACATCAACACGCCCTGCACGCCGTTGGGCATGAAGCCGCCATGGGCCCACAGGTTGGAAATCCCCAACGCCACGCCGTCATTGCCGAAGCCGAACGCGATGATGCCGACGCCGCCGATGACCATCGCAATGATGGTGACGATCTTGATCAGCGCAAACCAGAACTCGAACTCACCAAACGCCTTGACCGCAATCAAGTTGATGGTGCCCATGCTGATCAACGCCGCCAGGGCCCAGATCCAGCGCGGGGTGTCGGGGAACCACACGCCCATGTACACCGCCACGGCGGTGATTTCGGCGACGCAGGTCACCAGCCACAGGAACCAGTAGTTCCAACCGGTGAGAAAGCCCGCCAACGGGCCGAGGTAGTCTTGGGCATAACGGCTGAAGGAACCGGCGACGGGGTTGTGCACCGCCATCTCGCCCAGGGCACGCATGATCACCAGGATCGCCAGGCCGCCGATGATGTACGACAGCATGATCGCGGGGCCGGCCATCTCGATGGCCTTGGCCGAGCCGAGGAACAGGCCCACACCGATACAGGCACCGAGGGCCATCAGGCGGATATGCCGTTCACCGAGTTCGCGTTTGAGCGGGCCGCCTTGAGCGGTCTCGCCATGGGGCAGTGGGTTGCCGACTGGCATAGGGGTACAACCTCATTTTGTTATTGGATTGCCCACCTGAGTCTGCGGGGGGCAAGCCGGTAAGCCTGCCCCCTTGCCGAGACCGGGGCCGCCGTGTGGACGGGCCCTTCTTGCCGGGCAAGATCAGCGGGGGCATGCAGTATAAAAAGCTCAGGCCAGAGCCTTTCACTATAAAAAAGGGGCAATTTAGGGGAAGAACCCGCTCAAATGCCATTTTACAGGAGCATCTTACCTGCTCCGGGTGGCAAAACGCCGCAGCCCGTGCACTTCATATAGTTGACGGGCCGATCACATTTTTCTCGCAGCGAGCCCCCAGCGACTACGCTTTGAACACGTCCGATCAATCTGCGTGAAGGGATCAATCGACTATGGGCGCACTGTGGCATACCGAATCGACAGAGGCTGCGAAACTACAAGGCAGTTCGGACCCAGCGCCTTTACCTGAAAACAAACCCCGGCCTCGCTACGGGTGGCGAGTGTTCTGGCTGATCATGCTGATGGCCCTGATTGCCCTCGGTTTTGCCGCCAACAAAGAGATGCGCACCTCCGCCCTGCAAGCCCGGGAACTCAGCCGTCTTGCCGACGACCTCACCTTCGAGATTAAACCCGGCGCCAGTGACGCCATCGTCTACCCCGGCGCGGGCCCCTTCGATCGCCGCCTGGGCTACAGCGACCTCGGCACCTTCCTGCCACGCCTGCTCAAACGCGGTTACGTGATTGATGCCCAGGTGCGGTTCTCGCCTGAGCTGATGAGTTACGCCAACAAAGGCCTATTCGTGCCCTACACGGAAAAAATCCAGGCAGGCCTTTCGATCACAGACTGCCGCGCCGTGCCGCTGTATCAATACGACTACCCGCAACAACTGTACTCAAGCTTCGCGGCGATTCCGCCGCTGGTGGTCAGCAGCCTGCTGTTCATCGAAAACCGTGACTTGCTCGACCCCGCCCAACCCCAGGCCAATCCGGCGGTGGACTGGCCGCGCTTTGCCAAGGCCGCATGGTCGCAGGTCGCGAAGTTGCTGCACTTGCCCGGCCAAAGTGCAGGCGGCAGTACCCTGGCGACCCAGTTGGAGAAATACCGCCATTCGCCGGATGGCCTGACCGTGTCCGGCAGTGAAAAGCTGCGCCAAATGTTTTCTGCCGCCGTGCGCGCGTACCAGGATGGCCCCGACACCTTGCCTGCACGCAAAAATATTCTGCGCGACTACCTCAACAGCGTGCCCCTGTCGGCAGTGCCCGGGCACGGTGAAGTGCACGGCATGGCCGAGGGGTTGCGGGTGTGGTACGGCGCCGATTTCAACCAGGTCAACGCGGCGCTGACCGGCCCGGTCAATGCTCAACAAGGCTTGGCGCTGCGCGAGGTGCTGTCGTTGATCATCGCCCAGCGCCGGCCGTCCCATTACCTGGCCAAGGGTCGCGACGAACTGGCGCAACTGACCGACAGCCACCTGCGCCTGCTGGCCCAGAATGGTGTGATCGAGCCGGCGTTGCTCAAGCAGGCATTGGCGAGCAAGGTCACTTACCGTGACTGGGCGCAGCAACCGACGATCCAGCCGATTGAAACCAATAAAGGCATCAGCGTCGCCCGCAGCCGCCTCGCCGCCCTGCTCGACCGGCCGCTGTACGACCTCGACCGCCTGGACCTTTCCGCGACCACGACCCTGCAAGCCCAGTTGCAGGGCCAGGTCAGCGACTATCTAAAGCACCTCGCCGACCCCGAGTACGCGCGCCAGATCGGCCTGCTCGGCGAGCGTCTGCTCACCCCCGCCAGCACCGCACAAGTGCGCTACAGCTTCACGCTGTTCGAGCTCACACCCGATGGCTCACGGGTGCGCGTGCAAACCGACAACACCGACCAGCCCTTCGACATCAACGAAGGCAGCAAGCTGGAACTGGGCTCTACCGCCAAGTTGCGCGTGCTCACCACCTACCTGCAAATCATCAGCGAATTGCACGACAAATACGCCGCGCAAACGCCCGCCGCGTTGAAAAAAGTCACGGTGGAGGATCAGGACCGCCTAAGCCGCTGGGCCCTGGATTACCTGATCCAAACACCGGACAAATCCCTGGCCAAGATGCTCGACGCGGCCCTCGATCGCACCTACTCGGCCAGCCCCGGCGAACGCTTTTTTACCGGTGGTGGGCTGCACACCTTCCATAACTTTCGCAGCCAGGACAACGGCCGCAGTCCCACCTTGCGTGACGCGCTGCGTGAGTCGATCAACCTGCCGTTCATTCGCCTGATGCGCGACGTGGTGCGCTACGTCACCTACTCGGGCGAGAACAACAGCGCCGAGTTGCTCAAGGACGACAACGACCCGCGCCGCCAGGAATACCTCGCCGGTTTCGCCGACCGCGAAGGCACCACCTTCCTGCGCAAGTTCTGGAAGAAGTACCAGAAGAAAGACACCCAGGCACGCCTCGATACCTTCCTCGACAGCCTGCGTCCCACGCCGATCCGCCTGGCCGCCGTGCACCGCTACCTGTTGCCCGACGCCAGCCAGGCGAGCTTCAACCTGTTCGTGCGCTCCCACCTGGCCGGCGTCAAAACCCACGAAAAACTCACCGACGAACGCCTGCAAAAACTCTACAGGGACTACGGCCCCGGCACCTACGACCTGCCCGACCAAGGCTACATCGCCAAGGTGCATCCGCTGGACCTGTGGTTGCTCGGCTACTTGCTCAACCATCCCGAGGCGACGTTCAGCGAGGTGGTCAAGGCCAGCCAGTTCGAGCGTCAGGAGGTGTACAGCTGGCTGTTCAAGAGCCGCCACCAGAGTGCGCGGGACAGCCGCATCCGCACCATGCTGGAGATCGAGGCCTTCCTCGACATCCATCAGCGCTGGCAGGCCGTGGGCTACCCCTTCGATCACCTGGTGCCATCCCTGGCGACGGCGATCGGCAGCTCTGGCGATCGCCCGGCGGCCTTGGCTGAGCTGATGGGCATCATTCTCAACGACGGCGTGCGCCCCAAGGTGCTGCGTATCGACAGCCTGTTGTTTGCCGCCGGCACGCCGTACGAAACACGCCTCGTCAACGACCCGGCGCCGGGCAAGCAGGTGATCCCGGTCGAGGTCGCCAGAGCCCTGCGCGGCACCTTGTCCCAGGTAGTGGATGCCGGCACCGCCAAACGCGTCGCCGGCAGTTTCAAGCTGGCCGACGGCACGCCACTGGCCATGGGCGGCAAGACCGGCACGGGCGACAACCGCATCGAAGCCATCGGCGCCGGTGGGCGGATCCTCAGTTCCAAGTCGATCAACCGCACTGCCACTTTTGTGTTCTACATCGGCGAACATCATTTCGGCACCCTGACGGCCTTTGTGCCGGGCGCCTCCGCTCAACAGTTCACGTTCACGTCAGCGCTGCCGGTGCAGGTGCTCAAAGGCATGGCGCCGCTGCTCAACCCGTTACTGCAACCGGGGAGCCCAGCCATGTGCCTGGCCGCGACTCACTGATGCAAGGGCCATCGCGCTACAGGCCTGGGCAAACCGGTCATGTAGTGGTTATGTAGGCCCGTCACTCCCTCGGCGGCCAATAGTGTGGGCATCCGCGTGCAGAGCCCTGCTCTGTATGGTTTACCTTATCGCTACAGGACACCCAGGCTATGCCTACACAAACCCAGACCTCTACCGAGGACCTGCTACGCCGCTTGCCGCCCCGTATCACCGCCATCGAGCACCTGCTGGACGCCCAGCCGGACTTGGCGACCATCATGGCCAACGAACTGCGCAAGGGATTAGCGAAACGGGTACCCGCCAACCCGCCGAATCCTGATACGGTTTATCTCAACGAGTACGACATTCCCTCGCAGACAGAGCAAGACAGCGCACCTCGCATCACCCGAACACGTAACCTGACACAGGTGCTGCAAGAAACGATTGCTACCCAAAACCTGCCGACCGAGCTGGCCAAAGAGCCGCAAACCGGCAGCGTCAGCCAAGCCGTCGGGTTCTATCCAACGGCCCACGGCACCGGACGTGACACTGAACTGGCGGATTTGGAAGTCTCGGCAGTCAATGAGTTAATCAGTGACCTGCAACTCAACAGCCAGACGCTCTACGTGAACGCGCTCAGGGCGTTCTGGTCGTCGCCCCACGCAAGCACCGGTGCCCTGAGCGTCCTGGCAGCCGTGAGTCAAAAGCAGCGAGAGGTATTTACGCTGGAGGCGGACCTGAAGGTGAATGATGCACGGCAACAGGTCGAAAAGGCCGAGCAGAACCTGAAGAAAGCGCCCGAAGATACCCAGACTCAAGCGGCTGTGGCCACGGCCAAGTCACACCTGCAGGTGCTGATCGAAGGCCGGCAATTGATCGAGAACCGCGTACTCCATGAAACCACGAACAACGCCACACCGCCGCTCACACTCAGTATTGCGCTGAACGCTACGGGCCAGCCTGACTGGACCACGACGCTCAACGGCTGCTTCGTACTCACCGAGCGCCTGCATGGGCCCCGACCGACCGTCCTCTATACCCCACAATGGGGGGGCGAATTTTTCGAGAGTTTCTCGTCCATGGAAAATGCCTTGCGTCTACGCCTGGTGAGAAGCGCCGAGAGAGACCTGCTGTTCACCAACATTGCCGCCATGGAACACGCCCATGCCCGAGGCGTGTTACGCAACGAGCAGAAATTGAGCTATGCGCCGATCACCGGGCAGGTATTCAATACGTGCCTGCACGCCCAGCTCATCCAGCAAGAGGCCGATATCGACCAGGCCTTCGAGACGTCCCACACCACGTTCGAAACCCTCGCAGCCGGCGTACGTGCCACGCTGGCACTGCCGCTCAAGGGCAACCCGGGCTTGATCGCCCGCATGCCTGTGCCCCTTGACTTGACGCAGGCATCTCCCGACCCGCTCACCCAGCCAACCACTGCGCAGCAAACGCATCTGATACAGCAGTGGAACTCGCTTAACCAACAGCTAGACCAGGTTCTGGAAAAGCACAAACACCCCTCGCTGGACGCTGTGCTGACGTCGCTGCTCAACGAGACCTTTGCACAATTGCCTGACGGCACAGGGCTGGACAGCCTGTATGTCAACCGCTACCGCATCGACAGCATGGGCGCGCGCCATTTTGAATCCTCCCGCCCCTTACTCGAGGCGGTGTGTACCTTATTGCTGTGGGGCAACACCGCAGTGGAAACGGATGAGGATCACACCACTCAAAAAGCTGACGCCAAACCGGTCGAGACCTTCGCCGAAAGTGTCTTTCGCAGCGCGACCGCGTTCAGCGAAACCGACCAACTGAACCAGACCGGCACACTGTCGGACCTGGCTCACACGCTGAAAATACAACTGGCCGAACGGGTCACCGCCTACTGGCGTACGCCAATAGCACCTGAGCTGGTCTGCCCACAAGTCCGGCTGATTGATGTCCAACGCCAAACCCTGGATGTACAGGCACGCCTGCGCGTAGCCGACAATACCCTGAGCCCGCAGGCCAAATTGCTGATTGACCGTGCACTGCGCTACCCGACTCAGGCCCGGCGCGAAGCGAGCTTCATTTATGGCAACCGCCCCGGCATCTATCAATTGACTGTGGCCACCGCCCGCACCGAGGTGGCGCGTATGGCCGGCAGCTTCATCCTGACCTTCAATGACGGCTCCAGCCCGGTCGCCCCTCATTGGCCCCATGGGCACAAAAACCTAAATACCCAGACGGCTGGCATTGGCCCGGTAGTGTTATATACCCCGGACATGGGCTTTGAAGAGTGTGCGTCTCTGCAAGCTTTGCATGACAGGCTCAAGGCCCGCATCAATGCCGGCGAAGACGCCGGCAGATTGTTTACCAGCGGCTTACCGCTGTTGGTTCAGCATGGAAAAACCGGGTTGTGGGGCGATGACCTGAGTAGCACGTTCGCGCCGATCGCAGACGATTTTGTCGCGGACAGCATTCAGGCCTTGCTCGACAAACAGCAATCCGACATCGAAACCATTCTGGGCCTGACTGAGGATGAATCGGACAGCGAAAAAAATGGCCGCGTGGAGCTGGCGGAGCTGGTGGATATGGCCGGACCGTTCCTGGCGCGCAACCGGCTGCTGACAGAACACTGGCGGCCGGACTGGGAAAAGCGCTTGAGCGCGGCGGACAAGAAGGCTCTGCAAGATCAAGCCGACACCACCCTGGCCACACAGGACGATCTGGCCAAACAATGGCAAGCGCTGATCCCCACATTGGCCGAGTATGCCAAGCAACAGGTACTGACAAAGATTCGCGCCTTACTGGTCGAAGCAGGCCAAGACTATCCCGCACAGGGCATCGACCCGGACAAAATAATGGTCGTCCGTACTACCCGAATACGGATTTCATCCGGTGGCGGTTTTGGGTCTGTGCATGAAGGGGTTAAGAGCAGCAGGATGAGCCTGACCAACCTGCTGTTGAAAAACACCAAACCGTGGCAAAGGGGCCTCAACTGGGAAGAAGACGATCTGTTGAAGGCCCAACTGACCACCTCCCAGGGAGAATGGGTGCGCGATGCCAAGGGGGCCATAATCACCTTGGAGAAAGAACGCCTTGAGCAGTGGCTCAAGGACCTGGATGTTGGCCAGCAGTACGCACAAAACGTGCTCGATAAATACCTCGCCCCGCAGGCTACGGCAGCCGAAGCCCACGCCTTGAAACAAGCCTGGATCGCCTGCCAGACGGCTGTTCTGAATTACGCGGCCCTTGCGGCCCGGTTGAATCCTGATATCTACCGCAGGCAAATGCCCAGTGGCACCGGGCAAAAAAAAGCTGACGCTTGGGTGGGGGCGGTGCTGGCCTCGCCATCCCCCGCGACACGCCCACGGGTCGACGGGCAGACCGTGATCGCCAACGCGCTGATGTTCAACCCGACCAATTACGCGCCCCAAGGATCTGGCGGGCAGACCGTGAACGGCGTGCTGATTCTCTCCACTGACGCCGATGATATGCGGGTGCTGTATACCCCGAATGCACCCGACGGTGTGGAACTCAGGGAACTCGTCAACGAGACCGAACTGGTGCAACTGATGCGAGGGCCGGCCTGGCTGGATTATCTTCGCGCACGCCTGCCGGCCGGTACACGCTTGCTCAATCATCGTCTGGCCGCGCATCAAGGCGATGTATTGGTCGGGCTGTACCGGCAGAACTACCTGTACCTGCTGGACAAAGCCGACACTGAAAGCGTGACCAATGAAGAGTTGGAGGCCCAGTCGACCCTCAACAAGGTACTGTTCGGCGTTGAGGTAGCGCTGACCGTGCTGGGCGGTCTCCCCTGGAGCGGCCAGCTGGCCTCTTCGGCCGCCCGGTTTGTCGGCCGGGTGGGGCGCACAACGGTCCATGCTCTGCGCAGCCTTGGGCAAACCGTGGCGGGGCTCGTCGTGCGTCGCGGGTCACGTGCGCAAACGCTGTTTGAACTCGCAAGAGTCACCACTACGATGGCCGGGGTGACGCGAACAACAGGCCTGGGTATCAAGCCCCTGTCCATGCTACTGCGGCCTGGGAGAAACACACTGCGCCCGGATCTGCTGAAATACCAGAACGACTTTCTGCAAGAAAGCGCCCGCCTGGTGGTGAAGGGCGGCATCCCGGCCGGTGCAGAACTGGCCGAAGGCACAGGCATCTATCGCGTCCCCGGCACATCCAGTACCTACCTGGTACGCAGCGTCGGTGAAAAGGGCGAAGAGCAGGTGTTCCGCATTCAGAATACGTTCAACCTCTATGACAACAATGGCTTGGTCGCGCCGGTGCTCACACCCTCTGGAGGCGTGACCCCGTTTCGGTTGCGGCGCCTGCCGACCAAGTTCTGGGAGCTGGACACCTGGCAACGCCTGCCCGGCGCCGGGCCAAAAACCGACAACGCCATCACCCAAGCACTCAGGGAATGGGACGAACTCGTCAAAGCCAATGCGGCACCGACCACCCCACAGAACACGCTGGACCCGACTGGTTTTTTCACAAGTCGCGGTTTCAAGCTTGGACAATGGAACAAACTAGTCAGGTCAGGCGGCGAAATAACCCAACGAGGCTTGGTACGACTCAACCCTGAGAGCGCTACACAGCTGTCAGACGAGCTGTTCATGAAATGGGTAAACATGGAGCAGCCGACCAGAGAAGCGGCGGATGCATTTGTAAAAACACATGGCATTAACCCTGACCGTTGGAGCCAGTTCGTCAGCAGGGGCAAGCTGAACAAAGCTGGCGAGGCCCGCAAGGCAAAACTGACGAAGCCCTTCAACAATTATTACACCCGGATCTTCGACCAGGACTTTTTAGACTGGTATCAGTTGGCCCTTCGACCGGAAAACCAGAACAAAGCGGCCGCCTGGCAATTCGCCGTTGATCGTGGCCTTCACCCGTCGACCTGGATGAAATACGTGAACGCCAACGGTACCTTCAACACGGCCATTCCGACAGTCGCAGAGCGTGTCAATCGTCTAAAGCTTGAATTCCCCCGTGACTTAAGCCAACCCGGCCCGTCCCTCCCCCCCAGCTGAATCGCATTCGGCTGCCAATGCAGGAGCGAGGGTGCTCGCTCCTGCTGATTGTGGCTAAACCTCTGAATTCCGGATCACCGTGACACTGCCTTCATAAGTAAAGGCCTCATCAGGCCGTAGGTTGCCGGGCGGTGAGGTTCTTGAACACGTTACGCCCCGGTTGGCGTGGCTAAAGATGTGATGCCTCTTGAGTGGCTGGCGTTGAGGGTCGATCAGGCGACCGCGCACGGTGACTCAACGACCGCGTGCGCCCCAGAGTGCTGCGTACCGACAGTCTGTTGTTTGCCAGTGGCCCCCATAAGAACCCCATCTGGTCAACGGCCCGGCACCCAGAGCCTGTGCGTGGCGGGCCCGGGCCTCAGTCGAGGCTGAAAAACAGACGCCTGGCCACGGCCAGAGAAATGGCTTGACGTTCGATCTGAAGCACAGGTTCCAACTGACCAGTCTGCCCGCGACGAATACGCGCAAACCTGTCCGCCTCGACTTCGGCCTGGTCCTGACGGCCCAGGTGTTCCTGCTCGGGACGCTTGAGGTGGGCGGCCACGAAATGATCGTCCAACGCCTTCTGCGTCGTGTAATGGAAATGGGCAACACACAGCGCTTCGCCGTTCGCGGCATCGGCGACGGCATAGACCTGCAGGTAGTCGTCGCGGTGCCCCTTGAGCGCCACCCGCCCGCCGCGCCGGGTTATCCGAACCTCGTGGTGGCGATGCAGGAACTCCAGCGTGTCCTGGGTGATCGGCCGTGCCTTGCTCGCCCGTATGCGAGCCTCCAGGCCGGCTGCCTCCAGGCTCGCCACCGAGGCGTGCAAGCGGCTGACCATGGCCCGGGCATTGGCCTGTTGCACCACTGCCAGCCGCGCACTGTCGAGCATACTCAGCTTCTTGTTGATGTCCTCGGCCACCCAGCGTCGACGGGTGGCCTGGGATTCCAGCAGGTATTGCAGGCTCGACGGCTGGTTGACGCTAGGGATCATGCCCTTTACCTGATTGATGGCTTTATCAACCGTGGCCACCAAGGCTTCGCCCTTTTCCATCAGGCTGCTCAATGCCCGATTGGGGTGGCGCCGTGGGGGGGTCGGCTGGGCATCCCACACGCCGTCTTCGGCTTCGGTGAAAGCGGCGATGACTTGGCCCGAAGGGTCACGCAGTTCGGCCGCTGGCTGGTCGGACGGCAGGTCGCTCAGTTGGGCAACATACAGGTCGCGGTTACGCGTGCGGATGATCTTCTTGCGCCTTGCCCCTGGCACGGGTGCGGGCGGCTTGGTCCGTGGCCTGGACTTGGCGGCCGACTGCGACAGGTCGCTCAGTTGGCCCTCGATGTACAGATGCAGCTGTGTCAGCAATGCCTGGAGTTTTTGCAGGTAATCCACGTTGAACTTGTCCGGCTCCATGGCCCGCCAGAATTCGATCTGATCGTCGGTTTGCGCGTAGACCTGGTCAATGCTCTCCAGCAATTCGACGCGCTCCTGGTCAGTGACCTGCACGTGACGCAAGTCCGCCATGGAACGGTTGGCCCGGCGCGCCCGGTTGATGGTTTCGCTGACGCTGTCGAAGAAGGCGTCCTCCAAAGGCGGGCCTGCCACATCGATGGCGATGCTCCACAACGTGGTGAACTGCAGGGCTTGCAGGTCCTGCACCGATGGCCGTGGGGGCAAGCCTGCCGTCAAGGCCTCGGCCTTGTCGCGGCCGAGCCTGGGGACACGCAGCAGTTGGTCAAGGTGACGGTCCTCCAGGGTGCGCCAGTGTATGGCGTTGTCATGCAGCGTCGCCAACTCGCGCAGGCCCTGTCCCAACTGCTCGTGGGCCTGGCGGTTGATGTCCGACTGAGCCTCTTCCTCGGTTTCGTCCTCCAACAATTTGAACACCGGATCGAGCCGTGCATTGACTGCCACCATCTGCTCGCGGGTGAGGGAACTGAGCAATTGCGTGCCCAGCACGACTGACTCCAGGGCGCTGCACAGTTCTTCTTCATAACGCGGTCGCGGCGCCAATTCGCGCAACGCGCGCAGGGTGCGCAGTTCCTTCTGGGCAAAATCAAGGGCGTGCTCGGCTTCCTGGTGATAACGCTGCCGGGCTTGCACCCGACGTGGCTCATCAATAGCACCTTCCGGCTGTTCGACCAGTGCACGGGCGACCGCCATCGCCTGGCGGGCCCGCATCTGGTCCTGGCGCGCCTGCTGGTAATCGCGGTTCAGGCTTTCGCGCTGTGTACTCGCTGCCTGGCGAGCGTCCTGCAGGGCATAGTCGGCCGCACCGCCACGCAGGTGCAGGCCCAGGTCGATGTCCCAACGCCCGTTGCCCAGGTGTTTGAGCCAGGGCCCGAGGATTTCGCCCGTGGCACTGACCACCCGTACCCGGCCCTGTTGGATCTGAATGCGATAGACCCGCCCGCGTACCAGCGCCTGCCAGTACCCGCCGACAGCCGATGCGGGTTTCAACAACCCCTGCAAAGGGCCGCTGGCTTCAGCCTGTTTCAGGTAGTCGGGGGTGGGCTGCGACTTGAGGCTCAAGGCCGTCAGCCGCGCCTGCATGGCCGGGATCAGGGTATCCCGTGCATTGGCCCAGCCAAGCGGCGCACTGAATGATGCCGGGGGGCTCCCCCGCACTGGCGCGGCAGGCACCGGTTCGGCGCGGGCCAATGGCGCAAACGCCGGATGCTCCAGGTCCAGATGGCGCTGCACGTCATGGGGGGCAGCCTGATGCGCCATCACCGCCATCAGGTTGACCAGCATGTCCGTGACCGCGGCGGCTCGTGCCTGGGTGTCGCTGCTGTGCAGGCTCTGAAGATCCTCTCGCACGCTATCGCTCAACTGCAGCAGCCAACCGGCCAACGCCGCCGGCCCACGCAAGAGCGGCAGCAGGTTGGTGAACAGCAGCCAACCGAGCTGTTTCAGGGAGGCCCAGCGCTGTTCGGTATTGGACTGCGACTGGCGGTCGGCCAGGGTTACCAGTGCCTCAGCGGTTGCAACGAAGACCTGTTGCGCCGGATCGCCGTCCGCCACCTGTTTGTGCAGGTGTGCCGGAGCCGGTTTGGTGTAGACCGTGAACTCATCCGACGGTAAAAAGTGCCGGATGTGCGGCTCGATGAAACCACCGTTGGCATAGATCGCCTGGCGCCGCGCATCTATCCAGCTCAGCACCTGATCTTGCAATTCGCCCGTAGCCCTGATCGCCTCTAACAACGCCGCCAGGCTTTCATACTCCTGCAGCGTTGGACTCAGCAGCGGCCGGTACAGCAGGTGCGGTCCTTCGTGCCCGGCCTGTGGCCCGATAATGAACTGGTTGGCAACCACGTCCGCCACCTGATCGGGCGCAGCCCGGAACGCCAGCGGCCACAGGGCCATGGCTTGTCCATCAAGCAGGCGTTGGACCGGGGTAGCCTGCAACGCGGCCTGCAAGCGCAGGAAACCGTTAAGAGTCAGGCCGTGCAGGCCCTGGATCTTGTATTCCAAAGCGAGCAGCGGCAATTGGCTACGCAGCTGCCGGCTGAACAACCGCTGGCGTCGAGTGGCTTCAGATACGTCGTCCACCAGCTTGCGCTTGAGCAACAGCGGATAGGATTGCCCGATATCGACCTGCTTGATGCAGGCGCTGAGCAGGTTATATGTCAGCCCTGGCGGGGCCTTTTCGCCCTTGAGGCTGATCGACTTGGGCGTATGGGGAAAGCCGGCGAGGTTTTCCAGGGCCAATTGCACCAGGGTCACGGTGACGGGTTCGACTTCTCCAGCGATGAAGCCGCCCGGCAGCGGTACGGCAGCGCCAATCACGCGATCGAACCGGATGCTGATCTCTTGTGCTTTCAGCTTGGCCGTCACCGGCTGCTGCTGCAAACACCCCTGCAATTGCTCGACGGCAAACTGCTCGATCGTCGGGATGCCTTCCAGGTAGTCGTGTGCGCCCTCGGCATGACCGGTCAGCACCCAGCCGCGCAGCAATTGAGCGCAGGCGGCACTGTCGGTGGCATCGGCCTGGCTCAGCCACAACGGCAAACCCGCACGCAATTTCTGTTGGAGCGGACTCAGGCGCGCGACAAACCAATGAAGGGGGTCAGTGATGTCGTTCAGCAACTGTTGCCAAGCCTGGGCTGTTCGTGGCAACCGGCGGTCGATGCGGTCGAGGTCACGCAATTGCCGCTCCAGGTAACTGGCTGCCAAGGCGTCGAAGGGGTCACCCTCCACCGGCCGGGAAAACCAATGTGCGACTTGCCCTGCCGGTGACGGTTCCACCTCGGCAGCCAACACCCCCCCTATATCGTCTATGTCCTCAATGGGGGTGATTCCCAAGGCCGGGTTGTAAAGCAGCGAAGACGTCCCCCCCTGCGCCAGGGTCCGCTCAAACAGCAGCCAGGGCAGCGTGCGTAACTGGTTTTGCCACAGGTGCAGCGTTTGCACGCGCAATACCGCGCTGTGCAGGCTCCACTGACGGTCGGGCCGGGTCGGGCGCAGCATCGTTTTGGGAAACAGCTCGGCGAAGCGCGCCGGGCTCATGCCGGGCGGCATGGGGGTATCGTAGAACAGCGCCAGCAATTCGTCGGACAAATACCCCCAGCGCACCATGTCCACGGGCATTGCCTCGTGCCACCACGCCTGCAATCGCTGGGCAAAAGCCTCCAGCAGAAAGGTACCGCATTCGTTGATCATTACCTCCAGCTCGGCAAGGCTAGGCCCGCCGGGCTCAAACACCTCGCGTACGCGCCGAACCACCGTGTGATAGTCCTGCACCAACAACACGGGCCGGGCAGCCGCCAAACGTTCCACCACCATCTGCGGTAACGAGGCATAGTGCCAGGCCCCCGCGTCGAGTTGATCTTCGGGGGTCGCGATATGGAGCAATCCGGCGTGCTCGTTACGCCCACTGAAATAGCGGTCCAGGTAGGCCTGGGCACTGTCCAGGGCCACGGTCAACAAGGACGGCGGGGCGTTGAACAAGGTTTCGATCTGTTCGATATGCGCTTGGCGCAGGGCACTGGCGGCGAGGGGCATCCGGGTATCTCCGTCGGGTTGATCCCCCACGCTAGCCCCTCGTACCGCCGCCAAGGCCCTAGACAGTTACCACGCACGCCCCAGAAAACCCGCAGCACCAGATTTATCTACTGCCCCGTCCTGACCTGAGGCGACATAGCCTGATGACCTTGTCTCCTTTCATCAGGTCATCCGTCATGCCCCACCTGCCTAACCCTGCACCCGGCGCCACTCCTCCCGAGGACAAAGGCCCGCACTACGAACTGATCAAGCACAAGATTCCTCCCTGGTTGCTGTCCACCTCGCCGGCCAGGGTCGAGGCACTGCGCAAGGCCCGCCTGGACCTCGCGCCCTGGTCTCATAGCGGGACACCTCAGGCTCACGCCAGCCTCAAGACGGCCAACGCCCAGGCATGGGTCACCCAGAATACGGTGGATAAGCGCCTCAAACAGGTCCAGGACGTATATGCCTTCGCCGAACCGCTGCTGACCCAGGCGCTCAAGACAGAGTACGGCGTGGACGCCAGCGTCCGGGACACCTTCCTGTTCCTGTACAACGTCAAGGGCACGTTCATCCAGGGCGTCACCAGCCGCAGTGTGTCCTTGTTGGACGCCGCCCTGCAAAACTTTGCCAAGGATGAGCACTTCACCGACGACTCCAGCTACATCAGCCCACCCGACGCCCGCGGCCACTTCACCCTCAAGCCCCTCAAACAGCAGATGAGCATTGCGCAGTTCACCGCCCTGTGCCGACAATTGGACCTGGGCGCCCAGTATCAACGGCACCTGCAGCAGCATTTGTTGCCGCCTAAACAAGCGGACAAAGACAGCCTCAAGGCCCAGGTCGTCGCCAGCCAGCAGGCGCAGTTTGCTGCCGCGGTCCATATGGCTTTAGCCAGGAAGGACATCACGCAGGCCACCTTTCACCTGCTGATACGCATTGCGCAGGGCCAGCGCGGGGTGATGCAGTCGTATCGATTGCAGATGATGGACAGCCTGCTCACCGGCATCCTGCTGATCGCTGTCGACCTCGACCGGGCCAGCGAAGTGGCGCGGGTGATCGTGTATACCCCCCACGACCCGCACAGCCCGGTCAAGGACTACCCCAACGCCCAGGCGTTCATGACCGAGCTGACCGACAAACTGCGCACACCCAGCTATCGCCAGTTTTTCAGCCATTTTGTCGACCACGGGCAACGCGGGGCGTTCTTTGCCAACCTCGAACAACGCCTGAGCCGCGTGCAGTGGCATCGTCGCCAGGACCCGCTCGACCCAAGCCCGAGCTGGCGCGACACACCCGTGACGCAACCACGCCTGCAGTACGCGGCGCTGCCAATCACGGGCGACCTGTGGGAACAGCTTTACCAACAAAAACTCAACAAGATCCTCAACGATGCGCGACAGCTCGCCGTCAGTACCAACGATGTCGACAGCCGCGCGCGCTGGGCTTGGTGGGACAATGTCAGCAAGATGGTGACGCAGATCTTCAACGCGGCGCTCATGGTGATCACCCCGTTCGTACCGTTCCTGGGGGAACTGATGATGGCCTATACCGCCTACCAATTGCTCGATGAAGTGGTGGAAGGCGTGGTTGAGTTGGCAGAGGGCCAGGCACTGGAAGCGGCCGGCCATTTTCTCGGGATACTCAGCGAAGCGGTGGAGCTGGCGACATTCGGCGCCGCCGGTAAACTGGTCGAGCTGATCCCTTCGCCCTTCGTCAACCAGCTCAAGCCAGTGCAGGTGCAAGGCAAGACCCGCCTGTGGCACCCAGACCTGCGCCCCTACGCACAAAAAAACCTGGCGCTGCCAGCCGATTCCTCACCCGACACGCTCGGCCTGCACACCCATGACGGCAAGCGCCTGCTGCCCCTCGATGGCGAGCACTACGCGGTGACGGTCGACCCGGCAAATGGCGCCCACCGCATCCGCCACCCCAGCCGCGAGGACGCCTATGCACCGCGGGTGCAACACAATGGTCACGGCGCCTGGACCCACGAGGCGGAAAATCCCAGAGCCTGGGACGCACCCAAGTTGATGCGGCGCCTGGGCCCTTGGACCGACGCGCTGGACGATCCGCAGCTGGAGCAAATCCGCTGCAACAGCGGCACTGAGCCTGGGGTGCTGCGTGGCCTGTATGTGGACAACAGCTCCCCGCCGCCACTGCTGCTCGACAGTGTGAAACGCTGTCGTCTCAACCGCGAAACCGAGCAATTGGCCCAGCGCCTGCGCACCGGCGAGGCTGCCGACTCCCCCACCTACTGGAGCCCCTACCTGGCCACCGAGTTGCCCGGCTGGCCGGCGAGCAAGGCCATCCGCGTGTACGAAGACACCAGCCTGACGGGCGCGCACCTGCACTACGGCGAGGCCGATGCACCCGACACCCTGGCCATCAGCCGCCAGGCACTCAACCAAGGCCAACTGGCGGAGCAGATCGTGGACGTTCTTGACGAACCCCAGTTGCAGGCGCTGTTGGGCCCGCTACCGACCACGCGCGCGGAGCGGGTGACGGCCCTGCGCAATCACCTGGCCGACCTGCTCACCCGCCGCCACCGTTCGGTATTCGAGTACCTGTACAACGCCAGCGAACACGCGGCCAGCGCACGCCAGGTGGTGGTGCGCCAAGCAGTGCCGACGCTGCCGAAAACCC
This sequence comes from Pseudomonas sp. S10E 269, assembly GCF_002798465.1. Lineage (NCBI taxonomy): Bacteria > Pseudomonadati > Pseudomonadota > Gammaproteobacteria > Pseudomonadales > Pseudomonadaceae > Pseudomonas > Pseudomonas sp. S10E 269. The sequence continues at coordinate 1,014,187 of NZ_PHIJ01000001.1, forward strand.
TGGCTCACACGCTGTTGGAGCAGGCTCGGCCCTCAGAGCTCAAACGCATGGACGAGCACAGCCAATTGCCTTTGCGCATGAAAAACCTGGCCCGCGACCTGGCCATTGACGCACGTGCCAGCCATGCCCACGAAGGCCTTTACCACCCAGCCCACCTTACCCTCGACACCGAGCGCATGTTGCTCAACACCCTGAAGTTTCACAGCGATGCCTTCGCCGACTTGCGCGTGGAGATACGCGAACACAGCGCCCTCGGCGAGCTTCGTTGTGCGGCCGGCCCGGACGACGCTCGGCAGGTCCGCGTCCTGGTGCGCGATCCCCAAGGCCGCTACACGCTTTACGACAACGAGCGCCACCTGCTCAATCCTGCAAGCGACCTCTACGCGACCCTTTTGCATGCGCTGCCGAACCCTACGGCATGGAAGGACGCGCCCGCGTTGCAAACCTGGCTGATGGAGCGCCTGGCAACCCTGCAGGAACGTCGTACCGCCCTGGACATCCCGCCCACGCCACCCGCCGTGGCCCGTACCACTGAGCAACTGCTGCAAAAACCCAGGTTCCGCTGGGCGAGCAAACTGCTGGGCATCGGGCCGCCGTCCCTGGAAGACCGTATCAAGGCGCTCTACCCCCGGATGCACGAAGAGGCCATCCAAGAGCGGGTGCAGGCCTACAATTCACCCGAAGGCGAGCAGGCCCTCAAAGACCTTGAACGTGAAAAAAAGGCGCTGCTGGCACACCTGGAAAACTGGGTGCAATCCCCCACGCGCTACAACGGCGGCGACCGCGAAGCCCAGGAAGGCGAACGGTTGATGCGCTCGCACCTGTCTCGGGCGATTCGCCAGAGTTGGGAAAATGTGTCCGGCGGCTTTACCGACACTTTTGGCGAAAGCCATACCGGTGGCATCCTCGACCTCGAAGGCTGGCCCCTGGGCCTGCACCTGCATGGGTCGCCCAACCCGCAGTTGCCATTTGAATTCATCACCGGCCTGAACCTGAACGAGAGCGGCCTGAACGACACCCATGACGGCTTCCTGGCCTTGTTCCCCAACCTGCGGGTACTTGACCTGAGCCAAAACCAATTGACCCGGCTGCCCAAGGCGGTGACCGGCATGCCACGCCTCAACCAACTGGGCCTGGGTGACAACCCGATGCAATGGAACAGCGCCAGCCTGGAGCAGCTCAAAAGCCTGCGTAACCTCAGGGCCCTGGACCTCAGCCATCACCGGCAGATGACCACCGCCCCCGACATCAGCGGCATGCCGCACCTGCGTGAGCTGCACCTGGCCGGAACCGGCATTGCCGAATGGCCCACCGGCCTGTTTGATCACCCACGGTCCGAGCACTTCGTACTCGACCTGCAAAATACTCAGGTCAGGCACGTGCCGCAGTTCCTGCCCTGGCAACCCGAGGCCGAGGTGGTGGCGCGTACCCGGCTAGACCGTAACCACCTGCACCTGGACGACGAGGAACGCATGGTCAGCTATCGCCTGGGGGCAGGCCTTGACCCCTATCGGACGTATCCGCCGAGAGGCGAAAAAGACAGCCGCTTCTGGATTGACGAAATGACGAGCACTACCCAACGGCGCAGGCGCCAGGCGCTATGGGACGAGCTGGAACAGGAGCACGGTTCACAAGGCTTTTTCGAGGTGATCCGCAGCCTGCAGCCACCAGAAGCGTTCGAAACCCAGGAAGACGGCCTGGACTACATTCGCAACCTCCCGCAACTGACTGAAAACGTCTGGCGCATGCTCGAGGCCATGCACGCCGACGACGCCTTGCGCACACGCTTTTTCAGCATGACCAGCACCCCCGGCAACTGTGCCGACGCCAGCGCGCAAATCTTCAATAACATGGGGATCCAGACGCTGGTGCACGAGCTGCACCGCGCTCGCCCACGATTGACGTCGGTAGAATTTGCCGGACGCCTGGCCCTACTGGCCCGCCAGACCGCACGTCTGGACTTGGTCAACGAAGCGGCCCGCAAGGAAGTCGCCCGCCGCCTTGCACCACCCGAGCGCGGGGGGCTGGGACTGCGCCTGACCACCGACGTGGTTGACGGCGTGCCGGGCAGCGTTGATGAAGTGCAGGTGTACGCGGCCTTGCAGACCGCTCTCAAGCACGACCTGCATTTGCCCTGGTTGTCTTCACACATGGTCTATCGTCAAACCGCCGGTGTAGACGACGCGCTGATCGCCCGCGTGCACCAGAGCATCATCAATGCCGAACGGCGTGATGGCCTGGTCGACCGTACCCTTGCGGTGGGCTTTTGGGATAAGTACCTGGAGGATACTTACGGCGATGAGCTGACGCTCAATACCCGCCAGTTCCAGGAAAAAGCCCTGCGCATCGAAGACCTGCGCGATGCACAAGACGCCTGGGCCCAGGCGCAGACCCAGTCGAATCTCAAGCAGACCCTCACCGACCTGGCCGATGAACTGGGCGTGCCTCACAGCGACGTGCTGACTGGGTCATCCATGACCCACAGCACTTACCGGCGCTTGTTCGACCAGTTGGCCCACCAAGAAAAAGAACTGCGCCGACAGCTCACATCGAACGCCTTGGTCATCCTACCGGAGGGGCTGGAACCCTAGACCTCAGAGTCCCACACGACCGTGGCCGTACCGGAATAGGCATTGCCGCTGTTCTGGTCGAGCATCTGTGACACGCCGTCGGCCTGTATCTCAAAGTGCAGGGTGCTGGGCTTGCGATCCACATAACGGCTCGGCCGGAACAGCTGTGTGCCGCTGCCATCCAGGCGCAGCGGGAGGCGACTGACCGGGCGCCCGGCGCTATCGCTCAGGCCTGCAGGCAAGGTCACGGCGATATCCAGCGGCACTTGGTGACCCGCGGCGTTGCGTACGCTGCAGGTGTTGCCCAACGGGTCGCCGCATTCCAGGCTCATCTTGAAGGCGGTGCTGGTCCACAGGTTGACGGTCTGGTCGTGGAACAGGCGCGTGGGTTTGCGCCCGCTCTGCAACCAACCCTGCCAGCCACCCTGGGGTTCCAGTTGGATACGATGGCCGCCTGGGGGGACTTCGACCTTGAGGTGATGGTCGACGGTCAGGGTGAAGTTGAAGGTCAGTGCGTTGTCATTCGGGATAATCACATCGCCGAAGTCGAAATCGGCACCCGGGCCCACGCTGTAGGTAAGGCTGCCGGTGTATTCGCCGCTGGCCATGGCCAGAGGATTGGGGGTTCTCAGCGAATAGGCGTATTCCGTAGTCGAAAACCAAAAATGTGTGATGTCCTGCCCCGGCACACGATTACAAACGCCTGCGTTTTCGGGAACCAGCCAGAAGAACAACAAATAGGTGTTCGCACTGGCTAAATAATTGATCCCCTGACACGGGGCCGGTGCGTGGAACCACTGGCGGTACCAGTTCCAGACCGGATCATCCGGACGGCTCCACACAGTGACATTCGGCCGCACATCCCAACGATGGCCGATTCCGGCAATACGCATCTGCACGGTCTCGGTCTGCCCGGTTTCACTGTGCGTGACCTCGAGATCACGCCACTCCGAGGGCACCTTCCACATGGCGCCATCGCGAGGGTTTTCGTGGTTGGCGAGGATAGGTCGACTGGCCGTGGCAAGCAAATCGGAAGTCCGGATAGTAAAAAGCCCGTTAGCTTTGCAATAGGCCGGGATATGCCCCGGGCAAATCCCGCTTTGGGGCGTGGTATTGACGAACTCATTGACCATCGGATTGCTGGGGTCGGGGCGAAAACTGGCAGTGATGTCCTGCACCGCCCCATGGGCCGGCAATACCAGCAGCATCGAGACAGCAGCGGCAAGGCCAGGTCCGTACAGTACTCGCAAAAACGGCACGACTTTCATGACGACAGTTCCTTAAAAGCGCGGGGCAATGGCATCGAACACCATGTGCACAGTGCCGAAATAACGCCCCGGACGGTAATCGTCCTGGGGCTTTATGGCGGCGATTTCCAGGTGAACCCGCTTACCGGGTTTGGCATCGAGGACGGAGACCACTTCGGTGTGGTCCAGGCTAAGCTCCTGGCCATTGAAAGTAACCCGCAGGTCGATCCGGTCATTGCCGTTGTAGAGGAAAGGCTCGGCTTCGAGGCGTGCACCAATGGCACCGCCGGTGTTCTTTACATCGAACGGCGCCCGCAGCGAGCTCAACTCGGAAATGACCGGGTTGTAGTTCAGCACTTGCTCGCGTTGCACCAATTGCGGGTCCACCGGCAGCACGTAGAACTGCGGCGTGGGGATGTTAACGTAAACCTCGAAGGTTTCCCGTTCGACCGCCGCCCACCCTGGGGCGGGCAGCAGGCCGACGATAATGAAAGCGAAAAGCGCCCGTGCGTTGATCATGGTTTTCACCTGTGGTGATCGAGGCGTCATCAGCCTTTGACCTCGACTTTTTTAGTCTCGGTGCCTTCAATCACGCTGAAGTGGTATTCACGCCCCGGCTCCTTGTCGAAGCCGAACGAGCGACCCGCCATCACATGGTACTTAGTGGTCGGGCGGCAGTCCTGGTTGTTGGCGGCGCAATCCTTGAACTCATCGATCACCACCACGCTGTTGCCGTTGTTACGCAGGGCGTAGCGACGCGCGTCGTTCTGGATCTCGCTGTTGAAGCGGGTTTCGGTGGGCCGCACGAAAAACACCGTGCCGTAGCCGGCCAGGATCTGCACTCCCGCCGCCAGGCTATCCTTGTACTCGGCGCGTTCCTGTTCACTGATCGCAAATTCATCTTCGGTCTGCGGCACCACTGGCACAAAACGCACGCGAAAATAACGTTCTTTGTCGCGGTTGCCCATGAACAGCAAGCGCGTTCCCTGGGTGCCATTGGCGGGCACGATCAAGCGCGCCGGGCTGGCCATCAGGCCGTCGCGGGCAGTGGCGTCGGCCTGGTTCTGCAACGGCACTTCACGGAAGGTGCCGTCGTCGTTGTAGATCATCTCCAGGATGTTGACCTTGACGAACGCCGTGGACGTGCCGCCATTGAACACCCGCTTCATGTAGGTACTTTTGCCGGCGTCCATGTAGTCGTAGACCACGCCGACATGGATCTTCGGCGTCGCCTGGCCACCCAGGCAAAACAGGCACAACACCCCAAATAACCCTAAACGTTTCATTACTTGCTACCTCATGTAGTGCAGGGAGGCCGACTGCGGCCCGTGAGTCATACGCAACCGTCAACCCGCAGTTCCGGCGCGGGAAATGGCTTCGGCCAGGGAGTCCGGTGTACAGCGCAAGTCCCCGATCATCAGCACATCACTTTCGCGCCGGCCCTGGCTCGGGTCGAGACGGAACTGGCACAGCAACTGGTTGGCGTAGCGCACTTCCAGGGTCGGTGAATTGGCGCTCATTTCCATGGAGAAGAACCCGTCCACCTCGCTGACCCCACGGCTGGCGTGGTTGATTACGTGATGGCCCTTGAGCGGTTTGCCCTGGGCGTCGAGCAGGCGACCGAGCACAGTTACGGTTTTCATCACACGGATCTGGCGGTAGTCCACGCCACCTTTGTTCAAGTGGTAACTGCTGCGCGCCGGCTGGATGCTCGCGGCGGGCGGATGGTTGCCGTCGAAATCGAACGCGAGCGTGCTGCTTTTGTAGGCGGTGATCGGCACGAAATTACGGCCTGGACGCAAGACCGAACTGCCGCCGCTCAAGTCGTCGGCGCGCAGTTGGATGTCATCCAGGTCGGTCTCCACATCCACGATCATTCCAGCGCCGTGGCCCTGGGACTGGCTGCTCATGACTATTTTTGAACCGCCCACCGCCACCGTGCTGCTCAAGTTCAGGCCACCGGTGAGATTTCCGTTGAACGAGGAGCGCTGGACGAACCCATCGCCGTATAACGCATCGGTGGCGAAACTGCCGCGACCGGACAAGCCGAGCCCGTAGGTATCAGTCAGCACCGTGGCTGAAACGCTTTGCAGCAGGTGATCGTCCAGGGTGCGCTGGTAGGTCAGCGAGCCGTTGTTATCACGGCTGCCGTCGCGGGCAGTGCGGCTGCCGATACTCGCTGACCACTGCTCGCCGGGGGCACCGAGGGCCACGCTGACACTCAAATCGACCCCGCGATTGCGTTTGTCACCGGTGCTGGCGGTGGCTGCGCGATCGAACACCGAGAACCGCCAGTTGGCATCACTATTAAGAAACTTGCCGCGTTGGTTCCAACCCAGGTCCAGGCCCAGCCCTTCGACATTGCCTTCGCTGTAGGCCAGGCGCGAACTGATCGAACTCTTGTTGCTCAGGCGATGGTTGACCGACACCGAGGAATTGCTGGTGCGCCCATTGAACACGCGCGTGGGGCGCAGCCGGGTGCCGTCGGGCAAGGTCTCGTAGGTGCGACGGGTGTCGAGCCAACTGCGGTTGTGGCTGACGACCACACTGCCATGGCCGTAACTGTGCATACCTTGCACGTCCATACCGGTGCCGTGGTCCTGGGTCTGGTAGACATTGGCGTACAGGCTGGAGTTGTTGGCCAGGCTCCAGTCGATGGAGCTGCCAAACTGCATCTTTTCGCGCACCTTGCGCGTAGACAGCCCGAGAATCACCCGAGGGTGCGCCAGGTAATTGATACCGGCGCCATAAGTGATGAACCCGGTGGACTGTTCTTCCCAGTTGCTCAACAGCTTGGTTTCACGCCCAACAAAGGTGCTGTAGCGCCAGCGTTCGTCGGCGTTGCGCCAGTTGTTGGGCTTGTAGACCAGCTCCTGAGTGGTGGAGGTCACCAACCCATCTTCGACCAGGCGCACTTCCACGTCATAGATGCCGCCGGGCAGCGGCCGTGTGTCGATGGACTGCAAGCCGGCTGCGACCGGCTGGCTGTTGATCAGCAGGCCATTGCGGTAGATCTCCACCGAGGCCTGGCGACTGGCGGTGACGTAGATCGGGTAGACGCTGGGCTTGGGGTTGTTGATCAGCAAGCTGTCGGAGCTGCCGAACATCATCCCTACGGCCGTGTCGGGGTTGGCGCCGAAGGAGCGGATCTGGCGCGTGAGGCCATTGGAGCCGGGCATGAAATAGCCCAGCAGCAGGAAGCGACCTTCCATTTCGCGTTGTGTATACAGCTCATGCACGGCATGGCGCAGTGACGTGTCGCCACCGCCAAAACGTGAGACCTGCAAGTTCAGTGCCTGGGTCCAGTTACCCAGGCTGGCGCTGGCTTCCAGGCCGTAACGGCCGCCGACATCTTCGTCCTGGCCACCGTTGAGATTGAGTTGGTTGTTGACGATCAAGCCCAGGCTACCCGCCTCGGGTTGGTCGTAGTAACGTTTGATCTGGGCGTTGCGCTCCACGTTTTCCGTGAGGATCGAGACCAGGGATTCCTGCAAGTTGTAATGCACCGCCAGTAACTGCGCAGGGCAACTACGCTCACAATTACCCAGGGGCATGCCCTGTTGTAATAGTTGCTCCCAACGGCCGCGTTCGGCAGCGGATACGGTACTTTCATCGGTATCGGTAAACTCCAGCAGTGTAATACGGTCATCCCGGCCAAGCACAATCATGGCTTCACCCAGTGACTGCTGATCAAGTTCTACCCGAACTGCCAACGGCACATCGAAAAAGTGTTCTTCGAAATCTTTTGGCAACCCCTTGGACTGCGATAACAAACTTCCCGGTGTTGTGCCGGGCGCAGTGGCAGCCAACGCGCTGGCACTCACCATGAGCGCCAGCGCACCTGCAATTGACGTCTTCGAAAACATGAGCGCAATACTCGTTAATGCTGAAAGTTGGCACGAGATAAACAAGGCCGGCAGCCAGAACGGCTGGCCGGCCTTACACCAAGCGCCCCTGATCTTCGCGATCAAAGGCGGTGATTTACACGGTGGTGCTTAGGGCGCCGAACGTGGCTCGGAGTAGAACATCAGGGTGTAGGCCGCGGTAAACAGGCCGTTCTGGGTATCCAGCGGCTTGGCGGGAGTGACCACCAGGTCGGCCTGGGTGCCGGGGGTGGATTGAGGATCGTCGACCACTTCCTGCGGGGTGGCAGTCAGCACAACGCCATTGAAAGTGTTGGTCAGCGCGATGGTTTCGCTACCGTTATAGAGCGCCGCAGCCGTTGGACCCCCTTCGATAAAGGCATGCACCGAGCCTTCTGTGTTTTTCACATCGAAGGTCGCACGCAGGCCGCTCAGCTCACCGCTCACTGGGTTGTAGTTCATGACCTCGTTCTTACCGAAGTCCGGGTTGCGCGGCTTGACGTGGAACTGCTTGTTCGGGATGTCGGCGACGATGTTGACGGTGCTACGCGCGTCATCCGCAGCGAGGGCTATGGAAGCATCCAGAACGACCGCAACCAACGATGCCGCTACGGCAATTTTTTTGAACATAGTTCAATACCTGTTTTGTTGATAATTCACGATTTCGGGTAACAACTAGAAAGTAGGGAGCTTGCACTTTCCAATTACTTGCATTGAGGCAAGCCGTTGCCCGCACTCAAACGCCCGACAAGTATCCAGCGATTGAAATGACAAGTAAGCAGGCAAACGCCTTGTATTGCGTAGCTTGGTGCCGATCAACTTAATAGGAATAAGATGGCATTTAGCCAAAACTTAAAATGCATCTGTAAGAAATGAACTACATTCACTTAATGAGAATGTTTTATTAACGAAGTTCTCTGAGGGAATGGTATTACACGCCCTTTAAATCAGGTAATAACACGCCGCTGAAAGTTGTGTAGGACACCGCCAAAGATCAACTTGAGTAGTTGCTCTAATAGGTATAGACCCTCCGTTGCAGAGCACGCCCATAGCGACCGCACATAGCGTGCCGTTGGTCAGAAAAGCTTGCTCACGCCATAAGATATATCTTACGTTGTATCTAACCATGACGGAGAGCGAAGCAATGAGAGAGCACCACCCCCACCCTCCCCACAGCCACGACGGCTTCGACAAGCGGCCTGGCCGCGAGCGCGGCAGCCGTGGCCCACGGGTATTTGCCCCAGGCGACCTGAAACTGTTGCTGCCGGCGCTGATCGCCGAGCAGCCCTGCCACGGCTATGACTTGATCCGCCAGATCGAAAGCCTGTTCGACGGCGCCTACACCCCCAGCCCCGGCGTGATTTACCCGACCCTGACCTTCCTCGAAGAAAGTGAGTTGATCAGCGGCGACGCCGAAGGCGGAAAAAAACGCTACACAATCACCGACGCCGGTCGTCTCTTCTTAAGCGAACAGGCGGTTGCCCTCGAAGGCATCCGCGTGCGCATCGACGTGAGCAAGCGCTCATTGCGCGGCCAGGACCGCCCACCGGAAATCCACGAGGCGGTGCACAACCTGCGCCACGCCCTGCATTCGCACCACGGGCGCTGGAGCCCGGAAGAAATCGTTCGTGTCGCGGCGCTGCTCAACAGCACCGCCCAAGCCATTGCCGACGGGAAAGCCCAATGAATACTCAAGCCATCCATCGCGTTACCCACGAAATCAAACGTCGCCGCCTGCAAGTACTGCGGGTGGTGGACATCACCCCGCGCATGCGCCGCATCACCCTCGGCGGGCCGGAACTGGCAGGGTTTGTCAGCCTGGGCAGCGATGACCATATCAAGCTGCTGTTCCCGCAGAACGCGGCCGAACAGGCCGCGCTGGAAAGCCCGACCTTCACCATCAAGGGCGACGGCCCACAGCCGGCCATGCGCGACTACACGCCTCGACGTTTCGACCTGAGCATCGGCGAGCTGGATATTGACTTCGTGTTGCACGGCGATGGCCCTGCGTCGACCTGGGCCGAGCAAGTGCAGGTCGGCCAGCACCTGTACATCGGCGGGCCACGGGGCTCGATGATCGTGCCGGATATCTTCGACAGCTACTTGTTGATCGGTGATGAAACGGCGATCCCGGCCATCGCCCGCCGCCTGGAAGAATTACCCGCCGGGCGCACCGTGCTGGCGGTGATAGAAATCGCCGACGCAGCAGAACAGCAGGCCCTCAACAGTGCCGCCGATGTGCAAGTGAAATGGGTGGTGCGCGGCAAGGATGACTTGCTCGAAACCGTGCAAAACCTGACCCTGCCGAGCGGCTCGCTGTACAGCTTTGTGGCGACGGAAAGCAAGCGGTCGCGCCAGGTGCGGCGTGTGTTGCTGGACACGCACAAGGTCAACGAGGAATTCCTCAAGGCCGTCGGTTACTGGCAAGCCTAACCCAGACCTGGCAGGAGCCGGTTTGCCGGCTCCTTCGGTTTTACCGTGCCCGCTCGAGGTAACGGTCCATCCCCACCACCGCCAGCGCGATCACGACAAACCCCGCCAGAATCCCCCCGGCATTCACGAATACTTGTGGATAACCCAGGGTGCTCACGTCTATGAACGGGTACTGATACTGCCCGAGCAAGTCCCCGCGCAGCAGGGCATAGGCGAAGTACACCAGTGGGTAGATCATCCACGCGCCAATGTGCTTGAGCCGCAAACTGCCCTTGGGCACACACCGCCACCAGTAGATCAAGAACAGCACCGGCATCACATCGTGCAGCAACTCATCCGCGATGAACTGAAAACCCGTGGGCGTCCATAAATGCCGTAGCAGCAGGTTGTAGGCCAGGCTCACCACGACGATGCTCGTGGCAATCCCACTGCTGATCGAGGGCGCCAGGAAAAACCGCTTTGCCGCTGATTCGCGCTCGACCAGCGCATAACTCAGCACCACCACCGCCAAGGTGTTGGTGAGCACGGTGAAGAAACTGAAAAAATTAATCAGCCCGCCGAGCAGGCTGGCGCCGGTCGACCAGCGCGAATAGAAAATCAGGTATTGCTGGATCGCCAAGCCCACCCAACCGGCCAACGCTGCCGCCGTAACAAACCGCTTCATGGGGTCAATCCAGCGGGCGTTTGGTGCGCATCAGCTTCACGTACAAGCCTTCGACTTTCTCCCGCGCCCACGGGGTTTTGCGCAAAAAGGTCAGGCTCGACTTGATGCTCGGGTCGCTCTTGAAGCAGCGGATATCAATGCGCTCGGCCAGGCCTTCCCATTCATAGTGCGCCACCAACGTGGTGAGAACGTGTTGCAGGGTCACGCCGTGGAGGGGGTCGTTGCTTGTCGCGGTCATGCCGGGCCTATCAAAAAAGGGTCACGAAGGTGCACACCTTATCACCCGCCTGCCGAGTTATAAAAAGTTCCCGTTCCCAGCGAAAAAGAGATGTTATATTGTAACTATAGTTAACCAATCTCTTTGCCCGATCTGCCAAGGAATGTCCGATGTCCCTCTCTTCTCTGTGGCGCCTGTCCCCGCTCGCTGCCGCCCTGCTGATCTGCTCCGAAGCCCACGCCCTTGAACTACAACCCCAAGTCATCACCGGCAACCCGCTGGGCAGCGAACAACTCGCCTCGCCCACCACCGTGCTCGAAGGCGATGACCTGACCCTGCAACAAAAAGGCAGCCTCGGCGAAACCCTCAACAAGCAACCTGGCGTGTCGTCATCGTATTTCGGCCCTGGCGCCAGCCGGCCGATCATCCGGGGCCAGGATGGCGACCGCATTCGCATTCTGCGCAATGGCGTGGGTGCGCTGGATGCGTCGTCGCTGTCCTACGACCATGCGGTGCCACTGGACCCGGTCAACGTTGACCGCATCGAAATCGTGCGCGGCCCCGCCGCCCTGCTGTATGGCGGCAGCGCCATTGGCGGCGTGGTCAACACCTTTGACAACCGCATCCCCACCGAAGCCATCGAAGGCATCCACGGTGCCGGTGAACTGCGCTACGGCGGCGCTGACACCACACGCAGCAGCGCCGGCAAGCTGGAAGCCGGCAACGGCACCTTTGCCTTGCACCTGGACGCCAACGCGCGGGAATTCAACGACCTGAAAATCCCCAGCCAGGCCCGCAGCCGCCACGCCCCGGAAACCGAAGACGCACCCGGCAAAAACGGCCGCCTGGGCAATAGCGACGGGCGCCAGGACGGCGGCGCCGTGGGTGGTTCCTACACCTGGGACGACGGTTACGCTGGGCTGTCCTACAGCAATTACGACGCCAATTACGGCTCGCCCGCCGAGCAGGACGTGCGCATCCGCATGAAGCAGGATCACTACGCGTTTGCGTCCGAGATCCGCAACCTGCAAGGCCCGTTCACCTCGGTGAAACTCGATGCCGGCTACACCGACTACGAGCACCGCGAGATCGAAGGTGGCGAAACCGGCACGATCTTCAAGAACAAAGGCTACGAAGCCCGCGTTGAAGCCCGTCACCAGCCGATCGGCCCATTCGATGGCGTGGTCGGTGCCCAGGTGACCCGCAACGAGTTCTCGGCCCTTGGTGAAGAAGCCTTCGTGCCACAGACCGACACTAACGCCGGCGCGCTGTTTATCCTCGAAGAGATGCAGGCTACCGAGCGCCTGAAACTCAGCCTCGGCGGGCGGGTGGAGCACACCAGCGTGGACCCGAACGCCAAGGGCAACGCGCGTTTTGCCGGTGCGGACAAATCCAACGATTTCACCGCCGGCAGCCTGTCGTCGGGGGCGGTCTACACCCTCACGCCCATCTGGTCCCTGGCCGCGACCCTGGGCTACACCGAGCGCGCGCCGACCTTCTACGAGCTGTATGCCAACGGTGCCCACGTTGCCACCGGCACCTATGAACTGGGCAACGCCAACTTGAAGAAAGAAAAAGCCGTGTCCAGCGACCTGGCCCTGCGCTTTGACAATGGCACCCACAAGGGCAGCTTCGGTGTGTTCTACAGCCGCTTCTCCAATTACATCGGCTTGCTGGGCACCGGTCGTACCTTGAACGACGAAGGTGAAGAGGACGCCGCCGGCATCCCTGAGTACGAATACTCCGGCGTGCGTGCCCGTTTCGCCGGCTTCGAAGCCCAGGATCACTGGAAGCTGGGTGAAGGCGCCTACGGCAAGTTCGCCCTGGAGCTGTCGGGTGACTACACCCGCGCCACCAACCTCGACACCGGCGAAGCCCTGCCGCGCATTGCACCGCTGCGTTTGAACAGCGGCTTGCTGTGGGAGCTGGATCGCTGGCAGGCGCGCATCGATGTGGAACATGCCGCAGGGCAAGGACGTGTGCCGGATAACGAAAGCGGCACCGACGGCTACACCACCCTGGGGGCAAGCGCGGGGTATCGGGTCAATGTCGGTGGCAGCCAATGGCTGGCGTTTGTGAACGGCGAAAACCTCACCAACCAGACGGTGCGCTATGCCAGCTCGATCCTGCGTGACATTGCGCCGGCACCGGGTAGAAGTGTGCAGTTCGGCGTTCGAACCACCTTTTAAAAACCCCGCAACGCTAACCTGTAGGAGCCGGCTTGCCGGCGATGGCGTCCTTGAAATCGCCATCGCCGACGAGCCGGCTCCTACGGGTTTTGCAGTGCCCTTTGCAGCGACGTTCTGTCACTGTTACCAAATCGGAAATGATGCATCTTGCGATTTGCGCTTTCTCTTGGCGCGTCAGCACCTTATCCTTGCCGCAACAAACTGAAACGTTTCACGTCCGCGGTCGACCCCATCTTGCCGAATTCTCCCCTTTTCAAAGACAGCGCTGTCTGACACCGACCTGCGCGTGGGGATAACTCGCCCGCCTGTGGATAACCCTGCTATCCCCAGAAAAACCGAATTAACGCTGAACCAAGCCCGCGCCGAATCGTCATCTACAGTGAAGCACGGGGTTACATAATTCCAACGTAACGGAGAAACACAACTATGAGCACTGACGGTGCCTTAACGCCAAGCCGCCTGCTGCCCAGGCTGCTCGGAGTCTTGCTGCTGATCATGGGCCTGGCCTTGCTGGCCGGGGGTATCAAGCTGACGATGCTCGGCGGGTCGCTGTACTACCTGCTGGCCGGTATCGGCATCACCCTGACCGGCATCCTCTTGCTGGCCACCCGCCGCGCCGCACTCGGCCTGTACGCACTGGTACTGTTCGCCAGTACGGTGTGGGCTTTGTGGGAAGTCGGCCTGGACTGGTGGCAGTTGGTGCCGCGCCTGGCGCTGCTGTTCGCCCTGGGCATCGTCATGTTGCTCCCGTGGTTCCGCCGTCCGTTGCTGCGTGGCCAGCCGGCCCCGCTGGGCACTGGCGCGCTGAGCGTGGCCGTGGTGCTCGCCGGTGCTGCCGCCGTTGCCAGCCAATTCACCAACCCGGGTGAGATCAAAGGCCAACTGGACCGCGACGCGGTACCCGGCATGGCCAGCGCTGCACCGTCCCAGGCCGATGGCGACTGGAACTCCTACGGCCGTTCGGCCTTTGGCGATCGCTACTCGCCGCTGGCACAGATCACCCCGGAAAATGCCCACAAGCTGGTCCCGGCGTGGACCTTCCGTACCGGTGACATCCCTGGCCCGAACGACCCAGGTGAGACCACCGCGGAAAACACCCCGCTGAAAGTCAACGGCATGCTCTACGTGTGCACGCCGCACAGCCAAGTGATTGCACTGGACCCGGACACCGGCAAGGAAATCTGGCGCTTCGATCCGAAGATCAGCAGCCAGGGTGCCGAGAACTTCAAGGGTTGGGCACACATGACCTGCCGTGGCGTGTCGTATCACGATGACGCTGCCTACGCTTCCGAGCAGAGCCCGACCGGCAGCGCCAGCCCCGCCGCTGCACCGAATGCCTGCCCGAAACGTATTTTCGTACCGACTGCCGACACCCGTCTGATCGCCCTCAACGCCGACACCGGCAAGATGTGTGAAGACTTCGGTGACAAAGGCCAGGTCGACCTGCGTGCCAATATCGGCAGCTTCGCCCCAGGCGGTTACTACTCCACGTCGCCACCGGCCGTGACTAAAAACCTGGTGGTGATCGGCGGCCACGTCACCGACAACGTGTCCACCGACGAGCCAAGCGGCGTGATCCGCGCATTCGACGTGCACACCGGCAAGCTGGTGTGGAACTGGGACAGCGGCAACCCGGACGACACCACCCCGTTGGCCGAGGGCAAGACCTACACCCGCAACTCGCCGAACATGTGGTCCATGTTCGCCGTCGATGAAAAACTCGGCATGCTGTACCTGCCGATGGGCAACCAGATGCCCGACCAATACGGCGGCGACCGTACCGAAGACTCGGAAAAATACAGCGCCGGCCTGACCGCCCTGGACATCGACAGCGGCCATGTGAAGTGGACCTTCCAGTTCACCCACCATGACCTCTGGGACATGGACGTGGGCGGCCAGCCTTCGCTGATCGACATCAAGACCGCTGATGGCGTGAAGCAAGCAGTCATGGCGTCGACCAAGCAAGGCAGCATCTACGTGCTGGACCGTGCCACCGGCCAACCCGTGGTGCCGATACACGAAGTGGCGGTGCCGCAAGGTGCAGTCGCTGGCGACCACACGTCGCCAACCCAACCGAAGTCCGACCTGAACTTCATGCCGCCGCCGCTCAAAGAGCGCGACATGTGGGGCGTGACGCCGTTCGACCAGATGCTGTGCCGGATTGATTTCAAATCCATGCGCTACGACGGTGCTTTCACCCCGCCTTCGCTGCAAGGCTCGATCGTTTACCCAGGCAACTTCGGCGTGTTCGACTGGGGCGGCATTTCCGTCGACCCGGTTCGCCAGATTGCCTTCGTGAACCCAAGCTACATGGCGTTCAAATCGAAACTGATCCCGGCCGCCGACATCGCCAAGCAAGGTCCACGCGTCAGCGAAACCGAAGGCGTGCAGCCGAACAAAGGCGCGCCGTACGGCGTGATCCTCGAAGCCATGCTGTCGCCAATGGGCCTGCCGTGCCAGGCACCGGCGTGGGGTTACGTGGCGGCGGTCGACCTGACCACCCACAAGACCCTCTGGATGCACAAGAACGGCACCGTGCGTGACAGCTCGCCGGTTCCAATCCCACTGACCATGGGCGTGCCTAGCCTGGGCGGCACCTTCACCACCGCCGGTGGCGTGTCGTTCCTCAGCGGTACTCTCGACCAGTACCTGCGTGCCTACGACGTGAAAAACGGCAAGCAACTGTGGGAAGGCCGCCTGCCTGCAGGCGCGCAAACCACCCCGATGACCTACACCGGCAAGGACGGCAAGCAGTACGTGCTGGTCATGGCCGGCGGTCACGGTTCCCTGGGTACCAAACAGGGTGACTACGTGATGGCGTTCAAACTGCCGGATTAAGATCGACTGGCAGCCAAACAAAGGCGGCTACCCTCACAGGTAGCCGCCTTTTTCATACCCGTAGGAGCCGGTTTGCCGGCGATGGCGTCCAAACACTCACCGCAACATTCAAGGCCGCTATCGCCAGCAAGCCGACTCCTACAAGTGGGGGGTCAGACGGGGGAGCGTTCGCGGCGCATCCACATTTCGAACGCCATCGCATTTAACGGCCGGCTGATGAGGTAGCCCTGGGCGGTGTCGCAATTCCACTGCTTGAGCAGCTTGAGGCTGGGGGCAAATTCGACGCCTTCGGCCACCACTTTGAGCCCCAGGTTGTGGCTCATCTCAATGGTGGAACGCACGATCACCCCGTCACTGCTGGTGCTGTTGAGGTTACGCACGAAGGACTGATCGATCTTCAACTCCTGCACCGGCAGCCGCTGCAATTGCGCCAGGGACGAATAGCCGGTGCCGAAGTCATCCACCGACAGGCTGATGCCACAGTCGCGCAGTTGCTCCAGCACGCTGAGCGCCTGTTGCGGGTTGTGCATGATCGCGCTTTCGGTGATCTCGAAGATCAGTTGCTCGGCCTCCACCTGATACTGCATCAACAGCGCAGTGACACGGATCGCCAGGTCATCATCGGCCAGGTCGTCCACCGAGATATTCACCGACAGCTGGATCAGCATGCCGCGCTGCGCCCACTCGGCGATTTGGCGGATGGCTTCCTCGATGACCCACAGGGTCAGGCTGCTCATGCTGCCAGTGCGTTCGGCCAGCGGGATGAATTCGGCGGGCGACACCTGGCCCAGGGTCGGGTGCTGCCAGCGCAACAGGGCTTCGGCCTGGCGGACATGGCCGTGCTTGAGGTCGAGTTTGGGCTGGTAGCACAGGAACAACTCGCCCTCGATGGCGGCACGCCGCAAGTCACGGATAAGCGTGATCTGGCGTTGATGGGCGAGGTCGCGGTCCTGCTGGTAGATCTGCAAATGCCCCGGCAGGCTCGCGGCGTCATGCCGGGCGATGGCAGCGCGGCTGATCAACTCTTCCACCTGTTGACCGTCGGCGGGGTAAGCGGCGATGCCGATGCTGACTTCGTGGCGCAGCTCATCATTGCCGATGCGCTGGGGCTCGGTGAGCAGTGCGTAGAGGCGGTCGGCGCGGGCCACGGCGCGGTCGATCTCGGTGTTCTCCAGCAACAACAGGAACTCGCTGCCGGTAATGCGCGCCGCCGTGTCGCTGGCCAACAGGCTCATCGACAAGCAGCGACTGGCTTCGCGCAACATTTCTTCCACGCCCTGGGGACCAAAACCTTCGTTGATCACCCGGTAATTCTCGATCCCCAGGTACAGCAACACCACCGGCCGCCGCGCACTGATCGCACTGCCCAGGCGTTCCATGGCCAGGGCACGATTGGGCAGGCCGGTGAGCGGGTCGTGCAGCGCGTTGTGGGCCAATTGCCGCTCGCGCACGGCGATGCCGCTTTGCATGGCGTTGAACGCGCGGGCCAGCAGCCCGAATTCATCATGGCTGCGCACCCGCACCGGCGTGCGGTAGTCGCCGGCACCAATACGCTCAGCCGCCTGCACCAAGGCATTGAGCGGGCGCGACACCCGCCGCGCCAGGAACAACGCACCGGCCAGCGACACCAGCAGCACCGCCAGGGCGATCCCGAGGAACTGCCGGTCCAGCGGCGCGAAGGATTCCAGGGCGTGGTCAAGCGGACTTTGCAGTAACACCCGCACTTCATCGCCATCGCCGGTATTGGCCAGCGGCAAAACCTGGCTGAGCACACGTTCGCCATAGAACAGGTGGATCTTTGGTTCGGGGTCGACGTGCCCTTCGCGCAACAGGCTGAGCGTGGCGGCCTGGTAGGCATCCGGCTGCGTACTGAACAGCGGGCCGGGCTTGCCGTTTAGCACGCTGAGGAACGACACCTCCAGGTTGCTCATGGAGCGCAGTTCATTGGCGAACAGTTTGTCCATGGGAAAGCCCATGACGACACGGGCGATGGGCAGCGGGTTGAGCACTTCATCCTGCACCAGCAGATAGGGGCGCCCGTCCATGGCCACGATCAGCATTTGCAACCCCGTGCGCCGCGCGTGGCGCAGGGCATCGTCGTAGGGGAAGAACTGACCGCGCATGAGGATGGGCAAGGTGCTGACCATGACCTTGCCATCCAGGCCCAGTACGAACACTTCGCTGGAGCGGATACCCGTGCCGTGGCGACGCAGGGCGGCGAGGATCGGCGCGGTCTTGCCTTCGACCACGGCCTGTTTGAAGGGGAGATCGGCGGTCAGCCAGTCCAGGCCGTATTGCAGGCGACGTCCGCGCAGGTCGAGCAGACGTTCGAACACTTGGCTGCCGGTTTTGAGTTGGAATTGCGCCTGGTTTTCAACGGCGCGGGAGGTGGCGGTCTTGACGGCGAAATAGGTGGCGGCGACGACGACCAGCAGCAACAGCGCGAGCACCCCCGCGATACGGGTTTGAAACGTGTGGCGCCACCTCATTGCAGTGCCCTCTGGCGGCGTGCGCCTCTCTCTGCCACTGCGTCCTTTTGTCATGTGCATTCCTTGCGACAGCTGACCTGGCGTCAAAAAAACATCAATTTTAATGGAGTATTGGGTCTGAGGAGATTAGCTGGGAGTAGGGTTAAGTGCACCCAATAAAACCGGGGAATTTGGTGGTGGTTTTTTGGCGACAGAGGGTTGGCTTGATGGATCGGGCGTTGGTTACATATCCAGTATCTGGGTGATGGCTGACAGGGGCTCCGCCCTGATTGGATCAAAAGCAGGTAGGTGTAGGAGCTGGCTTGCCAGCGATGCAGGCGATTCGGTACATCAGGCCCACCCAGGTGATGCCATCGCCGGCAAGCCGGCTCCTACACGTTGACCGAGATCGGCTTTCAATATCGGTCGGCTACAAAGCCGCCGCGTTTGCTTTTGATCCTAGGCGCCCCGTTAAACACGCTGGCCGAACGCAGCAACGGATATGCACTCAATCAAACACAACGAGCCCGCATAAAATCCCCCCACCGCCGCACCAAATAATTATGCTCATCCATCACCGAATTCCACACCGCAATATGCCCCATACGCTGCTCATAAGACCCCCCATCCCGTACTTCCCCCACATCAATCAACGGCAACCCATCACTGCCCAACAACTCCTCCCGCGCCGGCTTGCCCGCGTACCAGTAATCCCACTCCGCACTGCTCAAGTGGTCACGGCTACGCGCCGGGTTACCAATGTAATACCCCTGCCGCGCCATCACCGCCCCCGGCCAACCGGACAGCCACCAATTCAGATACGCATAGGCCGCATCCAGCACCGGCCCCTTGGCATGCCGCGACAACGACAACCCACCAAACCACGCCCGATACCCCTCGCGCGGCACCGCCAGGCGGTATTTCACCCCGGCGCGATGCAGGCGCATCAAGGTCGGTGACCACAGGCTCTGGATATCGATACTCGGGCTCAGCATCAACTGCGCCGCCTCTTCATCGTCGGACCAGAACGCTGCGAAGTGTCCTTCTTTCTGTTTACGCACCAGGATGTCAGCGAGTACATCGATCTCTTCGATGCTCATGTTGCCGATGTCCCTGAAGCTGGCCAGCCCCGCGCCCTGCACCGCCAGCGCGGCATCCAGGGCGCCGATGGCGGCGTCGCTCTGCAAGGCGGTGCGCGCACGCCACGCGGGGTCGAGCAGCCAGCCCCAGCTTTCGTTGCCGTGGCAAAAACCTTCGGGCAGGCGCTCGGGGCGATAGGCGAAGCTGTCGGCGTTGTGGGTCAGGGGCAGCATGCTGATGCGCTCGGTGACCGTGCTGCCGAGGCTGCCATCGTGCTGCACGAATAGCCGCTCGCTGGGCACGCTGCCACTGCCCAAACGGTCGTCGGCCGACAGGCGCCCGCGCTTGGGCAGGTCATTGATTTCGTGCCACAGCGCGATGCGCCGCGTGTCGATGGGCTGGATCGCCCGAGCCGGCCACACGAAGTCAACGTTGTGAAACCACTGGTCGTACAGGTCATAGCTCTCGGGCTGCATCACCGCGATACGCTGGGCCTGTTCGACGTCGTGCACCTGGTAGACCAAGCGAATGCCCAGCTCCTCTTCAGCGCGCACGCGCAGGCATTCAAGCAGGGTGACCGACGTACCGAGAACGCGGAGTGTGATCATGCCGCGAACCGCCGCGAGAACGCTTCAAACGAACGCTTGAGCAGCGCAGGCTCGAGGCCACGCAGGATAAACACCAGGCGTGATTGGCGGTCAGTGCCCGGCCACGCGGGCAAATGGACCGGCGCATGCAGGCAATGCTGCACGCCATGAATGACGATGGGGGCGTTACTGGCGTTCACGTTGAGCAGCCCTTTGACGCGGAGAATTCGTTCGCCGTGGCATCTTAACAGCATCGACAACCATACCCCGAAACCCACCCAATCCAGGGGCTGGTCGAAGGTCAGGCTGCACACTTGCGCGGCGCCGTGGGTGGCCGTGGTGGTTTGATGCAGCTGCCAGCGGCTGACTTCCATGGCGGGTTCGGCACTGCGCAGGCCTTCGCCCA
This sequence comes from Pseudomonas sp. S10E 269, assembly GCF_002798465.1. Lineage (NCBI taxonomy): Bacteria > Pseudomonadati > Pseudomonadota > Gammaproteobacteria > Pseudomonadales > Pseudomonadaceae > Pseudomonas > Pseudomonas sp. S10E 269. The sequence goes on from NZ_PHIJ01000001.1 coordinate 1,034,749, forward strand.
GCAGCAGTTGGTCGCCGCTGTGGATGTCATGGGTATCGAGGATCGGCGTGCCGGCATTGAGCGCTTGCAGATGTGCGCGCAGTGCAGCGCAGTCACCCGCCAGATCAGTCTTGCTCAGCAGCAAGCGATCCGCCGCCGCCACCTGGGCCAGCCATTCCGGGTGCAGGCGTTCTTGCAGGACGGCATGGCTGGCGTCCACCAGGGTGATCACCAAGCCAATATGAAAACGCCCGCGTAACTGCACGTCGTTGTTCAGGGTGGCCAGGATCGGCGCCGGGTCGGCCAGGCCGGTGGTCTCCAGGATGACCCGCTTGAACGCCGGGATCTCACCGCGCTCACGGCGTTGCAACAAGGTCAGCAAAGCCTCTTTCAACTCGCCACGGATCGAGCAACACACGCAGCCGCTGGGCAGCAGCACCGTATCCGGCGCCACTTCTTCCACCAGCAGATGGTCGATACCGACATCACCGAATTCGTTGATCAGCAACGCGGTGTCGCCCAGGCTTTCACCCTGCAGCAGGCGCTTGAGCAAGGTGGTTTTACCGCTGCCGAGAAAGCCGGTGATGACGTTGAGGGCAATACTCATGAGGCTGACTCCAAGTGGTCCAACAAGCGCGGATCAAGGGGATCCAACGGGCGGCCGAGCATGGTTTCGGCCGCCTGCCAGAGTTGATCCAGACCGCTGGCCAATGCCTGCTTGCCAGTGGCGCCGAGCAGCAGATACGACGCGCCCTGGAAGTCTTCGACCTTGAGCCGGAACACCGCCAGCACCTGATTGATCGCCGCGATCCGGCGCAGGCGTTCGCGGCGCCGGGGTAATTCATCGCCCAGGGGATCGCTCCAGTGCAGGTCTTCGCCGAGCAGTCCGCAGAGTCCGCACATGGCTACACCTCACTCATGGCATGACATCGCCGGAGTTCGGGCCCAGTGTCTGGCCAACGAACAGATTGCCGCCGGGCTCGCTGGCCAGCAGCACCGCAACCGGCGCCACTTCATCGGCCAGGCCGAAGCGGCCCAGGGGCAACTCCTTGGCCTTGGCGCGTTTCCATTCTTCGCTGATACCGCCCACCAATGGCGTTTCAATCGGGCCCGGTGCGATGGCGTTGACCAGCACGTTGTCCTTGGCCACTTCCAGCGCCAGGGACTTGGTAAAGCCGATCACCCCAGCCTTGGCAGCCGCATAGTGAGTCAGTTCGGCGCCACCCTTGATGCCCAGTTGCGAGGCGACGTTGATGATCCGGCCCCAACGCTGCGCAAGCATGTGCGGCAAGGCGCGTTGGCTGGCGACGAACACACTGGTGAGGTCGACGCGCAGCATGTCGTTCCACATCTCGATGGTCAGGTCGACACAGCGCGCCTGGGTGAGCATGCCGGCGTTGTTGACCAGGATATCGATACCGCCGAACTGTTCGACGCAACGGTCGACGCTGGCCTGGGCGCCTTCGACGGTGCCGACGTCGGCCAGGCATTCGAACACCTCGGCGCCAAGGTTGCGGCAGGTGATCGCGGTTTCGGCGAGGCTGGCGGCGTTGCGGTCGGCCAATACCAGCTGCGCGCCTTCGGCGGCGTAGGCACGGGCGATGGCGGCGCCGATGCCGCTGCCGGCGCCGGTGATGACGGCGCGGCGGTGAGTCAGTTGAGGCATGTAAATTCTCCCGAGACAAACACGGTTCTAATGTGGGAGCTGGCTTGCCTGCGATGGCGGCGGGTCAGCCACACATGTGTTCACTGATACACCGTTATCGCAGGCAAGCCAGCTCCCACCTTTTTAAATGGGGTGCAGTCAGTCGGGCCAGCGTACGGTCAGGCCGCCGTCGATGACGATGCTTTGTCCGGTCAAATAGCTCGATGCCTCACTGGTCAAGAACTGCACCAGCGACGCGACTTCATCCGCCCGCCCTACCCGGCCCAAGGGGATAGCGCGCGCCGCTTTCGCCAAGCCTTCCGGGCCCAGGGAGTTCTTTGCATCCAGCGACTGTGGCGTCTCGATCAGACCCGGGATCACCGCATTGCAACGAATCCCCAGTGGCGCCAACTCCACCGCCAGCGACCGGCACAACCCCGGCACACCCGCCTTGGCGGCTGCGTAATGGCTGTGTTCCTGCCAGCCATACACACCACCGGCAATCGATGAAATCGCCACCAGCGCACCGCCTTCGCTCATGTGTCGGGTCGCTGCGCGGAAGGTGCGCATCACCCCCGTGAGGTCGACATTGAGCATCTCGTCCCACAGCGCGTCGGTCATCTCCAGCAAGGGTGCGCGGCGCAGCAAACCGGCGTTGGCCACTGCGTAATCCAGCCGGCCAAAATGCTGAATAGCTTGTTCGGCCAGGGCGTCCACCGAGGCGGTGTTGCCCACGTCCAACGGCAGCATCAGACATTCGCCACCCGCCTCTTCCACCCGGCTGACGGTGGTCTGCGGGTCATGGGGATCGGCCGGGAAATACCCGCCCACCACCGCCACGCCATGACGGGCATAGGCCACGGCGAGGGCTTGGCCGATGCCACTGGCGGCACCGGTAATCAACGCAACTTTACGGCTCATCGATCACTCCTTACTGAACGGTTTCCGGACGCACATGGCGTGCGGCAAACATCAACGCGCCGGACAGGAAGCACGGCAGCGCGCCGAACCACAGCGCGGCGGTCTGCCAGTCGCTGCCGGCGGACAACACTTGGGTCGCACCAAAGCCTGCGACCACCGCACCAATCGGGCCCATGGCATGGATGATCGCGCCGCCGGTGGCGCGGATGCTGGTGGGGAAGCTTTCACTGATAAAGAACAGCGCCGCCGAGTACGGCCCGATCAGGAAGAACAGGCCCAGGCTGTACAGCCCGACCACCATCGGCATATTGCTGGGGCCAAACAGCATCCCGGCGAACGACAGGCCGCCGAGCATCCAGCCCAGGCCGATCACGTTGCGGCGGCCGATCTTGTCGCCCATCCAGCCGTGGCTGAGGTAACCGCAGTAACCCACCAGGTTCGACAGCACAAGGATGATCAGCGAGTTCTCGAACGAGATGTGGTGCACGCTGACGATCACCGAAGTCCCCAGCACGCTGAATACTTGGATCGCGGCCCAGTTGAGCAACAGTGCCGCGCCGATCACCAGGGTGGCGCGTCGCGCCGGGCCACGGAATGCCGCTTTCAGGCCGGCCTTGCTGTGTTCGTCGTAGTCCACGCCGTAGGTCACGGCGACGTTCTGCGCTTCCTTCACCGCGCCGCTTTTACGCAGCTCGCTGATGCGCTGGTGGATCTGGAACTGCGGGCTCTCCTTGAGCTTGCGCGCCATGATCGCGATCACCACTGCCGGGATGGCGGCAAAGATGAAGCACCCTTGCCAGCCGATGATCGGCAGCAACAGCGCGGTCAACCCGGCAGCGATCAACGCACCGACCGGCCAGCCACCCTGCACCAGGCTGTAGATAAACCCACGGCGCTTGGTCAGGCGCGGGTCTTCCGAGGCGCCGTACAGCTCGCTCAGGTAAGTGGCGTTGACGGTTTCCTCGGCATAACCCAGGCCGCCCAGCGAACGGATCAGAATCAGCGGCGACTTGCCCCACGCGCCGCCAATCGCCGTCAGCGCCGAACACAGCGCAGAGCCGGCCACGGTGAAGATAATGCCTTTGCGCCGGCCCAATTTATCGACGACGGGGCCAATGGCAAAGGCGACCACCGCCGTACCCACCGCCACCCAGGTCGCGATTTCAGCTTGCTCCACTTCACCCCAGCCAAAGTGCCGGCCAATCTCCGGCAGCAAGGTGCCGAAGAGGATGAAGTCATACACCGCAAACACCCAGGCGAAAAACGCGATCCAAGTGGCGAAACGCACCTCCTTGGACGTCAGTTGCCGGGGTTTCCAACCAGTCAGGTCAAGCTTGTTGTAGATGGACATGGGTCGCGCCTCAGGGGGGCTGTTTTTTAAGGGTCAGGTACGGGGTTGGCGGCGGATGAAGTCGTCGGCGATTTCGTCGAAGGTGACGAAGCGCACGCCGGCATGGCTCTGGATGTGTTCGATCAGGCGCTCCAGCATCAGCAGCACTTGCGGGCGGCCGGAGACGTCGGGGTGGATGGTCATGGTGAACACCGCGTGTTCGTGTTCGCGGTAGACCCAGTCGAACTGGTCGCGCCACATTTCTTCGAGGTGACGCGGGTTGACGAAGCCATGGCTGTTGGGGGCTTTCTTGATGAACATCATCGGCGGCAGGTCGTCCAGGTACCAGTTGGCCGGGATCTCCACCAGGTCGGTTTCTTCGCCACGCACCAGCGGTTTCATCCAGGTGTCGGGGTGCTGGCTGTAGTCGATCTTGGTCCAGCTATCGCCCTTGCGCACGTAGTAAGGGTGGAAGTCGTTGTGCATCAGGCTGTGGTCGTACTTGATGCCTTTTTTCAGCAGCAGTTCGTTGGTGACCTTGCTGAATTCCCACCACGGCGCCACGTAACCCGTCGGGCGTTTGCCGGTGACCTGGGTGATCAGCTCGATGGATTTATCCAGGACGATTTCTTCCTGCTCGGCGGTCATGGCGATGGGGTTTTCGTGGCTGTAGCCGTGCACACCAATTTCGTGACCGGCGTCGGCCACGGCCTTCATCTGCTCGGGGAAGGTTTCCATGGAATGGCCGGGGATAAACCAGGTGGTGCGCAGGCCGTAGCGTTCGAACAACTTGAGCAGGCGTGGCGCGCCGATTTCACCGGCGAACAGGCCACGGGAGATGTCGTCCGGCGAATCTTCGCCGCCGTAGGAACCGAGCCAGCCGGCGACGGCGTCAACGTCGACGCCAAATGCACAGAGGATGTCTTTAGCCATGGTGTGTCTCCTTAAACGTTAAGTACGGTTTCGACGGACAACGCGGCGCGCAGCAGGCGTGCGTCTTCTCCCGTCGGGGCGCTGAGCAGCAACCCGGTGGGCAGGCCCTGGGCATCGCGGCCGCTGGGCAGGTTTACGCCGGGCATGTCGAGCAGACTGCCGGGCATGGTCAGGCGCAGGGTGGCGAGGTTGGTGTTGACGAACAGGTCGTCGTCGCCTGCCAGAGGCGCCAATGGGGGCGCGACGTGGGCGACGGTGGGTGTGATGAGGATGGCGCCGTCGAGGTCGTCGACCAGTTGCTGTTGCAGGCGGCGACGTGCATCGGTCAGGTGGATGAGCTGGCTGGCTGGCAGTGAACGCGCAGTTTCGAGGCGGCGGCGCACGCGCGGGTCGAGCAGCTCGGCGTCGGGGCTGTCGAGTAGCGTTTCGTGCAGGGCGAAGGCTTCAAAGGCGCCGAGCCAACCGTGGTGTTTGATCAGGTCCAGGGTCGCCTGGAACGTCGGGCATTCGCGTTCTTCGACCAGCGCGCCCTGGGCCTTGAGTTGCTCCACCGCGCGCAGCAGGTTGTTGCGCACAGCGGGTTCAGCGTCCTGTTGCGCCAACACAAAGCGCTGGCCCTTGAGGCTGCGGGCCGTGTGGGTTTGGGTGCGGCCATGCAACAGGTCGTCGATGGCCAGTGCATCGCGCACGCTACGGGTCAACGGGCCAAGGCTGTCGAGGGTGTGGGCCAGGGGGAAAACCCCATCGCGGCTGTAGCGGCGGCTGCTGCTGCGGTAACCCACCAGGCCATTGAACGCCGACGGGATACGGATGGAACCGGCCGTGTCGGTGCCCATGGCGATAGGCACGATGCCGGCAGCGACGGCGACCGCCGAGCCGGACGACGAACCGCCCGGAATACGCGGTTGGTCAGTGCCATGGGGATTGTGCGGCGTGCCGAAATGCGGGTTCAGCCCCAAGCCGGAATAGGCCAGTTCGCTGAGGTTGGTCTTGCCGACACTGACCATCCCGGCGCGGCACAACAGGCCGACAGTGGGGGCATCGAGCAAGGCCGCGGGCGCGTTGCGGCGGTAGGCGGCGCCCGCCGTGGTGACGCTGCCGGCCACATCAAACAGGTCCTTCCAGGCCAACGGCACGCCATCGAACACGCTCACTGGCTGGCCGGCGCGCCAACGGGCGGCGGCGGCTTCGGCTTCACGGCGGGCGCGTTCGCCCGTCAGGCTGATAAAGACGGCAGGCACCTGGCTGGCTTTCTCAAGTGCCTGTTCGAGGGCTTGCACCGGGTCGCTGCGACCGCTGGCGAAATCCTCGGCCATTGAAGTGGCATCTGACATCAGAATGACCCTCACAAAACGTATATATTAATAAAATGTACATTTTACGAAGGCAGCTTTCGTGCCAGTCTTAGCCGGGATCTTGGTTCGCAAAGAGTGAATCCCGCCTAGAGCATCGGGATAGATAGCTTTAAAGAGTAGGAAAAATGCTTGCAGGTGGGCGGGAAAGCACCTTCAATGAAATAATGTATCTTTTATTAATAAGTACATTTTGGTGCAGAAAAGTAACATTCCTACCTACAAGGCCCCAAAAAAGTGCCCGCGACGTGGCGCAGAGTGACAGGCGCAACTTATGAGAGAATCCCCGGCCACCGTCCTACAGCCTCCAGAGAAAGCGATGAAAGCAGTGTCCGCCTCGGCCTCCCGTTACGCGATGATTCATCAGGTGTTGCGTGACGCGATCGTCAACGGTACTGCGCGCCACGGCCTGGTCTTGCTGGAAGCACCGCTGGCCGAATTGTTCGGCACCAGCCGCGTGCCGGTGCGCAAGGCCCTGGACCTGCTGCACGCAGAGGGCCTGATCTGCCGCTTCAACGGCCGGGGTTATCTGATCAACCCCGAAGGCCTGGCGATGGAGCCTCTGCGCCTGCCCTTGAGCCACGCTCACCTGGGCCTTAACGGTGAAGATGAGCTGGTGGACACGCGACCGCTGGGCGAACGCATCGTCGAAGAGATCGGCGCGGCGTTGTCCACCTGTATTGCTTTCGGCCATTACCGCCTGGATGAGCAAGCTGCTGCCGACCACTACGGCGTCAGCCGCGCCGTGGTGCGCGAAGCGCTGATGCGCCTGCGCGACCGTGGCCTGGTGGAAAAGGAGCCCTACTCCCAATGGCTGGCGGGGCCGTTGACTGCGCGAGAAGTCACCGAAGACTACGAACTGCGCGCCTGCCTGGAGCCCGAAGCCCTGCGCCAAAGTGCCCCCCACCTCGACCGCGAATTGCTGGAGGCCATGCTGCAGCGCGTGCTGGATGCCCAGGAGAGCGCGCATTGCAGCCTGGAGGCCATCGAACAGATCGAGGAAGATTTGCACCAGCGCTGCCTGGCCGGCCTGCAGAACCGCAAAATTGCGGCGTTGATTCGCCAGGGCCAGAGCCCGATGATCATCAGCCGGATTTTCTACCGTTTGCTGGGGATCGGTGCTGATCCGGCCATGTTGGCTGAGCATCGCCTGATTCTGGAGCTGTTGCTGCATGGCGCGGTGGACGCGGCGGCGCTGAACCTGCGTGAGCACCTGCAGCGGGCTCGGCAGCGGATGTTGCAGCGCTTGAAAGTGCTCTCAGTGCTGCCCGAACAGCCGCTTCCCGCCTATCTGCACAAAATCAGCTGACCGCACATAATTCCAAATGTGGAAGCGGGCTTGCTCGCGAATGCGGTGGGTCAGTCAAAGATATATTCACTGATCCACCGCATTCGCGAGCAAGCCCGCTCCCACACTGGTCCTGCGGCGTAGTCGAGAATTTCATGCAATATGTTGCTATCTCGCCGCGACCATTGAAACCACCGCCGCCCCGCCCCATCTAAGCACCATACTTCCTTATGCAGGTGCCCCATGAGCGACCAGCAAGATTTCCCTGATTACGACTTGAACGACTACGCCGACCCCGAAAACGCTGAAACCCCGTCTTCCAATACCGGCCTGGCCCTGCCTGGGCAAAACCTGCCGGACAAGGTCTATATCATCCCGATCCACAATCGGCCCTTCTTCCCGGCGCAAGTGCTGCCGGTGATCGTCAATGAAGAGCCGTGGGCCGAGACGCTTGAGCTGGTGAGCAAATCCGAGCACCACTCCCTGGCGCTGTTCTTCATGGACACCCCGCCGGAAGACCCGCGCCACTTCGACACCTCCAGCCTGCCGCTGTACGGCACCCTGGTGAAGGTACACCACGCCAGCCGCGAGAACGGCAAGCTGCAGTTCGTTGCCCAGGGCCTGACCCGTGTGCGCATCAAGACCTGGCTCAAGCACCACCGCCCACCGTATCTGGTGGAAGTCGAGTACCCGCACCAGCCGAGCGAGCCGACCGATGAGGTGAAGGCCTACGGCATGGCGCTGATCAATGCGATCAAGGAGCTGCTGCCGCTCAACCCGCTGTACAGCGAAGAGCTGAAAAACTACCTCAACCGCTTCAGCCCCAACGACCCGTCGCCACTCACCGACTTCGCCGCCGCGCTGACCTCGGCCACCGGTAACGAGTTGCAGGAAGTGCTCGATTGCGTGCCCATGCTCAAGCGCATGGAAAAAGTCCTGCCGATGCTGCGCAAAGAAGTCGAAGTCGCGCGCCTGCAAAAAGAACTCTCCGCCGAGGTGAACCGCAAGATCGGCGAGCACCAGCGCGAGTTCTTTCTCAAGGAACAGCTCAAGGTCATCCAGCAGGAGCTGGGCCTGACCAAGGACGACCGCAGCGCGGATGTCGAGCAGTTCGAGCAACGCCTGGAAGGCAAAGTGCTGCCGGCCCAAGCGAAGAAACGCATTGATGAAGAACTGAACAAACTGTCGATCCTTGAGACCGGTTCGCCGGAATACGCGGTGACGCGCAACTACCTGGACTGGGCCACTTCAGTGCCGTGGGGCGTGTACGGCGAGGACAAACTCGACCTCAAACACGCGCGCAAGGTGTTGGACAAGCATCACGCGGGCCTGGATGACATCAAGAGTCGCATCCTCGAATTTCTCGCGGTGGGCGCTTATAAAGGCGAAGTCGCCGGCTCCATCGTGCTGCTGGTGGGCCCGCCGGGCGTGGGCAAGACCAGTGTGGGCAAATCCATCGCCGAGTCCCTGGGCCGGCCGTTCTACCGTTTCAGCGTGGGCGGCATGCGTGACGAGGCCGAGATCAAGGGCCATCGCCGCACCTACATCGGCGCGCTGCCAGGCAAGCTGGTGCAAGCGCTCAAGGATGTGGAGGTGATGAACCCGGTGATCATGCTCGACGAGATCGACAAGATGGGCCAAAGCTTCCAGGGCGACCCGGCCTCGGCGCTGCTGGAAACCCTCGACCCGGAACAGAACGTCGAATTCCTCGATCACTACCTGGACCTGCGCCTGGACCTGTCCAAGGTGCTGTTCGTGTGCACCGCCAACACCCTGGATTCCATCCCCGGCCCGCTGCTGGACCGTATGGAAGTGATTCGCCTGTCGGGCTATATCACCGAAGAAAAAGTCGCCATCGCCAAGCGCCACCTGTGGCCCAAACAGCTGGAAAAAGCCGGTGTGTCGAAAAACAGCCTGACCATTAGCGACGGCGCCCTGCGTGCCTTGATCGACGGTTATGCCCGCGAAGCCGGGGTGCGACAGTTGGAGAAACAACTGGGCAAGCTGGTGCGCAAGGCGGTGGTCAAGCTGCTGGATGAGCCGGATTCGGTGATCAAGATCGGCAACAAGGACCTGGAAAGCTCGCTGGGCATGCCGGTATTCCGCAATGAACAAGTGCTGTCCGGCACCGGTGTGATCACCGGCCTGGCCTGGACCAGCATGGGCGGCGCGACCTTGCCGATCGAAGCGACGCGCATCCATACGCTCAATCGCGGCTTCAAGCTCACCGGTCAGTTGGGCGAAGTGATGAAGGAATCCGCCGAAATCGCCTACAGCTACATCAGCTCCAATCTGAAGTCGTTTGGCGGTGATCCGAAATTCTTCGACGAAGCCTTCGTGCACTTGCATGTGCCGGAAGGTGCCACGCCAAAAGATGGCCCGAGCGCCGGTGTGACCATGGCCAGTGCGCTGCTGTCCCTGGCGCGTAACCAGCCGCCGAAAAAAGGCGTGGCCATGACTGGCGAGCTGACCTTGACCGGGCATGTACTGCCGATTGGCGGGGTGCGCGAGAAAGTGATCGCGGCGCGACGCCAGAAGATTCATGAACTGATCCTGCCGGAGCCGAATCGGGGCAGTTTTGAGGAATTGCCGGAGTACCTGAAGGAAGGCATGACGGTGCACTTTGCCAAGCGCTTTGCGGATGTGGCGAAAGTGCTCTTCTGATAGTTATGTAGTGCCTGGTCTGGCCTCATCGCGGGCAAGCCCGGCTCCCACAGGGATCGGTGTTGTTGATGACAAATCGGTCAAATGTGGGAGCAGGCTTGCCCGCGATGGCGTCTGTCGCAACAACACAAATCCCTCTTGTCACACCTTGTCTCATCTTCGGTTATGCTCGCCCTTCGTCGTGAATGAACGGAGCCCCCATGACCGCTGCCCGCCTGCTTCTCCCCTTGAGCCTTGCCCTACTGGCCGCGTGTGCCAGCGCACCGAAGCAAAACATCAGCGTGGACAACCAGAGCGCCTGCCCGCTTCAACTTAAAACCGGGCAAAACCTGATCCTCACCCTGCCAAGCAACCCCACCACCGGTTACCGCTGGGCCATCCAGGACTCCGCGGGCGGCGTGCTGCGCGCACTCAGCCCAGAGGTGTACAGCAGCACAGAATCCGGCGTGATCGGCGGCGGTGGCCAGTCGACCTGGCGCTTCCAGGCCTTCGCGGCCGGCCAGGGCCGTTTACGCTTGACCTCCCAGCAGCCCTGGGAACCGGAAGCCGAACCCGCCGAAACCTTCGACTGCGCCGTTACGGTGAACTGATATGCCATGGCTGATTCTTGCGTTGATGGGCGCCGGCACTTTTATCTACGGCCTTGCCACCCATGCCACCTTGTTGTGCCTGCTGGTCAAACCGTTGCCGGTACTGGCACTGCTGGGCTGGCTGCATGACGCGCCGCCCACCGACTATCGACGCTGGATCAGCCTGGGGCTGATTTTTTCCCTGGTGGGCGATGTACTGCTGGCCTGGCCGGGCGACCTGTTCATCTTCGGCTTGGGTGCCTTCCTGTTTGCGCATTTGGCGTACCTCAAAGCCTATTTCAGTGACTGTCGCCGCTTGGCGCTGCTGCCGCTGGTATTGGCGCTGGGCGTGGGCGCGATCCTGCTGAGCATCCTGATCTCCCATGGCCTGGGTGACTTGCTGATTCCAGTGGTGGTTTATGCAACCGTGATCAGTGTCATGCTCTGGCGTGCGTTGGCGCGACTGGGCAGCGACGTGCCGAAACGCTCGGCATGGCTGGCGGCGGCAGGTGCGGTGTCGTTTGTGTTTTCTGACACGCTGATTGGTATCAATCGGTTTGTGGTGGCGTTCGATGCAGCACCTTATTTGCTGATCACCACGTATTGGCTGGGCCAGTGGGGCATCACTGCCTCGGCTTTCCATCAGACAACCCGCGCACATGAGGGCCAACTTGGCTAAAATGCCGGCCTTTCCCCAATCGTCGCCGGAACAACCGTGAGCAAAGAACCCGATCGCCTTTTCGCCCAGCCCCTGCCCCAGGTGCCGGACTTCGCCTTTAACGAGGACGTGGTGCGGGTGTTCCCGGACATGATCAAGCGCTCGGTGCCCGGCTACCCGACCATCGTCGAGAACCTCGGCGTACTCGCCGCGCAGTTCGCCCAACCCAACAGCATGCTGTATGACCTGGGATCCTCGCTTGGCGCGGTGACCCAGGCCCTGCGCCGCCATGTGCGCACCGACGGTTGCCGGGTGATCGCTGTGGATAACTCGGCGGCGATGGTCGAGCGTTGCCGTGAATACCTCAATGGCCAGGACTCGATGTTCCAGGAGCTGCTGCCGGTCGAGGTCATCGAGGGCGATATCCTCGCGCTGCAGTTCCAGCCGGCCTCGGTGGTGGCGTTGAACTTCACCCTGCAATTCATCGCGCCCGATGAGCGCCTGGCGCTGCTCTCGCGCATCCGCCAATCATTGTTGCCGGGCGGTGCATTGATCCTTTCGGAAAAGCTGCGCTTCAATGATCCCGAAGAACACGCGCTGCTCACCGACCTGCACATCGCGTTCAAACGCGCCAACGGCTACAGCGAACTGGAAATCGCCCAGAAGCGCAGCGCCATCGAAAACGTCATGAAGCCCGACAGCCTCGAAGAACACCGCGAACGCCTGCTGGCGGCCGGGTTCTCTAAAGTCGTGCCGTGGTTCCAGTGTCTTAACTTTGCCTCGTTGATTGCCTTGCCATGATTGATCTGTCCCCCCTCGCCCGCCACTTGGTCGGCACTCCCCTGGCCGTGTGGGCCCAGGGCCTGCAAGCGCAACTCGATAGCAAGATGGAAAAGGGTCATGGCGACCTGGAGCGTTGGCAGAGTGCGTTGGATGCGCTGCCTGCGATCCAGCCCAGCGAAGTGGATTTACTCAACGGCCTGACACTCGATACCGACTGCGACGAAGACACACGCGTGCAGATGCATGCCGCGCTGATGGGCCTGAGCCCTTGGCGCAAAGGGCCGTTCCACCTGTTCGGCGTGCATGTGGACACCGAATGGCGTTCGGACTGGAAGTGGTCGCGCGTGGCCCCACACTTGGACTTGAAGGGCAAGCGCATCCTCGATGTCGGCTGCGGCAACGGCTACTACATGTGGCGCATGCTCGGCGCCGGTGCCGACAGCGTAATTGGCGTGGACCCGAACTGGCTGTTCTTCTGCCAATTCCAGGCGGTGCAGCGCTACCTGTCCGAGCCCAAGGCTTGGCACCTGCCGTTCCCGTTCGAAGACCTGCCAGCAAACCTCGAAGGCTTCGACACGGTGTTTTCCATGGGCGTGTTCTACCACCGCCGCTCGCCGATCGAGCATTTGCTGGCACTGAAGGACACCTTGGTCAAAGGCGGCGAACTGGTGCTGGAAACCCTGGTGGTCGAAGGCGATCAGCAACAAGTGCTGGTGCCGGAAGATCGCTACGCGCAGATGCGCAACGTGTGGTTCCTGCCGTCGGTGCCAGCGTTGATGCTGTGGCTGCGGCGTGCCGGGTTCAGTGATGTGCGCTGTGTGGATGTGAGCGTCACCACCGTCGAGGAACAGCGTGGGACAGAGTGGATGAAGTACCAGTCGCTGAGTGATTTCCTTGATCCGGAAGATCACAGCAAAACCATCGAAGGGCTGCCGGCGCCGATGCGAGCGGTAATCATCGCTCGCAAGTAACCCCCACCTCCCTAAATGTAGGAGCGGGCTTGCTCGCGAATGCAGTGGATCAGCCATGTATAGAGTGACTGACCCACCGCATTCGCGAGCAAGCCCGCTCCCACATCGGTTTTCGAGTGTTCTTTAAAGGGTGGCTTTTGCCCGGCGCGCCTTGAAGAACTCGCTCAAGACCGTCCCGCACTCTTCTGCCAATACCCCGCCTTCAAACAACACCCGATGATTCAAAAAGCCCTGGGTAAAAAACTGCCCCTGGCTTTGCACGATCCCGGCCTTGGGCTCCAGCGCGCCATACACCACCCGCGCAATCCGTGAATGCACGATCAAACCGGCGCACATGCTGCACGGCTCAAGGGTCACATACAGGGTGCTGCCCACCAGGCGGTAGTTGCTGATGGCTTGCGCGGCGGCGCGGATGGCGACCATTTCGGCATGGGCGCTGGGGTCGTTGCCGCTGATGGGGCAGTTGAAGCCACGGCCGATGATTTCTCCGTCCTGCACCAACACAGCGCCTACGGGGACTTCACCCAATGCAGCGCCTTGGGCGGCAAGGGCCAGGGCTTCGCGCATGAAGTCCTGGTCGCGGCTGCGGTCGATGATCGCGGTGGGGCGAAACTGACGCATCACGCCACCTCGATGGCGGCCATCAGGCCGGTTTCCATATGGTCGATCACGTGGCAATGGAACATCCACACCCCGGGGTTATCCGCCACCAACGCCACGCGAGCACGCTCGTTCTTGCCCAGCAGGTACGTGTCGGTGAAGTACGGGATCACCTTGTGGCGGTTCGAAGCGATCACCTTGAAACTCATGCCGTGCAGGTGGATCGGGTGCTGGTACTGGGTCATGTTCTTCAATTCGAAAATGTAGCTCTTGCCCTTTTCCAGCTTGGCAATCGGGCGGTCGGCGCAGGTCTTGTCGGTGATGTCCCAGGCCTGGCCGTTGATCTGCCACAGGCTCGGCGGCTTGCCGTTGTCGACATTGACCGAAACGGAGCCCACCCACTCGAAATTGAAGTTGAGTTTCTCGGCATTCGCCAGGTCCGGCTCGCTGATCGGGTTGGCCGGCAACGCCGGCGGCCACTCGGTGGGTGCATCGGTGTTCGCCACCGAACGGAACGTACCGAGGCGCACCGGGCCATTGCGGATCGACAGTTCTTCGCCGGCCGGCGGTGCCTTGATCGCCAGGCAGATGCGCATGCCGGGGCCCAGCCAGTATTCCTTGCCCAACGGGCGCGGCTCGATAGGGTTTCCGTCCAGCGCGTAGATCTGCGCTTCGACGTCAGGGATGTTGATGCGATAGGTCAGGGTGTTGTCGAGGTTGAGCAGGCGCACGCGGGTGATCTGCCCGGCCGGCAAATCGATGACAGCCTGGGACACGCCGTTGATCGTCGACAACCGCCCCGCCGTGCCGCCACGCGCCGCTTCACGGGGAATGCTGAAGGCCACGAAAGCGCCCTCTTCGTCCACGTGCCAGCTTTTCAGGCTGAGGGTGCGCTCGTGCTTGAAACCGGTGGGTTCGCGTTCCTCGATGATCAGCGGGCCGACCAGGCCACGGCCCAGCTCTTCGCTGCTGTTCACATGGGGGTGATACCAGTAGCTGCCGGCGTCGGGCACGCGGAATTTGTAATCGAAATATTCACCGGGCAGCACTGGTAATTGCGAGACGTAGGGCACGCCGTCCATTTCCAGTGGCAGGCGGATGCCATGCCAGTGAATGGTGGTGGCGACCGGCAGGTGGTTGATAAAGCGCACCCGCAGCCATTCACCCTGGCGCACGCGCAATTCGGTGCCCGGCGCGGATGGGCCGAATGCCCAGGCCTCGGTCTTGTGCCCCGGTACCAGTTCCACGTCCAGCGGTGCGGCGATCAGTTCGTAATCGTGCCCGGCCTCGGCCTCGGCGACTTTCCCCAGCCAGTAGCGGTAGGCGCCACCGGCCCCCACACCCACTACGGCCAGGCCTGCGAGACCACCCAGGATTTGTCGACGGGAAAAGGATCGGGACACAACAACCTCACGTATCTGCCGCAGGCTCAGGGCCTGCAAAGGGCAGATACGATACACCTGCATCGGCTAAACAGTAAGGCTTCGCATTGCCGCATGGCTGAAACGCGGGGGAAAACACCAGAGATCAAAAGACGGAATACGCCTATGTGGGAGCGGGCTTGCTCGCAAATGCAGTGGGTCAGCCATACATGAATCGACTGACACACCGTATTCGCGAGCAAGCCCGCTCCCACACAAGCCCATTTCCACAGGGGGATTGCGGTGTTATTTAGTGCTTGGCAGCAGCGCTCAGGATCAGCGCTTTCATCTCGGCGACGGCGCCCTTGAAGCCGACGAACAGCGCATGAGCCACCAGCGCATGCCCGATGTTCAGCTCGTTGATGCCCTTGATCGCGGCCACGGCTTCGACGTTGTGATAGTGCAGGCCATGCCCGGCGTTGACGATCAGGCCTTCCTTGAGGCCGCAGCTCACGCCGTCAATGATGCGTTGCAGCTCGTCGGCCACTTCAGTGGGCGTGGTGGCATCGGCGTATCGGCCGGTGTGCAGCTCGATGGCCGGCGCACCGACACGACGCGACGCTTCGATCTGGCGCTCGTCGGCGTCGATGAACAGCGAGACTTCACTGCCGATTTTCGACAAGCGCTCCACGGCGGCCTTGATCCGCGCTTCCTGGCCGGCCACGTCGAGGCCGCCTTCGGTGGTCAGTTCCTGGCGGGTTTCCGGGACCAGGCAGATATGCGCCGGGCGGATGCGCTCGGCGAAGGCCATCATTTCTTCAGTGACGCCCATCTCGAAGTTCATGCGGGTTTGCAGCACGTCCTTGAGCAGCAGCACGTCGCGCTCCTGGATGTGCCGGCGGTCTTCGCGCAGGTGCACGGTGATACCGTCGGCGCCCGCTTCTTCGGCGTCCAGCGCGGCCTTGACCGGGTCAGGGTAACGGGTGCCCCGGGCCTGGCGCAGGGTAGCGACGTGGTCGATGTTGACGCCAAGGAGAATGCGATTGCTGGTGGTCACGGAAGCGCTCCTGAAAAGGGAAAGAATCGGTGCACAGCATACACGGGGATGTCAGGGCTTTCGAAACAACTCGCGACTGACCAGCGGCCGTCCGCCCAGGTGCACGGCCAGCGCCTGGCGCATCAGGCGCTTGGCGGCGGACAAGGCGCCGGGCGCCGTCCAATCCGCTTCGCTCATGGCCAACAGCTCGGTGCCCTGGAACAGACCGGGTTGCAGCAGGTACACGCGCTCAAGGCCGGCGTCGACTTGCAGGCGGTAGAGGCCGTCGGCGGCGATGGGGTCGCCGTGCAGGTCGTTGGCGAGTTCGAAGCCGTAGCCCAGGTCGTCCAGCAGGCGCCATTCAAACGCGCGCAGCAGCGGCTCCAGCGGGCGGCCTTCGGCCAGCGCCAACAAGGTGGCAGCGTAGTGATCGAAGACGGCCGGGTGCGGGTCTTCGGCGGGGAGCAGGCGGATCAACAGTTCATTGAGGTAGAGGCCGCTGAACAGCGCCTCGCCATTGAGCCAGGCAGAAGTGCCGACGCTTTCCATGCGACCGACGTTTTTCAACTCGCCTTTGCCGCGAAACTCCACGTCCAGGGCCACGAAAGGCCGCGCCAACGTGCCCGCCTTGCCCCGCGCGCTGCGCAACACCGCGCGCAGGCGGCCTTGGGGCGTGAGGAAGTCCACCAAGGCGCTGGTCTCGCGGTAGGCGCGGCTGTGCAGGACGTAGGCGAGTTGGCTGGGGGGTGGGGATTGGGACATGAAAGTCTCTTCGCGGAACTTAAGAACAGCGATAAACCAATGTGGGAGCGGGCTTGCCCGCGATGCAGGCACCTCGGTTTTTCTGTTGCACCGAGGTGATGCTATCGCAGGCAAGCCAGCTCCCACACAAGCCGGCTCCTACAGCGGAGCGATCTTACAGGTCGCCGTAGCCCAGGGAGCGCAGTGCACGCTCATCATCGGACCAGCCACCCTTCACCTTCACCCACAGGTTGAGCATGATCTTGGAATCGAACAGCAATTCCATGTCCTTGCGCGCCTCGGTGCCGATGCGCTTGATGCGCTCGCCCTTGTCGCCAATGATGATCTTCTTCTGGCCGTCACGTTCGACGAGGATCAGCGCATGGATGTGCAAGGTCTTGCCCTGCTGCTTGAACTCTTCGATCTCGACGGTGATCTGGTACGGCAGCTCGGCGCCCATCTGGCGCATGATTTTCTCGCGCACCAGTTCGGCGGCAAGGAAACGGCTGCTGCGGTCGGTGATCTGGTCTTCCGGGAAGAAGTGCTCGTTCTCCGGCAAGTGCTCGGCGATCACGCGCTCAAGGGCATCGAGGTTGTGGCCGTGCTGGGCGGAGATCGGCATGATCTGCGCGTTCGGCAGTTGTTCTTGCAGCCAGCTGAGGTGCGGCATCAGCTCGGCTTTGTCCTCGATACGGTCGGTCTTGTTCAGCGCGACGATCAACGGGCCGGTGACGTACTGCACACGCTCGAGAACCATCTGGTCTTCGTCGGTCCACTTGGTGCGGTCGACCACGAAGATCACCACGTCGACGTCTTTCAACGCCGCCGACGCGGTCTTGTTCATGTAGCGGTTGAGGGCTTTCTCGCCGCCTTTGTGCATGCCCGGGGTATCGACGTAGACCGCTTGCACGGTGCCTTCGGTCTTGATGCCCAGCATGTTGTGGCGAGTGGTCTGCGGCTTGCGCGAGGTGATCGCGAGCTTCTGGCCGAGGATGTGGTTGAGCAACGTGGACTTGCCCACGTTCGGGCGGCCGACGATGGCAACATAGCCACAGCGTGTTGCGGTTGAATCAGTCATGGCCATTCTCCACGCCCAGGGCAATCAGTGCTGCAGCGGCCGCTACCTGTTCGGCAATACGACGGCTCACACCCTGACCTCGGCTTTTTTCATTCAGTAAGGTGATTTCACATTCCACGAAGAACACGCGGCAATGGGGCTCACCCTGGATATCCACCACTTCGTAGCGTGGCAGTTCGCAACCGCGGGACTGCAGGAATTCCTGCAGGCGGGTCTTGGGATCTTTGTTGGTGTCGACCAGCGTGAGGCTTTCGATCTCGGACGTCAGCCACGCGGTGACACGTTCCTTGGCCGCTTCCATGCCGGCATCGAGGTAGATCGCACCGATCAGCGCCTCGAGGGCGTCGGCCAGGATCGATTCACGCCGGAAACCGCCGCTCTTCAATTCGCCAGAGCCCAGGCGCAGGTACTCGCCCAGGCCGAAGCCACGGGCCAGCACGGCCAGGGTCTCGCCCTTCACCAGGCGCGCGCGCAAGCGCGACAGCTGGCCTTCACGGGCTTGGGGGAAGCGCTCGAACAGGGCTTCACCGGCGACGAAGTTGAGGATGGCATCACCGAGGAATTCCAGGCGCTCGTTATTGCGCCCTGCAAAGCTGCGGTGTGTAAGGGCAAGGACCATCAATTCCTGGTCCTTGAAGGTGTAGCCGAGCTGGCGCTCGAGACGGCTTAAAGAAACGCTCACGGTTTACCCATATCTGTTTGGTGGCACCGGCGGCCATCGACGATTGACGCAGTGTTCAAATTCAAATCCTGATTGGTGCTGCATGAGGCGGGACCGATTTGTCCCCACCCCAGAAAAGCATTCGGCGCTGTGTTCACAGCGCCGCCTGTATTACTTGATCAGCCCGACCCGCGAGAAGTTCGGCAGGTGGCTGAGTTTGGGTTCCGGCCAGCTCATCCAGACCGCGAAGGCCTTGCCGACGATATTCTGGTCGGGAACCATGCCCAGCAGGTCCTTGGGAATGTTGGGGTCATCCCAGTACCGGCTGTCATTGGAGTTGTCGCGGTTGTCGCCCATCATGAAGTAATGCCCGGCCGGCACTGTCCACTGGCCGTCAGGCTGGGCACGGTAGCGGCTCATTTCCTTGCGGATTTCGTGCTCCACCGCACCGAGTTTTTCCTGATACAACTCGGCGCTGCCCAGGCTGTTCGGCTCGGAGCCGATCAGTTTCTCGGCCACCGACTCGCCGTTGATGAACAGGCGCTTGTCGCTGGTGTAGCGGATCACGTCGCCCGGCAAGCCGACAACACGCTTGATGTAGTTGACGTTAGGGTCGCTCGGGTAGCGAAAAACCATCACGTCGCCGCGCTGCGGGTCACCGATCTCGATGACCTTCTTGTCGATCACCGGCAGGCGGATCCCGTAGGAAAACTTGTTCACCAGGATGAAGTCGCCCACGTCCAGGGTAGGTTTCATCGACCCCGAGGGGATCTGAAACGGTTCCACCAGGAACGAACGCAGCACCAGCACGATGAACAACACCGGGAAGAACGACTTGCCGTATTCAACCAGCAAGGGCTCTTTGTTCAGCTTCTCGATCACCACGCCATCGGGCTGGCTGACGCTGCCCTGATAGGACGCGATAGCCGCCCGCCGACGCGGGGCGAAGAACACCAGATCGAGCAACGCCAAGAGACCGCAAACGGCAACGGCGATGACCAGCAACAGCGGGAAATTTAGCGACATAGGACCTAACTATCCAACCTGAGCACCGCAAGGAAGGCTTCTTGTGGAACTTCCACGTTACCTACTTGCTTCATGCGTTTTTTACCGGCCTTTTGCTTCTCAAGCAGCTTGCGCTTACGGCTTACGTCGCCGCCGTAGCATTTGGCCAGTACGTTCTTTCTGAGTGCCTTGACGGAGGTCCGCGCAATGATCTGCCCGCCGATGGCGGCCTGGATCGCGACGTCGAACATCTGGCGCGGAATCAGTTCTTTCATCTTCTCGGTCAACTGGCGACCTTTATAGTGCGCGTTGTCCTTGTGCACGATCAGTGCCAGGGCATCGACCTTGTCACCGTTGATCAACACATCCAGTTTCACCAGATTAGCCGATTGGTAACGGTCGAAATGGTAATCCAGCGAAGCATAGCCGCGGCTGGTGGACTTGAGGCGGTCGAAGAAGTCCAATACCACTTCGTTCATCGGCATGTCGTAGGTCACTTGGACCTGGGTGCCGAGGAACAGCATGTCGCGCTGCACGCCACGCTTTTCAATACACAGGGTAATAACGTTGCCCAAGTGCTCCTGCGGGACCAGGATATTGGCCCGCACGATAGGCTCGCGCATGTCTTCGATCGCCGAGAGATCCGGGAGCTTGGACGGGTTGTCGACGTAAATCGTTTCACCGGTTTTCAGCAACAACTCGAAAATAACCGTTGGCGCGGTGGTGATCAGGTCCAGGTCGTACTCGCGCTCAAGGCGCTCCTGGATGATTTCCATGTGCAGCATGCCCAGGAAGCCACAGCGGAAGCCGAAGCCCAGGGCGTCGGAGCTTTCCGGGGTGTACTGCAACGACGAGTCGTTGAGGGTCAGCTTTTGCAGGGCCTCGCGGAAGTCTTCGAAGTCATCGGAGCTGACCGGGAACAGACCCGCGTAGACCTGCGGCTGGATGCGCTTGAAGCCTGGCAGCACGTCGACATCCGGCGTGGAGCTCAGGGTCAGGGTGTCACCCACCGGCGCGCCGTGGATGTCCTTGATACCGGCGATGATGAAACCTACTTCACCGGCTTTCAGATCAACGGTCGCGGTGTGCTTGGGGTTGAAGACACCGACGCTGTCCACCAGGTGGATCTTGCCGGTGGATTTGACCAGGATCTTGTCGCCCTTCTTCACACGGCCGTGGCGCACGCGTACCAGGGAGACAACGCCCAGGTAGTTGTCGAACCAGGAGTCGATGATCAACGCTTGCAGCGGATCTTCGTAGTTGCCGGTCGGGGCTGGAATGGTCTGCACCAGGCGTTCGAGCACTTCGTCGACACCCAGGCCGGTCTTGGCGCTGCAGGTGACGGCGTCGGTGGCGTCGATGCCGATGATCTTCTCGATCTCTTCCTTGACGCGCTCAGGCTCGGCCTGAGGCAGGTCGATCTTGTTCAGCACGGGCATGACTTCCAGGCCCTGCTCGATCGCGGTGTAGCAGTTGGCAACCGACTGCGCTTCCACACCCTGCCCTGCGTCAACCACCAGCAAGGCACCTTCACAGGCCGCCAGGGACCGGCTGACTTCGTAGGTGAAGTCGACGTGGCCTGGGGTGTCAATGAAGTTCAGTTGGTAGGTGATGCCGTCTTTGGCTTTGTAATACAGCGTAACGCTGTGGGCCTTGATGGTGATCCCGCGCTCGCGTTCGAGGTCCATGGAGTCCAGTACCTGGGCTTCCATTTCACGCTCGGCAAGGCCGCCGCACATCTGGATGAATCGATCGGCCAGCGTCGACTTACCATGGTCAATGTGGGCGATGATGGAGAAATTGCGGATATGACTCAAATCACTCACGGATCAACACTCAAAAAGGCTGCAGGCAGATTGCCCGCTGAAAAATAGCCGGGAATTGTACCTGATGCTCAGGCCAGACGTCATCTTTGCTGACCAGAACAAAAATGCCCCGATCTCTCGACCGGGGCATTTTTTGTTCATAAGCGAGGCATCAACCGGCTCGACGAAGTAGCCAGAAGCCAGCCAAGGCACAGATGGCCGTGGGCACCAGCACCGCAAACAGCGGCGAGAAGCCGAACACCAGGCTCGACGGGCCAAGCAGGTCCTGGGCGATACGGAAGGTGAAGCCCACCAGTACGCCGGTAAACACGCGCTGGCCGAGGGTAACCGAGCGCAACGGGCCGAAGATGAACGAAATCGCCATCAGCACCAACGCTGCAGTCACCACCGGCTGCAATACCTTGACCCAAAATGCCAGCCAGTAACGGCCATTGTTCAGGCCTTGGTCCTTGAGGTAGTGGATGTAACCCCACAGCCCGGAGATCGGCAGGCTTTCCGGGATCATCACCACGGTATTGAGCAATTGCGGCTTGAGGGCGATGTCCCACTCCTGGCTCGGCACATTGATCACTTCGGTGCTGGCCTTGGTGCCTTGCCCGATATTGCGGAAATAGGTGGTGGTAACGTCGCTCAGTTGCCATTTTTCGCCACTGTATTGCGCACGTTTGGCGAAACTGGACTCCAGCAGGTGACGCTCTTTGTCAAAGGTGTAGCGGGTCACACCAATCAACAGGCCGCCTGGCTGCACGGCGTTGATGTGGATGAACTCATCGCCCTGGCGGTGCCACAGGCCATGCTTGGAACTCTGCGCATCACCCGACCCCTGGGCCAGGGCGCGATTGGCCTGGGCAGTGGTTTCGGCCGGTGGCGCCACGTATTCGCCGATCAACACACTGCACGCCATCAGCAGCAGCATCGGCTTCATCACGGCCCAGACGATTCGACCGATGGACACGCCGGCGGCGCGCATGATGGTCAGTTCGCTGTTGCTGGCCAGGCTGCCCAGGCCGATCAGGCAGCCGATCAGTGCGGCCATCGGCATCATGTCGTAGAGACGACGCGGCGCGGTGAGGGCCACGTAGCTCAGCACGTCCCACACGGTGTAGGTGTCGCTGACGTTCCCGACTTCATCGATGAAGGCGAACAACGACGCCAGGCCCAGGATGATGCCCAATACCGCCAGGATGGCGATCAGTACGCTGCTACCAATGTAGCGATCGAGCTTAGCCACGAGCCAACTCCTTCTGGCCACGACGGCTCATCATTTTCAAACGGATCGGTTCCCAATAGAGCAGGCCCAGGCCAATCACCAGGAAGATCCCGTGCACCCACCACAGGCCGAGGGTCGGCGACAGCTTGCCTTTCTCCAGGGAGCCACGGGCGGAAATCAGGATGGTGAGGTAAGCCATGTACAGCAGGATCGCCGGCAACAGCTTGAGGAAACGGCCCTGGCGCGGGTTGACGCGCGACAGCGGCACCGCCATCAAGGTCACGATGAACACCAGCAGCGGCAGGGAAATCCGCCATTGCAGCTCGGCGATGGAGCGCAACTCCTTGCTGCCGAACAGCTCGGTGGTGGGGATGGCGTCGCGGTCGGTGACTTCGTCACTGATATCCGGGCGGGCGAGCATCACGCCGTAGGTGTCGTACTTGATCGCACGATAATCGGCCATGCCCGGGCTGCCGTCATACCGGTAGCCATTTTCCAGGATCAGGTAGCGGCTGCCGTCGGGACGCACTTCCTGGCGACCGGAATCCGCCACCAGTACGGAAATACCACGGTCTTTCTTGTCCTGGCCCAGACGCTTCTCGGAGATGAACACACCGCCCAGGTTGGCGCGGTCGTCGGTCAAGGTCTCGGTGTAGGTCACCCGCGACCCATCATTGAGCGCCTGGAAGCGGCCAGGCTCGAGGGTGTCGAACTCGGTCATCGCGTCCTGCTTGTTCAACACCAGTTGAAACTGCATGGCGCCCTGGGGCGCCAGGCTCAGGCTCAGCCAGGCGACGATCAACGCGACGCCGGCGGCCGGGATCATGGTCATGCCCAGCAGGCGCTGTTGGCTCATCCCCGTGGCCGAGAGCACGGTCATTTCGCTTTCGAGGTACAGCCGGCCATACGCCAGCAGGATCCCGAGGAACAGGCCCAACGGCAGGATCAGCTGCAGGAAGCCCGGCAGTCGGAACCCCATGATCAGGAACAACGAGCCTGGGTCGAGGGCGCCGGAGGCAGCCTGGGCCAGGTATTTGACGAAACGACCACTCATGATGATGACCAGCAATACCGCACTCACGGCACTCAGGGTCAACAGGACTTCGCGGGACAGATAACGGAAGACGATCAAACCAGACACTCCAGGGTTGTCAGGCTAAGGCGGCCAAACAAGCAAGCATACCGAGTCAGCCCCATTACACAGGGCCGGCTAAAAAGATGGCGCATTATCCTGTGATTGGCCGCGCCTGTCACTGCGCAACCTCATGCACGCGCACAAAGCATGCGCCAAGGGTTGTCAGGCTCCGCCGGCGAGGTTCAAACTGCGGCCTTTGTCGCCGGCGGTTTACACAGCTGCCTGGTATTAAAGCCGGAGTACAGACTCCTGGCTAACCGACCTTTATAAGGGACCCGAAAATGGAATTGGTTGTAAAAAGCGTTAGCCCCGAAACGTTGAAAACCGCCACCCTCGTGGTCGCCATCGGCGAAGGCCGCAAGCTCGGCGTTGCCGCCAAGCAACTCGACGAACTCAGCGGCGGCGCCATCAGCGCAGTGCTCAAGCGCGGCGACCTGGCCGGCAAAGTCGGCCAGAGCCTGCTGCTGCAAAGCCTGCCCAACCTCAAGGCCGACCGCGTATTGCTGGTGGGCGTGGGCAAGGATGCTGAACTGGGCGACCGTCCGTTCCGCAAAATCATCAGCGGCATCCTCACCACCCTCAAGGGCCTGGGCGGCAGCGATGCAGCGCTGGCACTCGACGAAATTGTTGTAAAAGGCCGTGACAGCTACGGCAAGACCCGCCTGCTGGCCGAGAGCCTGGTAGACGGCGGTTACATTTTCGACCAGTTCAAGAGCACCAAGGCCGAACCCCGCGCCCTGAAGAAAATCACCCTGCTGACCATCAAGGCGGCCCAGGCTGAAGTCGAGCGCGCCGTGACTCACGCGACAGCGATCGCCAACGGCATGTCCTTCACCCGCGACCTGGGCAACCTGCCACCGAACATCTGCCACCCGACGTTCCTGGGCGAACAGGCCAAGGCACTGGGCAAAGAGTTCAAGGGCCTGAAGGTCGAAGTGCTGGACGAGAAGAAGATCAAGGATCTGGGCATGGGCTCGTTCTATGCCGTAGGCCAGGGCAGCGACCAGCCGCCACGCCTGATCGTGATGCAATACAACGGCGGCAAGAAGTCCGAGAAGCCTTACGCCCTGGTAGGTAAAGGCATCACCTTCGACACCGGCGGCATCAGCCTCAAGCCGGGCCTGGGCATGGACGAGATGAAGTACGACATGGGCGGCGCCGCCAGCGTGTTCGGCACCCTGCGTGCCGTGCTGGAACTCAAGCTGCCGATCAACCTGGTGTGCATCCTGGCCTGCGCCGAGAACATGCCGAGTGGTGGCGCGACCCGTCCGGGCGACATCGTTACCACCCTGAGCGGCCAGACTGTCGAAATCCTCAACACCGACGCCGAAGGCCGCCTGGTACTGTGCGATGCCCTGACCTACGCCGAACGCTTCAAGCCACAGGCCGTGATCGACATCGCCACCCTGACCGGCGCCTGCATCGTCGCCCTGGGTTCGCACACCTCGGGCCTGCTGGGCAACAGCGACGAGCTGATCGAGCAACTGCTCAGCGCCGGCAAGGCGGCCGACGATCGCGCCTGGCAACTGCCGCTGTTCGATGAGTACCAGGAACAGCTGGACAGCCCGTTCGCCGACATCGCCAACATCGGCGGCCCAAAAGCCGGCACCATCACCGCTGCCTGCTTCCTGTCGCGCTTTGCCAAGAACTTCAACTGGGCCCACCTGGACATCGCCGGCACAGCCTGGACCAGCGGCGGCAAGGACAAAGGCGCCACTGGCCGTCCGGTGCCACTGCTGACCCAGTACCTGCTGGATCGCGCCAAGGCCTAAGCGCCCCCCCTGCGTAGGCGCCGGCTTGCCGGCTCCTACAAGGGGGATGCGTATGCCCAGGAACTGCAATGACCCAAGTCGACTTCTATATATTGCCCAGCGCCGACCCGCTCGCGCGCTTGGACTTTGCCTGCAAACTCACCGAAAAAGCCTGGCGCATGGGCCACCGCATCTACCTGCACTGCAGCGATGCCGCCCAGCGCGACGAGCTGGATGCCCGCCTGTGGCGCTTCAAGGGCGAAAGCTTCGTGCCCCACGGCCCCGCCGAATCTGAACCCGAAGGCCTGGTGGTACTGGGTTTGGGCGACAGTTGCGGCGACCACCATGACCTGCTGGTCAACCTGGACCTGAAAGTGCCGCCGTTCGCCAAGGCATTCGCCCGCGTGGCGGAAGTCGTGGTGGAGGACCCGGCTATTCGTCAGGCCGCGCGGGAGAGTTTCCGTTTCTACCGCGAACAGGGCTATCCTCTGCAAGATCACCGGCTACAACGACTTTGAGTAAATGATGGACACGCCAAACCCTCTAAAAAAAGACGACCACCTGCTGGACGACCTTGAATCGATCCGCCAGTTGCTGGGTGATGATGACTTGCAACCGCCGCTGTTGACCGATTCGGTCGAGGGCGAGGTACAGATTCCGCTGTTGTTCGACATGGTCGGCGGCAAGCCCGTCGCGCCGGTACCGGTGGTCGAGGCCGCCGCGCCTGCCGCTGTCGAAAAAGGTCCCGACGCCCTGCTGCTGCACCTGGACAACGAACTGCGCGCCGCCGCGCAACTGATCATGCAAGACGTGATCGACGACTTTGCCCCGCACATCGAAACCGAGATCAAGCGCCGGCTCGATGCTCGGATGGAGCGGTTGCTGAGCCAGTACCAGAATTGAAGCCAACGCAGATCCCCTGTGGGAGCGGGCTTGCTCGCGAAAGCGGTGTGACCGTCAGCACATGCATTGGCTGATCACCGCTTTCGCGAGCAAGCCCGCTCCCACATTTGCCGCCCATACATTTCAAGCCCGTCTTCGCCTCGCCCTGCGCCCTATCCCCCGTTATACTTGCCGGCTTTCCTGAATAAATGCCAACTAGGGTCCCGCCGCGCATGGATAAGACCTACCAGCCGCACGCTATTGAAACTTCCTGGTACGAGACCTGGGAGTCCGAGAATTATTTCGCCCCGCAAGGCGCGGGCGATTCCTACACCATCATGATCCCGCCACCGAACGTCACTGGCAGCCTGCACATGGGCCATGGCTTCAACAATGCGATCATGGATGCGTTGATCCGTTTCCGCCGCATGCAGGGCCGCAACACCCTGTGGCAGCCGGGCACCGACCACGCCGGTATCGCCACCCAGATGCTGGTGGAACGCCAACTGGAAGCCACCGGCCAGAACCGTCATGACCTGGGTCGCGAGAAATTCCTGGAAAAGATCTGGGAATGGAAAGACCAGTCCGGCGGCAATATCAGCCGTCAGATCCGTCGCCTGGGCTCGTCCGTAGACTGGAGCCGCGAGCGCTTCACCATGGACGACGGCCTGTCGGAAGCCGTGAAAGAGGCGTTCGTGCGCCTGCATGAAGACGGCCTGATCTACCGCGGCAAGCGTCTGGTCAACTGGGACACCAAGCTGCACACAGCGATTTCCGACCTCGAAGTGGAAAACCACGACGAGAAAGGCTTCCTGTGGAACCTCAAGTACCCGCTGGCCGACGGCGCCAAGACCGCTGAAGGCAACGACTACCTGATCGTCGCCACCACCCGTCCGGAAACCATGCTCGGCGATGCCGCCGTGGCTGTTAACCCGAACGATGAACGCTACCAGGCGCTGATCGGCAAGTTTGTCGAGCTGCCGCTGGTGGGCCGTCGTATCCCGATCATCGCGGACGACTACTGCGACCCTGAATTCGGCACCGGCTGCGTAAAAATCACCCCGGCCCACGATTTCAACGACTATGAAGTCGGCAAGCGCCACAACCTGCCGCTGCTGAACATCTTCGACAAGAATGCCGCCGTTCTGCCGGCGTGCCAGGTGTTCAACCTGGACGGCACGCTGAACGAGAGCATCGACGGCAAGATCCCGGCCGAATACGCAGGCCTCGACCGTTTTGAAGCGCGCAAGCAGATCGTTGCTGCCTTCGACGCCGCCGGCCTGTTGGTGAGCGTTGACGACCACGGCCTCAAAGTGCCGAAGGGCGACCGTTCCGGCACCGTGATCGAGCCGTGGCTGACCGACCAGTGGTACGTGTCCACCAAGCCATTGGCAGAACCTGCCATTGCCGCCGTGGAAGACGGCCGTATCCAGTTCGTGCCCAAGCAGTACGAAAACATGTATTTCTCGTGGATGCGCGACATCCAGGATTGGTGCATCAGCCGTCAGCTGTGGTGGGGCCACCGCATTCCGGCCTGGTACGACGAGTCGGGCAAGGTTTACGTCGGCCGCGACGAAGCCGAAGTGCGTGCGAAGAACAACCTCGGTGCGGACGTTGCGCTGCAACAGGACAACGACGTGCTGGACACCTGGTTCAGCTCCGGCCTGTGGACCTTCTCCACCCTGGGCTGGCCGCAACAAACCGAGTTCCTGAAGAAATTCCACTCCACCGACGTGCTGGTCACCGGTTTCGACATCATTTTCTTCTGGGTTGCCCGGATGATCATGCTGACCATGCACTTGGTGAAGAACGAGGACGGCACCCCGCAGGTACCGTTCAAGACCGTCTACGTGCACGGCCTGGTGCGTGATGGCCAGGGCCAGAAGATGTCCAAGTCCAAGGGCAACGTCCTGGACCCGCTGGACATCATCGACGGCATCGACCTGGAAACCCTGGTGCAGAAACGCACCTCGGGCCTGATGCAGCCGAAGCTGGCGAAGAAGATCGAGAAGCAGACCCGCGACGAGTTCGCCGACGGTATCGCCAGCTATGGCACCGACGCCCTGCGCTTTACCTTCTGCTCGCTGGCGTCCACCGGTCGCGACATCAAGTTCGACATGGGCCGCGTCGAAGGCTATCGCAACTTCTGCAACAAGATCTGGAACGCCGCGCGCTACGTGCTGGATAAAGGCGAAGACTGCGGCCAGAACGGTGAAGCCTATGAACTGAGCCTGGCCGACCGCTGGATCATTTCGCAGCTGCAACGCACCGAAGCCGAAGTGACCCGCCAACTCGACCAGTTCCGGTTCGACCTGGCCGCACAGGCCTTGTACGAGTTCATCTGGAACCAGTATTGCGACTGGTACCTGGAACTGTCCAAGCCGGTACTGTGGGACGAGAACGCGCCGGTTGAACGCCAGCGCGGCACGCGTCGTACCCTGGTACGCGTGCTGGAAGTGGCGCTGCGCCTGGCGCACCCGTTCATGCCGTTCATCACCGAAGAAATCTGGCAGCGCCTGGCGCCGCTGGCCGGTATCGAAGGCAAGACCATCATGCTGCAACCTTGGCCAGTGGCCAACGAAGCACGCATCGATGAGGCGGCCGAAAGCGATATCGAATGGCTCAAGACCCTGATGCTCGGCACGCGCAATATCCGCGCCGAGATGAACATCGGGCCGGGCAAGCCACTGGCGGTGTTCGTGAAGAACGCCAGCGCCGAAGACCAACGTCGTCTCACCGAGAACGATGCGCTGCTCAAGAAACTGGCAAAGCTGGAGTCGATCACCGTATTGGCGGCCGATGCAGAAGCGCCACTCTCCGCCACCGCACTGGTCGGCGACATGGAAGTGCTGGTGCCAATGGCCGGCCTGATCGACAAGGGCGCGGAACTGGCCCGTCTCGACAAGGAAATCGCGCGCCTGCAAGGCGAAGTGCAACGAGTGGGCGGCAAGCTGTCCAACGCGGCCTTCGTCGACAAGGCGCCGGCTGAAGTGATCGACAAAGAACGCGCCAAACTGGCCGAGGCTGAACAGGCCCTGGGCAAGCTGGCGGAGCAACATGCGCGGATTTCCAGCCTGTAAGGTGGACCGCGTGTCAGAAAGAGGCCTTCGGGCCTCTTTTTTTTGGGGTGTGAAAACCCAGTCAATGTGGGAGCAGGCCTGCTCGCGAATGCGGTCTATCAGACACACACCCAATGACTGACCCACCGTGTTCGCGAGCAAGCCCGCTCCCACATTTAACCGAGGTCAACTTCGGAATGTGTGACAATACCCACCACTTTTGAAGCAACCCCAGAATCGACGTAGCCCATGACCGCCCCCAGCACGCCAAAACCTCCGCGCAAGAAGCCTAAAACCGCAGCCACGGCCAAGCCCGTTGTGCCGCGCAAAGAGGCCACCCTGCATCCGCGCAACCGCCACACAGGCCGCTACGACTTCCCGGCGCTGATCAAGACCACGCCGGAACTGGCGCAATTCGTGATCATCAATCCGTACGGCAAGGAAAGTATCGACTTCGCCAGCCCGGATGCGGTGCGCGTGTTCAACCGTGCGTTGCTCAAAGCCTTCTATGGCATCCAGCACTGGGACATTCCGGCCGATTACCTGTGCCCACCGGTGCCAGGGCGTGCCGACTACGTGCACTTCCTCGCCGACCTGCTGGCCAGCGTCAATGACGGCAAGATCCCGCGCGGTTCGATCGTCAAGGTGCTGGACATCGGCATGGGCGCCAACTGCGTCTACCCGCTGATTGGCTACATGGAGTACCGGTGGAACTTCCTCGGCTCGGAGGTAGACCCTATCGCCGTGGCGGCGGCCAAGGCCATCGTGCAGTCCAACGACCTGAGCAAGGTCATCCAGCTGCGCCAGCAGAACAATCCCAAGCAGATCCTGCTGGGCTTGCTGGAGCCGGGTGAACGCTTCGACCTGACCATGTGCAACCCGCCGTTCCATGCGTCCATGGACGAAGCCACCAAGGGCAGCGAGCGCAAATGGCGCGCCTTGGGCAAGGCCGATCCCAAGCGCAAGTTGCCGGTACTGAACTTCGGTGGCCAGTCGGCTGAGCTGTGGTGTGAAGGCGGTGAAGCGCGCTTTGTGACCCAGTTGATCGCCGAGAGCGCGCACTTTGCCCACAAGGTGTTGTGGTTCAGCACCCTGGTGTCAAAAGCGTCGAACTTGCCCGCGATCGAGACAGCCCTGAAAAAAGCCGGCGTGCTGGAGAGCCAGGTGGTGGAAATGTCCCAGGGCCAGAAGCAAAGCCGCTTCGTGGCCTGGACCTTCCAGACCAAGAACGAGCAGCAGATCTGGCGCCAGCGCTGGGTACGCGACTAACCCAGTGGTGAGGGAGCACGCTCGCTCACCACAGTCAACAAATCGCAGGCAACAAAAAACCGTGCCCGGATCGCTCCGAAGCACGGTTTTTTTTGCTGCGTCTTACTTGTTAACAGCGTCGGTCAGGCCTTTGGCCACAACCAGCTTGATAACTTTCTTGGCAGCGATTTCGATGGCAGCGCCAGTCGAAGGGTTACGGCCAGTACGGGCAGGACGCTCGGTCACTTTCAGTTTGCCAACGCCTGGCAGAGTGATTTCGCCGCCGTTTTCCAGCTGGTCAGCAACAACTTGGCTCAGTTGGTCCAGCAGGGCGCGCACGGTAGTTTTCGGTGCGTCTACTGCTTCAGCCAGGTCAGCGATCAGTTGGTCTTTAGTAATAGCCATTGTGGTGTTCCTTCCCTATCAAATTCATATGGATTGCAGAGTGCAGTGTCAGCCGTCGAGCCCGACCGTCATGGCCTGGCACCCCCGGCTATAACCACGGAGATCGGGGTTATAGATGCTTGAAACGGGGATTGGTTCGACCTGACAGATGCTGAATGCACGCTTATCGCCGAGACTTGGCGTAAGACGGGGCAAAACTAGCACAGAGACGGGGAAATATCCGCCTCTACCTACCCATTTGGTCAGCTTTATCGCTCTAAACCGTGAAAAAAAGGCATATAGCCCGTCGGAGGGTGCCCAAAACGCCCTTCGAAGCCCGTCTTGGCCAATGGTGCGGTACACTTGGCGACTTTTCGGGGAGGCCGACCGCTCCCCTCTCAACCAGCCGAGAAGCCTATGCCGATCCGTCATTGCATCGTCCACCTGATCGACAAAAAACCCGACGGCACACCCGCAGTTCTCCACGCCCGCGACTCCGAGCTTGCCGAGTCGGCCGCCATCGAGAACATGCTTGCCGACCTCAACGAGAGCTACAACGCCAAACAAGGCAAGGCCTGGGGTTTCTTCCATGCCGAGTCCGGCGCGCACCCGTTCAGCGGCTGGTTGAAGGAGTATTTCGACGGCGGGCAGGATTTCACCACCTTCAGCCGCACCGCTGTCGAGCACCTGCAGAAGCTGATGGAAGAGTCCAACCTCTCCACCGGCGGCCATGTACTGTTCGCCCACTACCAGCAAGGCATGACCGACTACCTGGCCATCGCCCTGCTGCACCACAGCGAAGGCGTGGCGGTGACCGACGAGCTGGACGTGACCCCCTCGCGCCACCTGGACCTCGGCCAACTGCACCTGGCTGCGCGCATCAACGTCTCCGAGTGGCAGAACAACAAGCAGTCCAAGCAGTACATCTCGTTTATCAAGGGCAAGAACGGCAAGAAGGTCTCGGAGTATTTCCGCGACTTCATCGGCTGCCAGGAAGGCGTCGACGGCCCGGGCGAAACCCGCACCCTGCTCAAGGCGTTCAGCGATTTTGTCGAAAGCGAAGACTTGCCGGATGAATCCGCCCGCGAGAAAACCAAAACCCTGGTGGACTACGCCAGCAGCCAGGCCAAGCTCGGCGAGCCAATGGGCCTGGAAGAACTCTCGGGCTTGATCGACGAAGATCGACCAAAAGCCTTCTACGACCACATCCGCAATAAGGATTACGGCTTGTCGCCGGAAATCCCGGCGGATAAGCGCACCCTCAACCAGTTCCGCCGCTTCACCGGACGTGCCGAAGGCTTGTCCATCAGTTTTGAAGCCCACCTGCTGGGCGACAAGATCGAGTACGACGAAGCCGCCGGCACCTTGATCATCAAGGGCCTGCCGACCCAACTGACCGATCAGCTCAAGCGCCGTAACTGATGCTCGGCGGGGTTTTCAAGAAAGTCCTGCTGGTGTTGCTGGTGGTGGTAGTGATCCAGAACTGGGGCAAGATCGAGCGGGTGTTCAACCCATCGCAGGTAGCCCCTGAGCACGTGCGCGCCTCGGCGCACGTGGTGCTCTACGCCACCGAGTGGTGTGGGTACTGCAAGCAGATCCGCCGGTTCCTGGACCAGAAAGGCATTCCCTACCAGGCCTTCGATATCGAGAAGGACGCCCAGGCACGCAAGGCGTATGAGGCGTTGGGGGGTGGTGGGATTCCATTTGTGGACGTGAATGGCACGCTGATTCGTGAATACAGCCCAGAGAAAATCATGGCGGCGCTGAAGTAATCAGCGCACCACGATCATCCGCCCCAGTACTGTGTGCTGTTCAAAGCCGAGCACGGCCTGCAACGCATTCAACACCGCCTGCGGGTCCTTGCTTGGGAAGCTGCCGCTGACGCGCTTGGCCCCCATCTCATCGTTGAGCAACAGGATGCGACCGGGGTAGTAACGTTCCAGGTCCTTGACCACGTCGGCCAGCGGCGCCTTGTAGTAGTTGAGCCAACCGTCGCGCCAGGCCAGGCGTGATTCGCTGTCGACCCCGTGCATCGGATCGGCCATGCCATCGGCGTAGGCCACTTGCTGGCCCGCCGTAAGAATTTGCTGCTGGCCCTGCTTTGAAGGCGTCACGCCAACCCGTCCGGACAATACCGTTACCTGGGCGCCTGCCGGTTGCAGGCGCACCTCGAACTGCGTGCCCAGCACCCGTGCCTCGCCACTGCCGGCCTCCACGACGAAAGACTCACCGGTGTGGGTCACGCTGAAAAAGCCGGCCCCTCGGCGCAGTTGGATATGCCGCTCGCCCTGCTTGAAATCCACGGCGATGGCGCTGTCGGCATCGAGGGTGACTTGGGATTTGTCGGCCAGGGTGACGGTTTTGATTTCGCCGGGCGCCGTCACGTAGTCGGCGCCCAAGTCATCGACCCAGCGCGACGGCTGCCAGCCGGCGCCCACGGACACCATCACCACCAGGCATGCAGCCATGGCCAGCGCCCCGGACCAACGCCCCCGCCGCGAACGCTTCGAGGTGTGCATGGCATTGAGGTAACCCTGCAACGCCAGCGCTTCTTCGTCCGCCAGCTTGCGCGCCGGTACTTCGCTCAACTCCCACAGCACCTGGGCCTGGGAATAGGCCTCGACGTGCGCAGGGTCGGCCCGCAGCCACTGGCTGAACGTGGCCTGGTCGCCACTGCTGGGCTGGTCGTGCAGCAGGCTCAACCAGGCCAGAGCCGCTTGTTCCTGGGCGGGCGTGGGGGTGACGTTCACGGTGCTTTCCCTGGCGTGCGTGGAGATGAGGGTTCACGGAGGCTGGCTTTGCAGGCTTCGAGGGCACGCATCATATGTTTTTCCACGGCACTTTGGGACAGGCCCATGGCCTTGGCGATTTCCGCGTACTTGCGGCCGTGGATACGGTTGAGCAGGAAAATCTGCCGCGTGCGCTCGGGCAAGCTGCGCAGGGCGGCTTCGACGTGGCGTAGGTCGTTGCCGGCTTCCAGTGCTGCCTGGGGTTCGGAACCCTGGTTATCTTGCTGTTCGGGCAGCCAGCCTTCACTGCTGCGCACCCGGGCGCCTTCGCTGCGCAGGTGATCGATGGCGATGTTGCTGGCGCAGCGCAACAGGTAGGTGCTGAGCTCTTCGACCTGCACCAGCGGCCGGCGCCAGAAACGCAGGAACAGGTCCTGCACCAGGTCGGCCGCCGTGGCGCGGCACCCCACGCGGCGACTCACCAAGGCCTCCATCTGTGAACGCTGGGACAAAAACACCTGCAGGAAATGCGCACGTCCACCTGCCGCGTCAGCGTGCTGGCTGTCCTGGGATTCGGGTGGCGTGCTGATCATCATGTGCGGGCTCAGAGGGTGGCGAAGGCTGCGACAGGACTGGCGAGCAGACCAATGCCCGCCAGGATCAAGGCCAGCCTTGGCCGGTACGGCAACAACAGCACCAGCAGCAATGCGCTGAGCATCAACACGGCGCACCATTGCACCAGGCCCTGCCCCCAACCGGCGACACTCACCGCTGGCCAGATCGACACGGTCAGCAGCAACCAACCAGCCACACGCAAACCCAGGCGCCGGCGAGGCGAGGGTTTACTGTGCAACAGTTCGCCGTGATGGCGGTCGGTGGACAAGCACAGCGCGGTGAACCCGACGTAGCACATCAGCAGAGGGAGCAGCATTCAGTTCGCCTCCTGCTTGAGCGCCAAGGGGCGTGCGCGCTCCGCCTTGGGTGCAGGCACGGTGCGATGCTGCATCTTCCAGGCAGCCCACGCGAGAAACACGCCGCTGGCCAGGCAGGTCAGGTCAAAGCCGGCCATGGCCCAATCGCCGGTGGCCAGCGAGACGCCGAGGTGGTGCGATGTCGTCAACGCGTTGAGCAGTGGGATGGCAACAAACAGCATCGCACCCAGGCTCAACTGCTCGACCCAACCTTGTCGCCCGTGACGCAGGATGGCGTGCAACAGGCTCAGGCCCCAGGCGATAAAGAAGGTTTGCACTTCCCAGTCGGAACGCTCGGCGAAGCTCACCGGCAGCAGACGGTTAGCCCAGAAAAACGCCGCGATGGCGATCATCAGCCCGGACATGCTGGCGATGTTGAGCACTTCCACCAAGCGCAGCTCAAACGGCATGACCACGGCCTTCGCGTGCTTGAGCTGGCGTTTGCCGAGCCAGATCACCAGCCCGGTGCCGATCATTGCCGTGCCCGCCAAGCCACAGATGAAGTACAACCAGCGCAGGACCGGACCGGCGAAATGGCCCATGTGCAGGCCGTAGAAACTGCCGCCGATGGCCGCCGGCAGCGACTGCTCGCCACTGACCCGCAACAGCTCGCCCGTGCTGCCATTGAAGGAAACGGTGCTGCCGAAATCATGCACCACGCTGTCGGCACCCGCGCGGAACACATTGACCGAGGCGTTCACATCGCTAGGGTTATTCACCGCCACGCGTCCCACATGCCCACCGTCCCACTGCGCCCGGGCCTGCTCGTACATCGGCACCAGCGGCAGCAATGTGCCTGGCTGGCCCGATGCCGGTGCGTTATTGGTGTTCGGGAACACCTCGCTGAAAAAGGCACGGGTGTCGTTGCCATAAGAAGCCAGGATCGGCGCCGGCATCACCATGCTCATGAAGATCACCAGGCTGCTGTAGGTGATCATCAGATGGAAGGGCAGCACCAGCACACCCACTGCGTTGTGCCCGTCGAGCCAGGAGCGCTGGCCTTTGCGGGGGCGGAAGGTGAAGAAGTCCTTGAAGATTTTCTTGTGGGTGATGATGCCGGTGATCAGCGCGACGAACATCACCATCGCGGCAATGGTCGACAGCCAGCGGCCCCACGGGTGAGGCATTTGCAGTTGGAAATGGAAACGATAGAAGAACTCGCCGCCCATGCTTTCACGGGCCTGCACGGCCTGGCCACTGACCGGGTCGAGGGTTTTCTGGATGAAATTGCCGCGCTTGCCGGGGTCGACCTTGTCTTGCCACATCACCGACAGCCCTGGGTCGCGGCTGTCTGGCAGGGTGATGAACCAGCGCGCAGCCGTCGGCGCCACCTGCTGCAAATAGGTTTGGGCAACGGTCAGGCTGCGTGCATCGTCGAGGGGATGGGCCTGCACTTCAGGCTGCATCCAGTGGCTGATTTCGTCCTTGAAATACGACAAGGTGCCCGTCAGGAAAA
The DNA here is from genome assembly GCF_002798465.1 of Pseudomonas sp. S10E 269. NCBI lineage: Bacteria > Pseudomonadati > Pseudomonadota > Gammaproteobacteria > Pseudomonadales > Pseudomonadaceae > Pseudomonas > Pseudomonas sp. S10E 269. The sequence continues at coordinate 1,070,975 of NZ_PHIJ01000001.1, forward strand.
TCGCAAACAGCAGCCAGCCAAAGATCAGCCCTGCCCAGGTGTGCAACCAGGCCATCGCCTGGCGAAAGCCCTCTTTCATGTGCGTGCCATCCACAAACCCACGCCCGCCAGCGTGGCAAACGCCGCGCTCGGCAACATCACGCCGAACCAGGCGCGCGCGGCACTGCGGCAGGCGAAACACCAGAGCACGGCCAGCAGGTAGAACACGAATGAACTCATCATCCCGGTGATCACTGCATCCGCGCGGGAAGTGGGTATCCACAGCGCCAGGCAGATGCTGGCCAGGGACGCCATCAGGTAGCCCCCCACCACGGCAGCCAGCACGCGCGAAGTCACGGCAAGACGATAGGAGACAGGCAGCGAGGTTTTGCTTTTCATGCAGGAAGCGCCAGGTTCATCAGCACGCAATATTAATGATAAATATTCTCATAAGCAAAACAGAACGGATGAATCACCTGCGCAGACGGATTGCCGAAGCCACCCATGCGCCCTACAATGCGAACAATTCTTGTTCTCTAAAGCATGGCGATGCTTGTGGAGTGTCCCCGTTGAGCCCGTCCAATACCGTCGAAGTGTTGTACAACGACCATCACCACTGGCTCACCGGCTGGTTGCGGCGCAAGCTCGGCTGCCCTGACAGTGCCGCCGACCTGGCGCAGGACACCTTCATTCGCGTGCTTACCGCGCGGGAAACACCCACGCTGATCGAGCCCCGCGCGTTCCTCACCACCGTCGCCAAGCGCGTGCTGTTCAATTTCTACCGCCGCCAGGACCTCGAGCGCGCCTACCTCGACGCCTTGGCGCAGATGCCCGAGCACGTGGCGCCGTCGGAAGAAGAACGCGCGATCATCCTGCAAACCCTGGTAGAGCTCGATCAACTGCTCGACGGCCTGCCCGTCCAGGTCAAGCGCGCTTTCCTGCTGGCCCAATTGGATGGCCTGACCTACGCGCAGATCGGCGCTGAACTGGGCCTCTCCATCGCCACCGTCAAACGCCACCTGAACAAAGCGGCCATGCGCTGCTATTTCGCCCTATGAATTTCTCCACTCAAGTCGCCGAGCAGGCCGTGCATTGGCTGCTGGAAATGCAGCAAGGCGCGCTCAACCCACGCCAGCAGGCGGCCTGGCAACAGTGGCTGAACGCCCACAGCGAACACCAGCGCGCCTGGGACCATATGCAGCGCGTCAACCAGCGCCTGCGCGGCATGCCCTCGCCCCTGGCCCATGCCGCTTTGAACGCGCCTACCTCCACCAGCCGCCGCCAGGCCCTCAAGTTGCTGCTGATTCTCGGTGCCGGCTCGGCCGCCGCCTGGAGCCTGCGCCAGCAACATATCCTGCCGCCGCTGACCGCCGACTACCGCAGCCCCGTCGGCCAGCGTCGCAAGGTGCAACTGGCGGACGGCAGTCAGCTGCAGCTCAATACCGGCAGCGCGGTGGACGTGCACTTCGATGGCAAGCAACGGCTGATCCGCCTGCTTGAAGGCGAGATCCTGTTGACCAGTAGCGCCGGCAACACACCGCTGAACGTCTTGACCGGCCAGGGCCTGCTGACCAGCCAGGCTGCACGCATGAACGTGCGCCAGTTCAACGACCACACGCAACTGGCGGTCTTCGACGGCCGCGTCGAGGTGATGCCCAACACCTACAGCGGCCTGCCGTTGACGGTCGAGGCTGCGCGCCAGGTCAATTTTACGCGCAAAGGCTGGGACACCCCGCGCCCCACCGACGCCAACAGCGGCGCCTGGGCCGACGGCATGCTGGTCGCAGCCCACATGCGCCTGGAAGATTTCCTCGGTGAACTGGGCCGTTATCGTCGTGGCCAGGTCAACTGCGACCCTCAGGTGGCCAACCTGCTGATCTCCGGCAGCTACCCACTGGATGACAGCGAACGCATTCTCGACCTGCTGGAAGTCAGCCTGCCGGTGAAAGTGCGGCGCTTTACGCGGTATTGGGTGACGGTGCAGGCACGCGCCTGACATTTATTTCAAAAACACTGAGCCGTTTTCCATACCTCGCGTGACAGAGAAGGAAAGCCACCTTGATCCTTCCTTCTCAGGACCGCTCTTCATGCCCCAGCAACCGACGCTTCTCGCCCGCACTCTGCGCCAACTCCTACTCGGCGCCAGCTTAAGTCTTACGGCACTTCCCCCTGTGATGGCGGCCGATGCCAAGCCGTATCACATCGCCCCGACGTCGCTGGAAGCTGCGCTGAATCAGTTTGGACGCGAAGCCGGCGTGTTGATCTCCTTCAGTTCCGAAGTGACGGCGGGTATGCAGAGCCACGGTTTGTCCGGCAATTACGGCGCCGCGGACGGCCTGCAAAAACTGCTGGAAGGCACCGGCCTGCAAGCCCGCGCCGAAGGCGACAATGCCTACAGCCTGCAACCGGCCACGGCACCGGCCACTATCGAATTGGGCACGTCCAGCGTCGTCGGCGACTGGCTGGGCGACGCGGCGCAAACCAATGTGTTTGAACACCCCGGCGCCCGTGACGTGATCCGCCGCGAAGCATTCGAACGCCAGGGCGCCACCCAGGCCAAGGACGTGCTCAACCGCATTCCCGGCGTCAACGCCCCGGACAACAATGGCACCGGCAGCCACGACATGGCGCTGAACTTCGGCATTCGCGGCCTCAACCCGCGCCTGGCCTCGCGCTCCACGGTGTTGATGGACGGCATTCCGGTGCCCTTCGCGCCTTACGGCCAGCCGCAGCTTTCATTTGCACCGATCAGCATGGGCAACATGGATGCCGTCGACGTCGTACGTGGCGGCGGTGCCGTGCGATACGGCCCACAGAACGTCGGTGGCGTGGTCAACTTCGTCACCCGCGCAATCCCGGATGCACCCACGGTCAAAGGCGGCCTGCAGACCGAAACCAGCCCCTCCTCCAGCCATGACGGCTTCAAGACCACCGGCAACCTGCTCGCCGGCGGCACCGCCGACAACGGTTTGGGCGGCGCGCTGCTGTACTCCGGCACCCGTGGCGGCGACTGGCGCGAGAACAGCAACACGCGCATCGACGACCTGATCCTCAAGGGTAAATACCAACTCGATGACGCCAACAGCTTCAATGCCATGGCGCAGTACTACGAAGGCCAGGCCGACATGCCCGGCGGCTTGAACGTTGCGAACTACAAGGCCGATCCCTACCAGTCCACCCGCCCCTACGACAAATTCTGGGGCCGCCGCACGATGTTCAACGTCGGCTATCGCTATGAGCAGGACCGTCGCGAGTTCACCGTGAACAGCTTCTTCACCAAGACCCTGCGCAGCGGTTACCTCGACCAAGGCACATTCCTGTCGCTGTCCCCGCGTGAATACTGGGTGCGTGGCCTGGAAACCCGCTTCGCCCAAGGCTTCGACCTGGGCCCGACCAGCCACGAAGTGGGCGTCGGCTATCGCTACATCAACGAAGCCGGCCACGAACTGCGTTACCGCACGCCGATTGCCGCCAACCAACAGATCCCCACCACCGACAGCCGCAATGATCGCGACACCCGTGGTGGCACCGAGGCCAATGCCTTCTTCATCGATGACCGGATTGATATCGGCAAATGGACCATCACACCGGGCATTCGCTACGAGATGATCGAGTCCCAGCAAACCAACAACCTGAGCAACGTCAAATACAAAGGTGACTACAACACCGCCCTGCCGGCCCTGAACGTGCTCTATCACCTCACCGACGACTGGAACCTCTACGCCAACACCGAAGGTTCGTTTGGCAGCGTGCAGTACAGCCAGATGCCCAACCGTGTGACCAGCGGCGAAGTCAAACCGGAAAAAGCGCGCACCTGGGAACTCGGCACTCGCTACGACAACGGCAGCCTGCGCGCGGAAATCGGCGCGTTCCTGATCAACTTTGACAACCAGTACGAAAGCAACCAGACCAATGATTCGGTGATCGCCCGTGGTGAAACCCGCCACCAGGGCATCGAGTCCAGCATCAACTACGCCCTCGACGGCTTGAGCCCGGCGCTGGCAGGGTTCGATGTGTACGCCACCTACGCCTACGTCGACGCCACCATCCGCGAAGACGGCCCGAACAAAGGCAACCGCGTACCCTTCTCGTCCAAGCACAAGGGCACCCTCGGCGTGGGCTACACCGAAGGTCGCTGGAAACTCAACCTGGACAGCAGCTACCAGAGCAGCCAATTCGCCGACAACGCCAACACCCAGGCCGAAAGCGCCGACGGTGCGAACGGGCGCATCCCCGGCTACATGTTGTTCAGCAGCCGCGCCGCCTACGACTTCGGCCCGCAGCTGTCGGATTTGAACGTGGCGGTGGGGGTGAAAAACATCTTCAACAAGCAGTACTACACGCGCTCGTTCGACGATAACAACAAAGGCAAATACGTCGGTGAGCCACGCACGGTGTATGTGCAGACCTCCATCGCGTTCTAACGGCTCAAGCAACAGATAACCAGTGGTGAGCGGGCCATTGTGGTGAGCGGGGCCCTCTGTGGTGAGCGGGCTTGCCCCGCGCTGGACTGCGTAGCAGGCCCATTTTCCAGGGTCGCTGCGCAACCCGGCACGGGGCAAGCCCGCTCACCACAATGCCGGCGTTCATCTAACTGCCCGCCAGACACGACGGCGTACCGGCCACCAGCGCGTCGATGGCACAGCGCGTCTTGGCCGGCATGTGCGCCGCCGTGGGCCAGATCACGTGGATCGGCGAGGGCTGCTCGCGGTAACCGGGAAGTACCGCGTGCAGCTGTCCACGCAGGGCATAGTGGGCGATCAGCCAACTGGGCAACCAGGCCAGGCCCACACCAGCGATGGCGGCATCGGCCACAGCCTGGAGGTCGTCCATCATCAGCGGCGAGGCCACCCGCGTACGGTGCGGGCGACCCTGGTCGTCCTTGAGTTCCCATTCCAGGCGCGGGGCACTGCAGCGATAGGCAATGCCCCGATGCCCGGCCAGGTCCTCGATACACTCAATTTGACCCACACGCTGCAAGTACGCCGGTGATGCCGCCAGGCCAATCGCCTGCTCGCCCAGGCGACGAGCGCTCAAGCGGTCGGTGTCGGGCAACGCGCCAATGCGTACCGCCAAATCGAAACCTTCCTGGGCGACGTCGATCAGCCGGTCAGAAAAAGAAATCTCGATCTCCAGTTCGGCAAATCGATCCATCAACCCCCACAACGCCGGCGCGGCGTAGTGATGCCCGAAGGCCAATGGCAGGCTGGCCCTTAACCGCCCGCGTGGTTGCTGCCGCCCGCTTTCCAGCACGGACTCGGCGGCTTCCAGCTCCGCCAGCGCCCGCAGGCAATGTTCGTAGTAGGCCTGGCCGTCCTCGGTCAACCGCTGGCGGCGAGTAGAGCGCTGCAACAGGCACGTGCCGAGGCGCGCCTCGAGTCGCGCCAGGCCCTTGCCCACAGCGGAGCGCGTCAGGTTCAGTCGCTCGGCGGCCTCGGTCAGGTTGCCGCTCTCGACGATCTGCAGGAAGAGTTCGACACCGTCAAAACGTGGAGTGGTCATGGCACCAATTGTCGCTCTTGATTCCCTTATGAATGGAAAACTTATCACGAATAAAGAATTGGATTCCCCTGAAAATAACCCGATACCCCATCGACAGGAGAGTCCCCATGCCACCCGCCGCCACGTTATCGATCGCCAACCCACCGCGCACCGCCAGGAACGGCCTCGCCCTCACCGCCGTGTGCCTGGTCGCGCTGATGTTCGGCCTGGAAATCTCCAGCGTGCCGGTCATCCTGCCCACCCTCGAAAGGCAGCTCGGCACGGGTTTCCAGGACGCCCAATGGATCATGAATGCCTACACCCTGGCCTGCACCAGCGTGTTGATGGCAGCCGGCACCCTGGCCGATCGCTTTGGCCGCCGACGCATGCTGGTGCTGTGCCTGTGGCTGTTCGGGCTGGCGTCCCTGGCCTGTGGGTTGGCGGACAGTGCGTCGACGCTGATCGCCGCGCGTTTCGTCCAGGGCATCGGCGCCGGGGCGATGATGATTTGCCAGTTCGCGATTTTGTCGCACCTGTTCCGCGAACCGGCGGCGCGGGCGCGAGCGTTCGCGATCTGGGGTGTGATTGCCGGCCTGGGCCTGGGATTCGGGCCGATGGTGGGCGCGTTGATCCTGGCGGTGGCGGATTGGCGCTGGGTGTTTCTCGTGCACGTGCCGCTCACCCTGTTCACCCTGGTGTTGTTGCAGGTCAGCGTGCAGGAGTCCCGTGACCCGGCGGCCCATCGCCTGGACATTGCGGGCATGCTCACTTTGACGCTGTCGGTATTCGCCCTGGTCTACTTCATCACCCAGGGCACCGAACACGGCTTTGGCACCCCGGCGATGCTTGGTTGGGCGGGCCTGGCAGTGGCTGGGTTGCTGCTGTTCATCGTTGTCGAGCGGCGCAGCGCTCACCCGATGTTTGATTTCTCGGTGTTCCGGATCCAGCGCTTCAACGGCGCATTGATGGGCTCGATCGGCATGAACTTCAGCTTCTGGCCGTTCATGATCTACCTGCCGCTGTATTTCCAGGCTGGCCTGGGCTACGACACCCTGACCACCGGCGGCGCCCTGCTCGCCTACACCTTGCCGACACTGCTGGTGCCGCCACTGGCCGAACGCCTGGCCCTGCGCTACGGCGCAGAACGCATCATCACCGTGGGGCTAGGCATGATGGGCGCAGGCTTCTTGAGCATGGCCGCTGCCAACGCTGTGGCGCAGCCAAGCATCGTGCTGGTGCTACTCAGTTGCCTGATTGCCGGGGTGGGATTGGCGCTGACCAACTCCCCCACCACCAATACCACCACCGGCTCGGTTTCGGCCGACCGTGCGGGCATGGCCTCGGGTATCGATCTCAGCGCGCGACTGATCACCCTCGCGCTCAACATCGCGTTAATGGGGTTGGTGTTGTTGCTGGGGATCTGCCATCAACTGGCGGCCGTAATGCCCGAAAGCAGCATGCTGGAATGGCCGGCCATCAGCCAGAACATCGCGGCGGGCAAGCTGGCGTCATCCGCGTACCTGACCTTCACCGATGCCCAGGTAGCCCTGCGTCAGGGTGTCGGTTGGGCCATGCTCTTCGCGGGCCTGGGTGCGTGCGGGTTGGCGGGGTTGAGCAGGTATTTCTTCCGACGCGGCCAGTAAACGAAAACGGGCCTGCACATGCAGGCCCGTTCAGTGGGGGATGAAATAACGTTCAGCGATCAGCTGTTAAACACGGCACGTTCTTTTTCCAGAAACTCCTGTTCAAGCTCATCTTCATTGACCTTGGTGTCCGACAGACTTTTCCCGGCAGCGCGTGGCTTGCCTTGCAGTTTGCCAAACAGGTGTTCCAATGCATGGTCCAGCTTGGTGGCCGCCCCGTCGATCGCCTGTTCCAGGGTATCGGCCTTGTGCAGTACCGACAGCGGTTGATGGCCTTTTGGCCGCGCTTCCAGGCGGCAACTTAAATCGTGGGGACCGGGCTTGTCGCCGTTCTCATCCCGCAGGTAGACCTCCACTCGGGTCAGGTCTTCTTCGTAGCGTTCGAGCGTGCTCTCAATGGTAGTACGTACCCACTCCTCCAGTCGGATGCTGCTTTCAATATGGTTATCGCTATTGACTTGGATTTGCATAGTTCTTCCCTTATTTCAGCTAGCTCGCGAGAGGTCACAACTGCAACACCGGTGTGGTGAAACCATGACCTCTTGATTACACAATTGAGCAGTCCGAAGAACAATTCAACCCCTTTGCAAAGATAAATCACACATTACAAATTAAGTCTGACGACGAGCAAAAACGCTGTTAGGGTGGGGAGTTAGTTACATCTTCTTACGACCAGCCAACCTCACAATTGCCCCTCTCCCAATGGGTGCAATCCGCGAAAAATCCCCGCTTCCTCCACCAGCCAGTCATGCACCGCGCGTACGCCCGGATGGTTCAGTGCGCCCGGCGCATACAGCAACACGTAGCGTTTGTGGTTGGGCACGGCCAGGCCGAACGGCACGATCAAGGTGCCGCGCTCCAGTTCATCGTTGAGCAAGGTGCGCCGGGCGATGGCCACGCCCATGCCGGCAATGGCGGCTTCGATGGTCAGGTGGTTGCGGTTGAAGGTGTGGCCGCGGCGCACGTCTGCGGCGTGATAGCCGATGGCATTCAGGTAGAACTCCCACTCCGCGTACTCATAACTCCCACGCCAGGCGGTAATGTCGTGCAGCAGCGGGAAGTGCACCAGGTCGGCCGGGCCGTGCAGGGGTGGGCGCCCACGCAACAGGCTGGGGGCACAGACCGGAAAGATTTGCTCGTCCAACAGGGCTGTGGATAACAGGCCAGGGTAGCTGCCGTCGTTCAAGTCGATGGCCAGGTCGAAATCGCCCTCGTGCAGGGCGATGCTGCTGTCCTCGGCGACCATGCGCAGTTGGATATCCGGAAAGCGTTGCTGCAAGCGCGGCAGACGCGGGGTCAGCCATTTGCCCAGAAACGACGGGATCGAGCGCAGGCGCAAGGTGCCGCTGATCATCCCCGCATCCAAGCGCTGCAACTCGGCATCGATGCTCCCGTAGGCCTCACTCACGGTCGCGGCCAAACGCTGGCCCTCGGCACTCAGTTCCACCCCACGCGCCCGCCGATGAAACAAGCGGAAACCCAAGCGTTCTTCCAATTGGCGGATTTGCTGGCTCACCGCCCCCGGCGTGATGTGCAGTTCTTCGGCGCAACGGGTGAACGACAAATGCCGCGCCGCACAGGCAAACACGTGCAGCCAGACATACGTCTGGCCATGAAGGGGCCGGGTCATAGCGTTTAGTCCTGCTAAAGGGTGTCTTAGGATAATTCGTTGGTCAGTGCCGTTCCAGAGGCTCAGTATCGCGCCAATTCCGCTCGTCCTACAAAACATGGCAGCGATTTCTACTCCATTGCTTGTAAGGGTTTAGCATGGCTATCAGTGTTTTTGATCTATTCAAGGTGGGCATCGGCCCTTCCAGCTCCCATACCGTCGGCCCCATGCGAGCGGCCGCGACTTTTGCCCAAGCCCTGATCGACCAACAATTACTGAACGACACCCGCCGCGTGGAAGTGCGCCTGTATGGTTCGCTGTCCGCCACCGGTGTTGGCCATGCCACCGACCGCGCCTGCGTGATGGGGCTGATGGGCGAATGGCCTGACCGGGTCGACCCGACTTCGATCAATGCCCGCATCCAGCAGCTGCGCGCGTCGGGCCGATTGCTGCTCGCAGGCACACAGGACATTGCCTTCAACTGGCACACAGACCTCCTGCTGTTGGACGAGAGTCTGCCCTACCACCCCAACGCCATGTCCCTGCACGCCTACGGCGAAAACGGCCTGCTGAGCGAGCAAACCTATTACTCGGTGGGCGGCGGTTTCATTATCGAAGCTGCCGAAGCCGCCTCCGGCATTGCGCCGACCAGCGATGTTGAATTGCCCTACGACTTTTCCAGCGCCGTAGAACTGCTGGCCTTGTGCAACAAGCATGGCCTGCGGGTTTCCGAACTGATGATGGCCAACGAACGGGCTTGGCGCAGCGATGCCGACATCCGCAGCGGCCTGCTGCATATCTGGTCGGTGATGCGCGAATGCGTAGAGCAAGGCCTGCGCGATGAAGGCATCCTGCCGGGTGGGCTGGACGTGCCACGCCGTGCGGCGAAATTGCACCGCAGCCTGCTGGAAATCGGCAAACCGAATGTCATCACGTCGACCCTGTCGGCCATGGAGTGGGTCAACCTGTTCGCCCTCGCCGTCAACGAAGAAAACGCAGCCGGTGGGCGCATGGTCACCGCACCGACCAACGGCGCTGCCGGGATCATCCCGGCCGTGCTGCATTACTACATGAAGTTCAACGCCGACGCGTCTGACGATGATGTAGTCAATTTCTTCCTGGCCGCGGCGGCAGTCGGCATTCTCTGCAAGAAAAACGCCTCGATCTCCGGTGCCGAAGTCGGCTGCCAGGGCGAAGTCGGTTCGGCCTGCGCCATGGCGGCTGCGGGTTTGGCCGACGTCCTCGGTGCCACCCCCGAGCAATTGGAAAACGCTGCCGAAATCGGCCTGGAGCACAACCTCGGCCTCACCTGCGACCCGGTCGGTGGCCTGGTGCAAGTGCCGTGCATCGAGCGTAACGCCATCGCGGCGGTCAAGGCGATCAACGCCACGCAAATGGCCCTGCGCGGTGACGGCAAGCACTTCATTTCCCTCGACCGGGTGATCCGCACCATGCGCGATACCGGCGCCGACATGCATGACAAATACAAAGAAACTTCACGGGGCGGCCTGGCGGTCAGCTGGGTGGAGTGCTGATCGGAGCACTGCTACCCGCCCCAAACGTGAGCCCGCGCAAAAATAATAACGAGGCAATAACGATGACCGATGTACGTACACCTGCTGCCGAAAATCCTGTTGCAGAAAACACCGTGACCACCGGCTGGACCAAACACGACACCACCTGGATGCTGGGCCTCTACGGCACCGCCATCGGCGCAGGCACCCTGTTCCTGCCGATCAATGCCGGCGTCGGCGGTTTCTGGCCGCTGATCGTGCTGGCCCTGCTGGCCTTCCCCATGACCTTCTTCGCCCACCGTGGGCTGACGCGCTTTGTGTTGTCGGGCAAATCCGGCGACATCACCGAAGTGGTCGAAGAACATTTCGGCGTCGGTGCGGGCAAGCTGATCACCCTGCTGTATTTCTTCGCCATCTTCCCGATCCTGCTGGTGTACAGCGTGGCGCTGACCAATACCCTGGGCAGCTTCATGGAACACCAACTGCACATGACCCCACCGCCCCGGGCCATCCTGTCGCTGGTGCTGATCCTCGGCCTGATGGCCATTGTGCGCTGCGGCCAGAGCGTGATCGTCAAGGCCATGAGCGTGCTGGTGTACCCTTTCGTGGCCGCCCTGTTGCTGTTGGCCGTGAGCCTGATCCCCAACTGGAATGGCGCGTTCTTCGCCTCAGCTGGCGAAGGCATGCCACTGCCGATCTTCTTCAAGACGCTATGGCTGGCCATCCCGGTGATGGTGTTTTCCTTCAACCACTCGCCGATCATCTCCGCGTTCGCCGTCGACCAGAAACGCGTGTACGGCGCACAGGCCGAACGCAAAAGCAGCGGCATACTCGCCACCGCCCACGGCATGATGGTGCTGACTGTGATGTTCTTCTGCTTCAGCTGCGTACTGGCGCTGTCGCCAGCCGACCTGGCAGCGGCCAAGGCCCAGAACATCTCGATCCTTTCGTACCTGGCCAACCACTTCCAGACCCCGGTGATCGCCTACGCGGCGCCGTTGATCGCACTCGTGGCCATCACCAAATCCTTCCTCGGCCACTACATCGGCGCGAGTGAAGGTTTCCAGGGCCTGATCGTCAAATCCCTGCGCGGGCGCAATCGTTCGATGTCGTCGAAATGGCTGGAGCGCTGCACCGCGCTGTTCATGGTGCTGACCTGCTGGGCCGTGGCCACCTTCAACCCAAGTATCCTGGGCATGATCGAGACCATGGGCGGGCCGATCATCGCGTGCCTGTTGTTCCTGATGCCGATGTACGCGATCCGTCGCGTGCCATCTTTGCGCCAGTATTCGGGCCAGCTGTCGAACGTGTTTGTGGTGGTGATCGGCTTGATTGCGCTGTCTGCGATCGTTTTCTCGGTACTGCCCTGAAATAGATCACCCAACAAAAAGGCGAACCTCGGTTCGCCTTTTTCATGTCCCGCAATAACGGCTCGGCGCCTTATGCGGCACGGCCTTTGCTGTACAGCTGTGGAGGGAAACGGACCTTGTGAAAACCTCAGCGACGGAGTGGCCGATGGTCAGGAGACGCGAACTAATCCCGACACCGGTCGTCAATGACTGCATGTTCTTATCAGGCGGTAACGCACCATGGACAATCCTTTTCAGATCATCACCGACACCTTCACCCCGCAATACCGCGTCAACCTGAGCATCCAGCGCCTGGACGGCAGCATCATGCTGACCCTCTCCAACGATCAAGGCGTGGTGGCTAAACGCATGATCAGCGCCGAACAACGCAATGATCCCAAGCGCCTGAAGCGCCTGGTACAGAGCATCCAATTCGGCATTGCCATCGAACAGGGCCACAGCGCCATGGAGATCCTGGCGGTGATGACCGATGGCGACCACAAAGTGCTACAGCGGCCGCCAGCCCGCTCCCTGCCCTTCAGCGTCGGCCTTTAAAGCTCGCCCTTCTCGGTTTCCAGGCTCGCCTCGCCCTTGCGACGCGGGCCTTCGACCTTTACAGAAGGAAACGCCGAAGACGCATAGCGCACCACCAGGATCGCAAACGCCAACAGCAGAATCCCGCCGCACAGGTAGATGATGCCGATGTCGGGCGGGTTGTGGTGGGACACGTTGGAAATCAGCAGGCGCGTCAGCGCGGTGATTGCCACGTAGATCAGAAAGCGCACGGGCATGTGGTTGGTCTTGAAGTAAATCCCGACCATCGCGCCCAATTCGAGGTAGATGAACAGCAGCAAGATGTCATCGATCTTGATATGCCCATTCTCGAGCATCCCCAGAAACTCCATCACCGCTGCCCACGCGGTCACCGCACCAATGGCGAACAGCGCCAGGTAGTGGAACGACTCGACGAACAGATTGCCCAGGGACTCGGCCAGCCCGTGTACGTTCTGGCGCAGCCTTTCGGCCCAATTGATCTTCACGATGATGCTTCCTTAGGTCGACTCGACCGGATAATGCGGGTTGGACGTGACGGTTGTTCTGCATGCAGAAAAAAGGCCAGAGGCAGGTATAAGATGATGGCGGCGTGACATGAGGCACGCCTGAGCTGTATTTACGGGCTACATTAAAAAACTGCTACCCAAACGCTGTGGTTTCGCTTAACCTTTTTACTGTATATATAAACAGCACTCAGCAACACCCGAAGCAAGGGCTACTCCCCTTCACTACTGCACCCTGATGACGAGGCCAAAAAATGGCTGTTGAAACCCTGTATCGCAGTACCCGCGACTTGGAGACTACATTCGTGGATCGCAAACTAGCCGACGCACACGACCAGATGCTTGAGCTGGCAGAGTCTCTGATGGATGTCCTGTTGAAAAACGTGGAAGGCTTGACTGAAAAGCAGGCAGAAGACGCCGGTATTTTCATGGCCAAGAACCGCGCCGCCTTTGCAGCAGCGTTCAAGAACAACGCCAGCGCCCTGGCTGAGATCGGGCAGCCAGAGGCAGAGTAAGGAGGCCGGCCCGCCTCCGTTGATTCGCGTTGAATCATCAGGTTCCGGCAGCCGGGCTACTCATCGCTTTACCGAAAGCTATTTACACCTTATGCCTGCCACAAGGTTTTGCCGAAGAAGGTCAACGTGCGGTCCCACGCCAGTTGCGACCATGCGGCATCGTATTGTGTGTCGGGTATGCGGCCACGGCCGATCGCCGTCTCGTTGGCAAAGGCATGACGCGCCAGGTAGCGGTAAAACGTGGCGTCCACGCCTGCCGCGTGCAGCGTTGATTCCAGCTCCGCGACGGTTTCGATGTTGAAAAAAGCATCCTGCGTGCCCCAATGGCCAATCAGCGGTGCTTTGATTTTTGCCGCATCCAGGTATTCAAGCGGCGGGAAGCCATACCAGACCACACCCGCGGCCAGTTCCGGAATGGCATTGAGCGCCAACAGCGTCAATGCCCCGCCCATGCAGTAGCCAGTCACGCCGACTTTCCTCGAGTCGGCCTGCAGGTAGCGCACCGCGCCTTTTATGTCCTGGGACACCGCATCACTGAAATCCAGGCTATCCATCAGGTGGTGGGCTTCTTCCTCTTCCACTGTGGAAGCGCCGCGATAAAGGTCCGGTACCAATACCCGGTAACCGCACTCGGCCAGGCGAATGGCCACGCCCTTGATCTGCTCGTTAAGCCCCCACCACTCCTGAATCAATACGATGGCCGGCGCCCCGTCCAGTACAGCAGGGCTGGCCAGGTAGCCATTGACCTCGGCACCGTCTGGACGCTTGAACGTTACGGACTGCGCTGTTGCTTGATTGGACATGAAAACTCTCCGCGGCAAGTAGGAAAACAATAGCTGGCAAGCACCTCAAAGCGCCCGCCCTCAGAACCCTACCAGGATTTTTACGGTTACAAACCTTCCTCTCCCGTCGTTATGTACCACTGTGTATTAGCGCCCCCGCGCGACATATTCGGGATACAAAACACTTGTCTACTGGGCCTGCCTGAACCTTCCATGATCAACATGCCGCGACCAAAGGTGAAGGTTCAATCACATAGGACCCGGAGAATAAAAAATGCACAACCCAGCACCGGTTGATCGCCTGATCGTCAACACCTACACCAACGGGCTCATCGGCCCCAGCCAGAAAATGCTCGGCCCGCTCGCCGACGGCGGTACGCTCATCACAGGAACCCCGCCGGGTTGCTGGGGCCCGATGATCACGCCCGCGTTTGAGGGGGGCCATGAGGTGACTCAACCCGTATTCATCGCCGGCGCCGAAGTCGGTGACGCTGTGGCCCTAAAGATCATACGTATGCGCGTGACGTCCCACGCCACCTCTTCAGGCGTCATGCGCTTTGTTGAAGGGCGCTATCACGGCGACCCCTTTGTCGCCAAATTCTGCTCCAATTGCGGGCAAGAGCATCCCGCCAGCCATGTCGAAGGCATCGGCGCAGAGGCTATCCGCTGCAATGCCTGCGATGCAGAGGTCAGCGCGTTTCGTTTCAGCCATGGCTACGTCATCGTGTTCGATGCCGAGCACCAAGTGAGCCTGACCGTGAACCAGGCCGTGGCCGACCGCCTTGCCGGCCAGGCACCGCAGATGGCGGCGTTGCCGGAACTGTCCGCCCAGCACTCCATTCTGTCCCTGGCCCGCGCCGACATCCCTGGCCTTGCGGCTCATATGCGGCCGTTCCTGGGCAATATCGGTACTACGCCTTCACGGGATTTGCCGGATTCCCACAACTGCGCCGACTTCGGGCAATACCTGGTCGGCGCCCCTCACCGCTACGGCATGACACACGAACAACTGCATGCGGCAAAAACCGACGGGCACATGGACACCAACTCGGTACGCGAAGGTTGCGTCCTGATTTGTCCGGTAAGAGTCCCCGGCGCCGGGGTGTACATGGGAGATATGCATGCCCAGCAAGGCAATGGTGAAATTGCCGGGCATGCCACCGATGTGTCGGGGGAAACCGAACTCACCGCCCACGTGATCAAGGGGTTGACCCTCGACGGCCCGATCCTGCTGCAAAACCTTGACGATCTGCCGCCCATGGCACGCCCCATGACCGCCGAGCAACGGCTGCAAGTCAAGGCACTGGGCGAGCGCTGGGGGCAGGTCGAAATCGAAGACAATGGGCCCATTACCTTTATCGGCAGCGGAGCCGACCTCAACCTTGCGACGGAAAACGGCTTGGAACGCGCGGCTGCGGTCACCGGCCTTTCTATGGATGAGGTACGCAACCGTGCAACGCTTAACGGCTCGATTGAAATAAGCCGGTTGCCGGGCACTGTCCGCGTCACGATCCTGTGCCCGATGCACATTCTTGATCGCCTGGGTGTCGGCCCACTTGTGCGCGAAAAATATTCGCTCTGACCTGCGTCAGCGATACAGCAATCGCTCCGCCAGCTCATCCGCCACCCGCGCGGGTGAGCGTTTTTCGGCCTGGGCGTGGGCAAAGATTTCCGTGAGGCGTTTGCCGATGTTGGACAGGTGCGCAGTGATGGTCGGCAGATCCGCCCCGCTGTGCTGGAGTGCGACGTAGATCAGCCCGCCGGAGTTGATCACATAGTCCGGGGCGTAGAGGATGCCGCGTCCTTCCAGTTGGTCGGCCACTTGCAGGTTGGTCAATTGCGCGCTGGCGGAACCGGCGACGGCGGCACAGCGCAGTTGGCCGACGCTCTGGCGGTTGAGTACGGCGCCGAGGCCGCAGGGCGCGAGGATGTCGCAGGGGGTACTGAGCAAGGCGTCATTGGCGATGGGATGGGCGCCCAGTTGTTCCATGGCCAATTGCACCTTGCCGTGGTCGATGTCGCTGACCAGCAGTTCGGCCCCGGCGGCGTGCAGTTGTTCGGCCAAGGCATAACCGACATTGCCCAGGCCCTGGATCGCCACCCGCAGGCCTTCGAGGTTATCGCTGCCCAGGCGTGCCATGGCCGTGGTGCGGATACCGGCGAATACGCCCATGGCGGCATGTGGAGACGGGTCGCCGGCAGCGGTGGTGCTGGTGACAAAACGGGTGTGCTGGGCGATGCAGTCCATGTCGGCCACCGAGGTGCCGCTGTCGGTGGCGGTGATGTAGCGACCGTCGAGTTGCTCGACGCAACGGCCAAAGGCCTCGAACAGCGCCGCGCGGTTTTCCACATGGGCCGGCCGCAGGATCACGGCGGTGCCACCGCCCACCGGCAAGCCTGCCAACGCGGCCTTGTAGCTCATGCCTTGGGCCAGGCGCGCGGCATCGGCCACGGCGCTTTCGTCGTCGGGGTAGGAGAGATAGCGACAGCCGCCGAGCGCGGGGCCCAGGCGGCTGTTATGGATGGCGATGACCGCCTTCAGCCCGGTGACCGGGTCGACGCTCAGGTGCAGCGATTCAAGGCGGGTGCTGTGCATGAGAGCAAACATCGTCAAGCTCCCGAATCACTTCTGGTAGTGGGCCAAGTATAGGCTTGCGGTAAAAAACTGCCGGACCACGCTGGAATAAGACGGCCGTTTTAGGAGGGCTTGCGACATAAGCACGCAGGATATTTCCTAAGCCACTGGACGAAAATTCCCAGCAAGGCTAAAACGGGGGCATCCGCCGGAGAATGCAATGAATCCCCGCAAAGCCTTTTTCGCCTGCCTGGAACGCTCGCCCCCTGCGCTGTTTGAAGCCGCGCTGTGGATAGCCGCCGAGCACGACCCGGCGGTGCAGCCGCTGGTGATCCTGCAGGAGTTGGCGTTGCTGCAACAGCAGGTGAGCCAAGGCATGCCCCTGCTGCCTGCCGATGAGCTGGGCCAGCCGCTGTTGCGGCGTATGAATGACCTGGGGTTTGCGCAGGACGAATTCACCCCGCTGCGTCCTGCTGCTGCCCTGTTGGACAAGGTGTTGCAGCGCAAGCGCGGGCAACCCTTGGCGATGGGGCTGATCGCCCTTGAGCTGGCGCGTCGCCTGGATATTCCCTTGGTTGGCGTGAACTTCCCCGGCCACTTCCTGCTGCGCGTGCCCGGCGCCGACCACCTGCTCGACCCGTGCGGCGGCCGGCGCCTGTACCCCAATGACTGCCGCGACCTCCTGCAACGCCAGTACGGCCCTAACCTCAAATTGCAGGCCGACCACCTGCACACCGCCGACCCGCGCTCGATGCTGCAACGGCTGTCACGCAACCTGCGCCAATTGCATCTTTCCAACGATGTGCCGCTCGCGGCCCTGGTCGACGCCGAGCGCGTGCTGGAGCTGGGCAATGCCAGCGCCGCCGATTACCTGGCGCGGGCCAGCCTGTACCAGCGGCTGGACTGCCCCAACGCCGAGCGTTATGACCTGGAACACGCGCTGATGCTCAGCGAAGACCCGATCCAGCGCCTGCGCCTGACCGAGCGGCTGGGGCATCTGCCGCCCAATACAGTGGTGCATTGAGCAAACCATTATTCCTGCGATGAATCAGTCCTTCGCCGGCACCCTGAGCACATCGCCGGGCAGCGGGCTCTTCGGCGCCTCAACCCCGGGCGAACGCACTTGGATAATCAACAACGCCGCCATCACCGCCGGAATCGCGCAGAAAAAGAAAATCTGCTCCACCGGGATATGCATCGCCAGCAGCATGCTGCCAAACAGTGGTCCCAGGATTGAGCCAAACCGACCCACGCCCAACGCCCAGCCCGTACCCGTGGCGCGCACGTGCGCCGGGTAGAAATTGCTGGCAAAGGCATTGAGGGTCAGTTGGCCACCGATGATGCAAATCCCGGCCGCAAACACACAGGCCACCAGGTAGCGCGGGTTGTCATGGTTCAGGCCGAGCAGGATGGTGCACACCGCAGCGGCTGCCAGCACGCCGGAGAGCAACCGCACTTTGCTTTTCAAGCGGTCGGCGAACCAGGCCATGCCGATGGCACCCAGGGTGCCGGCAAACAGGAACATCGAAGTCACCAGGTTGGCTTCTTTCAGCGCCAAGCCACTTTCCAGCAGCAACGATGGCAACCAGCTGATCATGAAGTACAGCAAGATCAGGCTGACAAAGAAGGTCGCCCAGATCAGCAACGTCGGGCGTGCATAGCCGTTGCGGAACAACTCCACCACGGTCAGTTTGCTGCCTTGCTCCTCCTGGGTTTGCGCCTCGCTCGCCCGCGGCGGTTGCCAGTCCGGCAGCATGCGTGAGGTGACTTTCTGCAGCCGCGCATAAGGTGGTGCATCACGCAGCAAGCGCGGTAGCGACTCTGGCAGCAGCCACACCAGAAACGGAAACAACAGCAGCGGCGTCACGCCACCGGCCAGAAACACGGCCTGCCACCCGAAGCCTTCGATAAACCCCGCCGCCACAAACCCACCCGCCGCCCCGCCAAACGAGAAACCACAGGCCGCCAGGGTCACCATCAAGGTGCGCAAGCGTGGTGGGGAGTATTCCGACATCAACGCCATGGCACTCGGCATGGCGCCCCCCATGCCGATACCGCAGATAAACCTGGCGGCCATCAAGGTGGTCAGCGAGTTGGCGAACACCATCAGCACCGTGAGGCTGGCGTAGATCAGCACGCAGCCGAGCAGAATGCGCCGCACGCCAAAGCGGTCGGCCAAGGGTGTCACCAGCAGCGAGCCCAGCGTGAGCCCGAGCAGGTTGGCGCTGAACACCGGACCGAACGCGGCTTTTTCCAGCCCCCAGTCCTTGGCCAGCGCCGGCACCACATAGCCCAGCACTTGCGCGTCGTAGCCATCGGTCACCAGCAACAGGAGAATCAACCACTGATAGCGCGACACCGGACGGGCGTCGAGTGCCGCGCGGAAGCTGGCAATCTGATTGTGCATCGCAAGGTACCTTTGTTTTTATTTTTAGGGTCAAGCACAACGTTGTCGGGCTATGGGGTGTCGGGTTGGTTGGCGGGATGTGCCTGGATAAATGCCGGATGCTGCGCCGCCAACGCCGCCACCCGCCCAATACGCGGGTACGCCGCCAACGAAACCTTGAAGCGCTCAGCCGCATACAACTGCGGAATCAGGAACGCATCAGCCAGCCCCGGCGTATCGCCGAAGCAATACCCCTGATCGCCAATCAACTGCTCCACTGCCCCCAACCCCTGGCTGATCCAATGGCCAATCCACTCCAGCAGTTGCGCCTCGTCATGCCCCCACTGGCGCAGCAGGTTCTGGGTGCTGGAGTTGTGCAGCGGGTGGACATCGCAGCCGATGATCGCCGCCACCGCACGCGCATGCGCACGGGCCACCAGGTCGTTGGAGAGCAACGTCACCTGTGGATAACGTTCCTCCAGGTACTCGATGATCGCCAGCGACTGGATCAACAACTCCCCCTCATCGGTGCGCAAGGCCGGCACACGGCCTTGCGGGTTGATCGCCAGGTACTCGGGCTGGCGATTCGCACCGCCCGCCGGCACCAACAGGTTGACCGGCACGGCGGAGAAATCCAGGCCCTTGAGCGCCAGGGCAATGCGCACCCGGTACGACGCGGTGGAACGGTAGTAGGTATAGAGCTCCATCACCCTGCCCTCCTAGCGCGCTGCGACCACGGTGCCACGGCACTCGCCGAAGCCGATGGACGCAAACCCTTCGCGGCTGCAGCGGGCGCGCAGGATGATTTCGTCGCCGTCTTCGAGGAACTTGCGCACTTCGCCAGACGGTAACTCGACAGGCTTTTTACCACCCTCGGTCATTTCCAACAGGCTGCCGAACTGACCGGCTTGCGGGCCCGACAAGGTGCCCGTACCAAACAGGTCACCGGCCTGCAACTGGCAGCCGTTGACGCTGTGGTGGGCCACCAATTGCGCGACGGTCCAGTACATATACAGGCTGTTGCTCAGGGCCAGCCGATGAGCCGGCAGGTTCTGCTCGCGCATGGCGGCGGTGGTGAGCAGTACTTCCAATTCGATGTCCAGGGCGCCAGCGGCCTGGTCACGTTTGTCCAGCAAGTATGACAGCGGCTGCGGGTCGCCCTCAGGCCGCGCCGGTTGGGCTGTGCGGAACGGCTCAAGCGCCTCGGCCGTCACCACCCACGGTGAAATGGTGGTGATGAAGCTCTTCGACAGGAACGGCCCCAACGGCTGGTATTCCCAGGCCTGGATATCCCGCGCCGACCAGTCATTGAGCAGGCAGAAACCGGCGATATGCTCCGCCGCGTCGCCAATGGCAATCGAATCGCCCATCGCATTGCCCTGGCCGATCCACACGCCCAGCTCCAGTTCGTAGTCCAGGCGTGCGCATGGGCCGAAGGTCGGTTCGGTCTGGCCGGCGGGCAAGGTCTGGCCCTTGGGGCGGCGCACGTCGGTGCCCGAGGTGCGGATGGTCGAGGCACGACCGTGATAACCGATCGGCACGTACTTGTAGTTCGGCAGCAGAGGGTTATCAGGTCGGAACAATTTGCCGACGTTTTGCGCATGTTCGATACCGACATAGAAGTCAGTGTAGTCATTGATCCGCGCCGGCAGGTGCATCTGGCAATCAGCAGCGCGGTGCAGCACTTGCGCTTCACGCGTCTGCAGTGTGCTGCCTTCGGTCAACAGTTCCAGCAGGCGCTCGCGCAGGGCCACGCGCGGGCCTCGGCCCAGTTCGAAAAAGGCGTTCAGCTGGCCACCGGCTGTCGCGTCGACGGCGCGACGGGCTTCACCGTCGAACTCATCGATGGCGGCGTGCAGGTCCAGGATCGAGTCGCCAATCGCCACGCCAGCGCGCGGTGCAGAGCCGTTGATACTGAACACGCCCAGCGGCAGGTTTTGCAGGGGAAAATCGCTGTGACCATTGGCGGAGGCCACCCAGCTGCGGGTAGGTGTCGGCTGCGTCATGGGTTATCTCCGGTTCGGGTTGAAGGTGGCGGGCAACGAGGCCCAGCACGCGTCATAAGACGGTTGCAGTTGCGGGCAGTCCAGGGCGAACTGGGTCGGACGCAGCACTTGGCTGGTCTCGAACATGAAGGCCATGGTGTTATCGATCTTGTGCGGCGCCAGGTCCACATTGATCGCCTTGGTGCAGGTTTCGCCGTCCGGGCCGTGGGCGCTCATGCAGCTGTGCAAGGACGCACCGCCGAGCAGGAAGCCTTCGGCCTTGGCGTCGTAGGCGCCCTGGATCAGGCCCATGTATTCGTTCATCAGGTTGCGGTGGAACCACGGCGGACGGAAGGTGTTCTCGGCCACCATCCAGCGCGGCGGGAAGATCACAAAGTCGAGGTTGGCCAGGCCATGGGTGCTGGTGGGCGAGGTCAATACGGTAAAAATCGACGGGTCCGGGTGGTCGAAGCTCACGGTGCCGAGGGTGTTGAAGCGGCGCAAGTCGTATTTGTATGGCACGTTATTGCCATGCCAGGCGACCACGTTGAGCGGGGAATGGTCCAGCTCACAGGCCCAGAGTTCGCCGAGGAACTTCTGTACCAGTGTGGTGGGTTGCTTGAGGTCTTCGTAGTGGGCCACCGG
Source organism: Pseudomonas sp. S10E 269 (assembly GCF_002798465.1). NCBI lineage: Bacteria > Pseudomonadati > Pseudomonadota > Gammaproteobacteria > Pseudomonadales > Pseudomonadaceae > Pseudomonas > Pseudomonas sp. S10E 269. The sequence goes on from NZ_PHIJ01000001.1 coordinate 1,092,496, forward strand.
CGTCAGGAAATCGCGCGGGTTGGCCAGGCCATTGCTGCCGATGGGCCCCAGGTCCGGCAGGCGCAGCGGGGCGCCGTGGTTCTCGGCAACGTAGCCACGCGCCTGGGCGTCCAGCAGCTCAACGCGGAATTTGAGGCCGCGCGGCAGCACGACGATTTCCAGCGGTTCGACGTCCAGCACGCCAAGCTCGGTGGCGATGCGCAGGCGGCCCTGTTCCGGCACGATCAATAATTCGCCGTCGGCGTTGAAGAACACGCGCTCCATCGAGCGATTGGCGCGGTAGTTATAGACGCTGATGCCCGAGGGTTTTTCCGACCCGGAATTAGCGACCATTCCCACGAGGCCATCGATAAAGTCCGTCGGCTCGCTCGGAATATCCAGCGGGTTCCAGCGTAAGCGATTAGGCGTCACTGCCCCCAACGGCCCACCGGCCAACTGCCGTTCAAGTTTGCTGAACGCCGGGTGATTGGCCGATGGCTGGATGCGGTACAGCCAAGTGCGGCGGGCTTCACTGCGCACCATGGTGAAGGCCGTGCCGGAAAACAGTTCGGTGTACAGCCCATAGGGCGCTTTTTGCGGGGAGTTCTGGCCGACGGGCAGTGCGCCGGGTAGGGCTTCGCTGGCGAATTCATTGCCGAAGCCCGACAGGTATTCGAGGTTCATGGATCGTCCTCTGAGCGGAAGTTGTTTTTATCGTAATCCAGTTACGCATAACGTAATTTGATCACTATCGACCGTCAAGCTATAAAGACGCCCATTCATCTCTCGGATTCTCGCTCCTCCATGGAAAAGCCCCGCGACACCGGTAAACAGAAAGTCCGCTCGGCCGAAGTGGGCACCGATATCCTCAAGGCCCTGGCCGAACTGTCCCCGGCCACTTCGTTGTCGCGCCTGGCCGAGCACGTGCAGATGCCGGCGAGCAAGGTGCACCGCTACCTCCAAGCGCTGATCGCCTCGGGGTTCGCCGAACAGAACACGGCCACCAACCACTACGGCCTGGGCCGTGAAGCCTTGCGCGTCGGCCTGGCGGCACTGGGCAGCATGGATGTGCTGAAAGTTGGCGCGATGCCCCTGGCTGAGCTGCGCGATGAATTGAATGAAACCTGCTTCCTGGCGGTGTGGGGCAACCAGGGCGCGACCGTGGTGCAGATCGAACCGGCAGTGCGTGCCGTGACGGTGGTGACGCAATTGGGTTCGGTGCTGCCGCTGCTCAGTTCATCCACCGGGCTGGTGTTCAGCGCCTTCCTGCCGTCGCGGGAAACCGTGGAGTTGCGTGAGCGCGAGATCCAGGCCGGCACCGCCCATGCCCTGGCGGATGACCAGGCGTACGCCACCGCCTGCGCACAAATCCGCAGCCGTGGCCTGCATTTTGTGCATGGCTTGTTGATGCCCGGCGTTGATGCGTTGTCGGCGCCGGTGTTCAACGCCGTCGGTCAAGTGGCGGCAGTGATGACCGTGGTCGGCCCCACCTCGTTGTTCCACGCCGACGAGGACGGCCCGGCGGCGCAGCGCTTGCTGGCGGCGACCCGGGCCGTGAGTTGGCGCATGGGCTACCAGCCCTGAGCTAGTCGTGCCACTGGGTCAGGGCCAGCGCCACGCGGTTCTCCAGCGCACGCACGGGTGCAGTGCTACTGACGTAGTTGTTGCTGATGATTGAAAACACCAGGCGCCGGCCCTCGGCGTCGGTGATGTAGCCGCTCAACGAAGACACACCGGCCATGGAGCCGGTCTTGGCATGCAGGTTGTTTTCAGCCGCCGTGCCGCGCAAGCGGTAGCGCAGGCTGCCACCGGTCATGCGGTCCGGGTTGCCGGCAATGGGCAAGGCGTTGTACCAGGCATCGAACCAGGGCTGTTTGGCCGTGGCCAGCAGCAGATCGGTGAGGTTTTGCGACGACACCAGGTTACGCCGTGACAGCCCCGAGCCATCGACCTGGCTCAGCGTCGTCGGGTCCAGCCCCTGGCGCCGCATGAAGTCCGCCACGGCCGCGACACCGGCCTGCGCCGTGCCCGCGTTGGCGGTCTTGCGCCCCATGGCCTTGAGCAAGGCTTCGGACATGTTGTTGTTCGAGAGTTTGAGCAGCGGCGTGATCAGTGCCTGCAAAGGTGCCGATTGATGTTCCGCCAGCACCCTCGCCGTCGCCGGGCTCACACCGCCGATCACACGCCGCCCCATCACCGTGATGCCCTGCTGCGCCAGCGCCTGTTCAAACAGGTTCGCCACCAGTTGGGTCGGCTCCCACACGCTCACCCACTGCCGGCTCTGCTTGCCCGGCGCCAGTGCGCCGCTGAGTTGCAGCAGGTTGGTGCCGTGCTGACGGGTGATGCCGTAGTTGTTGCCCGGGCCGCTGACGGCGCGATTGCTGAGTTGCACGTAGTCCGTGGGCGGGCTGATGACCACGCTCACCGGCTGGCCCGCCATTACCGGCGCCTTCGCCGTGACCAGCAAGGTGCCCGCATCAAAATCGGTGTTGGGTGACACGGTCAGCGCCGAAATCTGCGCGCCGTAATAGGTGCTTTCATCGTCCTGGGCCCAATCCACGCCAAGCCGTTCCGCGTCGAACCAGGTGTCATCGAAGACAAGATCGCCCTGGACCTGGCGCACGCCCTGCTCCGCCAGTTGTGCAGCCAACGCCTGGTAGTCGGCGAACTGCGTGGTCGGGTCGCCCAGGCCACGCAGGTACAGGTTGCCGCTCAGCCGCTCGCCTTGTTGCGTGCCATTGCCCCGCAGTTGGGTGGAGAAACGGTACTGCGGCCCCAGCACATCCATTGCCGCTGCGGTGGTGAGCAGTTTGAGGTTGGACGCCGGAATCAGACGGGTTCGCGGGTTGTGCTGGTACAGCGTGCTGCCGCTGCGGGCGTCGCGCACCATCAGGGAGACGGTAGCGCCGTTAAGGGCCGGGTCAGTCAGGAGCTGGTCCAGGCGTGCCGGGGTGGAAGTCGGTGAAACACTCGCGCAGCCACCCAGCAGAAACAACATTGTGCCGGTGTATATCCACTTTCCAAATTGCATCGGTGATTGGTTTCCGCAAAAAACTGAGCGACAACGCTACCACTGTAGGAGCCGGCTTGCTGGCGAAAAAACCGGCGGACATCGCAAGCCGGCTACTGCATTAGAACTCCAGGGTGCTCGACACCGACACCTGCCGCGCATCCCCCATGGACACAAACAGCCGGCTGGCCGCCGAGGTGTAGTAGACGCGGTCGAACATGTTCTTCACGTTGAGCTGGAACTTGACCTTCTGCCCATCGATCCTGGTGTCGTAGGTGGCAAAGGCATCCGCCACGGTATACCCCGGCAACGTGAAATCGTTGGCAGCATCCCCCGCACGCTCGCCGACATACCGCGCACCGGTTCCCACCCGCAACTGATCGCCACCAAAGACGTTGCCGAAGTCATAGGCCACCGACAGCGAGCCTGTGTGCTTGGCAACGTTCTGCAGGCGGTTGCCTTCCAGGGTCGGGTCCTTGTCCTTGATGTCTTCGGCATCGGTGTAGGCGTAGCTGCCGATCAGGCTCCACTTGTCGGTCAGTTGGCCGGTGGCGTCCAGCTCCAGGCCACGGGAACGCACCTGGCCGGCAATGCTGTAGACGGTGTTCGCGCCGGAACCGACCGACACCAGCACATTGCGCTTGTCGATGGTAAACAACGCCGCGCTGGCGGTGATGCGCCCTGGGATATCGAGCTTGGCCCCCAGCTCCCAGGACTTGGACTCCTCGGGTGTCAGGTCGCCGGTCAGCGTGCTGCCGTCAGCCAAGGCGGCAATGGTGGAGTTGGGTTTGAACGACTCGGTGTAGCTGCCATAGAACGACAGTTCGTCGGTGTAGCGATACACCAGCCCCGCACGCGGCACCCAGGCCTGGCCGTTGCCGTTGGTGTTGGCCTTGAATGGCACGCCCTTGCCGGCGTATTGGTCATACATCTGGTAGCGCGCACCGGCGACAAAAATCCACTGGTCGTTCAGGTGAATCGCGTCCTGGAAGAACAGCGAGTCGCTGCGCAGCAGGTCGGTTTGCGCACTGTCAGCAGGGCTGACGGTGGTGCCCGCCACTTCGTTGCCATACACCGGGTTGTTGTAGTTGAAGGTGCCACGGGAGTTCTGGCGAATCAGATCGGCGCGATAAATCTTGCGGTACTCGTCATCCAGGCCGAATACCACATCATTCTGCAAGCCGAACACATTGACCTTGCCTTCCAGGCTCGCGGTGGCGAAACGGTCGGTGGTGATCGCCCCCTTGGTGCCATCCATCTTGCGGGTCAGGGTGCCGTTGGTGTTCACCGCGCTCACGCGCACTTGGCTGGCATCGTAGGTTTCGCGGTTCCAGCTGTAGCCGAAATGGGCCTTCCAGTCATCGTTGAGGTCGTGATCGGCTTCAAAGCGGTACAGGTCGGACCGCCCTTCCATGTTGTTGAAGGGTTCATCCAGCCGACGGGTGGCCGGGATGTCCAACGGGTGGTTGGACTTGTCGATGGCGGTGCCACGGTCAAACGGCGTGAGAAACTCGCGGTGCTCGTAGGCGAACAACAGCTTGGTGGTGTCGCCATACCAGGCCAGCGACGGCGCGATCAGGCTCTCGCGGTGGGTACCGAAGTTGCGCCAGTAATCCTCGTCTTCATGGTCGACGATCAGCCGATAGGCCAGGCCGCTGTCGCCAATCGGGCCGGTGGTGTCTAGGCTGCCGCCGCTACCGTTCTTGCCATCACCGAAGGTGGAGCCGCGCACGGTCAGGGCGGTGGATTGGACCAGCTCAGGCTTTTTGCTGACGATGTTCACCACGCCGCCCGGGTCCTGGATGCCGTACAACAAGGAGGCTGGCCCCTTGAGGACTTCGACCCGCTCCGCCGTGGCATTCAGCGCACGCCCCTGCACGATAGGCATGCCGTCGCGCATGATCGAGCCGTTACGGTTGTCGCCAAAACCGCGCAGCATCACCGCGTCCTGGGTGCTGGCCAGGGTATTGGCCTGGGTGATGCCACTGATATTGCCCAGGGCGTCATCCAGGTTGCGCGGGGTCTGGTCGCGCAGCACTTGGGCCGGAACCACGTTGACGGTTTGCGGGGTTTCCAGCAGCAGGCCATGGGAGCGCATCACCGAACTGGTGGGCGGCGGCTGGTAGCTGGTGCCGTCCTGGGCCTGCTGGCCGACACCGCTGATAGTGGTCGCGCCAAGGTTGACCGCGCCGTCGGTAGGCACCGGTTCCAGGGCCAGGGTACGCGCGTCGATCTGGCGGAAGGTAAAGCCGGTGTTGCCGAGCAACCGTTGCAGGGCCTGGGTCGCACTCATCTGCCCGCTGACCGCCGGGGCCTGGAGACCATAGGGCGCTTCGTCGGTGTAGATCACGCTGATCCCGGTGACCCGGCTGAAATCGCTCAGGGCCTGGGGCAGCGGTTTGGCCGCCAGGGCAAAGTTGAACTGGGCGCTTTGCTGCTCCTGCGCCTGCGCCACGCTCAGGGGCAGCAACGCCAGCCCCGATACTGCCAATGCCGAGGCTCCCAGCCACTGTTTTACCCAACCGCCCGCCGTCGACTTCATGCTGTGAGAACCCGTGTAGAAAACGCTGTTAATGCGAATAGATCGCAGTTTCAAGCACTACACGGTTGGGCGGTGGATTTACCTCACTTTTATTTGCAAATATTTTGTTTATTGCGCCTGGATGCAAAACCCCATGCGTGGAAAATGCACATGCACGGTGCCAGCACGTTCATCGCTACGGCGCAGGATCACCTCCTCGCGCCCCACAAACAACAGTTCGCCCGCCACAGGGTCGGTCCCGTAATCAGTGGCTGAAATCGTCACCTGCTGGCCGGCCTTGAAGCCGTTCAAGTCCTCGAACAGTTCCTCGGGCAAGGCGGCAGGTGTGGCATTGCGAGCGACTTCCAACGCTTGCTCGGCGCTCATCTCGCTGGCCGTGCCATGGCCAAAGCCCAGGACCCGTTCCAGCCACGCGGCGACAGCCGGGTACGCGTCCACCAGCGGCGCCGTCACCGACGAACCTTTGAGGAACCACAACGGGTGGGCCAGGGCAAAGTCGGCAATCGACGGCTCGCCGAACAGGAAATCCCCGGCCTGGTGCTGCAATTGTTGGTCGATACGGCTGACAATCGCCGGCCACTGATGCTTGGCCACCTCCAATTGCACCCGGGTCGCGGTGCCACCACTGAACAACTTGGCACGGTCGGCCACCAGCACCTGGAGCATTTGCGGCGGCACCTTGGCGAACTTGACCGCCAGGGATTCCGGCTGGAACACCAGCGCCACGGCATGGGAGAACACCACTGAATCGGCCCACGCCGCGAAGCCCTGGGTGATCGACTCCAGACCTTGGGGGAACAGCGCCGGCGCAGGCTTTTCCTGCTCCAGACGCCGGGCGATCAATGCAGTGTCGCAATAGATATCCGCACCCACTTGCAGCACCGGCGTCTTGCGATAGCCACCGGTCAGGGCGGTCAGGTCGGGCTTGGGCATCACCGGTGAAATAAACACCGAGCGCCAGGACAAGCCTTTAAAGCCCAGCAGCAGGCGGGCTTTTTCAGCGAAAGGGGATTGCGGGTAGTGGTGCAGGATCAACTCAGACATGCCAGGCTCCGCTCAATGGATGAGCCGCTAGCTTAGCCTGCGATACGGCGGTTCGGTGCGATGGGAACCCATCAGTCAAATCAATGAGCCACTTGCCGCCAGGCATTCCTTGGCGCTCTTCCTGAGCTTCTTGATCAGCCGTTCCTGGCGCAGCGCCTCGCCTTTGCTCGCGCATTGCTCGGTGTACACCAGCGCCACTGCGGGGCTGGAGAGGAAGAACCGCGCGCCCTTGCCGCTCTGGTGCGAGGCAAAACGGCGCACCGGGTCATTGCTGATGCCACAGTACAACGAGCCGTTGGCGGCACGCACCAGGTAGACAAACCAGGGTTTGGGTTCAGGAAGATCAGTCACGGGCAGTGTCGGCAAACCAGGGGAGCGCCAAGCTTATCAACGACCGGCCTGGAATGCCTTCAGACCTTTCAAGGCCTGGGCACGCACGGCGTTTTTCAGGGCCGGCGACCAGCCCAGCAACAGCCCCTTGAGGCCCAGCGCCTGACGCGACCAGCGCCACAAGTCAAAGTGATCGTGATGCTCGCAGATCTTGCCGTCGCGAAACACAAAGCGCGCACCAATGTCATTGACCACGGTATTGCCGGTGGCGCTGAACAGGTACGTCGCCACCCAATGCGCACTGCCGGTGGTGTCATCGCTGCGCACATGGTCGAAGGTCAGCGAAAAGTCCTTGGCCCGTGTGGTGAGCATGCGCCACATGTCACCGGCATCGCGGCCGCGCAGTTCGCCAAAGGCCGGGTCGCTGAACACCACATCATCGGTGTAGCAGGCGGCCATGGCCTCCGCGTCCAGGCGTTGGAAGGCTTCATAGAAGCGGGTGATCAACAGGTTATGGGCATCACTCATGGGCAGGCTCCGCGGTTATCGCTGTAGGGGTGCACGATAAGCCGCGAAGCCTGGGAACACCATGGTCATTCACCGCATAAATGGAGCATGGCGAGGTTAGAGGTAGACGACATCCAGGGTTGCACTGCCGTCGAGGGGGATTTCCTGGTCAGCGGGCAACTTGCGTTTGTCGGCGATGGTGGTCTCTACCACCACATCCACCTGCATGGTCACCATTGAAAGCGGCACTGGATCGCCACCGGCGGCGCCGTTGAACGACCTCATCCAGCCCGGTTGCCAGACAGTGCCAGTGGGGGCATCAAGCCAGGTCTTGCCGTCGATTGATTCAATGACTGCCCGTGGCACGCTATCAGCCAGTGGGTTGATCATTTTGAGCATGTACCAGCCAATTTTTACATCGCCATTGGCCAACCCAAGGCCATAATTGGGACGAGCACCGTTCCATTCTGCTGAAGTGCCTTCGCGGTTGTCATGGCTCTGTATGGCAAACAACGTCGACGCAGCGCAGTTGACCGTCAGTTGTAGCGTGGCATCCGCCAGTCTGGTCGACTGGTACGGATGCAGGTCTTGCATGGAAATCTTTCCATGCTCGACCACACCACCACTTGACAAGGTCGGGGTGCAGGCGGAAGGCGTAATGGTGCCCTTGACACTCAGGTCAACCGCGGATGCGGCAAGCAAGTTGGACGCACCGGACAGTAGAAACACGGCAGCAATAAGGGACAGGGAATGTTTCATCAGAAAAGACTCATTAAACATCGAACTTGGCACGACAAAAGACTGCCGCGCCAGTTCGACTAAGTGTTGGACAGAGGGTATATAGGCCCCGACTTATAGCTGCCGGGTACGTGAGTCAAATTTAACGCGCGTCCAACTTTAACCCAATGCAAGTATTACGAATCGCGCACTTCCCCCTGTAATAAATCTGCAACTTAAGCACTTGCAAAGTTGCTAGGGCACCATTCCACTTTCCCGCGCATAGGTAAACAGATCCACATCGGTAGAAATGCATAACCGCTGCATCGCCGTACTCTTTTGCTTGCTGATGGTCGAGATGCTGCGATTGACCCGCGCGGCAATCTGGCTGACGGTCATACCGCTGGCGAGCATGCGCACCACTTCGTGTTCTTTACCGGACAGCCGTGCCGGCTGCGTTGGCTGCGCATGGCAGGCTTCATCCAGTTGCACGCGCAGGCATTCGCTGACAAAGGTGCGGCCTTCGCTCACGGCCTTGAGTGCCAGCGGCAGCTCCCGCGCTGACGCGCTTTTGGCCACGACGGCCTGCGCCCCATGGGAAAATGCCGAACGCAGGGTCGAGACATTGGCAAACATGGTCACCAGTACCACCGGCAATTTCGGGTATTGGCGATGCAACAATCCCAGCAATCCATACCCATCGGCTTGATGGTCGCCGGGCATGGCGAAGTCCGTGACAATAACATCGCAAGGTGTGCTGCCGACCAGGGTCAGCAGTTGGTCCGGGCCATTGGCCTCCCCCACGACTTTGCACTTACCACTCGCCTCGATCACCACTCTCTGACCGACTCGGACAATAGGGTGATCGTCAGCAATAATGATGCGAATCATCGGCGCTATCCAAGATAGAAGTGTGAGTCGGGCAAAATACCTCGGAGGTCTTTAAGCAACAACCGGAAATAATTAACCCCTTAAAGCGAGAGCCCCGTATTTTAGGACTTCAAGCAGTTCACCTACAGAATAAAAAGAATCAACCCTCAGAAAAGTACTACAACTTAGACGGATGATTTCCTTCAGCTTTATCAGAGGTAATCAAAGGAACGCCAGTTCTTCCAAATACCGCTCGACCTCTTGGCAAAGCGCCTGCAAAGCCGCGCCGTTAAAGGCAACACCCGAGAGATTGACGCGATCGGTCAACTGGATCGCACGGCGCTCCAACCCCGTCGCCCCCAGGAACGCGATGCTACCCACCAGGCGATGCAGGCGCTGTGTCGTGAGCGAAATATCGCCACTGACTCGCGCCTGCTCCAGTGCCTCCAGGTCTTCCCGTGCTTCCTGCAACAGGCTCTCCAACAGAGGTTGCACCACGCCCCAAGAGCCGAAGGCAGCGATCAGTCCTGCTCGGGTGGGCCGTGTTTCCTGAGAACGCTCATGCACGGTTATAGGTCCTTTGCGTAGACGCTGCCGGGGGTCCGGCAGCCAGTACATCAACACTTCCTTGAGTTGTTCGAGCGTGATGGGTTTGATCAGCCAGCCGTCCATGCCACTGTCCAGGCAACGCCGGACTTCTTGCTGGCCGAGCCGGCCGGTCAGGGAAATGACTGGCACGCGGGGTCTCCCGGCCTCACGCTCGCGGCGCCGCAGTTCACGGGCAAGGGTGTAGCCATCCATGAGCGGCATGCGGCAGTCAGTGATCACCAAATCAAACGTGCTGCCAGCCATTGCGTCCAGGGCAGCCTGCCCATCGCAGTGGACTTCATGGGGCACGCCCAATTTGTGCAGTAACCCGCCGATCAATAGCCGATAGACCCGGTGGTCATCTACTACCAGTACGTTGACGTGTTGCCAATGGCCTGGATATTTGCCCGGCAAAATAACCTCATGCAGAGCGACAAGCCCACCAGGTCCCTCATGGAGCAAGGAGTTGGTTGAAGTGTGCCAACGCAAGGCGCCAGCGTTTCTCGAACTTTTCGCGTACTAAAAGCAGCTCGACTCGTGGGATTGAGTCAGAGCGATAGTTGGGTAAGAACGTATCCGAGTGGATCTTTTTCAGCGATACAACTACTACGAGATTTAAGTTTTTCCTACAAGCGGCCCGCCACTTTCCCCACGCCTCCTCCCTCTCAAGCAACCCAGCCTCCCGCCTTTCGTATTTGTTGTATTCCTCCTTTCCCAGGGCTAGCGATACATTCCTCCCCACTTCAAAACGACCCAAATAGAGGTCTTTTGCCGTTGCCGGCAAATCGTGCCCTAGCACGCCTTTATTCCAGGAACATTGATATGAACGCCTCACTCACCGCCGCCCTGACAGCCTTGCTGATCGTCGGTGGCTCATCTGACGCACTGGCCGCCAGTAGCGTCGACTTGACCGTCAAGGGGCTGATAACACCCAACGCCTGCAACCTGACCCTGACCGAGGAGCAGCCGATCGACGGCTCATCCCCCCTGGAATTGCGCTACCTGTAACCCACCAGCCTCTCACAAGGATTTGTGCCCATGAATAGCCCCACCCCCGCTGTTTTTGCCCTGCTGATGGCGGCTTGCACGCCGGCGGTCTTCGCCGCCAGCACTACCGACGTGAGCGTCACCGGGATCATCACCCCGAGCTCCTGCACGCCGACGCTTTCGGAAGGTGGTGTGGTGGATCACGGCAAATTGACGGTCAAGGACCTGGATCGCGACCAACCGACCCGCCTGCCCGTCGGTGAGATGAACCTGGCCGTGCATTGCGAAGGCGCGACGTTCTTCACCCTGAGCACCGTCGACAACCGCTCGGGAAGCTCGGCGATCAACCCGGTGTTCCACGGGCTGGGCAAGGTCAACGAAGACCAGGACCTGGGCAGTGTGGCTTTCGGGGTGTTCGAGCCGATCGCCGACAGCGTGCCGGTGACCGCCATCATGTCCCGCGATGGGGGCGGCAGTTGGGGGCCTTCTTCGTACCTGGGGCACGCCGCGTTGACCTCATTCGCCGCGCCCGGCGACACCAGCACGCCCATTGCCATGCAGGACCTGAGCGCGCGCTTGCGCGCCTTCACCATCGTGGTTCCGGCCAGCGACCTGACGCTGCTCGATGAGGTGCCCATCGACGGGCACGCCACCTTGCAACTCAAGTATTGGTAAGCCGGCTTTTTCACTTTTCTTCCCACAGGAGTCCCACCATGAACCTCTCCATCAAGCCCCTCGTTGTCACCCTGCTGCTGGTAGGTGCCACCCAGGCGATCGCCGCCTCCAGCGTCGACCTCGCGGTCAAGGGCCTGATCACACCGAGTTCCTGCACACCGACCCTGTCCAATGGTGGCGCGGTGGATTACGGCAAGATCTCGGCCAAGGATCTCAACGCGGACCGCAAGACGTTCCTGCCCATGCAAACCCTGCAACTGACGGTCACCTGCGACGCAGCGACCCTGATGGCCATAGAGGGCAAGGACAACCGCGCAGGCTCAGATTACGAAAACGACCAGATGGAGTACGGACTGGGGCTGATCAACGGCACTGAAAAGCTCGGCGGCATGACACTGGGGCTGCGCAACCCGGTGGCGGACGGCGTGGCGGCCAGAACCATCATTTCCTATGACAGCGGTAACACTTGGGCTCCCGATTACATGTTCATGGACGACACCCTTCTTTCGGTGGCCGACGCGAGCACCGTGGCACCAATGCCGGTCCAAATGTTCAACGCCGACCTGCAGATCAACCCGTTCATTGCCCCGACGAACCAACTGACCCTGACCAACGAAGCCGCCATCGACGGCTCCGTGACCCTAACGGTCAAGTATTTGTAAGCCGACAGCTCGCCGCTGTTGCGCGCATCGCGGCCATTGCCGTTGCCCATGAACACCCGATCACGCCGCCTGGGGCACACCACTTTGCAACTCAAGTCTGGGTAAGCGCGCTTTCACCTTTTTCTACAGGAGTTCCGACATGCACCTCCCCATCAAGCCCCTCGTTGCCAGCCTGCTGCTGGCAGGTGCTACCCAGGCAATCGCCGCCTCCAGCGTCGACCTCGCGGTCAAGGGCCTGATCACACCGAGTTCCTGCACCCCGACCCTGTCCAACGGTGGCGCAGTGGACTACGGCAAGCTCTCGGCCAAGGACCTCAACGTCGATAACTCGACCGCCCTCCCCGTTCAAACCCTGCAACTGACCGTCACGTGCGAGGCAGCCACCTTGATCGCCATGGAAAGCAAGGACAACCGCGAAGGCTCGAGCTACATCGACGGCGTGCAGTACTACGGCCTGGGGCTGATCAACGGCAGCGAGAAACTCGGCCTCATGGAGATGAGGCTAGCGCCCCCTGTCGCCGATGGCATCGCAGTCAGATTCATTGCGTCCTACGACGGCGGTACCGCCTGGCACCCCGACCGCCAGCTAGCGCGCGACAGCATCACTTCGGTAGCCGACATGAACAGTATCACGCCGAAACCTGTCCAGTTGCTCAGCGCAGATTTGCAGATCTCCCCAACCATTGCCCCGACAAATCAACTGACCCTGGATAACGAAGCCAGCATCGACGGCTCCGTGACCCTGACGGTCAGGTACCTGTAAGCCAGTCGCGCACGACGGCCCCCGCCATTGCGCGCAACGCTGTCATCCCCGTTGCCCCTTAACCACGGTCACAAGACACAGCCATGAACACCTTTTCACGCCGCCTGGTGACACTCGCTTTCTGCCTGACTGCCGCGCCTGCCTTTGGCGCATCCTCTGTCGATCTCACGGTCCGGGGCCTGATCACACCCAGCGCCTGCACACCGCTGCTTTCGGCCGACGGCATCGTCGATCATGGCCGGATCCCGGCGCGCAGTCTCAATCAGCATGAGTTCAGCGCCCTGCCCACCCAGACTCTGGACCTGAGTGTGAGCTGCAACGAGTCGGTGCTGTTCGTGCTGGTGGGTCTGGACAACCGCGCCAGCTCCTCCCTGGGTCCCGGGTTTTATTACGGCCTGGGGAACAACATCCATGAGCCTAGCGAGCGCTTGGGCACCGTGTCCCTGGGGTTCCGTGACGTGGTGGTAGATGGCGAACCCGCGCTGGTACTGGCGTCCAGCAACCAGGGCCAGACCTGGTTCCCGGAGTCCAATGCCTACCCGGACACCTACATGGGCTTCGCCAAGCCGGGCACGCTGATACCCGAAGCCCACCGCCTGCTGACCGCCACCTTGCAGGTGAATACATCGATCAACGCGTCAGCATTCCTGACCCTCAAACAAGAGGTGCCGCTGGACGGTTCCATCGTGCTCGACCTGAGGTACCTGTAGCCATGTCACCTCTTCCCAACCCTCACTTTTCCCAACCGGTGAACCCCATGATTTCCCCGAACCGCGCCCGACGCCTGGGTGCCTGTCTTGTTCTGCTGTTCTGCGGCCCACTGCTGGCCGACGGCATGGTGCCGGACACCTCCGTGGTGATCGTCAACGAAGACGACGGTGAAGCCTCAGTGTCGGTGACCAACACCGACGACAAGCTGGCCCTGCTGCACGTCACCCTGGAAGACATTCCCGAAGACCCGGAACCGCTGCTGTTTGTCACGCCGCCCCTGGCTCGGGTCGAACCGTCCAAGAGCCAACTGATCCGCTTCATCCTGCAATCGCCCAAGCCGCTGGAAACCCAGCGCCTCAAGCGGGTGATTTTCGAAGGCATGCCTCAGGGCCGTTCGACCACCGAGGCCGGGCATGCTCGCGTCGGCGTGACCGTGCGCCAGAACCTGCCGGTGATTGTGCATCCCAAGGGCCTGGCACCGAACCGCACGCCCTGGACCGGCTTGAGCTGGAGCCTGGACCAGACTCAGTTGACGGTGCACAACCCGACGCCGTACGTGGTGCGTCTGGCCCAGGAACTGCGGCTGTTGCCAGGCACGGGCTCGGCGCTGTTGCCGCGCACCTATGTACTGCCGGGGGAAACCCTGAGCGTAACGGCCAGTGCAGCCGGGGCCACCCGCGTGCAACTGCAACCGGCCACCGTCTACGGCTTTGCCGTGGCGCCTTACGAAGCACCGATCACGCTTTAGCGCCCCTGCGTACCGCCCCGCAAGAGGGCGGCCGACACCCTTTGAGTACGACCTGTGAACACACTAATAACTGATCGTGGCGGCGAAGCCCTGCCCGACGTTTCATCCCGCCGTTCCCGCGCACTCCTGGCCGGCCTGGCACTGAGCTGCGCACTGCCGGCGGGCGAGATTCTCGCCGATGAGCTGCTGCTGGCCGGCTCCTTCGACCCCCAGACCCTGTCCCAGCGCGGCATCGATCCGGAACTGGCAAACATGCTGTTGCAGGCGCCACGCTTCGGGGCCGGCCGGCATGCAGTCAACCTGATCGTCAACGGTCAGCGGCGCGGTCGCGTGGATGTGCTGTTCGACGGTCAGGGCACGCTGTGCTTCAACCGTGCCTTGCTCGACGCCGGCAACCTGGTGGTGCCTGGCGACACGGGTGATACGGATTGCACCGGGTTTCTCGACGCCCACCCACGCACCGTGATCGAGCAGGACCCGGCTAACCTGAGCCTGTCGCTGGTGGTGTCAACCGAGGCCCTGCGCCCGGTGGAACAGGACATTTCCGGCTACCAGACCGGTGGCTTTGCCGGCCTGCTCAACTACGATTTGACCGGCCTCTACAACGAATACGGTGACGACACGTCGCGCTTCGGCTCGGCCAATACCGAAGTGGGTTTCAACGCCGGTGACTGGATCGTGCGCAGCCGCCAGGTACAGACCTGGCAAGACAGCCAATCACGCAGCACCCACCTGGATGCCTATGCCCAACGCACCTTCGCTGCCCAGCAGGCGGTGTTGCAGGCCGGGCAGATCAGCCTCTACAACCCGGTACTGGCAGGCACGCAGATCACCGGCGCGCAGGTGCTGACCGAAACCGCCTTGCAGGAACAGAACCACGGCGCAACCATCGATGGCATTGCCAACAGCCCGGCCCAGGTCGAGATCCGCCAGAACGGCACGCTGATCCATTCCACCGTGGTGCCGGCCGGGCCGTTTTCGCTGCGCGATGTGCGTCGCTTGAACAATCGCTCGGACGTGGAAGTCACGGTCAAGGAAAGCACCGGCGAGGAGCGGCGCTTTACGGTGCCGGCGGCGATGCTTGGCCTCGGGTTACCGGCCCCGGGCTATTCGGTGGCGGCGGGACGCGTGCGCAAGATCGGCGACAGCGACGGCGCCGAACCCTGGGTGGTCAGCGCCGGCTGGAACGGCGCGGTACACCCCCAAGCCAGCCTGGGCGCCGGACTGTTGGTAGCGGATGCCTATCGCTCGGCGGGCTTGAGCCTGGGCTGGTTGCCCTGGCAGGACAGCCAGTTTCAATTCTCCGCGCAGGCAGCCCAAGCCAGTCGCACCGATACCGAACAGGGCGTACAGACTGACCTGTCATGGTCCCAGCGCTTGAGCGAGCGCTGGGCTGTCAGCACCGCCCTGTCGTGGCGTTCCCTGGGCTACCGCGACCTGGATGAATCGACCTATTCCACCTACACCCATGAACAGCAACGCTCGCGCTACCGCGACCAGCAAAGCGCCACCGCGTCCTGGTCGCACCCGTCATTAGGTGCGTTCAGCGCCGGCTTCTCGCGCTCGGCCTCCTATGCGGGTTTCAGCAGCAGCCGCGCGCTGGCGTCATGGGGCACCAGTTTCGGCAACGTCTCGGTGTCCGCGAGTGCCGAATGGCAGGTCGGTGGCCGGCAGCAGAGCGATGACAGCCTGTACCTCACCGTCAGCGTGCCCCTGGGCGAGAGCCGTCGCGGCCGCGCCTGGGCGCGCAACACCGGCGGAGAACACCGCCTGGGCGTCGGCCTCAGCGAGCAACTCAACGACCAGTTGAGTTACCGCGTGGGCGTGGAGCGCGACAGCCGTGACCGCGAGGTGGAGTCGTCCCTCGGTATGTCCGCCTTGCCGTATTACAGCCAGCTCGACTTCAACTACACCCGCTCCGACCGCGAACGCTCCAGCTACCAAGGCGGCGCGCGCGGCGGCGTGGTGGTGCATGGCGACGGCGTGACGTTCTCGCCCTACCCGGTGCGCGATACCTTCGCGGTGATGTCCGTGGGCGAAATGGCCGGCGTCAAGGTCAACACCCCCAGCGGCCCGGTATGGACCGACTGGCAAGGCCAGGCGGTGGTGCCGCAGGTCAGCGCCTATGGCCGCAGCCCGGTGGAAGTGCAAACCCGTTCGCTGCCGCGCAATGCCGATATCAGCAATGGGCTGGCGGTGATTTCCGCTGGGCGCGGGGCCGTCGACAGCGTGCAGTTTGGCGTGCATCTGACGCGTCGCGCCCTGCTGAACGTGACCACCGACGACGGCCAGCCCCTGCCCCGCGGCGCGGCGGTGAGCACCGCCGATGGCGAGTTCATCACCCTGGTGCAGGAAGGCAGCCAGGTGTTCCTGCCCGACGTGCTCGACACGCGCCCCCTGTGGGTCAAAGCCCCAGGCCAGGCGCGCTGCCGACTCGACTTTGCACTGCCGAAAAACAGTGACCCGGATGTGTATTTCGAGACCGCACCAGCCCGGTGCCGCCAACCATGAGGACTCTGACCATGGACCTGAAACCGGTCTTGTACGTCTTGGGCGTGTTGATCAGCCCCCACGCCCTGGCCGTCGAAGAATGCCAGCTCAATCTCAGCCAGACGCAGTTGGACTTCGGCTTGATGAACCGCGCCGTGGCCTTGGTGCCCGCGCCCGAGCGATTGTTGGGGGAGCGGCAGCTGAGCCTCACGCTGAACTGCCCGCAGCCCACCGACATGAGTGTGTTTTATCGCGGGCTGGGCGCGGGGCCTGGGCGGTTTCGCTTCACCGAACGCGGCAGTTACGCCTTGCAAGTGCGCGAAGCGGTGCTGGACGGCCAGGCAGTCGAGCTCGGTCTGATCGCAGGCCCTGGGCAAGCACCGTCCGCAGTCGGTGCTCCATTGGAATGGCAGCCTGACCACGGCGTGGTGCCTATGCGCGGTGGCGTCGCGGTAACCGGGCGCAACCTGTCGCTGCAATTGGACGCCAGTGCCTGGGCCAGTGAAGACGCTGCCCGGGTGCGCGACGCGGTCACCTGGGACACCGCTGGACTGTTCGATGCCCTCGGCGCCGGCCGCTCGCGGGAATTGCGCTGGCGGGCACGTTTTGCACCGGCGGCGTGTACGCCCACCCTGTCCAACGGCGGCCACGTGGAGCTGGGCAAATTGTCGGTCGGCGATCTGTCCGTCGACAAGGACACCGCTCTGGCGCCACGTGCGTTATCGCTCAGCGTGACTTGCGATGCACCCACCGCATTTGCCATGCGCATGCAGGACAACCGTCAGGGCTCGGCCACCGGTACCGGCGATGAAACCAGTTATGGCCTGGGCCTGGACGCCAGCCGACAGAAAATCGGGCGCTACCGGCTGCTGTTCAACCCCGCGCACATCACCGCCGACAGCTTTGCCCAGGTTTTCAGCACCGACTCCACCACCGGCAGCCTGCCGTGGAGCAACGCCGGCGCACGCATCACGGCAATAGGCGCCAATCGTTACCTGGGTTTCAGCAGCACATCCGGCAGTACAGGCGGGCCCAGCGCCATTCAAAACCTCAATGCCACGCTGAGCCTGGAGGCGACTGTCGCCCCCCTGGGCTCCCTGGACCTGGGCAACGAGGTACGCCTCGACGGCTCGGGCACTCTCGAAATTCACTACTTGTAGGAACTCAA
Organism: Pseudomonas sp. S10E 269; assembly: GCF_002798465.1. NCBI lineage: Bacteria > Pseudomonadati > Pseudomonadota > Gammaproteobacteria > Pseudomonadales > Pseudomonadaceae > Pseudomonas > Pseudomonas sp. S10E 269. The sequence continues at coordinate 1,110,287 of NZ_PHIJ01000001.1, forward strand.
GCATGAAAGCAATACAGATTCCACTGGCCGCCTGCGTAGGGCTGGCCTGCGCGTTACAGGCCCAGGCCGCCTCGACCGTCGACCTGAGCGTCAGCGGCGTGATCACTCCCAGTGCCTGCACACCCAGCTTGTCCAATGGCGGTGTGTATGACTTGGGCAAGCTTGCAGCCAAGGACCTGAACAGCGATCAACCCACACGGCTGCCCGCCTCCAGCCTGCACTTTGCAATCAACTGTGAAGCCATGACCTTGCTGGCCCTGGAACCCAAGGATAACCGCCTCGGTTCCAGCTACAGCGAATACTCCAGCACGTTCGGCCTGGGACTGGCTGGCAACAACGCCAAAATCGGTTTCCTGCAAATCACCCTCGAGTCGGTAGTGGCCGACGACGTTGACATGAATCCTATTGGCTCGACGGGGCCCGATACCTGGGCCCCATCAGCCGTGTTGTCGCACCACTTCCTGACTGCGTTCACCCCTGATCAGACTCATGTCCCCGCAGCGATACAACATCTGACGGGCGACCTACAGTTCATTCCCTACCTCGCCCCCACCAACACCCTGCCGCTTACCGAAGAAGTGCACTTCGAAGCCTCAGCGACCCTGAGCATCAAGTACCTATAGGAGCTGAATCATGAAGACGTTATTGATTCTCGTGGCCGCCTTCGCCTGGCTTGCCAGTGCCGCCGCCACCCACGCTGCGTCCACTGTCGAACTCACTGTCGGCGGCTTGATCACCCCCATGGCCTGCACTCCGGTGTTCTCCGGCGGCGGGGTGGTCGATTTCGGCAAGATTTCCCAGCAAGACCTCAACCAATCCACCGGCACGCGGCTGCCACTCAAATCCCTGACCTTGACCGTCAGCTGCAACGCCCCGGGCCGCTACGCCCTGCGCATGCGCGATAACCGCGACGGCACCGCCCACGTCGACAGCGAAATTTTCTATGGGCTGGGCCTGGACGGCAGCGGCAACAAGATCGGTGTGTATTCGGTGAAATTCGACCCAAAACAGACCGTCGCCGACAGCGTCACGCAACTCTACGGCACCGAATCCACCACCGGCGGCGTGGCGTGGCGCACCGCCAATAGCAACCCGATCGATATCGGTTCGCGCAGCCTGCTGGGATTCACTGAGACCGAGGGCAGCACCGCCGGCCCTTCACCGATCCAGGTGCTGAGCAGCACGCTGACCCTGGAAGCGGTGATCAACGCCAAGCAGAACCTGGACCTGAGTCACGACGTGCGGATGGACGGCTCAGCCACCCTGGAAGTTGTTTACCTGTAATCCCCCCTTGACCCCTAGTTCCACCCATCACTGAAGGAAGACCTTTAAATGAAAGCATTTTTCCCTACTTGCACGGCCACCCTGTTGCTGGCTGCCGCCTCCATTGTGCAGGCGGCCAGCAGCACCGACCTCACGGTCAAGGGCATGATCACGCCTAGCGCTTGCAGCCCCGCGTTGTCCAACGGCGGATCGTTGGACTTTGGCAAGATTTCCTCCAGTGACCTACGCAAGGACCGGCCCACGTACCTGCCGCGACAAACGCTGCAAATGACGGTGACGTGCGAAGGCGCGACGATGATGGCCCTGGAGGCCAAAGACAACCGCGAAGGCACCGAGTCCTCCAATGACTATTACAACTTTGGACTTGGCCTGATCAATGGCACAGAGAGACTGGGCTACCTGACCATAAGTCCGATGAATCGCGTCGCTGACGGGGTCGGCGTCAGCGGTATTGTTTCATGGGACGGCGGGACGACCTGGGAGCGGGAGCCCATGATAGTGGATAACGGCCTTTACTCCGTCGCCCCCTTGGGCTCATTGACACCTATACCGGTAACGCTGCTGACCACCGACCTGTCTGTCTCGGGGGTAATCGCTCCGACGCAAAACCTGACCTTGGACAACGAGGTGAACATGGACGGCTCCGTGACCATCACAGTCAGATACTTGTAAGACGAAAAGGCGTGACGGCACTGGCGTTCCAACCAAGCCCAGCGTCTGTACACCGACCTTGAGCGGCAACGATCAAGGCGGTGTGCCTGTAGCCGTTACACCCGCTCGCTGCTGACCGCCACATAGCGCGCACGGCCGGCGCCCAGGCCGGCAACGATGGCGCCCACGCCGATCACCGCGAAGATCCAGCCCACTGCCGTCCAGCCGCCGGTCCAGTCATGCACCAGGCCGACTGCGAACGGCCCCATGGACGCCAGCGTGTACCCGATGCCCTGGGCCATGCTCGACAGGTTGGCGGCGACATGGGCGTCCCGCGAGCGCAGTACGATCAAGGTCAGCGCCAGGCTGAACGTGCCGCCCTGGCCCAGCCCCAGCAAAATCGCCCAGCCCCACAGCCCGTCGAGCGGCGCATACAGGCAGCCGAACAAGCCGCCGAGGGTCAGCAGCATCACCACCACGATTGCCAGGCGCTGGTCCTTGCCACGGGTGGCCAGCCACGGTGCGGCGAGAGAACTCAGCAATTGCACAATGATCGAGCCCGACAATGCCAAGCCGGCTTCGGTGGCCGTCAGGCCACGGCCGATCAGGATCGACGGCAGCCAGCCGAACACGATGTACGCCAACGACGATTGCAGGCCCATGTACAAGGTCACCTGCCAGGCCAGAGGGTCGCGCAGCAACCCCTTCACGCGGTAGGCGACCCGATGGGCACCGTGTTTGTGCCCGACTTGCGGTAACCAGAACAACGCCGCGACCAACGCCGGCACAATCCAGAATCCCAAGCCAATGCGCCAACGGTCGCCGAAGTAATGACTGAGTGGCACCGTCGAGCCCGCCGCCAACGCCGCACCCAGGCACAGCGCCATGGTGTAGACGCCGGTCATCGCGCCCGCCTGTTTGGCAAAGTCGCGCTTGACGATGCCCGGCAGCAACACACCAATGATGCCGATACTTGCCCCGGCGATCAGGCTGCCGGCGAACAGGCCAAGCTCACCGAATGAGCTGCGCAGGATGATCCCTGCGGCCAACGTCAGCAGAATCCCCAGCACCACGCGCTCGGCACCGAAACGTCGGGCCAGGATCGGCGCCGTGGGCGCGAACAGCCCCAGGCACAGCACCGGCAAAGTGGTCAGTAAACCGGCCTTGGCCGCCGACAGCCCAAGGCTTTGTGAGACCTCAGCCAGCAGCGGCGACATGCTCGACAGTGCCGGGCGCAGGTTCAGCGCCACCAGGATCAGGCCCAGCAGCAACAGCCACGGGCGGCTTACCACGGGGTGGGCGTGCTGCACTTCCTCGTCATCGGCTTCGGCGTCGATCAGCAGCTCTTCAAGTTCGGTCGTGCGTTTGGCTTCAAGGTTCATTGATCAACTGCCGGCAGAGGGATTTGGCGCGTTCCGGGTCTTGGTTTTCGACCGCGTCGAGCAAGGCGATATGCAGGTCGAACACGGCCTGGCGGCGCGGTGAGATATTCAGGGTCTGGCGCAACTGCGCGCCGACGATGGCGGAGAAATACTGGTACAGCTCGCTCAAGGCAGGGTTGTGCGCAGCGTCGACCAAGTGTTTGTGAAACACCAGGTCGGCGCTGATATAGGCCTCCAAATCACCGTGGTACAACTCGGCGCTGGCGTCCAGTGCGCTGCGCAACAGCGTCAAATCTTGCGCGGTACGCCGCTGTGCAGCCAGGCCGATGGCCTCCACTTCCAGGATCTGCCGCGTCTCTTGCGCCTGCTCGAGCGTGCAGTGCGACAGCGCCCGCATCGCACCCAACGGGTCGGTCATCGAGCGCAGGTAACTGCCGTCACCCTGGCGCACTTCGATCAACCCGGAGAACGCCAACACCCGCATGGCCTCACGCACGGTATTACGGCTGATACCCAGCTCGGCGGACAGCTCGGGCTCGGTGGGCAAGCGCTCACCAATGGCCCATCGGCCTTCAGTGATGCGCAGGCGTAACTGCTCCAGGGCCTGGTCGACCAGGGAGCGTTTGATCAATGGGGCGATGTCTGTCATGGGTTTTGCGCTTTCGTCCAATCATAGGATGAATTTTCCTACAGCCTATTCGGACTTTCTTACGAAGGCAACGCACTAGGGTTCTATGAACAACCCCGAGCTGTGCTACATCCGTGGCGCCTTCACCTACACCGTGAACAACGACGCTGAAGCACTCAAAGCGTCCTAGCCCCAAAAAAACAAACCCGGCACAGGGCCGGGTTTGTTTGTTCAACCCTCGATCAATGCAAAATCTGGCTCAAGAACAACTTGGTCCGATCGTTCTGCGGGTTGTCGAAGAAGTCATTCGGTGCTGCCTGTTCCACGATTTCGCCCTTGTCCATGAAGATCACGCGGTTGGCCACGGTACGGGCAAAGCCCATTTCGTGGGTCACGCACAACATGGTCATGCCGTCTTCGGCCAAGCCGATCATGGTGTCCAGCACCTCTTTCACCATTTCCGGGTCGAGTGCCGAGGTCGGCTCATCGAACAGCATGATCTTCGGCTTCATGCACAGCGCACGGGCAATCGCCACACGCTGTTGCTGGCCGCCGGACAGTTGCCCCGGAAACTTGTGGGCCTGCTCCGGGATGCGCACGCGCTCCAGGTAGTGCATGGCGATTTCCTCGGCCTTGCGCTTGGGCATCTTGCGCACCCACATCGGTGCCAGCGTGCAGTTCTGCAGGATGGTCAGGTGCGGGAACAGGTTGAAGTGCTGGAACACCATGCCGACTTCGCGGCGGATCGCTTCGATCTGCTTGAGGTCGTTGGTCAGTTCCACGCCATCGACCACGATGCGGCCTTGCTGGTGTTCTTCCAGGCGGTTGAGGCAGCGGATGGTGGTGGACTTGCCCGACCCCGACGGGCCGCACAGCACGATACGCTCGCCCTGCTTGACGTTGAGGTTGATGTCTTTCAACACGTGGAACTGGCCATACCACTTGTTGACGCCCTGCATCTGGATAATGCCTTCAGGGCTCACAGGCTGTTTGATCGCTTCGCTCATAACAACAACTCCTAACGCTTGTGGCCTGTGTCGAGCTTGTGTTCCAAATGAATGGAATAGCGCGACATACCAAAACAGAAAATCCAGAACACCAGGGCCGCGAACACGTAGCCTTCGGTGGCCATGCCCAACCATTTGGGGTCGGCGGCGGCTTGCTTGACGCTGTTGAGCAGGTCGAACAGGCCGATGATGATCACCAGGCTGGTGTCCTTGAACAGCGCAATGAACGTGTTGACGATGCCCGGAATCACCAGCTTCAGGGCTTGCGGCAGAATCACCAGGCCCATGCTGCGCCAGTAACCCAGGCCCATCGCCGCAGCGGCTTCGTACTGACCTTTTGGAATCGCCTGCAGGCCACCGCGCACCACCTCGGCCACGTAGGCCGACTGGAACAGGATCACGCCAATCAATGCACGCAGCAATTTGTCGATGCCCATGCCCTCAGGCAGGAACAACGGCAGCATCACCGAGGACATGAACAGCACGGTGATCAATGGCACGCCACGCCAGAATTCGATGAAGGTCACGCAGACCACTCGAATCGCCGGCATATTCGAACGCCGCCCCAACGCCAGCATGATGCCCAGTGGCAACGCGCCGGCGATGCCGACAGTGGCGATCACCAAGGTCAGCATCAGGCCGCCCCATTGGCTGGTCGCCACGTTGGTCAGGCCGAAGATCCCGCCGTGCAGCAGGAAGTAGGCAATGATCGGATACAGCACCAGAAAGCTCAGGCCGTAGACCGCCTTGCGCTGGAAGCGCGAGATGAACAACGGCGCCACGCCGACAATGGCCAGCCACACGGTGAGGTCTACGCGCCAGCGCAGGTCGCCGGGGTAGTAGCCGTACATGAACTGCCCGAAGCGCTGTTGGATAAACACCCAGCAGGCGCCTTCCTTAGTGCAATCGGCGCGCGTGGTGCCGACCCAGTTGGCGTCCAGGATTGCCCAATGCAGGATTGGTGGCACCACCAGGTAGATCAGGTAAAACGCCAACAGGGTCAGCAGGGTGTTGAGCCAGCTGGAAAACAGGTTGGCGCGCATCCATGCCATCGGCCCGAACACTTTGTTCGGCGGTGGCATATCAGGTTTGAACGTATGCGTACTCATGCGTGTTTCCTCACCGCTCGATCAGCGCAATGCGCTTGTTGTACCAGTTCATCAGCAGGGAAATGCTGATGCTGATCGCCAGGTACACGCTCATGGTGATGGCAATGACTTCGATGGCCTGGCCGGTCTGGTTGAGCACCGTGCCGGCAAACAGCGAAACCATTTCCGGGTAACCGATACCGGCAGCCAGCGACGAGTTTTTCGCCAGGTTCAGGTATTGGCTGGTCAGCGGCGGGATGATCACTCGCAGTGCCTGCGGAATGATGACCTTGCGCAGCGTCGGCCCAGGGCGCAGGCCCAGGGAGCGCGCGGCTTCGGTCTGGCCATGGCTGACGGACTTGATGCCCGAACGCACGATCTCGGCAATAAACGCTGCCGTGTAGACAGTAAGCGCCAGGGTCAGTGCCAGCAGTTCAGGGATGAGTACCCAGCCGCCGACAAAGTTGAAACCCTGCAGCTTGGGCATTTCCCAGTGCAGCGGTGTACCGAAGATCAAGGCGCACAAGGCCGGGATCACGATGAACAGCGCCAGGCCCGCCCAGAACTTATGGAAGGGGACGCCGGTGGCTTCAAAGCGCTTGTTGGCCCAGCGCGCCATCAGCACGATTGCCACGATGGCAACGACGATGCTGACCACGAACGGCCAGAAACCGTCAGCGGCAATCGCTGCCGGCATGTTCAGGCCACGGCTGCTGACAAAGAAGGTATCGCCGAAGTTATGGCTGTTGCGCGGCCCCGGCATGGTCAGGAACACCGCGAAGTACCAGAACAGGATTTGCAGCAGTGGCGGAATGTTGCGGAACACCTCCACATACACGGTCGCCAGCTTGTTGATCATCCAGTTCGGCGACAGCCGCGCCACGCCGATGACGAACCCGAGCAGCGTCGCCAGGATCACGCCGATAAACGTCACCAGCAGGGTGTTGAGCAAACCGATCACAAACACCCGGGCATAACTGTCCGATTCGGTGTAATCGATCAAATGCTGCGCGATGCCGAAGCCGGCACTGCGCTCAAGAAAGTCGAAACCCGAGGTAATGCCTCGGTGCTGAAGGTTGGTCTGGGTATTGTTGAAGAGGTACCAGCCCAGCGAGACCACCGCCACAATCGTGATGATCTGGAAGAGCCACGCACGCACTTTGGGATCGCTGAAGCTGAGCTTCTGCTTGGGTGCGCCGATTTGATTTTGCATGAAGTGCCCCGGAAATAATGGAACAGAACATCACCCGGCGGTTGGCCCACCGGGTGACAGAACCATCAGCGATCAGCGCACAGGTGGTGCGTATTGAATGCCGCCAGCGTTCCACAGCGCGTTCAGGCCACGGTCGATTTCCAGCGGGGTGCTCTTGCCCAGGTTGCGCTCGAACACTTCACCGTAGTTACCGACTTGCTTGACGATCTGTACGACCCAGTCTTTCTTCACTTTCAAGTCTTTGCCGTATTCGCCGTCAGCACCGAGCAGACGGGCAACGTCCGGGTTCTTGGTGGACTTGGCTTCAGCTTCAACGTTTTTGGAGGTGATACCGGCTTCTTCAGCGTTGAGCATGGCGTAGCCCACCCAGCGCACGATGGCCAGCCACTCGTCGTCGCCGTTACGCACGACTGGGCCCAACGGTTCTTTGGAAATGGTTTCCGGCAGAACGACGTAGTCCTTCGGTGCGGCCAGCTTGCTGCGCTGTGCGAACAGTTGGGACTTGTCGGAGGTCAGCACGTCGCAACGACCGGATTCCAGCGACTTGGCGCTTTCGTCGGAGGTGTCGAAGGTGATCGGGGTGTATTTGAGGCCGTTGCCACGGAAGTAGTCGGAAACGTTCAGCTCAGTGGTGGTACCGGCCTGGATGCAGATGGTTGCACCGTCCAGTTCCTTGGCACTTTTCACGCCCAGCTTGTTGTTTACCAGGAAGCCGATGCCGTCGTAGTAAGTGATGAAGCCCGGGAATTTCAGGCCCATGCCGGCGTCGCGGGAGCTGGTCATGGTGGTGTTACGGGACAGAATGTCGACTTCGCCGGATTGAAGCGCGGTGAAACGCTCCTTGGCATTCAACTGGCTGAATTTGACCTTGGTAGCGTCGCCGAAAACGGCAGCGGCCACAGCGCGGCACACGTCAGCGTCGATCCCCAGGATCTTGCCGCTGGCATCCGGCACCGAGAAACCCGGCAGGCCGTCACTCACGCCACATTGCACAAAGCCTTTCTTCTGCACGGCGTCCAGGGTGGCGCCCGCTTGGGCGAAACCACTGACACCCAGTACAGCCGCCGCGGAAACGATGGCCAGGGTGGATTTCAATACCTTCATTCAAACCTCCAGTTTGCTCTTGTTGTGTCGGAGCTCGAACCTCAGCGCACCCTTATGAGGCGATATCGACCCGTGTTGGCTTTTTTTAGGGTCAAGCGGCATGAAGTTGTCGCAGTAATTCCAGTTGCTATCCCACAAGCGGCAGTCACTGATAGTGTTACCGTCCCAGGAAAGTTCTGACATCGACCTACACATAGCAAGGCGCGTACCAGAGTGCCGGCTGAGCCGTTTCAGCCCATGATCAAGTGCAAAAGATTCAACCTTGCGACATTCTCTTAACAGATCAACCAGCGGCGCACCGTTCCGTCGCACTTAATCGGAGCGCACGCACATTAATGGAGCAGACATGACCGAACCCTTGATTCTTCAGCCCGCCAAGCCCGCAGACGCCTGCGTAATCTGGTTGCATGGCCTGGGTGCCGATCGCTACGACTTCCTGCCGGTGGCCGAAGCGTTGCAGGAAACTTTGCTGACCACCCGCTTCGTTTTGCCCCAAGCGCCCACCCGCCCGGTGACGATCAACGGTGGCTACGAGATGCCCAGTTGGTACGACATCAAGGCCATGAGCCCTGCCCGCTCCATCAGCCTGGAGGAGCTGGAAGTCTCGGCCAGCATGGTCGCGGATTTGATCGAAGCGCAGAAGAGAACCGGAATAGACGCTTCGCGGATTTTCCTCGCGGGTTTTTCCCAGGGCGGCGCCGTGGTTTTCCACACCGCGTTTATGAATTGGGAAGGACCGTTGGGTGGCGTGATCGCCCTTTCCACGTATGCACCGACCTTCGATAACGCGCTGGAATTGTCTGCCAGCCAGCAGCGCATTCCCACCCTGTGCCTGCACGGCCAGTACGATGACGTAGTGCAGAACGCCATGGGCCGCAGCGCCTACGAGCATTTGAAGAGCCGTGGTGTCACCGTGACATGGCAGGAATACCCAATGGGCCACGAAGTGTTACCTGAAGAGATCCGTGATATCGGTGCCTGGTTGACCGCTCGCCTGGGTTGAACACTGCCGTTTATGTAGCCGTATGACAGACGCACTACGCCGCGCCCGATTCTTGCATTACACTGGCCGGCGTACATTCCTTAACCAATTAATGAGATCACCGTGCTCAAAGCACTTAAGAAGATGTTCGGCAAAAGCGAGGCTGAGCCGCTCGCGCCAGTTCCCAGTGCTCCTGTCCCGACACCCGGCAGCCGCAACGACGGTCAACAGCCCGGCCGGACCGCACCTGCCGCCCAGCCGAAGAAGCCGACCGTGACGCCGCCTGAACCGGCGCAACCGGTTGAAGCCGCTCCCGTGCCAGTCGCAGCCGCCGCGCCCGTCGCCCCCAAGCCGCGTCGCGAACGTGCGCCAAAACCGCCCGTGACCCCATGGAAGCTCGAAGATTTCGTCGTCGAGCCCCAGGAAGGCAAGACTCGCTTCCACGATTTCAAACTGGCCCCGGAACTGATGCACGCCATCCAGGACCTGGGCTTCCCGTACTGCACGCCGATCCAGGCGCAGGTGCTGGGCTTTACCCTGGCGGGCAAAGACGCCATTGGCCGCGCCCAGACCGGTACCGGCAAGACCGCCGCGTTCCTGATCTCGATCATCACCCAGTTGCTGCAGACGCCGCCGCCGAAAGAGCGCTACATGGGTGAACCGCGCGCACTGATCATCGCCCCGACCCGGGAGCTGGTGGTACAGATCGCCAAGGACGCCGCCGACCTGACCAAGTACACCGGCCTCAACGTGATGACGTTCGTCGGTGGCATGGACTTCGACAAGCAGCTCAAGCACCTCGAAGCCCGCCATTGCGACATCCTGGTGGCGACACCGGGCCGCCTGCTGGACTTCAACCAGCGCGGCGACGTGCACCTGGACATGGTCGAAGTGATGGTACTGGACGAAGCCGACCGCATGCTCGACATGGGCTTTATCCCGCAAGTGCGTCAGATCATTCGCCAGACCCCGCCGAAAAGCGAACGCCAAACCCTGCTGTTCTCCGCGACCTTCACCGAAGACGTGATGAACCTCGCCAAGCAATGGACCACCGACCCGTCCATCGTCGAGATCGAGGCGCTTAACGTTGCCAGCGAAAACGTCGAGCAACACATCTACGCCGTGGCCGGTGCCGACAAATACAAACTGCTCTACAACCTGGTCAACGACAATGGCTGGGAGCGGGTAATGGTGTTCGCCAACCGCAAGGACGAAGTGCGCCGCATCGAAGAACGCCTGGTACGCGATGGTGTGAACGCTGCGCAACTGTCGGGCGATGTGCCGCAACACAAGCGCATCAAGACCCTGGAAGGTTTCCGCGAAGGCAAAATTCGCGTGCTGGTGGCCACTGACGTGGCAGGTCGCGGGATTCACATCGACGGCATCAGCCACGTGATCAACTTCACCCTGCCGGAAGTGCCGGACGACTACGTGCACCGCATTGGCCGCACCGGCCGTGCCGGGGCGGCGGGGGTGTCGATCAGCTTTGCTGGGGAAGATGACTCGTATCAGCTGCCGTCGATCGAGGCGCTGTTGGGGCGCAAGATCAGCTGCGAGACGCCGCCGACGCATCTGTTGCGCCCGGTAGAACGCAAACGCCCCTAAAGCTGGAATGCAGTAAAAAAATGTGGGAGCGGGCTTGCTCGCGAATGCGGTGTATCAGTACCAGATTCATTGACTGACACTGCGCATTCGCGAGCAAGCCCGCTCCCACATTGGGTTTTGTGTTTAGCCAGCTACTTCCAGCGGTCTGCAGCGGCGTGGTCGCTACTGCGCCCTTCCACCCAACGCGGCCCCTCACTGGTATTTTCCTTCTTCCAAAACGGCGCCCGCGTCTTCAAGTAATCCATCACAAACGCACAGGCATCAAATGCAGCCTGGCGATGGGCGCTGGCTGCCGCGACGAACACAATCGGCTCACCCGGTTCCAGCGCGCCCACACGGTGCAGCACCTCCAGCTTGAGCAACGGCCAGCGTTGTTCGGCTTCCACGACGATCTTGGCCAGGGCTTTCTCGGTCATGCCGGGGTAGTGTTCAAGGAACATTCCCGACACGTCGCGGCCATCGTTGAAGTCGCGCACATAGCCGACAAAGCTCACCACCGCGCCTACGCCGACATTGGCCGCATGCATCGCGTTGACCTCGGCGCCGGGGTCGAACGGCTCAGCCTGTACACGAATGGCCATGTTCAGCCTCCGGTCACGGGCGGGAAAAAGGCCACTTCATCACCGGCTTGCACCGGTTCATCAAGGCTGCACATCTCTTCGTTGCGCGCGCACATCAGGCTGGTTTCGTTGAGCACTGCAAACTCCGGGTCACTGGCCAGCGCCAGACGCACCGCGTCGACAGTGGCGAAGTCGCCCTCCATCTCCAACGAATCAAAGCCCACCGCTTCGGCGTAACGTGCAAAAAACAATACGTTGATACTCATGCCTGGTCCGCCTTGAAGTGCCCGCTTTTGCCGCCGAGCTTTTCCAGCAGGCGAATGCTTTCGATGGTCATACCGCGATCCACGGCCTTGCACATGTCGTAGATCGTCAAGGCCGCGACGCTGGCGGCGGTGAGGGCTTCCATCTCCACGCCGGTCTGGCCGGAGAGTTTGCAGCGCGCCAGGATATGCACAGCGTCCACGCCATCGGCACTCAGCTCGACCTTGACGCCCGTGAGCATCAGCGGGTGGCACAGGGGGATCAGGTCGCTGGTTTTTTTCGCCGCCTGGATTCCGGCAATACGGGCCACGGCAAACACGTCGCCCTTGGGGTGGGCGCCATCGACAATCATTTTCAGGGTCTCGGGTAGCATGCGCACACGCGCTTCAGCCACCGCCTCACGGAAGGTCACGGACTTGTCGGTGACGTCGACCATATGGGCGCGGCCTTGGGAATCGAGATGAGTCAGCACAGGGATACTCCTGATCAGGAGCATCGATTGTAAACCCAACGCATAACAAATGTGGGAGCTGGCTTGCCTGCGATGCAGGCACCTCGGTGTGTCAGTCACATCGCGGTGATGCTATCGCAGGCAAGCCAGCTCCCACAAAAGCCAGCTCCTGCACTGGCTGTGTTTTTACAGGTGAGATTCGGCGTATTCAGCCAGAATCGAACGTGGAACCCCTTGCAGCGCAATGTGCACGCCGTTCGGGAAGTCTTTGAAGCGTTCCGTCAGGTACGTCAGCCCGGAGCTGGTCGCGGACAGGTAAGGGGTGTCGATCTGTGCCAGGTTGCCCAGGCACACCACTTTGGAACCGGCGCCCGCACGGGTGATGATGGTTTTCATCTGGTGCGGGGTAAGGTTCTGGCATTCATCGATCAAAATCAGGCTTTGCTGGAAGCTGCGACCTCGGATGTAGTTGAGGGATTTGAACTGCAACGGCACTTTGCTGAGGATGTAGTCGACGCTGCCATGGGTGTTTTCGTCATCCATGTGCAAGGCTTCGAGGTTGTCGGTGATCGCCCCCAGCCACGGCTCCATTTTTTCCGCCTCGGTGCCGGGCAGGAAACCGATTTCCTGGTCCAGGCCCTGCACGCTGCGGGTGGCGATGATGCGGCGATAGCGCTTGGTCACCATGGTTTGCTCGATGGCGGCGGCCAGGGCGAGGATGGTTTTCCCCGAGCCTGCGGCGCCGGTCAGGTTGACCAGGTGAATGTCCGGGTCGAGCAGCGCGTACAGCGCCAGGCTCTGGTAGATATCACGCGGTTTCAGGCCCCAGGCTTCCTGGTGCAACAGGGGTTCCTGATGCAGGTCGAGGATCAGCAACTTGTCGACCTGGATCTCTTTGATCCAGCCCACGAAGCCCTGCTCGTCGATGATGAACTCGTTGATGTGCACGGCCGGCAGGTTGTCGATCAACTGCACCTGGTGCCAGGTGCGGCCATGGTCCTGACGGGTTTCGACTTTGCTGACCAGGTCCCAGAAGGAGCCCGTCACCGTGTGATACCCACGGGAGAGCATCGACACGTCGTCGACCAGTTGGTCGGTGCTGTAGTCCTCGGCAGCGATCCCACACGCTCGTGCCTTGAGGCGCATATTGATGTCTTTGGTCACCAGCACCAGGCGCAGGTCCTTGTCGCGTGCGTGCAGGTCGATCAATTGGTTGATGATTTTGTTGTCGTTCAGATTTTCCGGCAGCAGGCTGTTGGGCTCGCTGCGCTTGCTCATCAGAATCGACAGCAACCCCTTGGGTCCGCTTTTGCCGCGCTGGATCGGTACGCCGACTTCGACGTCTTCCGGCGACGCTTCGCCCAATGTCTTGTCGATCAGGCGGATGGCCTGGCGGCATTCGGCGGCAACGCTGTGGTGCCCGCTTTTGAGTTTGTCGAGCTCCTCAAGCACGATCATCGGGATGGCGACGTGGTGTTCTTCGAAGTTGAGCAGTGCGTTTGGATCGTGAATCAGTACGTTGGTATCAAGCACATAAAGGATTGGCTGGTCGGAAGAAGGGTTACGTCCATGATCATCCATACTCGGTCACCTTTGTGGGAGCCAGTCGACGCAATACCTGGGCGGTGCTGCGCCTCGATTCGACCACCGACTGCACCTGAGTGACGTCAAGCGCAGTGCCCACATGAGGAGTCTTGGAAGACGCCACCTGTGCTGCAGGTTTCGGCGATCTGACTTCGTAATACCGCAAAACCCATGACAGGAAAAAGCACTTTGACGCTTTTTTGAAGTTTATTTTTCAGGATGACGAATAGCACTAGTCGAGTGCCACGTACCCCGCTAAAGTCGGAAGTCCGCCTGCATCGAAACATCGCAAAAAATCACCCCAAAAAGGCCTTATCCCCAACAGGGCCGGGCATTTTCAGCGAAACGCCTCTCGGCAGTCCTGCCAACCCAGACCACTCTGCGCCGTCGCCTGCAACAAGATCGGCAACGCCACCCGTGCCTTGTCCTGGGTGTCATGAAAAACAATCACACCCTTGCGCCACAGCAGCATCAACGTCAGCACCCGTTGCGCCGATTCTTCGGCCTTGAGCTTGCCCGGTTCGTCCTGGGAATCAATGTCCCACAACGCCACTTGCAGGCCCTGTGCCTGGAAAAAGCCCTGGCTGTCCGCACGGCGTTGGCCATAGGGCGGACGGAACAGCGGCACGTAGTTTTCCGGCATCAGGTTTTGCGCCAGCGAGGCGCTGCGGGTAATCGAACCCTGCCAATCCACCCAATGGCTGTGGGAGCGATACTGCCAGCCCTGGGTGCCGACGCACTGGCCTTGGTACAACGCCTGCACATCGGCGACCGAACTGCGCTCCACACGGGTTTGCAGGCTGCTGCCGAGGGCAAAGAACGTCGCGTTCATCTTCTGCTTGCGCAGGTAGTCGGTGAGCCAATCGGTGTTGCCGCTGACCGGTGCCGGGCCGCCGTCAAACGTGAGCAGGAACAAGCGATCGTTGAATTCGTCGCCATTACGTTCATGGTCGCCGAAGCGCGCGATTTCGCTGCTGATCTGCGGGAACAGCGCGGCCTTGCGCAGCAACTCGTCCAGATAACGTTCGTGGAAGACATGGCTGGGGCCGGCCCAGCCTATATAGAAGGAGTTTTCGCTGACCTCGAACTTGCCGGCCTGCTCGCGCAGGTCGTCCATGCTCTCGACCAGGTAGCAGAATGAGGCGTCCTCCTCGCAGCTTTGCTGGGCGAAGGTGTAGTTCTCCAACAGACGCTGCCAGAGCTGGCGGCGCAGGTCATCGATGGCGGCCAGGTTGATGATCTTCAGGCCCAGGCGCTGCTTGAGCGCGGCCTCGTCCTGGTTCTCGCTGGCCAGCAGGCTGTGGGCGAACATGAGGATTTCCGCGCGCGAGGCCACATCGAACAGCGCCGGGCTGCCGAGTTTTTCCGGCCAGGTGCTGCGGTCCAGGCTGGCCACATCCACGGGCGCCGCGTGGGCATTGAGGCACAACAAGCAAGCCGACAACAAAAGCGCAATTCGCACACGGGGTCTCCCTCTCCAGAGTCACCGGCCATCATAGCGGATCGCGCCTATCGCCATCATAGGTGGAGTCAAACCGCCCAACCCCCTAGAATCCCCCCACGTTTACAGGAGACGACTTCATGCTGATGGTGATTTCCCCCGCCAAGACCCTCGATTTCGAGACCGCGCCAGCGACGCAGCGCTTTACCCTGCCGCAGTACCTGGACCACTCCCAGGAGCTGATCGAGCAACTGCGCACCTTCAGCCCGGCGCAAATCAGCGAACTGATGCACGTATCCGACAAAATCGGCGGCCTCAACGCCGCCCGCTTCGGCAGTTGGACCCCTGCCTTCACCCCCGCCAACGCCAAGCAGGCGTTGCTGGCGTTCAAAGGCGATGTGTACACCGGCTTGAATGCCGAAACCTTCAGCGATGCCGACTTCTCCTACGCCCAGGATCACTTGCGCATGCTCTCGGGCCTATACGGTCTGCTGCGGCCCTTGGACTTGATGATGCCGTACCGCCTGGAGATGGGCACCAAGCTGCCTAACGCCCGTGGCAAGGACCTGTACGCCTTCTGGGGCACGCGCATCAGCGAATGGCTTAACGAAGCGCTGGCCGAACAAGGCGACGACGTGCTGCTCAACCTGGCCTCCAACGAATACTTTTCGGCGGTCAAGCGCACTGCGCTGAATGCGCGAATCATCAATACCGAGTTCAAGGACCTGAAGAACGGCCAGTACAAGATCATCAGTTTCTACGCCAAGAAGGCGCGGGGCATGATGAGCCGCTTTGTGATCGAAGAGCGCATCAACGACCCGGCCAAGCTCAAGCAGTTTGACGTGCAGGGCTATCGCTTCAATGCCGAGCAGTCGAAGCCGGACAATTTGGTGTTCTTGCGCGATCACGCACCGGAATAAAGCGGCCGCTCCTTTCGCCGCACTGAATCTCAACTGTGGGAGCTGGCTTGCCTGCGATGGCGGTGCATCAGTCGATTCATTTCTGACTGATACACCGGCATCGCAGGCAAGCCAGCTCCCACATTTTTTTGCGCATTTCAATCAGGGAATCGTCATTATTTTGGCGTCAAAAAATATCCTGACTCATCTCTAACAATTCTTTCACTCGACATTCGTCGATTTTTTTCGTAGTGGCACCACTTTTTTAAAACACTAGTGGCACAAAACTATCCCAGCGTGCCAACTCCCTATAACTACTGGCCCAAATAGCAAGTGCTATCAATATAGTACTAGTGCCATCTTTGCCAATATTTCAAGAAATTTCAGGAAACAGGATGAGTGGGCTGGAACTTCGTCCTAAAGCACCGCTCATACCACCGGTAACGAAATTCTCTGTTTCTGTAGGAGATGACTTACACGGCAGACCAACGGAAGTAGCGAAGTTGTCACATTAACTTTGACTCAGTGGTCACATTACCAACCGATTAGTTGAGAGCGGCGATAAGGATCAATTGCCACGAACTATAAGGCCAAGGCTGTGCTTACCCTAATGGGTCAGTGAGACAACCCAAGGCATTGATATTTAAGGCTTAAAGCCCCCTATCAAAGCCATGCGGCACTGGCGCCGAGCCCTTCTCCCAGGAAGGCTGGCTGCATTTCAGGGCAAGCCCCAATAACAAGGCCAAGTTGCGCACAACTTGAGTGCAATAGTTAGTCACTCACTATTTAACATGCCTGTACGCGGTAAGTCGGCGTCTATTCGCTCAACTTCCGTGGCATCAGTGACGCTTGCAAACATGAACTCCGGCCATTAATTGGCATGATTAACACAGTCTTGAATGACAAAGAGGTAAATGCGATGCGCATCAGCATATTTGGTCTCGGTTACGTTGGCGCAGTATGTGCCGGTTGCCTGTCTGCCCGCGGCCACGAAGTGGTTGGCGTAGACATCTCCAAGGACAAGATTGACCTGATCAATGCGGGCAAATCGCCAATCGTTGAACCAGGTCTGGGCGAGCTGTTGAGCCAGGGTATCGAAACTGGCCGACTGCGTGGCACCACCAACTTCGCCGAAGCCATCCGCGATACCGACCTGTCGATGATTTGCGTCGGTACGCCAAGCAAGAAAAACGGCGATCTGGAGCTGGACTACATCGAAGCGGTATGCCGCGAAATCGGTCTGGTCCTGCGTGACAAAGCCACCCGCCACACCGTGGTTGTGCGCAGCACCGTACTGCCGGGCACTGTGGCCAACGTGGTCATCCCGATCCTCGAAGACTGCTCCGGCAAAAAAGCCGGCGTCGACTTCGGCGTTGCAGTCAACCCGGAATTCCTGCGTGAATCCACCGCCATCGCCGACTACGACCTGCCACCGATGACCGTCATCGGCGAGTTCGACAAAGCCTCCGGCGATGTCCTGCAGTCGCTGTACGAAGAACTCGACGCACCGATCATCCGCAAGGACATCGCCGTTGCCGAGATGATCAAGTACACCTGCAACGTGTGGCACGCCACCAAAGTGACCTTCGCCAACGAGATCGGCAACATTGCCAAGGCCGTCGGCGTCGACGGTCGCGAAGTGATGGAAGTGGTCTGCCAGGACAAGACCCTCAACCTGTCCCAGTACTACATGCGCCCAGGCTTCGCCTTCGGTGGTTCGTGCCTGCCTAAAGACGTGCGCGCCCTCACCTACCGCGCCAGCTCCCTGGACGTGGAAGCGCCGCTGCTCAACTCGCTGATGCGCAGCAACGAGTCCCAGGTACAGAACGCCTTCGACATCGTCTCCAGCCACGACAAACGCAAAGTCGCACTGCTGGGCCTGAGCTTCAAGGCCGGCACCGATGACCTGCGCGAAAGCCCGCTGGTCGAGCTGGCCGAAATGCTGATCGGCAAGGGCTACGACCTGAGCATCTACGACAGCAACGTCGAGTACGCCCGTGTCCACGGCGCGAACAAAGACTACATCGAAGGCAAGATCCCGCACGTGTCGTCCCTGCTCAACTCGGACTTCGACGACGTGATCAACAACTCCGACGTGATCATCCTGGGCAACCGCGATGAGAAGTTCCGGGCCCTGGCGCAGAACGCACCACACGGCAAGCAAGTGATCGACCTGGTGGGCTTCATGTCCAAGGCCACCAGCACGAGCGGTCGTACCGAAGGCATTTGCTGGTAACAGAAGAGCAGCGGCAAGTTTCGAGCCGCAAGCTGCAAGTAAAAGCACTTCCACTTGCAGCTTGCGGCTTGCAACTTGCCGCTTTCATCACCTTCGGATGACGCTTATGTCCAAGTTAAAACACGTACTGCTCCAATCCGCCGGCTGGCTGTTCTTTCTGAGCCTGCTGATGGGACTCGCCCTGCTTTTGCCGGCGAGTACGTTCGACTCCGAGTCGAAGAATTTTATTTTCCTGATTGGCGCCGTCGGTATCTGGCGCTACTCGATGGGTGCTACGCATTTCTTTCGCGGCATGCTGTTCCTGTACGTGGTCTACCCGCACCTGCGCCGTAAAGTGCGCAAGCTGGGCAAGGCCGCCGACCCGTCCCATGTGTTCCTGATGGTCACCAGCTTCCGTATCGACGCGCTGACCACTGCGCAGGTGTACAGCTCGGTGATCCGTGAAGCCATCGAATGCGGCTTCCCCACCACCGTGGTCTGCTCGCTGGTGGAAATGTCCGATGAGCTGCTGGTGAAAAGCCTGTGGGAACGCATGAATCCGCCGGAGCATGTGAAGCTCGATTTCGTGCGTATCGCCGGTACCGGCAAGCGCGACGGCCTGGCCTTCGGTTTCCGCGCCATCTCCCGCCACCTGCCGGATGAACGCGCGGTGGTTGCGGTGATCGATGGCGACACCGTGCTCGCCGAAGGCGTGGTACGCAAGACCGTGCCGTGGTTCCAGCTGTTCGGCAATGTCGGCGGCCTGACCACCAACGAGTTCTGCGAAGTGCGCGGCGGCTACATCATGAGCGAGTGGCACAAGCTGCGCTTCGCCCAGCGCCACATCAACATGTGCTCCATGGCCCTGTCCAAGCGCGTACTGACCATGACCGGTCGCATGTCGGTGTTCCGCGCCAACGTGGTGACCGACCCGGGCTTTATCGCCGACGTGGAAAGCGACTCGCTGCAACACTGGCGCCTGGGCCGCTTCAAGTTTCTCACCGGTGACGACAAGTCCAGTTGGTTCAGCCTGATGCGCCTGGGCTACGACACCTTCTACGTGCCGGACGCGGCGATCCACACCGTGGAACACCCGCCGGAAAAGAGCTTCATCAAGGCCAGCCGCAAGCTGATGTTCCGCTGGTACGGCAACAACCTGCGCCAGAACTCCCGTGCCCTGGGCCTGGGTATGCGTCGGTTGGGCCTGTTCACCAGCATCGTGTTGTTCGACCAGCGCGTATCGATGTGGACCTCCCTGCTCGGCCTGACCGTGGCAATCATCGCCACCTTCAAGTACGGCGGCGCGTTCATCCTCGCGTACCTGCTGTGGATCGGCATCACCCGCCTGATTCTGACCCTGCTGCTGTCGTGCTCCGGTCACAAGATCGGCCCGGCGTACCCGGTGATTCTCTATTACAACCAGATCATGGGCGCGCTGGTGAAGATCTACGTGTTCTTCCGCCTTGATCAACAGTCCTGGACCCGCCAGGACACCAAACTGACCCGCGATTTGGCCAGCTTTCAACGTTGGTTCAACACCTGGTCGTCTCGGACCATGACCTTCTCCGCCGGCAGCATCTTCGTCGCCGTGTTGCTGATGATGGTCTGACCCTGCCAAGCCTGAATTAACTCTAGGAAATTGCCCTGATGAACAGCCAAGTAAATGCCAATGTTGTCCACGAATCCGAAGCCCAGCGCCAACATGCCCGCGTAAAAATCCCGGCCAAGCTGCGCTTCTTCAACACCGACCGTACCCAGACCGAAGCACGGGTGATCGACCTGTCCGCCGGCGGCCTGGCGTTCACCGCCACCCAGCCATTGACCGTGGGTGAAGTGCACAAGGGTCGCCTGCAGTTCGTCATCGACAACCTCGGCCTGGCCATGGACGTGGAACTGCAGATCCGCTCCTACGACCGCCAGACAGGTCGCACCGGTTGCCAGTTCCAGAACCTGGAACAGCAGGATATTTCCACCCTGCGCCACCTGATCACCTCGCACCTGTCCGGTGACATCGTGACCATGGGCGACGTGCTGGCGACCCTGCAACGCGACAACTTCACCAAGGCGCGCAAGGTCAAGGACGGCGGCAGCAACATGAGCGCCTTCGGCCGCTTGCGCGCCGTGACGTTTAGCCTGGCAATCTTCCTGGTCGGCCTCGCGGCGTTCGGTTTTGTCTTCAAGTCGGTGTACGGCATGTACTTCGTCAGCCACGCCCAGGCAGGCCTGGTCAGCGTACCGGGCATGAACGTGACCATGCCGCGCGACGGCACTGTGCAAAGCCTGCTCAAGGGTGACGGGATCGCTGCCAAAGGCGCGCCACTGGCGACCTTCAGCACCAGCATGCTCGATGTGCTCAAGGGCCACCTGGACGAAGACCAACTGCAACCGGCCAAGGTTGAAGAGCTGTTCGGCAAGCAAATGACCGGCACCCTGACGTCGCCCTGCGATTGCGTAGTGGCCCAGCAAATGGTCGCCGACGGTCAGTACGCCAACAAAGGCGACGTGATCTTCCAACTGGTACCACGCGGCAGCCTGGCCAATGTTGAAGCACGCTTTACCTACCGCCAGTTCGCCGACGTTCGCCCAGGTACACCGGTGACCTTCCAGGTGGCCGACGAAGAACAGATCCGCACCGGCACCATCGTCAGCAGCACCAGCCTGAACAGCGCCGACCTGTCCTCCGATATCCGCGTGCAGATCAAGCCTGACGCACCGCTGGACAGCACCTACGCCGGTCGTCCGGTGGAAGTGACCAGCGACCGTGGCCCGTCCCTGAACTGGCTGATCGATAAAGCCATGGCTCACGGTCTGTAAGCGAGGAGATGCCTGTGATGACTCTCTCAAAAACACCACAATCCCTGTGGGAGCGGGCTTGCTCGCGAAAGCAGTGTGTCAGCCAACACATGCATCAACTGACAGGGCCCCTTCGCGAGCAAGCCCGCTCCCACATGGGAACTGTAGCGTTGCTAGCTGTTGCGGTCAGCCTGGCCGGTTGCGCCGGCCTGCCCGACCAACGCCTGGCTAACGAAGCTTTGAAACGTGGCGACACCGTCACCGCGCAGCAGAATTACCAGCAGCTGGCAGACCTGGGTTACAGCGAGGCCCAGGTGGGCCTGGCCGACATCCAGGTAGGCACACGCGATCCGGCGCAAATCAAACAGGCTGAAGCCACCTACCGTGCGGCGGCGGACACCTCGCCACGCGCCCAGGCCCGTCTTGGTCGCCTGCTGGTGGCCAAGCCTGGCAGCACCGAAGCCGAACACCATGAAGCCGAAGGCCTGCTGAAAAAAGCCTTTGCCAATGGCGAAGGCAACACCCTGATCCCGCTGGCGATGCTGTACCTGCAATACCCGCACAGCTTCCCGAACGTGAATGCCCAGCAGCAGATCAGCAAGTGGCAGGCCGCCGGTTATCCGGAAGCCGGCCTGGCCCAAGTGCTGCTGTATCGCACCCAGGACACCTACGACCAGCACCTGGATGATGTGGAGCGCATCTGTAAAGCCGCGCTGAACACCACCGATATCTGCTACGTCGAGTTGGCCACGGTCTACCAGAAAAAAGCCGAGCCAGAGAAACAGGCCGAGCTGCTCAAGCAGATGGAAGCCGGCTACAGCCGTGGCACCGTTACCGCACAACGTGTTGATAGCGTGGCACGCGTGCTGGGCGACGCTTCGCTGGGCAAGACGGATGAAAAAACCGCCCAGGCCCTGCTGGAAAAAATCGCCCCTGGCTACCCGGCTTCGTGGGTCAGCCTGGCGCAACTGCTCTACGACTTCCCCGAACTGGGCGACGTCGACCAGATGATGAAGTACCTGGACAACGGCCGCGCCGCCGACCAACCGCGCGCCGAGCTGTTGCTGGGCAAGCTCTACTACGAAGGCAAATGGGTGCCGGCCGACGCCAAGGCCGCTGAAGCCCACTTCGAAAAAGCCGTGGGCAAGGAAGTGGCCGCCGATTACTACCTCGGCCAGATCTATCGCCGTGGCTACCTGGGCAAGGTCTACCCGCAAAAAGCCCTGGACCACTTGCTGACCGCTGCACGCAACGGCCAGAACAGCGCCGATTTCGCCATCGCCCAGTTGTTTTCCCAAGGCAAGGGCACCAAGCCCGACCCGTTGAATGCCTATGTCTTCAGCCAATTGGCTAAAGCCCAGGACACGCCAGAGGCCAATGACTTGGCCACGCAGCTCGAAACCCCGCTCACTCCGGAGCAACGCGCCCAAGGCCAACGCCTGGTGCAACAGGAACTGGCCGCCCGCGGCACCCTGGCCCAGAGCACGCTGCAACTGCACGCCCTGGAAGAAGAAGACGGCGAGGAATCCCTATGAAGCTCAACCCATTCGTCAAGGCCGGTATCGGCCTGACCTTCGCCCTGCTGTGGTCGTGCCCGACCCTGGCCGCGCTGACCGAAGCCAAGAACTTCGGCCTGGAAGTCAAAGCCACCGCGCAGTCCGAAGATGACCGCGACCTCGGCACGCAGAAAGGCGGCGACGTCAACGGTATCGGCCTCGACCTGCGCCCGTGGATCTACGGTGAAAGCGGCAACTGGAGCGCCTACGCCATGGGCCAGGCGGTGGTATCGAGCGACATCATCGAGACCGACACCCTGCAACAGTCGGCCGACGACGAAAACCAGCAGACCACCAACAACGACCGCAAGGCCAAGAAAAACTACTTGGCCATGCGCGAATTCTGGGTCGGCTACAGCGGCTTCACGCCCTACCCTGGCGAGATCCTCAAGCTGGGCCGCCAGCGCCTGCGCAATGACGACGGCCAATGGCGCGACACCAACATCGAAGCGCTGAACTGGACCTTCGACACCACCCTGCTCAAGGCCAATGTCGGCGTCGCCGAACGTTTCAGCGAGTACCGCACCGACCTCAAGGAGCTGTCGCCCAAGGACAAGGACCGCCAGCACCTCTATGCCGACGCCGCCTACCAGTGGACGCCAGGCCAGTGGATCGGCCTGCGCGGTCACCACACCCATGACAACGGCAAGCTCGACTACCCGGAACCCGGCGTACCGACCGACTCGTTGGACAAGCGCGAAAACGGCGACCTGAGCTGGCTCGGTATCGAAGCCAACAGCGACGCCTACAACTGGCGCAACACCAACACCGTCAACTACTGGGCCAGCGTCACCGGCATGCGCGGCGACCGTGATTCGGTCAATGCCCTGAACGCCGACGGCACTCGCCCGACCAACGCCAAGCGCAGCGACGATGTCAGTGGCTGGGCCACTGACCTCGGCGTGCGCCTGCGCCTTGACCCGCAGTGGCAAGTGGGCGCGGCCTACTCACGCGCCAGCGCCGAGTACGAGCAGAACGGCCTGCAAAGCAACCGTTCGAACTGGACCGGCACCCAGTCCCGCGTGCATCGCTTCGGTGAAGCCTTCCGTGGCGAAATGAACAACATGCAGTCCATGAGCCTGTTCGGTTCCTGGCAGCTGCACGAGGACTACGACGCCAGCCTGGTGTACCACAAGTTCTGGCGTGTCGACGGCAACAAGCCGGTGGGCAGCAACGGTATCGACGCCGTGCAGAACAACACCGACGACGTGACCGGCGCGATCCTGTCCAGCACTTCCCTGCCGCTTGAAGACGGCAAGAAGGACCTGGGCCAGGAGATGGACCTGGTGGTCACCAAGTACTTCAAGACCGGCCTGTTGCCGGCTGCGCTCAGCCAATCGATCGACGAGCCGTCGGCCCTGGTGCGTTTCCGTGCAGGCGTGTTCAAGCCGGGCGATGCCTATGGCTCCCAGGTTGACTCGTACATGCATCGCGCGTTTGTCGACGTGATTTGGAAGTTCTGATGGGAGCCTGCGCAATGAACCCTCAAGCCCTCAAAGGCTCGGCCCTGCTGGCGGCAGCGATGCTGCTGGCAAGCGGCGCTGCCCTGGCCGATGTCGCGCCGCAGGCTAAAGCGCCGACCATCGCCAAAGAGCTGCAACAGGCCAAGACCTACACCATCTCCAGCCCGCCGACCGCGCCGCTGGAAATGGCCAAGCCGGCCCTGCCGGACCTGTCGGGCTACACCGACGCGGCGATGGAAAAGAAGATCGTGCGCGCCAAGCCGGGCAAGATCAGCATCCGCCGCATGATGCAGGAAGACGCCCTCAAGGACTTCATCGGCGGTGACAACAAGATGGCCGAATGGGTGGTGCGCCAGCACGGTATTCCCCAGGCGATCTTTGTCGACGACGGCTACATGAACCTCAAGGACTTGCTCGGCAAGGTGCCCAAGCAGTACCTGAGCGAGACCTCGCCGGGCGTGTTCCTCGCCAAGCTGCCGATCGTGGTCGGGCGCAAGGGCATCCTGGAAATCGACAAAAAGACCCAGGAGCTGCGTCTGTCCCAGGAAGCCGGTTCGTTCCTGATCAACGACGGCCAGTTGTTCGTGCGTGACACCAAAGTCACCGGCTGGAGCGAAAAGGCCAACGGCCCGGCGCTGTTCAAGTCGCCCAAGGAGTTTCGCCCGTTCCTGCTGGCCTGGGGCGGCACCGAGACTTACATCTCCAAGACCAAGATGGCCAGCTTCGGCTACGCCAACAGTAAGTCGTACGGGGTGAGTATTTCCCAGTACACGCCGAACATGGCCAAGGTGCTCAAGCGTCCCGAGCCGACCGGTTGGATCATCGACTCCGAGTTCTCGGACATGTGGTACGGCTTCTACTGCTACGAGACCACGAACTTCGTGATCAAGGGCAATACCTACAAGGACAACATCGTCTACGGCATTGACCCCCACGACCGTTCCCACGGCCTGATCATCGCGGACAACACCGTCTATGGCACCAAGAAGAAGCACGGCATCATCATTTCCCGTGAAGTGAACGACAGCTTCATCTTCAACAACCGCAGCTACGACAACAAGCTCTCGGGCCTGGTGCTCGACCGTAACAGCGTCAACAACATCGTGGCTGACAACGAGTTCTACCGTAACCACACCGACGGCATCACGCTCTATGAGAGCGGTGACAACCTGCTGTGGGGCAACAAGGTGATTGCCAACCGTCGCCACGGTATCCGCGTGCGTAACAGCGTGAACATCAAGTTGTACGAGAACACCTCGATGGCCAACGGCCTGACGGGTCTGTACGGCCACATCAAGGACTTGACCGACACCGACCGTGACATCGCCCTCGACCCGTTCGACGCCAAGGTCTCGCTGATCGTGGTCGGCGGTGAACTGGCGGGTAACGGCAGTGGCCCGCTGTCCATCGACTCGCCATTGAGCGTTGAGCTGTACCGCGTGTCGATGCTGGCGCCGACCAAGTCCAGCGGCATCAGCTTCAACGGCGTGCTGGGCGATCGCCAGGAAGAGATTCTCGACCTGCTGGTACGCCAGCAGAAAGCCGTGCTGATCGACCCTGTCGAACGCCAGACTGAATTGCAGGACTGAGGATGACCCTTATGCACCCACACATGATCAAACTGCTGAGCCTCTCGGGTCTGACCCTCGGCCTGCTCGCGGCCAGCCAAGGCGTACGCGCCGACGAAGTCAAGGCACCGACCTTCACCGCCGAGCCGTGCTGCAGCCTGTGCCCGGCCGCCCACGATGCAAAGAACTACACCACACGCTACCAGCAGAACTTCACCACCCTGGTGCAAGCCCAGGGCGACTGGCTGTTCCGTACCCAGGAAGACCTGCGTACAGAGTTCGACACCACCCCGTCCGGCTACAAACGCATGCAGCAGTTGCACGATGCGTTCAAGGCCAAGGGTGTGGAACTGGTGGTGGTCTACCAGCCGACCCGTGGCCTGGTGAATCGCAACAAGCTCAACCCGGAAGAGAAGGCCAAGTTCGACTTTGACAAGGCGCTGGGTAACTACAAAACCATGCTCGGGCGTTTCGCCAAGATGGGTTACGTCGTGCCGGACCTGTCGCCGCTGACCAACGAACAGCTTCCGGATGAACTGCCGGCCCACGATTTCTACTTCCGTGGCGACCAACACTGGACGCCGTACGGCGCCCAGCGCACCGCAAAAATCGTCGGTGCCAAAGTGCGTGCCATGCCTGAGTTCGCCGATATTCCCAAGCGCGAATTCGAAACCAAGCGCTCCGGGCGCATGGGTAAGACCGGCACCCTACACAACATGGCCGGCCAGCTGTGCGGCACCAGCTACGCGATCCAGTACATGGACCAGTTCACCACCGAGCCCAAGGGCGAAGCGGGCGACGGCGACCTGTTCGGCGATTCGGGCAACCCGCAGATCACCCTGGTGGGTACCAGCCACAGCGGCAAGAACTACAACTTCGCCGGCTTCCTGGAACAGGAAATCGGTGCTGACATCCTCAACGTCGCCTTCCCCGGCGGTGGCCTCGAAGGCTCGATGATCCAGTACCTGGGCAGCGATGAATTCCAGAAGACCCCGCCAAAGATCCTGATCTGGGAGTTCTCGCCGCTGTACCGCCTCGACCAGGAGACCATCTATCGCCAGATGATGTCGCTGCTCGACAACGGCTGCGAAGGCAAGACCGCACAGATGACAGCCAGCACCACCTTGAAACCCGGCAAGAACGAATTGCTGGTTAACAGTTCGAACAAAGACCTGCGTAACGCCAATCACCAGGTTGATATCCGCTTCGCCGACCCGTCGGTGAAAACCCTGCAAGCCACCCTCTGGTACATGAACGGGCGCCACGAGGACATCAAGATCGAGAAACCCGAAACATCCGATACAGACGGGCGTTTCGCCTTTGAACTGCGCACCGATGAAGACTGGGCCTCGCAGAACTTGCTGGCCGTGGAAGTGCAGGGTCCGGAAGCGGGCGCTGCCGCGCAGAAAGTCGAAGCGAAAATTTGCACACGCAACGTATTCCCTAGCGGCGGTCAGAAGACTGCTTCGCTGCCGTGAAGTAAGTGCGCAATGAGGTTACCTATGCAGAACATATTGATTCCAACGCTGCTGGGCCTGGCGATGTTCGCCGGCTCAGTCAACGCCGCCGCGCCACTGCGTCCACCCCAGGGCTACTTCGCCCCGGTGGAAGCGTTCAAGACCGGCGACTTCAAGAATGACTGCGACGCCATGCCGGCGCCGTACACCGGCTCGCTGCAATTTCGCAGCAAGTACGAAGGTTCGGACAAGGCCCGTTCCACGCTGAATGTGCAATCCGAAAAAGCCTTTCGCGACAGCACCGCCGACATCACCAAGCTGGAAAAAGACACCAGCAAGCGTGTGATGCAGTTCATGCGCGACGGTCGTCCGGAGCAATTGGAATGCACGCTCAACTGGCTGACCAGCTGGGCCAAGGCGGATGCGTTGATGTCCAAGGACTTCAACCACACCGGCAAGTCCATGCGCAAATGGGCGCTGGGCAGCATGGCGTCGGCCTATGTGCGCCTGAAGTTCTCCGAGTCGCACCCGCTGGCCAACCACCAGCAGGAAGCGCAACTGATCGAAGCCTGGTTCAACAAACTGGCCGATCAGGTGGTGAGCGACTGGGACAACCTGCCGCTGGAAAAAACCAACAACCACTCCTACTGGGCCGCCTGGTCGGTGATGGCAACGTCCGTCGCCACCAACCGTCGCGACCTGTTTGATTGGGCCGTGAAGGAATACAAGGTCGGCGCGAACCAGGTCGATGACCAGGGCTTCCTGCCGAACGAACTGAAGCGTCAGCAACGCGCCTTGTCGTACCACAACTACGCGCTGCCGCCGCTGTCGATGATCGCCAGTTTTGCCTTGGTCAACGGTGTGGACCTGCGCCAGGAAAACAACGGCGCACTCAAACGCTTGGGCGACAAAGTGCTCGCCGGGGTGAAAGACCCGGAGATCTTCGAGCAGAAGAACGGCAAAGAGCAGGACATGAAAGACCTGAAGGAAGACATGAAGTTTGCCTGGCTCGAACCGTTCTGCACCCTCTACACCTGCGCCCCGGATGTGATCGAGCGCAAGCACGGGATGCAACCGTTCAAGACCTTCCGCCTCGGGGGCGACCTGACCAAGGTCTACGACCCGACGCATGAAAAGGGCAATAAAGGTTCCTGAACCTGTGGGAGCGGGCTTGCCCGCGATAGCTATCTGACATCCTACATGGATGTCGACTGACACACCGCTATCGCAGGCAAGCCAGCTCCCACACTGAAACATGTACACCCTCCCGGATTTGATGGGGGGGTTTGGGGGGGCTCTGGCCCTTGACTGTTGGTTAAACATGGAGAGATCGGGATGGTTTTCTCGTCCAATGTGTTCCTGTTTCTGTTCTTGCCGATCTTTCTCGGCTTGTACTACTTGAGCGGGCAACGCTATCGCAACCTGCTGCTGCTGATTGCCAGCTATGTGTTCTACGCCTGGTGGCGAGTGGACTTCCTGGCGCTGTTCGCCGCCGTGACGCTGTGGAACTACTGGATCGGCCTCAAGGTCGGGGCAGCCGGTGTGCGCACCAAGCCGGCCCAACGCTGGCTGTTGCTCGGCGTGGCGGTCGACCTGTGCATCCTCGGCTACTTCAAGTACGCCAACTTCGGCGTCGACAGCATCAACGTGATGATGAAGTCGGCGGGCCTGGAGCCCTTTATCCTCACCCACGTGCTGTTGCCGATCGGGATCTCGTTCTACATCTTCGAGTCCATCAGCTACATCATCGACGTGTACCGCGGTGATACCCCAGCAACCCGCAACCTCATCGACTTTGCGGCGTTCGTGGCGATCTTCCCGCACCTGATCGCCGGCCCGGTGTTGCGTTTTCGCGACCTGGCCGACCAGTTCAACAACCGCACCCACACCCTCGACAAATTCTCCGAGGGCTGCACGCGGTTCATGCAGGGTTTCATCAAGAAAGTCTTTATCGCCGACACGCTGGCGGTGGTGGCCGACCATTGCTTCGCTCTGCAAAACCCCACCACCGGCGATGCCTGGCTCGGTGCGCTCGCCTATACCGCGCAGCTGTACTTCGACTTCTCCGGTTACAGCGACATGGCCATCGGCCTGGGCTTGATGATGGGTTTCCGCTTCATGGAAAACTTCAAACAGCCCTACATCAGCCAGTCGATCACCGAGTTCTGGCGGCGCTGGCACATCAGCCTCTCCACCTGGCTGCGTGACTACCTGTACATCACTCTGGGCGGCAACCGCAAAGGCACGCTGACCACCTACCGCAACCTGTTCCTGACCATGCTGCTCGGTGGCCTGTGGCACGGTGCGAACATCACCTACATCGTGTGGGGTGCGTGGCACGGCATGTGGCTGGCGATTGAAAAAGCCATCGGCCTCAACACCTCGCCGCGCAGCTTCAACCCGGTGCGTTGGGCCTTCACCTTCCTGCTGGTGGTGATGGGCTGGGTAATCTTCCGCGCCGAGAACCTGCACGTCGCCGGCCGTATGTACGGTGCGATGTTCAGCTTTGGCGAGTGGTCGCTGTCGGAACTCAACCGCGCCAACCTCACCGGCCTGCAAGTGGCAACCCTGGTGGTGGCGTATGCAACGCTGGCGTTCTTCGGCCTGCGCGATTTCTACACCAATCGCCCTGCGGAAAAAGCCAAGCCTGCCGACCCGAGCCTGATCAAGGCCGTACCGGGCGACAACCCCGGCAGCATCCACGAGCCAGGCTTCACCGTTGGCCAGGATGCCGCTGTGCAACCGGCCTACTGGACCGCTGACTGGCCACGCTACGCCATGCGCGCTGCGGTGCTGCTGCTGTTCGTGGCGTCGATTCTCAAACTGTCGGCGCAGAGTTTCTCGCCGTTCCTTTACTTCCAATTCTGAGGGAGCCGACCATGACACGATCATTACGCGTCCTCTATATCGGCCTGTTCCTGGTGGTGCTGCTGGCGCTCGGCGCCTGGTCGCTGCGCAGTTTCTTTGGCTTCAGCACCAATGCCGACGCCACCGTGCTCAACGGCCGCTGGACCAAGGCCGTCGAAACACACTACGACGACCAGTTCCCGATCAAGCGCATCGGTACCAACCTGTGGGCGGCGCTGGACTACAAGCTGTTCAATGAAGGCCGCCCCGGCGTAGTGCTGGGCCGCGATCACTGGTTGTACAGCGACGAGGAGTTCAACCCCGCCGTCAACGAAGACCAGAACCTGCAAGGCAACTACGCGCTGGTCGAAGGCGTGCGCCAGAAACTCAAGGCCCAGGGCATTCAACTGGTGATGGCTATCGTGCCGGCCAAGGTGCGCCTCTACCCGGAGCATTTGGGTGAAGTGAAACCGGCCAGCATCCACGCCAACCTGTACCAGGACTTCCACGCCCGTGTGGCTGCCGACAAGATCATCGCCCCGGACCTGCTCGGCCCGCTGCAACAGGCCAAGCTCGGCGGCAAGCAAGTGTTCCTGCGCACCGACACCCACTGGACCCCGGACGGCGCTGAAATCGCCGCCAAGCAGTTGGCCAAGACCATTGCCGACAAGACCCCGCTGAGCGGTGAGCCGCAACGCTTCGTCACCGAGGCCGAGAAGACCGAACCGCACAAAGGCGACCTGCGTCTGTTCCTGCCGCTGGACCCGCTGTTCGAAAACCTGATGCCGCCGAAAGAGCCGCTGGAAAAACGCGTCACGCACCTGGCCGAAACCAAAGGCGACGACGCGCTGTTCAGCGACAGCCAAACCCCAGTGGCACTGGTGGGCACCAGCTACAGCGCCAACCCCAACTGGAACTTCGTCGGTGCCCTCAAGCAAGCCTTGGGCAGCGACGTGGTCAGCTACGCCGAAGACGGCCACGGCCCGATCCTGCCGATGCTCAGCTACCTGAAAAGCGATGACTTCAAGAACAGCCCGCCACAGGTGCTGATCTGGGAGTTTCCTGAACGTTATCTGCCCATAAACAACGAAATCGGTGATGCCGACCCCGCATGGGTTGCGCAGCTTAAACAAGCCGGTTCGCGCCAACAGAACATGGCACTGAACACCCCGATTAAACACGAAAAATCCGAGACGCCCGACCGGGCGCAAAACTGAAAGAGAGGTAACTCACATGACTTTCACTACAACTCCTCGTCGTCTCGCTAAAACCCTGGCTATCGCGGCCGGCCTGAGCTTCGTATCGATGTCCGCCTTCGCCGGTGGCGACGCCGCCCTCTACGGCCCAACCGCGCCAAAAGGCTCAAGCTTCGTGCGGATCTACAACGCCAGCAACCAGGAAGTCAGCGCCACCGTTGGCGCGACCAACCTGAGCGATGTGGCCCCACTGGCCAGCAGCGACTTCAGCTTCATGCCCGGCGGTGACTACAGCGCCAAGGTCGGCAGCCAGACGGTGCCGGTCAAACTCGCACCTGACCACTACTACACCCTGGTCAACAGCGGCAGCGGCCAGCCACAGCTGATCGAAGAGCCACCGTTCAAGAACAAGCAGAAATCTCTGGTGCGCGTGCAGAACCTCAGCGACAAGGCCCTCACCCTGAAAACCGCTGACGGCAAGACCGATGTGGTCAAGGCCGTTGCCGCCAAAGGTCGTGGCGAGCGTGAGATCAACCCGGTGAAGGTGAGCCTGGCACTGTATGACGGCGACAAGAAAGTCGGCGATGTGAAGCCAGTGGCCCTGGAGCGTGGTGAGGCAGCGGTGCTTTACGTCACCGGTTCCGGTTCGAGCCTGTCGCCAGTGTGGGTGAAACGCCCTGTGTCGACCCGCTAATTAGATTTTCGACCTGGCTCTACTCCCCTGTGGGAGCTGGCTTGCCTGCGATGGCATCACCTCGGTGTCCCTGACTAACCGAGTCGTCTGCATCGCGGGCCAGCCCGGCTCCCACAGGGACCGAGGAGTCCGGTCGGACCGAGACAAAAACAAGAGTGAAACGACAAACCTTCGTAGCTCTGACCCAAATCGATTCAAGGAGAAACACCCATGATTCCAGTCATCCTTTCCGGTGGTAGCGGCTCACGTCTTTGGCCGCTTTCCCGTAAACAGTTCCCTAAACAATTCCTGGCCCTGACCGGTGAGCACACGCTGTTCCAGCAAACCCTGGAACGCCTGGTGTTTGAAGGTATGGACGCTCCAATCGTGGTCTGCAACAAGGACCACCGCTTTATCGTCAACGAGCAACTGGCCGCCCGCAAGCTGGAAAGCCAACGCATCCTGATGGAGCCGTTCGGCCGCAACACCGCGCCGGCCGTGGCCCTCACCGCGATGATGCTGGTCAATGAAGGCCGCGACGAGCTGATGCTGGTGCTGCCCGCCGACCACGTGATCGACGACCAGAAAGCCCTGCAACGTGCGCTGGCCCTGGCCACCGTGGCCGCCGAGCGTGGCGAGATGGTGCTGTTCGGCGTACCGGCGACCCGTCCGGAAACCGGTTATGGCTACATCAAGTCCACCAACGATTCGCTGCTGCCCGAGGGCGTGAGCCGCGTCGAGCAGTTCGTGGAAAAACCCAATGAAAAACGCGCCGTCGAGTTCGTCAAAAGCGGCGGTTACTTCTGGAACAGCGGCATGTTCCTGTTCCGCGCCAGCCGTTTCCTCGAAGAGCTGAAAAAGCACGATCCGGACATCTACGACACCTGCCTGCTGACGCTTGAGCGCAGCGAACAGACCGCCGACACCGTGACCTTCGACGAAGCCACCTTCGCCTGCTGCCCGGACAATTCCATCGACTACGCCGTGATGGAAAAAACCCAGCGCGCCTGCGTGGTGCCGCTGAGTGCCGGTTGGAGCGACGTGGGTTGCTGGGCATCGCTGTGGGCCGTCAACGACAAAGACGTGCACGGCAACGTGAGCAAAGGCGACGTGGTGATCCAGGACAGCCGCAACTGCATGATCCATGGCAACGGCAAGCTGGTCTCGGTGATCGGCCTGGATAACATCGTGGTGGTGGAAACCAAGGACGCGATGATGATTGCCCACAAGGACAAGGTCCAGGGCGTCAAGCAGATGGTCAACACCCTGAACGACCAGGGCCGCAGCGAAACCCAGAACCACTGCGAAGTCTATCGTCCGTGGGGCTCCTACGACTCGGTGGACATGGGCGGGCGTTTCCAGGTCAAGCACATCTCGGTCAAGCCGGGCGCGTGCCTGTCGCTGCAGATGCACCACCACCGTGCCGAACACTGGATCGTGGTCAGCGGTACTGCCGAAGTGACTTGTGACGAGAACGTGTTCCTGCTCACTGAGAACCAGTCCACCTACATCCCGATCGCTTCGGTGCATCGCCTGCGCAACCCGGGCAAGATCCCGTTGGAGATCATCGAAGTGCAATCGGGCAGCTACCTGGGTGAAGACGACATCGAGCGCTTTGAAGATATCTACGGTCGCTCGACGCCGGTTGAACGTGGCGTGTCGGTGAAAACTATCGCGCAATAAAACAGTCGTACAAGAAGCCCTCGCCCAGCCCATTGCGTCCCCTATCCGCAGTGGGTTGGGTGGGGGCTTTTTTCATTTCCGCGACGACCTAAGCCTGTGACGGCCCCTTCCAGTTCTTAGGGGAATAGGCGTTGTAATTGCCAGTACTGCCAGTGGTGCTACCCGAGTTATCATATCGCGCCTTACCCACTTCTTGAGCAGCCTTGCCCAAGTAGACCAAGCCCGCACCAACGGCTTTTGCGGCTATTCCGCCACTTGAACCAAGCTTTTTCCCAAGGCCTTGCGCGGCGGCTCCGCCCACCATCAAACCGGCTCCCGTCGCTTTCTCCTTTTGGGCTCCGCCCCCTATAAAACCGGCTCCCGGCGCTTTCTCCTTGTTCTCATTGTTATGCAGCGCTGTGGGGAAAAGCGCACCGGCACCTCGCAGAACCGTTTGTCCCAGGCTGGTCAGCTTTTGATGTTGCATGCGGGGCTTCACATCAACGTCTTTCTCTGCACTTAGGTCGGCAGTTCCAGCGTTGGTCGGCGTTGGCGCGGACTGAGGAGCGATGAGAGAGGTCAAGGCTGACGCAACTGGGGATGCAGTGACCGGCGCAGTTAGGGCTGAAGCATTCATGGTTTTTTCTCACATAACAGAACGTTTTTATTACCCTCCTGGATAATCTGCATTTCCCTATAACGGCTCTGTGGGAGAAATGAGCGAAACGGTTCCCTCCAATCAAAAAGTCCTACCGCCAATAGTCATCAATGCCATGCCGCAGGTAGGATGTCTTATCCGTATCCGAGACTGTCACCATGTTCTTCGGCGTTCTCCTGATCATCACCTGGCTGATCCTGCTACTGCGCTACCCCGCCAAGGCGCTGCCGGTTTCCCTCGCTGCCGCTGTCGGCCTGGGCTGCGTGGCGATCTGGGTGGTGTGGCTGGACAACCGCGAAGCCTCGCAGCTGGCACGCCTGGAACTGCGCATCACCTTCACCCCGCAAGAATGCCCCGCCGACCGACCGCTCAAGCTGACCCTCAACAATGGCAACGACGTACCACTGACCGAACTGCGCTGGCGCGTCGCCGCCTATGCACCGGGCGACTCGGTCAACCTGGCCGACAACGTCTACGCCGCCCCGCGCTATCGCGGCCCTGGCGAGCTGCAGGCCGGCGCCACGTGGGACGATTGCCTGCCCACCCCGCCTCTGCGCCCTGGCTATCGCCCGCAAACCCTGGAATTTCGTGCCGAGCACCTGCAGGGCAGCTTTTCGGACTGACAAACCTCATACAGGCGTATCTGCAAGCGTCTCAGAATGAAGCTTAAGCGCCTGGTTGTACGGCAATGCTCCCTTGGCTGGCTATAATCGGACGCGTCCAAGCCCACCGACCCACCTGCCCGAAGGACTGCCCCATGCCCAACGTACTCATCACCGGCTGTTCCAGCGGCATCGGCCGCGCCCTGGCAGATGCGTTCAAATCCGCAGGCTATGACGTGTGGGCCAGCGCCCGGCGGGAAGAAGATGTCGCTGCCCTCCGCGCCGCCGGTTTCAATGCGGTGCAGCTGGACGTCAACGACAGTGCCGCCTTGAAACACTTGGCCGAGCAATGGGGCGAGCTGGACGTGCTGGTCAATAATGCCGGCTACGGTGCCATGGGCCCCTTGCTTGACGGCGGCACCGAGGCGATGCAGCGCCAGTTCGAAACCAATGTGTTCTCCCTCGTCGGTGTGACGCAGGCGCTGTTCCCTGCCTTGCGGCGCGGCAAAGGCCTGGTGGTGAATATCGGCAGTGTGTCCGGTGTGCTGGTGACACCCTTTGCCGGCGCCTACTGCGCATCAAAAGCGGCCGTCCACGCTTTGAGCGATGCACTGCGTATGGAACTGGCACCCTTTGGCGTGCGGGTCATGGAAGTGCAACCCGGCGCCATCGATACGAGTTTCGCGAAAAACGCAGGCGCCCAGGCAGAGTTGCTGATCAACGAGCAATCGCCGTGGTGGCCGTTGCGCGAGGGCATCCGCGCACGCAGCCAGGCCTCCCAGGACAAACCAACCCCGGCCAACGTGTTTGCAGCGCACGTGCTGAAGGCCGTGCAACAGCCACACCCGCCTCGGCTGTTGCGCTCGGGCAATGGCAGCCGGGCATTGCCGTTGATGGCGGCGTTGTTGCCCAAAGGGTTGTTGGAGACGGTATTGAAGAAACGCTTCGGGCTGGGCGGTTCGCTCTAATCCTTCAAAAAATCAATAAACGCCCGCACCTTCAGCGGCAAATGCCGGGTGTCCGGATACAGTGCGTAGATTCCTTGTGGGGCGAAGCGATGATCCGGCAACAGGCGCACCAACCGTCCCGCGTCCAGGTCGTCCTGTACCAACCATTGCGGCAACACCGCCACGCCATGCCCGCGGATGGCAAAGGCCTGGAGCACTGCCGCGCTGTCGGCCATGAGCGCCGTTGGGCCGGGGCGGTATTGATGCTCGCCGCCTTGAGGGTCGGTCACACTCAGTTCCGTCAAACGACCGTGCCCCAGCTTGGGGAGCTGCTCCAACGCGTCCAGTGAGTCCGTCGCGGCAAACGCGGGTGCCGCCACGGCGAACACCTCGAACGTGGACAGTTGCACCGCGCGATGATTTGAATCCAGCAAGCGCCCCAAGCGAATTGCCACGTCAAAACGCTCGGAGATCAGGTCCGCGTGAGTAGAGGATGTGGATAAGTGTATGTGCAGGTCTGGATGCAGGCGGCGGAAGGCTTCGACCGCCGGTGCAACCTTGGCCAACGCGTACTCGATCGTGGTGGTAATGCGCAATGTCCCTTTGAGCTGGGCATGCTCAGAACGCGCTTCTTCTACCGCCAATCGCGCCTCTTCGAGCATCCGCGTGCAACGCAGGTAGAAGCGCTCACCGGCATCGGTGAGCGCCAGTTGGCGGGTGTTGCGGATCAACAAGGTGACGCCCAGTTCAGCTTCCAGGCGCTTGAGGTTGAAGCTGACGACGGCACGGGTCTGGCCCAGCAGGTCGGCGGCCGCGGTGAGCGAGCCGGCCTCGACCACGGCCTTGAAGGTGTCGAATCGGTCCAGGCTGACCATTTGCTCCGCGCCCCTTCTGTCAAAATATTTTTGACAAACTAGCAGGCAAACCGGCGTATCCAAAACATTGTGTGCGGCCTACCCTGCCCGCCTCACTCGCCGGACCGCACCCATGACCTACCGCTCGAAAGTCGCCTGGATCTTTTTGCTGGGCTTTGCCCTGGACCTGGTGAACATGTTTGTCGCCACGGTTGCCTACCCGGATATCGCTCGCGAACTGCAGGCCTCGGTCACGCAACTGGCGTGGATCAGCAATGCCTACATGCTCGGCCTCACCGTGATTATTCCGTTCAGCGTGTGGCTGGCAGCGATGATGGGTGAACGCGGCTTGATTGCCGCCAGCTTGCTGTTGTTCGCCGGCGCCTCCTTACTGGTGGGCCAGGCGAGTTCGATTGAAGCGCTGATCGGTTGGCGCGGCCTGCAAGGGGTGGGCGGTGGCTTGCTGATTCCCGTGGGGCAGGCGATGGCCTACCGGTATTTCCCGCCCGCTGAGCGCAGCCAACTGACGGCGCGGGTGATGTCGGTGGCGTTACTCGTGCCGGCGCTGTCCCCTGCATTGGGCGGGTTGATTGTCGACAGCGTGTCTTGGCGCTGGATTTTCTACGCCAACTTGCCCTTGGCGTTGATCACGCTGCTGCTGGCCCTGCTGTGGATAAAACCTGACAGGCCCACGAATGCCCGACCTGCCTTGGACGTGGGCAGTATTTTCCAACAGGCCCGCAGCCCAATGCTGCGCACCACGATGCTGATTTACCTGTGTATCCCTGGCGTATTCATCGGCACCAGCCTCATTGCCATCCTCTACCTGCGCGGGCTCGGCTATGACGCCACACAGACTGGCGCACTGATGCTCCCGTGGGCACTGGCTTCAGCCCTGGCGATTTACCTCAGCAAGAAGCTGTTCAATCGCTGTGGGCCGAAGCCATTGCTGTTGGCCGGCATGGCCTTGCAATGCGTCGGCATTCTGTTGCTCAACGTACCGACCCTGATTGTGCCGGCCTATCTGTTAATGGGGTTGGGCGGCAGCCTGTGCAGCAGCACCGCGCAGACCCTGGCGTTTCTCGACACCCCTGCCGAACGCATGGGCCACGCCAGTGCCTTGTGGAACATCAACCGACAGGTGAGTTTCTGTCTCGGCGCGGCCGCACTGAGTGCGCTGTTGTCGGCCTTGGATTCTTTCGCCATAACCTTCACGATGGCGGCTGTCCTGACCCTGCTGCCTTTTTTTGCAGTGCTGCGCCTGGACACTTCCAGAGTCCGCACACTGCTTCACCCTGCCAGCGAGCCTCACCCATGATCGACTACAGCGATTTTTTTGAAGAAGTGATCCAGACCCACGTCGAGATCGAACAATGGTTTGCCGGCGTTGCGCCGCAAGGCACCCTGGAGAGCTTGCTCGCGCGTTTCTCGCCTGAGTTCAGCATGGTCGCCCCCGCCACTGGCACCAGGGTGAATGCGGCTGGGGTCAATGCTTTATTCACGCGTCTGGGCGGCATGCGCCCGGGGTTGAAGATCACCTTGAGTGAAATGACCGGGATTGACCGGCATGCGCGCGGCGCAACGGTGACCTATCGCGAGCATCAGATCGATGCCAGCGGCACCCAGACCGATCGCCGCGCCACGGTGGTGTTCGAGAAGCAGGCCAGCGGCGCGCTGCTGTGGCGCCACCTGCACGAAACGTTCATCAAGGCATAACACGGTCAACCGGTAGCCGCCGGCTGGCCGGCGATAGCGACCTGTCATGTTGCGCAAGCCTCAAGGGCCCCATCGCCGGCAAGCCGGCTCCACAGGGTTATGGGTTGACGATGACGGTGCAGGTGATGCCCGCCGCCAACAGCACGCCTTGCGGCACCTCATCGATATGAATCCGCACCGGCACCCGCTGGGCCAGGCGCACCCAGTTGAAGGTCGGGTTCACATCGGCAATCAGTTCGCGGCTTTCGGGGTTGTCGCGGTCGTAGATGCCGCGCGAGATGCTTTCCACATGCCCCTTCAAGGTCTCGCCACTCATCAATTGCATATCGGCTTTATCACCGACCTTGACGTGGGGCAGCTTGGTTTCTTCGAAGAAGCCATAAACCCAGAACGAGTTCATATCCACCACAGCCATCTTGGCTTCGCCGATGCGGGCGTAGTCACCGCGATGCACGTTCAGATTGGTGACATAACCATCCACCGCCGCCACCACCTGCGTGCGTTTCAAATTGAGTTCGGCTGCTTCCAGTTGCGCCAGCGCGTGTTGGTAATCGGCCAGTGCCGAGTCGGCGATGTTGCTGGCGTCGTCGCGGTTTTCCTTGGAGATCACCAGCGCGTCGAGGTCAGCCCGGCGATGGGCGTTGACCTTGCGCATTTCCCAGGTGGCTTTGCGCGACGCCACCAGCGACTGCGCCTGCTTGACCGCAATGCGGTAGTGCTCGGGATCGATCTGCATCAACAGGTCGCCCTTTTTGACCAACTGGTTGTCACGCACCGGCACGTCGACCACTTCGCCGGTGACGTCGGCGGCGACGTTGATGATATCGGCACGCACACGCCCGTCGCGGGTCCACGGGGTTTGCATGTAGTGCACCCACAGCGTGCGGCCAATCCAGATGGCCAAGGCCAGTACCAGCAAGGTCGCGAGCAGGCTGAAAAACTTTTTCATCGGGGCATTCTCAACGGTAGACGGTCAGCGCCAGGGCGCCGAACAGGCAAACGAACAGGCTCAGGCGCAGCAACGCCGGGTGCCAGAAAAAACGGTACAGGTCGAACCCGGCCAGGAAGCGATCAAGCGCCCAGGCCAACACGGCCGCGATCAGGAACATCAGAGTCATGGTTGGCATGTACACGCCATGGAAGGCGATTTCACGGGGCATGCGGGGATCCTTTAAGGGCGGCCAGCGGCGATTGCGGGTCCAAAAGCGAAGTGCGGATAAAGTGCAGGTAGCTCTTCACCCGACGCAGGGCCGAGGTGTCGAAGTGCGGGGCAAAAGGCTCGTCGGTGGCCTGCACGCGACTGATGGCGTGGTCGACGGCGATCAGGCCGCGCTCCAGGTTGCTCGCGCTGGGTTGCAGGAACAGCCGCACCAGCGAGCGGCCCATCACGCGGATCGCCTGGCGCCACGGCTGGGACTCCGCGTACGCCGGGTGCACCGGCAAAATCGCCTGCTCCTTGCGCAACTCGATGATCGCGTGGCCGACCTCCAGCACCACGAACATCCAGCGCAGCAGGTCGCGTTGCACTTGCGGCTGGCCGACGGCGAGGCCATAGGCCTGGTGCAGCAGGTCGCGGGTACGGCTTTCGAAACTTGAGGCCAGGCCCTTGAGCTTGCCGCTGATCGCGTACACCACTTGCTCGCGCAGGTCCTGCTCCAACCGGCGCCATAGCCAGCGGCTGTTGGGCGGCAAAATGATCGCCCCCGCCGCCGCGCACACCAGCATGCCGATGACCATGGCGATGTAGTCGTTGATGAAGGTGTAAGGGTTGTAGACCGTGAGGTTGTCCGGCACCGAGCCGGTGCTGAAGAAGATCAGCAGCCCCACGCCGACACCCGCGTATTGAGGGCGCGAAGCGAGGAATGCGCCAAAGATGATCACCGGCGCAAGCATCACGCACAACAGCGGGAAACCGTCGATCCAGGGGAACACGAAGAACATTTCGACAAACCCCACCAACGCGCCGATCAACGTGCCGCAGGCCATCTGGAACGCCATGCGCTTGGGGTTGGGCGTGGCGGCGGACAGGCCGACCGTGGCGGCGGCGATCAAGGTCATGGTGGCGCCGCTGGGCCAGGCGGTGGCCACCCAGTAACTGCCGAGCACGATCAGGATGAACGACGCGCGGATGCCCGAGGCGGCGCAGGCCAGCCAGTTGGTCTTAGGGATAAAGGTTTCGTCCCACTGCTCGCGCGCATGGCTGTGATCGGCAAGGGACGCGTGGGTTTGCGCGTAGTTGTGCAGGTCATCGACAAAGCGGTAAAGCAGCTCGTAGGCGGTGTGGAAGTCCAGTTGTTCGGCTTCGGTAGGCTCCCCCTCCTGGAAGGCCGCGCGCAGGCTGCGGACCTTGGCGGGCAAGCCGTCCTTGTAGGCGCTCAATTGCGCCACCAACCTTGCGGCATCAGGGCTGGTGAGCGCGCGAGCGGAGAAACCATCGAGCACTTCGGCAAGGTCTTGCAGGCCGGGCTTGATCGCCGCCACCACATGGTCCGCTTCGTCCGTGCGCAGCCGTTCAAGCAACTGGTGCAAGGCATTGAAGCGCGTGGTGATGCTCATGAACTCGCTGTTGAGGCGGCTGAGCCGGCCGTTGCGTCGACGCATATGTGGGTCTTCGAACACCGTGACACTGCGCAGCCCTTCCAGGCCCACGGCTTCGGCGATAAAGCGCACGTTGCTGGCTTCGAACCCCTCACGCTGGCTGCGCCCGCGCAGGCCATCGGTGACGAACAGCGCGAACACGCCAAAGCGCTGGTACAAGGCGTTGCGCATGGCGGCGCTGGAGGTTTGCGGCAGGATCGCGGCGCTGACCAGGGTGGAACACAGAATCCCCAGGGAAATTTCCAGCACTCGCCACACCGCCGCCATAAAGGCCCCATCCGGATGCGCCAGGGCCGGCAGGCCGACCATCGCCGCCGTGTAGCCGGCCAACACAAAGCCGTAGGCGCGGAAGTTGCGATTGCGCGTCGCGCCCGCCGTGCAGATGCCCACCCAGATCGCCAGCGCGCCGAGAAACAGCTCGGTGTTCTGCGCAAACAAGGCGATCAACAGCACCATCACCGCCGACCCCGCCAGGGTGCCGAGGAAGCGATAGAAGCTCTTGGCAAACACCTGGCCGCTCTGGGGCTGCATCACGATAAACACGGTGATCATTGCCGTGCGCGGTTGCGGCAGCTCCAGGCGCATGGCCAACCACAGCGTGAGGAACGCGGCGACCAGCACCTTGAAGATATACACCCAGGTCACGCCATCACTGCGTGCCCAGTCGAAAAAACCACGGCGCCACTCTAGGGCATATAGCCAGCGCAGCGGTGCAGGCAAGGGCGTCATCAAATCCTACTCAGTGATCGAACGCGGCAAGCGCCGCCGGGGTCTTGCTCGGAAGGGTCTTGGCGTCTTGAGGCACATCGTTGCCGGCTCCGAGGCCGCCGCCCAGGGCCGTGACCAATTCAGCATGGGCACTCAGGCGCGCGGCCTGGACCTGTTGCTCGATCTGCTGCTGATGGAACAGCAACGTCTGCGCATTCAGCACATTGAGGTAGTCGGTAAGGCCGCGCTGGTAGGCGATCATCGCGATGTCGTAGGTCTTCTGCGCCGAGGCCACCGATTGCGCAGCAAAGGAGGCTTGCTTGTCCATGGACTCGCGGCGGATCAACTGGTCGCTGATGCCCTTGAGCGCGTTGACCAGGGTCTGGTTGTACTTGGCGACAGCTATGTCATAACCGGCGCTGGCTTCGCCCAGCTCTGCGCGCAGGCGCCCGCCGTCGAAGATCGGCAAGGTGATCGCAGGACCGACGCTGTAGTTGAATTTCTTTCCGGCCAGGAACTCCAGCATGCCGCCGCCGGTGGCCACGTAGCCGAGGCTGCCGACCAAGTCGACGTTGGGGTAGAAACCGGCGTGGGCCACATCGATGCCACGGGCCTGGGCCGCAACTTGCCAGCGGCTGGCGACCACGTCCGGGCGTTGGCCGAGCAATTGCGCAGGCAGTCGCGACGGCAGTTTCAGGGGCGCGGCGAGGGACAGGGTCGGGCGTTGCAATGTCGCGCCCTCCCCCGGCCCCTTGCCCGCCAGCGCTGCGAGTTGGTTGCGGCTCAGGGCGATCTCTTCGTCCAGGGCGTCCAGTTGGCGATGGGTTTCCGGCAACGGCGTTTCGGCCTGGCTGACATCAAAGTGGGTGCCGATCCCGGCGTTCAGGCGTTTGTTGGCCAGGTCGAGAATCTGCTGCTGTTGCGCCAAGGTGGCCGCGACGATATCGCGATTGGCGTACTGCAACGACAGCTGGATATAGGCGCGCACCACGTTGTTCTGCAATTCGAGCTGGGCCTGGCGCGCTTCGGCGGCGCTCATGTGCGCCAAGTCGACGGCACGTTCGGTGGTGTTGCTTTCGCGGCCCCACAGGTCGAGGGCGTAGCTCAGGCCCAGGGAGGCATTGTTGTCCCAGGTGTTGGCTCCGCTCAGCTCGCCGGGGCCGTAGAACTGATCCTTCGGCCAGTTGTGGCGCTTGAGGGTGGTGTCGCTGTTGATCTGCAACGACTCGGCCGCCTCGGCGATCCCGGCCATGGCCCGTGCTTCACGCACCCGCGCGGCGGCCATGGCCAGGCTCGGGCTGTGTTGGGTAGCGAGGTCGACCCAGCGGTTGAGCTGGGGGTCGCCGTAGGCTTGCCACCATTGCGCGGTGGGCCAGTGGGCGTCTTGGGCGGCGCTCTGGATCGCTTCGTCGGTGGCCAGGTCACTGGCGTTGAGGGACTGGCCTTGGGGCGCGATTCCTCCGGTTCCGATGCAGCCGCTGATTGCTAACGATAAAGCCCAAACACTGAGAGTCTTAAGCTCTCTGCTGATGCGACGCGGCACGGCAAGCGTATTCCTGAGAGGGTGGAGCGGGAAAGGTGGCGCAATTCTAGGCGGCGGCATGAACGACGATAAGCTGGCATTCCTGTGAATCTTTGTTACCGTTCAGGCGATAATCCGTTGGTAGGGATCACTGGACGGCGTAACTTTCTGTCACAATTTGTTATCTCCCCTGAGAACACTCCATGGACACTTTGCAAAATATGCGCGCCTTCAGTTGCGTGGCCGAAGCCGGCAGCTTCACCGCCGCCGCCGTGCAACTGGACACCACCACTGCCAACGTCTCGCGCGCGGTCTCCAACCTTGAGGCCCATCTGCAAACCCGCTTGTTGAACCGAACGACACGACGCATCGCGCTGACCGAAGCTGGCAAACGCTATTTGCTGCGCTGTGAGCAGATCCTCGCCTATGTCGAGGAAGCCGAAGCCGAGGCCAGCGACGCCCATGCACGCCCTGCGGGGCAATTGAAAGTGCACACCATGACCGGTATCGGCCAGCATTTCGTCATCGACGCCATCGCTCGCTATCGCCGTACTCATCCGGACGTCACCTTCGACCTGACCTTGGCCAACCGCGTGCCGGACCTGCTCGACGAGGGCTATGACGTGTCCATCGTGCTGGCCAGCGAGCTGCCGGACTCGGGCTTCGTGTCTCAGCGCCTGGGCATCACCTACAGCATTGCCTGTGCCTCGCCGGACTACGTCAAGGCCAAGGGTTGCGCCCATCGCCCCAATGACCTGCTCAACCATGCCTGCCTGCGCCTGGTCAGCCCGGTGATCCAGCTGGACAAGTGGACCTTCAATGGCCCCGAAGGCCAGGAAAGCGTGGCGATCAATACTTCGCCGTTCCTGGTGAACTCGGCCGATGCGATGAAAACCGCGATCACCAGCGGCATGGGCATCGGGCTGCTACCGGTGTATGCGGCGATCGAAGGTTTGCGCAATGGCACGCTGGTGCGAGTGATGCCCAACTACCGTTCCCAGGAACTGAACCTGTACGCCATCTACCCGTCGCGCCAGTACCTGGATGCGAAGATCAAGACTTGGGTGGAATACTTGCGTGGTTCGCTGCCGGAGATTCTGGCGGCGCACCAGGCGGAACTGGTGGCGTATGAGTTGAGTGGCAGCCTCAGCGGCGCGCGGATGGCTAACTGATATTTATCAGACGATAGAGATTCAGTGTGGGAGCGGGCTTGCTCGCGAATGCGGCGTGTCAGGCGACACATCTGCTGCTGACGCACCGCATTCGCGAGCAAGCTCGCTCCCACATTTTGAACTGTGCCCACTTGATTCCAGTGATCTCCTGACAACCGTAACGAGGAATGTTAGCGTGCTTGGCATTCTTCCGTAGTCGATGAGCCCGCCTGCAATGAAAAAGACTGTCCTCGCTTTCAGCCGCGTCACCCCGGAAATGATCGAACGCCTGCAACAGGACTTCGAAGTGATCGCGCCCAATCCCAAGCTGGGCGATATCAACGCACAGTTCAATGAAGCCTTGCCCCACGCCCACGGTCTGATCGGTGTGGGTCGCAAGCTGGGACGCGAGCAATTGCAAGGCGCGAGCAAGCTGGAAGTGGTGTCCAGCGTGTCGGTGGGCTACGACAACTATGACGTCGCGTACTTCAACGAACGCGGGATCATGCTCACCAATACCCCTGACGTCCTCACCGAAAGCACCGCCGACCTGGCCTTTGCCTTGCTGATGAGCAGCGCGCGTCGTGTGGCCGAGCTGGATGCCTGGACC
Source organism: Pseudomonas sp. S10E 269 (assembly GCF_002798465.1). Classification (NCBI taxonomy): domain Bacteria; kingdom Pseudomonadati; phylum Pseudomonadota; class Gammaproteobacteria; order Pseudomonadales; family Pseudomonadaceae; genus Pseudomonas; species Pseudomonas sp. S10E 269. The sequence goes on from NZ_PHIJ01000001.1 coordinate 1,155,226, forward strand.
AAGGCCGGGCAGTGGAAGGCCAGCGTCGGTGCGCCGTTGTTTGGCTGCGATGTGCATGGCAAGACCCTGGGCATCGTCGGCATGGGCAATATCGGCGCGGCCGTGGCCCGGCGTGGGCGGCTGGGTTTCAACATGCCGATCCTGTACAGCGGTAACAGCCGCAAGCCGGCGCTGGAGCAAGAACTGGGCGCGCAATTTCGCAGCCTGGATGAACTGCTCGCCGAGGCGGATTTCGTCTGCCTGGTGGTGCCGTTGAGCGACAAGACCCGTCACCTGATCAGCACCCGCGAGCTGGGGCTGATGAAGTCCAGCGCGATCCTGATCAATATTTCCCGTGGCCCGGTGGTGGACGAACCGGCGCTGGTCGAGGCGCTGCAAAGCCAGCGTATCCGTGGCGCCGGGCTCGATGTGTATGAACAGGAGCCACTTGCCGAGTCGCCGCTGTTCCAGCTCAGCAATGCCGTGACCCTGCCGCACATTGGCTCGGCCACCCATGAAACTCGCGAAGCCATGGCCAACCGCGCCCTGGACAACCTGCGCAGCGCCCTGCTGGGCCAGCGCCCGCAGGACCTGGTGAACCCACAGGTGTGGAAGGGCTGACACCCGCTTATCCTCTGTAAGCACTCGGCTTGCCGGCGATGGCGATCGGGCGGGCTTCATCGCCGGCAAGAACTAGGCGTCCCCCCGGCGCCTACAGTTTTGGGTGTACAGGTCGATAACCTTCCATAGAAGATCGTCATCCCTGATCCACAGAAGGTTTTTATGTCCACCACCAAAGCCCGCGCAGACTCACTCTCGCTTCTGCTCTTTACCTTGCGCAGCGGCAAGCTGATGGCGATCAACCTGCTGAAAGTCAGTGAAATCATCCCGTGCCCGCCGCTGACCAAGCTGCCGGAGTCGCACCCGCACGTCAAAGGCATCGCCACCCTGCGCGGTAACTCGCTGGCGGTGATCGACCTGAGCCGCGCCCTCGGCGAAATGCCCCTGGCCGACCCGGACGGTGGCTGCCTGATCGTCACCGATGTGAGCCGCTCCAAACAGGGTTTGCATGTGCAGGCGGTGAGCAAGATCGTGCATTGCCTGACCACCGACATTCGCCCACCACCCTATGGCTCCGGCGGTAACCGCGCGTTCATCACCGGGGTTACCCAGGTGGAAGGCGGCCTGGTGCAGGTGCTGGATATCGAAAAAGTCATCCACGGCATCGCACCGGCGCCGATCGAAGCGGCGCCGACCGACCTCACCATGGAAGAAGCCGAAGTACTCGGCCACGCACGCATCCTGGTGGTAGACGACAGCCAGGTCGCGCTGCAGCAATCGGTGCACACCCTGCGCAACCTCGGCCTTACCTGCCACACCGCGCGCAGCGCCAAGGAAGCCATCGACGTGCTGCTGGAGTTGCAAGGCACGGCCGAGCAGATCAACGTGGTGGTGTCGGACATCGAGATGTCGGAGATGGACGGCTACGCCCTTACCCGCACCCTGCGCGAAACCCCGGATTTCCAGCACCTCTATGTGTTGCTGCACACCTCGCTGGACAGCGCGATGAACAGCGAAAAAGCCCGGCTGGCCGGCGCCGACGCGGTGCTCACCAAGTTCTCCTCGCCCGAGTTGACCAAGTGCCTGGTGGTGGCCGCGCAAACGGTGGCGCAAAAAGGCCTGTGAGCGAATATTTCCAACTGCTGCGCCGCGACCTTATCGGCAGCCTGCCCGCCCCGCAGTGGCCGGCGGGCACGCAGTTGGATCATTACCGTGACGACCTGGCCCCGGCGATTCACGCCGTATTGCGCCTGACCCAGGACCAGGGTGGCGGTCGCGTTCCCAACCTGGAAACCTGGCAGCAGCAGTTCACCACCAATGCCGAGTTCGACCCCACGCTGTGCCTGGTGGCCAGCAACAACGACGGCATTCTCGCCGTGGCGCAGTGCTGGACCAGCGCGTTTATCAAGAACCTCTCCGTTCACCCCTGCGCCCAGGGCCATGGATTGGGCCGCGCATTGCTATTGCACTGCTTCCACGCCTTCAAGCAACGCGGTGAACCCTATGTGGACCTCAAGGTGTTGGAGAGCAACCTGCGTGCCCGCCAACTGTACGAAAGCGCGGGCATGAGATTTGTCCTGCGCGATGTGGTGCCACGGGACTGACAGGCACTGGCGTGTAACTTGCTTCCAGAGAGCTAAAACGGTGAACAGAGGTAAAAACCCGTCACTGTTCCTGCGTACCCTCTGACCTTGCCTGGTGACAGATCCGCCATGAACACTCAATTTTCCTGCGTCGGTTGTGGTAAATGCTGCTCCGACCACCACGTGCCCCTGACCCTCGAAGAAGCCCGCCTGTGGGCGGCGGACGGCGGCAATGTCATCGTTCTGGTGGAGGGGTTCCTGGGCACTGGCCTGGGCCTGCCGCAGCAGCAACGCGAGCATGCCGAGCGTCGCTCGGTCATCGTGCCCAGCGGCAATACCCAGGCATTTGTGGCAATCACCTTTGCCGCCTACAACGCCGGACGCTGCCGGAATCTTGACGAAGACAACCTGTGCCGCATCTATGAACGGCGCCCGCTGGTGTGCCGCATTTATCCGATGGAGATCAACCCGCATATCCCGCTGAACCCCGCCGCCAAGGATTGCCCGCCGGAGTCCTGGGAACAGGGCCCGGCGCTAATCGTCGGCGGTGAGTTGATGGACCAGGAACTGGCCGAACTGATCCGCCGCTCACGCCAGGCCGACCGTGACGATGTACAGACCAAAGAGGCGGTGTGCGCCCTGCTGGGCATTCGCACCACAGCCCTCAAGGGGGATGGGTTCACCGCTTACCTGCCCGACATGGGCGCATTTGCCCAAGCCATCGAGCTGGCGGTGCAACGACCGTCCGTGGTCAGCGAGTGGGTGTTCCATGTGTCCGGCATGGACATCGCGGAGCAGGTGCTGGATGCCGGGGCGCAGATTGCGACTGAGGTGCCGGCCAACTATGCGTTTATTTCACTGCGCGCCGCCTAGACGCGCAGGTTTGCAGTGGGTCAGAGGCTGGCCATGCACTCGATCTCGATCCGCGCATTCAGCAACAGCTTGCCAGCAAAAGTCGTCCGGGCTGGCAGGCGGTCAGCCTGGAAGTAGCTGGCATAGACGCTGTTCATTTGTGCAAAGTCCTTGAGGTCGGCAAGAATCACCCTGCACTGGGCAACTCTATCCATCCCGATACCCTTGGCCATCAGAACGCCGCGTATGTTCTCGAGAGCCTGCGCCGTTTCTGCACGAATACCGCCAGGTACCAGACGACCGTTTTGATCCAGCCCCAACTTCCCGGAAATGTAGAGGGCCTGACCGACTTGCACCGTTTCCGAGAAGGGCAACCCACCCTCTGCCGGCGTATACGTCATCCTGGCCGGCTCAAGAGGCGCAGCGCCCAGATAACGCTCGGTAATGGCCGCATACTCGCCGCTGTCTTTCATGCGTTGCAGCGCCTCGTTGAGCGCCGCCGTGAGATCAGGATTGGTTTTGCGAGTGGCAATGGCTACGCCGCGGCCCAACATGTCATCGACCACCGTTGGCCCGGCAAAGGCGAACGCAGCACCTTCAGCGGTGTTCAACAGCGCTTCGCTGATTTCGACGGTGTTTTGCAACGTGGCGTCAATTTCACCGGCCTGCAAGCTACGGATCAAATCAGTGTTGAGGCCAAAGCTGCGCACAATCACCCCCTGGGTCCCCCACCGCGTCAAGGCAAAGGCTTCACGGCTGGTTCCCGCCAGCACGCCCACGCGCTTGCCCTTGAGTGCCTGGGCGGTTGGCAGCAGGTTGGAGCCCTTAGGAGCCACCAAACGGCTTTGAAGGGCATAGAGGTCATGGGTGAAGTCGACGAGTTCACGCCGCGCGGCTGTCGCCGTCATGGGCATGATCGCGTCGAACCGGCCAGCCTGGAGCGCCGCGAGGTTGGTCGCATAAGGCTGCTCAACCCACACGCAACGCGCATCAAGCGCTGCACACAGGGCATTCCCCAGTTCTATATTCAGCCCCACGAGCTCACCCTGGGCATTGCGGTATTCAAAGGGCGGCACATCCGCCTCTACACCAAAGCGGATTTCACGCCACGAACTCTCGGGAGCAGGCGCCACAGCACATCCCGCCGCGGACAAAAGGGTCAGAAAAAACGTCACCAGCGCCAGCAGTCGTCTTGAAGTCTTCATAAGCCTGTCCTGTGCAAAAGGTATGGGGCAGACGGGCTCCGTGAGTCATGGCCCGTATGCGCCCGTTGTTCTAACAAGCACTGACCGGTGTTTTAACTTCAACACGTCTGTTTGACTGGTAGGAAAGCTCCTAAATAGCAGTAGCCGTTGAATTGGGTTACCGCTGCTGCCCCCAGAACTCCTGCGCCAACTGGCGTAAATCCTCCGCCAGCGCCGCCACATCGCCTGAACTGAGCTGGCTCTGCTGCCCGGCGCTGACCGTGGCCTCCCCGGCATTGCGAATGCCAACGATATTGCGGTTGATGTCCTCGCTCACCGTGCTCTGCTCTTCCACGGCGGTTGCTATCTGCTGGCTCATGGCGGTGATTTGCGTGACACGCTGACTGATGCCGTCCAGCGCTGCGGCGGCCCGCTGTGCCTGCTGGACGCTGGCTTCGACATGCTCGCTGCTCTGCGCCATCGCTTGCACCGCATCCCGTGCGCCGCCTTGCAGGGTGCTGATCATGCGCTGGATTTCATCGGTCGATTGCTGGGTGCGCTGGGCCAGGCCGCGCACTTCATCGGCCACCACGGCGAAGCCACGCCCCTGCTCACCCGCCCTCGCCGCTTCGATGGCGGCGTTCAGCGCCAGCAGGTTGGTCTGTTCGGCAATCGTGCGGATCACTTCCAGCACGCCGCTGATTTCGCCACTGTGGCTTTCCAACTGGTGAATGACTTCGGTGGCGCGTGCCAACTCCTGGGACAGGCGCAACACGGCATCACGGCTTTCATCCACGCGCTGATGGCCTTCGCGGGTCTCGTTGCCGGCCTGGTCGGCCGCCTTGGACGCCTGCTGGGCATGGTTGGCCATTTCGGCCACGCTGGCGGCCATCTGGTGGATGGCTGCGGCTATCTGGTCGGTCTGAGTCTGTTGGCCGAGGCTGCTGGCGTGGCTGCTGTCCAGGTGCCGCACCAACTGCGCAGCGTGGCCCGACAGCCGCTGGGAGGCGTCGCCGATACGCCCCACCACCGCTCCTACCTGGGCTTCGAGCATTTGGAAGGCGAATTCGATTTGCCCGCACTCGTCCCGGCGCCCGGTGTAGATTGCCTGGCTCAAGGGGTTGTCGGCCACCCGGCGTGCACGCTGCTGCAGGTGGGACAGAGGTCGCAGGATCGCCTGCGCGCCAACCGCACCGACCGCACACCCGGCCACCAGGGCCAGTAACTGCCAGCCCAGCGCGTAATCCGCCAAGCCCAAGCCCAGGGCTCCGGTGACACCGCAGGTGAAGGCGACCCAAGCGAACAGTTTCATGCCCAAGCCAAGCACCGGCCAGGCTGGCCGTTTGCCCGCTCGCAAGCGCGCATAGACCCGCTCTGCTGCAGCGATCCGACGCGCATCCGGCTTGGTACGTACCGATTGGTACTCCACGGCGGCCCCGTCCCGGCTCACGGGCGTGGCATACGCGCTGACCCAGTAATGGTCACCGTTCTTGCAGCGGTTTTTCACCATGCCCATCCACGAACGCCCCGCCTTGAGGGTTCGCCACATATGGGCGAACGCCTCGGACGGCATGTCCGGATGACGCAGGATGTTATGTTTCACGCCGAGCAGCTCATCGCGGTCGTACCCGCTGATGTCGATGAAGTCCTGGTTGGCGTAGGTAATCGCGCTGGTCAGGTCGGTGGTCGAAAGGATGTTAGCGTCGGGGGCAAAGTCCACATTCCGACCGGTGACCGGCAGATTGATCTTCATGGAGAAGCGCGCTCGTAATTGTTGGAGGAGTCGGCAGGGCGTCGACTCTAAGCGCACCGAGGGGGCAAATACTGATCCAGCTCATGTTCCGCGCAATTAATTAGCCATCACGGTAGGTCGAGGCGATAAGGCGCAAGGATCAGCTGGTATTCACCATTGTGCATCAGCTGTTCCAGCGCACGGTTTAGCTCGGTACGCAGCGCGGTGTCAGTCTTGCGTAACGCGATCGCCACACCGTTGCCCAGCAGTTCGTTGGAAACGGCGGGGCCGAGGAAGTCGAAATCCTGGCCGGCAGCCGTGTCGAGCAGGGCCTCACGGATTTCCACGGTGCCCTGCAGCGTCGCATCGATATCGCCTGCCACCAGGCTGCGGACCAGTTCGTCGTTGAGCCAGAAGCTCTTGATGATCACGCCTTTGCGCGCCCATTTCGCATGCGCAAAGGCTTCGCGATTGCTGCCCAGCAACACGCCGACACGCTTGCCCTTGAGCGACCTTGGCGTCGGCATAAGGCCCGAGGTTCGGCGCGCGACCAGGCGCGTGGTGAAGGGGTAGAGGTTTTCGGTGAAACTCACCCAGCGCCGCCGCAAAGATGTCGGGGCTATGCCCATGATTGCATCGAATTGCCGCGCTTCCAGACCTTCGAAGTTTTCAACCAGCACCTGGTCAACCCAGGTACAGCGCACATTCAACTGCTGGCAAAGGGCGTTGCCCAACTCGATATTCAGACCGACCAACTGCCCTTGCGGGTTGCGGCTCTGGAAAGGGGCAAATTGCGCGGCAACGGCGAAGCGGATTTCACGTCGCGGTTGATCAAGGCCTGCGACGGCATCCACCGCCAGTAATAGGGCAAGCGCTACACAGAGATGTATCAGGGGCACAGGAAACGTCCTTTTCCGGAAAGAGCGCCCTCCGCTGCACGCCCGTTAACCAAACCGGGGTGAAGCGGAAGCCGTGCAAGCTTTCAAGAAACGGTCGCAGACCTACAAGCAGAAACATCAACGGAGGCTGTAGGCAATATCCGTCAAATGTTACAGAGGATTAATCTTAACGTTTACCCATGGAACGGCGTGTACCGGGCGGGGCCATACCCGGGCTCTTGGTGTGGCCGTTCTTGGCGCCGTTCTTGTACCAGGGCTGGGCGGCATTCTTGGCTCCGGCCAGTTCACCCGGTTTGAAGGGGAATTTGAACGCCGGGATCTCGGCTTTTTCAACGCCTTCGGCGCTGGCCGGATCGACGAGGTCGTCCGCTTCAACAGGGGGTTGTGTCGGGGAAGTCATAAGGGCTCCAGCGCGGGTATTGGTGTAAAAGCGCGAGTATAGCGGGGCCGGAGGGCCAAGCGGTAAGCTTCAAGCGGTAAGTTTAAAGCACTAGCTGTCATGGCTGTCAGTTTGACGTCACGATCCTGACCGGGTCGCCGCGCTATAAAGCTTTTATCCAAATCTCAACTTGCAGCTTGCAGCTTGAAACTTGCAACTGCGCCTCTGGTGTCCGTCGATGCACATTCAACGAAAAACCGCCCTGATCGTGGGGGTCCTCGTGGTGTTGGCCGTTGCAACCTGGGCACTGACCCGACCGGCCAAGTCCAAACTGGCGGCACCCACCGCTATTCCCGTGCGGGTGGTGAGCGTGGCGCAGCAGGACATTCCGCGCTTTGTCAGCGGGATTGGCTCGGTGCTGTCACTGCACAGTGTGGTGATTCGCCCGCAAGTGGACGGCATCCTGACTAAATTGCTGGTCAAGGAAGGCCAGTTGGTCAAGGCCGGTGACCTGCTGGCGACCATCGATGACCGCTCGATCCGTGCCAGCCTGGACCAGGCCAAGGCCCAACTGGGCGAAAGCCAGGCGCAGTTGCAGGTAGCGCTGGTCAACCTCAAGCGCTACAAGGAGTTGAGTGTCGACGACGGCGTGTCCAAGCAGACTTATGACCAGCAACAAGCCCTGGTCAACCAGCTCAAGGCCACTGCCCAAGGCAACCAGGCCGCAATCGATTCAGCTCAGGTACAACTTTCCTACACTCAGATTCGCTCGCCGGTCAGCGGACGCGTCGGTATTCGCACCGTGGATGAAGGCAACTTCTTGCGCACCGCCGATACCCAGGGCCTGTTTTCCGTGACCCAGATCGACCCGATTGCCGTCGAGTTCTCCCTGCCGCAACAAATGCTGCCCACCTTGCAGGGCCTGATCGCGGCGCCCACAAAAGCCAGCGTCGATGCCTACCTGGGCGCCGACACCGATGGCCAGACCGGCGACTTGCTTGGCGAGGGTCACCTGAGCCTGATCGACAACCAGATCAGCTCCACCACCGGCACCCTGCGCGCCAAGGCCGAATTCAACAACGCCTCGCAGCGCCTGTGGCCGGGGCAACTGGTGACCATCAAGATCCAGACCGCCCTCGACAAAAACGCCTTGGTGGTGCCGCCGACCGTGGTGCAGCGCGGCCTGGATTCGCACTTCGTGTACCGGGTCAACGGTGACAAGGTCGACGTGGTGCCGGTGCAAGTCACCTACCAGAACAGCGACGTGAACATCATCAAGGGCGTACAGGCCGGGGATGTGCTGGTCAGCGACGGCCAGTCACGGCTCAAGGCGGGTGCGCAGGTGGAAATACTCAAGGAGCCGCCGCAAGTCATTCAGACCGTTGATGCCAAGGTGCAGCCATGAGTCGTTCGCCGTCAGCCTGGTGCGTCGACCACCCGGTCGCGACCCTGCTGCTGACCTTTGCCCTGGTGCTGCTCGGGCTGATTGCCTTCCCGCGCCTGGCGATCGCCCCACTGCCGGAAGCGGAATTTCCGACGATCCAGGTGACTGCCACGCTGCCCGGCGCCAGTCCGGACACCATGGCGTCATCCGTGGCCACGCCGCTGGAGGTGCAATTCAGCGCCATCCCTGGCATGACCCAGATGACCTCCAGCAGCGCCCTGGGCTCCAGCCTGTTGACCCTGCAATTCACCCTGACCAAAAGCATCGACACCGCCGCGCAGGAAGTGCAGGCGGCGATCAACACCGCGTCCGGCAAGCTGCCCAGCGACATGCCGAGCCTGCCGACCTGGAAGAAGGTCAACCCGGCGGACAGCCCAGTGCTGATCCTCAGCGTCAGCTCCAACAGCATGCCCAGCACCGAGTTGAGCGACTACGTGGAAACCCTGCTGGCCCGGCAGATCAGCCAGATCGACGGGGTTGGCCAGATCAACATCACCGGCCAGCAGCGCCCGGCGATCCGGGTACAAGCGTCCCCGGACAAACTCGCCGCCATCGGCCTGACCCTGGCCGATATCCGCCTGGCCATCCAGCAATCGAGCCTCAACCTGGCCAAGGGTGCGATCTACGGCGAGAACAGTGTGTCGACCCTGTCGACCAACGACCAGTTGTTCCACCCGGAGGACTACGCGCAGTTGATCGTGTCCTACAAGGACGGCGCACCGGTTCAACTGCGTGATATCGCCAAAGTCATCAACGGTTCGGAAAACGCCTACGTGCAGGCCTGGTCCGGCGACACCCCAGGGGTCAACCTGGTGATCTCGCGCCAGCCCGGCGCGAATATCGTCGAGACCGTCGACCGCATTCAAGCCGAGCTGCCGCGCCTGCAGGCGATGCTGCCGGCGTCGGTGCAGGTCAGCGTGTTGACCGACCGTACCAAGACCATCCGCGCGTCGCTGCATGAGGTGGAAGTGACGCTGCTGATCGCCATCCTGCTGGTGGTGGCGGTGATGGCGCTGTTCCTGCGGCAGTTGTCGGCGACGATGATTGTGTCCAGCGTGCTGGGTGTGTCGCTGGTCGCCAGCTTTGCGTTGATGTACCTGATGGGTTTCAGCCTGAACAACCTGACGCTGGTGGCGATCGTCATCGCGGTGGGCTTTGTGGTGGACGATGCCATCGTGGTGGTCGAGAACATTCACCGCCACCTGGAAGCTGGGCTCGACAAGCGCGAAGCGGCGATCAAAGGCGCCGGGGAGATCGGCTTCACGGTGGTGTCCATCAGCTTCTCGCTGGTGGCGGCGTTTATTCCGCTGCTGTTCATGGGGGGCGTGGTTGGGCGTTTGTTCAAGGAGTTTGCCTTGACGGCGACCTCGACCATTCTGATCTCGGTGGTGGTTTCGCTGACCTTGGCGCCGACCCTGGCCGCGCTGTTCATGCGCGCGCCCAGCCACCCTGCGCACGACAAACCGGGCTTCAGCGAACGGCTGCTGGCCGGCTATGCGCGCAACCTGCGCCGTGCCCTGGCCCATCAACGCACGATGGCGGCAATCTTCGTCGTGACGTTGGCCCTGGCCGTGGTCGGCTACGTGTTCATCCCCAAGGGCTTCTTCCCGGTGCAAGACACCGGTTTTGTACTCGGCACCAGCGAAGCGGCGGCCGACGTGTCCTACCCGGACATGGTGGCCAAGCACAAGGCCCTGGCCGAAATCGTCAAGGCCGACCCGGCAGTGGAAGCGTTTTCGCATTCGGTCGGTGTGACCGGCAGCAACCAGACCATTGCCAACGGCCGCTTCTGGATCGCCTTGAAGGACCGCGGCGACCGTGACGTGTCCGCCAGCCAGTTCATCGATCGCATCCGCCCGAAACTGGCCAAGGTGCCGGGTATCGTGTTGTACCTGCGCGCCGGGCAAGACATCAACCTGAGTTCCGGCCCAAGCCGTGCTCAGTACCAATACGTGCTCAAGAGCAACGACGGCCCGACGCTCAACACCTGGACCCAGCGCCTCACCGAAAAACTGCGCGCCAACCCGGCGTTTCGCGACCTGTCCAACGACCTGCAACTGGGCGGCAGCATCACCCACATCAGCATCGACCGCCAGGCCGCCGCGCGCTTTGGCCTCACCGCCACCGATGTGGATCAGGCGCTGTACGACGCGTTCGGCCAGCGCCAGATCAACGAATTCCAGACCGAGATCAACCAGTACCAAGTGGTGCTGGAATTGGATACCCAGCAACGCGGCAAAGCCGAAAGCCTCAACTACTTTTACCTGCGCTCGCCGCTGACAAACGAGATGGTGCCGCTGTCGGCGCTGGCCAAGGTAGACCCGCCTACCGTGGGGCCACTTTCGATCAGCCATGACGGCATGTTCCCGGCCGCCAACCTGTCGTTCAACCTGGCACCGGGCGTGGCCTTGGGCGATGCAGTGATCATGCTCAACCAGGCCAAGAATGAAATCGGCATGCCGACCACCATCATCGGCAACTTTCAGGGCGCGGCCCAGGCATTCCAGAGTTCGCTGGCCAGCCAACCGTGGCTGATCCTGGCGGCGCTGGTGGCGGTGTATATCATCCTCGGCGTGCTGTACGAGAGCTTCGTGCACCCGCTGACGATCATTTCGACCTTGCCCTCGGCAGGGTTGGGCGCGCTGATCATGCTGTCACTGATGGGGCAGGACTTTTCGATCATGGCGCTGATCGGCCTGGTGCTGTTGATCGGCATCGTGAAGAAGAACGGCATCCTGATGATCGACTTTGCCCTGGAGGCTCAGCGCGTCAGGGGCCTGTCGCCGGAAGATGCGATCTATGAAGCCTGCGTCACGCGGTTCCGGCCGATCATCATGACCACCCTCGCCGCCCTGCTCGGCGCGGTGCCGCTGATGCTCGGCGCCGGCCCTGGTGCGGAAATGCGCCAGCCGCTGGGTATCGCAGTGGTTGGCGGGTTGCTGGTGAGCCAGGCGCTGACGCTGTTCACCACACCAGTCATATACTTGTACCTTGAGAAGTTTTTCCACCGGCCCACACCAACGCCTGCGTTGGCGACCACAGACTGAGGCCCGGCCCTGGAGCCAAAAGACTCATGCGCGTACTGATTATTGAAGATGAAGAAAAAACCGCCGACTACCTGCACCGTGGCCTGACGGAGCAAGGCTACACCGTCGACGTGGCACGCGAAGGCGTCGAGGGTTTGCACCTGGCGCTGGAGAACGACTACGCGGTCATCGTGCTCGACGTGATGCTGCCTGGCCTCGATGGCTTTGGCGTGCTGCGTGCCCTGCGCGCGCGCAAGCAGACGCCGGTGATCATGCTCACGGCCCGCGAGCGCGTGGAAGACCGCATTCGCGGCCTGCGCGAAGGCGCCGACGATTACCTGGGCAAACCGTTTTCCTTCCTGGAACTGGTGGCACGCCTGCAAGCCCTGACCCGCCGCAGCGGTGGTCATGAACCCGTGCAGGTGACGGTCGCCGACCTGTGGATCGACCTGATCAGCCGCAAGGCCAGTCGCAATGGCTTGCGCCTGGACCTGACCGCCAAGGAATTCTCGCTGCTCAGCGTGTTGGCGCGGCGCCAGGGTGAGATCCTGTCCAAGACCGCGATTGCGGAGATGGTCTGGGACATCAATTTCGACAGCGACGCCAACGTGGTGGAAGTCGCGATCAAGCGCCTGCGCGCCAAGCTCGACGGGCCGTTCGAACAAAAGCTGCTGCACACCATCCGTGGCATGGGGTATGTGCTGGAGAGCCGAAGTGTCAGCTAACTCCATCGCCCTGCGCCTGAGCGGCATGTTCACCCTGGTGGCGCTGCTGATCTTCGTATTGATCGGTGGTGCGCTTTATCAGCAAGTGGACCGGGGGCTGGGCTTGTTGCCAGGCGCCGAGCTGGATGCGCGTTACAGCGTGCTCGAATCTTCGGTGAACCGCTTCGGCACGCCGGACCATTGGGTGAAGATCAAGGCCAAGCTCAAGCTGCTGGGTGAGGAAGACAAACGCATTCGTTTCTGGGTGGTGAGCAGCGATCCGAATTATGAATATGGCGAGCCGGACGCGCAGATCCGCGCGTTTGCCGAAGGGCCTACCGGCAAGCGCGACTTGCGCCTGCCGGGCCACCATCACCCATTCAAAGTGCTGGTGAGCCAGTTCCCGGCCAAGGAGCAGCGTCCGCCCCTGCGCTTCATGATTGCCATCGACACCGAGAACTTCCGTGCAACCCAGCATCATTTGCTGGTGGCGTTGATCAGCCTCGCATTTGTCGGTGTGGTCCTGGCGGCGCTGTTGGGGTTCTGGGTTTCACGCATCGGCCTGAAGCCGCTGGGCAAGCTGTCGGACGAGGCGCAAAAGCTCGCGCCACCAAAACTCTCCGGGCGCCTTGAACTGTCGCCGCTGCCGCCGGAGCTGAGCCAGTTCGTCAATTCGTTCAACTCCACCCTCGACCGCGTCGAGCAGGCCTATTCACGCCTGGAATCGTTCAACGCCGACGTCGCCCACGAACTGCGCTCGCCCCTGACCAACCTGATCGGCCAGACCCAAGTGGCGCTGACCCGAGGGCGTTCGGCCGAGCATTATTTCGAGGTGCTGCAATCGAACCTTGAAGAGCTGGAGCGCCTACGTTCGATCATCAATGACATGCTGTTCCTAGCCAGCGCCGACCAGGGCAGCAAGGCCACCAAGTTGATCGAAAGCTCCCTGGCCGACGAAGTAGCCACCACCCTCGACTACCTGGACTTCATTCTTGAAGACGCCCAGGTCAAGGTACAGGTAAAGGGCGATGCCACGGTGCAGATCGAAAAAGCCCACCTGCGCCGTGCGCTGATCAACCTGCTGAGCAACGCGGTGCAGCACACCGCGCCTGGGCAGGTGATCGTGGTGAATATCGAGGTGCAAGAACATCAGGTGGCGATCGGCGTCACCAACCCCGGCGACGTCATTGCCAGCGAACACTTGCCACGTCTGTTCGAACGGTTTTATCGGGTGGATGCGTCACGCAGCAACAGCGGCGCCAACCATGGCCTGGGGCTGGCCATTGTCAAGGCGATTGCGCTGATGCACGGCGGTGATGTGTTCGTGCGCAGTGAGGGCGGCGGCAATACCTTTGGCATCACTTTGCCCGTCTGACACTGCCGGCGATGGCGGTGTTCGGGTCGACGTGTGCATGACTGAGCCACCGCTATCGCCGGCAAGCCGGCTCCTACAGGGACGGTGATGGGTTTGTTGCGATTTGGGCAACAGTCATTATCTTGTTACACTCTGTATCGTACCGCTCGCCTGCGTTAATTTGACGCATCGATGAGCGCGACGGCAAAGGCAGCCTCCCGCTTACCCGAATTTCCCTCGACTTATTTCCAGGGCTCTACACTGGGAATCTGTCTTAAAGCCGCTGACTTCAGCGGCTTTTTTTTGCCGTAAAAAAAGGCCAGGCACCCCCACGACATTGGCCGTTTTCCGATTGACCAAAGGAGCTACACCGGTGAAGAACTCGCTGACGTTCACCCCGTTATTTCTCGCAATAGCAGCAACGATCACCCCTCTTGCCCATGCGGCAGACACCACCCCCGCCGACGGTTTCGTCGAAGGCGCCCACCTCAATATCAACACCCGCAACTACTACATGAACCGCGACCGTCGCGACATCCACACCGATGACAGTAAGGAATGGGGCCAGGGTTTCATCGGCACCTTCGAATCCGGCTACACCCAGGGCACCGTCGGCTTCGGCCTGGACGCCCATGCCATGCTCGGTCTGAAGCTGGACGGCGGTGGCGGTACGGACGGTTCCAGCATCCTTCCGTACGGCAGTGGCAACGGTAAGGCGCCCGGCTCGTTCTCGACGGCGGGTGGCGCCTTGAAAATGCGCGCGTTCGATACCGAGTTGAGGGCCGGCGACCTGTTCCTCAATAACCCGGTGATCGCCGGCGGCGCAACCCGCATGCTGCCGCAGACCTTCCGTGGCGTGAGCCTGACCAACCACAGCCTCGACGGCTGGATGTTCGAAGGTGGCCAGGCCAGCTTCACCAAGCTCTACAACCAGAGCGGCCACCGCCGCATCGGCACCAGCTACGGTGCGCTGCCCAGCAATACCGATAGCCAGCACATGAACTGGGCCGGCGTGTCGTTCAGCGGCATCGACGGGCTGACCAGCAACCTCTACGCCTCCGAACTCAAGGACGTGTGGAACCAGTACTACTACGACCTGGATTACACCTATGTGGTGAACGAGATGATCAGTCTCAACCCTGGTCTGCACTACTACCATACCCAGGACACCGGGCAGTCGCTGCTGGGGGATATCGACAACAACACCTACAGCCTGCACTTCACCGTGGACGTCGGCCATCACAGCGTCACGGCCGCGTACCAGCGGGTCAACGGCAACACACCGTTCGACTACATCGCCCAGGGCGACAGCGTGTACCTGGACAACTCCCAGCAGTACTCCGACTTCAACGGCCCCAATGAGCGCTCGTGGAAACTCAAGTACGCCTATAACTTCGGCGGCCTGGGCCTGCCCGGCCTGACCTCGGCCGTGTCCTATATCAGCGGCAAGACCGACCTGACCAAGGTCGACCCGCAAAGCCGTGGCTATAGCACGTGGTACAGCGCCGACGGTAAAGACGCCAAGCATTGGGAACGGGACATCGACCTGAAATACGTCGTGCAGGACGGCAAGGCCAAGGACTTGGCGGTGCGCCTGCAATGGGCGGTCAACCGTGGCAGCAATGGTTACTCGGCGGTGGATCGGGATGTGGATGAATACCGGGTGATCGTCGACTACCCGATCAACGTGTTCTGACAGACGTCTTTTTCTTTTTAACCAAGCATTTAATTTTCATCGGGTAGAACTAAACTGCCAGCATCCTCACCGCTGAAGTCTGCCCGATGAGTCCACGCCCTGTTCGTACCTCACCCGCACATCCTGAGTTGTTACTGATGCTGGGCAGCGGGCTCAGCGTTGCCCTGATTGTGATCATTGTCGCGGTGCTGTTGATTCGCGAACACGCCAGCACGCTTGAGGCGGCCAAGCGATCGACCACCAATATCGCCCAACTGATCAACGCCGACGTGTTGCGTAACGTCGAGTTGTATGACCTGTCGCTCAACGGGCTGATTGCGGCCACGCAACGTGAAGACCTGTCCGGGGTTGCTGCCAATATCCAGCACTTGGTGCAGTTTGATTTATCCACGGCGGCGCCTTTCAAGGGCGAGGTCTTGCTGCTGGATGCCAACGGCACGGTAATCGCCGACTCCTCCACACTGCGGCCCACGCCACGTAATTTTGCCAGCCGCGATTATTTCCAGGTGCATGCCAAGGACGCCAACGCGGGCCTGTTTATCAGTCGACCCTTCAAGATCCATTGCGACTGCGACCAGGTCTGGCGCATGGCATTCAGTCGACGTGTGTCGGGCCCCAAGGGAGAGTTTCTCGGCGTAGCGGTCGCGACCATGCGCCTGGCGTATTTCGACCAGCTGTTCAACACCCTGACCATCGGCAATGGCAGCAGCGTCAACCTGCTGAACAACAACGGCATTCTCCTGGCCCAGCAGCCGCTGCTCGAACGCGACATGATCGACAAGGACCTGAGTGACCGGCCTAATTTCAAGCGAATACTGCGCGACGGAAGCGGCAGCTTTCAGGCGATCTCTGCCATCAGTGGTAAAGAGCGCCTGTATACCTTTACCAATGTCGGTGCCCTGCCATTGATCGTGGTAGTAGCGTTGTCCAGCGAGGACGTATTCGCACCCTGGAGACGCGCGGCACTGCTGACCAGTGGTGCCACCGGGGTGCTCTGCGCCGGTTTGTTGTGGCTGACCTGGTTGCTACGCCGGGAACTGCGAAGGCGGCGTCGCGCTGAACGAGTACTGTCAGAACTGGCAGCCACCGATGCATTGACCGGCCTGGCCAACCGGCGCGTTCTGGATGAACGCCTGCGCCTTGAGTGGGAGCGCGCTCAGCGCTCCACCGAGCCGCTGACGGTGCTGATGATTGACGTGGACCACTTCAAGGCCTTCAACGACCGCCACGGCCATCACGGTGGCGACGACGCGTTGCGCAGCGTGGCCCAGGTGATCGGCAGCAACATCCGCCGACCGGCCGACCTGGCCGCACGTTATGGCGGCGAAGAGTTCGCGGTGGTGTTGCCGGTGACCGACGCCAAGGGCGCCTGGGTGATCGCCGAGCACATCCGCAGCGCCATCGAGTACTTGCCGAGGGTTGGAGGTGATGAGCAGCCGATTACCGTGAGCATTGGCATGAGTACTTGGGACAAGCGTAGCCGTCAGTCGCTGGAGGCGTTGTTGCTAAGTGCGGATCAGGCGCTCTATGAAGCCAAGCACACCGGGCGCAACCGTATCGTGGATGCTTCGGTCCTTTAATGAACACGGCGTTTCTGCGGTGAGCGGGCTTAAGGTTGTGAACAGGCTTGGTGTGGTGAGCAGGCCTGCTCACCACATTAGGCCCGATCGCCACTAAGCGCCCTAAAATTCAGGCATAAAAAAGGCCACCCGAAGGTGGCCTTTCAAAACTAAAGAAAGAGAGTTGTTACTTACACCGCCGCAACGGGACGCATGTAAGAGATCGGTGCGGTGCTGGCATCTTCGAAGGTCACGACTTCCCAAGCGTCTGTCTGCTCAATCAACTTGCGCAGCAGCTGGTTGTTAAGGGCGTGGCCCGACTTGAAGCCTTTGAACTCGCCTATCAGGCTATTGCCCAGCAGGTAGAGGTCACCGATTGCATCGAGGATCTTGTGCTTCACGAACTCGTCTTCGTAGCGAAGGCCGTCTTCGTTCAGTACACCATCCGCGTCGACCACAATGGCGTTTTCAACGCTGCCGCCGAGTGCGAGGTTGTGCTTGCGCAGGTACTCGATGTCACTCATGAAACCAAAGGTACGGGCGCGGCTGACTTCTTTTACAAACGAAGTGCTGGAAAAATCCACGCTTGCACTTTGGGTGCGGTCACGGAATACCGGGTGATCGAAATCGATCTCAAAGCTCACTTTAAAGCCTTCGAACGGGACGAAGGTGGCGCGCTTGTCGCCGTCTTCTACTGTCACTTCCCGCAGAATGCGAATGAACTTCTTGGCTGCGTCCTGTTCTTCCAGGCCGGCAGATTGAATCAAGAATACGAAGGGTCCAGCGCTGCCATCCATGATCGGGACTTCGGACGCGGAGAGCTCGACGTAGGCGTTATCGATGCCCAGGCCAGCCATGGCCGAGAGCAAGTGCTCCACCGTGTCCACTTTGACGTCACCGTTGACCAATGTGGTCGACATAGTGGTTTCGCCAACGTTTTCCGCGCGAGCAGGAATCTGCACCACAGGGTCCAGGTCGGCACGCACAAACACGATGCCGGTGTCGACAGGTGCAGGCTTGAGGGTCAGGTATACCTTCTCCCCGGAGTGCAGACCTACACCTGTGGCACGAATAATATTCTTCAGGGTGCGTTGTTTAATCATGGCTTGGACCGCTTCAGCGCAAATTGCGAACTGGTATCAACAAAGGCTGGCGATAATAGCAGACCAGACCTTTGCTGAACACCAATCACCTTCATAGCCCTGATACATTCCATTAATCGGCCTGACGACGCAGGAATGCCGGGATGTCCAAGTAGTCCAGATCATCTTGCGGATTCGGGCTACGGGACGCCGCAGCACCGGCCTGAGCCTGATTGCGCATCACGGTCGGACGGTCCAGGTCACGGTAGTTCACCGACGGCAGTTCCTGGCGCGAAGGCGCTGGAGCGGCAGCCGCTTGGCTGGCGTGGCTGGCTTGACTGTTATGCAGGGTGTTGTCGATGACCTTCACAGGCTTCTCGATTTTCGCGCCCAGGCCGGTGGCGACCACGGTCACGTGCAGCTCGTCGCGCATGTCCGGATCGATAACGGTACCGACCTTGACCATGGCGTGCTCGGAAGCGAAGGCTTCAATGATGCTACCCACGTCGGAGTACTCACCCAGGGACAGGTCAGGACCGGCGGTGATGTTCACCAGGATGCCGCGTGCGCCTTGCAGGTTCACGTCTTCCAGCAACGGGTTGCGGATGGCCGCTTCGGTGGCTTCACGCGCACGGTTCGGACCGCTGGCGCAGCCAGTGCCCATCATCGCCATGCCCATTTCGCTCATCACGGTGCGTACGTCGGCAAAGTCGACGTTGATCATGCCTGGGCGCTTGATGATGTCGGAGATACCGCGAACGGCGCCGGCCAGTACATCGTCAGCCTTGGCGAACGCGGACAGCAGGCTTGCGTCCTTGCCCAGGATAGTCAGCAGTTTCTCGTTGGGGATGGTGATCAACGAGTCGACGCTTTCAGACAGCAGACGGATACCTTCGTCGGCGATCTGCATGCGCTTGCGGCCTTCGAACGGGAACGGACGGGTCACGACAGCAACCGTCAGAATCCCCATTTCCTTGGCCACTTCGGCAATGATCGGCGCAGCACCGGTACCGGTACCGCCGCCCATGCCAGTGGTGATGAACACCATGTTGGTGCCTTGCAGCACTTCAGCAATACGCTCGCGGTCTTCCAGCGCGGCTTGACGGCCGACTTCCGGGTTGGCGCCAGCGCCGAGGCCCTTGGTCACGGCTGTGCCCAATTGCAGGATGGTCCGCGCGCCGATGCTTTTCAGCGCCTGGGCATCAGTGTTGGCGCAGATGAATTCAACGCCTTCAATGTTGCTCTTGACCATGTGATTGACAGCGTTGCCGCCGCCACCGCCGACACCGATCACTTTGATGACCGGGCTTGCGGGGATGTTGTCTACGAGTTCGAACATGTTCCCTCTCCTTTCGTTTTCTCTAGTTTTTTCGCCTACTGCTTACAACGGTGTCGCGGTAAATCTTAAAAATTGCCTTTGACCCATGCCTGCAAACGCTCGAACAACGGCGCTTTCGCCTCGTCGTCGCTGCGGTAGCTGTCACGGTTACTCGGGCCCGACAGAGAAATGCCGTCGGTCTGCTTTTGCAGCCCGTACAACAGCAAGCCCACACCGGTGGAATAAATCGGGTTGCGTACTACGTCGCCCAAGCCTTTGACGCCATGGGGCACGCCCAGGCGGACTGGCATGTGGAAGATTTCCTCGGCCAGTTCGACCGCGCCTTCCATCTTCGAGGTGCCACCGGTCAGCACGATGCCGGCCGGGATCAAATCTTCGTAGCCGCTGCGACGCAGTTCCGCCTGGATCAGGGTGAACAGTTCGTCGTAGCGCGGCTCGACCACTTCGGCCAGGGCCTGGCGCGACAGTTCGCGCGGTGGACGATCGCCCACGCTTGGTACCTTGATGGTCTCGCCGGCACCGGCCAGTTTGGCCAGGGCGCAGGCGTAGCGAATCTTGATTTCTTCGGCGTACTGGGTCGGTGTACGCAGCGCCATGGCGATGTCGTTGGTCACTTGGTCGCCAGCAATCGGGATCACGGCGGTGTGACGGATCGCACCCTCGGTGAAGATCGCGATGTCGGTGGTGCCGCCGCCGATGTCGACCAAGCACACGCCCAGCTCTTTTTCGTCGTCGGTCAGCACCGAGTAGGCCGAGGCCAACTGTTCAAGAATGATGTCGTCGATTTCCAGGCCGCAGCGGCGCACGCATTTTTCAATGTTCTGTGCGGCGTTGACGGCGCAGGTCACCACGTGGACCTTGGCTTCCAGACGTACGCCGGACATGCCCAGCGGCTCACGAACGCCTTCCTGGTTGTCGATCACGTAGTCCTGGGGCAGCGTGTGCAACACGCGCTGGTCAGCCGGGATCGCCACGGCCTGGGCAGCGTCAAGCACGCGCTCAAGGTCGGCGGAGCTGACTTCGCGGTCGCGGATTGCCACGATGCCGTGGGAGTTCAGGCTGCGAATATGGTTGCCCGCCACGCCAACGAATGCCGAGTGGATCCGGCAACCGGCCATCAGCTGCGCTTCTTCGATGGCGCGCTGGATCGACTGCACGGTGGACTCGATGTTCACCACCACGCCCTTCTTCAGGCCCCGGGACGGATGCGTGCCAATACCGACGATTTCGATGACGCCGTCTTCACCGACCTCGCCCACCAGCGCCACCACTTTGGAGGTGCCGATATCGAGACCGACGATCATTTTGCCGCTTTGCACGTTTGCCATGGGTCCTGCCTCTTCTTAATTCTTCGCGACAGCGGGTTGCGCTGCCGTGGGCGCAGCCGGTTCACGCCAGCCGACGGCAAGGCCGTTGGCGTAACGCAGGTCGACGCTCGCAATGTTCGTAATCTGTTCTTTCAAGGTCTTGTCATAGATGGCAATGAAGCGGCGCATCTTTTCCACCAAGCGGTCGCGTCCCAGCAACAACTGGATGCCCGGGCCGGAACTGCCTGCCCCGGTCGTCAAAAACCAGCTACCCCGTTCACGCAGTTCCAGGCGTGCAATGGAGAAGCCCATTGGCCGCAGCATCTGGCTCAAGGCCTGGTACTGCTGCATCACTTGCTGCTGCGCCCGCTGCGGCCCGAACAACTGCGGCAGGTGCTCGTAGTTCGCCAGCTCACGCGGGGTGAACGCCTGGCCCTGGTTGTTCAACAGCGCTTCGTCGCCCCAACGGGCCACGGGCAGTTGTTCTTCCAGGCGGATCGTCACTTGGTCCGGCCATACGCGGCGGACTTCGGCGTGGGCGATCCACGGCATCTGCTCCAGCTCCGCGCGCATACCGGCCAGGTCGATGGTAAAGAAGCTCGCCGCCAGGTACGGGCCAATGCGCTGCTGTACCGCTTGCTGGCTGATGTAGCTCAAGTCGCCCTGCACGCTGATCTTGGTGATCGGCCGGTCGGCATACGGCAACAGACGCTGCGCGCCCTCGTAGGTTCCGAAGCCCAGCACCACCAGCAACACCGGCCAGAACAGCGCCTTGAGGAAACCAAAGTTGGCTTTCGGCAGGCGCGCCGACATCGGCTCTTTAGCCACCATTCGGCTGGCACCCCGTGGCACCGGCTTGCGGCTCGGTGCTTGTGGGGGCTGATGACGAAGCGATGCGCCTTTCATGTCTTAGCCTCTTGGCTCAATGCTGTCGGCCAGGATCGCCAGCACCAACTGCTGGAAGTCCAGACCGGCCGCACGGGCTGCCATAGGTACCAGGCTGTGATCGGTCATGCCCGGTGCGGTGTTGACTTCCAGGAACCAGAAATTCCCCTGGTCATCCTGCATCACGTCTGCGCGCGCCCAACCGGCGATACCCAGCGCCTCACAGGCTTTAGCCGTGAGGTCCATCAATTCCTGTTCTTTGCTTGCGTCAAGGCCGCACGGGATCCGGTACTGGGTATCGGAAGCCAGGTACTTGGCGTCGTAGTCGTAAAAGGTGTGGGGCGTGCCCAATGCGATAGGCGGCAATACCTGGCCACGCAGGGTGGCGATGGTGTACTCGGGACCCTGGATCCACTGTTCCACCAACACTTGCGAATCGTAGGTACTTGCCGCTTTCCATGCGTCGATCAATTCGGCGGCCGAGTTCACTTTAGCCATGCCGATACTGGAGCCTTCATGGGCAGGTTTGACGATCAAAGGCAGGCCCAGTTCCTTGGCTGCAGAAATACAATCGTCTTCGCTGCACAGCACGCTGTGACGCGGGGTTGGAATGCCCAGGCTGTGCCACACCTGCTTGGTGCGCAACTTGTCCATCGCCAGCGCGGAAGCAAGGATGCCGCTGCCGGTGTAAGGGATGCCGGCGCACTCCAACAGGCCTTGCATGCTGCCGTCTTCACCGCCACGGCCGTGGAGGATGATGAAGGCGCGATCGATCTTCTCGGCCAGAAGGCGAGCGAGGAAGTCATCGCCCACGTCGATGCCGAAGGCGTTCACGCCGGCGCTTTGCAGGGCTTCGAGCACGGCGTTGCCGGACTTGAGCGACACTTCACGCTCGGCGCTTTTGCCGCCGAACAACACCGCCACGCGACCGAAGTCAGCGGGTGCGATTGTGGAAAACAGGGAGCCGTAGTCGTTGATCATTTCGACTTCCCCTTCGCGGCGGCAAACAGCGGGCTCGCCAGTAATTTAGGGGCAAGGCCACCAATGTCACCGGCACCCTGGCACAGCAAAATGTCACCGGCCCGCAGCAGCGGCTTGACGATCGGTGCCAGGTCCACACCACGTTCGATGTAGATCGGGTCCAACTGGCCCCGCTGACGGATGCTGTTGCACAGCTTGCGGCTGTCCGCACCCGGGATCGGTTCTTCACCGGCCGGGTAGACTTCCATCAGCAGCAGCACGTTGGCATCGGCCAGTACATTGACGAAATCGTCATACAGGTCGCGGGTACGGCTGTAGCGGTGCGGCTGGTAGACCATCACCAGGCGGCGCTCCGGCCAGCCACCGCGCACGGCCTTGATCACCGCGGCGACTTCAGTCGGGTGGTGACCGTAGTCGTCCACCAGCATCACGTCACCGCCCTCTACCGGCAACTGGCCGTAGACCTGGAAGCGACGGCCCACGCCGGCAAAGCGCGACAGGCCTTCGACGATGGCGTCATCGCTGACGCCTTCGTCGGTGGCAATGCAGATGGTCGCCAAGGAATTGAGTACGTTGTGGTTGCCCGGCATGTTCACTGATACATCCAGTGGCTCACGGTCCGGACGCAGCACGGTGAAGAAGGTTTGCATGCCTTCCTGGCGCACATTGATAGCGCGCACGTCAGCGTCTTCGCTGAAGCCGTAGGTCACGGTCGGGCGTTTGACCAGCGGCAGGATTTCGCGCACCACCGGATCGTCCAGGCACACCACCGCCAGACCGTAGAACGGCAGGTTGTGCAGGAATTCGACGAAGGTTTTCTTCAACTTGTTGAAGTCACCGTCGTAGGTCGCCATGTGGTCTTCGTCGATGTTGGTGACGACAGCGACCAGCGGTTGCAGGTGCAGGAAGCTCGCATCACTCTCATCGGCTTCGGCAATGAGGTAGCGGCTGGTGCCAAGCTGGGCATTGGTGCCGGCTGCATTCAGGCGACCACCGATGACAAAGGTCGGGTCCAGGCCACCGGCGGCGAACACCGAGGCGATCAGGCTGGTGGTGGTGGTTTTGCCATGGGTACCGGCAACGGCGATGCCGTGGCGGTAGCGCATCAGCTCGGCCAGCATCTCGGCGCGTGGCACCACGGGAATGCGGCGCTCAAGGGCAGTGGCCACTTCCGGGTTGGAGGTGTTCACGGCGCTGGACACCACCAGCACGTCAGCCTCGGAGGCGTTTTCGGCGCGGTGGCCGATAAAGATCTGCGCACCGAAGGTTTTCAGGCGATCAGTGACCGGCGACTCTTTCAAGTCGGAGCCGGACACCTGGTAACCCAGGTTCAGCAACACTTCGGCGATGCCGCACATGCCCACGCCGCCGATACCGACGAAGTGGATACGCCGGATGCGGCGCATTTCCGGTTGCGGCATGGCTTTCTGATTCTCAACCATGGGCCACCTCCAGGCAGATATCGACCACGGTGCGGGTTGCGTCAGGTTTGGCCAGGCGGCTTGCGGTGCTCGCCATGCTGTTGAGTCGTTCCGGTTGCATCAATACCTCGGTCAGGCGTGCGGCCAAATCGGCGGCGCCAGTCGTTCTTTGCGGCAGCAGGAAGGCAGCGCCCTCCCCGGCCAAATATTCGGCGTTGCGGGTCTGGTGATCGTCGATGGCGTGGGGCAAAGGCACCAGCAAGGACGGCAGACCGGCGGCGGCCAGTTCACTGACGGTCAGCGCACCGGAGCGGCAGACCACCAGGTCGGCCCAGCCATAGGCGTGGGCCATGTCTTTGATGAAAGGCTGTACGTTCGCCTCAACACCGGCTTCGCGATAACGCGTGGCGGTGACTTCACCGTGATCTTTGCCAGCCTGATGGAAGACCTCCGGACGCAATTCCACGGGGAGTTGCGCCAGGGCTTGGGGCAGCAGTTTGTTCAACGGCTCGGAGCCCAGGCTGCCGCCCATGACCAGCAGGTGCGGCTTGCGCCCGGCCAGTGCTTCGCGAGCAATGTCCATAAACAGTTCGGTGCGTACCGGATTACCGGTGGTGCGCAGCTTGTCCGATGCACCAAAGGTTTTCGGGAACGCTTCACACACCCGTGCAGCCAATGGCGCCAGCAGGCGGTTGGCGGTTCCGGCGACGGCGTTTTGCTCGTGCACGATCACCGGCACACCAGCGAGCCGAGCAGCAACACCACCAGGACCTGTCACGTACCCACCAAAACCGAGCACGCATACCGGTTTCAATTCACGAATGATTTTGCGCGCCTGCCACACCGCCTTGAGCAACACGAACGGCGCCTTGAGCAAGGACAACTTGCTCTTGCCGCGCAGGCCGGTGACGTTGATCAGGTGCAGCGGCAAGCCGGCGGTCGGCACCAATTCATTTTCGATGCCACGCGGTGTGCCCAACCAGTGCACGGTGTAGCCACGGTTCTGGAATTCCCGCGCGCACGCCAGGGCCGGGAACACATGGCCCCCGGTGCCGCCCGCCATGATCAGCACGTTAGCGCCCATGGGTCGGCTCCTCGGCGAAGTCGCTTTCGCTGAACTCCATCTCTTCGCTGCCCAGGTGGGTGCGACTCTCCCACTCGATGCGCAGCAACAGGCCCAGGCACGCGCAGCAGATCACCAACGAACTGCCGCCGTAACTGAGGAACGGCAAGGTCAGGCCCTTGGTCGGCAGCAGGCCGACGTTCACACCGATGTTGATCAGGAACTGGCCGATCCACAGGAACGACAAGCCATACGCCACATAGGCGGCGAAATACTGTTTGGCCTTCTCGGCCCACAGGCCGATGTACATGCCGCGCACGCACACGAACACGAACAGCGCGACGGTGCAGAGCGAACCGACCACACCGAGTTCTTCCGCAAGCACCGAGAACACGAAGTCGGTATGCGCTTCCGGCAGGTAGAACTGCTTCTGCACGCTGTTGCCCAGGCCCACGCCCAGCCACTCGCCGCGACCGAAGGCGATCAGCGCCTGGGTCAACTGGTAGCCGGAACCAAACTGGTCGGACCATGGGTCGGTAAAGGTGATCAAGCGCGCCATCCGGTAGGGTTGCGCTTGTACCAGCACAGTCACCGCCGCCACCGCCAGCACCACCATCAAAGTGAAGCGGAACAGGCCCACGCCGCCAAGGAACAGCATCGCGGCCGCCGCGCCCATCATGACGACGGTGGCGCCGAAGTCCGGCTCCATCAGCAACAGACCGGCCATCGGCAGCAGCACGATGAACGGCTTGAAGAAACCCATCCAGCTTTCGCGTACTTCTTTCTGGCGACGCACCAGGTAGCCGGCGAGGTAGATCACCACGAACACCTTGGCGATTTCCGACGGCTGCACGTTGAATGCACCGAAGCCGATCCAGCGCATCGAACCGTTCACCTCCCGGCCAATGCCAGGCAGGATCACCATGATCAGCAAGCCAAACGCGCCGATCAGCATCAGCCAGCCCAGGCGTTGCCAGGTGGCGATTGGGATCATCATGGTCACGATGCACGCGCCCAAGCCGATCACCAGGTACACCAGGTGGCGGATCATCATGTACAGGGTGTTGCCGGACTGCACGGCGGCGACTTCGGAGGACGCCGACGTGATCATCACCAGGCCCAGGCCGAGTAACGCCAGGCAACCGGCGAGCATCGGGAAATCGAGGTCGACACCGCGCCCAGTGATGATCGGCGACGGGTACGGCTTGATGATGTTCCGAAAGTTGATACTCATGCCAAGGCCTCCACGGCGCGGGCGAACAGCTGGCCGCGCTCTTCGTAGTTCTTGAACATGTCGAAACTGGCGCAGGCGGGCGACAGCAACACCGCATCGCCCGGCTGGGCCAGGGCTTTGCACTGGGCAATCGCGTCATCCAGCGAGGTGGCACGCACTTGCGGCACGGCATCACCCAAAGCAGCAGCGATCAGGTCGGAATCGCGGCCCATCAGCACCACGGCGCGACAGTGTTCAGCCACCGGGCCTTTAAGGTCCTTGAAGTCGGCACCCTTACCGTCGCCACCGGCGATCAGCACCAGCTTGCCTTCGATATCGGCGCCAAGGCCTTCAATGGCCGCCAGTGCCGCACCGACGTTGGTGGCCTTGGAGTCGTTGTAATAGCTGACGCCATCGAGGTCGCGCACCCACTGGCAGCGATGCTCGAGGCCGCCAAAGGTACGCAGCGCAGCCAGCATGGCCTCAAACGGCAGGCCAACGGCATGGCCAAGCGCCAGGGCCGCCAGGGCGTTGGACTGGTTATGCGCGCCACGGATTTTCAGCTCGCGCACCGGCATCAGGTTCTGGAATTCGAAGGCCAGGTATTTCTCGCCATTCTCTTCGCGAATGCCGAAGGCTTTGAAGTCGGGTTTGCTCAGGCCGAAGGTCCAGCATGGCAGGCCTTCGCCCATCAGCGGACGGCTCAGCGCGTCCTGACGGTTGACCACCACTTGCTTGGCGCCACGGAAGATCCGGTGCTTGGCCAAGTGATAGGCCGGCAGGCCGCTGTAGCGGTCCATGTGGTCTTCACTCACGTTCAATACAGTGGCCACTTCGGCACCGAGGTCGTGGGTGGTTTCCAGCTGGAAGCTCGACAGCTCCATCACATACAGCTCGACATCGTCGCTGAGCAGGTCCAGCGCCGGGGTGCCGAGGTTGCCACCCACGGCGACGCGCTTGCCGGCCGCAGCCGCCATCTCGCCCACCAGGGTGGTCACAGTGCTTTTCGCGTTGGAGCCGCTGATGGCCACGATCGGTGCCTTCGCGTGGCGCGCGAACAGGTCGATATCGCCGGACAGCTTGACGCCACGGGCAGCAGCGGCTTGCAGGGCCGGTGTCGCGATCGCCAGGCCAGGGCTCACGTAGAGCTCATCGGCACGGCACAGAAACTCGACATCCAACTCGCCACAACGCACTTCCACGTGCGGGTAGTCACGGCGCAGCGTGACCAGCTCCGGTGGATTTTCCCGCGTATCGGCCACGGCAAACGGCTTGCCCCGGTTCGCCAGGAAGCGAACCAGGGACATGCCGCTCTTGCCGAGGCCGACAACGATGCGGAAGTGGTCTGAAGCGATCAGGGACACTCGTTTCTACCTCAGTTTCAGGGTGGCAAGGCCAATCAGCACCAGAATCACGGTGATGATCCAGAAGCGGACGATCACGCGTGGCTCGGGCCAGCCCTTGAGTTCAAAGTGGTGGTGAATCGGCGCCATGCGGAACACACGACGCCCGGTCAATTTGAAGGAAGCCACCTGGATGACCACCGACAGGGTTTCCATCACGAACACACCGCCCATGATGAACAGCACGATTTCCTGGCGAACGATCACGGCAATGGTGCCCAGGGCCGCGCCCAGCGCCAGTGCGCCGACGTCACCCATGAAGACTTGTGCGGGGTAAGTGTTGAACCACAGGAACCCAAGGCCGGCACCGATCAGTGCGCCGCAGAACACAATCAACTCACCCGCGCCCGGTACGTAAGGAATCAGCAGGTACTCGGCGAACTTCACGTTACCCGACAGGTAGCAGAAGATGCCGAGCGCGCCGCCCACCATCACCGTCGGCATGATCGCCAGGCCATCGAGGCCGTCAGTCAGGTTGACCGCGTTGCTGGAGCCGACGATCACAAAGTAAGTCAGCACCACAAAGCCGATGCCCAGTGGAATGCTGGCGTCCTTGAGCATCGGGATGATCAAGGTCGTTTCCACTGCGCTCGGCGCGGTCGTGTAAAGGAAGATCGCGGCAGCAAGGCCGAATACCGACTGCCAGAAGTACTTCCAGCGGCTTGGCAGGCCCTTGGAGTTCTTCTCGATCACCTTGCGGTAGTCATCCACCCAGCCGATGGCGCCGAACAGCAGGGTCACCAACAGCACCACCCACACGTAGCGGTTGTGCAGGTCAGCCCACAGCAAGGTGCTGATACCGATGGACGACAGGATCAGCGCGCCGCCCATGGTCGGGGTGCCGGATTTGGACAAGTGCGACTGCGGGCCGTCATTACGAACCGATTGACCAATTTGCAGGTTCTGCAGGGTGCGGATCATCCACGGCCCCAGGAACAGCGACAAACACAACGCGGTCAGCACACCCAGGATCCCGCGCAGGGTCAGGTACTGAAAGACCGCGAAGCCTTTGTGGAACTGTTGCAGATACTCAGCCAGCAGCAGCAGCATTAATGTTTCTCCGTACTTGAGCCACACAAGGCCGCGACGACGTTTTCCATCACCGCGCTGCGCGATCCCTTGATCAAAATGGTTGTGTGTTTGTCGTGTTCAGCCGCCGTCAGCGCCTGGATCAGTTCGGCCTGTGTGGCGAAATGCAGCGCGCCGGGGCCGAAGGTGTCGACGGCGTGAGCCATGTTCTTGCCGACGGCATAAAGCGCGTCGACTTTGCCTGCGGCGTAGGCGCCGACCTCACGGTGGGACTGTTCGGCCCAGTCGCCCAGTTCGGCGATATCGCCCAGCACCAGCACCTTGCGACCGTCGAAACCGTTGAGCAGGTCGATGGCCGCGCAGACCGAGGATTGGTTGGCGTTGTAAGTGTCATCGATCACGCGCATGCCGTTGGTTGCCAGCTGTGCCACGGTGCGGCCCTTGACCGGCTGCACCGCGCCCAGACCCGTGGCGATACCGAACAGCGACACGCCCAGGGCGTAGGCGGCGGCGGCGGCGGCCAAGGCGTTGGCAACGTTATGGTTGCCCAGCAGGTTCAACTGCACGTGTTCGTTGCCTTGCGGGGTGTGCAAGGTAAAGGACGGACAGCCACGGGCATCCACAGTGATGTTGGAAGCGTGGAAATCAGCCGCCGCGTTGAGCACGGCAAACGTCAGGACCTTGCGCCCGGCGGCACGTACACGCCAGGTTTCGAAAGCCTTGTCGTCAAGATTCAGTACAGCGGTGCCCGAGGCATCGAGGCCTTCGAGGATTTCACCCTTGGCTTCGACGATTTTCTCCGGGCCGCCGAACTCGCCGACGTGGGCGGTACCGGCGTTGTTGATGATCGCCACGTGGGGCTTGGTCAGCGCCACGGTGTAGGCGATTTCGCCGACGCGCGACGCGCCCAGTTCGATCACTGCCGCGGTGTGTTCCGGGGCCAGTTCGAGCAGGGTCAGCGGTGCGCCAAAATCATTATTCAGGTTGCCACGGGTGGCGTGCACCGGGCCGCGCGTACGCAGGACACCGGCGAGCAGTTCCTTGACCGTGGTCTTGCCGCTGGAGCCGGTGATGGCCGCAACGGGGTTGGTGAATGCGGCACGGTTCAACGCACCCAATTGGCCGAGGGCCAGGCGGGTGTCGGCGACCAGCAGTTGCGGCAGTGTGGAATCCGCGACTTCACGTTGCACCAAGGCACCGACGGCTCCTTTGGCGGCGACTTCATTCAGGTAGTCGTGACCATCGAAGCGCGGGCCAGCCAGGGCGACAAACAGTTGCCCCGGCTTGATGTTGCGACTGTCGATACTGACGCCATCGAAGCTGCAATCGCTCGACACGACCCGGGCCGACAGGGCCTGGGTCAGTGCGCTGAATTTCATCGCTTTAAGCATGGGCGACCTCCCAGGCGGTCAGGGCGTGATCGGCCTCGACCAGATCGGAGAAGGCATGACGCTCGCCATTGATTTCCTGATAGTCCTCGTGGCCCTTACCAGCCAGCACCACCACATCGTCAGCGCTGGCGCTGGCGATCAGTTGGGCAATGGCCGCGCCACGACCGGCAACGAAAGTGGCCTTGGACGCGTCGTTGAAGCCAACACGGATGTCGTCGAAAATCTGGCTCGGGTCTTCGCTACGCGGGTTGTCGTCGGTGACAAGCACGCCATCGGCCAGGCGCTCGACAATCTCAGCCATCAAAGGGCGCTTGCCGCGATCGCGATCACCGCCACAGCCGAACAGGCACAGCAATTTGCCCTTGGCGTGGGGACGCAGGGCCAACAGGACTTTTTCCAGGGCGTCCGGTGTGTGGGCGTAATCGACCACGACCAGCGGCTGCGTGCCGCCACCCAGGCGCTGCATGCGGCCAGCCGGGCCTTCCAGCTTCGGCAGCACGCGCAGGATCTCATCCAGGGCGTAATCCAGGCCGAGCAACGCACCAACGGCGGCGAGCACGTTGCTCAGGTTGAAACGACCGAGCAGGCTGCTGCGCAAATGGTGCTCGCCCTGCGGCGTCACCAGCGTGGCGCGCACGCCTTCGTCATTGAATTGAGCTTCACGGCAATACAGGTAAGCACTGGCGTCTTCCAGGCTGTAGCTGATCAGGCGCGACTCACGGTCTTCGGCAGCCAGCTGGCGGCCGAACTCGTCGTCCAGGTTTACCACGCGGCACTTGAGGTCGTTCCAGGCAAACAGCTTGGCCTTTTCGGCAGCGTAGGCTTCCATGGTGCCGTGGTAGTCCAGGTGATCGCGAGACAGGTTGGTCATCACTGCCACGTCGAACGCCAGGGCGGCAACGCGCCCCTGGTGCAGGCCGTGGGACGACACTTCCATCGCGACCGCCTTGGCACCGGCCTTTTTCAGGTCGGCCAGGGTCGCTTGCACGGCTATCGGGTTCGGGGTGGTGTGCAGGCCGCTTTGCAGCGCGCCGTA
The DNA here is from genome assembly GCF_002798465.1 of Pseudomonas sp. S10E 269. Taxonomy (NCBI): domain Bacteria; kingdom Pseudomonadati; phylum Pseudomonadota; class Gammaproteobacteria; order Pseudomonadales; family Pseudomonadaceae; genus Pseudomonas; species Pseudomonas sp. S10E 269. The sequence goes on from NZ_PHIJ01000001.1 coordinate 1,186,328, forward strand.
GAAACCCGTGCCCAGTGTGCCGACGATGCCGCAGTGCTGGCCCAGCAGATCAAGCGCCTGGGCAATCAATTGGGTCACGCTGGTCTTGCCGTTGGTGCCAGTGACACCGATCAGGTTGAGCTGGCGGCTCGGGTCGCCATAAAAGCGCCCGGCGATATCGGACAACTGCGCAGCCAGGCCTTTGACCGGAATCAACGGCACGTCAGTGATCGGCAGCACCGTAGCGCCATCCACTTCATAAGCCACGGCAGCTGCACCGCGCTGCAACGCATCCGCGATGTGCGCACGGCCATCGAATTTCCCACCAGGCACGGCCAGGAAAAGGTCGCCGGCACGTACATTACGGCTGTCCAGGCTCAACTCGCGGATCAACAGATCGCGACCGGCATGGGCGAAAATCTTGTTCAGGCTAAGAGACATCAGCCGCGCCCTCCATTGGCTTTTACCGCAGCGGCCGGTGGACCGGCGTTCGCTTGTTGGGTCGGCGGCAGGTTGTCCGGCGTGATGTTCATCAGGCGCAGGGTGCCGGACATCACTTTGCTGAACACCGGCGCCGATACCAGGCCACCGAAGTAACCGGCCTTGCTCGGTTCATCGATCACCACAACGATGGCGTAACGTGGATCGCTCATCGGGCCGAAGCCAGCGAACAGCGAACGGTAAGAGTTTTCGGCGTAGCCCTTGGTGCCCACCGACGTCTTACGCGCAGTACCCGACTTGCCCGCCACGTGATACGCCGGCACTTGGGCACGGAATACGCCGCGTGGCGCTTCGATCACTTGTTGCAGCATGCCTTGCATGGTCTTGGCGACGTTTTCCGGGATCACCTGAGTGGCTTTCGGGGCTTCGTCGACATGAATCAGGCTCAGCGGAACCATACGGCCGTTATTCGCCAATACAGAGAACGCGTGGGCCAGTTGGATCGCGGTCACCGACAGGCCATAGCCATAGGAAAGCGTGGCGGTCTCGGCCTTTTTCCAGTCGCGATAGTTGGGCAGGTTGCCCACGCGCTCGCCTGGGAAATCCAGGCCGGTGGGTTGGCCCAAACCGATCTTCTGCGCCAGGTGGTAGATGGTTTCGCCGCCGATATCAAAGGCGACCTTACTCATGCCCACGTTACTGGAGTTGATCAGGATACCTGTCAGATCCAGCACCGGACCTTCGGTGCGCGATACGTCACGAATGGTGTATTTGCCCAACTGCAGGGTGCCCGGGTACACCTCAACCTTGTCGCTGGGCTTCCAGCGTCCGGTTTCGAGGGCGGCGCTCATGGAGATGGCTTTCATGGTCGAACCCGGTTCGAACACGTCGATCATCGCGCGGTTGCGCATCATCGCCGGCTGCAGGTTGCGACGGTTGTTGGGGTTGTAGGTCGGCTGGTTGACCATGGCGAGGATCTCGCCGGTCTTCACGTCCATGATCACCAGGCTACCGGCCTTGGCGCCGTTCTCGATGATCGCGTTTCGCAGCTCGCGGTTGGCCAGGTATTGCAGGCGCAGGTCAATCGACAACGCCAAGGGCTTACCGGCCTTGGCGTTTTTGGTGACTTGGACATCCTTGATCAGTCTGCCGCGCCGATCCTTGATGACTTGTCGTTTGCCGGGAACCCCGGCGAGCCATTCATCGTAGGCGAGTTCCACGCCTTCACGGCCATGGTCATCAATGTCGGTGAAGCCGACCATATGCGCGGTGGTTTCACCGGCCGGGTAGAAACGACGGAATTCCTCGATGCCGTAGACACCGGGGACTTTAAGGTCGAGCACCTGCTGGCCCTGTTCAGGCGTCAAGCCACGAACCAGGTAGATGAATTCTTTATTGGCCTGGGCTTCGAGGCGTTCGGCCAAGGCTTTAGGGTCCTGGCCCAGGGCGGCAGCCAGTTGTGGCCACTTGTCCTTGGCGACCTGCAATTCCTTGGCGTTGGCCCATAGGGTGGTCACCGGCGTACTCACGGCCAGGGGCTCGCCGTTACGGTCGGTGATCAGGCCGCGGTGCGCAGGAATAGGGATATGGCGCAGGCTGCGCGCATCGCCTTGACCGATCAGGAAGTCACGATCGACCACTTGCAGGTCGATGATCCGCCAGGCGATCGCCCCCACCATCAATGCCAGCAAGCCGAGCATCAGGCGGAAGCGCCAAGGGTAGAGTGCGCCTTCGAGTTTCATCATGGCGCCACCATGCGGACTTCGGCCGCGCCCGGGATGTGCATTTTCAGCTGTTCGGTGGCCAGCACTTCAATACGGCTGTGGGCCGTCCAAGTGCTTTGCTCCAGGATCAGCCGGCCCCACTCCGCTTGCGCCTTGTCACGCACACTCAGTTCCCCGTACAGGGTATTGAGCAGTTGACGGTTGTAGTGCGCGCTGTAGGACACCGCAATCGCGGAAACCAGCACGCCGACAAACAGCAGCAACATAAAGAAGCTGCCGCCCGGGAGGGGCTTGGCGAAAAGCTTGCTCACCGCAACTTCTCCGCGACGCGCATGACGGCGCTACGGGAACGTGGGTTGGCCTTGAGTTCGGCTTCTGAAGCGAACTGCGCTTTGCCAAGGATTTTGATTTTCGGCACAAAGGCTTCGAAACGTACCGGCAGGTTACGCGGCAGGTTATCGGACTCACCCTTGACCAGGCGACGCATGAACAGTTTGACGATACGGTCTTCCAGGGAGTGGAAGCTGATCACCACCAGGCGACCGCCCACTTCCAGCGCCTCAAGGGCAGCCTCGAGGCCGGCCTCCAGGTCGCCCAATTCGTTGTTGACGTGAATGCGCAGGCCCTGGAATGCGCGGGTTGCCGGGTTCTTGCCCTTTTCCCATGCAGGGTTGGCGACCTTCAACACTTCGGCCAGGTCGGCAGTGCGTTCGAACGGCTGGATTTCGCGGCGCTCGACCACGGCGCGGGCCATGCGGCCGGCGAAACGTTCTTCACCGTACTCCTTGAACACGCGGGCAATTTCTTCCACCGGCGCGGTGGCGATGAACTGTGCAGCGCTGACGCCACGGGTCGGGTCCATGCGCATGTCGAGCGGGCCATCGTTCATGAAACTGAAACCGCGCTCCGGGTCGTCGAGCTGTGGCGAAGACACGCCCAGGTCGAGCAAAACCCCGGCCACCTTACCTGCCATGCCACGCTCGGCGACTTCGGCACCCAGCTCGGCAAAGCTACGCTGCACAACGACAAAGCGGCCGTCTTCGGCCGCTAGCGCTTGCCCGGTGGCAATCGCTTGAGGGTCTTTGTCGAACCCGAGGAGTTTACCGTCGGACCCGAGCTGGCTGAGTATCAACCGGCTATGCCCGCCCCTGCCGAACGTACCGTCCAGATAGCAGCCATCCGCGCGTACGGCGAGAGCCTCAACGGCTTCGTCAAGCAGTACGGTGATGTGGTTAAAGCCGCTATCAATAGTCACAGGATCAAATCACGCAGTTCATCAGGCATAGCGCCCGGTTGTTGAATAGCAGCCAGGTCAGCTGCAGAAACAGCATCCCAGGCATCTTCGTCCCACAATTGGAACTTGTTCAGTTGGCCGACCAACATTGCGCGCTTATCCAGCTTGGCGTACTCGCGCAAGCGCGGCGGTACCAGGAAACGACCACTGCCATCGAGCTCGAGGTCGACGGCATTACCAATCAGCAAACGCTGCAGGCGGCGGTTTTCTTCACGCAATGAAGGCAGGGCGCGCAATTTGGTTTCGATCAACTCCCACTCATCGAGCGGGTAAACACATAAACAAGGGTCAACGGCATCGATGGTGATGATCAACTGCCCGGAACTTCGCGAAATGAGCTCGTCACGATACCGGCTCGGCATGGCGAGACGGCCTTTTGCATCGAGACTGATAGCGTTAGCTCCGCGAAACACAGATGCGTTTCTCCAAATTTTAGCGTTTTACGTTCAAAAAACCCACTTTGTGCCACTTTCCGCCACTTGCGCACACTATAGGAATGCGCCCACCACACCGTCAAGGCGCGGATTCAAGGAAAAGCCTTACAGAACGGAGATTTAGGAGCGTAAAAGGAGGAGAAACCAGAGTTCGGCGATGTTTTTGGCCCATCAAGCACAAATAGCTCAAAGAGCTATGGCCTAAAGTTAAAGTAATTTATTAAGAGTAAGATTTTTTTGGTATTACGAAGCTGCATCTGCCAATGATTTGGCAGGGAGGGATTCTTGCGTTACTACCGGGTTTCTGCCCGAGATTCGGACAGAAGGAAAAAGGTGGAGAGTCGATCTATAAGCCGGGTTCTGTCTTGAACAGTCATTCGTCTACGATGGCCATCACTGGACATCTTTAGCAACCTACCCGGTCCCAGCGCGGGCCACGCCTTGGGACCCTATTTGGTCTTGCTCCAAGTGGGGTTTACCTAGCCACGAACTGTTGCCAGTCGTGCGGTGCGCTCTTACCGCACCTTTTCACCCTTACCGGCACCGAAGTGCTTAGGCGGTTATTTTCTGTGGCACTTTCCGTAGGCTCACGCCTCCCAGGCATTACCTGGCACTTCGCCCTATGGAGCCCGGACTTTCCTCCCCCCTCTAATTTTCATAGAAGGCAGCGACTGTCCAATCGACTCTCCGCCGCGCAGGTTAACGGCACGGCGGACTTAGGACAAGTAATAAAAGTTCAGAATTGCCATCACGTTCAGACGGAATACAGGTTCTACCCCGGAACTATTCGGCTTTCTGTTTATCCAGCGCCGCCTGGTACAAGAGGTTCTTGCGCACGCCGGTAATTTCCGCCGCCAGGGCCGCTGCACGCTTAAGGGGCATCTCCTTGAGCAACAGGTCCAGGATGCGCATGGCCTCGCTGCCTACCGCGTCTTCATCCTCCGGCGCGCTCCAGCCCGCCACCAGTACCACACACTCGCCGCGCTGCTGATTGCTGTCGCCTTCGACAAACGCGCGCAGCGCCTCCAGCGGCAGGCCCTTGAGGGTCTCGAAGGTCTTGGTCAGCTCGCGGGCCAGCAGTGCCAGGCGTTCGCCGCCAAACACCAGCTCCATGTCCTGCAGGCACTCAAGGATGCGATGCGGGGCTTCATAGAAGATCAAGGTACGCGGTTCTTCCTTCAACGCTTGAAGCCGCGCCCGCCGCCCCACGGCCTTGGCCGGCAGAAAACCTTCGAAGATAAAACGGTCGGAAGGCAAGCCGGCCGCCGACAATGCTGCGATCAGCGCGCACGCTCCCGGAACTGGCACTACATTGATACCAGCGGCCCGTGCTTGGCGCACCAGATGGTAGCCAGGGTCGGAGATCAGCGGCGTACCCGCGTCGGAGATCAGCGCCACATCGTCGCCTGCCAACAGGCGCACGATAAAGCGGCTGCCTTCTTCGCGCTCGTTGTGCTCATGGCAGGCCGCTAATGGCGTGCTGATACCAAAATGCTGCATCAAACGCTGGGAGTGCCGAGTGTCTTCAGCCGCGATCAATTTAACGTCGCGCAACACTTTCAATGCCCGGGCACTGATGTCGTCCAGGTTGCCAATGGGCGTCGCCACGACAAAAAGCGAGCCTGCAGTGGAATTCAAAGGACCTGGAGCAGTCAAAACGCACACCTCGATGGTTGGCAAAAGCGACATTGTAGCGCGTAGGCGCCTTGAAAATATGCCATCACGGCCGATGCCTTTCAGGCCGTTAATAGCCAACTGCAACATTTGCACGACCTAAATCGACGGTTTCACGCCAGTAACATCGCGCCTGGGCCAGTGCTTGGGTACAATTCCACGCTAATTTGATCGGTATCAGGAACACTTACATGATCGCTTGCCTGCGGCTGCTCTCCGCCCTCTGCCTCGCTGCCTTGCTGGCCGCGTGTGCCAGCTCGCCCTCGTCCAGCCTTGGCGACCTTCCACGGACCCCGGACGCCAGTATCGAGCAACTGCTCGAACAGGCCACCACCGCCAAGACGCCAGAAAAGGCGGCATTGCTGCGCCTGAGTGCGGCAGACATGGCCTACAAACAGAACAACCCCGGCCGCTCGTCGCAGATTCTTGCGCAGGTGCCCCTGGATGTCCTCAAGCCGGCCGCGCAAGTGTTTGCCAGCACCCTGGCCGCCGAACTGGCCATGGCGCGCAATCAGCCCAAGGCGGCGTTGACCGCCCTGAACCACCCGAGCCTGCAAAGCCTGAAGGACCTGCCGCCTGAACAGCAGATCCGTACCGGCAGCGTACACGCCCGCGCTTATGAAGCCGACGGCCAGACCCTGGCTGCCGCGCGGGAACGTGTCGCCATGGCCCCGCTGCTCACGGGCGATGCCGCCAACGCCAACCACGAAGCCATCTGGGTATTGATCGCCGCGCTGCCGGCCGAACAGCTGCAAGCCAGCGGCAACCCGGTGCTGGACGGCTGGATCAGCCTGGCCCAGTCGGTCAAGGGCGCCGGCACGCTGGAGCAACAACAAGCCGCCATCGACACCTGGCGCGCGCAGAACCCGGGCCACCCGGCTGCCGTGCAACTGCCGACGCCGCTGACCAAGCTCAAGGAACTGGCCAGCCAACCGCTGACCAAGATCGCCCTGCTGCTGCCGCAGGATGGCCCCCTGGCCTCTGTCGGCAAGGCGCTGCGTGAAGGCTTCATGGCGGCGCACTACCAGGCCGAACAAGCCGGACAGAAGCCACCGGTGATCGAGTTCTACGACAGCTCGCGCCTGACCTCCCTCGACGACTTCTACGCCAAGGCCCAGGCTGCCGGCGTGCAACTGGTGGTCGGCCCGCTGGAAAAACCGCTGGTCAAACAGCTCAGCGCCCGCCCACAACTGCCCATCACTACGCTCGCGCTGAACTACAGCGAAACTGACCAAGGCCCGGCACAACTGTTCCAGTTTGGTCTTGCCGCAGAAGACGAAGCCCGCGAAGTGTCGCGTCGCGCCCGCGCCGACGGCCTGCACCGCGCCGCAGCGATGGTGCCGCGTGGCGAATGGGGTGAGCGTGTCTACAAGGCCTTCCGCCAGGATTGGGAAGCCAATGGCGGCACGGTTGTTGGCGTCGAGTACGTTGACCAGCCGGTCGCCCTCGCCCAGCAGATTGCCGATTTGTTCCAACTGCGCAAAAGCGAAGGTCGCGCCAAGAGCCTGCAAAGCACCGTCGGTACCGACGTAGCCGCGCAGCCATCGCGCCGCCAGGACATCGAGTTCATTTTCCTGGCCGTCACGCCGCAACTGGCCCAGCAGATCAAGCCGACCCTGAACTTCCAATACGCCGGCGATGTGCCGGTGTATGCCACGTCCCACGTGTTCAGCGCCAGCGGCGACAAGAACCAGTACCTGGACATGACCAATGTGATGTTCTGCGAAACCCCTTGGCTGCTCAACACCACCGACCCGCTGCGTAACCAGGTTGCCGCACAATGGCCGCAAGCCAACGGCAGCCTTGGCCGCCTGTACGCGATGGGCGTCGATGCCTACCGCCTGGCGCCACGCCTGGGCCAACTCAAGGCACTGCCGGATACCCGTGTCGACGGCCTGTCGGGCAACCTGGGCATCAGCACCAACCAGCGCGTTGATCGCCAGATGCCATGGGCCAAGTTTGTCGGCGGCGAGATCCAGCGCCTGCCGGACACCCCGCGCTGATGCCCGAGCGGTCCAGCGCACAAAGCGGCAAGGACGCCGAGCTTCACGCCCTCAAGCACTTGCAACAACAAGGTCTGCGCCTATTGGCGCAGAACTGGTTATGTAAACGTGGCGAGCTTGATCTGGTCATGCTTGACGGCGATACAGTAGTATTTGTCGAAGTCCGCTACAGAAAACACGCACAATGGGGTGGCGCGCTCGCCAGTATCGACGGGCGCAAGCGTCAGAAACTGATACTCGCCGCGCAGTTCTTCCTGCAAAAAGAGCATCGCTGGGCCGACGCCCCCTGCCGTTTCGATGTGGTTGCCATAGAAAGCACACCGTCTGGTCAGGCTGATCTGAACTGGCTCAAAAATGCCTTCGACAGCTGATTCGCCGGACATCTTCACCACACACTTTTGCTCTTTGCTTTGCGGGCTGCACATTCCTGTGCCGAACAGCCGCGCTACTTAAGGTCACACAGATGGACATGCAATCCCGAATTCGCCAGCTTTTCCAGGCCAGTATCGACACCAAGCAACAGGCGATGGACGTACTTGCACCGCACATCGAGCAAGCCAGTCAGGTCATGGTCAATGCCTTGCTCAACGAGGGCAAAATGCTTTCGTGCGGCAACGGCGGTTCGGCCGGCGACGCCCAGCATTTTTCGTCCGAGTTGCTCAACCGCTTCGAACGTGAGCGTCCGAGCCTGCCGGCTATCGCCTTGACCACCGATTCGTCGACGATCACCTCGATTGCCAACGACTACAGCTACAACGAAATCTTCTCCAAGCAGATCCGCGCCCTGGGCCAACCAGGCGACGTGCTGCTGGCGATTTCCACCAGCGGCAACTCGGCGAATATTATTCAAGCGATCCAGGCCGCACATGATCGCGAAATGATTGTCGTAGCATTGACCGGACGCGATGGCGGCGGCATGGCCTCGCTGCTGTTGCCTGAAGACGTGGAGATTCGCGTCCCGGCCAATGTCACCGCACGTATCCAGGAAGTCCACCTGCTGGCGATCCACTGCCTGTGCGATCTGATCGACAGCCAACTGTTTGGGAGTGAAGAATGACCGTTAACCGCCTCAGCCTTTTGGCCATCACCCTGTGCCTCGCTATCAGCGGCTGCAGCACGGCCATCACTGCAACACGTGACACCCCTATTCAGGATGACAAGGGCACCCGCACTTTCGGCAGCAAAATCGATGACTCGCTGATCGAAACCAAGGTCGAAGTCAACGTCGCCAAGGCCGCGCCCGACCTGGGCAACGGTGCTTCGCGCATCGTGGTGACCAGCTTCAACGGCGTTGTGCTGCTCGCCGGCCAGACGCCACGTGCCGACCTCAAGGCCCAGGCCGAGCAAGCCGCCGCCGCAGTACAGCGCGTGAAGAAGGTGCACAACGAACTGCAGGTGATGGACCCGATCACCCTGCTGGCCATCAGCAACGACGCCTTGCTGACCACCAAGATCAAGGCACAGATGCTCACCGATAATGCGATCCCTGGCTCGCGCATCAAGGTCGTGACCGACAACGGTATCGTCTACCTGATGGGCCTGCTCACCCAGGCTGAAGCCACTCGGGCAGCCAACTTGGTGCAGGGTGTGTCCGGTGTGCAGAAAATCGTGAAGGTGTTCGAATACATCGATTGATGTAATGACGCAGCCACAAAAAAGGGCGCCTTACGGCGCCCTTTTTTATTAACGAATGTTTACTGGTACTGCGAGTACGGGTTGCCCTGGAACTGGTTGTTCTGCTGCGGCGCCTGTTGCTGGGCACCTGGCTGACCGTACTGCTGGCCTGGGATCGGGCCGAGGTTGACTTCAACACGACGGTTCTGGGCACGGCCGTTGACGTCGGCGTTGCTGGCAATCGGGTTATCCGGACCGGCACCGCGGGCGCTCAGGTTGGCGCCGTTGACGCCCTGGGACGTCAGGTAGTTAGCCACGCTCTGGGCGCGACGCTGAGACAGGTCCATGTTCAACTGACGGCTACCGGTGCTGTCGGTGTAGCCAACGATCTGGATAGTGTTCTGGTTGAACTGCTTGAGCGAGTTGGCCAGGTTGTTCAGCGGCTGGTAGAAGCTGCTGGAGATCGCATCCGAGTTGGTTGCGAAGGTGATGTTGCCCGGCATGATCAGCTTGATCTGGTCGCCCTGGCGCTGAACCTCAACACCGGTGTTGGCCATGCTTTCACGCAGTTTCTTTTCCTGTTGGTCGGCGTAGTAGCCGTACCCTGCGGCACCGGCACCCGCAACGACGGCACCGATCAGCGCGCCCTTGCCACGGTGGTTGTGGTCGATGGCCGCACCCGCCAATGCACCGGCCAGGGCACCCAGCCCACCGTACTTGGCGGTCTTGCTCATCCCGCCAGACTCATTACTTGCCTGCCCCTGGCTGCTGCCGTCATAAGGGTTAGGAGATGCGCAGCCGGACAACAAGGCTACGCAGGTAGCGACAACAAGCAGACGACGCGAAGTGAACATGAAGGGAGCTCCTACTTTTGCATTCTATGGTGCAAAGGACATTGGCAATGGACCTGTGCCGAGTTTGGAACGCGACAAACGGTAAAAATTCCGTGGCTACAGAAACCGTAGCAGACGCTCGCTGAACACGACCTGAGTTTTCTGCGACAACGCTTGCCTGTTATAGAACAAACCCTGCGAGGTAATTATTCCTTCACGCCCGCACGAAAGGGTTCTCACGCATTTCATCCCCCAAGCGGGTATCCGGCCCGTGACCGGTAACCACCGTCGCGCCCTCGTCCAAGGTGTACAGGCGTTGCTTGATCGAACGCACGATGGTGGCCTGGTCGCCGCCCCATAAATCCGTGCGGCCCACACCTCGACGGAACAGCGTATCGCCGGCGATCAGCAGCTTGGCATCGGCAAACCAGAAGCTCATCGACCCGGGTGTATGCCCCGGCGTGTGCAACGCCACGCCGCAGCCACACGCCAGCTCTTCATCATCCTCCAGCCAACGGTCCGGCGACGGCACCGGGGTGTAGGGCACACGAAACATCTGGCATTGCATTTCCAGATTATCCCAAAGGAATTGATCTTCTTTGTGCAGGTGCAAGGTGGCGCCGGTCTTCTCCTTCAACTGGCCCGACGCCAGGAAGTGATCCAGGTGAGCATGGGTATGAATGATGCTGACCACCTTGAGACCTAGGGTATCGAGGCGTGCCAGGATCAATTCATGGTTGCCGCCCGGATCGACCACGATGGCTTTCTTGCTGATCGGGTCGCCGATAATGGTGCAGTTGCACTGCAAGGGGCCGACGGGGAAGGTTTCACGGATAAGGGTCGGCTTGGCGGTTTCCATTCGGGGTCCTGTCGTGCAAATGAAATGTCGATTCCGGGCGAATATCACCAGAATAATTGCGCCATTAAAACAGACTGGGGCGTCCCTAGCCGATCAACCTCAGTTCCTGCGCCCGCGCCACCGCCTGGGTACGACGCTCCACACCCAGCTTGCTGTTGATATGGCTCGCGTGAGTCTTGACCGTGTGCAGTGAGATAAACAACCGGTTGCTGATCTCCTGATTGGAGCAACCCTGAGCGATCAATTGCAGCACCGCCAGCTCTCGGGCGCTCAATGTCTCATGAGTCGAAGCTGCCTCCACCACTGCAACCGCCGGTAACAGCGCCAGCAGGCTCTGGCTCAGCAGCCCATGGGGATCTTTGGCAAGCTGCTCGCGCATCCAGTCCGGGTGGGTTTCCAGCAATCGTTCGAAGGGTTGCAACGCGCCACCTGCCCCGGCCTCAAGGGCTTGGGCAAACACTGGACGCGCCTTTGCCTCCTGCCCCTCCCCCAGCAACAGTTGCACCCGCTGGGTCAGGGCCATCAGCGCGATCATCTGACGCCCACTGTTATGAGCCTGTATTGCCAACTCTTCGAGACGTTGCAACGCCGCCGCCGGTTGGTGGCGAGTCGCGTCCAACGCAGCCTGTTGAAGCCCGATGTGCTGCGGCAGGTGTGGGTGGAACTCCGGCGCGGCGGCGGCGTGTTCGCCATTGTAGGTTTGCCCCAGACGCGTCAACCAGGCGTCAGCCAAGTCGGTTCGGCCCTGGGCCAGCCACAGCTCGCACTTGATCAGGGTGATCATTGCCAGGTAGTAGATCGGCGGCACATCCCAGATATGCATCAGCCGCTCAGCCTCGGAGAGTTCGGCGAAGGCTGCACCAAAGTCACCACGGCGCCCTTCAAAATTGGCGATCACGCAATGGCCGATCAACACACTGATGTCGCGGCAAGCCCTGGCTTCAGCAAGACCGGCGCGCAAACGGGCGAGCCCGGCTTCGGGCTGGAGCCGCACCAGCAACAAAAAACCCTCGTAGAGCGATAAACGCGCACGCACCGCATACAAGCGCTGCGGCGCCAAGCCGTGCAGGCGTTGCAGGCCCTGGCGCACTTCGTCCAGGGAACGCAGGATTTCACCGCGCGCCTGCAACACCCGCGCACGGTCGTAATGGGCCAGGGCCTCGAACAACGGGTTGCCGACGCGCTGCGCCAGTTCCAGGGATTCGCGATTCAAGCCACGGGCACGCCACAGGTCGGCATCGACAATGGCCAGGTTGGAGAGGGTCGACAAGCACATCAGCCGCTGGCCATAACGCCGTTGCGGCAGGCTTTCCAGGGCTTCGCTGCAATAGCGTTGGGTCAGCTCGCGATCACCCCGGCCCCGGGCGATGATCCCGCTCAGCGCCAGCCACTGGGCCAACATTGATTTTTGCGCGGTGGCCGAGGGTGCCGGCAGGAAGCGACTGAGGTAGCTGGACAATTCTTCCGCCGCGTCCAACTGGCAGGCCAGGCCCAAGGCCCAGCTGTAGAGCACGATCAAACGTGGCGTGCTGATCAGCAGGCTGTCGGGCAAGTCCATTTTCCAGCGCAGCAGCATGCCGACATTCTGCTCGGCCAACAGCTGCTCTTCGGACAGGTTCTGCACCAGATTGGCCGCCACATCCAGGTGACCGGCGCGCAAGGCTTGCTCCACCGCCTCATCGATCAAGCCCTGGGCATTGAACCAGCGGCAGGCGCGCAGGTGCAGGCTGGCGGCCGGCAGCACATGGCTGCTGGCGCGTCGGGTGCGCAAGAGGTCGGAAAACAGATGGTGATAACGGTACCAGTGGCCCTGCTCGTCCAGGGGCACCAGGAACACCTGGTGGGCTTGCAGGTAACGCAGGATGTCGGCGCTGTCATGGGCTTCACGCACGGCGTCGCAGAGTTCGCTGCAAAATCGATCCTGCGGCGCGGTGTCGTACAGAAACGCCTGCACGTCGGCCGGCAGGCAGTCGATGACTTCTTCCAGCAAGTAATCGCGGATCAACCCTTCGCCACCGTGCAGGCTTTGTGGCAACGCGCCGTCACTGCCGGCTTCGGACGCGGCCAGTAACCAGAAGCGCAGGCCGGCGACCCAGCCTTCGCTGCGGCGGATCAGGTTGTCGAGGGCTTCGCCGCGTAACGAACTGCTGTGGCGATCAAGCACCGCCAGGGATTCGTCGTGCGTCAGGCGCAGGTCCTGCTCATGCAGCTCCAGCAGGTGGCGCGATAACCGCAGCCGCGCCAGATGCCAGTCCGGGCGCTGGCGGCTGGTGACCAGTACCACCAGCCCATCGGGCAGATGGTTGAGGAAAAACTGCAGGCAACGGTCGAGCACCGGCCCCTGGGCCAGATGGTAATCGTCCAGCACCAGCAACAGCGGCGCGCGGGTGGACAGCTGCACCGTCAGCTCATCGAGCACGCCGTCCAGCCATTCTTCAAAGGCAAAGGGTTGGTGGCGCTGGCGCATTTTCAGCAGGCCCAGGGACTGGGCGCCAAGTTGCGGGAAGAATTGCTGCAAGCCGTCGAGCAGGCGCTCGAGGAAACGCCCAGGGTCGTTGTCCCGTGGGCTCAAGCCCAGCCACAGGCTTTGCCAATGGGCCGGGAGGCTCTGGCAGAACTCCACCGCCAACGAACTCTTGCCGAAGCCCGCCGGCGCGCTGACCAGCAACAACCGCCCTTCCAGCCCGGCACTCAGCCGCTCGCACAGGCGCGGGCGCAGCACGTAGCCGTCAGGCAGGGGGGGCCTGTAGAAGCGACCTTCCAGGGTGGGGATTACCGCACTGGCAGGCCCTTGGATTCGGGACAGATCAGTCATCGCCGGGCTCTTGTAGAAGGCTGTTGTCGGCATTGCAGATGTCCGGAGACTAGCGGTAAAAGCGGCAGGTTTGTAGATCTTTGCAACATTTGCCTGAAAAGAACTGCGACAAAAAATCTCCTCACAAAAAAGTAGGAGCCGGCTTGCTGGCGATGCAGGCCCCTCGGTGTGCCTGTTACACCGAGGGAATGCTATCGCTGGCAAGCCAGCTCCTACAGGGGGGCGGCTCCCAGAGTGGGGGGCTTGGGCTTAGCGGACACCGTCCTGGCGCAAGGCTGCCGGGGTGAAGTCGCTGGTGGTGGCGGTGAAGCCGAAGTCATACGCCTGCTTCTCTTCGTTCTTCATGCCCAGCGCCAGGTAGCGGCCAGACTGCAGGTCGTAGAGGGTTTCCAGGGCGTACCACGGCACTTGCTTGTCGTAGTAGTTCTCGGCATGGGCTTCCGCCACGCGCCACAGTTGGCCACGGCCGTCGTAGTGGTCGATAACCGCTGCTTGCCAGGTGTCTTCATCGATGAAGAAGTCACGCTTGGCGTAGATGTGGCGCTGGCCTTCCTTCAAGGTGGCGACGACGTGCCAGACGCGGCGCAGCTCGTAGCGAGTCAGGTCCTGGTTGATATGGCCGGCCTTGATGATGTCGGCGTATTTGAGCTTCGGATCGTCGATCTTGTAGCTGTTGGAGGCGATGTAGATTTCTTTTTTGCCTTCCAGCTTCCAGTCGTAGCGATCCGGTGCACCGTTGTACATGTCGAGGTTGTCGGAGGTACGCAGGCCGTCGGCGGCAGTACCCGGGCCGTCATAGGACACTTGTGGCGCCCGACGCACGCGGCGCTGGCCGGCGTTGTAGACCCACGCCGAACGCGGTTCCTTCACTTGGTCCAGGGTTTCGTGCACCAGCAGCACACCACCGGCCAGGCGCGCTGGCGCGGTCACTTGTTGCTTGAAGTAGAACAGCACGTTGCCCGGATTTTTCGGGTCGAAGTCTTTCATCTTGTCGCGGAACACGAACTGGTCTTTGAAATACACCAGGCTGAACGAGCCGTTGGTTTGCGGCGTGGCCTGGGTAACCAGGCGGGTCACGCTGCCGCCGCGATAACGGGTGATGTGGTTCCAGATCACCTCAACGCCGCTTTTTGGAATCGGGAACGGCACGGCGGTTTCAAAGTTTTCCAGGCCGTTGCCGCCAGACACCAGGTTGGTGGTGGTGGCGTTCTTCTTGATGGCCGCAAACACATCGGCCGGCACGGTAGCGCCGCGATGGGTCGGGTAGACCGGCATCTTGAAGGTCTCCGGGTAACGCTTGAACATCGCGTACTGCCCCGGCGCCAGCTTGTCCTTGTATTGCTCGACGTTCGCTGCAGTGATGGTGAATTGCGGTTGCTCACTGGCGTACGGGTTGGCCAGGAACCCACGGGCGTCGACGGCGCCAGCATTGGTGGGCAGCGGCGACCATTTTGGAATAGTACCCGCCGCGTTGCCGGCCATTTCGGCGCCCATCGGGGTCAGGGTCGTGCCCAGCTTGGCGGCTTCATCCGCCGAGACTGCCGCCATGACGTTGCTCGCCAGGATCGACAGCCCAAGCACACCCACGTGCAACAGACTTTTGGTTATTTTCATCTTCTGGTCTTCCTGAAATGCGTGTGCTTAGAAGTTGGCGCCGAAGCTCAAAGCGACGAAGTCGCGGTCATCCACCGTACTGAACTTGCCACCAAAGAAGTTGGTGTAGGCCAGGCTGGCGGTGTAGGTGTTCTGATACTCGGCATCCAGGCCCAGGCTGACCGCCTTGCGACCTTCTTCGAAGTTACCGCCAGGGCCTGGCGAGTAACCTTTGACGTCGTGGGACCACGCCACGTTTGGCTTGAGGTTGACGCCGGCGAACACGTCCGGGTATTCCCAGATGGCGCGAGCGCGGTAGCCCCAGGAGGTGGCGGTGGTGTAACCGTCGTTGTTGCAGTTGGTATTCAAACCTGCCGCATTGGGAAGACCTGCGCCGGTGGCCGTCGAGTTGTTGAGGGCGTTGCAAAACCCACCTGGCAGACTACCTGGGCCAAACACCGGATCACGACCGTAACGGGCCTCGGATTTGCTTTCCAGACCACCGACGTGGGTCACGCCGATTTCACCGACAGTGGTCAAGCGGCTGGCGCCCATCACCTGATCGAAGAAGTGCGTGAAGGTGGTTTGGAACTGAGTCACTTCCTTGCGGTTATAGCCATGCAAATCCTGGCCAGGCGTCCCTTTCAGCACGGACGCATTGCCAAAGCCCGGAATTGGCGTGACACCGGCATACAGGATATCGGTCGTGCTCAATTGCACAGGCGCATTCGGCCGGTAGCTCAACTCACCGCTCCAGGCCGTGCCCGTAGGTAGCGTGGTGGAAAAGCTCAGGCCGTAGAGGCGGATATCTTCCGGGTATTCGACGAAGTAGTTCGAGCTACCAGCCACGATCAGCGGACGCAGCGCAGCCAGCGGCCCCAGCGGACGGGTATAAGCGGACGACGGTGCACCTTGAGCACTGAAGATCGGTGCACGGCTGTGATAGTTCATGAAGTACGCGCCGAACTCGGTATCCAGCGGCTCGAAGTTGTAATGCATGGCCACGCCAAATTGGCCACTGTCCCGCGCATCACGGTCGGGACCACGACGTACCAGTACACCCTCGTTATTGACGTCTACACCCAGGGCATTCAAGGTCGGAAAAGCGGCACCCGGAATGGTCGAGCGCTTGTTGAGCACTCGCAGGTTATCGCTGCAACCGTCAGATATCACGTCAGGCTGCGAGAAGAACGTACCGCAGTTATCGGTAACGGTCTGGTCCCACTCCAACTGATAGAACGCTTCCGCCGACAGGTTATCGGTCAGGGTTTGCGACACGTAGAACATGTTGACCGGAATCAAGCCTTCCTTGATCTCAGCCCCCGGACGCCGGAATGCGGACACATCGATCGGGTTGATGGAGTTGATGCCGCCGCCGATGAAAGTACTTTCACCCCAGCTCACCACCTGCTTGCCGAAGCGCACGTTACCCGGCAAATCGGCAATGTTGTAGTTGTGGTAAATGAAGGCATCTAGAATCTGCCCACCGGAAGACTTGGCACCTTCCTTGCGGTTGCTGTCGCTGATGTCCTTGAACTCACGGCTTTCGTCTTTCAACTCAAAGTCATACCAGTACTTGCCACGTACAAATACACCGGTATCGCCGTACTTCAGCTCCAGGTCATGAATGCCTTTGAAGATCTTCGAGAAGGTCTCACCGCGCTTGAAGTTCAGGTGACCGTCATCGGAAGTCTGGGACAGGCCACGACCACCGTTGTTCGCACCAATGAGATCTTTGTTGGGCTTGGCCGTCGACCAGCTCGCACCCACGGAAAGAGACGAGTCAAAACTCCCTTCGATTTCACCGATATTGAAACTGACGCCGAATGCGGGCCCGGCGAGCGTAGAGGCGAGACTGACGGCCAGGGGCAGTCTTGCCCGGCGCCAGAACTGGTTTACTGAGGTCATCGACGCTACTCCATGTGCATTATTGTTATGGCAGTGAGTTCTTTCTGTGATGCGTGTAACGGCCGGAATACAACGATTCCAATGCCGCTCGGCAGTCGAGCCCCCATGGCCCGTAGCGGAACATCCGTGAAAAACTCTGGAAGGGACTATAGCCAGCAGGGGGTAGTGCTTGATCCCTCTAAAGTGTGATTTGCATCACCGACCCGTCTGCCACGACCCTTTCGCCACGTCGGCGAAGGCCGACGCGGCAAGGATGGCTGAAAATTGGCAAATCACAAGTGAAGGCGCGAGATAGAGCATTGCCGTGCCATACGGGCACGGCAAACCGGCTCAGAGGGTGGACAGGAAGGTACTGTTGTTGGCCTGCCATTCGATGATGTCGATACGGATACGTTTTTTGTCGAGTTTTCCTACACTCGTCTTGGGAATTTCAGTAACAACGGCAATCTGGCTCGGAATCGCCCACTTGCTCAAGTGGCCCAGCTCCACGAACGGCTTGAGGTGTTCCTTGAGCTCGCGGGCCCCTATCACATGGCCATCACGCACCACCAGCAAGGCAAACGGGCGCTCGCCCCATTGCGGGTCGGCAATGCCCACCACCGCTACTTCGCGTACCGCCGGGTGGCGGCTGACCAGGTCTTCGAGGGCCAGGGACGAGATCCACTCGCCGCCAGTCTTGATCACGTCCTTGATGCGGTCGCGAATGTCGATCACGCCGAATGCATCCAGCGTGGCGACGTCGCCGGTGTGCATCCAGCCGCCTTCCCACAGCTCGGCGCCCTTTTGCGGCTCGTTGAAATAGCCTTCGCTGAGCCACGGCGCGCGCAATACCAGCTCACCCTGGGACTCGCCGTCGGCCGGCAGGAAGTTGCCATCACTGTCGATGATCGCGGCTTCTACCAACGGCCCGGGCACACCGGCCTTGATACGGTAGGTGGTGCGTTCATCCTCGGTGCCCGCCATCAACTCTTCGTTGAGGTGGGCGCAGGACACCAACGGCCCGGTCTCGGACATGCCATACGCGGCGGTCAACTGAATGCCACGCGCCTTGGAGGCTTCATACAGCGAACGATTGAGCGCACTGCCGCCGATGACGATTTTCCAGCCACCGAAATCCACGTCCTGGGCGGCCTTGGCATTGAGGACCATTTGCAGGATGGTCGGCACGCAGTGGGAAAAAGTGACCTTTTCCTTGCGCCACAGCTCCACCAGGTATTCCGGGTCATAGCGGCCAGGGTAGACCTGCTTCAGGCCGAGCATGGTTGCCACGTACGGCAGCCCCCAGGCGTGCACGTGGAACATCGGCGTGATCGGCATGTACACATCGTTGGTGCCCAGCAGCCGCACACTGTCGACGCTGCCCATGATGGTCGCCACACCGATGGTGTGCAGCACCAACTGGCGGTGGGTGAAATACACGCCCTTGGGGTTACCGGTGGTGCCAGTGGTGTAGAAGGTGGTGGCAACGGAGTGTTCGTCGAAGTCCTGGAAGTCATACTTCGGGCTGGCGGCCGCCAGCAGGGTTTCATACTCACCGACCAGGTTGGGCAGCTCGGCGGTCTTGGCATCACCGTCGGTGAGCAGCAGGGTCTTGTCGACCGTGGTCAGGTGCCCGGCAATTGCCTGGTAAAGCCCCACGAACTCACTGTTGACCAGCACGAAGCGGTCCTCGGCATGGTTCATGGTGTACAGGATCTGTTCCGGCGACAGGCGCACATTGATGGTGTGGATCACCGCGCCGATCATCGGGATGGCGAACATGCACTCCAGGTAACGGTGGCTGTCCCAATCCATCACCGCCACGGTGTCACCAGCCTTGACCCCCGCCTCGGTCAGCACATTGGCCAGCCGCGCGACCCGCTCGATCAGGGTCGGGTAGGTGTAGCGCAGTTTGTCGCGGTAGACGATTTCCCGGGTCTTCTCGTAACGGGTGCCGGACATCAACAGGCGTTTGATCAACAGCGGGTATTGGTACGCACCTTCGGCGGGCGGGATAACACGGGTCTGCAACATACGAATCCCTTTTTATGACTGCACAGTCTTGGCTTGAAGATCTGCACTGTAGAGACCTTATGTTTCAGCCAAATCAGCCAAAGGAATGATTTGCAGACCCCAATGGATGCTAGCTTTGCGCCAGCATCCGGCCTATTTCATGCTGGTGAAAGCCAGCTTTACCCCAATCGCAATCAACACCGCGCCCATGGTCCGATCAAACCAATGCCCCATTCGCGCAAAACCGGCGCGCACGCGCTGCTGGCTGAACAACATCGCCACCAGGCAGAACCACAGCGCCGTCGCCACCGCCAGGTACACGCCGTAACCGGCCTGGATCGCCAGCGGCGTGTGCGGGTTGATCACCACGGTGAACAGCGAAAGGAAAAACAGCGTGGCCTTGGGGTTCAAGCCGTTGGTCACGAAACCGGCTGTGAACGCGCCGCGCGGGGTCCGCTCGCCGGCTTCGCGGTGCAGCTCGCCCTCGGCGGCAGGCTTGGCCGGCTGCGCGCGCAGGGCCTTGAAGCCGATGTACAACAGGTAGGCCGCCGCCGCCCACTTGAGCGCGTTGAACAGCACGATGGACTGGGACACGATCAAGCCAATACCGAGCAACGAGTAACCCACGTGCAGGAAAATCGCCGACCCCACACCCAGTGCGGTCCAGGTCCCGGCGCGGCGACCGTGGGTAACACTTTCACGCACCACCACCGCGAAATCCGGGCCAGGGCTGGCCACCGCCAATAAGTGAATCAGGGCTACGGTCAAGAACTCGGCGGCGTACATGCTCACTCCAATTAAGTAACTGATTATTTCATCTGATAGGCTCGGCAGATTACGCCTTCGAACCCTGTCGCAAAAGGTACAGTTGATGACGAACAATCGCCGCGCCGTCTTCCTCGATCACCCGTCCCTGGACCTGGGGGACCTTGACCTCAGCGACCTGCGCGACAGTTTCAGCGAGTTGCAGCTGTTTTCGGACACCACGCCGCAGAACCTGGTTGAACGCCTGCAGGGCGCCCAGGTGGTGATCAGTAACAAGATCGCCCTCAACAGCGCAACCCTGGCGACCTGCCCGGAACTCAAGTTGATCCTCGTCTCGGCCACCGGCACCAACAACGTCGACCTCGAAGCCGCCCGCGCCCATGGCATCACTGTAAGCAACTGCCAGGGCTATGGCACGCCATCGGTGGCGCAGCACACGATCATGCTGCTGCTCAACCTGGCCACGCGCTTGCAGGATTACCAACGGGATGTAAACGCCGGCAAGTGGCAGGAGGCCAAACAGTTCTGCCTGCTCGACCACCCCATCGTCGAACTGGAAGGCAAAACCCTCGGCCTGCTCGGCCATGGCGAGTTGGGCGGCGCCGTGGCACGCCTGGCCGAGGCCTTTGGCATGCGCGTGCTGCTTGGCGCGATCCCGGGCCGCCCTGCCCGTGCCGACCGCGTGCCATTGGATGAACTGTTGACCCAAGTCGACGCGCTCACCCTGCACTGCCCGCTCAACGAACACACCCGCGACTTTATCGGCGCCCGTGAACTGGCGTTGCTCAAGCCCGGCGCGTTTGTGGTCAATACCGCACGCGGTGGCTTGATCAACGAGCAAGCCTTGGCCGACGCCTTGCGCAGCGGTCATCTGGGCGGTGCGGCCACCGATGTGCTGAGCGTGGAGCCGCCGGTCAACGGCAACCCGCTGCTGGCCGGCGATATCCCCCGCCTGATCGTCACGCCACATAACGCCTGGGGCAGTCGCGAAGCGCGACAACGCATCGTCGGCCAACTGGCGGAAAACGCCCAGGGCTTTTTCAGCGGCGCCCCGCTGCGCGTTGTGAGTTGATAAACTGCGCCCCTTTTCAAGGAGCAGACCATGGATCCGCGCAGTGAAGTACTGCTTCGTCAGGCCGAACTTTTTCAAGGCAACCTGCTGTTGGTGGGCCTGCCCGCCGACGACCTGCTCGGCCGCCTGCCCAACGCCCACGGCTGGAGCTGGCATGCCGGCGACCAGGCGGCGCTCGATGCACGCTTCGCCGAGCGCAGCCACTTTGGCGTGAACGTGCCGGAGCGCGCCTTTGAGGCGGCGGTGATCTTCCTGCCCAAGTCCAAGGACCTGACCGACTACCTGCTCAACGCTGTGGCCTCTCGCTTGCCCGGCGCCGAGTTGTTTCTGGTCGGCGAGAAAAAATCCGGCATCGAAAGCGCCGCCAAGCAGATGATCCCCTTCGGCAAGCCACGCAAGCTCGACAACGCGCGGCATTGCCAGCTGTGGCAGGTCACCGTGGCCAACGCGCCGCAAGCGGTCGAGCTGGAAAGCCTGGCACAGGTCTTCGAGGTACCGCTGGCCGAAGGCCCGCTGAAGGTGGTGAGCCTGCCGGGCGTGTTCAGCCACGGTCGACTGGATCGCGGCACCGAACTGTTGCTGGAGCACCTGGACAAGCTGCCAAGCGGCCATCTACTGGACTTTGGTTGTGGCGCCGGCGTGCTGGGGGCTGCGGTCAAACGTCGCTACCCGCACAACAGCGTGACGATGCTGGATGTGGACGCCTTTGCCGCCGCCAGCAGCCGCCTGACCCTAGCCGCCAACGGCCTGGAAGCCGAGGTGCTGACTGGTGATGGCATCGATGCCGCGCCGATGGGTTTGAACGCGATTTTGAGCAACCCACCGTTCCATGTCGGCGTGCATACCGATTACTTCGCCACTGAGAATCTGCTGCGAAAAGCGGCGAAACACCTGGCAAAAGGCGGCGAACTTCGCCTGGTTGCCAACAGCTTCCTCAAGTACCAGCCATTGATCGAAGAGCATCTGGGCGTGTGTGCGGTGAAGGCCGAAGGCAACGGTTTTCGCATCTACCGTGCCAAGCGCGGCTGACGGGCGTTTGAAAAAGAAGGCTTGCCGAATGGATTTTGCCTAGGCAGAATCCGCTCCGTCCTAGGGGAGTAGTCTCCCACGAGCGCCACGCTCGTCCGGCATACGTCAACATACTTGGTCAGCAGACCATGGCGTATGCGACCCAGGAGTCCGCACAGACGGACCGGGGTTTGACAAGACCTATGACACGCACACCTTACCCGGGGCGGGAAGGCTGTACGTGTCATAGCCGTGTCGACCCGCCCCTGGAAACTAACCTGATGCTGGATTCACTACTCGTTCCTACCGCAATCGTTGCCTTGGCCGAAATCGGCGACAAGACGCAACTGCTCGCGCTCATCCTTGCCGCACGCTTTCGCAAACCCTGGCCGATCATCGCCGGCATCGTCGCCGCGACCCTGGCCAACCATGCGGCGGCCGGTGCCGTGGGTGCCTGGTTCGGCAGTTTCTTCTCGGATGCGGTGTTGCACTGGATCCTCGCCGCGAGCTTCTGCGCCACGGCGCTCTGGACCCTGGTGCCGGATAAACTCGACGATGACGAAGCCAGCACCACACGCAAATTCGGGCCATTCCTGACCACGCTGATTGCGTTCTTCCTGGCGGAAATCGGTGACAAGACCCAGATCGCCACGGTGATGCTGGCGGCGCAGTATCCGGAACTGTGGCTGGTGATTATCGGGACGACCCTGGGCATGCTGATTGCCAACGTGCCGGTGGTCTTGGCGGGGAATTTTGCAGCGGAGAAACTGCCGTTGACGCTGATTCGTCGACTGGCGGCGACTGCGTTTTTCGTCCTGGCGATTGTGGCCGTGTACAAAGCCATGCAAAGCAGCGGCTGGATCTAAGGCTGCAAACCCGATCCCTGTGAGAGCTGGCTTGCCTGCGATGGCAGCAACCCGGTGCAACTGAGAGACCGAGCCGCCTGCATCGCGGGCAAGCCCGGCTCCCACATTGATCTGCGTTAACTCAGGATTTTTTTGCCTGCTGGTACAGCGGCATCACCTTCGGAATCGCCGCCTGCAACGAGGCGATTCGGCTGTCGGACGCCGGGTGAGTGCTCATGAACTCCGGCGGCGCGCCTTCCGAGGCCTTGGCCATCTTGTTCCACAGCGTAATAGCGGCGTTCGGGTTGTAGCCCGCACGGGCTGACAGTTCCAGGCCGATCAAGTCGGCTTCGTTTTCATTGCTGCGGCTGTTGGGCAAGGTCATGCCGTAGTTGGCCACGGTGTCGGCCAATGCCAGGCTGTCCTGGCCCAGGCCGAACAACGCACCGGCACCCTGCTTGGCCATCTCGATCCCGTAGGCCTTGGACATGGCTTCACGCCCGTGTTCACGCAACGCGTGGGCGATTTCATGGCCCATCACGGCGGCCAGTTCGTCATCGGTGAGCTTGAGGTTGTCGATCAACGCGCTGTACACGAAGATCTTGCCGCCAGGCCCGCAGTTGGCGTTCATCTCGTCGCTCTTGATCAGGTTCACTTCCCACTTCCATTGCGCCGCATCCGGGCGGAAGGTCGGTGCCTGGGCGATCAAGCGGTTGGCAATCGCCTGCACACGCTTGGCGTTGGCGCTGGTCTTGTCCACCAGCCCCTTGCCGCTGGCTTCACCCAGGGTCTGCTGGTAGGACTGGGCATACATCTGGTCGACTTCCTGGCTCGACAGCATGCTGAACATGTACTGCTTGCGCTCGACCCCAACGGCGCCGCCGCTGGTGGTGTTGACCGACTGACAGCCTGCCAGCAGCATCGCTGCGACCAACCCGCTAACGGCCAACGATTGCTTCATACCTTTCATATTCATGCGCCTGCTCCCTGAAAACATGGCGCGTATCGTAGGCGCACATTTGTATCGGCGCCAGATACACCAGACGTGTAACCGCAGATTTTCAGATACATCCCACCTGCACCCGCAACGGCGGCGGGCATTCCGTTTGCGACATCCCCAACAATTTTGCAGGACAACCCCTCATGCGCAACGCGTCCGTGGCCGATACAAAAAAGCGGATCGTCCCCCTGTGCCCGGAGCTTTCATGAAATTCAAGTCGATTCAGTTTTCTGTCGCGGCATTGGCCGGGGCCATTGTCCTGAGCGTGGTCGCGGTGCTGGTGCTGTACGCCTTGTTTGCCGGCGCACGGACCCAAGAGATGGTGCAGGAGCGCACCCAGGTGCAGTTCGAGCAGATTATCGAGCAACGCCTCACTGCCCTGGCGCAGACCCAAGCCACGTTGATCCAGCGGGAATTGGAAGCACCGCTGGTGACGGCCAAGAGCCTGGCGACCGCCAACGCCCTGCTCGGCATGAAAGACGCCAAGGGTGAACCGGCCCTGCAGGTCGGCCGCGAGCAACTGATCAACCTGCTGCACGAAACCGTGGTGCGCAACCCGAAGATCCTCGGCGCCTACATTGGCTGGGAGGCCAACGCCATCGATCACAACGACGCCGCCTACGTGAACAGCCCGATTATCGGCATGGGCGCCGACGGACGTTTCCTGCCGTGGTGGTACCGCAACGCAGATGGCAGCCTGGGCCTGGATAAGCTTGCCGACGTCAACGACCAGAACATTTTGTCCACCGGTGTGCGCGCCAGCGAGTACTACCTGTGCTCCAAGGAAAACAAAAAGGCCTGCGCCATCGACCCTGCCCCTTACAAGGTCGGCAATGCCATGGTGATGCTCGCTTCGTTTATCGAACCGATCATGATCGACGGCAGCTTCCAGGGCATCGTCGGTGCCGATCTGTCGGTGAACTTCATTCAGGACATGCTCACCAGCGCCGATCAAAAGCTCTACAACGGTGCCGGTGAGCTGGCGCTGATCTCCAGCAACGGCCGCCTGGTGGCCTACACCAAGGACGCCAGCAAACTCGGTGAAAAGGCCACCGACCTGCTCGACAGCAACGAACTGACCAACCTCAACCAACTGAGCGTCGGCGAAGTTCGCTACGACATCGACAAGGAACACGGGCATATCGAGTTGTTCCTGCCGTTCACTATCGGCCAGACCGACGCACGCTGGACCCTGATGATGCAACTGCCCCTCAGCGCGGTGATGGCTGACTCGCAGAAACTGCAAAGCGACCTGGAAGCCCAACGCAAGACCGACATTTTCGGCATGACCATCGCCGGCCTGTTGATCGCCGGTATCGGCCTGCTGGTGATCTGGCTGGTCGGTCACGGCATCGCCCGCCCGCTCAAGCAAATGGTGGCCATGCTCAATGACATCGCCCAGGGCGAAGGCGACCTGACGCGACGCCTGACCAGCGACCGCGCCGATGAACTGGGCGCGATTGCAGCCGGCTTCAACACCTTCCTGATCAAGCTGCAAGGCATGATCACTCAGGTGGTGAGCTCGGTGCAGAAGGTCAGCGATTCGTCAGAGCACACCGCCGACATCGCGATCCGCACCAACCAGGGCGTGCACAAACAGATGGTGGAAATCGACCAGGTCGCCACCGCTGTGCATGAGATGACCGCGACTGCGCAAGATGTTGCGCGCAACGCCACCCAGGCCGCGCAAGCCGCCAGCCATGCCGACCAGGCCGCCAGCCAGGGCATGCGCATTGTGCGCGACACCTCCACTTCCATCGGCGCGTTGGCCGAGGAAATCGGCAAGGCCGTGGGCGTGGTGCAAACCCTGGCCAAGGACAGCGAGAACATCAACGCCATCCTTACCGCGATTCGCGGGATCGCGGAACAGACCAACCTGCTGGCGCTGAACGCAGCCATTGAGGCAGCCCGCGCCGGCGAACAAGGCCGTGGTTTTGCCGTAGTGGCTGACGAAGTGCGCAACCTGGCGCAGAAGACCCAAAAAGCCACCGAAGAAATCCAGACCATGATCCAGCAGTTGCAACAAGGCACGCGGGACGTGGTGCGGGTGATGGAGGACAGCCAGAACCGCACCGATGAAAGCGTGCAACACGCGGCCAAGGCGGCCGAAGCGCTGGAAACGATCACCCAGGCAGTCTCGGTGATCAACGACATGAACACCCAGATCGCCAGTGCCGCCGAAGAACAGAGCGCGGTGGCCGAGGACATCAATCGCAACGTGATCAACATCGGCCAAGTGGCCAATGAAGTAGCAGGCGGCGCGGATGAATCCAGCGCGGCCAGTGCGGACTTGACCAAGCTGGCGGAGCAGCAGCGCCGGTTGATCAATCAGTTCAAAGTCTAGGGATTTTCGGTGGCTTGAGGCCGCCTTCGCGAGCAAGCCCGCTCCCACATTTTGACTGTGTTCACACATCCAAATGGGGGAGCGGGCTTGCTCGCGAAGGGGCCAGTCAACCTAACCCAACACTTAGTGACTCACGCCGGGGTCAGGCACTCAGGCCCATTGAGCTTCGGATCATTGACCATGTTGGCCAACACCCGCTCGCGCAACGCGGTGGGCTCGCTGGCCAACAGCCCTTGCAACACATGCAACGGCGTCTCGGGATCAAGCCAGGCGTCCTGCCCCTCGGCATCCAGAATCAGCGGCCGGCGCTGAGCCTGCGCCGCCTGGGTCACCACCGCTGTGCTCAGCCACACCTGCTCCTGCACGGGGTAAGCCTCCCAGATCGCGGCAAAAAACAACGCTGAGCCCTCCCCCGGCGTGAGCCAGTACGGGCGTTTGCGCTGGGTGCCGCGCCATTCGTAGAACCCATTGGCCGGCAGCAGGCAGCGGCGTTGACGGAACGCTTCGCGAAACATCGGTTGCTCGGCCAGGGTTTCGGCGCGTGCATGGGCGGGCGTGCGGGAAAGGTCGGTGAGCCAGGGTGGCGTAAGCCCCCAGCGCGCGCGCGCCAGGGTGCGCTGGCCGTCGCTCAGGCGCTGGATCAGCACCGAATCATTCGGGGAGATGTTCCACTGAGCCTGCTGGTCAGCCGGGAAGCCCGGCAAGGCAGCAAAAGCGGGGGTCCAGCGAAACAGGGCATAACGTCCACACATGGGGCAACACGACTCTTGGGTAAACCGACCGACAGCCTAACAGACCAGCACGTCGGGGAAGCTGTCCGGTTCGTCGCCGGGCAAGGGTTGCGCGCCAATATAGGCAGTGATCAGCGCGCGGGCGTCGACGGCCCGGTCGTTGTCCACCTCCAGGCCCAATAGGCCGAAGATCGGCAATTCGCCGGTGCCACCCAGCAAATGGCGGCCCACCAGGTGCGCTTCGATGCCCTCGCTGGCGAGCATCTGCTGCAGCAACTCGCCTTCCATCAGGTTTTCCGGTTCGTAGATTCGCTGCATGGGCGCCCCCTTTATTCATTTTCGCTGCGGGTTTCAAGCATCCATTCTTCACCATGGACCTGCAGATCGAAAATGATCGGCCGGCAACACACCTGGCAGTCTTCTATATAGGTCTGATCACCGCCCGACAAATCCACCGTTGTCTCGACCACTTCACCACAATAAGGACAATCGTACGTCGCGCTTTCCAGCATCGCAGCCTCCAAGGTGACTTGTGCGTATAATCGCCGGTCTATTTACAGGGTTATCGTTCGGCCGAGCCCATTACTCGCGCCGCGCCCTGGTATTTCCTTTACTTACCCTAGCCGTTTCTAACAAGAGAGCATGATGGGCGAATTCGATACCATCCGACCTTACAATGACAGCGAAGTCCCGGCAGTGCTGGCACGTCTGTTCAGTGACAAGGCCTTTCTGGACATCCTGACCCACTTCCGCTTCCCGCGCTTTGCCGGCGCCCTGGGCTGGCTGCTCAAGCCGATGATCGCCCGCAAATTGCGCCGTGAATTCGCCGGCGTCACCACCGTGGCCACGCTGCAGGACAAAGTCGAGTATTACGTCGACCACACCATTGACCGAGCGACGGACGGTGTGACCTACACGGGCGTCGAGCAGCTCAAGTCCGGCACCGCCTACCTGTTCCTGGCCAACCACCGCGATATCGTGATGGACCCGGCCTTCGTCAACTATGCCGTCTACCACGCCGGCCTGCCGACGCCACGCATCGCCATTGGCGACAACCTGCTGCAAAAGCCGTTTGTCAGCGACCTGATGCGCCTGAACAAGAGCTTCATCGTGCACCGCTCGATCACCGGACGAAAGGAGAAGATGGCGGCCTACAACCTGCTGTCGGCCTACATCAACCATTCGATCCGCAACGACTGCCAATCCATCTGGATCGCCCAGGCCGAAGGGCGCGCCAAGGATGGCGATGACCGCACCGAGTCGGCGATCCTCAAGATGTTCCACGTCAGCCGCAAGGACGAGCCGTTTGCCGAGGTGATCCAGTCGCTGAACCTGACGCCCGTGTCGATCAGCTACGAGTACGACCCCTGCGATACCGCCAAGGCACGCGAGTTGTACATCCGCGCCACCACCGGCACCTACAGCAAGGCACCAGGCGAGGATGACGTAAGCATCGCCTTGGGCATCACGGGCTACAAGGGCCGGGTGCACATCAACTTCGCGCCGCCGATTACCGAGCGTTTCGAAGACACCAAGCTACTGGCGGTGGAAATGGATCGGCAGATTCTCGGCGGTTACCGGTTGTTCCCGGTGCACTACCTGGCCTACCAGCAATGGAGCGACGCCGACCCGCAACTGCAGGTGCCGACGGCAGCCGAGGTGTTCCCGGCGGATGAACTGGCCAAGGCCAAGGCTGAATGGGAGCGCCGCCTGAACGAATGCCCGGCCGAGCACCGGCCATTCCTGGTGGTGCAGTATGCAACCCCGGTGCGTAATCAATATCGAGTTAAAGCCGGAATACCTTTGTAAACACTGATCAAAATGTGGGAGCGGGCTTGCTCGCTCCCACATTTGTGTTGTGGCGTTTTAGAGGTGGGTGCTGAGCCAGGAAAAGGCCAGCGCCAGCCCCAGGCAGGCGAACCCGATGCGGTAAGCCAGACGATGCGCCCGTTCGGTGCGCACATCCAGAAACAACATCGGTTGGTCGATTGCCCGGTCTTCGCTTTGCGCGGTCAACTCGGCCATTGCGCGCTGTTCGCGCAGGCGGGTGATAAACAGCAGCGCCGCACCCGGGCAAGCCACCATTAAAGCCACAACATTGATCAATAGTGCGGGCAGCGCCATCGCAAACCTCGGTAAAACAGTGTCTTGGTATCAGTTCAGATACAAACCTGAACGATAGTGGCCTCCGGCGCCGCTCATGCTCCCTCCCCCATGGACGGTTAATGTATCCAGTAATTTACACCGTCACCTGAACGTCACCTTAACAAGCCACTCTGTTGCCCTTCGATGCTTAGGAGCTTGTCATGCTGCACGCGCAAAACCAGGATCGGCTGTACCTGATCGCCCAGAGCGATGAGCAAGAGGCGCTGATCGGCGGCCTGGCGTTCAACGTCCAGGACCGCCACTGGCTGGTGTATTGCGCCCTTGGCGGGCACCAGCATGCGGACCTGCCGGAGGCCGATCTGCTGACGGGGGTAAGCCTGCTGGATTTCTGTATCGACACTGCCGCATGAAACGGGAGGCGAAAAAAAACCGGGCTCATCACTGAGCCCGGTTTTCTATCGGATCGGTTATTGCGCGCTGAGCAGCGAACCGATGCTTGGGTCCTTGAACAGACGGGTCAAGGCGTCGCTCAGGACGTCGCTGACCAGCTTGGTGTTGGTTTCCTGGTTCGGCGACATACCGAAACGCTGGTTCAGGGACGCGCCATAGCGACCACTGTAGCGACGGGTGCCGGCGCTGACGTCGGACTTGAAGGTCGCGCCGATGGACGCTTCGGTCACGTACAGGCCGTCTTTAGGCGACTGATACTTCAATTCGGCCAGGGTGATCGTCAACTGCGGAGCGCCCGGGGCGTTGGGGCTTGGGGTGAAACCCAGCAGGCGCACGGCGGCTTCGGCCTGGGCCTGCAGCTTGGGCAGCACGTCTTGAGCGTTCACCGACACCAGGGCGGTTTCCGGGTACAGGCCACCGCGCGAGCCGAGCGTCGGCGATGGACGACCATCCACCACCCGTACCGATACCGGCTGGCCGTGGCCCACTGGCGCCAGCTGGGTGGTGATCTTCGGTTCCGGGGTCAGTTGTTGCGGGCTGTTGGCGCAGCCAACCAGGGTCAAACTGGTCACAGTGATCAAACCGAACAACAGGCGTTGCAACATGCTCTTCTCTCCAGAAATCAGGTACCGACAGGCCGGCAGTATAGCGGGGCGCCACTGCCGGGAACTAGCATCAGTTACAACCTGTGACCCCTTGCCTGGAACGCGGTTCGATGTCACCGATATGTCACACCCGTTACATGGGCTCGTCATCCCGGGCAGGCATGCTTGGCCCCAATCTCAGGAGGTCGATCGCCATGCATTTTCTATGGTCACTGTTCACGCGCAAGACCGCCCTTCGCCAATTCGCCCTTCTCGATGCACAGGGGCGTTGCCAGGCGTTCAAAGAGTGCAGCCAGCCTCCAGTTGGCGACGGCTGGGTAGAAATCGATGAAATCCGCCTGAGCTGGATGCACCACCCATTGCCTGCCCGGGCCCGCGTCAGCCCGCGTCCTGCGCGGTCGTCCCGCCACCAGCCGTTGGCCGCCTGACCGAACACCTAATAAAAGTCATAAAACACGCCCATTTCCCTGGCGTTCTTCGCTACAATCTCCCCCCGATTATAAGGACGTCTCCTGATCGGGCCTCGCAGCATCGTTAATGCCTCGGCATTAGCCCAAGAATCGCCCACAGAGAGCCGCCCACACAGATCGAGTGAAGCTGGCGTGCTTGCTGTTTTCCCTGCAAACCCTCCGCCTTTATCGAATCTGCCAGAGCTGCCATTGCGCTCGGCCACTTGAGTTGTTTGCCCGTTTTGCCGCGTGTCGGCAAGGTATCCGGGCCAGGTGCCAGGCTGGGGCAGCCCTTTTTTGAGGTTCACGTCTTCAAAAGAGCGTGAAAAAACGGGTTTTCACAACTTCACAAGAGTGTGGCGAGCAAATGAATAGTTTGGCGTTTGTACAAGCACCATCAGCGTCTGGAACAGCCCAACCACACAGGACCG
This sequence comes from Pseudomonas sp. S10E 269, assembly GCF_002798465.1. Classification (NCBI taxonomy): domain Bacteria; kingdom Pseudomonadati; phylum Pseudomonadota; class Gammaproteobacteria; order Pseudomonadales; family Pseudomonadaceae; genus Pseudomonas; species Pseudomonas sp. S10E 269. Next base: position 1,217,297 of record NZ_PHIJ01000001.1, read on the forward strand.
AGCACGCCTCAAGAACCGGAGCTTGAGCCTGTCCGCTACGGATTGGTTGCACGAATCGCACGCTTTGACCATAAGTCGAATTGCCACAGGCGCCCATGAATGCGTTCATAGGCAGATTAGCCCGGCAGGAAGCGTGCGCTGAAGTTGCAAAGAATTGCGAATCGGACATGGCGATCCTGGCCATGGGTAACCTGGGGCAACACGTGAACCGCCCCGTCACTCCTGGCAGCCATGCCGTCAATTTGGTGCTGCAGATTTTGGAGACGCGTTAAATGGCGCATAACGAAGCAGTCGACGTAGTACTGGTAGGGGCCGGCATCATGAGTGCCACCCTGGCCGTACTGCTCAAAGAGCTCGACCCCGGCCTCAAGCTGGAAGTCGTTGAGCTGATGGATTCGGGTGCCGCGGAAAGTTCCAACCCGTGGAACAACGCCGGTACCGGCCACGCCGGCCTGTGTGAGCTGAACTACACACCGCAGGCTGCCGATGGCTCCATCGACATCAAGAAAGCCGTGCACATCAACACCCAGTTCGAGGTGTCGAAGCAGTTCTGGGCGTACCTGACCAAAAAGGGCACCTTTGGCTCGTCCAAGTCCTTTATCAGCCCGGTGCCGCACTTGAGCTTCGTGCAGGGCGAAAAAGGCGTGGACTTCCTCAAGAAGCGCTTTGAATCCCTCCGCCAGCACCACGCGTTTTCGGACATGCACTACACCGAAGACCGCAACGAAATGGCCGAGTGGATGCCGCTGATGATGCCGGGCCGTCCGCTCGACGAAAAAATCGCGGCCACCCGCGTGATGAACGGCACGGACGTCAACTTCGGCGCGCTGACCAACCAACTGCTCAGCCACCTGACCAGCTCGGCAGACGCCCAGGTCAAGTACAGCAAGCGTGTAACCGGCCTCAAGCGCAACGGCGCGGGCTGGACCGTGAGCATCAAGGACGTCAACAGCGGCAACAGCCGTGAAGTGGACGCCAAGTTTGTGTTCCTCGGCGCCGGTGGCGCAGCCCTGCCGCTGCTGCAAGCCTCGGGCATCGAGGAAAGCAAAGGTTTTGGCGGCTTCCCGGTCAGCGGCCAGTGGCTGCGTTGCGACAACCCGGAAGTGGTCAAGCACCACCAGGCCAAGGTCTACAGCCAGGCTGCCGTGGGCTCGCCACCGATGTCCGTGCCGCATCTGGACACCCGCGTGGTGGATGGCAAGAAGTCCCTGCTGTTCGGGCCATACGCCGGTTTCACCACCAAGTTCCTCAAGCACGGTTCGTTCCTCGACCTACCCCTGTCGATTCGTGCCGGCAACATCGGCCCGATGCTGGCCGTGGCGCGCGACAACATGGACCTGACCAAGTACCTGGTCAGCGAAGTGCGCCAATCCATGGAACAGCGCCTGGAATCCCTGCGCCGCTTCTACCCTGAGGCGAAAGCCGAAGACTGGCGCCTGGAAGTGGCCGGTCAACGGGTGCAGATCATCAAGAAAGACCCGAAGAAAGGCGGCGTGCTGCAATTCGGTACCGAGCTGGTCGCGGCCAAAGATGGTTCGTTGGCCGCGCTGCTGGGGGCGTCCCCGGGTGCTTCGGTGACCGTTTCGATCATGCTGGAACTGATCGAGAAGTGCTTCCCAAGCAAAGCGTCGGGTGAATGGGCCGCCAAGCTGCAGGAAATTTTCCCGGCGCGGGAAAAGGTCCTGGAGACGGATGCCGAGCTGTATCGCAAGATCAACACGCAGAACAACATCAGCCTTGAGCTGGTGGCACCTGCCGCCGAGACCGAAAGCTACGCTTGAGGTCGTGACGCCATAAAAAACGCCCCGCTCTCATGATGAGAGCGGGGCGTTTTTGTGTGTCTAGGATAATCAGCCGCGGGCGTTATCGATCAGCTCGATGTACTCGGCGGCATTACGCTGGTCCTTGATCAGATCGACAAAGGTCTGGCCATGCTCATCCTTGCCGTCGAGGTCCAGGCCGGCTTCCTTGAAGAAGCCCAGGAACCGTTCGAAGTCGTCGATACGCAGGCCACGGTAGGCCTTGATCAGTTTGTGCAGGGACGGTGAAGTCGCGTCGACCGGCTCGAAGTCCAGGAACAACTTGATCTGATCGTCGCCGATCTCATCACCAATCACCTGTTTCTTATCTTTACGCATTACCGACTCCAGCCTGCAGACATTTACACGGGGTCTGAAGTCTACCTGCCAGACACCACCTTCGAAAACAACCAAACACTTATGTGGGAGCTGGCTTGCCTGCGATAGCGGTGGGTCAACTGGCCCCTCTGTCACTGAGACAACGCTGTCGCAGGCAAGCCAGCCCCCACATCAATTGCATCCACATAGCGGAATCTGTGTCGCCTGACTACTTCGCGCGAACGGCTCCGGTATGCAAATCCGCCCAGATATGCCCGTTGGCATAACTGAGGAACTGCACATACACCGTGTCATTGCGCAGCAAGTCGACGATCACGCGGTACTGGGCCACCGGGTACGACAAGGTCAGCGTCTTGCTCTTGTCATCGTAAGCGGGCTTTTTCAGGCTTTTGCTCTCAGCATCAAAATTGAGCACCACTTGGCTTATCGTCGCGCCCTTGTTGAGGGACTTGCCCTTGAGGCGAATCATCAGCGGCGAAGTCACCGGGATCGGTTGCTGGCTGGATTGGCGCTGGTTGCCCACCACTACCGCGTACTCGGTGACTTGCAGCAGTTGCTGCTGGTCCGGCGCTTCGGCGCGCAGGGTCAGGTCATCCGAGGGCAAGAATTGGCTGTGCATCGGCGCAGGCGCCGCGGCCAGGGGCAAACTGAGGGTCAACGCCAGGGCGGCGCAGGTGCGTGTCAACAGGCTCATGGGCCGCTCCGGCAAGGTGGGCCCAGCACTGTAGCTCAATCGAACTGGGCAAGCATCCAGCGTTGATACTCGGCCACGCCAGCGTCACCTTCACGGGGTGCCCAGTCGGCCAGTTCGCCCTCGCCCACCGGACGATAAGGGCCGGCCTTGCACTCGAACATCACCGTGTCGGGCTCCAGCACCACTAGGCCATGGAACACACCCGGCGGCAGGTCGACACCCGCGCACTCACCGCCCGCCTGCATGACGCGCTTGGCGAGCACCTCGCCGGTTTCGCTGAACACCAGCACACCCAAACGGCCCTGCAGCACCAGCAAGGTTTCCGCCTTGTCCGCACTCAAGTGCCGATGAGGCGGCACATAGGTGTCCGGTTGCAGGCCCACCGCCAGGCGATGGCAGGGCTCTTCCATCTGATGAAAGTTGTGGTGGTGTCGGCCACGAGGGCTGGCGGCCGCTTTCTCGGCCAGTTCGGCAAACAGCGTCTGATCAAGAAAGCGGGCCATGCTTACATTCCTTTGACGGCGAAGATTCCATTGGCGTTGCGCCAGTAGCCTTTGTAGTCCATGCCGTAACCGAAGATGTAGCGGTCGATGCACGGCAGGCCGACGTAATCGGCTTTCAGGTCCGGGCGCGCCTTGCGGTCGTGGTCTTTGTCGATCAGCACGGCGGTGTGCACTTTGCGCGCGCCGGCGTGTTTGCAGAAGTCGATGATCGCGCCCAGGGTGTGACCTTCGTCGAGGATGTCATCGATGATCAGCACGTCGCGATCAATGAACGAGACTTCCGGCTTGGCCTTCCAGAACAGGTCGCCGCCGCTGGTTTCGTTGCGATAACGGGTGGCATGCAGGTAGGACGCTTCCAGCGGGAATTGCAGGTGGGTCAGCAATTTGCCGGCGAAGATCAGGCCACCGTTCATCACGCAGAAGACCACCGGGTTGGTGTCGGCCATTTCACGGGTGATGTGTGCGCCGACCTTGGCGATCGCTTCTTCGACTTGCGCTTCGGTGTACAGGCAGTCAGCCTCGTGCATGATTTGACGGATATGCTCGAGATCAGCGGACATGGCGCTCTCCAAGGGGGTGCTGTGGCAAGAAAAGCGGGCGAAGGTACGCTTCTCGTGCGCTCCGAGCAAGCCTTAATGGACTAACGTACTAGATGTCTATAGGACAACACCCTCGGATAGATTAATCTAGGCCGGTTTTTTTGCCCGCCGCCGGAGCCTTTCCCATGCCCACTCGCGAGATCCGCCATCCGCTGATCCGACACAAGCTCGGCCTTATGCGCCGCGCCGACATTAGCACGAAGAACTTCCGTGAGCTTGCTCAGGAAGTCGGAGCGTTGCTCACTTACGAAGCGACCAAGGACTTGCCCCTGGAAAGCTACGAGATTCCTGGTTGGGCCGGTCCCGTCCAGGTCGAGAAAATCGCCGGTAAGAAAATCACCGTGGTGCCGATCCTGCGCGCCGGTATCGGCATGCTCGAAGGCGTGCTCAGCCTGATCCCGGGCGCCAAGGTCAGCGCCGTGGGCGTGGCCCGCAACGAAGAAACGCTGCAGGCCCACACCTACCTGGAAAAACTCGTTCCAGAAATCAACGAGCGCCTGGCGATGATCATCGACCCGATGCTCGCCACCGGCAGCTCCATGGTTGCCACCATCGACCTGCTGAAAAAAGCCGGTTGCCGGGACATCCGCGCCATGGTGCTGGTCGCTGCCCCCGAAGGCATCGCTGCCGTCGAGAAGGCCCACCCGGACGTGCAGATCTACACCGCGTCCATCGATGAGCGTCTGAACGAACACGGCTACATCATCCCAGGCCTGGGCGATGCCGGTGACAAGATCTTCGGCACCAAGCAGAAGGACGCGTGAGCATGCAGGATGAATTCAACGACCCGCTTTGGCGCCAGATCCTGTCTGGCGCACAAATGCTCTTCGTAGCATTTGGCGCGCTGGTGTTGATGCCACTGATCACAGGTCTTGATCCAAACGTCGCACTGTTCACCGCGGGCCTGGGCACGTTGTTGTTCCAGGTGGTGACAGGGCGGCAGGTGCCGGTCTTCCTGGCGTCGAGCTTTGCCTTCATCACCCCGATCATTCTCGCCAAGGGCCAGTTCGGCCTCGCGGCGACCATGGGCGGGGTGATGGCCGCCGGCTTCGTTTATACCTTCCTGGGCCTGGCCGTGAAGATCAAGGGCACCGGGTTTATCGACCGGCTGCTGCCGCCCGTGGTGATCGGGCCAGTGATTATCTCCATCGGCCTGGCCATGGCACCGATCGCCGCCAACATGGCAATGGGCAAAGCCGGTGACGGTACCGAGCTGATCCATTACCAGACGGCGATGATGATCTCGATGCCAGCACTGCTGACCACCTTGATCGTGGCGGTGTTCGGCAAGGGCATTTTCCGCCTGGTGCCGATCATCTCCGGCGTGCTGGTGGGTTTTGCCATGTCGTTCTACTTTGGCGTGGTCGACACGGCGAAGATCGCCGCCGCCCCCTGGTTTGCCCTGCCCCACTTCACCGCGCCGGAATTCAACTGGCAAGCGATCCTGTTTATCGTCCCGGTGGCCCTGGCCCCGGCGATCGAACATATCGGCGGTGTGATTGCAGTGGGCAGCGTGACTGGTCGCGACTACCTGAAGAAGCCAGGCCTGCACCGCACGTTGCTGGGTGACGGCATTGCCACCACGGCTGCCGGCCTGTTTGGCGGCCCGCCGAACACCACCTACGCCGAAGTGACCGGCGCGGTGATGCTGACCAAGAACTACAACCCGAAAATCATGACATGGGCGGCAGTGTTTGCTATCAGCCTGGCGTTTATCGGTAAGTTCGGCGCATTGCTGCAGAGCATCCCGGTACCGGTGATGGGCGGGATCCTGTGCCTGCTGTTCGGCTCGATTGCCGCGGTGGGGATGAACACGCTGATCCGCCACAAGATCGACCTGGGCGAAGCTCGCAACCTGGTGATTGTGTCGGTGACCCTGGTGTTCGGGATTGGCGGTGTGCTGGTCGGTACCGGCACCGGCCCGGATGACTTCGGCCTCAAGGGCATTGCCCTGTGCGCGGTGGTGGCGATTGGCTTGAACCTGTTGCTGCCGGGCAATGATGGTTGGAAGAACAAGAAGCCGGATGAGCCGTTGCTGTAACGATGCGGTGTTGCTGATGGCCTCATCGCGGGCAAGCCCGGCTCCCACAGGGAAATGCATTCCAATGTGGGAGCCGGGCTTGCCCGCGATGAGGCCCGTCAAGCCAATAAAGGTCTAACGCCTAGAGCTCACCGAGCCCATCGATCAACGCCTGGTTCTGCTCAGGCGTGCCGATGCTGATCCGCAGGAACTGGGCAATCCGCTCCTGCTTGAAGTGACGAACAATCACCCCTTGCTCACGCAACTTGGCCGCCAGGCCCGCCGCGTCATGCTGTGGGTGACGGGCAAAAATGAAGTTGGCTGCCGACGGCAACACTTCAAAGCCTTTGGCTTCCAACTGTGCCACGACTTTCTCACGGCTATCGATAACCAATCGGCAGGTCTTCTCGAAGTACTCACGATCCTCGAACGACGCCGCTGCGCCGACAATCGCCAGGCGATCCAGCGGGTAGGAGTTGAAGCTGTTCTTGACCCGCTCCAGCGCTTCGATCAGGTCCGGGTGACCCACGGCCAGGCCCACGCGCAAACCAGCCAGTGAGCGCGATTTGGACAGGGTCTGGGTCACCAGCAGGTTCGGGTAGCGGTCCACCAGGCTGATCGCGGTTTCACCGCCGAAGTCGATATAGGCTTCATCGACCACCACCACCGAGTCCGGGCTGGCCTTGAGGATCTGCTCCACGGCGTCCAGCGCCAGCACGCAGCCGGTGGGCGCGTTCGGGTTGGGGAAGATGATCCCGCCGTTCGGCTTGGCGTAATCCGCCACACGGATCTGGAACTGTTCGTCCAGCGGCACCGGAGCGGACTTGATGCCATAGAGCCCGCAGTAAACCGGATAGAAGCTGTAGCTGATATCCGGGAACAGCAGCGGCAGATCGTGCTGGAACAGGCCGTGGAAGATGTGCGCGAGGACTTCGTCGGAACCGTTGCCAAGGAACACTTTGCCGGCATCGATCCCGTAATACTTGGCCACCGCCTGCTTGAGCAGGTCGCTGTTGGGGTCCGGGTACAGGCGCAGGTTGTCGTTCAACTCGGCCTGCATCGCCGCCAATGCCTTGGGCGATGGCCCGTAGGGGTTTTCATTGGTGTTGAGCTTGACCAGCTTGGTCAGCTTGGGTTGTTCGCCGGGCACGTAAGGCACGAGGTCCTTGACGAAAGGGCTCCAGAATTTGCTCATGTCTCAGTTCCCCTTCTCTTCAAGGATGCGGTATTCGGCGCTGCGGGCGTGGGCACTCAGGGATTCACCACGGGCCAGCACCGAAGCAGTCTTGCCCAGCTCGGAAGCGCCCTGGGGCGAGCAGAAGATGATCGACGAACGCTTCTGGAAGTCATACACCCCCAGTGGCGACGAGAACCGCGCCGTGCCGGAGGTTGGCAGCACGTGGTTCGGGCCCGCGCAGTAGTCCCCTAGGGCTTCGCTGGTGTGGCGGCCCATGAAGATCGCACCCGCGTGGCGAATCGACGGCAGCCAGGCTTGTGGGTCGGCCACGGACAGCTCCAGGTGCTCCGGCGCGATACGGTTGGCCACTTCGATGGCTTGCTCCATGTCGCGCACCAGGATCAACGCGCCACGGCCATTGATCGACTTCTCGATGATCTCGGCGCGCTCCATGGTCGGCAGCAGTTTATTGATGCTGGCCGCGACCTTGTCGAGGAACTCGGCGTCCGGGCTGACCAGGATCGCCTGGGCATCTTCGTCATGCTCGGCCTGGGAGAACAGGTCCATGGCGATCCAGTCCGGGTCGGTCTGGCCGTCGCATACCACCAGGATTTCCGAAGGGCCGGCGATCATGTCGATGCCCACCTGGCCAAATACGTGGCGTTTGGCGGTGGCGACATAGATATTGCCTGGGCCGACCACTTTGTCGACCTTCGGCACGCTTTCAGTGCCATACGCCAGGGCGGCAACGGCTTGGGCGCCGCCGATGGTGAACACGCGATCCACACCGGCGATGCAGGCTGCAGCCAACACCAGTTCGTTGATTTCACCGCGCGGGGTCGGCACGACCATGACCACTTCGGTCACGCCTGCCACTTTGGCCGGGATCGCGTTCATCAGCACCGATGAGGGGTACGAAGCTTTGCCGCCCGGCACGTACAGACCGGCGCGGTCCAGCGGGGTGACCTTCTGGCCCAGCACCGTGCCGTCAGCCTCGGTGTAGCTCCAGGAATCCTGTTTCTGTTTTTCGTGGTAGCTGCGCACGCGCGCCGCCGCCACTTCCAGGGCTTCGCGCTGCGGCGCAGTGATGCGCGTCAGGGCCAGTTCCAGGCGTTCGCGGGGCAGGATCAGGTCAGCCATGGACTTGACGTCCAGGCCGTCGAACTGGCGGGTGAAGTCCACCAGCGCCGCATCACCGCGCTCGCGCACGGCCTTGATGATGTCGAGCACCCGCTGGTTGACCGAATCGTCGGACACGCTTTCCCAGCTCAGCAGATGATCCAGATGATGGGCGAAATCCGGGTCGGCAGCGTTGAGTCGGGCAATTGCAGTGGACGTGGTCATAGCGAGGGCCTCAATAGAATTGGCAAAAACTCAGGCACCCTAAACTAGCAGTCGTTTCCGCTTGGGCACCTGAGAATTCTGGCTATGAGGCGGATAGACGGGCGCAGCCTTCAGGCTACGCGGGTAAGTCAACCGCGGTGTCGCGACTCCACTGCCGTGCGCAGGGTGTCGATCAACGCCTGGATACGGGCATGCTGCATCTTCATCGAAGCTTTGTTGACGATCAGGCGGGAGCTGATGTCGGCAATGAATTCTTGCGGCTCAAGACCGTTGGCACGCAGGGTGTTACCGGTGTCGACCACGTCGATGATCTTGTCGGCCAGGCCGATCAGCGGCGCCAGCTCCATCGAGCCGTAGAGCTTGATGATGTCGACCTGGCGGCCTTGCTCGGCGTAGTAACGCTTGGCAACATTGACGAACTTGGTCGCGACGCGCAGGCGGCCTTTGGGCTCGACATCACCGACACGGCCAGCGGTCATCAACTTGCACAGGGCAATACGCAGGTCCAATGGCTCGTACAGGCCCTGGCCGCCGTATTCCATCAGCACGTCTTTACCGGCAACACCGAGGTCGGCCGCGCCATGTTCAACGTAGGTCGGCACGTCGGTAGCCCGCACGATCAACAGGCGCACGTCGTCCTGGGTCGTGGGGATGATCAGCTTGCGGCTCTTGTCCGGATTCTCGGTCGGCACGATGCCCGCTTCAGCCAGAAGCGGCAAAGTGTCGTCAAGGATGCGGCCCTTGGACAGTGCGATGGTCAACATGGAAACGTCAGTCCTTCATCAGGCTATTGCTGCCCGGTCGCAAACGGCGCCGGACACAGATCGAGGCCATTACAGCCTCGATTTTGAACAAATTTACAGCAAGCCTCTAGTAGTGAGCGGGCTTGCCCTGCGCTGGAGTGCGCAGCGCTCCCCAGACTTTAGGGCCGCTTCGCAGCCCAGCGCGGGGCAAGCCCGCTCACCACAGTGACAGCGTTTTCAGCGGCGGGACTAGCCCGGTACGCGGCGGATTTTGGCGCCGAGCATCTGCAGTTTTTCTTCGATGCACTCGTAACCACGGTCTATATGGTAGATGCGGTCGATGAGGGTGTCGCCTTCGGCGATCAGCGCCGAGATCACCAGGCTGGCCGAGGCACGCAGGTCGGTGGCCATCACTGGCGCGCCCTTGAGTTTCTCGGTGCCGGTCACGATGGCGGTGTTGCCTTCGACCTGGATCTTCGCGCCCATGCGGTGCAGTTCGTACACGTGCATGAAGCGGTTTTCGAAGATGGTCTCGATCACGGCACCGGTGCCTTCGGCAATCGCGTTCAGGGAGATGAACTGCGCTTGCATGTCGGTCGGGAACGCTGGGTAGGGAGCGGTACGCACGTTGACGGCTTTAGGACGCTTGCCATGCATGTTCAGCTCGATCCAGTCTTCGCCGGTAGTGATTTCGGCACCGGCTTCGCGCAGCTTTTCCAGGACCGCTTCCAGGATGGTCGGATCGGTGTCCTTGACCTTGACGCGACCACCGGTGACGGCAGCAGCAACCAGGTAGGTACCGGTCTCGATGCGGTCCGGCATCACTTTGTAGGTGGCCGGGTGCAGGCGTTTCACACCGTCGATGGTGATGGTGTCGGTGCCGGCGCCGGTGATGTTGGCACCCATGGCGATCAGGAAGTTGGCCAAGTCGACCACTTCCGGCTCGCGCGCGGCGTTTTGCAGGACGCTGCGGCCGTTGGCCAGGGCAGCGGCCATCATGATGTTCTCGGTACCGGTCACGCTGACGGTATCAAAGAAGAAGTTGGCGCCACGCAGGCCGCCTTCCGGCGCCTTGGCCTTGATGTAGCCGCCTTCGACGTCGATAGTCGCACCCATGGCTTCAAGGCCGCGGATATGCAGGTCAACCGGACGCGAGCCAATGGCGCAACCGCCAGGCAATGCGACTTCGGCTTCGCCGAAACGGGCGACCATCGGGCCCAGCACCAGGATCGACGCGCGCATGGTTTTCACCAGCTCGTACGGGGCGATCAGGGTCTTGATGGTGCGCGGGTCGATTTCGACGGCCAGTTTCTCGTCGATCACCGGCTCGATACCCATGCGACCGAACAGCTCGATCATGGTGGTGATGTCGTGCAGGTGCGGCAGGTTGGCCACGGTAACCGGGCCATCGCACAGCAGGGTCGCTGCCAGGATCGGCAAGGCGGAGTTTTTTGCACCAGAGATGCGAATCTCGCCATCAAGGCGGGCACCGCCGGTAATAATCAATTTATCCATAAGAATCTCGACGCCTTGGGGGCTCAGGTGCGCTCGGCCCAGGCCGCGCGGCTGAAAAATTTCATAGTGACCGCATGGATGCTGCCATCGGTGATCCACGGGTTCAAATGGGCATAGATCTGCTGCTGACGCTTGACCGGGCTGAGTGCCACCAGTTCATCGCTAATCACGTTCAGCTGGAAGTTGCAGCCTTCGCCTTCAACTTCTACGGTCGTTTCCGGCAGCTTTCCTTCAAGAAAGCGCTTAACTTCTAGGGCCTGCATGCTCAACCTCTATCGGCGCCCAGTGCGCGCGGGTCGCACATCATACAAAAAAGCCCCGCGCCTGCGAACCCCGCGTAGCAGGACTCTGACGGGGGGCCTCTTTAATAATGTGTATTAAGGATGCGCCAGCAACTCGGTCAGACCGGAAACTTCGGCGATTTCACGCATGTCTTCGGGCATAGCACGGATGCTGACGGGCTTTTTGGCCGCTTCGGCATCACGCATGAAGCACAGCAACAACGATAAGCCGACGCTGCTGGACTTGGTCACAGCCGAACAATCCAGCACCAGCGCAGGGGCAGTGCTGGTCTTGATCAAGGCCTGGCCCTGCTTGCGCAGGTCAGGCCCGGAGCGGTAGTCCAGCACGCCACTGATGAACAGCTCGCCGGCATCGCCTAGACGAACAGCCGACTCGGTCATTGCGCAGGCTTCCCGGCAGCTTTATCGGTTTCTTCCTTGGCCTTGGCGACTTCACCGGCCCAACCATTGATGGTTTTGTCCAGATCGTTGCCATTGCGCTGCATGGCGTCGGCGAACTGGTCACGGAACAGCTTGCCAATGTTGATGCCGTTGATGATCACGTTACGCAGCTTCCACTCGCCGTTAACCTTCTCCAGCGTGTACTGCACAGGGTAGACAGCACCGTTGTTGCCTTTGACGCTCATATTGACGCTGGTGCGATCACCCGACTCATCGCCGGCGGGAGCAACGGTAATGCCCTGGTTGTTGTACTCGAGCAGCGCGTTACCGTAGAACTGGAACAGGCCTTTCTTGAAGTTTTCCTGGAAGGTCTGCATCTGCGCCGGGGTAGCCTTGCGCGAATACTTGACCGTCATGATGCTGCGGGAAATGCCTTCAGCGTCGACCACCGGGCCAACAATGGTGTTGAGCGCGTTATAGAACTGACTCGGGTCCTGCTTGTACTTTTCCTTGTTGGCCGACAGGTCAGCCAACATCTTGTTAGTAGTGTCCTGCACCAGATCGTGCGCAGAACCTGCTGCGTTGGCCATCAACGGCAGCGCTGCAAGCAGTACCAGAAGGCCACGTCGCAAGGTAGAGATCATGTACGAATTCCTCATTTGGCGTCTTTATTGACCGTATTGAGCAGGAATTTACCGATCAGGTCTTCAAGTACCAACGACGACTGTGTGTCGTGGATTGTCGAGCCATCCTTGAGCAGGGCTGTTTCCCCGCCCACGCTGACACCGATGTACTTCTCGCCCAGCAGACCCGCAGTGAGGATAGATGCAGTGGAGTCGGTCGGCAGATTATCTACCTTCTTGTCCAATTGCATCGTCACCCGGCCGGTGAAGCTGTCGCGGTCCAGATCGATTGCCGTGACCTTGCCGATGGTTACACCGGCCATGGTCACTTTAGCTCTGACAGTCAAACCGGCGATATTGTCGAAGTACGCGTAAAGTTTATAAGTATCGGCGGTGGGGCTGGCCGAAAGACCGCTGACTCGCAGGGCCAACAACAGTAAAGCCAGGATGCCAGCCAGCAAGAAAAGGCCGACACCGATTTCCACAGTGCGGTTTTGCATCAGAAATCTCCAAACATCAAGGCGGTCAAAATGAAGTCAAGGCCCAGTACCGCCAGCGAGGCGTACACAACGGTCTTGGTGGTGGCGCGACTGATCCCTTCTGAGGTGGGCTCACAGTCGTAGCCTTGGAATACGGCGATCCAGGTGACAACAAAGGCGAAGACGATGCTCTTTATGACGCCGTTGAGCACGTCGCCCGTGAACGTCACGCTGTTTTGCATGTTGGCCCAGTAGGAGCCGTCGTAGACGCCCAGCCAGTCCACTGCCACCCACGAACCGCCCCAGATACCGACCACGCTGAAGATCATCGCCAGCAATGGCAGGGAAATGAAGCCGGCCCACAGGCGCGGGGCAACAATGTATTTGAGCGGGTCCACGCCGATCATTTCCAGGCTGGACAACTGCTCGGTGGATTTCATGTTGCCGATTTCGGCGGTCAACGCGGAACCCGCGCGCCCGGCGAACAGCAAGGCGGTGACCACCGGCCCCAGTTCACGCAACAGCGTCAAGGCGACCATCTGCCCTACCGCCTGCTCCGAACCGTAGCTGGAGAGGATATTGAAGCCCTGCAACGCCAGCACCATGCCGATGAACACGCCGGAGACCACGATGATCACCAGGGACATGACACCTACCGAATGCAGCTGCTTGACCAGCAGGCCAAAGCCGCCGCCAATGCCGCCACGACCGAGCAGGGCGTGGAAGAGAAAAATCGTCGAACGGCCCAGAACCTCGACGATGTCGATGCCCGAGCGACCGAAAAGGCGAACCTTCTCGATGAGAGATGTCTTGCGCATCAGCGCTTCCCCAGAAGATCTGAGCGGTAGTCCGCTGCCGGAAAGTGAAAAGGCACCGGGCCATCGGGATCGCCGGTCATGAACTGGCGAATGCGCGGGTTATCGGCGTTCATCAGCTCTTGCGGTGTGCCCTGCCCCAGCACCTGGCCATCGCCGACTACATAAAGGTAATCGGCAATGCTCGCGGTTTCTGCAAGATCATGGGAGACCACGATGCTGGTAATGCCCAAAGCATCGTTGAGCAAGCGGATAAGCCGTACAAGCACCCCCATGGCGATGGGGTCCTGGCCGACAAAAGGCTCGTCATACATGAGAATCTGCGGGTCGAGGGCGATGGCACGCGCCAGGGCCACACGGCGCTTCATGCCTCCGGACAGTTCATCGGGCATCAGGTCGATGGCACCGCGAAGGCCTACGGCCTGCAGTTTCAGCAACACAATGTCACGAATCATTTCGTCAGACAGCTGGGTATGCACCCGCAGCGGAAAGGCCACGTTCTCGAAAACATCGAGGTCGGTGAACAGCGCACCGCTCTGGAACAGCACACCCATGTGCTTGCGTGCGTCAAACAGATCGCTGCGCGACAGCGTCGGCAGGTTCTGGCCATTGACCCACACTTCACCGGCGCTGGGCCGCAATTGCATGCCCATCAGGCGCAGCAGCGTGGTCTTGCCGCAACCGGAAGGCCCCATGATGCCCGTGACCTTGCCGCGCGGAATGCGGATATCGACGTTATTGAAGATGCTGCGCGTCCCGCGCTTGAAGGTCAGTCCCTTCAGCTCGACCGCGTAGGCGTTATCGGCACTCATCTAAACTCCTTGGGATGCAGCCTCTCACTCAGACACCACGTTTGCGACAAACGTTTGCATCATTCGCGCAATAATTGGCCACATGGGCCGAGCGGACCGAACTGGCGGCGAACTATATCACTGCTGGTACAGGGCGCCCAAGGCCGGAACGGTGCTTGTTCAGATTGAGGACAGGGAAAAAACGTTGCCGCCTATGTTGCCAAGGATGGAATCTCGAGCGCATCGCAAACAAACCCTGACGAACTTGCGTGAGGGAATTGATCATTACCGTTATAATCGCCGACTTTTCGTCAGGCTATACGATTTCAGACATGAGCCAATCCAGCGACCTTATTCAATCCGCACAACGCACCATCCGCCTCGAGCTTGAAGCCGTAGAAGGCTTGCTGGCGCATATCGACGCAGATTTCGTACGCGCGTGCGAGATGATTCTGGCCAGCAAAGGCCGCGTTGTCGTGGTCGGCATGGGCAAGTCGGGCCACGTCGGCAACAAGATCGCCGCCACCCTGGCCAGCACCGGGACCACTGCATTTTTCGTGCACCCCGCCGAAGCCAGCCACGGCGACATGGGCATGATCACCAAGGATGACATCATCCTGGCGCTGTCCAACTCCGGCAGCACCAACGAAATCGTGACCCTGCTGCCGCTGATCAAGCGCCTGGGCATCCAGATGATCAGCATCACCGGCAACCCGGAGTCGACGCTGGCCAAGGCCGCCGAAGTGAACCTGAATGTTCACGTGGCCCACGAGGCGTGCCCTTTGAACCTGGCACCGACCTCCTCCACCACCGCCGCACTGGTCATGGGCGATGCCCTGGCCGTGGCGCTGCTGGAAGCCCGTGGGTTTACCGCCGAGGACTTCGCATTTTCCCACCCGGGTGGCGCCCTGGGCCGCCGTTTGCTGCTGAAAGTGGAAAACGTCATGCACTCGGGCGATGAGTTGCCCCACGTCCAGCGCGGCACCTTGCTGAAGGACGCGTTGATGGAAATGACCCGCAAGGGCCTGGGCATGACCGTGATACTGGAAGCCGACGGCCGCCTGGCCGGGGTCTTCACCGACGGCGACCTGCGCCGCACCCTGGACCGCACCATTGATATCCACACCGCCACCATTGATGCGGTGATGACCCCTCACGGCAAGACCGCGCGCCCTGAAATGCTGGCAGCCGAAGCCTTGAAGATCATGGAAGACCATAAGATAGGCGCGCTGGTGGTGGTCGATGGCAATGACCATCCGATTGGCGCCCTGAACATGCACGATTTGTTGCGTGCGGGAGTGATGTAAATGACCAGCGACCTGTTGCAACGCGGTAAAAACATCAAGCTGGCGATTTTCGACGTCGACGGCGTGCTGACCGATGGCCGCCTGTACTTCCTCGAAGACGGCAGCGAATTCAAGACGTTCAACACCCTCGATGGCCAGGGCATCAAGATGCTGATGGCGGCGGGCGTGCAAACAGCGATTATCAGCGGCCGAAAAACCCCCGTTGTGGAACGCCGTGCACAAAACCTGGGGATTCCTCACCTGTATCAGGGCCGCGAGGATAAACTGGTGGTTCTGGACGAGCTTCTTGGCCAACTCAACCTAAGCTATGAGCAGGTCGCGTACTTGGGCGATGACCTGCCAGACCTGCCGGTGATTCGTCGGGTGGGCTTGGGCATGGCTGTCGCCAATGCGGCGGCATTTGTTCGCGAGCATGCCCATGGCATCACTACCGCCCGTGGCGGTGAAGGTGCCGCCCGCGAGTTCTGCGAGCTGATCCTGCGTGCCCAGGGTAGCCTTGAAGCGGCCCACGCCGCCTACTTATAGAGCGTTTTATGCTGAGCAAAAAGATTCGCAACTTCCTGCTATTCGGGGTCATCGCCGCGCTGTTTCTCGCGGTGGGCTACTGGAATATCAGCCCGGAGCGCTTTCTCGACCAGCCTGCTGCGCAGGTGGACGAGGGCGCTATCGACTACTACGCCATCAATGCCAAGAGCGTGCAATTCCTGCCAGACGGCAAGGTTCAGTACGAGATGACTTCGGACAAGGTCGAGCATGTAAAGGCCAGCGAAGTCACGCTGCTGACCAATCCGGACATGAACATTTACCGCGGTACCGAGTTCCCATGGCACGTCACCAGCAAACGTGGTGAGGTCAACCCGGACGGTACCGAGGTGGAACTGATCGACTCGGTGCGCGTTGCGCGCACGGACGATAAAAAACGTGAGACCGTGATTACCAGCAGTCGCATGACCGTATTCCCGCAGAAGCAATATGCGCAGACCGAGCAAGACGTTAGAATCGACGGCGCTGGCGGTGTATCGACTGGCAAGGGAATGAAAGCGTATTTGAAAGAAAGCAGGATACACCTGCTATCGAACGTAAGAGGACAGTATGAGGCTCGTTAAAACTCTCCCTATTTTGCTCGGTCTGGGCGCAGCACTGGGAAGCGTGAGCGCCTGGGCTCTGCCGAACGATAGCCAGCAACCGATCCACATCTCGGCTGACGATGCACAGCTCGATGACAAGCAAGGCGTCGCCACCTATACCGGCGGTGTGATCATCACCCAGGGCTCGATGAAGATCACCGGCAATACGGTGACACTGACGCGCACCCAATCGGGCGATATCGACGTGGTAACGTCGGTGGGCAACCTGGCTTACTTCGAACAGAAGCAGTCCGCGACCGATACCGGCCCGATGAAAGGCTACGGCAAGACTATCCAGTACCATGCCCAGCAGAACCGCATCGTCCTGATCGACCAGGCCAAGGTGCTCAGCCCCGATGGCAACTCGACGGAAGGTGAGAAGATCACCTATGACACCGTGAAACAGATCGCTAACGCCGGTCGTGCCAATGGCAACAAGGTCACCGCGCCTCGTCCACGCATCGACATGGTTATCCAGCCGAAGAAGAAGGCCGAGTAATGGCAACCCTGAAAGCCCAGCATCTGGCCAAGGCCTATAAAAGCCGTCAGGTCGTGCGCGACGTCAGCCTGTCGATCGACAGCGGCCAGATCGTCGGCTTGCTCGGCCCCAACGGCGCCGGCAAGACCACCTGCTTCTACATGATCGTCGGCCTGGTCCAGGCGGATCAGGGCCGCGTCTTGATCGACGACCTGGACGTGAGCCACCAGCCGATGCACGGCCGCGCACGCGCCGGTATCGGCTATCTCCCGCAGGAAGCGTCGATCTTCCGCAAACTGTCGGTCGCCGATAACATCATGGCCATCCTCGAGACCCGCAAGGAACTCGACCGTGACGGCCGCCGCAAGGAGCTGGAAAGCCTGCTGCAGGAATTCCACATCAACCATATCCGCGACAACCTCGGCATGAGCCTGTCCGGTGGTGAGCGTCGCCGCGTGGAAATCGCCCGCGCCCTGGCCACCGCGCCCAAGTTCATCCTGCTGGACGAACCGTTTGCCGGCGTCGACCCGATCTCGGTGGGCGACATCAAGCAGATCATCCATCATCTCAAGGCCAAGGGCATTGGCGTGCTGATCACTGACCACAACGTCCGTGAGACCCTCGATATCTGCGAAACCGCGTATATCGTCAACGATGGCCAGCTGATTGCCGAAGGCGATTCGGCCACTATCCTGGCCAACGAATTGGTCAAGGAAGTGTACCTGGGTCACGAGTTCCGCCTGTAAACACCGTGGTGTCACGGCCGTTTGCCAAGGTGCGCGGGAGTCAATGAAAACCTCCGGATTTTTATTGTTACCGCGCTCTAGGCAAAGCCCCCGACATCAGGCATATAATTTGCTTATGTTTGGCGCTCACGCGCCCTGTCGTGGATGGCGCATTGCGCCGGCGAATAAGGTGTTAAGCCCCTGCCATGAAACCATCGCTAGTCCTGAGAATGGGCCAGCAGCTGACGATGACACCGCAGCTGCAACAGGCCATCCGCCTGCTCCAATTGTCGACACTGGACCTGCAACAGGAAATCCAGGAGGCCCTGGAGTCCAATCCGATGCTCGAACGCCAGGAAGAAGGCGACGACTTCGATAATGCAGACCCACTGGCCGATAACATCGAGCAAAAACCCAATTCTGACGTGCAGGAACCCTCCTACCAGGAAACCGCCCCTACGGTGGACAACCTTGAGGAAGGCGAATGGAACGAGCGCATTCCCAACGAGCTTCCGGTCGATACCGCCTGGGAAGACGTCTACCAGACCAGCGCCAGCAGCCTGCCCAGCAACGATGACGACGAGTGGGACTTCACCACCCGCACCTCCGCCGGCGAGAGCCTGCAGAGCCACCTGCTGTGGCAACTGAACCTTGCGCCGATGTCGGACACCGATCGCCTGATCGCCGTGACGCTGATCGACTGCATCAACAACCAGGGTTATCTAGACGAGACGCTTGAAGAGATTCTTGAAGCCTTCGACCCTGAACTGGATATCGAGCTGGACGAGATCGAAGCCGTCCTGCACCGCATCCAGCAGTTCGAGCCTGCCGGTATCGGCGCGCGCACGCTCAGCGAATGCCTGTTGCTGCAATTGCGCCAGCTACCCGCCAAGACCCCATGGCTCGCCGAGGCCCAGCGCCTGGTCACCGATTACATTGACCTGCTGGGCAGCCGCGACTACAGCCAATTGATGCGTCGCATGAAGCTCAAGGAAGACGACCTGCGCCAGGTCATCGAGCTGGTACAGAGCCTCAACCCGCGTCCCGGCTCGCAAATCGAATCCAGCGAAGCCGAATACGTGGTGCCCGATGTCATCGTGCGCAAGGACAACGAGCGCTGGCTGGTGGAACTGAACCAGGAGTCGGTGCCGCGCCTGCGGGTCAACCCTCAATACGCAGGCTTCGTACGGCGCGCCGATACCAGTGCCGACAACACCTTCATGCGCAACCAGTTGCAGGAAGCCCGCTGGTTCATCAAGAGCCTGCAAAGCCGCAACGAAACCCTGATGAAAGTCGCCACCCAAATCGTCGAACACCAGCGCGGCTTCCTGGAATATGGCGACGAAGCGATGAAACCGCTGGTACTGCATGACATCGCCGAAGCGGTTGGCATGCATGAGTCGACGATTTCACGGGTGACCACGCAGAAATTCATGCATACCCCACGGGGTATTTATGAACTGAAATACTTTTTCTCCAGCCACGTCAGCACCTCCGAAGGCGGTGAATGCTCGTCCACGGCGATCCGCGCGATCATCAAAAAACTGGTTGCCGCGGAAAATCAGAAAAAGCCATTGAGTGACAGTAAGATCGCTGGTTTACTGGAGGCACAAGGCATTCAGGTCGCCCGTCGAACCGTCGCCAAGTACCGCGAGTCCCTCGGGATCGCGCCTTCCAGCGAGCGTAAGCGTTTGATGTGACGGGCGGGCCACAGCGTTCCAGTGGCAGGTATTCCTACCTGCCGCTTTATGCACTGGCAACGAAGGAGAAGCTGTATGCAAGTCAACATCAGTGGACACCAGCTGGAAGTCACCAAACCCCTGCGTGAATACACCGAAAGCAAGCTGAACAAGCTGGCGGGGCATTTTGACAAGATCACCAATGTGCAGGTCATCATGGAGGTCGATAAGCTCAAGCAGAAAATCGAGGCCACCCTGCATGTACCGAATGCGAAGCTCGTCGCCAATGCAGAACATGAAGACATGTACGCGGCGATCGACTCGCTCTACGACAAGCTGGACCGCCAACTCATAAAGCATAAGGAAAAGAATCTGCACCTGATGCAAGGTACAGGTCGTTAACTCTCCCCCCATGATCCGACTTGAAACCATCCTGACCCCCGGCCGTTCCCTCGTGAACGTGCCGGGAGGCAGCAAGAAAAAAGCCCTCGAACAAATTGCCAACCTGATCGCGCGCGAAGTGCCGGATCTGGAGATGCAGGATGTGTTCGATGCGCTGATTGCCCGTGAAAAACTCGGCTCTACCGGTTTTGGTAACGGCATCGCCATTCCTCATTGCCGCCTCAAAGGCTGCGAAACACCCGTCAGCGCCCTGCTCCACCTGGAAGCCCCCATCGATTTCGACGCTATCGACGGCGCCCCGGTCGACCTGCTGTTCGTTCTGCTGGTCCCGCAAGCCGCCACCGATGCACACCTGGAACTGCTCAGGCAGATCGCCAGCATGCTCGACCGCAAGGAAGTACGCGACAAACTGCGTAGCGCCAGTAGCAATGAGGCGCTGTACCAGGTTGTCCTGGATGAACAGAACGGGCAGTAATCATGCGTTTGATCATCGTCAGCGGCCGTTCTGGCTCGGGTAAAAGTACCGCCCTCAATGTTCTTGAGGACAGCGGTTTCTATTGCATCGACAACCTGCCCGCCGGCCTGCTGCCGGAACTGGCGGAGCGTGCGCTGATCCACACCGAACTGGCGCAACCCCTGGTCGCCGTTTCGATTGATGCCCGCAACCTGCCCAGCCACCTTGAGCGATTTCCGCAATTGCTCGAGGAAGTGCGCGCCAAGCATATTCATTGCGATGTGCTTTACCTGGACGCCGACGAAGAGACTTTGCTCAAGCGCTTCTCCGAAACCCGTCGACGCCACCCCCTCAGCAGCCCCCACCGTTCCCTGGCAGAAGCCATCGAAGACGAAACCAAGCTGCTGGGGCCGATCATTGACCTCGCTGACCTCAAGATCAATACCACCAGCCTCAACCTGTATCAGCTGCGCGACGCCATCAAGCTGCGCCTGCTGAATCAGCCGGAGCCCGGTACGGCATTTCTTGTTGAGTCATTCGGGTTCAAGCGTGGCATGCCGGTGGACGCCGACCTGGTGTTCGATGTGCGCTGCCTGCCCAACCCCTACTGGAAGCCGGAACTGCGCGAACAGTCCGGGCTGGATCAGCCCGTGGCTGATTACCTGGCAGCGCAGCCGGATGTGGAGGAGATGTTCCAGGACATTTCCAGCTACTTGCTCAAATGGTTGCCACGCTTCGCCGCCAGCAACCGCGCCTACGTCACCATCGCCATCGGCTGCACCGGCGGCCACCACCGTTCCGTCTACCTGACCGAGCGCCTGGGCCAGGTGCTGCAACAAACCCTCAAGAACGTCCAGGTCCGCCACCGCGACCTTAGCTGAAAGGAACACCTGCGCGATGCCCGCTCTGGAAATTGAAATCATCAACAAGCTGGGCCTGCACGCCCGGGCCTCCGCCAAATTCGTGGGTGTGGCTGGGCAGTTTCCCTGTCAGATCCGCGCCGGGCGCTCACCGGAATCGATGGTCGACGGCAAAAGCATCATGGCGATGATGATGCTGGCAGCGGGCAAGGGCACCAAGATTCACTTGAAGACCGAAGGTGAGCAGGAGCAGGAAGCGATGGACGCCTTGGTGGCGCTGATCAACAACTACTTCGACGAAGGCGAATAACCCTCTGTAGGAGCCCGGCTTGCCGGCGAAGGCGTCGCCAAGCGCACTGCACGTCTCAAGGATTGATCGCCGGCAAGCCGGCTCCTACAAGGGAGCGGGCGTTATCCCAACGCCGTGTCCATCACCATCATCAAGCAAAACCCGATGCACAACCCCAAACTGGCGAGCTTTTCGTGACCATTGCGCCGCGATTCGGGAATGACCTCATGGGTCACCACCAGCAGCATCGCGCCGGCGGCCAGGGCCAGACCCAACGGCAACAATACCTCGGCCAGGCTGACCAGCCAGGCACAGAGCACCGCAAACACCGGCTCAACCAGACCCGACGCCGCACCGATCAGGAACGCCTTGACCCGCGACATCCCTGCCCCGGCCAACACCAACGCAATCACCAGGCCTTCGGGCACGTCCTGCAACGCAATGCCCATCGCCAGGCTGTCTGCATCCGGCATACCGCCGCCTGCGGAGACGCCGACCGCCATGCCTTCGGGGATGTTATGGGCGATGATGGCAAACACGAACAACCAAATGCGCGGCGGAATCACCGGTTTGTCCGGCGTGCCCACCAGCATTTCCGGGCTAGCGCCGGAGACCTTGCGGTCAACCAGATACAGCCCGAATGCTCCCAGCATAATGCCAAAGCTGATCAGGCCACTTGCCCCCCAGGGCGAGAGCCCCAGGCCTTCAGCCGCGGCAATGCCCGGCACGATCAGCGAAAACGCCGTCGCCGCCAGCATCACCCCGGCACCAAAGCCCAGCAATGTATCGCTCAACGCCACCGGCATACGTCGGATGACCAACACCGGCACGGCGCCAAGGGCCGTGCCGAGCGCACAGATGGCGCCGCCCTGTAGGGCACGCAGAATACGCGGTTCCAGGTCCAGCCAGGCCAGCCCGTGGGCCACCAGCAATGCAATACCTGCCAATAGCAGTAGCGAGCCAAACGCATAACGAAACATTCGCCCGCTGCTGATCGCCAGTGTTTCAGTGCCCATAGTCGGCCTTAGATCTTGTTATGAAGGTGAATGTCAGGCCA
Organism: Pseudomonas sp. S10E 269; assembly: GCF_002798465.1. Taxonomy (NCBI): domain Bacteria; kingdom Pseudomonadati; phylum Pseudomonadota; class Gammaproteobacteria; order Pseudomonadales; family Pseudomonadaceae; genus Pseudomonas; species Pseudomonas sp. S10E 269. Next base: position 1,239,799 of record NZ_PHIJ01000001.1, read on the forward strand.
CGGCGGCCTGATAGCGGGCGGCGACTTCTGGCCAGTTGATAACACTGTAGAAGGCATTGATGTATTCCGGGCGACGGTTCTGGTACAGCAGGTAGTAGGCGTGTTCCCAGACGTCCAGACCGAGAATCGGCGTATTGCCGTTCATCAGTGGGCTGTCCTGGTTGCCACTGCTTTCCACCACCAGGGTCTTCTGCGGAGTCACACTCAACCAGGCCCAGCCGCTGCCGAAACGGGTCAATGCAGCCTTGGTGAAGGCCTCTTTGAAACTGTCGAAGCCACCCAACTGTTCATCAATGGCTTTGCCCAACGCGCCTTCGGGTTTGCCGCCACCTTTGGGCGACATCACTGCCCAGAACAACGAGTGGTTGGCATGGCCGCCACCCTGGTTGATGACGGCTGCACGCAGTCTTTCCGGCAGTTGCTGCACACTGGACACCAGTTTCTCCACCGGCCATCCGGCAAACTCAGTGCCTTCGACAGCCGCATTGAGGTTGTTGATGTACGTCTGGTGGTGCTTGGTGTAGTGGATCTCCATGGTTTGCGCATCGATATGCGGTTCCAGGGCGTCGTACGCGTAAGGCAAGGCAGGCAAGGTATAAGTCATATCAATGTGCTCCGTAATGAGGAGTGGTCGGCTGTGCCGCAGTACCGCCCAGCAAGCGATGGGTACGAGGGTATTCGCCGTGGTCGCTGATGAAATTCAACAGCTCGACGTAGGTTTTGCTGCTCTGACGCAGGGCCGCCTCCCGTAATTGCGGGCTCAAACGCGAGTCCTGCATGGTCTGCAACAGGCGCTGATGAATAGCGCAGAGGTATTCCGCGCTTTCCTCTGGCTGATTCAGGCGCAGGTGCAAATCCGCCAGGTTGTGATGGGAAATGACGCAAGCCGCCACTGCTTCGTCGGCATCCGCCCAACGTTCGAATAACACTTGAGCCAGGGCCAGGGCTTGCAGATAGGCCTCGCGAGCGTCGACCAGTTCGCCTGCCATAAAGCAGCGATTGGCCCGTTCGATCGTGCGTTTCCAGTGCTCCATGGTGAGCCTCCAAAGCAGGGTCGATGATTACACGCCGCCAGCCGTGAGTTTTTCCGGATCCAGCAGGATCTCCAGTTGGCTGCGCGGCAAGTCGGTGTGCTCCAGTGCGACCTCAATCACCGGGCGGCCCTGCTGATAGGCTTTCTTGGCGATTTCAGCGGCCTTTTGGTAGCCGATGATCGGGTTGAGTGCGGTGACCAGAATCGGGTTGCGCGACAGCGCTTCCTTCAGCTTGGCTTCATTGACCTTGAAACTGGCAATGGCCTTGTCCGCGAGCAGGCGACTGGAATTGGCCAGCAGTTCAAGGCTGCTGAGCAGGTTCTGCGCGATGATCGGCAGCATCACGTTCAGTTCGAAGTTGCCTGACTGACCGGCGACGGTGATTACTGTGTCATTGCCAATGACCTGCGCGGCGACCATCGCAGTCGCTTCCGGGATCACCGGGTTGACCTTGCCGGGCATGATCGACGAGCCAGGTTGCAGGCCTTCCAGTTCGATTTCACCCAGGCCGGCAAGCGGACCGGAGTTCATCCAGCGCAGGTCGTTGGCGATTTTCATCAGCGACACGGCGGTGGCTTTCAACTGGCCGGACACGGCCACGGCGGTGTCTTGGGAGCCAATCAGGGCGAACAGGTTTTTGCCAGGGGTGAATTTCACGCCTGTCAGGCTGCTCAGTTGCTGGCTGAAACGCGCAGCGAATTCAGGGTGTGCGTTGATCCCGGTGCCCACTGCCGTGCCGCCCTGAGCCAGGGCTTGCAAACTCGGCAGAAGGTCCTGCAAATGCCCGATATTGGCCTTGAGCTGCTGCGCCCAACCGTTGAGCACTTGGCTCATGCGCACCGGCATGGCGTCCATCAGGTGCGTGCGACCGGTCTTGATGAAAGGATGGACCTCTTCGGCCTTCCGCTCGATCACCTGCACCAAGTGCAACAGGGCCGGCAGCGTTTGCTCGTGCAGGACCAGCGCGGCACTGACGTGGAGGGTAGTCGGGATGATGTCGTTGCTGCTTTGACCGCAATTCACGTGATCGTTGGGGTTGACCGACTCGCCCAGCAAACGGCTGGCGAGGGTTGCAATCACTTCGTTGGCATTCATGTTGGAGCTGGTGCCGGAGCCGGTCTGGAAGATATCCACCGGGAAGTGCGGCATGAAATCCCCTTCCAACAAGCCTTGGGCGGCATCGACAATGGCTTTGCCCCGCCCCTCGCTGATCTGCTTGAGGTCAACGTTGACCTTGGCAGCGGCGGCCTTGGCCAGGATGAGCGCGCGAATGAATTGCGCCGGCATGCGTTGGTGGCTGATCGGGAAGTTGTTCACCGCGCGCTGGGTCTGGGCGCCATACAGGGCCTCGGCAGGCACGTGCAGTTCGCCCATGCTGTCGCGTTCGATACGGGTGTTACTCATCGGAAGATCCTTGCACCAGGTCAGAAACAGAAATTGAGGGCAGCAATTCACACGTCGCCAATTGCCAGGCAAAGGTCTGCCAGCGCTTGAGGCGGCAGGCACAGTGAGAGAGTTTTTCCAGGTCACGCAGAGGGCGCCAGGCCTGGTCAAGGCACAAGGAGCGCCAGTGCCAAGGCAGCGCAATATCGCTGGCAGTGTCGAGCAACAGGCGGAATGAGGTTTCGGCGATCATCCACGGATGGGTCGCAGTGCAGCACGCCAGGTATCGACCTTCATTGAGGTAATGTTCGATCAGGCGCGGTTCGTTGGGGTCGAGGCCGCAGCGAATCTGGCGACTCATCCAGCGCCAGCTCTCGAGGTAGGGATCCTCATGCAGGACAGAACTCATGATCCACACTCATCCGGTAATGATATTTATTATTAAATGATATTGAGAATCAAAACAAGGGTGGCACGTTAATCCCGCTGACACGTGGCCACAAAAAAAGGCGCGCCATTTAAGATGGCGCGCCTTTCTTGTTTAACCGGGTCGGAAGGATCAGCTACCGGCGACGGTCATCCGTTCGATCAACACCGAACCCGTGCGGATATTGCTGCGCAGTTCCAGGTCGTTCCCGACCGCAATGATCTGCTTGAACATATCGCGCATGTTGCCGGCGATAGTCACCTCCTGGACGGCAAATTGAATCTCACCGTTTTCCACCCAGAAGCCTGCCGCGCCACGGGAATAATCGCCCGTGACCATGTTCAGGCCGTGGCCCATCAACTCAGTCACCAGCAGGCCGCGTCCCATCTTCCGTAGCAACGCTGCCTGGTCTTCATCGCCATGGGTGACGAACAGGTTGTGCACGCCGCCGGAGTTGGCGGTGCTCGGCAAACCAAGTTTTCGGCCGGCGTAGGTACCGAGCACGTAGGACACCAATTCACCGTTTTCGACAAACGGCTTCGCGTACGTCGCCAGGCCATCACCGTCAAACGCCGAACTGCCCATGGCGCGCATCAGGTGTGGGCGCTCATCGATGGTCAACCATTCTGGAAACAGCTTCTGCCCAATCGCCCCCTCCAGGAACGAAGACTTGCGATAAAGGTTGCCCCCGGAAATTGCGCCAAGGAAGCTGCCGAACAAGCCACCGGCCAATTCCGCCGAAAACAGCACCGGCACTTCACAGGTCGGCACGGGGCGCGCGCCCAGGCGGCTCGCGGCACGCTGTGCAGCACGCTGGCCGATGCTGATCGGATCGGCCAGTAAATCGCCCTGGCGGTTTACGTCATACCAGTAATCGCGCTGCATCTGGCCATTGGCTTCGGCGATCATCACGCAGCTCAGGCTATGACGCGTGGACGCGTAACCGCCAATAAAACCATGGCTGTTACCATACACGCGGCAGCCCTGATGGGTGCTCAATGTGGTGCCATCAGCGTTCTTGATGCGGGTATCGGCGTCGAACGCGGCGGCTTCACAGGTCAGTGCCTGTTCAATGGCCTGCTCGGGCGTGATGTCCCAGGCGTGAAACAGATCAAAGTCTTTCAGGTCCTTGGCCATCAACGCCTTGTCAGCCAAGCCCGAGCTTTCATCCTCGGAGGTGTGCTTGGCGATCGCCAATGCCGCCGCCACGGTCTCGCGAATAGCCTCCGGGCCACTGGCCGATGTGCTGGCCGAGCCTTTGCGCTGCCCTACATACAAGGTGATGCCAAAGCCTTGGTCGCGGTTGAACTCCACGGTCTCGACTTCCCGCTGGCGCACCGATGTCGAGAGCCCCTGCTCCAGCGACACCGCCACTTCACAGGCGCTAGCCCCCTGGCGCTTGGCTTCGGCAAGGATCTGCTCGACTTGTTCCTGCAGTGCCGGTAACGCTTGCGGACCGACGCTTTGGGCTGCACTCATGGTTTTCTCCACTCAAATTCTGCTTTCGGTTAAGGCCATCGAGCGACCGGGCCGGACAAGCGGCCCCCGACTGGTTATCATGGCGGCGTTTCTTTGCGGACTGCCACCATGGTTGATTCTTACGACGACTCCCTCGATGGGGAGAAAAGCAAAACCCAGGTCAAACGTGAGCTGCATGCTCTGGTTGACCTCGGCGAGCGCCTTACAACGCTCAAGAAGGATTTGATTGCAAAACTGCCATTGACCGACGAAATGCGCCGGGCCTTGGCGGATGCGCCCAAGCACACCGCGAATATCGCGCGTAAACGGCACATCATGTTTATCGGCAAACTGATGCGCGATCAGGACACTGACGCCATTCTGGCCTTGCTCGATCAAACCGATGCCTCCACTCGCCAGTACAACGAACGCTTCCATAACCTGGAACGTTGGCGTGACCGCCTGATCTCGGGCGATGACGCCGTGCTGGAAAAATTCGTACTGGACTACCCGGACGCGGACCGCCAGCAACTGCGCTCCCTGATCCGTCAGGCCCAGCACGAGCAGGCGCATAACAAGGCGCCGGCCACCAGCCGTAAAATCTTCAAGTACATCCGTGAGCTGGACGAGACTCAACGCGGCCTGCGCTGATCCTCTTCCCCGGGTGGCGGCCTTCGCCACCCGAAGCTCCCGCGTCTACGCCCCCGTGCCACCCACGGTGATCGCATCAATCTTCAGCGTAGGCTGGCCGACACCCACCGGCACCGACTGCCCATCCTTCCCGCACGTGCCCACGCCGCTGTCCAGCGACAGGTCGTTACCGACCATCGACACCTTGCTCATGGCTTCCGGACCGTTACCGATCAACGTTGCGCCCTTGACCGGCGCGGTAATCTTGCCGTCTTCGATCAGGTAAGCCTCGCTGGTGGAAAACACGAACTTGCCGCTGGTGATATCCACCTGGCCACCACCGAGGTTGGCGCAATAGATGCCGCGCTTCACCGACGCAATGATTTCTGCCGGGTCGCTTTCGCCACCGAGCATGTAGGTGTTGGTCATGCGTGGCATCGGCAGGTGCGCATAGGATTCACGGCGACCGTTACCGGTGCGAGCCACGCCCATCAGGCGGGCGTTGAGCTTGTCTTGCATGTAGCCCTTGAGCACACCGTTTTCGATCAGGGTGGTGCACTCGGTCGGGGTGCCTTCGTCATCGACACTCAGCGAGCCACGACGCCCGGCCAGGGTGCCGTCATCAACGATGGTGCAAAGTTTGGACGCAACCATCTCGCCCATACGCCCGCTGTACGCCGAGCTGCCCTTGCGGTTGAAATCACCTTCCAGGCCATGACCGACCGCTTCGTGCAGCAGCACGCCGGACCAACCCGAACCCAGCACCACCGGCAAGGTCCCGGCCGGTGCCGGAATCGCTTCCAGGTTGACCAGCGCCTGGCGCAGCGCTTCGCGGGCATACCCCATGGCACGGTCGTCGGTGAGGAAATAGCGATAGTCGGTACGCCCGCCGCCGCCATGGCCGCCGCGCTCGCGACGACCATTCTGCTCGACGATCACACTGACATTGAAGCGCACCAAGGGGCGCACATCCGCCGCCAGGCTGCCATCGGTGGACGCCACCAGAATGCGTTCCCACACGCCGGCCATGCTCACGGTCACCTGCTGGATACGCGGATCCAACGCACGCGTCGCGGCATCGACACGCTTGAGCAAGTCGACTTTTTCGGCACGGGTCATCACTTCCAACGGGTTGTCCGGCCCATACAACTGGGTCACGTCCTGGGTGCTGAACGCCTGCACCGTGCCGTTTTGCCCGGCCCGGGAAATAGAGCGCGCGGCACGGGCGGCCAGGCCCAAGGCCTCAAGGGTGATCGCATTGCTGTAGGCAAAGCCGGTTTTTTCGCCGGATTGCGCACGCACACCCACACCTTGGTCAAGGTTGAAACTGCCTTCCTTGACAATGCCGTCTTCCAGGGCCCAGGACTCGGAGATCTGCCCCTGGAAATACAGGTCGGCCGCGTCGATGCCCGGCCCGGCAAGATCGCCCAGCACGGTTTGCAAACTTTCGATGGTCACGCCACCGGGTGCCAGGAGGTGTTCACTGACTGAGGACAACAACTCGCTCATAGGTATGGCCTTAAATTCATCGTTCCGAAGCAGGCCGCTGTGCGCCCTGCGAGAAAAAGCGCCGATGGTTGGCCACCGGCATGCGCGCCCTAATCGACGCTTGTTCACTGCTATCGCGTTCGGCCAGCAACACCGCTTCGCCCTGATCCTGTTGTGCCAGCACGCGCCCCCAGGGATCGACAATCGCCGCATGGCCATGGGTTTCCCGTGGCCCCGGATGCACGCCCCCCTGGGCGGCCGCCAGCAGGTAGCACTGGGTCTCGATGGCCCGCGCGCGAATCAGCACGTCCCAGTGCGCAGCGCCGGTTACGGCCGTAAACGCTGAAGGCGCAGTGATCAATTCAGCCCCCGCCGCGCGCAATTCGCTGTACAGCTCGGGGAAGCGCAGGTCGTAACACACTGTCAGGCCCAAGCGACCAACGGGTGTATCCGCCACCACCACATTGCCCCCGAAAGCATAGTCGTCGGATTCGCGATAACGCCCGCGAGCGTCGGCAACGTCCACATCGAACAAGTGCAGCTTGTCGTAACGGGCAACGATTTCACCCTGATCATCGACCAGCAGCGAGCAGGCATTGGACTTGGCGTGCGGTTGGTCTTTAGGCGGCAATGGCAAAGTACCCGCCACTATCCATAAGGTGAGGTCGCGCGCGGTCTGTTTCAACCATGGCAGGATCGGGCCTTCGCCCAGCGCTTCGGCGCGGCCGATGTCGGCCACGTCACGGCGGCCCATGGCAGCGAAGTTTTCCGGCAATACCGCCAGCTTTGCACCGCCTGCCGCCGCTTCCTCCAACAAGCGCCGGGCCTGGGCCAGGTTGGCCAGCACATCGCTCTGGCTGACCATTTGAATTACCGCAAAGGACATGGGCCGACACTCCATAAAGGGCATGCGGCCATGCTACTCCACAGGCTCTCAGTTTGGCTTTTCAAATGGCTTGTCGAAGGTGATTTTCGGATCCTTCCACGGGCCTTCGACCTTGTATTGCACGCTGGCGAAGCGTGAAACACGGTCACCGATCAACTTGTCGATCAGGAACAACGCACCGCCAATGGCCGGCGCCCCGACGATCAACGCCGCAATCGGCAGGTTGTTGGTCACCGGCAGCGTCACCAGCAACTTGGCATCCACGCGGTCAGCCACCAGGTCCAGGGTGCCATTGAGCTCCAGATTGCTTGACGGCCCGGTCATGGTAATCGGCTCGCGGGTCACGAACACGCCATTGCTGGCCGCCAGCAAGCCTTTGACCCGGTCATAGCTCAAGCCCTTGCCAAGCAAGTCCGAGAAGTCCAGGCGCAGCCGACGCCCGATGGAGTTGAAGTTCAGCAGGCCGAACACCCGCAGGGCCTGGGCGCCCCCCTCGACTTCCACGAACTGGCCGTTGCGGAACGCCGCATCCAGGCTGCCGGAGAACCGCTTGGGCCCGACATAGGCCGGCGAACCGGGCCAGCGTCCGTCCACATCCAGGTGGAAATCCTGACTGGTCACAGTGGGCGCATAACCCCAGCCCTTGAGGACATCGCCGATATTCTTGCCGTCCAGGCGGCCCTTGTACCAACTGCTGCTGTCACCGGCCCCGCCTTCCCAGCCTCCGGCCCCCTTGAGCTGCATGCCCTTCAGGCCCAGGTCCAGATTGCTGAAGGCCAGGCCCTTGGCGGTCGGGCGGATCTTCAGCGACCAGGCACCTATCAGGTCCGGGCCTTGGAACAACTGATCTATGGCGATATCCAGCGCTGGAATGTCCTTGGGATCGATATTTGCCAAGGGATCCGGTGCGTTTTCATCCGCCTGCACGGTTGGGTCTACCGCCGGCAGCTTCACGTATTGCAGGTTGATCGCAATCGGCGCGCCTTTGGCGTCCGGCAGGTTCACCGTGCCCTTGGCTTGCTGGCTGCTGAATTGCAGTCCCCACGCCGCAGGCTTGCGGTCCAGCTGCAAATTGACCTGATCAAACTGGGTACCCATCCCGGTCAGCTTGCCCACCTTGAAGTCGGCGCCGTTGAGCAGTTGCTTGGCACTGCCACCCGGATCGTTGCCCGCGTAGCGGTCCACCAGTTTTTTCCACGGGTCGATATCGAGTTCCGACAAGACCCCACGAATGCGCAAGCCCTTGGCACCCGGCAACACGGCATCGCCATCCCCCAGGAACAGCTCACCACGGCCATCATTGAATTTGTCCGGCGGCGCGGCAAAGGTAAAGTTTGCCAGCTCGCCATAATCGAACCAATAACGGCGCTCGGCACCCTGCAAGGTCATGCGGAACACGCTGTCGCGCCCCTGGCTGGCCGGCATGCCGAACGGCGCCGGCAAATCCACCGCCACGCCCTTGAGGTTGGAGCTGACCATCAGCTGGCTGTCGGCGCCGTCTAGGGTCAGTTGCAACTGGTACGGAATATCGCCGGATACCGGCAGCGGCTGGGTGATATTCAGCCAGTCCGTCAGCCGCTTGACCGTGACCTGGCCCTTGGCAGTCACGCGAGTGCTGATATTGCCCGGCTTGCCGTCGGCAAAGATCTGCGCAGTGATCGGGCGGTCAAACGCCTGGGCCGTGATGTTCTGGCCACTGAGGCCCTTGGCGCTGTCGAAACGGAAGTCGCCCTTGAGCTGATTCAGGTCCAGGGTGGGTTCAGCCAGTTGCAGGCGCGACTTATCGGTCTTGAAGTCCACTACGATCTTCGGCTCGGCGCCCTTGGCCAGCGGAATATCGAGGTCCAGGCTCCCCTGCAGGTCGCCCTCGCCTTTCCAGCCAGCGAAGGTCGAGGCGGTGCCGATCGGCGCTTCCTGGAGGATTTTGAGCCCATCGCCCAAGCCACCGGCAAAACCACCCGTGAGCAGCAGATGGCTGTCCTTGCCCGCAGGCGCGTGGGGAATATTGACGTAGACATCCTTGACCTTGGTGTCGAGCAATTGGCCCTTGCTGGCCAGGATGCGCACGCCGCTTTCCTCGACAAACACTTCGCCATTGACCTTGCTCACGTGAGGCCAGCCCGGCTGGAATGCCAGTTCGGCGTCATGCACCTTGAAAAACAGGCTGATATTGCGCGAGGCCGGCAGTGCGTCGTGGTTCAACGAACCCTGATACTGGAAGAAGCCTTGGTCCACCGCGCCCTTGAGAATCGCGGTGCGCAACCATTCATCCAACGCCGGGCTCAACACCGCCGGCAGGTATTTGGGGGTGAAACGCCCATCGCCATCGACCATGCCGACCCGCAGGTCCATGTAGTCTTCCTGGTTGTGGTCGAAATGCAGGCGGATCAGGAAGTCGGCGGCCACCTTGCCCTCTTCGCCCAGCACCTTGATATACGGCGCGATTAGGGTGAAGCCTTCCTCGTCCAGCTTCCACGTCAGGCGCGCGTTGGCCTGGATGTACTGCCAAGGCTTGGCAAAGATCGGGTCGAGGTGCAGGGAAAAATCCTTGCTGTCCATGCGCAACTCGCCATGACCCAGGTCGCCGCTGATGCTGCCGGACACATTGCGCGCGGCCGGCGCGCCGAAGTAGGCATCAAAGCCAATGCGTTCAAGGTTGGCAGCGAAGCTGACTTTTTGATCGGTGGTGTCATGTGGACGGAAGTCCACCAGCACGTTACGTAGCAGGCCGGTGGCCTTCAGATGCTGCACAGTCTTGGCCAAACCCTCCGGCAACGGCGCCAACGCATTAAGCAGCGGCGTGATCGGCGTGAGGTCCAGGCGGTCGGCCTGAAGCTTCCAGACTTCCTGGTCCTTGTCGGTAGCCAGCGTCTGCTGCAACTGCAGGCGCGATTCCCAGCGTGTTTCACCCAGGTTCATCGCCAGGGAATCGAACAACACCTTGAGGCCAGTTTCACTGCGCTGCAGGTAGGCGGTAAGGGCGAGATTTTCGATATGGACAGGCTTACGGTCGGCGTAGCTGCCTTTCACTTGTGGCGAGTTGAGGCGCACCACCGCGCTTTGCACGGTGCCGTTGGCCCAGCTCAGCCAGAATTCGCCGCCAGCCTTGAATTGCGTGAGTGTCCACTGTTGGGTCAGCTTGGCCGGGATCCACTTGGCCCAGTCGCTTTGCGGCAGGCTCAGGTAGGCCTGGATTTCGGCATCCTTCCATTGGCTGGCACGAATACGGGTGCGCAGGTTAACGGCGAGCGGCTGGCCGTCGGGCAGGGTCAGGCGTGCATCGAGGCGCTGACGGACGGCGCCGGTATGCAGGCTCAGGCCGACATATGTCAGGGTCACCGGCGCTTGGTCAAACGGCTGCAACGTCACCTGGCTGTCGAGCAGCGACACACGCTTGACCGTCTGCATGCGCTTTAGCACCTGCTCCGGATCCAGCGGCTGGTCGTCTTGCACGGGCAGGCCCTGCAGGGCCCATTTGCCGTCCTTGTCTTCCTTCACACTGAGTTGCAGGCCACTGACTTGCAGGTGCGCAATGCGCACTTCGCGGGCCATCAGGCTGGCCCAGATATCCGGCACCACTTCGACCTGATCCAGGCGAAGGGCACTGCTGCCCTCGCCCACCATCACATCATGGGCCAGCAATACCGGCGCGAAACCGCTCCAGCGACCTTCCAGGCTGCCGATATGCAGGGGCATGTCCACAGCAGCCTGGGCCTTGGCCTCGACTTCTGCACGGTACTCGGCCACCAGCGGCGTCAATTCACGGCCCAGGCTCACGTACACGGCCGCCAATACCAGCAGCAAGGCACAGAGGCCCAGGCCCCAACGGGTCAAAGCGGCAAAAAAGCGTATCAGACGCTCCATGTCAGGCGACCCTCAAGGCGGTAGTCGGACGGCAGATCAAGGCCTGCTCGTCTCATAAAAGGAAAACGATTGGGGATCAGAGCAGCACCACGTCGTATTGTTCCTGGGAATACATGGTTTCGACCTGGAAGCGTATCGTGCGGCCGATAAAACCCTCCAGCTCGGCAACGTTACCGGATTCTTCATCCAGCAGCCGGTCGACCACTTTCTGATTGGCAAGCACCCTGTAACCCTCGGCCTGGTAGGCCCGCGCCTCCCGTAGGATCTCACGGAAAATCTCGTAGCAAACCGTTTCCGGGGTCTTCAATTTACCGCGGCCCTGGCAACTGCTGCACGGCTCGCACAGCACCTGCTCCAGGCTTTCCCGGGTGCGCTTGCGGGTCATCTGCACCAGGCCCAACTCGGTGATGCCAATGATGTTGGTCTTGGCGTGATCGCGCTCCAGTTGCTTTTCGAGAGTACGCAGTACCTGGCGCTGATGCTCTTCATCTTCCATGTCGATGAAGTCGATGATGATGATGCCGCCCAGGTTGCGTAGGCGCAGTTGGCGAGCAATCGCGGTGGCCGCTTCGAGGTTGGTCTTGAAGATGGTCTCTTCGAGGTTGCGATGGCCCACGAACGCGCCAGTGTTGACGTCAATGGTGGTCATGGCTTCCGCCGGGTCCACCACCAGGTAGCCACCGGACTTGAGTGGCACCTTGCGCTCCAGGGCTTTCTGGATTTCATCTTCGACGCCATACAGGTCGAAGATCGGCCGCTCGCCGGGATAGTGCTCCAGGCGGTCGGCAATTTCCGGCATCAGCTCGGCAACAAATTGCGTGGTGCGCTGGAAGGTTTCCCGCGAGTCGATGCGAATTTTCTCAATTTTCGGGCTGACCAGGTCGCGCAGCGTGCGCAGGGCCAGGCCCAGGTCTTCATAGATCACGCTGGGCGCGCCGATGGTCTTGATTTGTGCATCGATCTGGTCCCACAGGCGTCGCAGGTAGCGGATGTCCATGAGGATTTCATCGGCACCCGCGCCTTCAGCGGCGGTGCGCAGGATAAAGCCACCGGCTTCCTTGATGCCTTCGGCGGCCACGCAGTCGCTGACTACTTTCTTCAGGCGTTCGCGCTCGGCTTCGTCTTCGATCTTCAGGGAAATACCCACATGCGCGGTGCGCGGCATGTAGACCAGGTAGCGTGACGGAATCGACAGCTGGGTAGTCAGGCGCGCACCCTTGGAACCGATGGGGTCCTTGGTGACTTGCACCACCAGGCTCTGCCCTTCATGCACTAGGGCGCTGATACTTTCTACCGCAGGGCCTTCGCGCAGGGATATTTCCGAAGCATGGATAAAGGCGGCACGGTCCAGGCCGATATCGACGAATGCGGCCTGCATCCCCGGCAATACGCGCACCACCTTGCCTTTGTAGATGTTGCCGACGATCCCGCGCTTTTGGGTGCGCTCAACGTGGACTTCTTGCAGAACACCGTTCTCTACCACCGCCACGCGCGATTCCATCGGCGTGATATTGATCAGAATCTCTTCACTCATGGCTGGGTCTCGTTCAGGCGTTTTCACAATAGTGACCGGTCGCTTAAGGCTGGGCGCTGGGATACGACGCTCAGCGCACGGTAAGGTTTTGCCAACAGGGTATGCCGAATTGGTCGAGCAGTTGCGCGGTTTCGCACACCGGCAGGCCTACCACGGCCGAATAACTGCCATTGAGCCCGGCGACAAACACCGAGCCCAGCCCTTGGATAGCATAGCCGCCCGCCTTGTCCTGGGGTTCGCCACTGTGCCAGTAGGTTGTAGCCTCCTCGACAGAAATACCGCGAAAACGTACACGACTGCTTACACAAACAGTCTCGCTGCGCTGGCCATCAGTGAGGGCAATGGCGGTGAGCACTTCATGTTCACGCCCCGCCAAGGCCATCAACATGGCCAGGGCATCGGCTTGATCCACAGGTTTGCCGAGGATCTTGCCATCGACAATCACTGCAGTATCAGCCCCCAGCACACAGGCGCCCGAGGTTTGCCCGAGCGCAGCAAAACCCGCCGCAGCCTTGCCGCGCGCAAGGCGCTCGACGTAGGCAACGGCGGGTTCATTAGTAAGAGGTGTTTCATCAATAGCGGCGCTGACCACGGTGAAGGGCACACCGATCTGGGTCAGCAGTTCACGCCGCCTCGGAGAGCCCGAGGCCAGGTAAAGCGAATTCATTGCAGCCTCTCCCTGTAGGGTTCGATAACCAGGCAGAGCCTCGCAATCCATTCAATTGATTTTATAGCGACGACGCAACCCACGCAGACCGAAGCTGATCCATGGCCACAGCAAAGCACTCACCAGCGCCGGCAGCACCAGCGCCAGGGTGGGTTGGCGGTTGCCGGTCAGGGCGCTGAGCCAGAGCTGGACAAGCTGTGCCAGGCCAAAGATCACCAGGATCACCAGGCATTGTTGCCACATCGGGAACATGCGCAGGCGTTGCTGCAACGACAGCACCAGGAAGGTGATCAGGGTCAGGATCAACGCGTTCTGGCCCAGCAACGTGCCATAGAGCACATCTTCTGCCAAGCCCAGGAACATCGCGGTGACCATGCCGACTTTGTGCGGCAGGTTCAGCGACCAGAAGGCCAGCAGCAATGCCAGCCAGAGCGGGCGCAGGATTTCCATGAATTGCGGCAGCGGCGAAACGCTCAGCAGCATACCGATGGCGAAGGTCAGCCAGACGATCCAACCGTTGCGTGAATGTGTACTGGCCATTATTCCTCCCTCTGGCGCGTGGTGGCCGGAGCGGTCGCCGCTGGGCGGGCAGCCGGGGCAGCAGCAGGCGGTTTGGTGGCCGGCGTGGTGGTGGCCGGCGTCGACGTGGGAGGTTTGGTCGCAGCCGGTTTAACCGGATGCGCCGCAGGCTTGACAGGTGTAGCCACCGGCGCCGCAGTTGCCGGCGCGGTCGCAGGCGTGGCCGGCGGGGTAGTGGCCGGCTTGGGTACGGTGGCAGGAACGATCGGCGCAGTGCCGTTCTTCTTGTCTTCCGCTTCCTGGGCCTGGGCGGCTTCGTTGGCGCGCTCTTCGGGGGTGCGATTGTCGCTGAACACCAGCAATAGGTAGCGGCTGCGGTTCAGCGCGGCAGTGGGCACGGCACGCACGATGGCGAACGGCTGGCCTGAGTCGTGGATCACTTCCTTGACCGTCGCTACCGGGTAACCCGCCGGAAAACGCTGACCGAGGCCGGAACTGACCAGCAGGTCGCCTTCCTTGATATCAGCGGTATCGGCCACATGGCGCAGTTCCAGCCGCTCAGGGTTACCGGTACCGCTGGCAATCGCACGCAAGCCGTTGCGGTTTACCTGCACCGGGATGCTGTGTGTGGTGTCCGTCAGCAGCAATACCCGCGAGGTGTAGGGCATTAGCTCTACCACCTGGCCCATCAGGCCACGGGCGTCGAGCACCGGCTGGCCAAGGACCACACCGTCGCGCTCACCCTTGTTGATGATGATGCGATGGGTAAAGGGGTTGGGGTCCATGCCGATCAACTCGGCCACTTCGACCTTTTCGTTGACCAGCGCGGAAGAATTGAGCAACTCGCGCAGCCGAACGTTCTGCTCGGTGAGGGCCGCGAGCTTTTGCATGCGCCCCTGCAACAGCAGGTTTTCGGTCTTGAGTTTTTCGTTCTCGGCGACCAGCTCGGTGCGGCTGCCGAATTGGCTGGCCACGCCCTGGTACAGACGTTGCGGCAGGTCGGTGATCCAGTAGGTCTGCATCAACACCAGCGACATCTGGCTACGCACGGGCTTGAGCAGTGCAAAGCGGGCATCGACCACCATCAGCGCGACCGAAAGCACGACCAGCACCAACAGGCGCACGCCCAATGAGGGGCCTTTGGCGAAAAGCGGTTTAATAGGCCGCTCCTCCCAGGCAAATGTTCTCTTTATTCATACGGCATCTAACCGGCCTGGATGCAGATTGAAGAAGATAAACGCCAACAGGCAGCACTGCAAAGTGCTGCCTGCGGGCGAAACATGGGCTAATCAGCAAAGGCTTATTCGCTGGAAAGCAGGTCCATGGTGTGTTTATCCATCATTTCCAGTGCACGGCCACCGCCACGGGCGACGCAGGTCAGCGGGTCTTCGGCGACGATCACCGGTAGGCCGGTTTCCTGGGCCAACAGCTTGTCGAGGTCGCGCAGCAAGGCGCCACCACCGGTCAGCACCAGGCCACGCTCGGCGATATCGGAAGCCAATTCCGGCGGCGATTGCTCCAGGGCGCTCTTCACGGCCTGAACGATGGTGGCCAGGGACTCTTGCAGAGCCTCCAGCACTTCATTGGAGTTCAGGGTGAAGGCACGTGGAACGCCTTCGGCCAGGTTGCGACCGCGCACATCGACTTCGCGCACTTCGCCGCCCGGGTAGGCAGTACCGATTTCCTGCTTGATGCGCTCGGCAGTGGATTCGCCGATCAGGCTGCCGTAGTTACGACGCACGTAGGTGATGATCGCTTCGTCGAAGCGGTCGCCGCCGACGCGTACGGATTCGGCATACACCACACCGTTCAGGGAGATCAGGGCGATTTCAGTGGTACCACCACCGATATCCACCACCATCGAACCGCGCGCTTCCTCTACCGGCAGGCCGGCACCGATCGCGGCAGCCATTGGCTCTTCGATCAGGAACACTTCACGGGCACCGGCGCCAAGGGCCGATTCACGGATGGCACGACGCTCAACCTGGGTGGATTTGCATGGAACGCAGATCAGCACACGAGGGCTGGGCTGCAGGAAACTGTTTTCGTGAACCTTGTTGATGAAGTACTGCAGCATCTTCTCGCAGACACTGAAGTCGGCGATCACGCCGTCTTTCATCGGACGAATGGCAGCAATATTGCCTGGTGTACGGCCGAGCATGCGCTTGGCCTCGGTGCCGACGGCAACGACACTTTTCTGATTACCATGGGTCCGAATGGCCACAACCGATGGCTCATTCAGGACGATACCGCGCTCGCGCACGTAAATAAGGGTGTTGGCAGTGCCCAGGTCAATGGAAAGATCGCTGGAAAACATGCCACGCAGTTTCTTGAACATGGGAAAGGGACCCTAGGCAACGCGTGGGTAAAAAAGTGCGGCAAACTCTAACAACGACAGGGATTTTGGGCAAGGCGCCAATGTGCTAAATTGGCCGACTTTCTGTGCACCTAACCCCACAATCGCGGCCGTAAGACCGTAGAAATGCGGTAGTGTTCCGACAATCTAACACACGGACAGCCTCCGTTCTGTTTTCCACTGGAGATTCCCATGACGCTTGAACGCTCCGACGTGGAAAAAATCGCGCACCTGGCCTCGCTTGGCCTCAATGATGCCGATCTTCCACAGACCACCGCAGCCCTGAACAGCATTCTCGGGCTGGTCGACCAAATGCAGGCCGTGAATACCGACGGCATCGAGCCTCTGGCTCACCCGCTGGAAGCCAGCCAGCGCCTGCGCGCAGACGTCGTGACCGAGAGTAATAATCGCGAGGCCTACCAGTCCATCGCGCCAGCGGTCGAAAACGGCCTGTACCTGGTTCCGAAAGTCATCGACTAAAGGGAAAGAGCCTGCAATGCATCACATGACTCTGGCCGAGATCGCCCGCGGTCTCGCCGACAAAAAGTTTTCTTCCGAAGAACTGACCAAGACCCTGCTGGCGCGCATCGCCGAGCACGATCCAAAGGTCAACAGCTTCATCAGCCTCACCGAAGAACTGGCCTTGAGCCAGGCCAAGGCCGCCGACCTACGTCGCGCCAACGGTGAAAACGGCGCACTGCTGGGCGCACCGATCGCCCACAAGGACCTGTTCTGCACCCAGGGCATTCGCACCAGTTGCGGCTCGAAGATGCTCGACAACTTCAAAGCTCCCTATGACGCCACCGTGGTGTCCAAGCTGGCCGCCGCCGGGGCCGTGACCCTGGGCAAGACCAACATGGACGAATTCGCCATGGGTTCGGCCAACGAGTCGAGCTACTACGGCGCGGTGAAAAACCCGTGGAACCTGGAGCACGTGCCCGGCGGTTCGTCGGGTGGCTCGGCTGCCGCCGTAGCCGCGCGCTTCCTGCCTGCCGCCACAGCCACCGACACCGGCGGCTCGATCCGCCAGCCTGCGGCCTTCACCAACCTCACCGGCCTGAAACCGACCTACGGTCGCGTTTCCCGTTGGGGCATGATCGCCTACGCCTCCAGCCTGGATCAGGGCGGCCCCCTGGCCCGAACTGCTGAAGACTGCGCAATTTTGTTACAAGGCATGGCAGGCTTCGATAAACAGGACTCCACCAGCATCGATGAACCTGTGCCGGACTACAGCGCCAGCCTGAATACTTCGATCAAGGGCCTGCGCATCGGTGTGCCGAAGGAATACTTCAGCGCCGGCCTCGACCCGCGTATTGCCGAGTTGGTACACAACAGCGTCAAGACGCTGGAAGGCCTCGGCGCGGTGATCAAGGAAATCAGCCTGCCGAACAACCAGCACGCAATTCCTGCGTACTACGTGATCGCGCCGGCAGAAGCCTCCTCGAACCTGTCGCGTTTCGACGGCGTGCGCTTCGGCTACCGTTGCGAAAACCCGAAAGACCTTACCGACCTGTACAAACGCTCCCGTGGCGAAGGCTTCGGCGCCGAAGTTCAGCGCCGAATCATGGTCGGTGCCTACGCCCTATCGGCCGGTTACTACGACGCCTACTACCTCAAGGCCCAGAAAATCCGACGCCTGGTGAAGAACGACTTCATGGCGGCCTTTGACCAGGTCGACGTGATCCTCGGCCCAACCACGCCGAACCCGGCCTGGAAGCTCGGCGCCAAGAACGGCGACCCGGTGGCTGCCTACCTCGAAGACCTGTACACCATCACCGCCAACCTCGCGGGCCTGCCGGGCTTGTCCATGCCTGCCGGTTTCGTCGATGGCCTGCCGGTCGGCGTGCAATTGCTCGCCCCGTATTTCCAGGAAGGCCGCCTGCTCAATGTGGCGCACCAGTACCAGTTGAACACTGACTGGCACACTCGCACCCCTACCGGCTTCTGAGGAGAACACTATGCAATGGGAAGTTGTGATCGGGCTGGAGATTCATACCCAGCTCGCCACCCAATCGAAGATTTTCTCCGGTAGCGCCACCAAGTTCGGCTCCGAGCCGAACACCCAGGCCAGCCTGGTCGACCTGGGCATGCCCGGCGTACTGCCGGTGCTGAACCAGGAAGCGGTGCGCATGGCGGTGATGTTCGGCCTGGCGATTGACGCCGAGATCGGCCAGCACAACGTGTTCGCGCGCAAGAACTACTTCTACCCGGACCTGCCAAAGGGCTACCAGATCAGCCAGATGGAACTGCCGATCGTCGGCAAGGGCCACCTGGACATCCCCCTGGAAGACGGCACCATCAAGCGCGTCGGTGTGACCCGCGCCCACCTGGAAGAAGATGCCGGCAAGAGCCTGCATGAAGAATTCCCGGGCGCGACCGGTATCGACCTGAACCGTGCCGGCACGCCGCTGCTGGAAATCGTTTCCGAGCCGGATATGCGCAGCGCCAAGGAAGCCGTTGCCTACGTCAAGACCATCCACGCACTGGTGCGCTACCTGGGCATCTGCGACGGCAACATGGCCGAGGGTTCGCTGCGTTGCGACTGCAACGTGTCGATCCGTCCCAAGGGCCAGGTCGAGTTCGGCACCCGCTGCGAGATCAAGAACGTCAACTCGTTCCGCTTCATCGAAAAGGCGATCAACAGCGAAGTGCGTCGCCAGATCGAGCTGATCGAAGACGGCGGCAAGGTCATCCAGCAAACCCGCCTGTACGACCCGAACAAAGACGAAACCCGCGCCATGCGCAGCAAAGAGGAAGCCAACGACTACCGTTACTTCCCCGACCCGGACCTGTTGCCGGTGGTGCTTGAGGACTCATTCCTCAATGACATCCGCGCCACCCTGCCGGAGCTGCCGCAGCAGAAACGCGAGCGCTTCCAGGCGCAGTTCGGCCTGTCGGTCTACGATGCCAGCGTGCTGGCCTCCAGCCGTGAGCAAGCCAACTACTTTGAAAAAGTCGTGAGCATTGCCGGCGACGCCAAACTGGCGGCCAACTGGGTGATGGTTGAGCTGGGCAGCCTGTTGAACAAGCAGGGCCTGGAAATCGACGAAGCCCCGGTCACCGCCGAGCAACTGGGCGGCATGCTGCTGCGCATCAAGGACAACACCATCTCCGGCAAAATCGCCAAGACGGTGTTTGAAGCGATGGCCAGCGGTGAAGGCAGTGCCGATGAGATCATCGACAAGCGCGGCCTCAAGCAAGTCACCGACAGCGGCGCGATCTCGGCCGTGCTGGATGAAATGCTCGCGGCCAATGCCGAGCAGGTCGAGCAGTACCGCGCGGCCGACGAAGCCAAGCGCGGCAAGATGTTCGGCTTCTTTGTGGGCCAGGCGATGAAAGCCTCCAAAGGCAAGGCCAACCCGCAACAGGTGAACGAACTGCTGAAAAGCAAGCTCGAAGGCTGACACGTGCAGGACCCGGCTTCTGTGGGAGCCGGGCTTGCCCGCGATGCAGGCGCCTCGGTGCATCAGTGACACCGAGGTGAAGCCATCGCAGGCAAGCCAGCTCCCACACGAGCCAACTCCAACATTTGTAATGGGACTCCTTGCATGAAGCGTCTACTCGGCCTGCTGGCCCTGTTCTCCCTACTGGCCGGTTGCGCCAGCGGCATCATCAACCCCAACGGCTACGACGAAACCGGCACCGCCTCCTATTACGGCGCCAAGCACCATGGCAACAAGACTGCCAGCGGTGAACCCTTCAACCAGAACGCCCTGACCGCCGCCCACCGGCAACTGCCGTTTGGCACCCAGGTCAAGGTCACCAATCTCGACAACGACAAATCCGTGGTTGTCCGCATCAATGATCGCGGCCCGCATACCCGTGGGCGCTTGATCGACCTTTCACGCAAGGCCGCCGAGCAACTGGGTATGATCGGCAGCGGTACGGCGCGTGTGCGCGTACAAGCGCTGAGCAACTAAAGACGGAGCCCTGGCCATTTTCGGATTAACCGCCCTCTCGCCCTGGAGCCTGCTGGAATTGGTCAGCGGCCTGGTGCTGCTGATCATCGGCGCCGAAATCCTGGTGCGCGCCGCCGTGCGCCTGGCCGCAAGCCTTAAGGTGCGGCCGCTGATCATCGGCCTGACGATCGTCGCCTTTGGCAGCAGTGCTCCGCAGATGACCGTCAGCCTGCAGGCCACCCTGGCCGGCAATACCGATATCGCGGTGGGCAGCGTGATCGGCAGTAGCATCTTCAACATCCTGGTGACCCTGGGCCTGTCGGCGTTGATTATCCCGCTGCGGGTCTCACGCCAACTGGTGCGCCTGGATATCCCGGTAATGATCCTGGCCGGGCTGCTGGTGTTCACCCTCGCCGCCAACGAAGAACTTACGCCGCTCGATGGCCTGTTGCTGCTGGTTGCCTTGGTCGCGTACCTCGGTGTCTTGCATTACCAGACGCGCCACTCGCGCCGCCCTCGCACGCTGGACACCGTGGCCCGCGCGCCATGGCTGAGCAGCGTGCTGTTGATGCTCGGCGGTTTTTTGATCCTGGTGCTGGCCGGGCATTTGCTGCTGGGCGCGGCGGTGGATGTGGCAAGCGACCTGGGCCTGTCGGAACGCGTAATCGGCCTGACCTTGATCGGCGTCGGCACCTCGCTGCCGTGCCTGGCGACGTCCCTGATTGCCGCCCTGCGCGGCGAACGTGAAATTGCCGTGGGCAACGTGATCGGCAGCAACCTGTTCAACCTGCTTGGCGTATTGGGGCTGACTGCCCTGCTCGCCCCTTCGCCGCTGTCAGTGTCGCCCAATGCCCTGGATTTCGATCTGCCGGTGATGCTCGGCGTGGTGGTGCTGTGCCTGCCGGTGTTCTACACCGGCTACCGCGTGACCCGCGCCGAAGGCGTGGTGCTGCTGGGCCTGTACCTGGCGTACGGGCTGCATGTGATGGCATTTACCACCGGCATGCCACTGGCCAACAAGCTTGAACAACTGATGCTGTATTACGTCCTGCCAGTGCTGGTGGCTTTTCTGTTGTTCAGCACGCTGCGAGCCTGGCGCCGTCAACACAAGAGGGAATCGCAATGACCGATCAGAAGAAGCCCGGGGTTGAAATGCGTCGCCAGGTCATGGGCGATGCATTCGTCGACCGCGCCCTGGGCAATGCCACCGAGTTTTCCCAGCCGCTGCAGGACTTCGTCAACGAACATGCCTGGGGCAGCGTGTGGAACCGTGAAGGCCTGCCACTGAAGACTCGCAGCCTGATCACCCTTGCCGCGCTCACCGCGCTCAAGTGCCCGCAGGAACTCAAGGGCCATGTGCGGGGCGCACTGAACAATGGGTGTACGGTGGAAGAGATTCGTGAAGCGTTGCTGCATTGCGCGGTGTATGCCGGTGTGCCGGCGGCGATTGATGCGTTTCGGGCGGCGCAGGAAGTGATCGATACCTACGAGGCACCGTAGGAGCCGGCTTACCGGCGATCGGTCCTCACAGACACCACAACACTCAGATCCAACCACCCGCCTGCAACACAAAGATCCCGATATTCGTGGTCACCGCCGCCATCAAGGTGGTGATCACGATAATGGCCGCCGCCAGCTCATGATTACCCTCGGCCGCCCTGGCCATGACAAAGCTGGCCGCCGCAGTCGGTGCACCGAAGTACAAGAACAGAATCCCCAGCTCCGGCCCCCGGAACCCCAGCAGCCACGCGCCCAGCGTCGCCACCAGCGGCAGGCCGATCATCTTCACCAGGCTGGCGCTCAGGGCCATGCTGCCACTTTTGCGCAACGCTGCCAGCGACAGGGTGCCACCGATGCAGATCAGCGCCAGCGGCAAGGTCATGTCCGCCAGGTACTGGCCCGAAGATTCCAGCCAACCCGGCAAGCCAATCTGGAACACCGCGAACGGCGTGGCCGCAAACACACTGATGATCAGCGGGTTGGCCACCACGCTCTTGCAGATGCTCCACGGGTCGGACTTGATCACCGGGCTGTACACCGCCAGCACGATGGTCGATAGGGTGTTGTAGAACAGGATCACCAGCGCCGCGAGGATCGCGCCGAGGGAAATCCCGTAGTCGCCGTACATGCTCGCGGCCAGCGCCAGGCCGATCACGCCGTTATTGCCACGGAACGCACCCTGGGTATAGATGCCCCGGTCTTCACGCGGGCAACGAAAGATCGCCCAGCCCCAGGCCAGCGCGAAGCTGACCAATGTGGCGACGGCAAAGTAGATCAGCAAACCTGGCTTGAGCGCCGAGTGCAGGTCAGCATGCAGGATGCCGAGAAACAGCAGCGCCGGCATGGTGACGTTAAACACCAGGGACGAGGCTGTATGGATAAAGTTGTCGTTGATCCAGTTGATGCGCTTGAGCAGCACACCCAGGAACAGCATGGCAAACACCGGCGCGGTGATGGTCAGGGTGGTGAGGAAAATTGCCAGCATGCCGGGGAGAACCTTGGTGAGCGTCGTTAGGTGGCCAATGATAAGCCAGTGTAGGCCGCTTCGTCTGGGCAACGCTGATCATATGTGGGAGCCGGCTTGCCTGCGATGGCGGTGTACCGGTCGATACGTTCGTATCTGACACCCCGCCATCGCAGGCAAGCCAGCTCCCACAAGGTCTGTGGCGGGCTCAGGTAATGGGCGCCGGGTTGAACAAGGTGATGTCGTTGTGCAGCTTGTGGTGCTCCGCCCACGTCTGCTTCTTGCCGCTGGCCACATCCAGGTAGAAGTGAAACAGCTCCCAACCCAGCTCCTCGATGGTCGCGCGCCCGGTGGCAATGCGCCCGGCGTCGATATCGATCAGGTCTGGCCAACGCTGCGCCAGCTCCGTACGCGTCGACACCTTCACCACTGGCGCCATCGCCAGCCCGTAAGGTGTACCGCGTCCGGTGGTGAACACATGCAGGTTCATCCCTGCCGCCAGTTGCAAGGTGCCGCACACAAAGTCACTGGCCGGGGTTGCGCAAAAGATCAGGCCCTTACTCTTGAAGCGCTCACCCGGGCCCAGCACGCCATTGATCGCGCTGCTGCCGGATTTGACGATAGAGCCCAAGGACTTCTCGACAATGTTCGACAAGCCGCCCTTCTTGTTTCCCGGCGTGGTGTTCGCGCTGCGGTCCGCCTCGCCCTTGGCCAGGTAGCGATCGTACCAATCCATTTCCCGGACCAGCTCCTGGGCAACGGCTTCGCTTTCAGCGCGAGAGGTCAGCAGGTAAATCGCATCGCGAACTTCGGTCACTTCGGAAAACATCACCGTCGCCCCAGCCCGCAGCAACAGATCCGAGGCATAGCCCAGCGCCGGGTTGGCGGTGATGCCGGAGAACGCATCACTGCCGCCGCACTGCATGCCCAGGATCAGCTCGGACGCCGGCACCGTTTCGCGGCGGCGCTGGTCGAGCTTCTTCAGGCGCGTCTCGGCCAGCTCCATGATCTGCTCGATCATCTCGGTAAAGCCGTGGCTGGAGTCCTGCAGCCGATACAGCCACGGCTCGCTCAGGTCGACCGAGCTGTCGTTGTCGTGCATCACCTGCCCGGCCTGCAATTTCTCGCAGCCCAGGCTGATCACCAGGGCCTCGCCCCCCAGGTTCGGGTTGCGCGCCAGGTTGCGCACGGTGCGGATCGGGATGTAGGCGTCCGTCGCAGTGATTGCCACGCCACAGCCGTAGCTGTGGGTCAGCGCCACCACGTCATCGACGTGCGGGTACTTGGGCAACAATTCGTCCTTGATGCGCTTGACCGCATGGTCCAGCACGCCCGTGACGCACTGCACCGTGGTGGTGATACCGAGGATATTGCGCGTGCCCACGGTGCCGTCGGCGTTGCGGTAACCCTCGAAGGTAAAGCCCTCCAGCGGTGCCTGGGTTTCAGGCACCTCGGTGGACAGTGGCAAGCTGTCCAGTGGTGGCGCGGTCGGCATGCGCAGTTGATCTTCCTGCACCCAACTGCCGCGCGGAATCGGCGCCAGGGCGTAACCAATGGTCTGCCCGTAGCGAATAATCTGACCGCCTTCGGGGATATCTTCCAGGGTCACCTTGTGGCTCTGGGGGATGAAATCCACGGTCACCAGGCCGTCCGGGAACTCGGTCCCGGCCGGTACGCCCTGGTCATTGACCACGATCACCACGTTGTCGCGCTCGTGCAAGCGAATCGAGCGCGGCGAGTCGGCATGTTCAATCAACTGCATCACACGGCCCCTCAGGAATGCGCTTCGGTTAGGTTGGTCAACTCAGGCCCCTTGGTAGGCGGCTCTTTGAGTACTACACGTTTGATCGGGCCAACGATGACCAGGTAGCTGAACACCGCCACCAGGGCATTGGCGCCCACGAACACCAGGGCCCACTTGAACGAACCGGTGGTGCTGATGATGTAGCCGATGACAATCGGCGTGGTAATCGACGCGAGGTTACCGAAGGTGTTGAACAAGCCGCCACTGAGGCCGGCGATTTGTTTCGGCGAGGTGTCGGACACCACCGCCCAACCCAGTGCGCCCACGCCTTTACCGAAGAAGGCCAGGGCCATGAAACCCACCACCATCCATTCGATATCCACGTAGTTGCAGGCCACGATGCTGCTGGAGATCAACAGGCCACCGATGATCGGTGCCTTGCGGGCGAAGGTCAGGGAGTGGCCCTTGCGCAGCAGGTAATCGGAAATCACCCCGCCAAGAACGCCACCAATAAACCCGCAGATCGCCGGCAACGAGGCAATGAAACCGGCCTTGAGGATGGTCATGCCACGGTCCTGCACCAGGTATACCGGGAACCAGGTGAGGAAGAAGTAGGTGATGCCATTGATGCAGTACTGGCCCAGGTACACGCCGAGCATCATGCGGTTGGTCAGCAACTGGCGGATGTAATCCCACTTCGGCCCATCGGTTTTCTTGCCCTTGCCTTTGTCCTGGTCCATGTCGACCATCGCCCCATTGGCGGCGATGTGGTTGAACTCGGCTTCGTTGATCATCGGGTGCTGGCGCGGGCTGTGGATCACTTTCAGCCAGATCAGCGAGAACACGATGCCGATCACGCCCATCACGATAAACACGTGCTGCCAGCCAAAGCTGTAGACGATCCAGCCCATCAGTGGCGCAAACAGCACGGTGGCGAAGTATTGCGCCGAGTTGAAGATCGCCGATGCCGTACCGCGTTCAGCGGTCGGGAACCAGGCGGCGACAATTCGAGCGTTGCCGGGAAAGGACGGCGCTTCGGCCAGGCCCACCATGAAGCGCAGCATGAACAGCGCAACCACGGCGGTGGAGACACCAAACTCACCGACATAGCCTTGCAGCACAGTGAACAGTGACCAGGTGAAGATGCTCAGGGCATAGACTTTTTTCGAACCGAACCGGTCCAGCAGCCAGCCGCCGGGGATTTGCCCGGCCACGTAGGCCCAACCGAATGCAGAGAAGATGTAACCGAGGGTGACCGCGTCGATGCCGAGGTCTTTTTGCAGGCTGGAGCCTGCGATAGCGATGGTGGCCCGGTCGGCGTAGTTGATCGTGGTCACCAGGAACAGCATGAGCAGGATCAAATAGCGGACGTGGGTCGGCTTGGTCGCTTGCATGTAGAAGTACTCCCACTAATTATTTTTTTTGCGGGTAATGGTCTATTTGTCGGTGGGGACCGCTTTCATGCGGAAGCCGGGCTTGCTCGCGATTCAGGCACCACGGTGTGTCAGGCACACACCGGTGATGCTATCGCAGGCAAGCCAGCTCCCACACAAAGCGGGCGCCACGGGTGTCGCGTATTACGAACCGATGTAGCTGGTCTTCACCACGGTGTAGAACTCTTGCGCATAGCGACCTTGCTCACGCGAACCATAGGACGAGCCCTTACGGCCACCAAACGGAACGTGATAGTCCACGCCGGCAGTCGGCAGGTTGACCATCACCATCCCGGCCTGGGAATGGCGCTTGAAGTGGTTGGCGTACTTGAGCGACGTGGTGGCAATGCCCGCCGACAACCCGAACTCGGTGTCATTGGCCATCGCCAGCGCTGCTTCGTAGTCCGCCACGCGCACCACGTTGGCCACTGGGCCGAAGATCTCTTCACGGCTGATACGCATGGCGGCTTCGCTGTCGGCAAACAACGTCGGTGCCAGGTAATAGCCTTCGGTGTCACAGGTCACCAGGCCGCCACCGCTCACCAGCCGCGCACCTTCGCTCTGGCCGATGTCGATGTACTTGAGGTCCTGGTCCAACTGGGCCTGGGAAACCACCGGGCCGATGTCGGTGCCGCTCTTGAGGGCGTGGCCGACCTTGATCGACTTCATGCGCTCAGCCATGGCCGCGACGAACTGGTCGTGGATACCGGCGGTGACGATCAAGCGGCTGGAGGCCGTGCAACGCTGGCCGGTGGAGTAGAACGCGCTCTGCACCGACAGCTCGACGGCCTGCTTGAGGTCGGCGTCGTCGAGGATGATCTGCGGGTTCTTGCCGCCCATTTCCAACTGCACCTTGGCCTGGCGCGACACGCAGCTGACTGCAATCTGGCGCCCAACACCGACGGAACCGGTAAAGCTGATGCCATCGACCTTCGGGCTGTTGACCAGCACATCACCCACGACGCGACCGCTGCCCATCACCAGGTTGAACACACCGGCAGGGAAACCGGCGCGGGAAATGATTTCGGCCAGGGCCCAGGCGCAGCCCGGCACCAACTCGGCAGGCTTGATCACCACGCAGTTACCGTAGGCCAGGGCCGGGGCGATCTTCCAGGCGGGGATGGCGATCGGGAAGTTCCACGGCGTAATCAGGCCGACCACACCCAGGGCTTCGCGGGTGACTTCAACGTTGACGCCCGGACGCACCGACGGCACGTAGTCGCCGGACAGGCGCAGGCATTCACCGGCGAAAAACTTGAAGATGTTACCGGCACGGGTCACTTCGCCGATGGCTTCGGGCAGGGTCTTGCCCTCTTCACGGGCCAGCAGGGTGCCGAGTTCTTCGCGGCGCGCGAGGATTTCGCTGCCGACTTTATCCAGGGAATCATGTCGCGCCTGGATGCCGGAAGTGGACCAGGCCGGGAATGCGGCGCGGGCAGAGTCGATGGCAGCGTTGACTTGGGCAACATCAGCCTTGGCGTATTCACCAATGACATCGGACAACTCCGACGGGTTGAGGTTGACGCAATAGTCGGCACCGGCCACCCATTGGCCGTTGATGTAGTTATCGAAACGTTGGGCTTGGGACACAAATCTTCTCCTGACGCAAAAGGCCGCTGATTACTCAGCGGCCTTGTAGATGGGTTATTGCGCGCCTTGCTTGTCGATCAGCGCGGCCAGGGCTTCATATTCTTCTGGCAGCAGGTCGGTCAGCGGCGTACGCACCGGGCCTGCGTCATAGCCGGCGATTTTTGCACCGGCCTTGACGATGCTCACCGCATACCCGGCCTTGCGGTTACGGATGTCCAGGTACGGCAGGAAGAAGTCGTCGATGATCTTGGCGACAGTGGCGTGATCGTCCTTGGCGATGGCGTGGTAGAAGTCCATCGCAGTTTTCGGGATGAAGTTGAACACCGCCGAGGAGTACACCGGCACACCCAGGGCTTTGTAGGCAGCGGCGTAAACCTCTGCAGTCGGCAGGCCGCCGAGGTAGCTGAAACGATCACCGAGGCGACGGCGGATCGACACCATCAACTCGATGTCACCCAGGCCATCCTTGTAGCCGATCAAGTTCGGGCAGCGCTCGGCCAAGCGTTCCAGCAACGGCGCGGTCAGGCGGCAGACGTTACGGTTGTAGACCACCACGCCGATCTTGACCGATTTGCACACGGCTTCAACGTGGGCGGCAACCCCGTCCTGGCTGGCTTCGGTGAGGTAGTGCGGCAGCAGCAACAGGCCTTTGGCACCGAGGCGCTCGGCTTCCTGGGCGTACTCGATGGCCTGGCGGGTCGAACCGCCTACACCGGCCAGGATAGGCACGCTGGTGGCGCAAGTATCAACGGCGGTTTTCACCACCTGGGAATATTCGCTGGCAGCGAGGGAGAAAAACTCACCGGTACCGCCGGCAGCGAACAAGGCAGTGGCGCCGTAAGGGGCAAGCCATTCCAGGCGCTTGATATAGCCCGCCTGGTGGAAGTCACCCTGGGCGTTGAAATCGGTCACCGGGAAAGACAGCAGACCGTGGGAGAGGATGGACTTCAGTTCTTGTGGATTCATTATTCGAACACCCTGGGCGAAGACTTTCTGTCGAAAGGTTGTTGTTGGTTTTGGTGATGTCGTACGTCATCGTACAACTATAAAAAGATTCGTCAACTGCAATTCATCAGACTTCATCGGGTGACGTGTTTAGACGTGCGTTCTTGACGTAGGAAGTTTTTCCTCTATGCTCGGCACTACTGTATATACATACAGTTATTACGGAAGATTCCTACGACATAGCAAGGAGCTAACATGTCAGGTCTAGAACTCGCTGCACCCGAAAAGAACCCGCCTACCCTGCGCTTCGAAGGGGGTGAACACACCGCCATAGGCGACGACACGCTGTTGCGTTTCGTCAAAGACGCACCGGCCATTCCCGCACGCCAAGTCGAACTGCACCTGCCCAACGGGCTGGCGCTGACCTATGATCAAGTGATCGCCCTGGGCGGCGACTTCTATGGCATCCCCGGCCAGCCCATCAGCGACGGCGCCTCCCCTGCCGATCGTGTGCAACTCTTTACCGCCGCATTCAACAGCCTGGCGGTACTGCCCGCCTCGCGGGAAGAAGCGCACAAGATCCTCGCGGTGATGCAAAAGGAGATCAATGCGGTCAAGCAGGCGATCAAGGATGGCAAGCAACCTCACGAAGCCTACGACGCGCTGGGTGACACGTTGTCGGAAGAATGGAATCGCATCACCGGCGGCGGCAGTGCGGTATCGGCGCTGATTCCGCTGGGGCGTTACTTGAAACTGGCAGCGGACAACGCCGATCACTTCGGGGAATGGGCGCTGTCGGCGTACCTGGCAGGCCACACGGCGGCGCTGCAACAAGCCGTTGTGGCCCACCAGACCGGCACCGACCAGGCGCTTGAACTGGCGTACGCCATGAACAGTTTTGCTGATCACTTTTTGACCGACCTGTTCTCAGCCGGGCACTTGCGTGTCCCACGCAAACAACTCGCAGCGGTGGTGACACCCGGTGAACTGGGTTCGCTGATCAGTCGCTTCATGCATGACGAAGACAGCAAGTTCGGGCTCAAAGTACGCAATGCCATGGGCGATCAATGGCATGCGTATGGGGATAAGCGCTACTTCGATGCCATCGACGCGGACAACCGGACGCAGGTCAAACGTGCGGTGCAGGCCTCGGCGGATGAGATCTTCGACACCTTCATCAGTGGTGTCCCCCCCTCCCCGGCCAACTTCAAGGCACCGCTGTATGTGCCGGACTTGAATGCCGCGCAGAACCCGGCGAACAACTTCTCGCCGTTGTTCAAAATGGAGGGCGACAAGGTGCTGCGTCGCAAGGACGTGAATGACCTGAACGACAAGCACTGGACGAATGATTGGTGGGGGTGGAGCACTTACCTGCTGCTCAAGGACTACAAGCCAAACCAACCCGCCAACTGACGCAGTAGGAGCCCGGCTTGCCGGCGATGACGATCTTTTGGACGCTATCGCCGGCAAGCCGGGCTCCTACAGGGTCGGTGCAGCCTTCAACCGCGCTGCGCTTCTGCCTCTTCATGGGCATGGCGCAGCCGCTCACGGCTGTTGGTCAGGTGCAATCGCATCGCCGCCCGCGCCGCATCGGAATCCTGGCGCGCAATCGCTTCATAGATTTCTTCATGCTCACGACTCAAGCGCCCCATGTAGTGCTGCTGGTCATCATGGGCCAGGCGCGCCGAATTCAGGCGGGTGCGTGGAATGATGCTGGTGCCCAGGTGGGTCATGATGTCGGTGAAGTAGCGGTTACCGGTGGACAGGGCAATTTCCAGGTGGAATGCAAAGTCGGAGGCCACTGCGTCACCGGCGTGAGCCGCGCTTTCATTCAGGGCGTCGAGCGCCGCACGCATGGCGGCCAGTTGCTCGTCGCTGCGGCGCAACGCGGCCAGACCTGCGGATTCCACTTCCAGGCTGATCCGCAACTCCAGGATCGCCAGCACATCACGCAGGGTCACCACGGTGGCCGGGTCGATACGGAAACCGCTCGGGCTTGGCGTATCCAGCACAAAAGTGCCGATACCATGACGGGTCTCGACCTGCCCCGCCGCCTGCAAGCGTGAGATGGCTTCACGCACCACGGTGCGGCTGACCCCATGGGCGTCCATGATCGCTGACTCGGTGGGCAGCTTGTCACCCCGCTTGAGCTGGCCGTCGCGGATCTGCTCGGACAACACCGTGACCAATTCCTGGGCAAGGCTGCGGCGCTTGCGGGGAAGACGAGGGGCGGTGTTGGCGTTTTCCATGATGAATCATCTTTCTCGGTGAGCTTGAGCACGCATCATAGCCCATGGTGGTTGTACGATCACCGTCTGGGCGCGACTTTCATCCTTATCCTGCGCGCAAAAAAATGCCCCGACACAGGTCGAGGCATTTTTCCAGCCACCCCAAGGGGACAGCTCGTTATTTCACGACTTTCAGGCTCGGCCGGCCACTGGGGCGCGGTGGCTCGGAATCCGGTGGCGGCAGATCATCGCCCTCTTCGGTTTCAATCGATTCGTCATCCTCGAAAGGCGACTCCAGATCAAACACCATGCCTTGGCCGTTCTCCCGGGCATAAATGCCAAGGATGGCGCCAATCGGCACGTACAGCGTATGCGGCACACCGCCGAAACGCCCTTCGAAGCTAACCGCTTCATTGTCCATGTGCAGGTGGCGCACAGCACTGGGTGATACGTTCAGCACAATCTGCCCGTCACTGGCAAAACCCTGCGGTACCTGAACCGCAGCAAATTCGGAATTGACCAGCATGTGCGGGGTGCAATCGTTGTCCACAATCCACTCATAGAGCGCGCGGACCAAGTAGGGTCGACTGGAGTTCATCAGCGGCTCCTTAAGCCTTAGCGCATATCGCGTTCGACACCAGACAGACTCGCCTGGAAAGCCTCACGCGCAAACTGGCGCTCCATATAATCAAGCAGCGGCTTGGCAGGCCGCGGCAGTTCAATACCGAGAATCGGCAAACGCCAGAGTATCGGTAATAGGCAGCAATCGACCAAACTTTGTTCCTCACTGAGGAAAAAAGGTTTATCGGCGAACAGCGGCGAAACGCCGGTCAGGCTCTCGCGCAATTCCTTACGCGCCTGTACACGTGCCGCCTCTTTGCTGCGGGTATCCAGAATCACATCCACCAGCCCGCACCAGTCACGCTGGATCCGATGGATCAGCAGGCGGCTATTGGCACGCGCCACCGGGTACACCGGCAGCAAGGGTGGATGTGGGTAACGCTCATCCAGGTATTCCATCACGACGGTCGACTCCCACAACGCCAGGTCACGATCGACCAGGGTGGGCAAGCTGCCGTAGGGGTTCACTTCGATCAGTTTGGGTGGATGACGACCTGCTTCCACACTGATGATCTCGGCGCTGACACCCTTCTCTGCGAGCACGATACGTACTCGGTGGGAATAGTGGTCGGCGGGGTCGGAGTAACAGGCCAACCGGTTGGTCACGCCCATGGCGGTCCTCCTCGCTTGTTGAAATTATCGAAAGCTCAAAAACGAGCGCGCCCAGAGAGCATCTCTGTAACGCCTGGTAAAACCAGACCGCTACGTATTCAGAGATGCCGCTGGGCGCGCAAGATTAACAGCAATTGCTTACGGTTGGATCAATGCACATCCTTCCAGTATTCGCGTTTGAGCAGATAGGCGAATACGAAGAAGAAGGCCAGGTACAGCAACACATACGTACCGATGCGCTGATGCTGCAGTTTGACCGGATTGGCCGAGTAGGCCAGGAAGGTCACGAGGTTCTTGACCTTCTCGTCGAACTGCTCGTCTGTCAACGAACCTGGGGTTTCTATCTTCAGTTGATCGCACGCTTCATGAGTCAAAGGCGTGCCAGTCAACGGATCGTATTGCTTCTTGCCGTCTTCAACGACCTGAATCTGCTTGCATCCTACCACTTGCTTGCCTTGCAGGCCGACCAGAACGTTAGGCATGCCGACATTCGGGAATACACGGTTGTTCACGCCATAAGGGCGCGCCGGGTCTTCGTAGAAGGATTTCAGGTAGCCGTAGAGCCAGTCGGTGCCGCGTACACGTGCCACCAGGGTCAGGTCAGGCGGTGCTGCGCCGAACCAGGTCTTGGCGTCGGCGGGCTTCATGCCGATGGTCATGTGGTCGCCGATCTTGGCACCGGTGAACACCAGCTTCTCCAGCATCATTTCATGCGGGATACCGAGGTCATCGGCCACCCGTTCGTAACGCTGGAACTTGGCGCTGTGGCACCCCATGCAGTAGTTGGCGAACGTACGTGCGCCGTCTTGCATGGCTGCCTTGTCAGACACGTCGATATCGACTTTTTCCAGTTCCGGGCCGCCGTGCTCGGCACCGAAGGACAGTAGCGGCAGGGCCGCAAGCATCAATGCAACGAATAACTTTTTCATCAGCCAGTCACCCTTTCCGGAACCGGTTTGGTCTTCTCGAGCCGGGTGTAGAACGGCATCAGAATGAAGTAGGCGAAGTACAGGAAGGTGCAGACCTGCGACAGCAACGTACGCTCAGGGGTCGGCGCCAGTACGCCCAGTACACCCAGGATCACGAACGCAATGCAGAACACCCACAGCCAGATCTTGCTCAGCCAGCCCTTGTAGCGCATGGACTTGACCGGACTGCGGTCGAGCCAAGGCAACACGAACAGCACCGCGATGGCCGCGCCCATGGCGATTACGCCCATGAGCTTGTCGGGGATCGCCCGCAAGATCGCGTAGAACGGCGTGAAGTACCAGACCGGGGCAATATGCTCAGGTGTCTTGAACGCGTTGGCCTGTTCGAAGTTAGGCTTCTCCAGGAAATACCCGCCCATCTCCGGGAAAAAGAACACGATCGAGCAGAACACGAACAGGAACACCACCACGCCGACAATGTCTTTCACGGTGTAGTAAGGGTGGAACGGAATGCCGTCCAGCGGGATGCCGTTTTCGTCCTTGTGCTTCTTGATGTCCACGCCATCCGGGTTGTTGGAACCCACTTCGTGCAGCGCCAGGATGTGCAATACCACCAGGCCCAGGATCACGATCGGCAAGGCCACCACGTGCAGGGCGAAGAAGCGGTTCAGGGTGATGCCCGAGATCAGGTAGTCACCACGGATCCACTGGGTCAGGTCGTTGCCGATCACCGGGATCGCACCGAACAACGAGATGATCACCTGGGCGCCCCAGTACGACATCTGGCCCCACGGCAGCAGGTACCCCATGAAGGCTTCGGCCATCAGCGCCAGGTAGATCAGCATGCCGAACACCCACACCAACTCGCGGGGCTTCTGGTACGAGCCGTAGAGCAGGCCGCGGAACATGTGCAGGTAGACGACGATGAAGAACGCCGACGCGCCGGTAGAGTGCAGCAGGCGCAGGATCGAGCCGTACTCGACGTCACGCATGATGTACTCGACGGAGGCAAATGCCTCTTCCGCCGACGGGGTGTAGCTCATCGTCAGCCAGACGCCAGTGACAATCTGGTTGACCAGCACCAGCAATGCCAGGGAGCCGAAGAAGTAGAAGAAGTTGAAGTTTTTTGGCGCGTAATATTTGCTGAGATGGTCTTCCCACATTTTAGTGGCGGGGAAGCGCGCATCCACCCAATCCATGAACTTGCTCATCACGCGTTCTCCTTATCGAGGCCAATGACAATGAGGTCGTCAGTTTCGTAGGTATGCGGAGGCACAGGCAGGTTCAGGGGCGCGGGCTGGGACTTGTAGACACGGCCAGCAAGGTCGTAGTGGGAGCCGTGGCAGGGGCAGAAGTAACCGCCAACCCAATCCTTGCCCAGGTCGACTGGGGCCACTTCCGGGCGGAAGGTAGGCGAGCAACCCAGGTGGGTACAGAGACCGACCAGCAGCAGGATCTCTGGCTTGATCGAACGCACTTCGTTCTTGGCGTAGGCGGGTTGGTCGGAATTCTCGGATTTTGGGTCAGACAACTGGCCTTCGATCTTTTTCAGATTCCCCAGGATTTCCTCGGTACGACGAACAATGAAGACCGGCTGGCCGCGCCACTCAGCAATCATCTGCTGTCCTGGCTCGATCTTGCTGATATTCACCTTCACCGGTGCACCTGCGGCTTTCGCCTTGGCACTGGGAAACCATGACCCCACGAACGGGACCGCAGCCCCCACCGCTCCTGCAGCACCCACCACGGATGTGGCTGCTACCAAGAAGCGACGCCGGCCTGCATTCACGCCGTCATTGCTCATTCAGTCCTCTCCCATCAGCTTTTTGGCCTGTTAAATCAGGCATCTACTAAGTGTTGAATCTTTACTTATAAAAATTTTGCCGAATGGTAATGAAAAGCCCCACGTATGACAAGGGAATTGCCCTGGGCTCAGCCTCCAGGCCTTGTAGTATAGGGGGTCTACGGATGTGGCAAGTTGTCACGGCGATTTTTCTGCATAAATTGCAGGCAATAAAAAACGCCCAGCTCCGTGAGGAGGCTGGGCGTTTTTGTGGAACGTAAAGCGAATTAACGCTTCGAGTACTGCGGACGCTTACGCGCTTTACGCAGACCGACTTTCTTACGTTCAACTTCACGGGCATCGCGAGTTACGAAGCCAGCTTTGCGCAGAGCGCCACGCAGGGTTTCGTCGTACTGCATCAGAGCGCGAGTGATACCGTGGCGGATTGCGCCAGCTTGACCACTTACACCGCCACCGATAACGGTGACGTAGATGTCGAACTTTTCAACGGTCTCGGTCAGTTCCAGCGGCTGACGAACTACCATGCGGGCAGTTTCGCGGCCGAAGAAGTTGTCCAGGGAGCGGTTGTTGATCGAGATGTTACCAGTGCCCGGACGCAGAAAAACGCGTGCGGTTGCGGTTTTGCGACGGCCAGTGCCGTAATTTTGAGTCGCCGACATAATGAACTATTCCGTTAAAACTTCAGTTCTTGGGGCTGCTGAGCAGCATGAGGGTGTACAGCGCCCGCATAGACTTTCAGCTTGCGAAACATATCGCGACCCAGTGGGCCCTTAGGCAGCATGCCTTTGACCGCGATTTCGATCGGGGCTTCAGGCTTCTTGGCAATCAGGCCTTCGAAGTTGGAAGACTTGATACCGCCTGGGAAACCGGAGTGACGGTAGTACATTTTGTCGCTTGCTTTGTTGCCGGTTACACGAACCTGCTCAGCGTTGATGATCACGATGTAGTCACCGGTGTCAACGTGAGGGGTGTACTCAGGCTTGTGCTTGCCACGCAGACGGCTGGCGACTTCAGTGGCCAGACGACCCAGGGTCTGACCAGCGGCGTCGACGACAAACCAGTCGCGCTGAACTGTTTCCGGTTTTGCAGTAAAAGTTGTCATTCTTTAATAGCCTCAGGGGCCGCCCTGTAAATTAGACGGCGGATCTTACTGAATAGTGCGTACTTTGACAAGTCAAAGGCAGCCGGATACAGACGCTATCGGGGGCTCGGGTCGGCGCGTCCGTTCAACGGCAAGATTCTTCGGCAGGCGGCGCATCACTTCCACTGCAGAAAGAGGTGGGCAATTATGCAGATTGCGAAAAAAAATTCAACCTGCTTTTATGATTGTTTTCCCTGAAGGAGCACCCGATGGATTATCGACAGCTGGGCCGTACGGATCTGAACGTGAGCGCGATAGCCCTGGGCACCATGACGTGGGGCGAGCAGAACAGCGAGGCAGAGGCCTTCGCACAGATCGAGCGGGCCAAGGCCGCGGGGATCAACTTCCTCGACACAGCCGAAATGTACCCGGTGCCGCCCAAGGCCGACACCTACGCCACGACCGAGCGCTACATCGGTAATTACTTCAAAAGCCGTGGCGACCGCGCCGACTGGATCCTCGCCAGCAAGATCGCCGGCCCCGGCAACACCATCGACTACATCCGCGATGGCCACCTGCGCCATAACCGCAAGCACATCGTCGACGCACTGGATGCCAGCCTCAAGCGCCTGCAAACCGACTGGATCGACCTCTACCAGCTGCATTGGCCAGAACGCAGCACCAACTTCTTCGGCCAACTGAGCTACAAGCACAAGGACGAAGATGACCTCACCCCGCTGGAAGAAACCCTCGAGGCGCTGGACGAGCAAGTGAAGGCAGGCAAGATCCGCCACATCGGCCTGTCCAACGAGACCCCGTGGGGCACCATGAAATTCCTGGCCCTGGCCGAAGCCCGTGGCTGGACCCGTGCGGTGTCGATCCAGAACCCCTACAACCTGCTCAATCGCAGCTTTGAAGTGGGCCTGGCGGAAGTCGCGATTCGCGAACAATGCGGCTTGCTGGCCTACTCGCCACTGGCGTTCGGCATGCTCAGCGGCAAGTACGAAAACGGCGCGCGCCCGGCAAAGGCACGCCTGACGGAATACAGCCGCTTCAGCCGCTACTTCAACCCGCAGTCGGAGGCGGCGTGCAGCCGGTATGTGGCACTGGCACGCGAACACGGCCTGGACCCGGC
The DNA here is from genome assembly GCF_002798465.1 of Pseudomonas sp. S10E 269. Classification (NCBI taxonomy): domain Bacteria; kingdom Pseudomonadati; phylum Pseudomonadota; class Gammaproteobacteria; order Pseudomonadales; family Pseudomonadaceae; genus Pseudomonas; species Pseudomonas sp. S10E 269. Next base: position 1,276,530 of record NZ_PHIJ01000001.1, read on the forward strand.
GCAGATGGCGCTGGCGTTCGTGACCCAGCAGCCCTTCGTGACCAGCAATATCATTGGCGCCACCAGCCTGGAGCAGCTGGACAGCAATATTGCCAGTGCTGATCTGAAACTGTCGAAAGAGGTATTGGAAGGGATTGAAGCGATTCAGAAGGATCACCCAAACCCAGCGCCTTGATTGACCGTTAGATCGCTATCGCAGGCAAGCCAGCTCCCACATCTCACGGTGTTCACGCGCCAAAATGTGGGAGCTGGCTTGCCTGCGATGGCGCCCTTAAAAGCCCCACAAGCTCAAAGCGCCCGCGCAATGATCTCCTTCATGATCTCATTGGTCCCCGCATAAATGCGCTGCACGCGCGCATCCGCCCACGCCCGGGCAATCGGGTACTCCCACATGAAGCCGTAGCCGCCGTGCAGTTGCACGCACTCATCGAGCACCTTGCATTGCAGGTCGGTGGCCCAGTACTTGGCCATCGCCGCCGTGGGCACATCCAGCTTGCCCTCCAGGTGCAACGCCATGCACCTGTCGACGAATACTCGGCCGATCTGAATCTCGGTGGCCATCTCCGCCAGCTTGAAGCGCGTGTTCTGAAAGTCCGCGATCGCCTTGCCAAACGCCTTGCGCTCGCGGGTGTATTCCAGGGTCCATTGCAACGCCGCCTCGGCTGACGACAACGCGCCAATCGCCACGGTCAGGCGCTCCTGGGGCAACTCCTGCATCAAGTACGCGAAGCCCATGCCCGCCTGGCCCAGCAGGTTTTCCTTGGGCACCCGCACATCCTGGAAGAACAGCTCCGAGGTGTCCTGGGCCTTCATGCCCACCTTCTCCAGGCGCTTACCCTTGTCGAAGCCTGGCGTGTCGGCTTCCACCAGGAACAGGCTGGTGCCCTTGGCGCCCGCCTTGGGATCGGTCTTGGCGACCACGATCACCAACTCAGCCAGGTAGCCATTGGTGATGAACGTCTTGGAGCCGTTGATCACGTACTCATCGCCATCCAGCACAGCAGTGGTCTTGACGCCTTGCAGGTCGGAACCGGCCCCCGGCTCGGTCATGGCAATGGCCGTGACCATCTCGCCGGAGATCAATTTGGGCAGGTATTTGTGCTTCAGCGCCTCACTGCCGTAATGCAGGATGTACGGCGCAACAATGTCCGAGTGCAGGGAAAAACCGATGCCGGTCAGGCCCAGCCGGCTGATCTCTTCGATCACCACCGCGCTGTACAGGAAGTCGGCGCCCAGCCCGCCATATTCCTCCGGCAAGTGCGAACACAGCATGCCCGCCTCCCCCGCCTTGCTCCACAAACTGCGGTCGATGTAGCCCTGCTTCTCCCATTGCCCATGGAACGGCGCAGCGTCCTTTTCGAGGAAGGTGCGCACGCTCTCGCGGAAGAGTTCGTGTTCCGGGCTGAACAAGGTTCTGGGAATCATGGGTCACCTGCGTGGATTGTCGGACAAGGACGAGCCCACAGAGACTATGCCGCGAAGGCAGCACGGGACACTGGACACATGCGACAAAAAATAAGACGATCCAGCCGTCTGGTGACCACTTTCCCCTATAAGAATAAATGAAATTATGTCTAACCAAATCTCCACGCCGTTGCGGCGCGTCAGCATTTTGGCCATTGATCGGGTATTCGCTTCAACCCTCATGCAAGCCAAGGATTTCTTCCACCTCGCCAGCCTGCGTTACGGCAAGCAACAAGGATTGGGCCTGACTCCCGCGTTCGAATCGCGCCTGGTCAGCCCCGACGGGCAATCGGTACGCAGCTTCAGTGATGTAATCATGCCGGTGGACGGCGGCCTGGAAGACGCCGACATCATCGTGCTGCCAGCCTTCTGGGATGACTTCGACGCCTTGTGCACACGCTACCCGCAGGTGTTGCCCTGGCTGCGCGATCAGCACGCACGCGGTGCGGTGTTGTGCGGCGAAGCCACCGGGGTGTTCTGGCTGGCTGAAGCCGGCCTGCTCGATGGCAAGGAGGCGACCACCTATTGGCGTTTCTTCAATGCGTTCAGCGAACGCTTCCCCAAGGTGCAACTCAACCAGGACAAGCACCTCACCGACGCCGACAACCTGTATTGCGCGGGCGGCACCACCTCGGCGTGCGACCTCTACATCTACCTGATCGAACGTTTCTGCGGCGCCAACATCGCCCAGGCCGTGGCCCGCGACATTCTCTATGAAGTACAGCGCAGCTATGCACCCGGACGCATCGGGTTTGGCGGACAAAAGCTGCATCAGGACGTGATCATCCTGCAGATCCAGCACTGGCTCGAAGAACACTTCGCCGACAAATTCCGCTTCGAAGACGTGGCCCGGGAACACGGCATGAGCATCCGCAACTTCATGCGCCGCTTCCAGACTGCCACCGGCGACAAGCCTTTGCATTACCTGCAACGGCTGCGTATCGAAACGGCCAAAGGCCTGCTCTCAGGCAGCCGCAAGAGCATCAAGACCATCAGTTATGAGGTGGGTTACGACGATGCGAGTTTCTTTGCGCGGCTGTTCCGGCAGCACACGGAGTTGTCGCCGAACCAGTATCGCCAGCAGTTTCAGCAGGCTGCCTGAGCAGAGGCAAACACAAAACTAGTGTGGGAGCTGGCTCGCCTGCGATAGCGGTGTATCAGCTAGCAGATAAGCTGGCTGACAGACCGTTATCGCAGGCAAGCCAGCTCCCACATTTTGATCTCCATTTTTCTGAAGATTTGCTTACGGCTTGTGCCCACGCGACAGGAACTCGTGGGACTGCATTTCCAGCAAGCGGCTCAGCGTGCGCTGGAACTCGAAGTTCAGGCGCCCGCCGGTATACAGGTCCTTGAGCTCGACTTCCGCCGAGATGATCAACTTGACGTTACGGTCGTAGAACTCGTCGACCATGTTGATGAAACGTCGCGCGATGTCGTCGGTGGTGACGCTCATCTGCTCCACGCCACTCAGGATCACCGCGTGGAAGATCTTGCCCAGTTCAATGTAGTCGTTCTGGCTACGCGGGCCGTCGCACAGCTGGCGGAACTCGAACCAGGCCACGTCATCACAGGTGCGCAGCGCGATGATTTCGCGGTTCTCGATCATCAGCTTGTCGTTTTCCACCGCCTGGGTGCATTCCGGCGTGAGGGCGCGGAAGCTCTTTTTCAGGCTTTCGTGGGCGGCTTCGTTCAGCGGGAAGTGGAACAGCTCCGCTTGCTCCAGGTGACGCAGGCGGTAGTCGACGCCGCTGTCGACGTTGACGATCTCGGTGTTCTGCTTGATCAGCGCGATGGCCGGCAGGAAACGCGCGCGTTGCAGGCCGTCTTTGTACAGGCCGTCAGGCACGATGTTCGAGGTGGCGACCAGGGTCACACCGTTCTTAAACAGCTCTTCCATCAAGGTGCCAAGGATCATGGCGTCGGTGATGTCGGAGACGAAGAATTCATCGAAGCAGATCACCCGGGCTTCTTCGGAGAACCGCTTGGCGATGATGGTCAGCGGATTTTTCTCGCCCGGCAGGGTCTTCATCTCTTCATGCACGCGCTTCATGAAGCGGTGGAAGTGCGTCCGGACCTTTTCCTTGAACGGCAGCGCCTCGAAGAAGGTGTCGACCAGATAGGTCTTGCCCCGGCCTACGCCGCCCCAGAAGTACAGGCCCTTGACCGGCGTGTGGTCTTTCTTGCCAAACAGCTTGCTGAACATCCCTGGCTTGTTCTGCGAGGCCGCGATCAGGTCGTCGTACAGGCGCTGCAAATGACGCACCGCGTTTTCCTGGGCCGCGTCATGGAAGAATTCAGGGCGTTTCAGATCAGCTTGATATCGTTCTAGGGGCGTCATAATTTCGTTAGCAAGGCAACAAAAACGGGCCGTCACTGTAACGACGGCCCTGGATAATGGCAATCAACCCTTGGTCGGGTTAATCCTCGAGGGGGGTCAACGCGACGCGCAGAGCAGCGATGGCCGAATCGCGAGACGCTTCGTCGGCGAATTCCGCACTGTCCGCCACCGCCACGCCGTCCAACCATACGCTGAAGCCCAGGGCCTCGGTGCGCAGGTCCAGCGCGTCGCCGCTTTGCAGTTGCTTGGTCACTGCGCCTGCCGCCTTGCCATCGGCAAAGTTGCGCGACAACAGCAGTTGCTCGCCGTCGGCCGCCAGCAGGCGGAAGCGGAAACTGCCGTCGTCTTCACGGAAGCTCACGAAGCGCGCGGCTTTCGCGGCTTTCTTCTTGGCCGCGACCGGCGCTGCCGCCTGGTTGACGAACGAACGCAGGCCGACCGCTTCACGCAGTTCAGCCAGGAACGGAGCGGCCACGGCACGCGCCTTCTTGGCGCCGATCAGCAGCAAGTCTTCCATGTCCGATGGGCGCGACATCAATTGATGGTAGCGCTCACGGGCTTCGCCCAGTTGGCCATCGAGCAGTTGGAACAGACGGTTTTTCGCCTCGCCCCAACCCAGCCCTTGCAGCAGCTCGGCGCGGAACTCTTCTTCCTGGGCCTTGCTGGCAAACGCCTGGTACAGGGTGAACAGGTGCGAATTGTCCGGGTCCTTGGCTTCGCCCGGCGCGCGGGAGTCGGTGACGATCCGCGAGATCGCGTCCTTCATGTCCTTGGCGCTGGTGAACAGCGGGATGGTGTTGTCGTAGCTCTTCGACATCTTGCGGCCATCCAGGCCCGGCAAGGTGGCGACGCTTTCTTCGATCAACGCCTCGGGCATGGTGAAGAATTCTTTACCGTTGCCGAACAGGTGGTTGAAGCGTTGGCCGATGTCGCGGGCCATTTCCACGTGCTGGATCTGGTCGCGACCGACCGGCACCTTGTGCGCGTTGAACATCAGGATGTCCGCCGCCATCAGCACCGGGTAGCTGTACAGGCCCATGCTGATGCCCGCATCCGGGTCTTCGCCGGCCTCAACGTTCTTGTCCACCGAGGCCTTGTACGCATGGGCGCGGTTGAGCAGGCCCTTGGCGGCAACGCAGGTGAGCAGCCAGGTCAGCTCGGGGATTTCCGGGATGTCCGACTGGCGATAGAAGGTCACCCGGTTCACATCCAGGCCACCGGCCAGCCAGGTCGCGGCGATTTCCATGCGCGAGCGCTGGATGCGCTGCGGGTCATCGCACTTGATCAGGGCGTGGTAGTCGGCCAGGAAGTAGAAGGAATCGGCATTGGCGTCCTGGCTGGCGAGGATCGCCGGGCGGATCGCACCGGCGTAGTTGCCCAGGTGCGGCGTGCCGGTGGTGGTGATGCCGGTGAGGATACGGGTACGAGTCGTCATGGGTAATCGCTTATCAGACTGCTATCAATTCGAGAGGCGCGGCAGTACCAGATCCTTGAGATCGGTCAGCTTGCCGTGAAAAAAGTGTCCGCATTCTGCCACTTTCAGCAGCTCATGGGGGCGTTTCAGGGCGGCGGACCAATCGTAGACCAACTGCGGGTCGACCACTTCGTCGGTTTCCGGCTGGATCAGGGTCAGCGGGCAGCCTTGTGGCAACACATCGGTATCGCGCAGGCGCATCACCGCCGCGGCAACCATAAACAGATGCGACAGCTTTTCACCCTTGGCTTCCAGGCGACCACCGAGGCTCGCCGCAACATAGCCACCGAAGGAAAAACCAAGCAAGGTGATCGGCAAATCAGGGTGTTTTGCCCGCAGCCAGGTGGCAGCCGCTTCGGCATCGTCCACTTCACCGGTGGCCATGTCGTGGGTGCCGGCACTCGCGCCGACGCCACGGTAATTGAAACGCAACGTAATCAAACCGGCATCGCGGGCGGTGCGTTGCAGGGTCGATACCACTTTATTGAGCATGGTCCCACCCTGCACCGGGTTGGGGTGGCAAATCAGCGCCAGGCCACGTGGCTCGGGGTGATCCAGGTACAAGGCTTCCAATTGGCCTACCGGGCCATCGATCAAAACGGGGGTTTCACGCATGAGCAAGGAATGAACTCCGTGACCTCTCAAGGGGTCGACTCGTCTAGCTAAAAGTCTGTGCTTGGCATCATTGCGAGCTTAATCGCGGTATACAGCGCAGGTCCGAGCCGTTAACGTAAAGCAAAGCCGTTTATAGAGGAAGGACTCGTGGAACACTCGCTCTTAGTTTGGTTGTTGCCGACTCTTGCCCTGGTTGCCGGTGTCGCCATTGGTTTCCTGGTTGCTCGCTTGCTGCCGAATGCCGCGCCTAACCGCACGCAGCGTCAGTTGGATGACATTCAGGAACGTTTTGACAGTTATCAGAACGAGGTTGTTACCCACTTCAACAGCACCGCGACCCTGGTCAAGAAGCTCACCCAGAGCTACCAGGAAGTACAGGATCACCTCGCCGATGGCGCCAACCGCCTGGCCCTCGACGACATCACCCGTCAGCGCCTGCTGGCCGCGTTGCATTCCGATGCCCCGCAAACCCCACGGGAACGCCTGACCCCACCCCGGGAAAACCAGGAACCACCACGGGACTACGCGCCAAAAACGCCGAACGCTCCAGGCATGCTGGATGAGCATTACGGTTTGAAGAAGTAAATCATCTTCAAGCACTGAAAAGCCCGGCTGATCGATGATCAGCCGGGCTTTTTGTTGGATAAAAATCCGGCTCCTACAAGGACCGTGTCAGGACACGGGTTGCTCTTGCAATTGGCCGCCCTCGATCCGCACATGCCGACCATGGAAGCGCTTGAGGCTGCTGCGATGGCCGACGCTGACGATACTCAACCCCGGCAACTCGTCGATCAGCGCCTGATACAGCGTCGCTTCATCCTCTTCATCCATGGCTGACGTGGCTTCGTCCATGTACAGCCATTGCGGCGCGAACAGCAACGCACGGGCGAAGGCCAGGCGTTGCTGTTCGCCCGGCGAGAGCATGCGCTGCCAGTGATTGGCTTCATCCAACCGCCCGACCAGGTGCGGCAGGCGGCAGGTTTCCAGGACCTGTGCATAACGCTCTGCCGGGTAAACACTGTCCTCCTGTGGATAACTTAATACCGCCCTTAACGTACCGATCGGCAAGTAAGGCTTTTGCGGCAGGAACAGATAACGCTCGGCTGGCAGGCGGATGTTGCCATGGCCGTTGGGCCATAGGTTGCCCATCGCGCGCAACAAGGTCGATTTGCCACTGCCCGAGCGACCACTGAGCATCAAGCGCTCACCTTCGGCGACGGTCAGGTCGGCACCCTGCAGCAAATGGCGGCCGTCGGCCAGGTCCAGGCTCAGGTCCTTGACCTGCAAGTTGCCGCCCTGATGCTGCAGGCCAATGCCCATGGTGCGGGTTTCGTTGTCCTGCATGGCCTGGCCGAAACTCAACAGACGATCACAGGTGGCGCGCCAACTGGCCAACAGCGTATAGGCATCGACAAACCAGCTCAGGCTGCCTTGCACACTGCCAAACGCCTGGGCAACCTGCATCAACACACCCAGTTCGATCTTTCCGGAAAAGTAACGCGGTGCCGCGACCACAAAAGGAAAGATGATCGCAATCTGGGAATAACCACTGGTAAAGAAGTTCAGGCGCTTCTTGAGCTGCATGATGCTCCAGAAATTGCTCCACACCCGCCCGAAACGCGCGCTCAATTGCTGATGTTCGTTAGGCTCGCCATTGAACAGCGCGATGCTTTCCGCGTTCTCCCGTACCCGCACCAGGCTGAAACGCAAGTCAGCCTCAAAGCGTTGTTGGCGGTTGCTCAAGCCGATCAGTTTTCGCCCAATCAGGTGGGTTAACCAACTGCCAACCACCGCGTAGACCAACGCGGCCCAGAACATGTAGCCGGGAATGGTGATGCCCCACACTTCGATGCTGCCCGACACGCCCCACAGGATCACCGAGAACGACACCAGGCTCACCAGGTTGGCGATAAAGCCCAAGCCCAGCGTGAGGGTGCTGCTGGTAAAGGCGTTGAGGTCTTCGGAGATACGCTGGTCGGGGTTGTCGGTGTAGCCGCCGTATTCCAGGTGGTAGTAATTCTTGTGGCCCAGCCACTGGGCGAAATAGGTTTCCGTCAGCCAGCGGCGCCAGCGGATGGTGAGCATCTGTTGCAGGTAGGAGGTGAACACGCCGGTCACGATCGACACCACCGCAATCACGCTGAAGTACATCAGCAGGTGCGTAAAGGCGTCGTAGTCCTTGTTTTCCAGCGCGTTGTAGAAATCACGGTTCCAGCTGTTGAACCACACCGACACGGCGACACTGAACAGCGACAACCCCAGCACTACCAACAGCAGCAGCCAGGCCTTGGCCTTTTCTTCGCTGCGCCAATAAGGCGTGATCAGCCCCCACACCCGCCGTAAAAATTGCCCACGCACCGCGTCGTTGACCGCGGAATACTCAGCGTTCTGATTCATCGTTCAGGCTCTGTAAGAAAATGTGACAGGCGTTCGAACCGATCATAGTTGATCGGTTCGAGGCTCCGTGCGGCCTGAAGCAGATTGTTCAGCTGTTGTTCAGATCAGCCTCAGCGGCGTACCGGGCGCTTCTGCAACTTGCGCTGCAAGGTACGGCGGTGCATGCCCAGGGCGCGGGCAGTGGCGGAGATGTTGCCTTCGTGCTCAGTCAGCACGCGCTGGATGTGTTCCCACTGCAGACGGTCTACCGACATCGGGTTTTCCGGCACCAGGGTGTCGAGGTCGGCGTGTTCGGACAGCAAGGCTGCCAGCACGTCGTCAGCGTCTGCCGGTTTGCACAGGTAGTTGCAGGCACCACGCTTGATCGCCTCGACGGCGGTGGCGATGCTGGAGTAACCGGTGAGGATCACCACGCGCATTTCCGGGTCGAGTTCCAGCAGCTTGGGCAGCAGCACCAGGCCGGAGTCGCCGTCCATCTTCAGGTCGAGCGCGGCGTAGTCCGGCAGGTCAGCCTGGGCGATGGTGAAGCCTTCCTCGGCCGACCCTGCGGTGCTGACACGGAAACCGCGACGGCTCATGGCGCGCGCCATCACGCGGGTAAAGGTGGCGTCGTCATCTACCAGCAACAGGTGCGGCAGTTCTTCGCCTTCGACTTGGATCTCGTCACTCATCGATATCTCCTCGTGCGACACGGGGCAGGCGCAGCTCGGTGAGCGTGCCACCTTCCTCATGACTATAGAGCTTCACTGAGCCGCCCGCGCGGGTCACGCTGGCCTTGCTCAAAAACAGGCCCAGGCCGAAGCCTTTGCCCTTGGTGGTAAAGAAGGGTTTGCCGATCTGTTCGGCAATGGCCAACGGTACGCCCGCGCCGTGGTCACGAATGCTGATGGTCACGTCTTCCGCATCCCAGTCCAGCTGTACGCCCAGGCCTTCGGGGCAGGCGTCAGCGGCGTTGTTCAACAGGTTGAGCAGCGCCTGGGTCAAATCCGGTGGCGGCGCCATGCGTGGCACGGTGCCCTGCCCCAATAGATGAAACCGGTAGCTGGCTTCGGGGCGCATCAGGTGCCAACGGTTCAGGGCTTCGTCGAGCCACTGGGTCACGTCCTGCATCTCCACTGCCAGGCGGCGATTGGCTTCGGCGGCACGTACCAGTTGTTGCAAGGTCTGCTTGCACTGCTTGACCTGTTCGCGCAGCACACCGAGGTCTTCCTGCAGCGCCGGGTCGTGATGGTCCTGGGTCATTTCGTTGAGCAGCACGCTCATGGTGGCCAGCGGCGTGCCCAGTTCATGGGCGGCGCCGGCGGCCTGGGTGGCGACGGCCAGCAACTGCTGATCGCGTAGGCCTTCTTCACGGCGAATGGCGCGCAGTTCTTCCTGGCGGCGCAGCTCCTCGGCCATGCGCGCGGCGAAGAAGGTGATGACCGCAGCCGACAGTGCAAAGCTCAGCCACATCCCGTAGATCTGCAGGTTTTCCCGGGCGATGGGGAAAGTTTGCAGCGGGTAGAAGCGCGCCAGCAGCAGGGTGTACAGGGTCAGGGCAATGCCAGACAGCACCACCGAATAGCGCCACGGCAGGGTTACGGCGGCGATGGTCAATGGCACCAGGTAATACGAAACAAACGGATTGGTGGAACCACCAGAGAAATACAGCAACACACTGTGGATAAACAGGTCGCAAGCCAACTGCAGGGCGTATTCCAACTCGGTCACCGGCCACGTAGTACGCAACCGGATGGCGGTGAACACACAGAGCACGATGGAAAACCCGAGGGTCACGCCCAGTTGCAGCCACGGCAGCGGCAACAAGTCGAACCAATAGGCAAGCCCGACGGAGCCGGCTTGTGCGGCCAGGACCAGGGTACGGATGAACGTCAGGCGCCAGAGGTTCTGGCGTGTGGCGGAAGTCAGTTTTACGGCGGCGAGCATGAGCTCTCCCGGTGAGCGCTGCAGGCGGATCGGCAGGAGTATAAACGAAGCGGCGCCTTGGGCATTGGGTGTGTGGCTCTTTGACGCAGTGGGCGCCGTAGCTGCAAGCCGCAAGTTGAAAGCGGCAAGATCGCTTTTTTTCACTTGCAGCTTGCAGCTTGAAACTTTTTTTCTAATTCCTAAACCCGAAGAACCCCACCCCACCGTCTACAGTCATACCCAACACGACTATCTCAAGGAGCTTCCATGTCTCGTTTCACTCGCAGTGCAGCCGCCATCACCCTCAGCATGGGCACCCTGGTCAGCCTGCCAGCACTGGCCGCTGACGCACTGAACTACAACCAGATTTCCTTGCGCGCCGAGGTCAGCCAGGAGGTGGCCCGCGACAAGATGATCGTGACGCTGTACACCGAATCCCAGAACAGCGACCCGGCCAAACTCGCTGCCGAAATCACCACCACCCTGAACAAGGCGCTGGGCCAGGCCCGCGAAGTCAAAGGCGTGACCCTGCGCCAGGGCAGCCGCAACAGCTACCCGATCTACGACAACAAGAACCAGAAGATCACCGGTTGGCGCGAGCGTGCCGAACTGCGCCTGGAAAGCGCGGACTTCCCGGCACTGTCCAAGCTCACCGGCGAACTGCTGAACACCCTGAAAATGGAAAACATGGACTTCGCCATCGCCGACGCCACGCGCAAGTCCAGCGAAGATGCACTGCTCAAGGACGCGGTCGCTGCATTTAAAGCACGCGCGCAACTGGCCACCGATGCGTTGGGCGGCAAGGGCTACAAGATCGTCAACCTGAACTTCAACACCAATGGCTACCCGATGCCTTACGCCCGTGGCGGGATGATGATGAAAGCCGCGATGGCCGATTCCGCACCCACGCCTGAGGTGGAAGCCGGCACCAGCCAGGTCAGCATGAGTGCTGATGGGGTGATTGAAGTACTGCAATAACGCGCTGACTGAGGCGAACGGGTCTGTAACAACGGCGTCAGTACCCGTTCAGCCAACTGAAGGCCTGATAGCTGGCGCAACCTTGTGGATGCGCCTTTTTTATGGGCGCAACCGCTACCAGATAATTCAGTACATATTGTTCGTTACAAACATACTTCCTCACATCCATTCGTACAACGCTCTTTATATGTGCCCCGACTCAATACAGCAGCACAACTAACCCACCTCACACTTTTCAAAAAGTGTTAGCCGTAATATCCAAACAGATATACGGAACAAATGGCAGGAACGTCAACGCGATCATTTCCCACGCATGTATCGAACAAACCAATGCCAGGGAGGCTCACTTGCCAAGAGCGATACAGAATGATCACGACTTCTTTACCCCCTGTTCTTACATCCGCACCCGAAACAACGAACGCCTCGACAACCCCAGCCTCAAACGCAACGCCTGCTAATGCCGAACATGAGGCCCGCCAAAAAAGCCCCAAGCGTCGCAATCATCACGAAACGCTTATTCCGGGTCTGCCCTATAACCCTGGTATAGAGAAGTACATCGCCAAATCGACTGCTGGGTTCAAGACGCCCAGTCAGAACACGGCAGAGATTATTAAAGTAGAGTTAAAGAAGCGTTGGGGGAAGGATTTAGATCCCGATAACACGTTTATCGTCACGTTGAACTACGACCCCAAGAAGCCAAAGCCTACGAATGGCAAAGTCTTAAACAAAATATCCCTGACCCAGGCCGCACTGCATAACGTACAGCGCGCCAATCACAACGACGAACACCAGACCCCAGCCGAAAAAAAACGATCAACCCTGCACACCTGGCTCGATCGGCTGGCGCCCGTGCTCCCTGTACCCGCAGTAGTTGACCAGATAGATACAGTCGCGCATCAGCCAACGACCTACGAAGGCATATTTGTTGGCGCGCAGCCCGGTCAACGGGAGGTGTACAACACGACAAACCTGTTGCCCCATCAACCTGCGGCCTTCCGAAACATCGTGTGGAACACTGAGTTCAGCAAACCCTACACCCAGTTCCTGAATGAGTTCTGGCCCGCCCATCAGCACAAATACGAACAAATGAGCAAAGCGTCCCTAGTGGCGAGTGCCTTGGGGCAATTTGAAAACGATAGTTTGAACGCCCGTGATACCGATTTGGTGATGCGCGCCGCCGGCCTGCCGTCGAACACGACTTGGAAGAACCTGAAGCTGGACGATCTGGGCCCCGCCGCCACCAAGGATCCCGACGTGCAGGTAGGCTTGTTGAGCATCAATAGCTTCAAGTCTGTGAGCTTGCTGACTATCACTGACAAGAAAACCAGCTTCGATACGAACGGTAACCCGATCAACCGTACACTGCTTTACATACCCGGAAACTCCTCGCCGATTCATGGGTTCGACAGCCCGTCACAGATGAAGACCTGGTTGGCGGAACAGGCGGCGGATCCGGTCAAACGTGAAGCCTTATCGATGCACTTCTCCCAGCGCGATCAGGCTGATCGCTTTTTCTCTGAAGGGGTCAATCAAACGCTGGTAGGGATCGGCGGCTGGTCGAAAAAGGATGCACCCGATGCCAGCGTTCTGGAACGCCTGAATGAATTCGACCCAGAGCAGTTCATTAAAGTTGAACCGCTGGCTGGGGACCCCTTCATCGAAATGACCCAAAGGCAGAAAAAACGCTCATACGACGATGCCGAGACCGAAATAACCACGGATGGCGACGTCACCAAAGCCACTATCCTGGAAGTGTTGGAGACCACCACAAAAATCGCGTTGATGATGACACCCCTGGCCGCCGTCATGCCCGAAGTGGCAGTGGGGTTGGAGGTGTTTTATCTCACAGCCGGGGCGGCGGAAGCCGGGATTGGTGCAGACGACCTCAAGCATGGCAAGCCCGGTGGCGCAGACCATATTGTATTCGGTGTACTGAATGCGGCCCCCGTCATCGCCGGTGGCGCGAGCAAACTGATAAAGGCCGAGCAAGGGGCGACCCATCTGGTCGGCGATAGCATCGAGGCTTCCGTCAAAGAGCCAGTGGTGCCAGACGTCGAGACGCCAGAGAAGCCCATCGTCGTTGAGCCCCCCGTTAATCGACTCAGGCCGATACAGGCAGCTAACATCAGTCAGCACGCAGTGCCGAACGGCGAGCAACTGATCGAAGGGGCAACTCGCAATTCAAAAGGTATCTATCAAGTCAAAGCCGCTGATGGCACGGACCAATGGCTCATCCGTTACACCGATGCCACCGGCGTTCCCAAGGTGTATGAGATCAAAGGTGATTTCAAACTGAGCAATGATTATGTACAGATCATTGATCGTTCGACGCGCAAGCCAGTGATGACCGTGCATTCCACACTGGACGGCGAATGGGCCCGAGAAATTGGCCCAGGTGGCGCGCGCAAGTGGCCGTGGCAGCGTACGCCATCGCCGACCCCGAGTAACGAGTTGAAGCTACCGCCCAAGTTTTCCGATCAATTCGTCACAGTCGACGGTTCGAAAATCCAGGGTGCCGAACCTTTTGACAAGTACTTTAATTTCGACACAAAAACAGACTATGTTTTGTCCACGACTAACTACGAAGAACAGGGTGCGATCAAGCAGAGCCTCAACGTTTCATGGACACAGGAAGAGGAAAACTTTGCAGTTCTGGCGGGCGAAAAAGCTACGCCTTATGAAGGTGGAAGTGACTACTATGATGGCTTTGTAAAAGATTCCAATCGAAGTAATTACAGCATCCGAACGACGACACCTACTGGGAGTACGGAACACACGTTGAGTAGCACAGGGCGCAGTTCCGCCGAGGAAATACAAGCTGACAAGATCAAACAATTCGAACAACTTATTCCAGATCCAGAATTGCGTGCACGTATTTCCGAAGTGGCTCACCAGGGATCCATGGGACCAGCCATGGAGCCATTTTTTGCACATAAAACAGCCTCTGGCGAATTCGAAAACCGCCTATTAACTGATAACGTACTTATCAGTAATCGTGACCATGTGCACTTTCACATCGACTACGACCCCTCCAAAAATGTCACCCACGTGACGGCTTCCGGGAACTATCGTCTCATGCACACAGAGGAGGGCGCGTTGGACAACATAAACATCCAGGCCAGGCGCACCTTTACTATTCACCACACCCCCTCGGCGGGCAGCCGCTACACGATCGACAAAAATGCGCCGACCCATTTCGAAATATCGGTTAAAACACCTTAAACATAGTGAAAAAACGAGGCGTGATTAGCCTTGCCCCTCGGCCATCTACCTGAAAATGCTTAACGGCGGTAACCTCGGTTACCGCCGTTTTTCGTTCGGGCAGCATTTACCTGTCACCTCAGGGGTCTCCATGGAAAGAATTGCCTTAAAACCGCTCCTCCTCGCCGCAGGCCTGCTGGCCTTCATGCCGCTGGCCCAGGCCGCCAGCACCCTGGTTTACTGCTCCGAAGCCAGCCCCGCCGGTTTCGACCCCAGCCAGTACACCAGCGGCACCGATTTTGATGCCTCTGCCGAAACCGTGTTCAACCGCCTCACCCAGTTCAAGCGCGGCGGTACCGAAGTCGAACCGGGTCTGGCGACCCGTTGGGACATCTCCAAAGACGGCCTGACCTACACCTTCCACCTGCGCGATGGCGTCAAATTTCACACCACCGATTTCTTCACCCCTACCCGCGACTTCAACGCGGATGATGTGCTGTTTACCTTCAATCGCCTGCTGGATGCGCAAAGCCCATTCCGCAAGGCCTACCCCTCCGAGTCGCCGTACTTCACCGACATGGGCTTGAACACCACGATCAAGAGCGTCGACAAACTCGACGAACACACCGTGCGCTTCAACCTGAATAACGTCGATGCGTCGTTTGTGCAGAACCTGGCCATGAGCTTCGCCTCGGTGCAATCCGCCGAGTACGCCGCGCAACTGCTCAAGCAAGGCAAGGCCGAAGAGATCAACCAGAAACCGGTCGGCACCGGGCCGTTCGTGTTCAAGCGTTACCAGAAGGACTCGCAGATCCGCTACGTGGCCAACAAACAGTATTGGAAGCCCGAGGATGTGAAACTCGACAACCTGGTGTTCGCCATTACCCCGGACGCCGCGTCGCGCCTGCAAAAGCTCAAGGCCGGGGAATGCCAGGTCAGCGGTTACCCGCGCCCTGCGGATATAGAAGTGATGAAGCAGGACCCGAACTTGCGCGTGCTGCAGCAAGCCGGTTTCAACCTGGGGTTTCTGGCCTACAACGTGACACACCCGCCGCTGGACCAACTCAAGGTGCGCCAGGCCTTGGACATGGCCATCGATAAGCCGGCAATTATCAAGGCCGTGTACCAGAGCGCCGGGCAATTGGCGCAGAACGCGCTACCACCTGCGCAGTGGTCTTATGACCCCAGCATCAAGGACGCACCTCACGATCCAGTGAAGGCCAAGGCGCTACTAAAAGAAGCAGGGGTTGCACCAGGCACCACCATCAACCTGTGGGCAATGACCGTGCAACGCGCCTCCAACCCCAACGCGCGCATGTCCGCACAAATGATCCAGCAGGATTGGGAAAAGATTGGCATCAAGGCCAATATCGTCAGCTATGAGTGGGGCGAATACATCAAGCGGGCCAAAAACGGTGAGCACGACGCCATGATTTATGGTTGGACCGGTGACAATGGCGACCCGGATAATTGGCTGGGCGTGCTCTACAGTTGTGCCGCGGTCAAGGGCAGCAACTACGCCAAATGGTGTAACCCGGCCTACGACAAGCTGGTGCAGCAAGCCAAGGTCAGTAATGACCGCGAGCAGCGTATCAAGTGGTATCAACAGGCTCAGAAAATCCTTAAGGAACAAGTACCTATAACGCCTATTGCGAACTCGACGGTTTTCCAACCGCTGCGCAAGGAAGTACAGGACTTCAAGATCAGCCCCTTTGGCCTGACGCCGTTCTATGGCGTGAGTCTAGATAAGTAACAGCAGCGCCCCAACCGAGTGCGCTAGACGCCTCGGTTGGTCATTTTTGGTGCGTCAGTTGCACCGAAAAAACCCTCAAAATATGCGCAAATATGTACAAACTTTCATAATTGCGACATTCCTGTACGTTCGTACCACTGTTTCACCCTCACAACGGTTCAGCATCTTGCAATGGGTATGGCGCCTGCATAAGTATCCGCAGGCCGACTCACGAGGTCGCCCTCACCACCAAAAATGACAACAAATCATGAGGCCAACATGCTTAAACACGCAGTCATTCCGTTAATTGTTAGCGCTGGCCTTATGGCCGCAGCTCCTTTCGCCCAAGCGGCGACTAACCTGGTGTTCTGCTCCGAAGGGAGCCCGGCCGGTTTCGACCCAGGCCAGTACACCACCGGAACAGACTTCGATGCCTCGGCCGAAACCATGTTCAACCGCCTGACCCAGTTCGAACGCGGCGGCACCGCTGTGATTCCTGGGTTGGCCACCAGCTGGGACGTGTCCCCGGATGGCTTGACCTACACCTTCCACCTGCGTGATGGCGTCAAGTTCCACACCACCTCGTACTTCAAGCCGACCCGTACCTTCAATGCCGATGACGTGCTGTTCACGTTCAACCGCATGATCAACAAGGACGATCCGTTCCGCAAAGCCTACCCCACTGAGTTCCCGTACTTCACGGACATGGGGATGGACACCAACATCAAGAACATCGAGAAGGTCGATGAACACACCGTCAAGTTCACCCTTGGCACCGTGGACGCCGCCTTCATCCAGAACCTGGCAATGAGCTTCGCTTCGATCCAGTCGGCTGAATACGCCGCGCAACTGTTGAAAGAAGGCAAAGCTGCGGACATCAACCAGAAGCCGGTCGGCACTGGCCCGTTCGTGTTCAAGAGCTACCAGAAAGACTCGAACATCCGTTACACCGGCAACAAGGACTACTGGAAACCTGAAGACGTGAAGATCGACAACCTGATCTTCGCCATCACCACCGACCCGTCGGTGCGTATCCAGAAGCTGAAGAAAAACGAATGCCAGATCACCCTGTTCCCACGGCCGGCCGACCTCAAGGCGCTGGAAGCGGACAAGGACCTGAAACTGCCGAACCAGGCCGGTTTCAACCTGGGCTATATCGCCTACAACGTCATGGACAAGGTCAAGGGCAGCGACCAGCCAAACCCATTGGCTGACCTGCGCGTACGCCAGGCGCTGGACATGTCGGTGAACAAGCAGCAGATCATCGATTCCGTGTACCAGGGCGCCGGCCAACTGGCCGTCAACGCCATGCCGCCGACCCAATGGTCGTATGACACCACCATCAAGGACGCCAAGTACGACCCTGAGAAAGCCAAGTCGCTGCTCAAGGAAGCCGGCGTCAAGGAAGGTACTGAAATCGTTCTATGGGCCATGCCGGTTCAGCGTCCGTACAACCCGAACGCCAAGCTGATGGCAGAAATGCTGCAAAACGACTGGAAGAAGATCGGCCTCAACGTGAAGATCACCAGCTACGAGTGGGGCGAGTACATCAAGCGCTCCAAAGGTGGCGAGAACCAAGCCATGATCATTGGCTGGAGCGGTGACAATGGTGACCCGGACAACTGGCTGAACGTGCTGTTCGGCTGCGACTCGCTGTCCGGTAACAACTTCTCGAAATGGTGCGACAAGAAATTCGACGGCATCGTGAAAGAAGCCAAGGCCACGTCGGACGTCGCCAAACGCACCGAGCTGTACAAGCAGGCGCAACATATCCTCAAAGATGCAGTCCCGATGACACCTATCGCGCACTCGACGGTGTATCAACCCATGCGCAACACCGTGCAGGACTTCAAGATCAGCCCGTTTGGCTTGAACTCCTTTTACGGCGTGAGCGTAAGCGGCAAGTAAGAAGCCATGACGGCGACGTTTCATAACGTCGCCGTTATTGCATCCGCCTGGACCGTAGGAAACAGACCACGCTCGAAATCGTTGCGTCCTACAGCAATGAACTGCGATGTGTGTCTCCGTTGCCTACAAGGTCAATCCAATTTGGTGCATTTACTGCCAGGTCCACGACCCATAACGTCGTAGGACAGCGGAAGCTCCTTACATGGATAGGCACTTGCTGCGTGTGGGATCAGTGATGTCGCCCTGGCACGCCGGGGTGATTGCTCGCTGATGACAATTACAAACAAGGATCGGGATCGTCATGCGCCATACCACCGTTCTATCCGCAATTTTTGGCACCAGCCTGTTGGCTGCGGCCATGATGGGCCACGCCGCCGACAAGCGGAGCCTGGTGTTCTGCTCGGAAGGCAGCCCGGCAGGTTTTGACACCGCGCAATACACCACCGCCACCGATAACGATGCGGCCGAGCCGCTGTACAACCGCCTGGTTGAGTTTGAAAAGGGCGAGACGGGTGTCGTACCTGCGCTGGCAACCAA
Organism: Pseudomonas sp. S10E 269; assembly: GCF_002798465.1. NCBI lineage: Bacteria > Pseudomonadati > Pseudomonadota > Gammaproteobacteria > Pseudomonadales > Pseudomonadaceae > Pseudomonas > Pseudomonas sp. S10E 269. Next base: position 1,295,079 of record NZ_PHIJ01000001.1, read on the forward strand.
GTGGGATATTTCGCCAGACGGACTGACCTACACCTTTCACCTGCGTGAAGGGGTGAAATTCCACAGCAACAAGGAATTCAAGCCGACGCGCGACTTCAACGCCGACGACGTGCTGTTCACCTTCAACCGCATGCTTGACCCCGACCACCCCTTCCGCAAGGCCTACCCCACCGAGTTTCCGTACTTCAACGGGATGAGCCTGAACAAGAACATCGCCAAGGTCGCGAAAACCGACCCGCATACCGTGGTGATCACCCTGAACACGGTGGACGCCGCATTTATCCAGAACATCGCCATGAGCTTCGCCGCGATCCTCTCGGCCGAATATGCCGAGCAGTTGCTCAAGGCCGGCAAGCCCAGCGACATCAATCAGAAGCCGATCGGCACGGGCCCCTACGTGTTCCAGCGGTATCAGAAAGATTCGCAGATCCGTTACGTGGCCAACAAACAGTACTGGGACCCGAGCAAGGTCAAGCTGGACCAATTGATCTTCGCCATCAACACCGACGCGTCGGTGCGGGTGCAAAAGCTTAAGGCCGGCGAATGCCAGGTGACCCTGCATCCGCGCCCGGCTGACGTCGATGCCCTCAAGGCCGACCCGAACCTGCAACTGCTGACCAAACCGGGTTTCAACCTCGGCTACATCGCCTACAACGTGCGCCACAAACCTTTCGACCAGCTCGAAGTGCGCCAGGCGTTGGACATGGCGGTGAACAAGCAGAGCATCCTGAACGCCGTGTACCAGGGTGCGGGGCAACTGGCGGTCAACGCCATGCCGCCGACGCAGTGGTCCTACGACGACAGCATCAAGGACGCCGCCTACAACCCGGAAAAAGCCAAGGAACTGCTCAAGGCCGCCGGCGTGAAGGAAGGTACCGAGATCACCCTGTGGGCGATGCCGGTACAACGGCCGTACAACCCCAACGCCAAGCTGATGGCCGAGATGCTGCAGAGCGACTGGGCCAAGATCGGCCTCAAGGTCAAGATCGTCAGCTACGAATGGGGCGAGTACATCAAGCGCACCAAGAACGGTGAGCACGATGTGAGCCTGATCGGCTGGACCGGCGACAACGGTGACCCGGACAACTGGCTGGGCACCCTCTACAGCTGCGACGCCATCGGCGGGAACAACTACTCCATGTGGTGTGACCCGGCGTACGACAAGCTGATCAAGCAAGCCAAGGTCGTGACCGACCGCGAACAAAGGACTGTTCTGTACAAACAGGCGCAGCAACTGCTCAAGCAGCAGGTGCCGATCACGCCAGTCGCCCACTCGACGGTCAACCAGCCGTTAAGCGCCAAAGTCGAAGGGTTCAAGGTCAGCCCCTTCGGCCGGAACGTGTTCTCGGGCGTCAGTATTACCCCATAAGAAAATAACCGGATTGCGCAGGGCGAACCCCGCCTTGCTGCAAACGCGCGGCCTTTTGTTGGGATTTTTCCTACGCCAAACGTTTGCCATGGCTTGAACGAGTTACACACCCAATAGCCGGATCACCAAAAAAGACCGGCATTAAAAAGAGAACCAAAGGAGCTTCACCCATGAAACTGAGCAGCAAAGCGCTTCTGGCCCTGGCCATCAGCAGCATCACGGCCACCGCCTACGCGGAACCCGCCAGCCAGGACTTCGTGCCGACCACACTGGCCGGCGCCAGCGCCCAAAGCGAGGCCAAGGGCTTTATCGACGGTCAAAGCCTGGGCGGCACGACCCGTAACTGGTACTCCAACGAAATGAAATTTCGTGGCCAGAAGTTCGGTTATTACAAAAATGAAGCCGATAAAGCCAATGATGTAACCACCAGGGTTTCCCGCCGCTACAACTGGGCCCAAGGCACCATCCTCAACTACACCTCGGGCTTCACCCAAGGCACGGTTGGCGTGAGTACCGAAGTCGCCGCTTACAACTACATTGCGCTCGACCGGGACCAAAAAGACATCGCCGGCGGCTCCAACCGTACCCTGGCTCACTCCTTCGGTGACGCTGTAGGCCAGTGGAGCAAGCTGGGCTTGGCTAACGTCAAATTCCGCGTGTCCAACACAACCTTGACCGCCGGTCGCCAGAACTTCAGCAGCGGAATTGTCGACACCATCGGCAACCGTGCACTGCCATCGAGCTTCGAAGGTGTGAGCTTCAACAGCGAAGAGTTCAGCAACCTGTCGTTCCAGGGCGGCATCTTCGATCGCGTTTCGCCGCGTACCGAACAAAGCCTGTCGAAATTCCGTTCCGAGTACGGCAATGGCCAGGAAACCGACAAGGTCAAAACCCTGGGCTTCAACTACCAGCCGTTCAAGAGCCTGAAAACCAGCGTATTCGCCGCTAACGTCGAAGACTTCTGGAACCAGTACTACTTCGGTGCCACCCACGAATTGGGTGATGCACAGACCCTGGCACTGACCACCGGCCTGAACTACTACAAAACCACCGACACCGGCAGCAAGAAGATGGGCAACATCGACAACGACACTTACTCGTTGTCCCTGGGCTTGACCCACCAGGCCCACAGCCTGACCTTCTCGTACCAGGAAGTGAACGGTGACGAGTACTTCGACTACCTGCACGAAACCAACGGCATCTACCTGGCAAACTCCCTGACTTCGGACTTCAACAGCCCGAACGAGAAGTCTTTCCAGATCGCCTACGCCATCAACATGGCCGAATACGGCGTGCCAGGCCTGAAGTTCAACGTCTACTCGGCGCGCGGTTGGGGCATCGACGGTACTCACTACAACGGCACCGCCTACGGCGAAGCCGGCGCTTCGCGTAGCGACCTGCGCCTGATGGACGGCGAGAAACACCAGGAATACGGCGTTGGTACTTCCTACGCAATTCAGAGCGGCCCGCTCAAGGCCACTACGATCCGTGGCACCTACGTGACTCACCGCGCCAGCGCCCAACAAGCTGACGGCAACATCAAAGAGTTCCGCCTGGTCACCACCATCCCGTTCAACATTCTTTAATTAGCGCCAGGTAAACGGCGGGCTCAGGACGAGCCCGCCGTCTACGCTTGTCTGGTCCCATCGATTGCAGAGGGCTATGAATGAAAATGCTTCCGCTACAAGCCACCATGGCCGCCGCGCTGTTGAGCGTGGCGATCGGCGTTTCGGCCAAACCACTGGTTGTCTGCACCGAAGCCAGCCCGGAAGGTTTCGACCCGGTCCTGTACACCACGGCCGTGACCGCAGACGCCGCCGCTGAAACCATGTTCAACCGTCTGGTGGACTTCAAGCCAGGCACCACTGAAATCGTTCCCGCGCTCGCCAAGACCTGGGAAATCAGTGACGACGGCCTGACCTATACCTTTCATCTGCGCGATGACGTCAAGTTCCACACCACCGACTATTTCAAACCCACGCGCAACTTGAATGCCGATGACGTGCTCTGGAGCTTCCAGCGCCAGTTGGACCCGAAACACCCTTGGCATAACAAATCCACCACGGGTTTCCCCTATTTCGAAAGCATGGGCTTCAAGGAACTGCTCAAAAGTGTCGAGAAGACTGATGACCACACGGTGGTCTTCACCCTGACGCGCCCTGAAGCACCGTTCCTGGCCGATGTCGCGATGCCGTTTACCGCCATCCACTCCGCTGAATACGCCGACAAACTGCTCGCCGCCGGTAAGACCGATGAGCTCAATAGCAAGCCGATCGGCACCGGCCCGTTCATCTTCATTCGCTACCAGAAAGATGCCCAGGTACGCTTCAAAGCCAACCCGGAGTACTTCCGTGGCAAGCCGCCGGCCGATCCGTTGATCCTGGCCATTGCGGTCGACAACAACGTGCGCCTGCAGAAGCTCAAGGCCAACGAATGCCAGGTCGCGCTATATCCCAAGCCGGATGACCTGCCCAGCATCAAGAAAGACCCGAACCTGAAGGTCGATGAACTGGCGGCGATGACCACCGCCTACACCGCACTGAACACCACCCACAAGTACATGAGCGACGCGCGGGTGCGTCATGCGATCAACATCGCGTTCGACAAAAAAGGCTACAACGAATCGCTGTACGGCAAAGGCAACGCTGTCGATGCCACCGGCCCGTTTCCCCCCACGCTGCTGGGCTTCAACGACAAGCTGAAAAACCCACCGCGCGACCTCGATAAGGCCCGCGCCCTGCTCAAGGAAGCCGGCGTGCCGGAAGGCACCGAGTTCACCCTGTTCACCCGTAACGGCGGCGGCCCGACCAACCCTAACCCGATGCTCGGCGCCCAGCGCATGCAGGCGGATCTGGCGCAGATTGGCCTGAAGGTGAATATCAAAGTCATGGAATGGGGCGAAATGCTCAAGCGTGCTAAAAACGGCGAGCACGATATGGTGTCCGCCGGTTGGGCGGGGGATAACGGCGACCCGGATAACTTCCTCACGCCGAACCTGAGTTGCGATGCAGCGAAAAACGGCGAAAACTACGCGCGCTGGTGTAACAAAGAGTTTCAAGACTTGATCGACAAGGCGCGCGCTGTCGCTGAACCCGCACAACGCGCTGCACTCTATGAACAAGCCATGGACGTTTTCGACAAGGACCAACCATGGATTCCCATGGCTTACCCGAAAATGTTCACCGCCATGCGCAAGAACGTCGAGGGTTATACCCAAAGCCCTCTGACGAACAATAACTTCGCCACTACCCAGGTGAAGTAAATAAGAAAAACGCTCGGCACCGTCGACACTGACGGTGCCGAACCTGCCTAACCGGCTGATTGAGGTACACGACAAGATGTTTAGCTTTATTGCCCGCCGACTGGGGTTACTGATCCCCACGTTTTTCGGCATAACGTTGCTCACGTTTGCGTTGATTCGCATGATCCCTGGCGACCCCGTCGAAGTCATGATGGGCGAGCGGCGCGTCGACCCCGAGATGCACGCACAGGCAATGGAACGCCTTGGCCTTAACAAGCCGTTGTATGCGCAATACCTGGACTACGTCGGCAAATTGGCCCAGGGCGACCTTGGCGAATCGCTGCGTACTCGCACCAGCGTGTGGACCGAATTCACCGCACTCTTCCCGGCGACCCTGGAACTGTCCATGGCCGCCCTGCTGTTCGCCGGTATCCTGGGCCTGTTGGCCGGGGTGATCGCGGCCTTGAAGCGAGGATCCCTGTTCGACCATGGGGTGATGGGCATCTCCCTGGCGGGATATTCGATGCCGATCTTCTGGTGGGGCCTGATCCTGATCATGTTCTTCTCGGTCAGCCTGGGCTGGACCCCTGTTTCCGGGCGTATCGACCTGCTCTACGACATCGAGCCACGCACCGGCTTCATGCTGATCGACACCCTGCTGGCTGACGAGCCGGACGCTTTCTTCGACGCCTTGCACCACCTGATCCTGCCGGCCATCGTGCTCGGCACCATCCCGCTGGCGGTGATCGCGCGGATGACCCGTTCGTCGATGCTCGAAGTCCTGCGTGAAGACTATATCCGCACCGCCAAGGCCAAGGGCCTGTCGCCGGCGCGCGTGGTGTTCGTGCACGGCCTGCGTAACGCGCTGATCCCGGTACTGACCGTGGTCGGCCTGCAAGTCGGCACCCTGCTGGCCGGTGCGGTTTTGACCGAAACCATCTTCTCCTGGCCCGGCATCGGCAAATGGCTGATCGAAGCCATTGGCGCGCGGGACTACCCGGTGGTGCAGAACGGCATCCTGCTGATCGCCTGCCTGGTGATCCTGGTGAACTTCGTGGTGGATATCCTCTACGGCTTCGCCAACCCACGCATCCGTCACCAGCGCTGAGATCATGACCATGACCACACCTACTCAAGTGTCAGCAGTCGATCAAAGCCTGCTGTACCCGTCCCCGTACAAAGAATTCTGGCAAGCCTTCTCCAAGAACAAAGGCGCGGTTGCCGGCCTGCTGTTCATGTTGCTGATCGTGTTCTGCGCGATCTTTGCCCCGTGGGTTGCACCGCATAACCCAAGCGAGCAGTACCGCGACTTCCTGCTGACCCCGCCGGCTTGGCTGGAAGGCGGGCAGATGCAGTTCCTGCTCGGCACCGATGAACTGGGCCGTGACCTGCTCTCGCGCCTGATCCAGGGCTCGCGCCTGTCCTTGCTGATCGGCTTGTCGTCGGTCGTGATGTCGCTGATCCCGGGGATCCTGCTGGGTCTGTTCGCCGGGTTCTTCCCGCGCCTGCTCGGCCCGACCATCATGCGACTGATGGACATCATGCTGGCCCTGCCGTCGCTGCTGCTGGCTGTCGCCATTGTCGCGATCCTCGGCCCTGGCCTGATCAACACCGTGATCGCCATCGCCATCGTGTCGCTGCCGTCCTACGTCCGCCTGACCCGCGCGGCGGTGATGGGCGAACTGAACCGCGACTATGTGACTGCCGCCCGCCTCGCCGGCGCCGGCCTGCCACGCCTGATGTTCATCACCGTGCTGCCTAACTGCATGGCGCCGCTGATCGTCCAGGCCACCCTGAGCTTCTCCTCGGCGATCCTCGACGCCGCGGCCCTGGGCTTCCTGGGCCTTGGCGTACAACCGCCAACCCCGGAGTGGGGCACCATGCTGGCTTCGGCCCGTGACTACATCGAACGCGCCTGGTGGGTGGTGAGCCTGCCTGGTTTGACTATTTTGCTCAGCGTGCTGGCAATCAACTTGATGGGTGACGGCCTGCGCGACGCGCTGGACCCGAAACTCAAGAACGCCGCCTGAGGAGATTCCCATGTCACTGTTAGAAATCAAGAATCTCAATGTCCGCTTCGGCGACAAGACCGCCGTGCCGGTGGTCGATGGCCTCGACATTTCCGTCGACAAAGGCGAAGTACTGGCAATCGTTGGCGAGTCGGGCTCGGGTAAATCCGTGACCATGATGGCGCTGATGGGCCTGATCGAGCACCCCGGCATCGTCACCGCCGATGCCCTGAACTTCGACGGCAAGGACATGCTCAAGTTGAGCAGCCGCCAGCGCCGCCAGATCGTCGGCAAAGACCTGGCGATGGTGTTCCAGGACCCGATGACCGCGCTGAACCCCAGCTACACCGTGGGTTTCCAGATTGAAGAAGTGCTGCGCCTGCACCTGAAAATGTCCGGCAAGCAAGCGCGCAAGCGGGCCATCGAGCTGTTGGAAAAGGTTGAAATCCCAGGCGCTGCCAGCCGTATGGATGCCTACCCGCACCAACTGTCCGGCGGCATGAGCCAGCGTGTGGCCATCGCCATGGCGATTGCCGGCGAGCCAAAGCTGCTGATTGCCGACGAACCGACCACCGCGCTGGACGTCACCATTCAAGCGCAGATCATGGACCTGCTGCTGGCCCTGCAGAAAGAGCAGAACATGGGCCTGGTGCTGATCACCCACGACCTCGCGGTCGTGGCCGAAACCGCCCAGCGTGTGTGTGTGATGTACGCCGGCCAAGCCGTGGAAGTCGGCCAGGTGCCGCAACTGTTCGACATTCCGGCGCACCCGTACAGCGAAGCCCTGCTCAAGGCGATCCCCGAGCACAGCCTCGGCGCCACGCGCCTGGCTACGCTGCCGGGTATCGTGCCCGGTCGTTATGACCGTCCGCAGGGTTGCCTGCTGTCGCCGCGCTGCCCGTACGTGCAGGAAAACTGCCGTACCCAGCGCCCCGGCCTTGACCCGAAAAGCAACAGCCTCGCGCGCTGCTTCTACCCCTTGAACCAGGAGGTGGCGTAATGGCCGTCGTTCTTACCGCCCGCGACCTGACCCGTCACTATGAAGTGTCCCGTGGCCTGTTCAAGGGCCACGCCACGGTGCGTGCCCTCAATGGCGTGTCCTTTGAGTTGGAAGCCGGCAAGACCCTCGCTGTCGTCGGCGAGTCGGGTTGCGGCAAATCCACCCTGGCCCGTGCGCTCACCTTGATTGAAGAGCCGTCCTCCGGCTCCTTGAAAATCGCCGGCCAGGAAGTCGCCGGCGCCGACAAGGCCCAGCGCAAGCAATTGCGCAAAGACGTGCAGATGGTGTTCCAGAGCCCGTACGCCTCGCTCAACCCTCGGCAGAAAGTCGGTGATCAACTGGGCGAGCCGCTGTTGATCAACACCAACCTGTCCGCCGCCGAACGCCGTGAGAAAGTGCAGGCGATGATGAAGCAAGTGGGCCTGCGCCCCGAGCATTATCAGCGCTACCCGCACATGTTCTCCGGTGGTCAGCGCCAGCGCATCGCCCTGGCCCGCGCCATGATGCTGCAACCCAAAGTGCTGGTGGCGGATGAACCCACCTCCGCACTGGACGTGTCGATCCAGGCCCAGGTGCTCAACCTGTTCATGGACCTGCAGCAAGAATTCAACACGGCCTACGTGTTCATCTCCCACAACCTGGCGGTGGTCCAGCATGTTGCCGATGATGTGATGGTGATGTACCTCGGTCGCCCGGTGGAAGTGGGCCCCAAGGAGGACATCTACGCGCGTCCCCTGCACCCGTACACCCAGGCGCTGTTGTCGGCCACCCCGACCATCCACCCGGACCCGAACAAGCCGAAGATCAAGATTGTCGGCGAGTTGCCCAACCCACTGAACCCACCGCCTGGCTGCGCGTTCCACAAGCGCTGCCCGTATGCGACCGCACGGTGCAGCACCGAGGAGCCGCAGTTGCGGCCGCTGGATAACCGCCAGGTGGCTTGCCATTACGCGGAGCAATTTGTGGCGTGACACCGCAACAAAAATGCCCTGGGTGACTAAGCCCAGGGCATTGCATGTGTTCTACAGCCCTTCCCATCAGGTTGCGCATCAGCCTGGCGGGAGGGGTTTTCTTTTGGGCTTGGATGGAAAACGCTTGCGCAGGGTTTTACCCCAGGGAGCAGCCCCCTTGACGTCGCCCTCGCCCTTTATCGAAATAACACCGCCGTTCAGGGCAACCTCAATCCCAAAAATGAGCTTAACGCGCCAAATGCCCGGATCGCTGGAAGAAAAGTCCGCCGCTTCCCGAACCACGTAGCCGCCCTGCCAACTATTAGGTCGACCGCCGACAGTGTAATGAACCGAGGCTTGATACTCGTCATGGGAACCGTAGGTGTATTTTTTACGTTGCGGGTCTCGTTCTGGAATATAAAGCGTCAGCTCTACATCTACACCATCGCTTGCAGTGGAACGGGCTTGAACCACGAAATCCTCGCTTTGGTCATCAGCCACAAAACCCAGATCGGTCGATTCAAAGGCCTGAGCTCCCACTTTCCATTTAAACCGTCCCGTCGCGTTGTTTTTCATGGTGCTCTCCTGTTTCAGGCATTGATCGGCCCCTGGATAAAGACACCTGAAAAATAAGGAGACGAGCGCCGGCCGTCTACTGTCAAACCTGACAGGTCGGCTCAGCAATCAAAGGTAATGGGGAGCGTCAAAGAATGCGTTCCCACGCAGAGCGCGGGAACGATCGCGGACATTACAGGCAGGGGGGCCCAGACGTATCAGGTGTCGCTGTCACCTTCAGTGTCATCGTCATCTGGCGGCGCTTGCTGGTCGTCATCATCCTTTGAGCCGCCCTGATCTTCGTCACCGGGTTCCGACTCGCTCTTGGCCAGTTGCAAACCACCGGCCTGCACCGTCTTCGCCGCCACAAAGCCCGGCGCCTGGCTCTGCACAGCCGCACTGGCCCATGCGGACGAGATGCCCAGGGATAACATCACCAACACTTTCAGCAACAGCACTACACGTTGAAAGATAGTCATGGTCGATTTCCGTCCAGTCAGTGAATCACGTGCGGCGGCGTACGACCGTCGCTGTGGATTAAGCTAGTTCCGATCCTGGGTTTGCGCCAATTACGCCTCAGGTATCGCCATCATCGTAGGTTTCGCTGTCTTCGCCCTCGTTGTAAGGGTTTTCTGCATCCTCCTTCGGCGCCGGCTGGGCCTGGGGCTGCCAGCTGCCAGAGTTGACCTCGTTCTGTTTGCGCTTGGTGACCGGTCCAGTGTCCTTCCACTGGGGGGTGCCTGCACCCGCCAACGCCCAGGAGGCAGACAACCCCAAGACGCCAAGCAGCACCAGTTGAATGGCGCATCGAGTTAAACGCATCAGGAACTCCTATTCCGTCGGTGAATCGGTGAAATATGTGAACGCTAGACCGGATACGGGGTTAGCGCCAATTCAGTAGGAGCCGGCTTGCCGGCTCCTACTGGTTGGGTTTGTGGCGAGCATGAAAAAGGGCGAAGCCATTACAGCTTCGCCCTTTATCGACCGCTTGGACCTTAGTGGTGCTCGCGGGTCGCGCGGAATTTCACATCTGGCCAGCGCTCTTCCATCAGCGCCAGGTTGACCCGGGTCGGCGCCAGGTAGGTCAGGTGACCGCCGCCGTCCACCGCGAGGTTTTCCACGGCTTTGTTGGAGAACTCTTCCAACTTCTTCTTATCGCTGCACTCGATCCAACGCGCGGAGTACACGGTGATTGGCTCGTAGGAGCATTCGACCTTGTATTCCTCTTTAAGGCGGCTGGCGACCACGTCGAACTGCAGCACGCCGACGGCGCCGAGGATGATGTCGTTGCTGCGCTCGGGGAAGAACACCTGGGTGGCGCCCTCTTCCGCCAGTTGCTGCAGGCCCTGGCGCAGTTGCTTGGACTTGAGCGGGTCACGCAGACGCACGCGGCGGAACAGTTCCGGGGCGAAGTGCGGGATACCGGTAAAGCCCAGCGCTTCGCCTTCGGTGAAGGTGTCGCCGATCTGGATGGTGCCGTGGTTGTGCAGGCCGATGATGTCGCCGGCGTAGGCTTCTTCGAGTTGTTCACGCTCGGAGGAGAAGAACGTCAAGGCGTCGCCGATGCGCACGTCCTTGCCGGTACGCACATGGCGCATCTTCATGCCTTTTTCGTATTTGCCGGAGCAGATGCGCATGAAGGCGATACGGTCGCGGTGTTTTGGGTCCATGTTCGCTTGGATCTTGAACACGAAGCCGGTGAATTTCTCTTCGACCGGTTCCACGGTGCGCTCGTTGGCAACACGGGCCAGAGGCTTGGGCGCCCAGTCGACAACGGCGTCGAGTACATGGTCGACACCGAAGTTGCCCAGGGCGGTCCCGAAGAACACCGGGGTCAGTTGGCCGTCGAGGAACTCCTGCTGGTTGAACTCATGACAGGCGCCCTGCACCAGTTCCAGCTGATCGACAAAGCGGTCGTACTCGTCACCCAGGTGGGCGCGGGCTTCGTCGGAGTCAAGTTTCTCGATGATCTTGGTTTCGGTGCGCTCGTGACCGTGGCCGGCGGTGTAGACAATGATGTAGTCGTCAGCCAAGTGGTACACGCCCTTGAAGTCGCGATAGCAACCAATCGGCCAGGTGATCGGCGCGGCCTTGATCTTCAGGACGGCTTCGATTTCGTCCAACAGTTCGATCGGGTCGCGGATGTCGCGGTCGAGTTTGTTGATGAAGCTGACGATCGGCGTATCACGCAGACGGCACACGTCCATCAGCGCGATGGTGCGAGGCTCGACGCCTTTACCGCCGTCGAGGACCATCAGCGCCGAGTCCACCGCGGTCAGGGTGCGGTAGGTGTCTTCGGAGAAGTCTTCGTGGCCCGGGGTATCGAGCAGGTTGACCATGTGGTCGCGATACGGGAATTGCATGACCGACGTGGTAATGGAGATACCCCGTTGTTTTTCCATTTCCATCCAGTCGGAGGTGGCATGGCGGTCGGATTTGCGGGATTTCACCGTGCCGGCCACCGCGATTGCCTTGCCCATCAGCAAGAGCTTCTCGGTGATGGTGGTTTTACCGGCATCGGGGTGGGAAATAATGGCGAAAGTGCGGCGTTTCGCGACTTCGGCGGCCTGGTGGGTCATGGGAAATCGCCTGGCAGGTGAGTCAAAAAAGGGCGGCGAGTATAGCGCAAACCCCAGGGGCCGGACCACCGTTCACCCGATTGGGGGTGGCTAATTGCTGCCAAGTGTGGAACCTTTTAAAAGGTAGAGACGTCCACTCCCCTGCTGCCGCACTCGGAACAGGGGCTGATAAATCAGCAAGTTAGCCTGACGAGGCTGCGCTCATGGCTCGATCGCATACCGCGTTGCCGGTATCGGCGAGCTGCTTTTCGCGAACTCATTCGCCGACAGCCAGGAATGGCATTGCCGCTCGGAAATGTGTTCGCCGACAAAAGAAAAAAGGAGTCCGCCTGTGGCTATTCGCTATGGCAAAGGGCTAATAGGAGGAGCGGTTGTCGTCGCCCTCTTGGCCCTGCTGGTCCACTGGATCGGCATCAACACGATCGAACTGTACCGCGACGATTTGTTGTTTTACCTGCAAGCTCATCTGATCCTCGTTCTTGTCTCCATGCTGGCCGCCCTGATTGTGGGCATCCCCGCCGGTATCCTGCTCAGCCGACCGAACATGGTCGGGCGTGCAGAACGCTTCATGCAGATCTTCAACATCGGCAACACCGTCCCTCCCCTGGCCGTACTGGCCATCGCCCTCGGCGTCCTTGGCATCGGCAGCGGCCCGGCCATCTTCGCGCTGTTCCTCGCCTCGTTGCTGCCCATTGTGCGCAACACCTACGAAGGCCTCAAAAACGTTCAAGGCTCACTGAAAGAAGCCGCCACCGGCATCGGCATGACGCCGCGCCAGGTGCTGTTTCGCGTGGAATTGCCCAACGCCGTGCCGATCATCATCGGCGGTGTGCGCGTGGCCCTGGCGATCAACGTGGGGACCGCCCCGCTGGCCTTCCTGATCGGCGCCAACAGCCTGGGCAGCCTGATCTTCCCCGGCATCGCCCTGAACAACCAGCCGCAATTGCTGCTTGGCGCCGCGTGCACCGCGTTGCTGGCATTGCTGCTCGACGGTCTGGTGACCATGGCCAGCCGCCTCTGGCTGGAACGCGGGTTGCGTCCGTCTTAAGGCTTGGCAAAGGAAATCACATGAAAAGACTGACCCTGATATTGAGCTGCGTCCTGCTGCTTGCAGGTATTGCGCAAGCTGCCGAAAAACCTGTGATCCGCATCGGCGCCCGGGTGTTCACCGAACAGACCCTGCTGGCCGAAATCACGTCCCAGTACCTGCGTACCAAGGGCTATGACGCCCGTGTGACCGGCGGCCTGGGCAGCAACCTGGCACGCAGTGCCCAGGAGAGCGGGCAACTGGATCTCATCTGGGAATACACCGGCGTGTCGCTGGTGGCCTACAACCATGTCGACGAGAAACTCGACAGCGAACAGTCCTACGCTCGGGTGAAAGAACTCGACGCGAAAAAAGGCCTGGTCTGGCTCTCACCGTCGCGCTTCAGCAACACCTACGCCCTGGCCCTGCCCGAGAATGTGGCCAAGGAGTTCCCGCAGATCAATAGCATCAGCGACCTGACCCAAGCCCTGGCAGAGAAAACCAAAGGCACACGCCTGGTGGCCCTGGACACCGAGTTCGCCAACCGTTCCGACGGCATGGGCGGCATGGTCAAGCTGTATGACATGAACCTCACGCGCAAAAACACCCGGCAGATGGACGCCGGCCTGGTCTACACCGCCCTGCGTAACGGCCAAGTGTTTGCCGGTTTGGTCTACACCACCGACGGTCGCCTGAACGCCTTCAAATTGAAGCTGCTGGAAGACGACAAGCACTACTTCCCGGACTACACCGCCGCACCGGTGATCCGCCAGGAATACCTCGACCAGCATCCAACCCTCGCGGCTGAACTCAAACCGCTGGCCGAACTGTTCGACGACGAAACCATGCGCCAACTGAACGCGCGCGTCGACGTCGACCATGAAAGCCCATCCGCTGTTGCCGCCGATTTCCTGCGCCAACATCCCATCAATCAATAAGAGGAGAAGACATGGAATTCCTGAACGCCTTTTCCCATCTTGATTGGGCCCAAGTCCTGCACCTGACCTGGCAGCACATCACCCTGGTCGGCATCGCCGTGCTGCTGGCGATTTTTATCGGTGTGCCCCTGGGCATTCTGATGACGCGCTTCCCGACCCTCGCCGGCCCATTGCAGGCCAGCGCCACGGTGTTGCTGACCGTGCCGTCCATCGCGCTGTTCGGCCTGCTGCTGCCGTTCTATTCCAAGTTCGGCCAGGGCCTGGGGCCGATGCCGGCGATCACCGCCGTGTTCCTCTACTCCCTGCTGCCGATCATGCGTAACACCTACCTCGCCCTCACTGGCGTCGAGCCGGGCATTCGCGAAGCCGCACGCGGCATCGGCATGACCTTCGGCCAGCGCCTGCGCATGGTCGAACTGCCCATCGCCGTGCCAGTGATCCTCGCCGGCGTGCGCACCGCCGTGGTGATGAACATTGGTGTGATGACCATCGCCGCCACCATCGGCGCCGGTGGCCTGGGTGTACTTATTCTGGCTTCCATCAGCCGCAGCGACATGTCGATGCTGATCGTTGGCGCCGTGCTGGTCAGTCTCCTGGCCATCTTCGCCGACCTGCTTCTGCAATGGCTGCAACGCTCGCTGACTCCAAAAGGACTGCTCAAATGATCGAACTTCAAAACCTGACCAAGACTTTTCAAAGCAACGGCAAGACTGTCTCTGCCGTGAACGACGTAAGCCTGACCGTCAACGAAGGCGAGATTTGCGTATTCCTCGGCCCGTCGGGCTGCGGCAAGAGCACCACGCTGAAGATGATCAACCGCCTGATCAAGCCCACCTCGGGCAAGATCCTGATCAACGGCGAAGACACCACCGACCTCGATGAAGTGACCCTGCGTCGCAACATCGGCTACGTGATCCAGCAGATCGGCCTGTTCCCCAACATGACCATCGAGGAAAACATCGTGGTGGTGCCCAAGCTGCTTGGCTGGGACAAACAGAAATGCCATGACCGCGCCCGCGAGTTGATGAGCATGATCAAGCTGGAGCCCAAGCAGTACCTGCATCGCTACCCGCGTGAGCTGTCCGGTGGCCAGCAACAGCGTATCGGCGTGATCCGTGCACTGGCGGCCGATGCGCCGTTGCTGCTGATGGACGAACCGTTCGGCGCGGTCGACCCGATCAACCGCGAGATGATCCAGAACGAATTCTTCGAGATGCAACGCGCGCTGAACAAGACCGTGATCATGGTCAGCCACGACATCGACGAAGCCATCAAGCTGGGTGACAAGATCGCCATCTTCCGCGCCGGCAAGCTGCTGCAGATCGACCATCCGGACACCCTGCTGGCGCACCCGGCCGACGAGTTCGTCAGCAATTTCGTGGGCCAGGACAGCACCCTCAAGCGCCTGCTGCTGGTGAAAGCCGAAGACGCGGCAGACAACGCCCCGTCGGTGAGCCCGGAGACCCCGGTGGCCGATGCCCTGGAACTGATGGACGAAACCGACCGCCGCTACGTGGTGGTCACCTGTTCCGAGAACAAGGCGCTGGGGTATGTACGACGTCGCGACCTGCACCGTCAGACCGGCACCTGCGGCCAGTATCTGCGCCAGTTCAACGCCACGGCGGCGTACGACGAGCATTTGCGCATCCTGCTGTCGCGCATGTACGAGTTCAACCGCTCGTGGTTGCCGGTGATGGATGCGGAGCGGGTGTTCCTCGGGGAAGTGACCCAGGAGTCGATTGCCGAGTACCTGAGCTCTGGTAAGTCGCGTGGGGGCAAGACCAGCATCGTCTCCCCTGCCGAGACGGCGCTCGCATGACCTGACGCGCCGCGTTCAACATGTGGGAGCGGGCTTGCTCGCGAAGGCGGAGTGTCAGTCAACGGATGCATTGGCTGAAACACCGCCTTCGCGAGCAAGCCCGCTCCCACATTGGATCTTCAGAGTGCCTGAAACACCTCAAATTGCCCCCTCCGGGGAACATCATTCCGTCACACCTGTCGGTTACATAAGTAGCTGCACGTGGCTCCGCGACGAACGCGTGCAAAAACGCGACATTTTTAGTTGATCTATGGCCCCTCACGTCCTAAAGTTCGCGCCGAACGTCCATGCTGGAAACGATCCATCCGGCTCAAGTACTGACGACGAGACAGCAAGGCCAAGGGAAGCGGTTATTCCCATGGCCTTTTTGCTTTCGGCGACATGCCTTGGGAAGTAGGCGAACCAAAGTGGGGATACGGAGGACGTTCATTTGCACCCATTGATCAATACAGTTTGCCCTTAGGAGTTCCCAGCATGTCGATCAACGTCGAAGATTATTTCGCGCGCGCCACTTTTGACAAAATGAAGGCGTTCGCCGACAAGCAAGAAACCCCGTTCGTGGTGATCGACACCGCGATGATCAGCCAGGCCTACGATGACCTGCGCGCCGGTTTCGAATTCGCCAAGGTCTATTACGCAGTCAAGGCCAACCCGGCTGTCGAGATCATCGACCTGTTGAAAGACAAGGGTTCGAGCTTCGACATCGCCTCGATCTACGAGCTGGACAAGGTCATGGACCGTGGCGTCAGCGCCGACCGTATCAGCTACGGCAACACCATCAAGAAATCCAAGGACATCCGCTACTTCTACGAGAAGGGCGTGCGCCTGTTCTCCACCGACTCCGAAGCCGACTTGCGCAACATCGCCAAGGCCGCGCCGGGTTCGAAAGTGTATGTGCGTATCCTCACCGAAGGCTCGACCACGGCTGACTGGCCTTTGTCGCGCAAATTCGGCTGCCAGACCGACATGGCCATGGACCTGCTGATCCTCGCCCGTGACCTGGGCCTTGTGCCGTACGGCATCTCGTTCCACGTGGGCTCGCAGCAGCGCGACATCAGCGTGTGGGACGCGGCGATCGCCAAGGTCAAAGTGATCTTCGAGCGCCTGAAGGAAGAAGACGGCATTCACCTCAAGCTGATCAACATGGGTGGCGGCTTCCCGGCCAACTACATCACCCGCACTAACAGCCTGGAAACCTACGCTGAAGAAATCATCCGCTTCCTCAAGGAAGATTTCGGCGACGACCTGCCGGAAATCATTCTGGAGCCGGGCCGTTCGTTGATTGCCAACGCCGGTATCCTGGTCAGCGAAGTGGTGCTGGTGGCGCGTAAATCCCGTACCGCCGTCGAGCGTTGGGTGTACACGGATGTGGGCAAGTTCTCCGGCCTGATCGAAACCATGGACGAAGCCATCAAGTTCCCGATCTGGACCGAGAAGAAAGGCGAGATGGAAGAAGTGGTCATCGCCGGCCCGACCTGCGACAGCGCCGACATCATGTACGAGAACTACAAGTACGGCCTGCCGCTGAACCTGGCGATTGGTGACCGCTTGTACTGGTTGTCGACCGGTGCTTACACCACCAGCTACAGCGCGGTAGAGTTCAATGGCTTTCCGCCACTGAAATCGTTCTACGTCTGATCATCCCGCCCGGGAACGATCAATCTTTGTAGGAGCCGGCTTGCCGGCGATGGCGTCCTTAAGATCGCCATCGCCGGCAAGCCGGCTCCTACGGGTTTAGGTGCATAGCGCGACCTTTGTATAGTTCGGCCATCGCGCGGATTTGCGCATTGTCTGCCGCCTCCAACGCCTTCTGCGCCGTGCGCAGAAACTTCAAATTCCCGCCCGCCAACGCCTCTCGCAACCACTCCAGCGCCGCTTCGATTTGACCTCTGTCAGCCAACACCGCCGCATAGCTGAACTGCCCGCGAAAATCCCCGGCTTCGGCGGAGCGTCGATACCAATCCACGGCGGCATCCAAATCTCTTGGGCAGCATTGTCCGTCTTCCAGATAACGGCCCAACAGGTTCATCGACTTGGCATGGCCTTGTTCCGCTGCCTGGCGATATAGGCTCAGCGCTAGTTGCTGGTCTTGGGCAATACCACGCCCGGTCGCCAGCAGATTGGCGTAGTTGTATTGCGCCCAATCCAACCCGGCCTCGGCGGCCAAACGGTAATTGCGCGCCGCTGCCACTTCATCCGCCGCACACCCCCAGCCATGTTCCAAACAGCGCCCAGTCATATTGCGCGCCATCAGGTGACCGCCCTGCGCCGCAATCTGGAACCAGCGCAGCGCCAAGGCTTCATCGCGCTCAATGCCACGCCCTTCCAGCAGGATTTGGCCGAGCAGCGCCTGGGCATCCACCACGCCTGCCTTGGCCGCGATCAGGATGGCCTGGGCTGCACGCACCGGGGAGTCGTCGAGCATGGATTGGAGTTGTTCGACGTTGAGTACTTCTTCACGACGTAACAAAAAACCCACGTCAGACCTCGACCCAGCGGCGCAACAGGTTGTGGTAGGTGCCGGTGAGCTGGATCAGCGCGGGGTGGTCGGGCACGTCGGCGCTCAGTTGCTGGATCGCGCCGTCCATTTCGAACAGCAGGGTGCGCTGGCTGTCTTCGCGCACCAGGCTCTGGGTCCAGAAGAACGAGGCATAGCGTGCGCCACGGGTGACAGCATTGACTTTATGCAGGCTGGAGCCGGGGTACAGCACCAGGTCGCCGGCTGGCAACTTCACGCGCTGCAGGCCGAAGGTGTCCTGGATCTCCAGTTCGCCGCCGTCGTATTCGTCCGGATCGCTGAAGAACAGCGTGGACGACAGGTCGGTGCGCACCCGCTCATGGCTGCCACGCGCCTGGCGCACGGCATTGTCGATGTGGAAGTCGAAGCTGCCACCGGCCGTGTAGCAATTGAGCAATGGCGGGAAGACTTTATGCGGTAACGCCGCTGACATAAACAGCGGGTTTTTCCACAACCGTTCGAGCATCGCCGCGCCGATTTCCTTGGCCAGCGGGTGGCCCTCGGGCAATTGCAGGTTGTGCTTGGCCTTGGCGGACTGGTGCCCGGCGGTGATTTTGCCGTCGGCCCAGTCGGTGTTTTCCAAAGCCTGGCGAATGCGCTGCACCTCCTCACGAGAGAACAGGCCGGGAATGTGCAGCAGCATGGGGCAACCTGAATTCGGAGAGGCGTCAATGGTATTGATTCTTATCCGCTCTGTAAAACGTGGCAGACGAACGAGTTCGTAAAAACCGTAAGCAAAAAGTGTAAAGAATGTAAATTCAATGCAATTAGCAATGTATCGCAATTGATAGAAAGTCTTGTTCACCCTATATTCCGCGGCCTCACATCCTTGGGGAAAGGACACGTCATGTCGCGCACCATTACAAAAATACCTGCCAGTTCACCTCGCATGCTGGCCTCGGCCATCGGCGTGGCCCTCAGCGCCAGCTCTGTCGCCCACCTGGCGCAAGCGGCCGAAGACACTGAACAAAAAGGCCAGCGCAACAGCATCTCCCTGGGCGCCACCAGCATCACCGGGGAAGAGCAGGACAACACCTCCTACCAGGTCGAAAAAGCTTCGTCGCAGAAATACACCGCGCCGCTGGTCGACACGCCGCGCTCCGTCACCGTGGTGCCGCAACAAGTGCTTAAGGACACCGCCGCCACTTCGCTGCAGGATGCCTTGCGCACCGTCCCGGGCATTACGTTCGGCGCCGGTGAAGGCGGCAACCCCCAGGGCGACCGTCCGTTCATCCGTGGTTTTGACGCCCAAGGCGACACCTACCTGGACGGCGTGCGCGACACGGGCGGCCAGAGCCGCGAGATTTTCGACATCGAATCGATTGAAGTGAGCAAGGGCCCGAACTCTTCGTTCGGCGGTCGCGGCTCGGCCGGTGGCAGCCTCAACCTGGTGAGCAAGACCCCACAAGCACGGGACTTCACCAATGGCGGCTTCACCTACGGTTCCGACCAGACCCGCCGCTACGTGCTCGACGTGAACCGCCAGTTCCTCGACGACAGCGCCGCGTTCCGCCTGAACCTGATGAGCCACGAACAGAACGTGGCCGGTCGCGACGCGATCAATTACGACCGCTGGGGCGTGGCACCGTCGCTGACCTTTGGCCTGGGCACCCCCACCCGCGTCAACCTCAGCTACTACCACCTGGAAAGCAATGACCTGCCGGATTCGGGGATTCCGTACGGCTACGGCTCGTCGACCGCGACTGCCCACGTGCATGACAAACCCAACGACGGCGGCGACAGCAACAACTTCTACGGCCTCAAGGACCGTGACTTCCGCAAGACCCGCGCCGATATCAGCACGTTCTCCATCGAGCACGACCTGAACGACACCATGACGCTGAAAAACACCCTGCGTCACGGCAGCACTGGCCAGGACTACATCCTGACGCAACCGGATGACAGCAAACTCAACGTCAACCGGTTCGGCACCGTGTGGCGCCGCGCCAACAGCCGGGTCTCGACCACAACGACCACCACCAACCAGACGGACTTGTTCGGCAGCTTCCAGGCGTTGGGCTTCAAGCACAGCTATTCCACCGGCCTGGAGTTCACCGGCGAAGAAACCCGCGTGAGCAGCTACACCATCAGCCCCAACGCCAACCCGATCTGCACCGTGGCCAAAGGCAGCCTGGGCGGCCAGTGCACCTCCCTGAGCAACCCGAACCCGGATGACGCCTGGACCGGCAGCATCGCACGCAACTACTACGGCACCGCCACCAAGGCCACCAGCCGTGGCGCCTATGTATTCGACACCATTGAGCTGGACCCGAAATGGCTGCTGAACGTCGGCCTGCGCTATGACACCTTTGACACCGTTGCCAACACCGATTCCGCCACAGGCCGTAGCAAAATCAAAGAAGACAGCCAATTCTTCAATTGGCAGGCCGGCCTGGTCTGGAAGCCTGTGGAAAACGCCAGCGTCTACGCGTCCTACGCCACCTCGGCAACGCCTGCCGGCGGCCTGGTCGGTGAAGGGTCGG
Source organism: Pseudomonas sp. S10E 269 (assembly GCF_002798465.1). Classification (NCBI taxonomy): domain Bacteria; kingdom Pseudomonadati; phylum Pseudomonadota; class Gammaproteobacteria; order Pseudomonadales; family Pseudomonadaceae; genus Pseudomonas; species Pseudomonas sp. S10E 269. Next base: position 1,315,567 of record NZ_PHIJ01000001.1, read on the forward strand.
ACGGCAACCCATTGTCAGCCGGTGCCGCCACCAGCGACCTGCAGCCGGAAGAAACCGTCAACTACGAGCTGGGCACCAAATGGGACCTGTTCCACGATCGCCTGTCCCTGACCGCCGCGGTGTTCCGTACCGAGAAGAAAAACACGCGCATCCTGGTCGATGCGCTGACCTATCAGAACGCAGGTGAGTCCCAGGTCGACGGCCTGGAATTGTCCGCCAGCGGCAAGATCACCGACCAATGGCAGGTGTTCGCCGGCTACAGCTACCTCGACAGCGAACTGGTCAAATCCGGCCTGAACGGTCGCAACGGCGTGGTCAGTTCGGGTTCGAACAAAGGCAATCAAATGCCCAACACGCCGAAGAACACCTTCAGCCTGTGGACCACTTACGACGTCACCTCCAAGCTCACCATCGGTGGCGGCGCGTTCTATGTGGACCAGGTCTACGGCGATGCCGGCAACACTGTTTATGTACCGTCCTACACCCGCTACGACGCCATGGCCAGCTACAAACTGACCAAGAACGTCGACCTGCAATTGAACGTGCAAAACCTGACGGACAAGACTTACTACGACAAGGCCTTCTCGACCCATTTCGCCAACCAGGCGGCCGGTCGGACAGCCCTGTTCTCCACCAATTTCCACTTCTAAACAGCAACGCCACGCAGCAAATAGCCCCACGCATCGGATGCGTGGGGCTTTTGCGTGTAAAACAGAAAGTTTCTCGAAAAGCCACGGCATAATGCGCGCCGTGCCCTACATATCCAGATAGACGAGGCGGTCAGACGTGTTGAAGAAAACCCTGTTCCAGTTGCACTGGTTCTTCGGCATTACCGCCGGGCTGGTGCTGGCCTTGATGGGGATCACCGGGGCTGCGGTCTCGTTTCAGGATGAAATACTGCGCGCGCTCAACCCGAGCGTATTGACCGTGCAAAAACGCGACGCCGGCGTACTGCCGCCCGCCGAGCTGGTGCGCAAGCTGGAGGCCACCGAAGGCCAGACCGTGGCCATGCTGTTCGTCGAGAGCGAAAGCGGCAACGCTGCACGCGTGTTCTTCACCCCGCCGCCCGGCGAGCGCCGTGGCCAGTTGCGCTATTTCGATCCCTACACCGGCGACTACATGGGCGACGTGGTCGGCCAGGACGTCTTCGGTTTCCTGCTGCAATTTCACCGTTTCCTGGTGATGGGCGATACCGGGCGCAACATCACCGGTGCCTGCACGCTGATCCTGGTGTTCTTCTGCCTCTCCGGCCTGTACCTGCGCTGGCCGCGCCAAGTGGCGAGCTGGCGGGCCTGGCTGACGCTGGACTGGCGCAAGAAAGGCCGTGCCTTCAACTGGGACCTGCACTCGGTAGTCGGCACCTGGTGCCTGCTGGCCTACCTGTTGTCGGCGCTGACCGGTTTGTATTGGTCCTACGACTGGTACAGCCAGGGCCTGACCAAACTGCTGTCCGACGCCCCGCACAACGAACGGGTGCGCAAGCGCGGCCCGGCACCCGAGGGTGCGGCGCCCGTGGCCAACTACGACGCGATCTGGAGCAGTATCTACAGCAACGCCGGCCCCGGCTTGAACGCCTACAACATCCGCATGCCCGCCGTCGCGGGGCAACCGGCAACCGTCTACTACCTGCTGGAAAACTCGCCCCATGACCGCGCACTCAACCAGATCAACCTGGACCCGGCCACCGGAGAGGTCAAATCCCACGACCAGTATGCGAACAAGAGCCTTGGTTCCAAACTGCTGACCAGCGTCTACGCACTGCACACCGGCAGTTATTTCGGCCTGGTGGGGCGGATTATCCTCACGCTCAGCTCGGTGTTGATGCCGCTGTTCTTTATCACCGGCTGGTTGCTGTACCTGGATCGCCGGCGCAAAAAGCGCCAGGTGCGTGATGCGCGCAAAGGCCTCACAACCAACCACAGCGATGCGCCAGCGTGGCTGATCGGCTTTGCCAGCCAGAGCGGATTTGCCGAGCAGCTTGCCTGGCAAACGGCTGGGCAATTGCAGGCGGCTGGCCTGCCGGTGAAGGTGCAACCCCTGGGCAGCGTCAGCCAGGATGACCTGCGCCAGTCGGAAAACGCGCTGTTCGTGGTCAGCACCTTCGGCGACGGCGAAGCCCCCGACAGCGCCCGGGGGTTCGAACGCAGCGTGCTCGGCCAGGACCTGTCCCTCAAGGGCCTGAACTATTCGGTGCTGGCCCTGGGTGATCGTCAATACGAACACTTCTGCGGCTTCGCGCGGCGCCTGCATTTCTGGCTCACCCATCAGGGTGGCAATGCATTGTTCGCCCCGGTGGAAGTCGACAGCGGCGACACCAGCGCCCTGCTGCACTGGCAACAACAGCTTGGCCAACTCACCGGCCAAGCGGCGGTCAGCGCCTGGCCAACCGCCCAGTATGAAAACTGGACACTCAGCCAGCGCACCCTGCTCAACCGCGACAGCGCCGGCTCGGATGTCTATTTGCTTGGCCTCACCTCGCCGTCGCCCCAACGCTGGCAAGCCGGCGACCTGGTGGAAGTGTTGCCACGCAATTGCCCCTGGGCCATCGAACATTTCCTCGAAGGCCTGGGCCTGGCCGGCAGTGACGGCGTATTGATCGAAGGCCTCGCGCAATCCCTCAACCAGGCCCTGGCTACCCGCCAACTGCCGGACAACCGCGCGCATCTGGTCGGCCTGCACGCCCAGGCACTGGTCAACGCGCTGGTGCCTTTGGGCATGCGCGAATACTCCATCGCCTCGATTGCCAGCGATGGCGTACTCGAATTGATCGTGCGCCAGGAGCGCCACCCCGATGGCAGCCTGGGGCTGGCGAGCGGCTGGCTCACCGAGCATGCTACCGTCGGTTCAAGCATCAGCCTGCGCCTGCGCCGCAACAGTGGTTTCCACCTGCCGGAGGCCCCCGTGCCTCTGATCCTGCTGGGCAACGGCACCGGCCTGGCCGGCCTGCGCAGTTTGCTCAAGGCGCGTATTGCCGATGGCCAGCAGCGCAACTGGTTGCTGTTCGGCGAACGTAATATCCAGCACGACTTCCTGTGCCAGGACGAGCTGCAAGGCTGGCTGGCCAGTGGTGACCTGGCGTTGCTGGACCTGGCGTTTTCCCGCGATCAGGAAGAGAAAATCTACGTGCAGGATCGCCTGCGTGAATCGGCGGATGTACTGCGCAAGTGGCTGTCGGAAGGCGCGGCGATTTATGTGTGCGGGAGTTTGCAGGGCATGGCGGCTGGGGTGGACCAGGCGCTGGTGGACATACTCGGCAGAGAGGCGGTGGATCGGCTGATCGAGCAAGGGCGTTATCGCCGCGATGTCTACTGACCTCCCCCGTCCCCTGTAGGCGCCGGCTTGCCGGCGCCTACAGGGGACGGGGTTTAGGCGGGTTGTAGCGTTTGCTCGAATACCGAGACGCCATCCAGGTCGCGCAGAATGACCGTCAACTCCGCTGTCTGCGCATCGATCTGCACTTCGCCAAAAAACTGAAAACCCGCGAACGGCGAGGTGTTCTGTGCCGGCGGAGCCTTCTCGAATACCACTTCGGGGCCAAAGGTTTTATCCAGCGGGTTGGGCCCGAAACTCCCCGCATTCAACGGCCCGGCGACAAACTCCCAGAACGGTTCGAAATCCTGGAACGCTGCGCGATCCGGGTGATAGTGGTGCGCTGCGCAGTAATGCACGTCGGCCGTCAGCCACACATGGTTGCGCACCTTCTGCGCCCTTAAAAAGCCCAGCAACTCGGCAATTTCCAGCTCGCGCCCTTGCGGCGCACCCGGATCGTTGTTGGCGATGGCTTCCCAACGCGCCACACCGGGGCTGACCTCACCGTCGGGCACGCCGAGGCCGATGGGCATGTCGGCGGCGATCACCTTCCACTGTGCCTGAGACGCCTTGAGTTCACGCTTGAGCCAATCCAACTGCTCGCGGCCAAAGAAAGGTTTTTCAGCGCCCAGGTTGTCATCGTTGGGCCCGCGATAGCTGCGCATGTCCAGCACGAACACATCCAGCAGTGGACCGTAGCTGAGCTTGCGATAAATCCGCCCGCCGCCGTCGGCGCTCTGCCGGCGCATCGGTGAATATTCCAGCCAAGCCTGGCGCGCACGGCCCACCAAGGTGTTGATGTCCTTTGTCTGGTAACGCTCGTCCAGTTGCTTGCTCGGCGACCAGTTGTTCACCACTTCGTGGTCGTCCCATTGCCAGATCTGCGGCACCTCGGCGTTGAAGCGACGCACGTTTTCATCCATCAGGTTGTAACGGTAATTGCCGCGATATTCATCCAGGGTCTCGGCGACTTTGCTCTTGGCTTCGGTGGTGATATTGCGCCAGATGCGCCCGCCTTCGGTGGTCAGTTGCGCCGGCACCGGGCCGTCGGCGTAGATGGTGTCGCCGCTGTGGATAAAGAAGTCCGGCAGGCGCAGGCGCATGGCTTCGTAGATGCGCATGCCGCCGATGTCCGGGTTGATGCCGAAGCCCTGTCCAACGGTGTCGCCGCTCCACACAAAACGGATGTCGCGGCGCTGTTGCGGCACGCTGCGCAGGTGGCCGAACCAGGGTTCACTGGCGACGCCGGTCTGGGCATCTTCGAAGTGCACGCGATAGAAAATCGCCTGGTCGGCGGGCAGTCCGGTGAGTTCGACGCGTGCGGTGAGGTCGGTACGATTGTCGGCCAGGGGCGAGATGAACCGGCGCGGGTTGCTGAAGACGCTGCGGGTGTCCCACTCCACCACCATGCGGGCTGGGCGGTCGCTGCGGCTCCAGATCATGGCGCGATCGCCGAGCAGGTCGCCGGACTGCACGCCGTCGGTGAGTTGCGGCCGGTCCTTGACCGACGCGATCACTGCCGGGGCCAGGCCCGGCAACAACAGGCCGGCGCCGACGGCTTGCATCACGCGGCGGCGGCCGAGATCGAAGTGGCTCATGCAGGTGCCCTCTTGAGTATCAAAAGGGAAACTTAACCACGTCGGGATGAAAGCCAGATGACACCCATTCCCTGTAGGAGCCGGCTTGCCGGCTCCTACAGGGTCAGGCAGGGGCGACGGCCAGCTCTTGCGCTTCGGGGCGTTTGATCAGCGCGTACACCAACCCCGTCAGCAGGCTACCGGCAACGATTGCCAGCAAATACAGCAACGCATGGTTCATCGCATTCGGGATCACCAGCACCGCCAGCCCGCCGTGGGGCGCTGCCAGTTTGCAACCAAAGTACATCGACAAGGCACCGGCCAACGCGCCACCGGCGATGCTGGCCGGGATCACGCGCAGCGGATCTTTGGCCGCAAAGGGAATCGCACCTTCGGAAATGAACACCATCCCGAGAATGATCGCCGCCTTGCCAGCTTCCCGCTCCGTCTGGGCGAACTTGCGGCGCGCCAGGAATGTGGCGATGCCCATGCCGATGGGCGGCACCATGCCCGCGGCCATCACCGCGGCTATCGGCGCGCCACTGTGCTCGGCGAGCATGCCGACCGAGAACGCGTAGGCGGCCTTGTTGATCGGCCCGCCAAGGTCGACGCACATCATGCCGCCCAACAGAACGCCCAGCAGCACGGCGTTGGCGGTGCCCATGGTGTTGAGGAATCCCGTCAGGCCCACCAGCATCCGCGCCACCGGCTGCCCGACCAGATAGATCATCGCAAGGCCGGTGAACAGGCTCGCCAGCAACGGGATGATCAGGATCGGTTTGAGCGCATCCAGGCTCTGCGGCAGTTGCACCGCACGGCTGATCAACTTGACGCAGTAGCCGGCGAGGAAACCGGCGAATATCCCGCCGATGAAGCCTGCACCCAGGGTCGTCGCCAGCAGCCCGCCAATCATGCCGGGGGCCAGGGCGGGACGGTCGGCAATGGAGTAGGCGATATAGCCCGCCAGCAGCGGCACCATCAACATGAAGGCCTGGTTACCCACCGTTTTCAACGCGGCGGCAAGGGTGCCTTGCTCTTCAAACGCCGTGATGCCGAACATGAATGACAAGGCGGTCAACAATCCACCCGCCACCACCATCGGCAACATGAACGACACCCCGGTGAGCAGGTGTTTGTAGACGCCGGTTTTTTCCTTCTTGGCCACGGTACCGCTGGCCGCGCTTTCCACCGCGCCTTCAGCAAGGGCTTTGTTAAGGGTGGCTTCGGATTGCTTGAGGGCAATGCCGGTGCCGCAACGGTAGATCTTCTTGCCGGCGAAGCGCTCGGTGGCGACTTCAATATCGGCGGCCAGCAACACCACGTCTGCATCAGCGATGGCCTGCGAGCTCAAGGGTGTACGGGCACCGACCGAGCCTTGGGTCTCGACCTGCAAGTCGTAGCCCAGACGCTTGGCGGTCTGCTGCAAGGCCTCGGCCGCCATGAAGGTGTGGGCGACGCCCGTCGGGCAAGCGGTGATCGCAACAATACGCGGCGCTTTTTTGGCCGCGTGTTCGGTGGCGACATGCACCTGCGCCTCTTCGGCGCCGCGCCGCAATACGGCGTCGACATCTGCCAGGGCCTGGGCCGGTGTGCTCTGGAACACACGCTTGCCGACAAACCGCTGCATATCCACCGGGGTGCTGCTGACCAGCAACACCCATTCGGCGTCGTCGATCGTGGCTTGGGACAACTGGCGTTCCGGGCGCTGCACATCCACCACTTCAACGCTGGTGCTCCAGCCCTGACGCTGCGCGGCGGCGTCCAACAAGCGAGCGCACAGCACACTGGTGACCATGCCGTTCGGGCAGGCGGTAACAATGGCTAACTTCATCACAAACCCTCTTATTGTTCTGTCAGCGTGCGCACTTGGACGCCGCTTTCGAGGCGCGCCAACCGCGCGTGATCGCTGATGCCGAAACCGATCTGCGTCACCGCCATCGCAGCAATTGCCGTGGCTCGGCGCAAGGTTTGATCCGGCGTATCACCCGTGAGCAGACCGTGGAGCATCCCGGCCAGTAGCGAGTCGCCGGCGCCGACGGTGCTGGCGACCGCGACCTTGGGCGGTGTGGCGTGCAGCGATGCGCCTGGGCTGTACCAGCTCACGCCGGCGGCGCCGTCGGAAACCACCACGTGTTCCACACCTTGTTGATGCAACTGGCTGATGGCATCCGGGGCATTACCCAGCGCATCGGCCAGTTCTTCGGTATTGGGTTTGACCAGCCACGGGCCGGCTTTCAAACCGGCGCGCAGCGCTTCGCCGCTGGTGTCCAGGGCGACTTTCAAGCCCAGGCCCTTGATTTTCTCCAGCAAACCCTGGAACCACTGAGGGCTGATACCACGCGGCAAGCTGCCAGCCACCACCACCGCATCGAATTCAGGGCCGACGATGGCGATGAGTTTGAGCAGTGCGTTCTGCGCCTCTTCACTCACCAACGGCCCAGGCGCATTGATGTCGGTGACCCGGCCATCCTGCTCGGCAATCTTGATATTGCTGCGTGTTTCGCCCGGCACGCGAATGAACGCATTGCCAAATCCACGGAGGGCAATCAGCGCGTCGAACGCCTGGGGGTTTTCTTCACCGAGAAACCCGCCCACGCTCACCTGATGGCCCAGATCGGCCAACACCTGAGCCACATTCACGCCCTTGCCGGCGGCATGGGTCAGCAGGGTTTCGCTGCGATTGACTTCACCCGGCTCCAGGCGCGCCAGGCGTACCGTCAGGTCCAACGCCGGGTTCAGCGTCAGGGTCAGAATCCTTGCCATCTACACGGCCTCCACTAGGGCACGCACTTCGGCGGGCGAGCCCACCGCCAGTGCTTGTTGCGCCAGGCCCTGGGCCTCGCTCAGACTGAATTCGCGTACACGCGCCTTCACTTCGGGAATGCTGCGAGCCGACACACTCAGCTCATCAACGCCCAGGCCGATCAGCACCGGCACGGCCAACGGGTCCGCTGCCAGCTCGCCGCACACGCCGACCCATTTGCCATGGGCATGGGCGGCGCGCACGGTGATGTCGATCAATTGCAACACCGCCGGGTGCAGGCCATCGGCCTGGGCCGACAGCGTCGGGTGACCACGGTCGATGGCCAGGGTGTACTGGGTCAGGTCATTGGTGCCGACGCTGAAGAAGTCCACCTCCTTGGCCAGCACCGGCGCGAGCAATGCCGCCGACGGCACCTCGATCATGATGCCCAGTTGCAGGTCCGCCACCGGGATTTCCAGGCGCAGACGCTCGGTCATGTCGCGGGCGGCACGCCATTCGTCAACACTGCCGACCATGGGAAACATGATGCGCAGCGGGCGATTATCCGCCGAACGCAGCAGCGCCCGCAGTTGCGCTTCCATGATCTGTGGGCGCTGCAAGGTGAGACGAATGCCGCGCACACCAAGGAATGGGTTTTCTTCTTCGGCGATCGGCCAGTACGGCAGCGGTTTGTCGCCGCCCACATCGAGCGTGCGCACCACCAGCGGACGACCGGCGAGGCCATCGAGGACGCGACGGTATTCGGCCTCCTGGGTGGCCTCGTCCGGCGCTTGCGGGTGGGCCATGAAAATCAGTTCGGTGCGCAGCAAGCCAATGCCTTCGGCGCCCTGCTCCACCGCGCTGGCCACGCCTGCGCTTTCGCCGATATTGGCAAACACTTCCACGGCGTGACCGTCGCGGGTCAGCGCCGGTTCATGGCGTTGCGCCGAGGCCGCTTGCAGGCGCTGTTCGCGGGTGTCGCGCTCGACCGTGGCGCGTTGCAGCGTGGCGGTGTCGGCGTCCACATGCAGGCGGCCGCGCTGGCCGTCGAGCAACAACGGCGTACCGGAAGCCAACAGCAACACCGCCGGGCCGGCGCCGACCAATGCAGGGATACCAAGGGCGCGGGCGACAATGGCGCTATGGGCCGTCGCGCCGCCACGGGCGGTAAGGATGCCGGCGACGCGCGCCGGATCAAGCCGCGCAACGTCGGACGGGCCGACTTCGTCCATCACCAGAATGTAGGGTTCGCTCGGCTCCTGGGCAGTTTCAACGCCGCACAGTTGCGCCAGCACGCGACGGCCGATATCCCGCAGGTCGGCGGCACGCTCGGCGAGCAGGGCGTCTTGCAGCGACTCCTGCTGCTTGGCGGCCGCTTCGATCACACTCATCCACGCCGCTTCAGCGCTTTCGCCTTGCTTGAGACGGGTGTCGACTTCGTCGGTGAGTTCCGGGTCGTCGAGCATTTCCTGGTGGGTGATGAAAATCTCGCGGATCGCCTTGGATTGGCTGCGCTCGATCAGGCCCTGGATGTCGCGGCGCACCTCGGCCAGGGCGCTGTGCAGGCGCTGGCGCTCGATGGCCGAGGACTCGCCGCGCAGCGGGTAATCGAAGGTTTGCTGAACCTGAATATGCGCAGGGCCGATGGCGATGCCTGGCGCGGCGGCGATGGCCTGGATCTGGCTGCCGGCCAATGGCGCGCTGATCACCGGTTCGATATCGAGGGCTTCGGGCTGGGCGCTCAGGGTCGGCAGTGGCTCGACGTCTTCGCCGAGGCCTTCTTCCACCGCCGCCAACAGCGCGGGCAGTGCGTCGCCAGCAATGCTCGGCTCGGCGACAAATTCCAGCACCTGGCCGCGCCGCGCGCCGAGGCTCAGCAGCTTGCTCAGGCTTTTCACCGACACCGCGCCTACCGGGCCATCGACGATGCGCACGCGGATATCGCCATCAAAACTTTTCGCCAACTGCGCGAGGATCTTCGCCGGCCGCGCATGCAGACCGTGGGCGTTGGCCAGGGTGATGCGCACGCTGGGCCAATCGGGCGGCAGTTCGCCGCCGAGCACTTCGAGCACGGCGCGGCTGCTGGTGGCGCGGCCAAGTTCCTGGCCGCGCCCTTCGATCAGCAAGGCGCACAAGCGTTCGAGCAGGGTCTGGTGGGCTTCACCAAGGCTGGCCAGGCAGAACAGGCCATGGAGCGGTTGGCCGAGGTAGCGCATGGGTTTGTCCGGGGTAACAAACGCCAGGCCCGGGCGCTTGACGGTCTGCTCGCTGTGCAGCCACCACAGGCCGTCACCGAGGGGCAGCGCATCCACCTGCTGCAACACGGCGGCGAAACCATTGCTCACACAATCGGCCTGACGCAACAGGCGTGCGCCGCGCCATACCAGTTCTTCAAAGTCGTCGGCGGACACGCCCAGGCTGATCATCTGCGCATCCAGCGCTAGTTCCTGCGGTGCGCCCTGCAACAGTTTCAGCAAGGCTTCGGCGGTGCCGGCGCGGCGCAGTGCCTGGCCCAGGTCGGTTTCGCCAAGGGCGCGGGTGAGCAGTTGCAACAGGCGCAGGTGCTCGTCGGACTTGGCCGCAATGCCGATGGCCAGGTACACGATCTGGCCGTCGCCCCAGTCCACCCCTTCGGGGAACTGCAGCAGGCGCACACCGGTGGAAAACACCTGGTCGCGGGTTTCGGGGGTGCCGTGGGGAATGGCAATACCTTGGCCGAGAAAGGTCGAGCCTTGGGCTTCACGGGCTTGCAAACCGCTGAGATAACCCTCGGCGACCAGGCCGTCGGCCACCAGTTTGTCAGCGAGCAGGTGCAAGGCAGCAGATTTGTCCACAGCCACCTGGCCCATGGAAATCTGCTCTACAGTGAGCTCAAGCATGCCGTTCTCCTAGTTAGTGCAAGGGCGCACTAGGTATTGTTTTAAACAAACAGTGTAAGGGGTGTTCACGATTAACTGACTGAGCAGTCAATTGGCAGTAGCCACTCAGTCGCGAACGTCTTAAAAATACGCTGGCTGAAACGTTTAATCTAGAATTTATGGAAGACTACGCGTTAATTGCGCTTCATTGAAGAACCACTCGGCACTTGAGCTGAGACATTGGTCGGGTGCTGGAATCGGTTACGATTGGACAAAATGTCGGGGCAAGCTTCAGAAAACAAGGAAATCCCGGTTTGAAACTCAGTGATATCGCACGTCTCGCCGGTGTGTCCGTGACCACCGCCAGCTACGTCATCAATGGCAAGGCCGAACAGCAACGCATCAGCAACGCCACCGTTGAACGGGTGCGTGCTGTGGTCGAAGCCCATGGCTTTACCCCAAACCCACAGGCCGCCGGGCTGCGCAGTCGGCACACGCGCACCTTGGGCTTTATCCTGCCGGACCTGGAAAACCCCAGTTACGCGCGCATCGCCAAGCTCCTGGAGCAAGGCGCACGGGCGCGCGGCTACCAGTTGCTGATCGCCAGCTCCGACGACGACGCCGACAGCGAGCGCCAATTGCTGCAACTGTTTCGCGCCCGCCGTTGTGATGCGCTGTTTGTCGCCAGTTGCCTGCCGGCCAGCGATGACAGTTACCGCGAGCTACAAGCCAAGGGCCTGCCGGTGATTGCCATCGACCGGGTGATGGGCTCGGACCAGTTTTGCTCGGTGGTCAGCGACGACCGCCAGGCCTGCCAGCAACTGACCAGCAGCCTGTTGCAACCGTTGCCCAAGCAGATCGTGCTGATCGGCGCACGGCCCGAGCTGAGCATCAGTCAGGAACGTGCCGCGGGTTTCCGTGAGGCCCTCGAAGGGTTCACCGGCGAAGTGATCATCGAACATGCTGAAGCCTTCAGCCGCGACTGTGGCCGACAGTTGATGGAGCAACTTCTGCAACAACTGGGGCATTTGCCTGACGCGCTGGTGACCACCTCCTACGTGCTGCTGCAAGGCGTGTTCGATGCCTTGCATGACTTCCCGCTCAAGTCACGACCGCTGCGCCTGGGCACCTTTGGTGATACGCAGTTGCTGGATTTCCTGCCGCTGCCGGTCAATGCCATGGCCCAGCAGCACCAGTTGATCGCCGATACCGCCCTGCGCCTGGCGCTGGCCGCGATCGAAGAAGAACAGTATCAACCCGGCGTGCATGCCATCGGTCGAACCTTCAAGCAGCGTATTCACGAGGCGTGAGCGTGGAGCTGATCGACACCCACACCCACCTGGACTTCCCGGATTTCGACAGCGACCGCCGGGACGTCCTCGCAAACAGCCGCACACTGGGCGTGCGGCGCATGGTGGTGTTGGGCGTGTATCAGCAGAATTGGCAGCGCCTGTGGGACCTGGTGCAGGCAGACGAAGGTTTGTTCGCTGCCTTTGGCCTGCACCCGGTGTACCTCGATGAGCATCGCCCCGCCGACCTCACGGAATTGGGCGACTGGTTGACGCGCCTGCATGGCCACCGACAACTGTGCGCGGTCGGCGAGATCGGCCTGGATTACTTCCTCGAACAACTGGACCGCGACCGCCAGCAAAGCCTGTTTGAAGCCCAACTCAAGCTGGCGGTCGACTTCCAATTACCAGCGTTGCTGCATGTACGTCGCAGCCACGCCGCAGTGATCGCCACCCTCAAGCGCATCCGTGTGCCGCATGGCGGCATCATCCATGCGTTTGCCGGTAGCCGCGAAGAAGCCCGTGAGTACATCAAGCTCGGTTTCAAGCTGGGCTTGGGCGGCGCCGCCACTTGGCCCCAGGCCCTGCGCATGCACAAGGTGCTAGCACAACTGCCGCTCGACGCGGTGGTGCTGGAAACCGACTCTCCCGATATGGCGCCCGCCATGTACCCCGGTCAACGCAACAGCCCGGAACACCTGCCGGACATTTGCGCTGCCCTCGCCGAGCGCATGGGCACCACCCCCCTATTGCTGGCTGAGGCGAGCACACGCAATGCGTGCGAGCTGTTCAATTGGCAGTGACGGCGTAGCCAGTTGCAGGTCCAGGGTTATGCGCTGGCGATACCGGGCGTATCGCAACACCAGGAAATGCACCAGCACCACCACCAGCGAAATGTTGAACTGGCCGATCACACTGATCATCCCTACCCACTCGGTCACCAATGCCACGATCAGCACCATGCAGGTCAGCACTACCATGCTCGGCTGTACCAGCGCCCAATGGTCCAGGGATCTGAACTGGCGCAACTGCCGAGGACAGTTCAACTGGAGAATCCACTGGCAATACGGGCAATCGAATGGCTCCTCAATGGCGATGGCATTCACTTGCCAAGGCTTGAGATTGAAGGTGATGTCGCAATGAGCGCAGTGCCCCTTGATGCCGATTACAGCGTTCATCGCTGTGCCTCCTCTAAGCGTGAAATCGAGTGAAACAATTTTCACCCATTCAGGGACCCAGAAAAGAGACGCCGCGAAATCAGGACGGGCACCACGCCAGCAAACGATAAATCCTACAACTAGATCTCACACGCGAAACGCACCGATCAATTGCTTCAACTCGATCACCTGCATCGACAACTGCCGGCTCGCTGCCTCGGTCTGATGCGCACCTTCGGCGGCATGTTCGCCGGCACGATTGATTGCAACGATGTTCTGGTCAATGTCGTGGGCGACAGCGGTCTGTTGCTCCACGGCAGCGGCAATCTGCTGGTTCTGGTCGACGATCATTCCTACGGCGCCGAGGATATTTTCCAGGGCCTGCTGGACCTTTTCCGACTGACCCACGGTGCCATTGGCCATTTCATGACTACTGCCCATGGCCTTGACTGCCGCTGCCACGCCGCCGTGCAAGCGGCTGATCATCTGTTCGATTTCTTCTGTGGAGTGCTGGGTGCGCCGGGCCAAGGTGCGCACCTCATCGGCCACCACCGCAAACCCCCGCCCCTGCTCACCGGCCCGCGCCGCCTCGATGGCGGCGTTGAGCGCCAGCAAGTTGGTTTGCTCGGCGATGCTTTTGATCACCTCCAACACACTGCTGATGGACTGGCTGTCGGTGGCCAACTGGTTGATCACCCGCACCGACTGATCGATCTCCGAGGCCAGCCGCGCAATGCTGCCCTGCTGGGACTGCACCAGGCCACGGCCGCTGACGGTTTCATCGTTGACACTGTGGGCACTGCTGACGGCAGCCGCCGCGCTGCGGGCAACCTCCTGGGCAGTCGACGACATCTGGTTCATGGCCGTCGCCACCTGCTCGATCTGGGTGCGCTGGCCCGACACCGCCTGGTTGCTCCGGGCCGAGACCGTTTCGACCTGCCCAGCCTGCAACTCGACTTGGCTGACGGTATGCCCGACGCGCTCGATCAGGTCATGGATCTTCGCCACGGTGCCGTTGAACACCTGGCCCAGGTCACCCAGCTCGTCGCGGCTATGGGCAACAAAGGTGACGGTCATGTCGCCGGCCGCCACTTTGTCCATCATCGCGCCCAGGCGGCGCAGCGTGGTGCGCGTGGAGGCGTAGAACCCGGCGTACAGATAGAAGATCAGCAAAAACACCGCTGTCAGGGCCGAGACCAGCACCACCATGTGCGTACGATGCTGCGCCAAGCGTTGCTCCAGCTGCTGGCCGAGGAACGTCAGGGTGGCGTCATCGAGCTGGTAAGTCTGGGCCATCAACCGGCTGACGCTGTCGTAGAAACCCTGCCACGGCGCGTCAAGGGTTTCGGCCATCACCACCTGCTCCTCAAACAACTCGCTGCCCTGCTTGAGGCTGGCGTTGCTGGCCTTGGCCAGGCTGTCGAGCGCTGTGTGAGCAGCGTTGCTGGAGCCCAGCGCATCCTGCAACTTCAGGCCATATTCGGCCTGGAGTTTTTCCAACTGCTGCAACAGTTCGTCAAAACGTGTGCTGGACGACGAATTGAGAAAGCCCTGCCCCAGGGAATACGCGCCCATCGCCCGGCCTTCGCCAAGGGTCTGGGTGACGTGCGGCGTGACACTGGTGATCAGTTCGCTGAGCTGTCGCAGGTCGCTCTGGGGGTCGCGGCTCAAGCCGGATTGGCTGGCAATGATCTGGCTGAGCATCTGCGCCTTGTTGAGCAACTTGCCGATCAGCGCACTTTTGCTCAGCAGCGACGTTTCCTGTTGCTGGGCCTTGAAAGCAGCGATCAACTCGTCGCGCTTGGCGTCAAAAGCAGCGATTTGCTCGGGCTCGGTGGCCATGGCGTCGAGGCCTTGCAGGCGGTTCAGCACGCTTTGTTCCAGGGCACTGATCTTGCCCTCAAGGTCGCCGGCCTTGCCGGACTGGCCGAGGGTGGCATTGATCTGCACTTGGTTATTGAGCGTTTCCAGGTCGCGACGCAGGGCCAGGCTGCTGCCGAGCAAGTCGAGGCTTTGCAGTTCTACGCGCGTGCCCTGGAATTCACGCCATGAATCACGCACCAGGTAATAGTTGGTCGCGAGCATGGGCAGCAGGAATAACAAGCTGATCAAGCTGAACTTCATGCCGAAGCTCAGGCGATTCATCAGCGCGACGGCGGGATAGAGCAAGCTCTTCACAGGTGAACTCCCTTTCTTTTATTTTTATTGAGGCGCAGGGCGGCAGTTAGCCAGCATCTGTATAGCTCAATTTGACAGGGAGTTTTGTAACTTAAGGTTAACGACAGGAAGGGCGCGGCAAAAACAAATGTGGGAGCGGGCTTGCTCGCGAATGCAGTGTGTCAGTCAAAGACTCATCGACTGATATACCGCATTCGCGAGCAAGCCCGCTCCCACATTTTTTGACCTTGTTCGCAGTCAGGGCAGCACGGTCCAGATCGCAAACCCGGCATACCACAGCACCGCCGCGCGCAGCAGCAGTTCCCAGAGCCGGTCGAGGCTATTGATGCCGTCGGGGCCTACCGCCGGCGGCGGGATTTCGGCGGCAACCAGGCCGACTTTCTCCACCAACTCGGCGGCACTGATGTCCCAACTCAACAGTTCATGCAGCATCACACGACCAACCGCGACGAAGTTGCCCACCAAGGCAAAGCTGGCAGCCAGCAAGCGTACCGGCAGCCAGTCAAACGCGTGGCGCAATTGGCCCGCACGCTCGGCCACCAGTGGGTTCTTGCTGTGTTCACTGGCCAGTGCGAGCAGGCGATAAGCCAGCGCGGCAACCGGGCCCAGCAGGAAGTACCAGAAAATCACCGCGAAAAAGCTCTGGTAGGCCTGCCACAACAAATGACCCTGCACGCGCTCCAGCAATTGCTCGCCACTCTCGGCGCTCAGGCTCAGGTCACGTTCGGCCACATGTTCGGCGGCCTGCAGGTCGCCCCGCCGCCAGGCATCCCGAAACGGACCGAGCCCGGCGAGCAGGTCACCGCGGCCCAGGCTGTAGATGACGATCAACAGGTGCACCGGCAGCGCCAGCAATCCGTAGGCCACCGGCTCCAGCACCAGCAGCAACAACGCCAGCAAGGCCACCGGCAACAACACCAGCAAGGTCAGAATCAGCCAAGGCTGCTTGCCCATGCGCGGGCTCGATTCCAGCTTGGCCAGTTCGCGCAGCCAACCGCCATCACGTTGCAAACGCTGGCGCAGGGCCGAGAACTTCTCGATCCATACGGCCAGCACCAACACCAGGAAACTCATCGTGCTTGTCCTCCATGCTGCAGGGCGCTGCGAAAGCGCGCCCAATCAAAAGCGGGGCCAGGATCGGTCTTGCGTCCCGGCGCGATATCGCTGTGACCACAAATGCGCTGGGGCGTGATACCTGGGTAAGCCGCCAGCAGTTGGCGGGTCAGATCGGTCAGGGACGCATATTGGGCATCCGTGAACGGCTGATCATCCGTGCCCTCCAGCTCTACCCCCAGGGAAAAGTCATTGCAGGTGTCCCGCCCCTCGAACTGCGAGATCCCGGCATGCCAGGCCCGATCAAGACAGGACACAAACTGCGTCACCGCGCCATCGCGTTCAATCAGAAAATGCGCAGACACCCGTAGGTCGGCAATCCCTTCAAAGTAGGGATGCTCCGTGACATCCAGGCGATTCTGGAAAAATTCCTGCACTTTGCCCGTGGCAAACTGCGCCGGTGGCAGGCTGATGTTATGCACCACCAACAGTGAGATTTCGCCTGCGGGGCGCTCGTTGAAGTTGGGCGAAGGGCAATGGCGGATGCCCTCGCACCAACCGCTGGCGGGGTCCAACTGCATACAGGTTCCTTGAACGAGACAAAGTGTGACCAGTATGCCGCGTTCGACCCTCCGGTTGCGATCACTTGCCGCGATTGAGTTGACGCAGCTCGCCCACCACCGCGGCCAGCGCGCGCTCGAACAGCGGTCCGTCATCCAGGGTATGCAGCGCACCACGCTTGAACGCCAAAGCCAGTTGGCCGGCGCTCTTCTCCAAGACTTTGAGCCCCGTGCGACTGGTGAACACATAGGCATTGGCCGGCGCCATGATCGCCGTCAGCTTGCACCGCAGCGTATGGGCGTCGCCTTCCTGGAAGACCACCCAACTGCCCACCTTGAGTTGATGAGCCTTGAGCAGGTCGGGGTCGTTGTCCGGCAGGTCGATGATGGCGTCCGGTGACGCCGCGCTCAGTACAAACGGCACGCGCACCTCGCCCCACTCATCGACGCCTTCAGGTGCCTGGACATGCAGGGCCTGCAAGCGCACAAAGAATTCGCGCGTGCTGAAGGGGTCGAACGCGGCGCTGGTCAGACCGTCGCGCAACGCCTTGAGCAGGCCCGGCAGTTGCTCCAGCAAATGGCGCCCGGCCTCGGTGTCTTGCTGCAGACCCACACTCCAGATCAACTCATCCATGGTGCGCAGCGCCGCCTGCCACTGCACAGACTGCTCGCCGTGCTTGAGACTGGCCAGCAACAGCACCTGGCTCCAGGCTTGCTGCAGGAACTGCACGACCGGACGTGGCAGGACCTTGCCCAGCAATCGCTTATTCATGACATCCGCCACACGCTGGCGAACAACTTCGGTGCGCACGCGCCCGGCTTCGGCATCTCGGGTGTGTTGTTCAAGCAACTCACTGCGACGCCGCTCATCGGCGGTAAACGCGCTGAACTCGGCGAGCAACTGGGAAAAAATCGCCGGGTCTTCGACAAACTCGTTGAGCAGGCGCTGCACGACCTGCTCGATGCGCAGGTAGAGGTGGTCGCGCTGGTAGTCTTCGCTGGGGCTGCTGCCCAGGGCAGCGGCCGCGATTTCGTTGAGCAGGCGCCGCGCCGGGTGGCTGGCGTGACTGAAAAAGCTCTTGTCCAGCAACGCCACTTTGAGCATTGGGATCTGCAAGCGACCGATCAGGGCCTTGAAGGCATCCGGCACGGCGCGGTCGTTAAGGATGAACTCGAACAGCAGCGCGACCAGATTGATCACGTCTTCGTCCGCGCCCTCCACCACCCGCGACTTGCCACTCTTGACGCTAAGGCGGGTGAGCAACTGTTCAAGCTGGCTACGCAGGTCGAAGTCGTCTTCGGCCTCGGGCTCCGGCACGTACTGCTGCAAGTGAGAGAGCAGGCGCAGCAGGTCACGGGTGGAAATGGGCAACGGCTCGGCGCTGGCCTCGAGCGTCGGCGCCACGCTGCCACGCACCGCCGTAAGCAGCTGTTGGAGCGCAGCGAACGCTTCCTGGCCATTTTCGTCTACGGGCAGGTCGGCAGCCGGCAAGCTTGCTGCTTGCGCATGTTCACGGTCCGCACGCCCTTCAGGGCGGCGGGACGGTATGGCCTTGAGTTCGGGTAATACGCCCGTTGCCACCAGCAGTTGATTGGCTTCGCCGTAGAGTTGGTCGGCATCGCTGAGCACGTATTTTTCAAACAGCTTGAGCATGATCAGTTTGACGCGGATCTCCACGCCCAGACTGCGCCCCGCCCGCAGGAAAAACTCACAGAGCAGCGCAGGTCCCAGGGGGTTCTCACGATCGTCCAGGCGGTTGCCGAGCAACACGCTCAAACGCGCCGTGAGTTGCGCCAGGGCCAGACCGTCGCGGTGCCGCACCCGGCCCAGCATGGCGTCCAGCGCCACCGCTTTTTCGAGGTCATCCTTGGATGAACCCGGTGCGGCCTCGTAGGACACCACCGGCACCAGCTGCAACTCGCCCCGCCCCGCATGGCCCAGGCTGGCGAAGGCTTCGAACAGACGCTCCATGAACACGCGTTCGAAATTCTTGCGCTTGAGGCGCAGGTCGCGCATGGCTTCAAAGAAAATATGGTGGTCCAAGTTGTTGCGCGCCTTGTCGGCCATCTCGAACAACGTGTCGTCAGCGTTATCGAATAGGTCCTGCAACCCTTGCTGCAACTGTTGCGCCGCTTTATCGCGGACCTGCAGCAACACCACCGGCAGTCGGGCGAGTGGCGATGGCGTGGCTTGTGCCCGATTGATTGGCACCACCTTTCCGTCATTGTGCATCCTGGCCTCCTGAAACGGCGGTATTGGTCTGAACGTCAAAGCTATGACGCCAATTGCAAGGCGCGAGATTATCTTGCAAATGAGGGGGGTTGCGCCAGCAAACTCTGGCATTGCGCGGTAAATGAGTGCCGAGCCTGGGTTCGAACGCACACTGCCCCTATAATCGGGACACTTTGTATGTGGAGCCTGTTATGCCGAATCTCCGTCTTGCCGACCTTACCGCCGAAATCGAAGCCAACGTGCGCCGCGCACTGCTGGAAGACATCGGCAGCGGCGACATCACTGCGCAGTTGATCCCCGCCGAGCGGCTGGCGACGGCCACCATCATTACCCGTGACGCTGCAGTGATCGCCGGCACAGCCTGGGTCGATGCCGTGTTTCGCCAATTGGACCCCAGGGTCGCCGTGCATTGGCAGGTGGCCGACGGTGAGCGCGTCAACCCTAACCAGGCGCTGTTCCACCTTGAAGGCCCGGCGCGCTCGCTGCTCAGCGGCGAACGCTGCGCGCTGAACTTCCTGCAGTTGCTGTCCGGAGTCGCGACCCGCGCCCAATTCCTGGCGGATTTTGTCGCCAGCACCCAGGTCAAGCTGCTGGATACCCGCAAGACGCTGCCG
The DNA here is from genome assembly GCF_002798465.1 of Pseudomonas sp. S10E 269. NCBI lineage: Bacteria > Pseudomonadati > Pseudomonadota > Gammaproteobacteria > Pseudomonadales > Pseudomonadaceae > Pseudomonas > Pseudomonas sp. S10E 269. Next base: position 1,335,138 of record NZ_PHIJ01000001.1, read on the forward strand.
GGCCTGCGCCTGGCGCAGAAGTACGCGGTCACCTGCGGCGGCTGCCACAACCACCGAATCGGTCTTTACGACGCGTTCCTGATCAAGGAAAACCACATCGCTGCCTGTGGTGGCATTGCCCAGGCGATCACAGCCGCCCACAAGATCGCACCCGGCAAGCCGGTGGAAATCGAAGTGGAAAGCCTGGAGGAACTGCGCGAAGCCCTGGCGGCAGGCGCCGATATCATCATGCTCGACGAGCTGAGCCTGGAAGATATGCGTGAAGCCGTGCGCCTGAACGGCGGCAAGGCCAAGCTGGAAGCCAGCGGCGGGATCAATGAAAGCACCCTGCTGCCCATTGCCGAGACCGGGGTGGACTACATTTCGATCGGCGCGATGACCAAGGATGTGAAGGCGGTGGATTTGTCGATGCGGCTTAGCATCTAAGATGATTTGTAGGAGCCGGATTGCCGGCTCCTACAATGAGTGTTTAAACGACCAGGTCGTTCATCTCGCAATACTCTTCCCATTCGACACCCAGCACCTCGGCCGCCTCTTTGTGCAAGGCCAGCCGTGCTGCTTCGAATTCTTCCGGTGTCGAGGTGTACTTGAGGGTCAGCTCCCAGGGCTGATAGCCCTGGCTCTCGGCCTCGTCCTCGAATGCCCACTGGATCTGGTCGCGCTGATCATCGGCGCTCAGGTCCTTGATCTCTTCTCTGAGCTGCGGCGACTCCGCGAGGTATTTCTCGAGGGCTGCTTGATGCCGAACTTCCTGGGTCATTTCAGTCGTGGTCATGTTGTTCTCTTAGATCGAGGAATGGGGATGCATCTGGGTCATCAAGGTTGCGCAGATACAAAAGAGCAGGCTCACATGCCGGCTCGTCTGGCCTTCAGAACCATTCTGGGATCAACTGAAAACAGTGCCTTTGAAAACGGTGACGCCTTTGTTGCCTTTGTGCCCGAGACAGGAATCGAACCTGCGACCTTCGCGTTACGAGTGCGCTGCTCTACCGGCTGAGCTACACGGGCGGTGGGCTAAAGCTAGCACCGCATGGGGAGTCCGGCAACTTGCCGCCGTCACCGGGCAATCACACCCTGGGCCCAGAAGCGCGGTTGCAGCAAGTTGGCATGGCTGTCCAGGTACTGCTGCTGGGCTTGCTGGATATGCGGCACATCGCGCACGGCGATAAAAACCAGCAGACCAACGGCCAGTACACTCAGCGTTTTCCACGCGCCCCAGGCCAACGGCAGCTCAGCCGTCTCCGGGGTTTTCCACAGGTGCAACGCCATCAACCAACCCACCACCAGCGCCAGCCACACTTGAGAGTTGGGCATCACAATCACACCGTCGACCATGGACTGCACCAACGCACCGACGAGCGCTGCAAACAGGCACATTCGCAGCAAGTCCGCGGGTTCAGAGCACAGCGCACGCTCCCGCAATAGGCCGAACGTGGCCCAACCACTCCGCCACGCCAGCACCGCAACGCACAACGTAGATGGCACACCCCATTCACTGGCCCATTGCAGGATGGCCTGGTGGGGGTGCGCGGCAGTTCTATTGGCGATATCGGCGAAATGCATCGGCCCGAAGCCCAGCCATGGCCGCTCGACGAGCATGTGCCAGGCCTGCCACCAGATCGGACCGCGCCCGGACAGGGAGGTGGTGAGACGATCACGGGCGCCATTGAGGATTTGGATCCCGAGGTAATCCGCCAGCACCGTAAACACCAGCCAATACAGCAACAGCCCAGCCAGCACTGCGGCCACTTGCCAACCCACCCAACGCCGGCCCCAAGGGCCCAGCAACGCCACTACCAGCGTCGCCGCGCCCATGCCCAGCCAGGTGCCGCGCGTGCCGCCACCAATCGCGATCAACCACCACACACACAGCAATGCAAACACAGCGGCCCTGAGCGAGCGGGTAAGCGTAGGGATCAGTAAGGGAAGTGCCAGCAGCGGCAAGGTAAATGTCTGGAATTGGCCATAGAATCGCTTGTTGGAAAAGCCGGACAGCAACAGGTCCGGGTCCAGGATTCGTTCGGCGCTGATGAACGCCAATGTGCCCGCATACACATATTGAATCGACTTGATCAGGCACAGCAGCACCACCAGCATGATCAAATAGCGATCCAACGGCTCACCGCCCTGGCGACGCAACAAGGCAAACGCCACGGCAATTGCCCCGCCACTGACAAACAACGCCACCTCGGCAAACGCCCACAGCGGCTGGTGGGCCAGCACTGATGACACCAGGCCCAACCCGATAATCAGTCCCAGGCCCAGCGCCGTGGGGCGGTCCAGCAGCTGTTGCATGCGAGGGACCGACAGCCCATACAGCACCGCGCAAACCCCGACGGCAATCTGCATGCCCCGCTGCAAATCATGCCCGCTGAACGGCGCACAAATCCCGACGACCAGCAGACATATCACTGCTACCAGAAAAACATTGCCGCGCTGCGGTACGGATAACGACATCGGCCACCTCATCTTCCCTGTGGATGGTTTAGCCGTCAGGCCCCGTCGGCGCCGCAGCTTTTAGCGACATATTTTGCGTCAGCGGTGGTGGTGCATTTCCAACCGGTGGTGGCATTGCGCGTCAGGCTGATGGTCTTGCCCAGCACCGGCGCCGGCGCGTCGAGTATTTCGCAACTGATGGCGCCCGCGCCCGTCGCAACATCCCCTGCTACATCGATCTTGCAGTTGGCCGTTGGGCTGGTGCCGCCGATCAATGCCAGGGTCGGTACAGTGCCCTGGTTGAGGGTGTCTTCGTACCCGGCCTTCAACGCGGTGATTTCAGCCAGGCCGGCAGTGAACTTGGCCTTGGCCTGGTGGGTGGTGTACATGGGCAGGCCGATGGTGGCCAAAATGCCGATGATTGCCACGACGATCAACAGTTCGATCAGGGTAAAACCTTTTTGACGAATCACATTCACTCTCCAGGATAGAACTCATGACAAGGCACGTCCTGCGCCCCGTGTTGTGCAGCGGCGCCAGTGTACTCATCCGCAGGCGGTCAATCGCGCACAAGACGCACATTCTGACATTTTATCCGCCAATGCCGGCCTGTCCGAATCCGTCACCTGACTACGCTATAAAGCTTCGACGACCTCTGTGCGGAACCATGACATGGACAACGCTTCAACGCTCTACGCCTGGGAAGGCACCAACCGCAAAGGACGCAGGGTGTCCGGGCAAACCACCGGGCACAACCCTGCCTTGGTGAAGGCCCAATTGCGCAAACAGGGCATCAGCCCAGGCCATGTGCGCCAGAAATCTCCAATGCTGCCGAGCCTGGCACCCTCGATAATATCGACGGACATCACCCTGCTTACTCGCCAACTGGCCACCCTGCTGAAGGCCGGTATTCCTCTATTGCAGGCCTTCGATATCATCGGTGAGGGCTTCGACAACCGCGCCGTGCGTGAGCTTGTGCAAGGGCTGAAACAGGCGATCGCCGCCGGCACCAGCCTCGCCGAGGCGCTGCGCAAACAGCCTCGTTATTTCGACGCGCTGTACTGCAACCTGGTGGCCGCCGGCGAACAGGCCGGAGCACTTGAAACCCTGCTGGAGCGCGTGGCGATCCACCGGGAAAAGAGCGAGCAGCTAAAGGCCAGGATCAAAAAAGCCATGACCTATCCGATCACCGTGCTGGTGGTCGCCAGCCTGGTCACTGGGGTGCTGTTGATCCACGTCGTGCCGCAGTTCCAGAATCTGTTTGCGGGGGTGGACGGCACGCTGCCCGGCTTCACCTTGCAGGTCATCGCCCTTTCCGAGTTCGTGCAGAAAGCGTGGTGGGTGCTGGCGCTGGGCGTTCTTGCGGGAAGCATGGGGCTGCGCCATGCCTATCGGACGCTCCCTGGATTTAGTCTGTGGTTGGACCGCTGTTTGTTGAAAGCGCCCCTGGCAGGCAAACTGCTGAGCAAATCCGCCGTGGCCCGCTTTGCCCGCACACTGTCCACCACGTTTGCCGCCGGCGTTCCGTTACTGCAGGCGCTGGACTCGGTGGCCGGTGCCGCCGGTTCCGGGCCATTCAGACAGGCAATCGAACATATGCGACGCGATGTAGCGACTGGCATGCCATTGAATCAATCCATGCTCGCCAGCGGCCTGTTCCCCGGCATGGCGATCCAGATGACGGCTATCGGCGAAGAGTCGGGCACGCTGGACCGCATGCTGGAAAAGGTTGCCAACCATTACGAGGCCGATGTGGACAACCTGGTCGATAACCTCACGCACCTCATGGAGCCCCTGATCATGGTGGTGCTGGGCGGCATTGTCGGCGCATTGGTGATCGCCATGTACCTGCCGGTCTTCCAGATGGGGAGCGCATTTTGAGCCAGCTATTGGCTGTACACCCCTGGGCTTTTGTTGCACTGGCGTCGGTGCTGGGGCTGATCGTCGGCAGTTTTCTCAACGTGCTGGTGTGGCGCCTGCCGAAGATGCTCGAACGGGAATGGCGCGCCCAGGCCCACGAAGTGCTCGGCTTGCCCGCTGAGCCTGCCAGCCCGACCTACACCCTGATGCAGCCTAATTCCTGCTGCCCACAGTGCAACCATCCGATACGCCCTTGGGAAAATATCCCACTGCTCAGCTACCTGTTTCTGCGAGGTCGCTGCGCCCATTGCCAGGGTGCGATCAGCGCCCGTTATCCGCTCACGGAACTGACGTGCGCGCTGATCTCGGCCTGGGTGGCCTGGCATTTCGGCTATGGCTGGCAGGCGGGCGCAGTGCTGGTATTGAGCTGGGGCTTGTTGGCGATGAGCCTGATCGACGCCGACCACCAACTGTTGCCGGATGTGCTGGTGATGCCGCTGTTATGGCTGGGGCTGATCGTCAACGGCTTCGGCCTGCTGACGACACTGTCGGATGCCCTGTGGGGTGCGGTGATCGGCTACATGAGCCTGTGGAGCGTGTTCTGGCTGTTCAAGCTGGTCACTGGCAAGGACGGCATGGGCCATGGCGACTTCAAGCTGCTGGCCTTGCTCGGCGCCTGGGGTGGCTGGCAAATCCTGCCAATGACGCTGTTAATGTCGTCGCTGGTGGGGGTATTCGTGGGCTTGATCCTGATGCGCCTGCGCAAGTCCCAAGCGTCGGCACCGATGCCGTTTGGTCCGTATCTGGCGATTGCCGGCTGGATTGCATTGCTCTGGGGTGGTCAAATAACCGACTTCTATTTGCAGTCTGTCGGTTTCAGATGACCACTTCTGTTGCAACACCCTGGATTCTCGGCCTCACTGGCGGCATCGGCAGCGGTAAAAGTGCCGCAGCCCAGCACTTTATCGACCTGGGCATCGACCTGGTGGACGCCGATCACGCCGCCCGCTGGGTGGTCGAGCCTGGACGGCCGGCGTTGGCACGTATCGCCGAGCACTTCGGTGCCGGCGTGCTGCAGCCGGACGGTCAACTGGACCGCGGCGCCTTGCGCAAGCTGATCTTTGAAGTACCCGAAGAGCGCCGCTGGCTCGAAGCCTTGCTGCACCCGTTGATTGGCGAGGAGATTCGCAGCCACCTGGCGCGCGCGAAGTCGCCCTACGCGATATTGGTGTCGCCGCTGCTGATCGAGTCCGGCCAGTACAGCATGACCCAGCGCATCCTGGTGATCGACGTGCCGCAATCGCTGCAGATTCAGCGTACCCTGCAGCGCGACGGCATCAACGAGCAACAGGTGCAGGCGATCCTCAAGGCCCAGTCCAGCCGCGAAGACCGCCTGAACCATGCCGATGACGTGCTGGTCAATGACCAGGACCTTGCCTGGCTGCACAGCGAGGTCGAGCGACTGCACCACTTTTACCTTACTTTGCGTGGAGGCCGATCATGAGCCAACCCTTGACCGTCGACTGCCCAACCTGCGGTGCACCCGTGGAATGGAAAGCGACCAACCTCAACCGGCCGTTCTGCTCGGACCGCTGCAAGCTCATCGACCTGGGCGCCTGGGCCGCTGAGGAACACAAAATCCCCGTGGCCCCGGATGCCGAAGACGAGCTGTTTTCCGAAGACCTGCCGCCGCGCCACTAAGGGCGCATAAAGGCGTATTCCTGCTGGTCGTCGAGGTTCTCTGCAAGGTATTGCAGCTCGTCGGCCAGGTCTTCAAAACTGCGCACACCCTTGCTCTGTTGCACCACCGCACTGAGCATCGCACGCAGGGTCAGGCCCGGGTCAAAACCGATTTCCTGTGCCGCGTCCTGGCTTCTGCGCAACTCCTGCCGTGCCCACTCGTACACACTCATGATCCGTGCTCCCCGCCTTGCCTGGAAAAATTTGGCAGAGCATGGGCCTGCTCGGCCGGCCAGGATTTGATCTGGGTCAACGCTGTGAATCGTCGTCCTTCCAGGGTGCCGACAAGTAGCGCGTGCGGTTGAAAGTCTCCAGCCATTCCGGGCAAAACACCACCAGTGCGCTGATGACCATGCCGTTGATAAAGGCTTCGGGAAAGATGATCAGCCACAGGTAGCCGACAAAATCCTCCAGCCATTCCGGCATGGCGAAACGGCCGTCGAACCACAGCAGCCCCAGCCCAAATAGCAGGCACAGCAGCGCCGACAGCGCGGCAGCAAAAAAACCGGAACAGAAGATATACACAAAGGGATTGCGCGGTTGCGCGCGCTCGACCAGCAACGCGCAGGTTTCGGTGATCAGCACCGGCAACCCGATCAGCAACAGGCCGTTGACGCCCAGGGCTGCGAGGTCCTGGCGCCCCAGCGCCATCAAACCCAACTGGGCGACAACGCCGCCGACAATTGCGAGGGGCCAATCCAGCAACAGGGTCACGGCAGTCATGCCGATGAAGTGGTAGGAAACACCTGTATCGAAATCCCGCCGTACCAGCCACAGCATGAACAACGCGAACACGGTGCCGAATAGCAGATGCTGACGCCGCCGGTCGGCAAACAGTTCGACCCAAGGTGAACGCAGGATCGCCCACACCACCACGGGCGCATACAGCAGCCACCCGATGCCCATTGTTGTCGGCGCCAACATGGCGGCACTGATCACGGCAGCACTCCCCAGGGTCGAATATTGCTCGGATGATCAGTCTACACCGACGTTTCACAGGGGTACTTCCTGCGGTCATCATTTGGGCGCTAAGCTGCTAGCTATGGATGACTCAGATTACTTGCGCCTGCTCACCGTAGCGGCCGAACAAGCCAACGCATTCTTGTCCAATGCCCGCAAATGGGAGCGTGAGCGTTGGGTCTGCCAGCGCCTGCTGCAAGGCTTGAACGTGCCTTACCGTGCCGAGGAATTCCACGCAGCCGGGCAAGAGCCACCGGACGTGCTGTTTCGCGATGCCAGTTTCGAGGTGTTTTTTGTGCTGGACGAGGGCCGTCGCCTGAATGACGAATGGCGCGACGAGTTGCTGCGCCGACGCAGCGCCTTCTCCCTGAGCCAATTGGTGCGGCGCGAAGCCAAGCCGCGACGCATCCCGGCCCATGAGTTTTTACTGCGCCTGGCGCCCACGCTGCGCAAGAAGGCGCATAACTACAAAGAACGCGGGATGGACCTGGGGGAGCTGGATATCGTTGCCTTCACCAGCCTCAAGCGTGAGGTGCTTGACCTCAACAGCCATTTCCCGCCGCCGACGGAATACCTGCGCCAGGGCTGGCGCTCGCTGTCGCTGGTGGGGCCGACCTTTGCACGGGTGTTGTTCGCCCACCCGGATGCACCGGATTTCTTGCGCAACAACCTGGGCCGCAGCATAGTGTTCGATGTGGGCATCAGCCTCTGAGCCCCCGGACTGTAACGTGGCGCCCTTTTGCAACGTCTACCTGACGAGGCCTTTATGACCAGCCGCCTGAACCCCGATGACCAACAGCATGTCGAAGAGTACCTGCAACTCTCCCAGAACCGAGTCGAGCGCAAGCCTTTCCGGCCGTGGCTGCTCCTTGGTGTGGTGCTGGTAGTGGTGATCGGTCTCGGCTTGCTGAGCCGACTATTGAGTTACCTGACGCTATGAGCTGCCTGGCGCTCGCGGGGGTAACTGCTCCGATTTCTTTTAGCCTTGCGAGATATCCCCATGACCCATCGTATTATTATCGTCGGCGGCGGCGCCGGCGGCCTGGAGTTGGCTACCCGCCTGGGTAAGACTCTGGGCAAGCGCGGCACCGCCAGCATCACGCTGGTGGACGCCAACCTGACCCATATCTGGAAGCCCCTGCTGCACGAAGTGGCAGCCGGTTCGCTGAACTCCTCGGAAGATGAACTCAATTATGTCGCCCAGGCCAAATGGAACCACTTCGAGTTCCAACTGGGGCGCATGAGCGGGCTCGACCGTGAACAGAAGAAGATCCAGCTGGCCGCCACCCTCGACGAAGAAGGCCGTGAACTGGTGCCGGCGCGCGTGCTGGGCTATGACAGCCTGGTGATTGCGGTCGGCAGCACCACCAATGACTTCGGCACCGAAGGCGCCGCGCAGCACTGCCTGTTCCTCGACACCCGCAAGCAGGCCGAGCGCTTTCACCAGCAGTTGCTCAATCACTACTTGCGCGCCCATGCCGGGCAGACCGATGTGGTGGAAAAAATCAGCGTTGCCATCGTCGGCGCGGGTGCCACTGGGGTCGAACTGGCCGCCGAACTGCATAACGCCGCCCACGAGTTGGCCGCTTACGGCCTGGACCGCATCAAGCCGGAAAACATGCACATCACCCTGATCGAAGCCGGCCCACGGGTACTGCCTGCCCTGCCGGAGCGTATCGGCGTGCCGGTGCATAAAACCCTGGAAAAGCTCGGCGTGACGGTACTGACCAATTCGGCGGTCAGCGAAGTGACTGCCGATGCGCTGATCACCAGCAGCGGCCAGGTCATCCCCGCCAGTCTCAAGGTGTGGGCGGCCGGCATTCGCGCGCCAGGTTTCCTCAAGGATATCGATGGCCTGGAAACCAACCGCATCAATCAGCTGCAGGTATTGCCAACACTGCAAACCACCCGCGACGAAAACATCTTCGCGTTTGGCGATTGTGCCGCCTGTCCGCAACCGGGCACTGATCGCAACGTGCCGCCACGTGCCCAGGCGGCTCACCAGCAGGCATCGTTGCTGGCCAAGTCGCTGAAGCTGCGCATCGAGGGCAAGGACCTGCCGACCTACAAGTACACCGACTACGGCTCGTTGATCTCGCTGTCGCGGTTCTCGGCGGTGGGTAACTTGATGGGCAACCTCACCGGCAGCGTGATGCTGGAAGGTTGGCTGGCGCGAATGTTCTACGTGTCGCTGTACCGCATGCACCAGATGGCGCTGTATGGGGTCTTCCGCACGGCGATGCTGATGCTGGGGAGCAAGATCGGGCGCGGCACCGAGCCGCGCCTCAAACTGCACTAACAACACGGTCCCGGATGGGACTTGGTCAATGTGGGAGCGGGCTTGCTCGCGAAAGCGGTGTATCAGTCAGTACATCTGACACTGAACCACCGCTTTCGCGAGCAAGCCCGCTCCCACATTCGTTTTGCGGTGAGTCAGATTTGCGTGCACAAAAAAAATCCCCGTATCTTTCGATACGAGGATTTTTAATATGGTCGGGGTAAGGGGATTCGAACTCCTGACATCCTGCTCCCAAAGCAGGCGCGCTACCGGACTGCGCTATACCCCGGTAAAAAAAAGGCGACCTTTCAGTCGCCTTCTTCGATCAGCGCTTTTGGCCTCTGATCTTAAGATTCGATTCCAGCGTTAACTGGTCTCAAAAATGGTGGGTCGTGTGGGATTCGAACCTACGACCAATTGGTTAAAAGCCAACTGCTCTACCAACTGAGCTAACGACCCAAATATGGTCGGGGTAGGGGGATTCGAACTCCCGACATCCTGCTCCCAAAGCAGGCGCGCTACCGGACTGCGCTATACCCCGATATTGAAATTGGCTCCGTGACCAGGACTCGAACCTGGGACCCAATGATTAACAGTCATTTGCTCTACCGACTGAGCTATCACGGAACTACATATTTCAAAGTACTACGTTGTTGCTTACTACCTTCTCTTTGACTTGTCCGTATCGCTACGTTCATGTCTCTGAGGCGCGCTATTCTACAATCTTAAAAACCCCTGTCAACCCTTTAAATTGCTTTTAAGACAATGATTTGCGCTTGTTTCTGATTTCTTCTTGGGGAGAAGAAACCCGTGGGCTGACGTTGCTGCGGGGCGCACTTTACAAGCCTTTGCCTTACAGTTCAACGCCCTATCGAAAAAAAAGGCCCCGCAATGCGGGGCCTTCTCTTGTCACCCTGCTGCCAGGGCTCAGTGGAAGACGATTTCGTCGTTTTCCACCGTCGCTGTCACGCTGGTGCCAGGCATGAAGCTGCCCGACAGGATCAACTGGGCCAGCGGGTTCTCGATCCAGCGCTGGATCGCACGTTTCAACGGCCGTGCGCCATACACCGGGTCGTAACCCACAGCGATCAGCTTGTCCAACGCCTCGCGGCTAAGCTCCAGCGACAGCTCACGCTCGGTCAGGCGGCCACGCAGACGTCCCAACTGGATCTCGGTAATGCCCGCGATCTGATCCCGCGCCAACGGCTCGAAGATCACCACTTCGTCGACCCGGTTGATGAATTCCGGGCGGAAATGCGAGGTCAGTGCATCCATCACCGCCGCACGCTGGGCTTCACGATCCCCCACCAGCTCCTGGATCTGCGCCGAGCCCAGGTTGGAGGTCATCACGATCACCGTATTGCGGAAATCCACGGTACGCCCATGGCTGTCGGTCAGGCGGCCGTCCTCCAGCACTTGCAACAGGATGTTGAACACATCCGGGTGCGCCTTCTCGACTTCATCCAGCAGGATCACCGAGTAAGGCTTACGCCGCACGGCTTCGGTCAGGTAACCGCCTTCCTCGTAGCCCACATAGCCTGGTGGCGCACCGATCAAGCGAGCCACCGAATGTTTCTCCATGAATTCGGACATATCAATCCGCACCATGGCCTCTTCAGTATCAAAGAGGAACTCGGCCAAAGCCTTGCACAGCTCGGTCTTACCCACACCGGTCGGGCCGAGGAACATGAACGAGCCACTCGGACGGTTCGGATCGGACAACCCGGCCCGCGAACGCCGTACCGCGTTGGAAACGGCCACCACGGCCTCTTCCTGACCGATCACACGCTGATGCAGCAGGTGTTCCATCTTCAGCAACTTGTCGCGTTCGCCTTCAAGCATTTTCGACACGGGAATGCCGGTCCATTTGGAGACGACTTCGGCAATTTCTTCCTCCGTCACCTTGCTGCGCAGCAACTGGTTCTCAGGCTTGCCGTGCTGGTCGACCATCTGCAGGCTGCGTTCCAGGTCCGGGATCACCCCGTACTGCAACTCAGCCATGCGGTTCAGGTCGCCTTTACGGCGGGCCGCTTCGAGTTCCTGGCGCGACTGCTCGATCTTTTGCTGAATCTGGGCCGAGCCTTGCACTTCGGCTTTTTCCGAGGTCCAGATTTCTTCCAGGTCCGAATACTCACGTTCCAGGCGGACGATTTCTTCCTGGAGTTTTTCCAGGCGTTTCTTCGCCGCGTCGTCTTCTTCTTTCTTCAGGGCCTGGGACTCGACTTTCAGTTGGATCAGGCGCCGATCCAGACGGTCGAGCACTTCCGGCTTGGAGTCGATTTCCATGCGGATACGGCTGGCCGCTTCGTCGATCAAGTCGATGGCCTTGTCGGGCAACTGACGGTCAGTGATATAGCGATGGCTCAATTTGGCCGCCGCAATGATCGCGCCGTCGGTGATCGCCACCTTGTGGTGGACCTCATAACGCTCTTTCAAGCCACGCAGGATCGCGATGGTGTCTTCTTCGCTCGGCTCTTCCACCAGCACTTTCTGGAAGCGACGCTCAAGGGCCGCGTCCTTTTCAATGTACTGGCGGTATTCGTTGAGCGTAGTAGCACCGACGCAGTGCAACTCACCCCGCGCCAGGGCAGGCTTGAGCATGTTACCGGCGTCCATCGAGCCTTCGCCTTTACCGGCGCCGACCATGGTGTGCAGCTCGTCGATAAACAGAATGATCTGCCCTTCCTGCTTCGACAGTTCATTGAGCAGGGATTTCAGGCGTTCTTCGAACTCGCCGCGGAACTTGGCGCCGGCGATCAACGACCCCATGTCCAGGGACAGCAGACGCTTGCCTTTAAGGCCATCCGGCACTTCACCATTGATGATGCGCTGGGCCAGGCCTTCGGCGATCGCGGTTTTACCCACACCAGGTTCGCCAATCAGTACCGGGTTGTTCTTGGTGCGACGTTGCAGTACCTGGATGGTGCGACGGATTTCATCGTCACGGCCGATCACCGGGTCAAGCTTGCCCTCTTCGGCACGCTTGGTCAGGTCGACGGTGTATTTATCCAGGGCCTGGCGCGACTCCTCATGGTTGGGGTCGTTCACCGCGTCGCCGCCACGCAGGTTGTTGATGGCATTTTCCAGGGCTTTCTTGCTCACGCCCTGGCCCAGCAACAACTTGCCTAGCTTGCTGTTCTCGTCCATGGCGGCGAGCAGCACCAGTTCGCTGGAGATGAACTGGTCACCCTTCTGTTGGGCCAGGCGATCGGCCTGGTTAAGCAGACGCGCCAAGTCCTGCGACATGTTCACGTCGCCGGTTGGGTTTTGGATTTTCGGCAATTGGTCGAGCTCTTTGCTCAACTCCTTGCGCAGGCTGTTGACGTCGAAGCCCACCTGCATCAGCAAGGGCTTGATTGAACCACCTTGCTGTTCCAGCAGCGCCTGCATCAAGTGCGCAGGCTCGATGGCCGGGTGGTCGAGACCCACCGCCAAGGATTGAGAGTCAGACAGTGCCAACTGCAATTTGCTGGTTAAACGATCAATACGCATTAGTCACCTTCCTTTTGAGCAGGCCGGAGCTAGTAAACACATCCTGAATGAAGAAACCTGCCAGATACCCCTATAGATGGGGTGGATTCTGGAAGATTCAAGCGACAGATGCTTGATGTGAGTCAGTGTTGACCCAGGTCAGGAGAGTCTAGCGCTCGAGCCAGATAAGGGAGGCAAAACGTCCGGTGCGGGGGCTGCGCCGGTAGGAAAAGAAGCGCGGGTCGGTCACCGTGCAGAAACCGCCGCCATACACGGCAGTCACACCGCACGCAGCCAGGCGCAGGCGCGCGAGCTTATAGATGTCAGCCATGAACTTGCCCGGATTGCGACTCGGTACAAAGGCTTCGACGGTGGTCGGCAGTTGCTGCATGAAGACTTCACGCACTTCCGGGCCGACTTCAAAGGCTTGCGGGCCAATCGCCGGACCGAGCCACACCAACACGTCGCCAGCGTCGGCGTCGAGGCTTTCTAAAGTCGCCTCCAACACGCCCGCCGCCAGGCCACGCCAACCGGCATGGGCCGCCGCCACGCGTGTGCCTGCACGGTTGCAGAACAACGCGGGCAGGCAATCGGCAGTCATGGATGTGCAGGCGATGCCTGGGGTGCTGGTCCAGCTGCCATCGGCTTCGGCAGTGCGGCCAGGGTCGGCCTCGACCACGGTCACGCCATGGACCTGGCGCAGCCAGGCTGGCTGGATATCGAAGGCCGTGGTCAGGCGGCGACGATTTTCGAGCACGGCCTCCAGGCGGTCCTCGACATGATCGCCCAAATTGAGGCTGTCGAACGGCGCCAGGCTGACGCCGCCCGCACGGGTGGTGACACAGGCCTTCACCTGAGCCGGCGCGGGCCAGTCAGGAATCAGCCAGTCATTCACCCGACAAACGCCTCGCGATCCTGCTTGAGCAGCGACAACAACCAGACCAGGTCGTCCGGCAGAGGCGATTCCCAGCTCATCCGCTTACCGCTCGTCGGATGATCCAGTTCCAGGAAACGTGCATGCAGTGCCTGGCGCGGGAAGTTTTTCAGTGAATCAACCATGGTTGCACTGGCCGCCGGCGGAATACGGAAGCGACCGCCGTAGGCCGGATCTCCGACCAACGGGAAGTTGATGTGTGCCATGTGCACGCGAATCTGGTGGGTACGCCCGGTTTCCAGCTTGACCCGCACGTGGGTGTGGGAGCGGAAACGCTCGAGTACACGGTAGTGGCTCACGGCCTGCTTGCCGCCTTCCATCACCGCCATACGCTGGCGCTGCTGGCCGTGACGACCGATCGGCGCGTTGATCTTGCCACCGGCCACAACTACGCCGATCACGATGCACTCGTAGATCCGGCTGACGCTGCGGCTTTGCAATTGTGTGACCAGCTGCGTCTGCGCCTGAATGGTCTTGGCCACCACCATCAAGCCGGTAGTGTCCTTGTCCAGACGGTGCACGATGCCGCAGCGCGGGACGTTGATGATGTCCGGCACGTGGTGCAACAGGGCATTGAGCAAGGTGCCATCAGCGTGCCCGGCTGCCGGGTGAACCACCAGGCCCGCGGGTTTGTTGATGACCAGGATGTCGTCGTCTTCATAGACGATATCCAGCTCGATGTCCTGGGCAACCCATTCTCCCTGGGCTTCCTGCTCGGCAGTCAGCTCAAGAATCGCACCGCCATGGACTATGTCTCGCGGGCGGATAACCGCTCCATCCACAGTCAGGCGGCCGTCTTTGATCCAGGCGGAAAGGCGCGAGCGCGAGTGCTCAGCGAATAATTGTGCGGCGACTTGATCGAGGCGTTGGCCGCCCAATTCGGACGGCACCTCTGCGCGAAGTTCAATTTTATCGGACATGCTCAGACTAGGCGTGGCACAGCCTTTGGTTTCGGCTGCGCGCTTGTGGTTAAATACGGCGTCTTTTGCCCCGAGGCTTTCAACGGGGCGCTCATCATAACAGGACGGCCCCGCCCAAGACAGCGGCCGTCATAGGGACGCAAGCCGCCATGCAAGTGAAACACCTGCTGCTGATCGCCATCCTCGCCATGACTGCTGCTTGCTCGTCAACAAAGGAAGTCGTCGACGAAAACCTGAGCGAAGTCGAGTTGTATCAACTGGCTCAGAAAGACTTGGACAATAATAGCTACACCAGCGCCACAGCGAAGCTGAAGGCACTGGAGTCGCGCTATCCGTTCGGGCGCTACGCCGACCAGGCCCAGCTCGAGCTGATCTACGCCAACTACAAGAACGCCGAGCCGGAAGCTGCCAAGTCCGCCGCCGAGCGTTTCATCCGCCTGCACCCGCAGCACCCGAACGTGGACTACGCCTACTACATGAAGGGCCTGACCTCGTTCGACCAGGACGTCGGCCTGCTGGCGCGCTTCCTGCCGCTGGACATGACCAAGCGTGACCCGGGTGCCGCCCGCGACTCCTACAACGAGTTCGCCCAGTTGACCAGCCGCTACCCCAACAGCCGCTACGCGCCGGACGCCAAGCAGCGCATGATCTACCTGCGCAACCTGCTGGCGTCCTACGAGATCCACGTGGCCCACTACTACCTGACCCGTCAGGCTTACGTAGCGGCCGCCAACCGTGGCCGTTATGTGGTTGAGAACTTCCAGGAAACCCCATCCGTGGGTGACGGCCTGGCGGTGATGACCGAGGCTTACCAGCGTCTGCACCTGGACGAGCTGGCCAGCACCAGCCTGGAAACCCTCAAGCTCAACTACCCGGACCACCCAAGCCTGAAAGACGGCCAGTTCGTGCCTCAGGTTGACGAAGCCGACAACCGTTCGTGGCTGAGCAAGTACACCCTGGGCCTGATCGAGTCCCGTCCACCGCTGCCGCCGGGCGAAACCCGTGCCAACCAGGACGTGATCAAGCAGTACCAGGACGCCAAGGATGCCATTCCTTCGGAGCTCAAGCCCCACGACGAGAACGGCGACGTGATCGAAGAGGAAGAACCGCAGGCCTTGGGCAACAACCAGGATCGCTCGTGGTTCAGCTACATGACCTTTGGTGTGTTCGACTGATTGCACCGGCGTCATCAAAAAGGAGCCTTTCGAGGCTCCTTTTTTGTGGGCGGTATCATTGCGCTGTGCGCCTGGCACGTCCTTGGCTAAACTGGCGCATTCCCTGTCGAGAAACTGCCCATCATGCTTCGTCTATTGTTCTGGATTGCCGTCATTGCCGCCGCAGTATGGTTCTGGCGCAAATTCAAAAGCCCGGCCGCCAAACAGCAACGCTCCAGTGAGCCTGGCGCGGCCCTGATGGTGCGCTGCGCCCACTGCGGCGTGCACTTGCCGCAGGATCGCGCCCTAAGCTCGCGCCAAGAGTGGTATTGCACCCAGGCCCATCTGGAGCAGGGGCCGAAGTCTATCCAGCGCTGATCCGACCTTCGGGTGCATACGGCGCCGGGTCGATGATCGGCGCACGTGCCAGCAGCAAATCGGTAAACAACTGGCAGGAGGCTGGCGCAAGCACCAGGCCATTGCGGTAATGCCCGCAGTTGAGCCACAAGCCCTTGAAGCCTGGCACTTGGCCGATATACGGAATGCCTTCCGGAGACCCGGGGCGCAGTCCGGCCCAGTGCCCCACCACTTCAGCGTCCGCCAGGGCGGGAATCAACTCCACCGCTGATGCCTTGAGGCTTTCCAGTGCGTTCTGGGTCGGGGTCTTGTCGAAACCTTCGTGCTCCAGGGTACTGCCGATCAGAATGTGCCCGTCACGCCGCGGGATCGCATAGCGACCCTTAGCCAGCACCATGCTCGACAGGAAGTCCGAGGCGCACTTGTACAAAATCATCTGGCCCTTGACCGGCTCCACCGGCAATGACAGGCCTAATGTGCCGAGCAACTCACCACTCCAGGCGCCCGCCGCCAATACAACCTGATCGCCGAAGATCGGGCCATCAGCCGTGTTTACGCCCACGACATTGCCAGCATCCAGAACAAACCCGGTCACTCCGCATTGCTCATGAAGGGTTACACCAGGCAGCGCCAGCAGTGCGGCCTTGAGGGATTTGACCAAGCGTGGGTTGCGCACATTGGCGACGTTGGCCATGTAGATCGCCTGGGAGTACCCGCCGCCCAGCACCGGAACGGCGTCATGGGCGGCCGACACGTCGACTTTGCTCAATGGGCGGCCCTCACGTGCGGCCCACGCCAGGGCTTCGACCTCATCCTCCAGGTCCAGCCAGTACAGGCCTGTGGTGTGAACCTCCGGATCGACGCCCGTCGCAGCAAACAGACGCTCCGCCAACTGTGGATAAAAATCCTGGGACCAATGGGCGAGCGCCGTGACTGCCGGGCTGTAGCGCCACGGATAGAGGGGCGAGACAATGCCGCCGCCCGCCCAGGAAGATTCCTGCCCCAACCCCGCGCGCTCCAATAGCACCACCGCTTGCCCTTGGGTCGCCAGGTTGAACGCCGTCAACAAGCCGATGACACCGCCACCGACAATCACTACCTGTTGTTGCTCTGCCATCATTTGATCCAGCCGATAAATAGGAACAAGCGCGCCCGGCGCCCAGTCGTCCAGCCCCCTCATCATTGCCCCCAGCACAGCTTGCGCGACATTTCTGGTATTGCACCGGGGTTGCTGCGCGTGCCGGCGCTGGTCAGGACGAAATCACCGCAAGGGTCACCAGCCATCATCGAGCCGATAGCGGGCGTCGCCACCAACTGGAAATCCTGAGGGTTCAACGCAGCGCTGATTCTATAGCGATCATTGCCCGCACTGACGCCGCTTGCATCAATAAAAGTACCGTTCCTCGCATAAAACCGCTCCAGATGCTGAGCCTGCCCGGTCAACAGCGCCACGACTTCAGCGCGATACACTTTTTTCATATGGCCGGTGTATCCGGGGTAAGCAATCCCCGCCAACACCGAGATGATCGCAACCGCGATCAGTAACTCGATCAAGGTAAACCCCTGGCTGTCCATGCCCATTGCAGTGCTCCTTATTGAAGTTGCCGCCACGCCACTCGCCGAAAACGCGAGCCGCCCTGCTCCTCTACTCGCGCATAGACGCTCTCCAGCACCGTGCGCAATTGGCCGCTGAGGCCAACAGCCGTCACTCGATACACCGAAGCCGGCATGTGCGGCGGTAAATGCGCCACCCCGACCGCCGGCCCAAGGGATTGAAGGCCGTATACACCGCCTTTCAGCGCCACCCAGCTAACGCCTGAAACAGGGTCCGCGCCGGGCCCGGACACTGAAAATGCAGCCTCCGGCGGCGCACATCGGGTAATCGATTGACACAACGGCAGCGTCGTAAATGACCGCTGTACCGCCGCCTCCCCGAGCCTCAAGCCACTTTCAGCACGCTGCAGCGATTGATTGCGCTGCCAGACGCTGCCGGCGATCTTTTGCTGGATGAGTGCACCTTGCATCGAGGACAAGCCGACCAGCGACACCATCAACAGGAACACCAGGCTGATCAGCAGCACCATGCCCGCCTGCCTTAAACGATTACTCTCGCTAAGCACCATGGCCGCCCTACCCCAGCTGGTTTCGCAACGCCGCCACGACGCTGTAGGTTTGAGCTTTTACCCGGCCAGAAGGGTCTTGCAGCGTCATCTGGATACGCACGCTGCGTATCAGGGAGGCGTCGGCTGGCGCGGCGTCGTAACGCACGACCTGCAGTGATGCGGGCTTGGCGGCAAGGCCAAAGCCAAGCTCGAACGCCTGCACGTTATCCACCAGCACGGCCTTGGCGGGTGCTGCAGGGGTGCTGACTTTAAGCTGGCCCGCTTCGAAGGTGTAGGTCACTTGGCGCAATGCAAAACGGATCTCGCCCGGAGCAGGCGCAGGGGAGTTTCCAATGTAAGCCTGGGCGCTACCCGTGCAATCGGACAATACGGTCCAATCAGGCTTGCCGCTTTCATTACCGGCATCTGCAGTCACCAACGTCAGCGACTTGACGCCCGCCCCACCATCCCAACTGACCGGCCGATCAAAGGCCGGTGGCGCATTCTCGATAAAGCCTGTGGCCAAACAACCAAACATGCCCGCCTGGCGGATGTCCTGAATGATTTTGCCCAGTACGAACCGCGCATCATCCTGCAGCGACATGGCTGCCTGCTGGCTGGCGTGGGTAGCTCTGGAATCAATCACCACCTGGCTGCCCCCAAGCACCAGCACCAAGCCCATGGCCAACGCCAGCAGTAACTCCACCAGACTGAAACCGCGAGCAAGACGCCTCATTGCGCCACCCCCGACTCATCGCTGATACGGCTGGTCAGGGTGAAGGTTTCCCGGGCACCTGGCGTGTTGGTCCCCCGGTTGTCATCCCAACTGATACTGACCGTTACCTCACTGCCGCTGATCGACACCGAGCCTTTGGCGCCCTCCCCGGCAAAGCCGAGGATATTGGCCTCGAAATCATGCAGGTCCAGATCGCGCACGCTGCCAGTAGCGCCACTGGCAGGAGCACGCTCTCCCCGACCCCAGGCGTAGTCGGCGCCAGAATTGGCGCGGATCCGGTCGAGCATGTCGTAGGCAATGAAGCTGGCCTGGCTGGTCATCCTTGAGCTGTCGGTGTACTTGAGCGCGTTGAGTTGGATCACTGCCGCACCCAGCAGGCCAATGGCAAGGATCAGCACGGCGACAAGCACTTCGATCAGCGTCATTCCGGTCTGGCGGGGGGATAAAACGGGAGAAATACAGGTATTCGTGCGGGCAAGCATTACCGTCGCCATCCATGTCGAAGTCCGAAAAAGAGCAGGCAGAACCTGCTGTGCGGCTCAAGACTAGCGCCGGTTTTTCACCCGTGCTGCTACGGGAACAAAGGGAAATACTTTGGACATAAAGGCCATCATCCAGCGCCTCAGCCTGCACGCTATACCTAGGACGACACCCCTATCCACGAAGGAATGGCACATGCACCAACGCGGTTTTACCCTGATCGAATTGCTGCTCGGACTGACCCTGAGCAGCATTCTGGCGACCCTGGCAGTGCCGAGCTTCAAGAGCCTGCTGGACTCACAGCAACGCCACAGCGCGGCACAAACATTGGCGGCAGGCCTGCGCTACGCACGCACCGAAGCCATTGCACGCAATCGAGCGGTGGTCATTCACGCATTGAACGATGATTGGAGCCTGGGCTGGCGCGTCATCGTGGATGCCAGCGGACGCGGCCACCTGGACGACGACAACCCCGTATTGCTGACTCACCAGGACAGCGGCCATGGCTTGATCGTGGGCAATGGGCCGCTCAAGAGCCAGGTGCGCTTCAGCGGGCTGGGCGAGCCGATATTTTCAGGGGGAGGTTTCCGTGCCGGCACCGTGCATGTGTGTGCCAGGGATCAGGCGCAGAGCCTGCATCAGATCGTGCTGGCGCCCAGCGGGCGCATCAGCCTGCGCAGCGACAGTGCCGAGCAGGCGTTGTGCCGGAGTGGGTCCGGCAACCCGACACTCAGAGCAACGAGCGAACGCGCAATTCCTTGGGCATGGAAAACGTGATGTTTTCCTCGCGACCTGCCAGCTCATCGGCACCGGTAGCGCCCCAGGCGTGCAGTTGCTGGATAACCCCACGTACCAGCACTTCCGGGGCCGAAGCACCGGCCGTGATGCCAATGCGCTCGACGCCATCGAACCAACTGCGCTGCATGTCTTCGGCGCCGTCGATCAGGTACGCTGGTGTGGCCATGCGCTCAGCCAGCTCACGCAGGCGGTTGGAGTTGGAGCTGTTGGGGCTGCCGACAACCAGCACCACATCGCATTCATCGGCCAATTGCTTGACCGCGTCCTGCCGGTTCTGGGTGGCGTAGCAGATGTCGTCCTTGCGCGGCCCACCAATGGCCGGGAAGCGGCTGCGCAGCGCGTCGATCACGCGACTGGTGTCGTCCATGGACAAAGTGGTCTGGGTCACGAATGCCAGGCGTTCGGGGTTCTGCACCTGCAGGTTGGCGACGTCTTTTTCGTCCTCCACCAGATAGATCGCCCCACCATTGCTGGCGTCGTACTGCCCCATGGTGCCTTCGACTTCCGGGTGACCGGCATGGCCGATGAGGATGCACTCGCGTCCGTCACGGCTGTAGCGCGCGACTTCGATGTGAACCTTGGTAACCAGCGGGCAGGTAGCATCGAACACTTTCAGGCCACGGCCTGCCGCTTCGGTGCGCACTGCCTGGGAGACACCGTGGGCACTGAAGATGACGATGACGTCGTCCGGCACTTGGTCCAGCTCTTCGACAAAGATGGCACCGCGTGCGCGCAGGTCTTCGACCACAAATTTGTTGTGGACGACTTCATGGCGCACATAGATCGGCGGCCCGAAGACCTCCAAGGCGCGGTTGACGATTTCGATCGCCCGGTCCACACCGGCGCAGAAGCCACGGGGGTTGGCGAGTTTGATTTGCATGCTGTGCCTCGTGTCTTGCTCGGCAAGAAATTGGATCTTGTGGGAACTGGCTTGCCTGCGATGCAGGCACCTCGGTGTATCAGGTACACCAGGGTGATGCTATCGCAGGCAAGCCAGCTCCCACACAAGCCAGCGCCCGCAGGCGCCGGTTTTGTCAGTTAGATCGCTTTAACGCTGATGATTTCAACGTCGAACGTCAAGGTTTTACCGGCCAACGGGTGGTTGAAGTCGATGGTCACTTGCGCGTCATCGAAGGTTTTCACCACGCCGGGCAGTTCGGTATTCGCCGCATCGTTGAAGATCACCAACAAGCCTTCCGACAGGTCCATGTCCTGGAACTGCGAACGCGGGATGATCTGCACGTTTTGCGGGTTGGGTTGGCCAAAGGCGTTTTCCGGCAGGATCTGCAGGGTACGCTTGTCGCCAGCCTTGAAGCCGAACAGGGCCGCCTCGAAACCCGGCAGCAGGTTGCCATCACCGACCTTGAAGGTGGCCGGTGCCTTGTCGAACGTGCTGTCGACCGTATCGCCATTCTCCAGGCGCAATGCGAAATGCAAAGTGACTTCCGTGTTCTGGCCGATGCGTTGCTCAGCCAATACCTGATCAGTCATTGACGGTCTCTCCGGTTTTCTTGCTTTTGAACATATCCAACGCCAGCATGATTGCACCGACGGTGATGGCGCTGTCGGCAAAGTTGAACGCAGGGAAGTACCAGCGGTTCTGCCAATGCACCAGAATAAAGTCGATCACATGGCCGAGGGCAATGCGGTCGTAAAGATTGCCCAGCGCACCGCCCAATACCAGCGCCAAGGCGATCGCCAGCCAGGTGTCATCACGGCCAAGACGCTTGAGCCACACCACCAGCACCGCACTGACGACCACGGCGATCAAGGCGAACAGCCAGCGCTGCCAGCCGCCGCTATCCGCCAAAAAGCTGAACGCGGCGCCGGTGTTGTAGGCCAGGGTCCAGCTGAAGTAATCCGGGATCACCACGATCTGCTGGAACATCTCCAGGGAGCCTTCGAAGTGAGCCTTGCTGACCTGGTCGATGACCAGGACCAGCACGCTCAGCACGAGCCAGCCCAGACGTCCGAAACGACTGGCTGAGTTAGGCATAGTGACGAACCTCGCCTTCACCGCTGATGTTGTCGACGCAACGACCACAGATTTCCGGATGCTCAGGGTTCACGCCGACATCTTCACGGCAGTGCCAGCAACGGGCGCATTTAGGGAAGGCGGACTTGACCACTTTGAGCTTGAGGCCCGGCACTTCGGTGGCGACCGCGTCCGCCGGGGCCTGGGCGAATGGCGCCAGGCTCGCGGTAGAGGTGATCAGCACGAAGCGCAGTTCGTTGCTCAGCTTGGCCAGGTCGGCGGTCAGGCCTTCCTCGGCAAACAGGGTGACTTCGGCTTGCAGGTTGCCACCGACGGCCTTGGCCGCACGTTGCACTTCCAGCTCCTTGTTCACCGCAACCTTCACGGCCATCACGCCTTCCCAGTACTCGCGGCCCAGTTCGAAGTCGGCCGGCAGTTCGGTCAGGCCTTCGTACCAGGTGTTGAGCATCACCGACTCGTTGCGCTCACCCGGCAGGTATTCCCACAGTTCGTCGGCGGTGAAGGCCAGGATCGGCGCGATCCAGCGCACCAGCGCTTCGGAGATGTGGAACAGCGCGGTCTGCGCCGAGCGGCGCGCCTTGCTGTTGGCGCCGGTGGTGTACTGGCGGTCCTTGATGATGTCGAGGTAGAAACCACCCAGCTCCTGCACGCAGAAGTTGTGGATCTTCGAGTAGACGTTCCAGAAACGGTATTCGCCGTAGTGCTCTTGCAACTCGCGTTGCAGCAGCAAGGTACGGTCCACGGCCCAACGGTCGAGGGCGAGCATGTCCTCGGCCGGCAGGATGTCGGTAGCCGGGTTGAAACCGGTGAGGTTCGACAGCAGGAAGCGTGCGGTATTACGGATGCGGCGGTAGGCATCGGCGCTGCGCTGCAGGATCTGGTCCGACACGGCGATTTCGCCCGAATAGTCGGTCGACGCGACCCACAGACGCATGATGTCGGCGCCCAGGGTGTCGTTGATCTTTTTCGGCTCGATCACGTTCTTCAGCGACTTGGACATCTTGCGGCCCGTCTCGTCGACGGTGAAGCCGTGGGTCAGCAGTTCGCGGTATGGCGCGTGGTTGTCGATGGCGCAACCGGTCAGCAGCGACGAGTGGAACCAGCCACGGTGTTGGTCCGAGCCTTCCAGGTACAGGTCGGCACGCGGGCCGGTTTCATGACCCATCGGGTGCGAGCCGCGCAGCACGTGCCAGTGGGTAGTACCCGAGTCGAACCACACGTCGAGGGTGTCGCTGATCTTGTCGTACTGCGGCGCCTCATCGCCCAGCAGCTCGGCAGCGTCCAGTTTGAACCAGGCTTCGATGCCTTCCTGTTCAACGCGCTGGGCCACGACTTCCATCAGTTCGACGGTGCGTGGGTGCAGCTCGCCGCTTTCCTTGTTCAGGAAGAACGGGATCGGCACGCCCCAGTTACGCTGGCGGGAGATGCACCAGTCCGGGCGGTTGGCGATCATCGAGTGCAGGCGCGCCTGGCCCCAGGCCGGGACGAACTGGGTGTCTTCGATGGCTTTGAGCGAGCGTACACGCAGGGTGTCGCCGCTTGTTGGCTCTTTGTCCATGCCGATGAACCACTGCGCGGTGGCGCGGTAGATCAGCGGGGTCTTGTGGCGCCAGCAGTGCATGTAGCTGTGCTGGATAGTGGCGGTCTGCATCAGCGCACCGACTTCACGCAGCTTGTCGATGATCGGCTGGTCGGCCTTGAAGATGAACTGGCCGCCAAAGAATTCGAGCGACGGCACATACACGCCGTTGCTTTGCACCGGGTTGATGATGTCGTCGTTGACCAGGCCGTACTTCTTGCAGATGACAAAGTCGTCCACGCCATAGGCCGGCGAGCAGTGAACAATGCCGGTACCCGAACCCAGCTCGACGTAGTCAGCCAGGTACACCGGCGACAGGCGGTCATAGAACGGGTGACGGAAATTGATCAGTTCCAGCGCGGAGCCGGTGGTGGTCGCGATCACCGAACCTTGCAGTTCGTAGCGGGCCAGGCAGCCCTCGACCATTTCCTCGGCCAGCACCAGCAGGCGATCACCGACGTCCACCAGGGCGTAGGTGAATTCCGGGTGCACGTTCAGCGCCTGGTTGGCCGGGATGGTCCACGGGGTGGTGGTCCAGATCACGATGGCCGCCGGCTTGCCCAGGTTTGCCAAGCCAAAGGCCTCGGCCAGCTTGGCGTCGTCGGCGATCGGGAAGGCCACGTCGATGGTCGAGGACTTCTTGTCTTCGTACTCGACTTCCGCTTCGGCCAGGGCCGAACCGCAGTCAAAGCACCAGTTCACAGGCTTGAGGCCCTTGAACACGAAACCGCCTTTGACGATCTCGGCCAAGGCACGGATTTCACCGGCCTCGTTCTTGAAGTTCATGGTCTTGTACGGGTTGTCCCACTCGCCGAGCACGCCCAGGCGGATGAATTCGGACTTCTGCCCTTCGATTTGCTCGGTGGCGTAGGCACGGCACAGTTCGCGGGTTTTATCCGCGCCCAGGTTCTTGCCGTAGGTCACTTCGACTTTGTGTTCGATCGGCAGGCCGTGGCAGTCCCAACCCGGGACATACGGCGCGTCGAAGCCCGACAGGGTTTTCGAGCGCAGGATCATGTCCTTGAGAATCTTGTTCAGCGCATGACCGATATGAATCGTGCCGTTGGCATAAGGAGGGCCGTCGTGCAGGACGAATTTCGGACGATCCTTGCCAATTTCGCGCAACTTTCCGTACAGGCCAATACTGTCCCAGCGCTGCAGGATCTGCGGTTCGCGCTGTGGCAGGCCGGCCTTCATTGGGAAGGCGGTGTCCGGAAGGTTTAGCGTGGCTTTATAGTCGGTCATTTAAGGCTCTTCGGTTAGCGATGGGCGCTAGGTGCGGCTAGTGCACGGGCGGCGGCGACATCCGCATTGATCGCCGTTTTCAACGCCTCAAGGGAGGCGAAACGCTGCTCTTCACGCAGCTTCTGGTGGAAAACCACCGTCAAACGCCGGTCATACAGATCACCGGCAAAATCCAGCAGATGTACTTCCAGGTGGGCCTTGCCATCACCTGCAACCGTGGGCCTGACGCCTATGTTGGCGACTCCCGGCCACGATTGGCCGTCGATGTCGACGCTCACCAGGTAGACCCCGGTCAGCGGCACACGACGGCGCTTGAGTTGCACGTTGGCGGTTGGCGTGCCCAATTGGCGCGCCAGCTTCTGGCCGTGCAGGACCCGCCCGGCAATGCGGAACGGGCGGCCGAGCAGCCGCTCGGCCAAGGCGAAGTCGGCAGCAGCCAGGGCGTTACGCACCTGGGTACTGCTCACGCGCAGGCCGTCCAGTTCGACGGTTTGCGCGGCTTCGACGGTAAACCCCTGGTTGACGCCGGCATGCTGCAGGAAATCGAAATCCCCCACGCGGTCGCAACCAAAACGGAAATCGTCACCGACCTCCAGGTGCTGCACGCCCAGGCCATCGACCAGGATGCGGTCGACGAACTCGGCGGCGCTCAGGCTTTGCAAACGCTGGTTGAAAGCCAGGCAGAGGACGCGGTCCACGCCTTCTTCGGCCAGCAGTTGCAGCTTGTCCCGCAGGCGGGCCAGGCGCGCTGGCGCGGTCTCGGGCGTGAAGTATTCCCGCGGCTGTGGCTCGAAAATCACCACGCAGCTGGGCACGCCCAACTCGACCGCACGCTCGCGCAGCCGAGCCAGGATAGCCTGGTGGCCACGGTGAACACCGTCAAAGTTGCCAATAGTGGCGACGCAGCCCCGATGCTCGGGGCGTAGGTTGTGGAGACCTCGAACCAGCTGCATAACGCGCTTCTTGCTCATAAAGTGGTCGATTATAACCACACCCGGCCCCGGACGACAGGCAACAGCACGGGCCAAATGGATCGAATCGATAAAACAACCGTTTTATCGCGGCAAACTCTCTAGCTCAGCGACTTGCGATTGAAATCCCGCAGCCGGAAGCCTTGCAGCAGCAACATCCCGAAGTACACCACCACGCCAGCGACGACCAGCACGCCCAGGCGCAGGAAGCGCTCAAGCATATGGCCTTCATCCCAGGCGGGCATAAAGTGCATCAAGCCCAGCAGCACTGCTGACATCGCCCCCACCGCCACCAGCAGCTTGAGGGCAAACAGGCCCCAACCTGGCTGCGGCTGAAACATTTGCTGTTTGCGCAGCTGGTAAAACAACAGCCCGGCATTGATACATGCGCCGGCACTGATGGCCAGGGCCAGGCCAGCGTGAGCCAGCGGACCGATAAACACCAGGTTGAGCAGTTGCGTGACGACCAAGGTGAAGATCGCGATTTTGACCGGCGTACGGATGTTTTGCTGGGCATAAAAGCCGGGGGCCAGCACTTTGATTACGATAATGCCGAGCAGACCGACGGAATAAGCGACCAGCGCGTGCTGCGTCATCAAGGCGTCATGGGCATCGAACTGTCCGTATTGAAACAACGACACGGTCAACGGCTCGGCCAGGATCCCCAGCGCCAGGGCGCATGGCAGCACCAGCACAAAGCACAGACGCAGGCCCCAGTCGAGGATGCGCGAGTATTCCTGGCGGTCTTTACTGGCGTAGGTGCGCGCCAGCGTCGGCAGCAGAATCGTGCCCAGCGCCACGCCCAGCACGCCGGACGGCAACTCCATCAGGCGGTCGGCGTAGTACATCCACGACACCGAGCCAGACACCAGCAGCGAAGCGAACGCCGTGTTGATAATCAGCGAAATCTGGCTGACCGACACGCCGAGGATCGCTGGCAACATATTGCGCATCACGCGCCACACGCCGGTGTCCTTGAGGTTCAGGCGCGGCAACACGAGCATGCCGATCTTTTTCAGGTGTGGCAGCTGGTAGAGCAGTTGCGCCAGGCCGCCGGCCAGGACGGCCCAGCCCAGGGCCATTACCGGTGGGTCGAAATACGGGGTAAGGAACAGCGCGAAGATGATCATGCTGACGTTCAGCAGGGTCGGCACGAAGGCCGGCACCGAAAAACGATTCCAGGTATTGAGGATCGCACCGGCCAGGGATGAAAGGGAGATCAGCAATATATAAGGAAAGGTCACCCGCAGCAGATCGGTGGTCAGCGCGAATTTTTCCGGGGTGTTGGCAAAACCGGGGGCCGTGGCCCAGATCACCCAGGGAGCGGCGAGCATGCCAAGGATGGTCACCAGCATCAGTACCAGGGTCAACAGGCCCGAGACATAGGCAATAAAGGTACGGGTGGCTTCCTCGCCCTGCTGGGTCTTGTACTCGGCCAGGATCGGCACGAATGCCTGGGAAAACGCGCCTTCGGCGAAGATCCGTCGCAGCAGATTGGGTAACTTAAATGCAATAAAGAAGGCATCCGTGGCCATGCTGGCGCCAAAAATGCGCGCCAGCAAGGTGTCACGCACAAACCCCAGAACCCGGGAGATCATCGTGATAGAGCTGACGGCGGCCAACGATTTGAGCAGATTCATTGAAAGAGTTTGCGCCTTTAGATAAAGAGCAGGCGAACAAAGCGCCCACTTATGCGATACTGCGCGCCTGCAACAGCACAGAGCCAAAGCTCGCGAGTTTACAGGTCAAGCGCCGGAAATAAATCACCCGCCTCTTCAGATCGACCACTCAGCAGTTCGCATCAGCCGCCCTTGACAACCCATCAAGTCATCGGCATGATTCGCGGCCTATTTTGTTTGCTATTTCCTAAAAAGTCTTTCGAGGAGCTCGACGGTGGCCAACACACCTTCCGCCAAAAAACGTGCAAAACAGGCTGAGAAGCGTCGCAGCCACAACGCCAGCCTGCGTTCCATGGTTCGTACCTACATCAAGAATGTAGTTAAAGCCATCGACACCAAAGACGCTGAAAAAGCCCAAGCTGCTTACGTTCTGGCTGTGCCAGTTATCGACCGCATGGCCGATAAAGGCATCATCCACAAGAACAAGGCCGCTCGCCATAAGAGCCGCCTGAATGGCCACATCAAGGCTCTGAGCGTTCCTGCTGCAGCCTAAGTGGTAACAACTGCAACGCAACCCTGGTTGCGAAACAGTTAAGAAATGCCCCGTACCGAAAGGTCCGGGGCATTTTTGTTGGGCCCTGAAAATCCCCCCCCTGAGGGATGTGCGGCTTTTTTGTGGTGAGCAGGCTTGCCCGCGCTGGGCTGCGCAGCAGCCCCAATACATTCAACGCGTTCCTCCAGACAGAACACAGTCCCAGGTTTTAGGGCCGCTTCGCGCCCCAGCGCGGGCAAGCCCGCTCACCACAAAAAGCCCGCTCACCACAGGAAACCGGTCCACCAAAAAACACAGGCAAAAAAAACGCCCCGAACCAGTCGGGGCGTTTTTGCTACCTATTGATCAAACCACGATCAATGGTGATGACCGCCTTCACCGTGGACGTGGCCGTGAGCCACTTCTTCCTGGGAAGCGTCGCGGATGGCAACGATCTTCACTTGGAAGTTCAAGCGCTGGCCAGCCAGAGGGTGGTTGCCGTCGACGGTCACGTCGTCGCCGTCCAGGTCACGGATGGTGACGATCTGCATTTGGCCGTCCGGCGCGGACGCGTGGAACTGCATGCCCACTTCCAGTTCGTCAACGCCTTCGAACATGCTGCGGCTCAGAGTGCTGACCAGTTCGGCCGAGTACTCGCCGTAGGCATCTTCAGGTTCTACGGCAACGGTCAGCTCATCACCGACGCTCTTGCCTTCCAGCGCCTTTTCCAGGCCTGGGATGATGTTACCTGCGCCTTGCAGGTAGACCAGCGGCGCGCCGCCGGCGGAGCTGTCGATGACCTCACCAGCGTCGTTGGTCAGGGTATAGTCGATGGAGACAGCCTTGTTAGCGGCGATCGTCATGGGGCGAGACCTTTTGCATAAGAATGAAGAACGGACAAGTCTAAACAAGGATTTGCCCGAAAGCGAACAGAACCCGGACAGACGGGACCGATCAACGGCATCCTTCATCATCGGGTTCCACCAGGACGAGGACCAGCACTGGGTCGCCGAGCTCTCTTGCGGCCACACCCAGCACCTTCGCCACCAGCCACCCTGGCAGTCCCGCGCCTGGGTACTCGACCCCGCGCAACGCCTTGAAAAAATAGGCCAGCCCTTTGCCTGCGGCTGGTGTGCGCAGGAGCGCGAATAACGATAACCTTGGCGCTTGATTCGCGGTAGACGCTCAGCCATAGAGCGCCACCCAAGCCATGCACCTCCAGAGAATTCGCATGCAGACTTTTTTTATCGCGCCCACCGATTTTGGTGTGGGTCTGACCTCCATCAGCCTTGGGCTGGTGCGTACCCTTGAGCGGGCCGGGCTGAAAGTCGGCTTTTTCAAGCCGATTGCCCAGCCACATCCCGGCGATACCGGCCCCGAGCGCTCCACCGAACTGGTGGCGCGCACCCACGGCCTCAAGCCGCCACAGCCCCTGGGCCTGGCCCATGTAGAGCGCATGCTCGGTGACGGCCAGCTCGACGAACTGCTCGAAGAAATCATCACGCTGTACCAGCAAGCGGCCGTGGGCAAGGACGTGCTGATCGTTGAAGGCATGGTGCCCACCCGCAGCGCCAGCTATGCGGCGCGGGTCAACCTGCACCTGGCCAAGAGCCTGGATGCGGAAGTGATCCTGGTGTCCGCCCCGGAAAACGAAGTGCTCACCGAGCTCTCCGGGCGCGTGGAACTGCAGGCCCAGCTGTTCGGCGGCCCGAAAGACCCGAAAGTACTCGGTGTGATCCTCAACAAGGTGCGCACCGACGAAAGCATGGAGGCTTTCTCGGCACGCCTCAAAGAACATTCGCCATTGTTGCGCAGCGGTGATTTCCGCCTGCTCGGCTGCATTCCCTACCAGCCGGAACTCAACGCGCCGCGCACCCGCGACGTCGCCGACCTGATGGGCGCGCAGATCCTCAACGCCGGCGACTACGAAACCCGGCGCATGACCAAGATCATCATTTGCGCCCGCACCATGCGCAACACCGTGGAGCTGCTCAAGCCCGGCGTGCTGGTGGTGACACCTGGCGACCGCGACGACATCATCCTCGCTGTCAGCCTGGCGGCGATCAACGGCGTGCCCCTGGCCGGCCTGTTGCTGACCAGCGACACCCTGCCCGACCCGCGCATCATGGAGTTGTGCCGTGGCGCCTTCCAGGCCGGGCTGCCCGTGCTATCAGTGAGCACCGGCTCCTACGACACCGCCAACCAACTCAACAGCCTCAACAAAGAAATCCCCATCGATGACCGCGAGCGTGCGGAGATCATCACCGACTTCGTCGCCAGCCACCTCGATGCGCGCTGGCTGCACCAACGCTGCGGCACGCCACGGGAAATGCGCCTGTCACCCGCAGTGTTCCGCTACCAGTTGATCCAGCGTGCCCAGGCGGCCAACAAACGCATCGTATTGCCCGAAGGCAGCGAGCCACTGACCGTGCAAGCCGCCGCCATCTGCCAGGCGCGGGGCATTGCCCGCTGCGTGCTGCTGGCCAAGCCGGCAGACGTGGAAGCCGTCGCCCGCGCCCAGGGCATCGAACTGCCCGAAGGCCTGGAGATTCTAGACCCGGACCTGATTCGCCAACGCTACGTCGAGCCGATGGTGGCGCTGCGCAAGAGCAAGAGCCTCAACGCGCCGATGGCCGAGCAGCAATTGGAAGACACGGTGGTGATCGCCACCATGATGCTCGCGCTGGATGAAGTGGACGGCCTGGTCTCCGGCGTCATTCACTCCACCGCTAACACCATCCGCCCTGCCCTGCAGCTGATCAAGACCGCGCCGGGCTGCACCCTGGTGTCGTCGGTGTTCTTCATGCTGTTCCCCGAACAGGTGCTGGTGTACGGCGACTGCGTGATGAACCCGCACCCGAGCGCCGCCGAACTGGCGGAGATTGCCCTGCAAAGCGCCGACTCGGCGGCCGCGTTCGGCATCACCCCGCGGGTGGCGATGATCAGCTATTCCAGCGGTGACTCGGCCAGCGGCGAAGAAGTGGAAAAAGTCCGCGAAGCCACCCTGCTCGCCCACGAGCAGCAAAGCTCGCTGCTGATCGACGGGCCGCTGCAATACGACGCTGCCGCCAACGAGAACGTGGCCCGGCAACTGGCCCCCAACAGCCAGGTCGCCGGCAAGGCTACAGTGTTTGTGTTCCCCGACCTCAACACCGGCAACACCACGCACAAGGCCGTGCAGCGCAGCGCCGATTGCGTAAGCCTGGGGCCAATGCTCCAGGGCCTGCGCAAGCCGGTCAACGACCTGCCGCGTGGCGCCCAGGTAGACGACATCGTGTACACCATCGCGCTCACCGCGATCCAAGCCGCCAACCGACCTATGGATATCTAAATGCTGGATTTTCTACCTGCCGCCGTGCGCGGGGTGATCGCTTCGCTGTTGCTGGCGCTGAACACGATCCTGCTGTGTTCGTTCCTGTTTATCGTGGCGCTGTTCAAGGCGCTGCCATTTGCCAAGCGTTTCAGCGAATGGCTGATGAACCACACCCATGAGGCGTGGGTGACCAACAACAAGGGCTGGATGAACCTGGTACGCCGCACCCGCTGGCACCTGACCGGGCTTGAAGGCCTTGATTACCAGCACTCGTACCTGGTGACCAGCAACCACCAGAGCTGGGTCGACATCATGGTGTTGCAATACGTGCTGAACCGCCGGATTCGCCCGCTGAAATTCTTCCTCAAGCAGGAGCTGATCTGGGTGCCGGTGATTGGCCTGGCGTGGTGGGCGCTCGGCTTTCCGTTCATGAAGCGCTACACCAAGGCCTACCTGGAAAAACACCCGGAAAAGAAAGGCAAGGACCTGGAAACCACCCGTAAGACCTGTGCGAAGTTTCGCGACAACCCGGTGGGCATTTTCAACTTTGCCGAGGGCACACGGTTTACCCCAGGCAAGCATGCGCAGCAGAAGTCGCCGTTTCGCTACCTGCTCAAGCCCAAGGCTGGCGGCATTGCGTTTGTGCTGGATGCCATGGGCGAGCAGTTGAAGTCACTGGTAAACGTGACCATTCACTACCCGGCCGGGCGTCCTGGGTATTGGGATTTGCTGTGTGGGAATGTGAAGGATGTGGTGGTGCAGTTCGAAGAAGTGCAGATCCCGGCCGCGTTCATTGGCAAGAATTATGAGCAGGATGGGGAGTATCGGACGGCGTTCCAGGGCTGGATCAATCGGTTGTGGGAAGACAAGGACCAACTGCTGGAAAAGCTGCACAAAGACTTCCCAGGTAAACAGTGATCAAAATGTGGGAGCGGGCTTGCCTGCGAAAGCGGTGGATCTGTTGTAAATATATTAACTGGCAGACCGCTATCGCAGGCAAGCCAGCTCCCACATTGGCAGTGTGCACATTTGTTAATATGTAAAAAGCCCGCCACCGATCACTCGGTGGCGGGCTTTTTTGTGGCCGCGAGGGTTAGATCGCGCCGCGCTGGCGCAACAACTCCAGCACTTGCTTGACGCTCTCTTCCAGCGACAGGGCCTGGGTGTCGATGACCAGGTCGGCATTCAACGGCACGTCATACGGGAAGGACTCGCCCGGGATGTTATCCCCACCGGCAGCGTACAAGCCCTGCGGATCACGCTCGGCGCACACCAGCGGCGACGCTTGCACGTAGACGGTCAGCAGGCGGTCAGCGCCGATCAGCGCCTTGGCCTGTTCACGGCCTTCGGCATCCGGCGCCACAAAGGCAGCCAGGGTCAGCAGGCCGGCTTCGTTGAACTGGCGTGCCACGTGAGCGGCACGACGCCAGTTCTCGGTGCGACCGGCGCGGTCCTGCGGCAAGCCCTTGTTCAGGTCGTGACGCAGGTTCTGGCCATCCAGCACGAACACCGCACGGCCCATGTCGAAAAGCTTGCGCTCGACCGCGTAGGCCAAGGTGCTCTTGCCAGCGCCCGACAGGCCGCTGAACAACACGGTAGCCGGTTGCTGACCAAAGCGCAGTGCGCGCTCTTCGGTGGCGACGTGAGCCAGCTTGCCGTGCTGCGCCGAGCTGCCGTGGGTGACCGGTGGTGCGATGATCATGCCCGCCGCCACGGTGCCGTTGGTCAGGCGGTCGATGACAATGAACGCGCCAGTGGTGCGGTTGCTGTCGTAACCGTCCAGGGCGATGGCCGCGTCGAGACTGACCTTGACCCGGCCGATCTCGTTCAACTGCAGCGAACTCGCCGGGCCTTCGGCCAGGGTGTTCACATCCACGCGGTGCACGATGCTGGTGATGGAACCCGGCACGTAGCTGGTGGCGCGCTTGATGTCGTATTTTTTGCCCGGCAGCATCGGCTCTTCCGCCATCCACACCAGCATGGCGTCGAAGGCATCGGTCACTTGCGGCACATTGTCGGCATGCACCAGCAGGTCGCCACGGGAGATGTCGATCTCGTCTTCCATGGTCAGGGTCACGGCCTGGCCTGGGCCGGCGTGTTCCAGCTCACCTTCAAAGGTGACGATGGATTTGACGCGGCTGCTCTTGCCCGACGGCAGCACCACGACTTCGTCGCCCTTGTGTACGATGCCGCTGGCCAAGGTGCCGGCAAAACCACGGAAGTTCAGGTTCGGACGGTTGACGTACTGCACCGGGAAACGCAGGTCGGTGTAGTTGCGGTCGTTGGCGATCTCGACGGTTTCGAGGATCTCCATCAGCGACTGGCCGGTGTACCAGGGCGAACGCTCGCTCTTGTTCACCACGTTGTCGCCTTTGAGCGCCGACATCGGCACGAACGCCAGGGTGCTCGGCTTGAAGGCAATCCCGTCGGCGAACTTCAGGTAATCGGCCTTGATCTGCTCGAATACGCTCTGGTCGAAGCCATTGATGTCCATCTTGTTGACGGCCACCACGATGTGCTTGATGCCCAGCAACGAGGCGATAAAGCTGTGGCGACGGGTCTGGGTCTGCACGCCGTAGCGCGCGTCAATCAGGATGATCGCCAGGTCACAGGTAGAGGCACCGGTGGCCATGTTGCGGGTGTACTGCTCATGGCCGGGGGTGTCGGCGATGATGAATTTGCGTTTGGCGGTGGAGAAGTAGCGGTAGGCAACGTCGATGGTGATGCCTTGCTCACGCTCGGCCTGCAGGCCGTCGACCAGCAGTGCCAGGTCGATATCATCGCCCGTGGTGCCGGACTTCTTCGAATCGCGGGTGATGGCTTCCAGGTGATCTTCGTAGATCATCTTGGAGTCGTGCAGCAGGCGCCCAATCAGGGTGCTCTTGCCGTCGTCGACGTTGCCACAGGTCAGGAAGCGCAACATTTCCTTGCGCTCGTGCTGGCCCAGGTAGGCGAGGATGTCCTCGCTGATCAAATCAGATTGATGCGACATGACAGCCCCTTAGAAATAGCCTTGACGTTTTTTATCTTCCATCGAGCCTGCACCATCGTGGTCGATGACACGGCCCTGGCGCTCGGAAGTTCGCGTCAGGAGCATTTCCTGAATGATGTCCGTCAGCGTCTCGGCTTCGGACTCCACCGCGCCCGTCAACGGGTAGCAGCCAAGGGTACGGAAACGTACTTTCTTTTTGACGATTCGGGCTTTGTCTTCGTCGGACAGGTGCTCAAGGATGCGGTCGTCGTCGATCATGATCAACGTGCCGTTCTTCTCGATCACTTCACGCTCGGCGGCGAAGTACAGCGGCACGATCGGGATGCCTTCGAGATAGATGTACTGCCAAATGTCCAGCTCGGTCCAGTTGGACAGCGGGAACACGCGGATGGACTCACCCTTGTTGACGTTGCCGTTGTAGACATTCCACAACTCGGGGCGCTGGTTTTTTGGGTCCCAGCGGTGTTTGCTGTCGCGGAACGAGTACACGCGCTCTTTGGCGCGGGATTTCTCTTCATCGCGACGGGCGCCGCCAAAGGCCGCGTCGAAACCATGCTTGTCCAGGGCCTGCTTGAGGCCTTCGGTCTTCATGATGTCGGTGTGCTTGGCGCTGCCGTGGGTGAAGGGGTTGATGCCCTGCGCCACGCCGTCCGGGTTCACGTGGGTGATCAAGTCCAGGCCCAGCTCCTCGACCATCTTGTCGCGGAACTTGTACATCTCCTGGAATTTCCAGCGGGTGTCGACGTGCATCACTGGGAACGGCAGTTTGCCCGGGAAAAAGGCCTTGCGTGCCAGGTGCAGCATCACGGCGGAGTCTTTACCGATCGAGTAGAGCATCACCGGGTTGTCGAACTCGGCGGCGACCTCGCGGATGATGTGGATGCTTTCCGCCTCCAGCTGTTTCAGATGCGTCAGTTTGTCGACCATGGTTACTCACGGAAAAACGATCTTATGGACGGCCAGCGGGCCGTGTTCGAGCGGGGCATGCTAGCACAGCACCTGCTTCTATTCAGGGAGCCATCTAGATCGAAACGGTATATGAATATGCCCTCAGGTTTGGCCTCAAATCGGGTTGGGGCAATCGATGAACAGATGCTCCAGGGCAAAGCGCCGCGCCAGGTAATCGCCCAGGGCCTGTACGCCGTAGCGCTCGGTGGCGTGGTGGCCGGCGGCGATGAAGCTGATGTCGTTTTCGCGGGCGCTGTGAAAAGTTTGCTCGGAGGCTTCACCGCTCAGGTACAGGTCGACACCGGCCGCAATCGCGTCGTCGATGTAGCCCTGGCCACCGCCGGTGCACCAGCCGACACGGCGGATCATTTCGCTGCCTTCGATCAGCAGCGGTTCACGGCCCATGACCTCCTGCACACGGCGGGCGAAATCACGGGGTGACAGGGGCTCGGCGAGGGAGCCGACCAGTCCGACGATCTTGGGGTTGCTCGGGTCCAGCGGGCCTTCGACGGTGATATCCAACTGACGGGCAAGTTGCACGTTATTACCAACGTCGGGATGCAAGTCCAACGGCAGATGGTAGGCCAACAGGCTGATGTCGTGCTTGAGCAGCGTCTTGAGGCGACGCTGCTTCATCCCGGTGATGCAGGGGTTTTCGCCTTTCCAGAAATAGCCGTGGTGCACCAGGATCAAATCGGCCTGGGCTTCGACGGCAGCATCCAGCAAGGCCTGGCTGGCGGTCACGCCGCTGACGATGCGCATCACTTGAGGGCGGCCCTCGACCTGCAGGCCATTGGGGCAATAATCGGCAATTTTTGCACTGCCGAGGTAGCGGTCCGCTTCCTCGACGAGGGTGGTAAGGGGGACGGCCATAAAAGACTCCTAAATATCCCGTTCGAAGGCGCTCGCAGCCTCGTATAATGCGCGACATTATGGGCGCTCTCCCGCCCCCTGCAACCTGTCAGGACTTACTTGATGCTCAAGGCGCTGCGTTTTTTTGGATGGCCATTGTTGGCTGGCGTGCTGATCGCGATGTTGATTATTCAGCGTTTCCCGGAGCTGGTGGGTCTTCCCAGCCTTGATGTAAACCTGCAGCAGGCGCCGCAGAGCAACGCGGTGGTGCAAGGCCCGGTGACCTATGCCGACGCGGTCACCATTGCCGCCCCGGCGGTGGTCAACCTGTACACGACCAAGGTCATCAACAAACCGGCGCACCCGCTGTTTGAAGACCCGCAGTTCCGCCGCTACTTCGGCGACAACGGGCCCAAGCAGCGGCGCATGGAGTCCAGCCTGGGTTCCGGGGTGATCATGAGCCCCGAAGGCTACATCCTCACCAACAACCACGTGACCACCGGCGCCGACCAGATTGTAGTGGCCCTGCGCGACGGTCGCGAAACCCTGGCCCGTGTGGTGGGCAGCGACCCGGAAACCGACCTCGCAGTCCTGAAGATCGACCTCAAGAGCCTGCCTTCGATCACCCTCGGCCGTTCCGACGGTTTGCGCGTGGGCGATGTGGCGCTGGCCATCGGCAACCCGTTCGGCGTGGGCCAGACCGTGACCATGGGCATCATCAGCGCCACCGGGCGTAACCAGCTGGGCCTTAACAGCTACGAAGATTTCATCCAAACCGACGCGGCGATCAACCCGGGCAACTCCGGCGGTGCGCTGGTGGATGCCAATGGCAACCTGACCGGTATCAACACGGCGATTTTCTCCAAGTCCGGCGGCTCCCAGGGCATCGGCTTTGCGATCCCGGTGAAGCTGGCGATGGAAGTGATGAAGTCGATCATCGAGCACGGCCAGGTAATCCGCGGCTGGTTGGGGATTGAAGTGCAACCGTTGACCAAGGAGCTGGCCGAGTCGTTTGGCTTGACCGGACGCCCAGGCATCGTGGTCGCTGGGATCTTCCGCGACGGCCCGGCACAGAAAGCCGGCCTGCAACTGGGGGATGTGATCCTCAGCATCAACGGTGAACCGGCCGGTGATGGCCGCAAGTCGATGAACCAGGTGGCGCGGATCAAGCCGACCGATAAGGTCGCGATCCAGGTGATGCGCAACGGCAAAGAGATCAAGTTGCTGGCGGAAATCGGCCTGCGTCCGCCACCTGCACCGGTCAAGGAAGAGGAATAACCCCTCGCACACAGGTGCTCGTACGCGGGCATCTGTAAGCTGATATTTCAAAGCAATTCATTCTCATTGGTCATGTTATATTGTTTCAGTATCGTTATTGGAACGCTCTATCATGCCGTCTCGAAGAACCGCCCCCTTGGCTGGCCTGGCCTTGGGTTTACTGCTCGACCCCGCCTTCGCCGAAGAAAACACCCTGGAACTCGACACCATCAGCGTCACCACCGACGCTTATGAGTCCGCGACCTCTCCGGTGAAGGGCTACCGCGCCACCCGCTCTGCCAGCGCAACCAAAACCGACACCGCCCTTCGTGATATCCCACAGTCCATCAGCGTGATTCCCGCCACGGTGCTCAAAGACCTGGGCAGCAGCAACGTGGAGCGCGCCCTGGAGTTTGCCGGCGGCGTGTCCAAGCAGAACAACTTCGGTGGCCTGACACTCTACGAATACAGCGTGCGCGGCTTTACCACGTCGGAGTTCTATCAGGACGGCTTCAGCGCTAACCGTGGCTACCCGAGCACACCGGACGCGGCGAACATCGAGCGCATCGAAGTGCTCAAAGGGCCCGCCGCCAGCCTGTATGGCCGTGGCGATCCTGGCGGCACGGTGAATATCGTCACCAAGAAGCCCCAGCCTGAAGCCTTCACCACCCTGCAAACCAGCGCCGGCAGTTGGGACCGTTATCGCACGGCCATTGACGTCAACACCCCGCTGGACAGCGAAGGCAAGGTGCTGACTCGGGTCAACCTGGCGGTAGAAGACAACCACAGCTTCCGCGACCACGTGCAAAGCAAGCGGGTATTCGTCGCGCCTTCGTTCAGTTGGCAACTGGACCCGGACACCAGCCTGTTGGTGGAAAGCGAGTTCGTGCGCCACAGCTCCACCTTCGACCGCGGCATTGTCGACGCCAGCGGCGTATCCCGCTCCACCTTCCTCGGCGAACCCAACGATGGCGATATCGACAACCACAACAACCGTATTCAGGCGACCCTCGAACACCACCTCAACGACGCCTGGAAACTGCGTCTGGCCAGCCACTACAAGCAAGGCAGCCTGTGGGGCGACGCCTCGGAAAACCGCGCGCTGAATGCCGACGGCCACACCATAGACCGCCGCTACCGCGAACGCTCCACGGGCTGGCACGACAGCATCACCCAGCTTGAACTGCGGGGAATGTTCGATATCGGCAGTTGGCAGCACGAGTTGCTGATCGGTACCGAATACGAGGACTACCGCAAGAAAGAACGCGTCACTGCGATTGGCGGTAGCCGCTACCCCATCGACATCTACAACCCGGTCTACGGCCAACCCAAACCCAACGGCGCGCGCTCCGGCACTGACTTCTTCGAACAGACCAAAAGCCAAGCGCTGAACCTGCAGGACCAGATCCTCTTCACCGACCGTCTGCGCGGCATGGTCGGCGCGCGTTTCGAACATGTCGAGCAAAGCCTCGACGATTTCACCCGCAACCACGCCAAGAGCAAGCAGACCCACGACGCCCTTACCCAGCGCGCCGGCCTGCTCTATCAGCTCACACCGCAAGTCGGGGTGTTCGCCAATGCCTCAACGTCGTTCAAGCCCAATAGCGGCCTGGACGCCAACAACAAATCCTTCAAGCCCGAAGAAGGCGTGGGCTACGAAGTCGGAATCAAGAGCGAGCTGTTCGACGACCGCCTCAGCGCGACACTGGCGGCATTTCATATCGAAAAGGAAAACGTGCTCACCCTCGACCCGGCCACCAATCTCAACCGTGCAGCGGGCAAAGCCCGTAGCCAGGGCCTGGACCTGCAACTGACCGGGCAAGTGACCGATGCCGTGCGGGTGATTGGCGCGTTTGCCTACATCGACGCCGAAGTGACCAAGGGCGATAAGGCCATCCCTGCTGGCAGCCGGATCCTTGGCGTGGCCAAGCGCAGCGGCAGCCTGTTAGGGGTGTATGAATTCCAGGACGGCGCATTGCGCGGCTCGGACCTGGGTGCGGCGTTTACCTATGTGGGTGATCGCTCCGGTGAGGCCGGCACGGGTTTTGAGCTGCCGGCCTACCACACCGTTGATCTGCTGGCCCATTACAAGGCTACGGACAACGTCACTGTGGGGCTGAACCTCAACAACCTGTTCGATGAGAAGTACTACGAGCGGTCGTACAGCAACTATTGGATCAACCCCGGTGAACCGCGTAACTTCACGGTCAGCCTGACCCTCAACCTGTAATGCGGTAAAAACTGTGGGAGCGGGCTTGCTCGCGAATGCGGTGTTTCAGTCACTGATTACTTGACTGATCCACCGCATTCGCGAGCAAGCCCGCTCCCACAGGTTGATTTTCACTTGGTTCGGTTAGAGCGCTGTCGGCGCGCGCTCGCACAAGGTATTCAACGCCTTCGCCCACTGCGGGTCATCATTCAGGCACGGCACCAATACCAACTCTTCCCCCCCAGC
Source organism: Pseudomonas sp. S10E 269 (assembly GCF_002798465.1). NCBI lineage: Bacteria > Pseudomonadati > Pseudomonadota > Gammaproteobacteria > Pseudomonadales > Pseudomonadaceae > Pseudomonas > Pseudomonas sp. S10E 269. The sequence goes on from NZ_PHIJ01000001.1 coordinate 1,375,123, forward strand.
CTCGCGGAACTGCTCGAGCCCACGATCGCCGATTTCCTCCAGCGTCTCGATGCAGTCGGCGACAAACGCCGGGCACATCACCAGCAGCTTCTTCACGCCTTGCTTAGCCAGGGCTTCCAGGCGCGCCTCGGTGTAGGGTTCGATCCATTTGGCGCGGCCCAGGCGTGACTGGAACGCCACCGACCATTTATCTTCCGGCAAGCCCAGTCGTTCAGCAAAATCGCGGGCGACGCTGAAACATTGCGCGCGATAGCAGGTTTTCAAAACCTCAGGCGAGGCGTTCTTGCAGCAGTCGGCATCCTTGAAGCAATGCTGGCCTGTCGGGTCGAGCTTGGTCAGATGACGCTCTGGCAGGCCGTGGAAACTCAGCAGCAGGTGATCGTAATCCTGCTCCACATAGGAGCGGACACTCGCCGCGAGCGCATCGAGGTATTCCGGCTGGTCGTAGAACGGCGGCAAGATCGAGAACTGCACGCTCAGCTTCTTATCACGTACAACCCGCTTGGCCTCTTCAATCACCGTGGTCACAGTGCTGTCGGCGAACTGCGGGTACAGCGGCGCCAGTGTGACTTTACGGATGCCCTGGGTGGCGAGGCGGGTCAGCACGCTTTCAATCGACGGCTCGCCGTAGCGCATCGCCAATTCCACCGGGCCTTGGGTCCACTGCGCAGTCATCTGCTGTTGCAGGCGGCGACTGAGCACCACCAGCGGCGAGCCTTCGTCCCACCAGATCGAGGCGTAGGCGTGGGCCGACTGCTCGGGACGCTTGATCAGGATCAACGACACCAGCAGACGCCGCACCGGCCACGGCAGGTCGATCACATAAGGGTCCATCAGGAACTGATTAAGGTAGCTGCGCACATCGGCCACCGACGTGGACTTTGGCGAGCCGAGGTTGACCAGTAACAACGCGTGATCCGTCATGCAACATCCTATCTCTAGAGGCGGCTGGACAAGTCGTCCAGAGCCGCGCGCAACTCAGTGAACTGGAAAGTGAAACCGGCGGCCAGCAAGCGTTCGGGCACCGCCTTCTGCCCACCCAGCAACAGGCCGGACAACTCGCCCAGGCCCACCTTCAACGCGAAGGCCGGCATCGGCATGAACGCCGGGCGATGCAACACCTGGCCCAGGGTTTTCGCAAACTCGCGATTGCGCACCGGGTGTGGCGCGCAGGCATTATAAGGACCGCTGGCGTCAGGCTTGTGCAGAAGAAAATCAATCAGGGCGATTTGATCCTTGATATGCACCCACGGCATCCACTGCCGACCATTGCCGATAGGCCCGCCCAGCGCCAGTTTGAACGGCAACAACAGCCGCGACAAAAAGCCGCCCTGCGCCGCCAGCACCAGGCCGGTACGCACCAGCACCACGCGTATGCCCAGGGCTTCGGCGCGCTGGGCGGTTTCTTCCCAGGCGATGCACAACTGGCTGGGGAAATCGTCCTGCACCGGGCCGCTGGCTTCAGTCAACTCGCGCTCGCCGCCGTCGCCGTACCAGCCCACCGCCGAGCCCGAAACCAACACCGCTGGTTTTTGCGCCAGGGTTTCCAGCCATGCCAGCAGGGTTTCAGTCAGGCTGATGCGGCTGCTCCACAACAGCGCCTTGCGCTTGTGGGTCCAAGGGCGATCAGCGATGGGCGCGCCAGCAAGGTTAATGACCGCGTCGACCGGGCCGATAACCTCTTGCAGGCTGGCAACACCCGCTACCTGCTCGCCGCACAGCTTGGCGACCTGGTCCGGATGACGGCTCCACACCGTCAAGCGATGGCCCTGGGCAAGCCAGTGCTGGCAGAGTTGACGGCCGATCAGGCCTGTACCGCCGGTCAGCAAAATGTGCATGGGATCTTCCTCATGTAACGTTCGCCGCCCATCACTGGTCTATTTTATAAGCAGGGACCGATTTGAACGGGCGTAACGTTGGATTAAGCCTCTGCTTTAACCATAGGCCACGCCCTAAGAACAGGTAAGCCAAAACTTATACCAAAAAACAATATTGTACAGCTATTGGTGTCGGCGTAGTCTGTACCCAACGGTAAAACGAGGCCTCCCATGACTGTTCCCATCGCGATCATCGGCACCGGCATCGCCGGTCTCTCCGCCGCCCGAGCGTTACGAGACGCGGGGCACGTTGTACAACTTTTCGATAAAAGCCGCGGCAGTGGTGGCCGCATGTCCAGCAAGCGCAGTGATGCCGGCTCCCTGGACATGGGCGCGCAATACTTCACTGCCCGCGACCGGCGCTTCGTCAACGAAGTGCAGCGCTGGCAAAGCAACGGTTGGGCCGAGCAATGGAAGCCCCAGCTGTACAACTTCAAGTCTGGCCAGCTCACTCCCTCCCCCGATGAACAGATCCGCTGGGTCGGCACGCCGCGCATGAGCGCAATCACCCGCGCCCTGCTCGATGACCTGCCGGTGGAGTTCGGTTGCCGTATCACCGAGGTATTCCAAGGTAAACAGCACTGGAACCTGCTGGATGCCGACGGCGAAAACCACGGCCCCTTCAGCCACGTGATCATCGCCACTCCGGCGCCCCAGGCCACTGCCCTGCTGGCTGCCGCCCCCAAGCTGGCAAGTGCCGCCGCCGGAGTGAAAATGGACCCGACCTGGGCCATCGCCCTGGCGTTCGATAAACCGCTGGATACGCCCATGGAAGGCTGCTTCGTACAGGACAGCCCTCTCGACTGGCTGGCACGCAACCGCAGCAAACCGGGGCGCGACACCACCCTCGACACCTGGGTGCTGCATGCCACCAGCGCGTGGAGCAAGGCGCACCTGGACCTGTCCAAAGAGGCGGTGATCGAGCACCTGCACGGCGCCTTCGCCGAGCTGCTGCACAGCGCCATGCCCGCACCATCGTTCAGCCTTGCACACCGCTGGCTCTACGCGCGCCCGTCCAGCAGCCACGAATTCGGCGTACTGGCCGATGCCGACCTGGGCCTGTACGTGTGTGGCGACTGGTGCCTGTCGGGACGCGTGGAAGGCGCTTGGCTCAGCGGCCAGGAAGCCGCGCGACGCTTGATCGAACACCTGCAATGAACCGCATCAATCCCGCCAAGTTGCTGCTGTCGAAATGGACAGCAGCGCGTCCAGTGAACAAAGAAAAACACTTCCTGGTCACCGAGCTGTTTCGTGACGAAGAAGGCACCGTGCTGGAAATCGAACTGCAGGCTGTCATGACCCACCGCAGCGAACGCCTGCCCTGGCAAACCCTGCAGGACATCGACACCTGGAAAATCGGCTGGAAATAGCCTGCGCGCAAAACTTGTACAAATAATTTGACTTGTACAGCATCGAACCTATGATGAGATTTAGTTGTACAAGATTCTAGTCTTGTACAGGAATCTTGCAGAGGGTTCGCGTATGTCCAGCACCACCAAACCGAAGATCGCCATCAGCGCCTGCCTGTTGGGCGAGAACGTGCGCTTCAACGGCGGCCATAAACAATCCCTGCTGTGCAGCCAGACCCTCGCCGACTATTTCGACTTTGTGCCACTGTGCCCCGAAGTCGCCATTGGCCTGGGTATTCCGCGCGAACCCATCCGCCTGGTGGGCGACCCTGCCAACCCGCAAGCGGTCGGCACTGTGCACCGCGAGTTGAACGTCACCCAGCCTCTGGACGATTACGGCCAACAGATGGCGGCAGAGCACACTGACCTGTGCGGGTACATCTTCATGCAGAAGTCACCGTCCTGCGGCCTGGAGCGGGTCAAGGTGTACCGCGACAACGGCACCCCGGTGGACGGCGGCGGGCGTGGTATCTACGCCCAGGCCTTTTGTGCCCGCCACCCCAACCTGCCGGTGGAAGAGGACGGTCGGCTGAACGACCCCGTGCTGCGTGAAAACTTCCTGACCCGCGTATTCGTGTACGCCAGCTGGCAAAAACTGCTGGCCGAAGGCCTGACCCGTCATCGCCTGCTGGCCTTTCATTCGCGCTACAAATACTTGTTGATGGCCCACAGCCCGGCGCACTACAAAAGCCTCGGTCACCTGCTGGGCAGCATGACCAAGGGCGCCAACCTGGATGAGTTGGCCAATGGCTATTTCAGTGAGTTGATGACCGGCCTGACCAAATGCGCTACCCGAGGCACCCACACCAATGTGCTGCAACACATCAGTGGCTACCTCAAGCAAGCCATAAGCGCCGACGACAAACAGGAAATGCAAACCGTCATCGGCCAGTACCGCCACGGCATCGTGCCATTGGTGGTGCCGATGACCCTGCTCAAGCACCACTTTCGCCAACACCCGGACCGCTATATCGCGCAGCAGGCCTACCTGCAACCGCACCCGGAAAACCTCAGCCTGCGAAATGCGATCTAGACCATGAAAGCTGCCCTGCTAGACGAACCCGGCGAAGACATCGCCCAAGCCCTCGAGGACGGTTGGCTGCCGATCCGCGAAGTGGCGCGCCAGACCGGCGTCAACGCCGTGACCCTGCGCGCCTGGGAACGCCGTTACGGCCTGATCGTGCCCCAGCGCACGCCCAAGGGTCATCGACTGTTCAGCGCCGAACATGTCCAACGTATCCACACCATTCTCACTTGGCTCAATCGCGGCGTGCCGGTCAGCCAGGTCAAGGGCCTGATCGACTCCGCCCAAGCCCTTCCCGATGGCGGCGAAAATGAATGGCACACCCTGCGCCAGAACCTGGTGCAAGCCATCAGCGAATTGACCGAGCGCCGGGTCGACGATGCCTTCAACCAGGCCATGGCGCTGTACCCGCCGCGCACCTTGTGCGAGCAATTGTTGCTGCCGTTGCTCCAGGAGCTGGAACAGCGTTGGCAGGGCCAATTCGGCGCACAGATGGAGCGGGTGTTTTTCATGTCCTGGCTGCGCAGCAAATTCGGTGCACGCATCTACCACAACAACCGCCAGTTACACGGCGCGCCCTTGTTGCTGGTGAATCAATCAGACCTGCCGCTGGAGCCGCACCTGTGGCTCAGCGCCTGGCTGGCCAGCAGTGCCGACTGCCCGGTAGAAGTCTTCGACTGGCCGCTGCCCGCCGCTGAACTGGCCCTGGCGGTGGAACACCTGCAACCGCGCGCCGTGCTGCTGTATTCGAGCAAGGCCCTCCACTTGTCAGCTTTCGCCAAACTTCTCAGCGGTATCCAATGCCCTACGTTAATAGTCGGACCAACGGTATGCATCCACCAGGCCGAGTTGACTGTATTAAGCCGTGACATCCCTCAATTGTTCAGCGCCGAAGAGCCGTTGTCGGCCCACCAGCTACTGATCCAGCGTGGACTCGTTTAAATGCATCTGATCTGGCTGCGCACCGACCTGCGCCTACACGACAACACCGCCCTGGCCGCCGCAAGCCAGCGAGGCCCGATTGCGGCGGTGTACCTGATCACGCCCGAACAATGGCTGGCCCACGACGATGCGCCGTGCAAAGTGGATTTCTGGCTGCGCAACCTGCAGGTGCTGAGCAAAACGCTCGGCGAGCTGAACATTCCCCTGCTGATCCGCACCGCAGCCACCTGGGATCAGGCGCCCGACGTGCTGAGCCAGCTGTGCCACGAGCTGTCGGTGGCGTCGGTGCACGTCAACGAGGAATACGGCATCCACGAAAGCCGTCGCGATGCGGCCGTCGCCAAGGCCTTGGAAGCACAAGGCGTGAGCTTTCACAGCTACCTGGACCAACTGTTCTTCCAGCCCGGCAGCGTTCTGACCAAAACCGGTACGTATTTCCAGGTGTTCAGCCAGTTTCGCAAGGTCTGCTACACCCGCCTGCACAGCGCCCTGCCCCGCAGGGTCGCGGCGCCAAAAGCGCAGGCTGCGCTCACGCTCAAAAGCGATCCGGTGCCCACGGCAGTCGACGGTTTCGAGCCGCCCAGCGAGGCCCTGCGGGCGCTGTGGCCGGCGGGTGAGGACGAGGCCCGTCGCCGTCTCGATGCCTTTGCCGATCAGCAAATCAGTTACTACAAGGACGAGCGCGACTTCCCCGCCAAACCCGGCACTAGCCAGCTCTCCGCCTACCTTGCGGCGGGCGTGGTTTCGCCGCGCCAGTGCCTGCATGCCGCACTGCAAACCAATGGCGGCGAATTCGAAAGCGGCGACATGGGCGCCATCACCTGGATCAACGAGTTGCTGTGGCGCGAGTTCTACAAGCACATTCTGGTGGGCTACCCCAGGGTATCGCGCCACCGCGCGTTCCGCCCCGAGACCGAAGCCGTGGCCTGGCGCAACGCACCGAAGGACCTCGCTGCCTGGCAGGAAGCCCGCACCGGCCTGCCGATTATCGATGCCGCCATGCGCCAACTGCTGGAAACCGGCTGGATGCATAACCGCCTGCGTATGGTGGTGGCGATGTTTCTGACCAAGAACCTGCTGATCGACTGGCGCGAAGGCGAGCGCTTCTTTATGCGTCACCTGATCGACGGCGACCTGGCGGCGAACAATGGCGGCTGGCAGTGGAGCTCATCCACCGGCACCGACTCGGCGCCGTACTTCCGGATTTTCAGCCCGTTGAGTCAGTCGGAGAAATTTGACGCTGAAGGCGTGTTTATCAAGCACTGGCTGCCGGAACTGGCCGCGCTGAATAAAAAGGATGTACACAACCCCGAAGCCGCCGGCGGCTTGTTCGGCGTGACTGACTACCCGCGCTCGATCGTCGACCTGAAAAAATCCCGTGAACGTGCGCTGGCCGCCTTCCGCAGCCTGCCCTCGCGCCAGGCCGCAGGGGGTGAGTATGAGTGACTTCCTGCGCCGCTTCGCCCAGGCCTTTGCCACGCTGGACAAGCACAACCTGCACCTGCTCGACAGTCTGTACAGCCAAGACATCGCCTTTGCCGACCCGTTGCACGAAGTCCACGGCTTGCCTGCCATGCACCGTTACTTCGCCGACCTGTATAGCAACGTCAGCCAGTTGCGCTTTGACTTCCACAGTTTCGACCAGGTCGCCGAAGGCGAGGGTTACCTGCGCTGGAAGATGAGTTTTTGCCACCCGCGCCTGGCCAACGGTAAGGTGATCCGGGTGGAAGGCTGCTCGCACTTGATGTGGCGTGACAAGGTGTACCGCCACCGCGATTATTTCGATGCCGGCGCCATGCTATATGAACACTTGCCTGTGCTGGGCAACGTTATCAGTTGGCTGAAAAGGAGAATGGGATGAGCCTGACACCGCCCCGCCGTTATTGGCTGACTGGCGCCAGCAGTGGCATCGGTGCCGCGTTGGCCGTGGAACTGCTCAACAGCGGCGCCCATGTGGCGCTCAGCTCGCGCACCAAAGGACCGCTGGAGGCACTCGCTCAGCGTTTCCCCGGCCAGGTATTAGTGGTGGCCGGCGACCTGACCAACAGCCAGACCGTGCGTGAGATCGGCGAGCATATCGGCGTGGTCTGGGGGTCACTGGACACGGTGATCCTCAATGCCGGTACCTGTGAGTATGTGGACGCGCGGCAGTTTGATTCATCGATCATCGAGCACGTGGTGCGCACCAACCTGTTGGCCAGCAGTTATTGCATCGAAGCCGCCCTGCCACTGTTGCGCGCCGGAAAAACGCCGCACCTGGTGGGTGTCGCCAGCGCCGTCACCTACCTGCCCATGCCGCGCGCCGAAGCTTATGGCGCCTCCAAGGCGGGCCTACGCTACCTGTTCGAATCCCTGCGCATCAGCCTGTCGCCGGAAAATATCGACGTGACCGTGATCAGTCCGGGCTTCGTCGATACGCCACTGACCGAACGCAATGACTTCCCCATGCCGCTCAGTTGGTCGGCAGACAAAGCCGCACGGCACATCTTCGCCAAGCTGGAAGAACGTCCGCTGGAGATCGCCTTTCCCGCCCTGTTTATCGCCGCCCTCTGGCCGCTGTCGAAACTGCCGAACCGCGCACAACTGATCATCGGCAAGCGCATGCTGCGCAGCCCGCCGCCGAAAAAGGACGACCTGTGAAGATCGCCATCATCGGCAGCGGCATTGCGGGGCTGACCAGCGCCTACCTGCTCAGCCGCCGTCATGACATCACCCTGTTCGAAGCGGGTGACCGCATCGGCGGGCACACCCATACCGTCAACGTGACGGTCGAGGGTAAGCGCTACGCGGTAGACACCGGTTTTATCGTGTTCAACGACTGGACCTACCCCAATTTCATCCGCCTGTTGGGGCAGATCGGCGTGACGTTCAAACCCACTGAAATGAGCTTTTCGGTGTGCGACGAAAACACTCGGTTCGAGTACAACGGCAACAACCTCAACAGCCTGTTTGCCCAGCGGCGCAACATCCTGTCGCCGGGGTTCTGGGGCATGTTGCGTGACATCCTGCGCTTCAATCGCGAGGCACCGCTGGACCTGCAAGAGCAACGCATCAGCGCCGACATGACCTTGGGGGATTACCTCGAAGCGAAAGGATATGGCCCGCGGTTTATCCTGCATTACATCGTGCCGATGGGTGCCGCGATCTGGTCGATGTCCTTGGTGGACATGCTCAAGTTTCCCTTGCAGTTCTTCGTGCGGTTTTTCAAGAACCACGGGCTGCTCTCGGTGAATAACCGGCCACAGTGGTGTGTGATCGAGGGCGGCTCAAGCAGCTATATCGAACCCCTGACCCACAGCTTTCGCGAACAGATCCGACTCGACTGCCCGGTGCATCTGGTGGAGCGCGATGCAGAGGGCGTGGTAGTGCACAGTGCCGCCGGCACCGAGGCCTTCGACAAGGTGGTGTTTGCCTGCCACAGCGACCAGGCGCTGGCGTTGCTCGGTGACCCCAGCCAGGCCGAGCAGCATATATTGGGCGCACTGCCCTACGCCGACAATGATGTGGTGTTGCACACCGACACGCGCCTGTTACCCGAGCGCAAACTGGCCTGGGCCAGCTGGAACTACCGGCTCAACGCCAACCGGCAGACGCAGGCGGCGGTCACCTACGACATGAACATCCTGCAAGGCATCGACAGTGACACCACGTTCTGCGTCAGCCTCAACCAGACGCAAATGATCAACCCGCTGAAGATTCTTGCCCGCTACACCTATGCCCATCCGCAATACAGCCTGGCGGCGGTAGCGGCGCAGGCGCGTCGCGACGAAATATCCGGCGTGCTCCATACCTATTACTGCGGCGCCTACTGGGCCAATGGTTTTCACGAAGACGGCGTGGTCAGCGCCCTGCACGTGGCCCAGGCGTTTGGAGAAACCCTGTGAACAGCGCCCTGTACAGCGGCTGGATTGCCCACCGCCGGTTTGCGCCCAAGGCCCACGCCTTTCGCTACCGCATCGGCTTGCTGTACCTGGACCTGAGCGAAGAACACGAAGTAATGGGGTTGTCGCCCCTGGCCGGGCGCAGCCGCCTGGCCCCCTTTGGTTTTCGTCAGCAGGACTACCTGCGTGAATTGACGCGCACCGGCATGAGCTTGAGCGATGCCGTGCGCCAGGAAGTCGGCAAGGCACTGGGGCATACACCCCTGGGCGTAATCTGCCTACTGACCCAGGCCCGCAGTTGGGGCCTGGCTTTTAACCCCGTGAGTTTCTTCTACTGCTTCGAGGCCGACGGACGTCTGGCCGCGATCCTGTGTGAAGTGACCAACACCCCATGGCGCGAGCGCTACCACTATGTGCTGCCAGCCCAGGCCTTGAGTGCGGATGAGCATCAGCATTTTGCCGTGGCCAAGGCCTTCCATGTGTCGCCGTTCTTGCCACGCGACCTGGAATACCGCATGAGCTTCAGCCCGCCCGCTGCCCGGCTCGGCGTGCACATGGCCGACTGGCAGGGCACGCAAAAAGTCTTCGACGCCACCTTGAGCCTGCAAAAAGAACCGCTCAACCGCGCCAGCCTGCATCGCTACCTGTGGCGCTTCCCCTGGATGACCGCCAAGACCTGCCTCGCGATCTACTGGCAGGCCATGCGCCTCTTGCTCAAACGCACACCGATTTTTTCCCACCAGGCCGCCGATGGCGCCTCTCGCACCGCAGTCGGGTATACCAAGGATCGCCGCCATGAAATCCCCTAGCTTATCGGTCAAGGGCAACCGCCTGAACGTCAATGGCATGACCGCCGCGCTGTTGCGCAAGGCGGTACTGCGTCAACTCAGCCAGCTGCGCCATGGCCAGCTGGTGGTGATCGAGGAGGGCGAGCGACAGGTATTCGGCGCACGGGAAGCGCACTTGCTGGGGGAAATCCAGATCGTCGATTCAGCCGTGTGGGGCCTGGTGGCGGCCAACGGTTCCATCGGCGCCGGCGAGGCGTTTATCCACGGCTACTGGACCAGCCCGGACCTGACCGCCGTTGTGCGCGTAATGGTCAGCAACCTGGACGTACTCGACGCAATGGAAGGTGGCCTGGCGCGCCTGGCGCGGCCGTTCACCCAGGGGCTGCATTGGCTCAACCGCAATACGCGCAAGGGCTCGCAGAAAAACATCGCCGCCCACTATGACCTCGGCAATGACTTGTTCGAGGAATTCCTCGACCCGACCATGATGTATTCGGCGGCGCAATTCCTGACCCCGGACGACACCCTGGAGCAAGCGCAGCTGAACAAACTGGAACGCATCTGCCAAAAGCTCGCCCTCAAGCCCACCGACCACCTGCTGGAGATCGGTACCGGCTGGGGCAGCATGGCGCTCTATGCCGCGCAGCATTACGGTTGCAAGGTCACCACCACGACCTTGTCCAAGGAACAGTTCGCCTACACCGCACAACGCATCGCGGCCTTGGGGCTGCAAGACCAGGTCACGCTGTTGCTGCAGGATTATCGCGACCTTACCGGCCAATATGACAAGCTGGTGTCCATTGAGATGATCGAGGCGGTGGGCCATCGCTTCCTGCCGACCTACTTCAAACAGTGCGCGCGCTTGCTCAAGAGCGACGGCCTGATGTTGCTGCAAGCCATCACCATTCGTGAGCAACGCTTTGAACAGGCCAAGCGCAGCGTGGACTTTATCCAGCGCTACATCTTCCCCGGCGGCGCCCTGCCCTGCGTGCAGAACATGCTGCACATCGTCAGCCGCGATACCGATATGAACCTGCTGCACATGGAGGATTTTGGCCTGCATTACGCGCGAACCCTGCGCCTGTGGCATGAGAATTTTCGCCGCGCCCACGGTCGCCTCGCCGAACTGGGCTACGACGAGTATTTCCTGCGCCTGTGGGAGTTTTACCTGTGTTACTGCGAGGGTGGCTTCATGGAGCGCACCATCGGCACGGCGCAATTGCTGCTGGCCAAACCTTCGGCGATCAACCCGCCGCTGCTCGGTCGCTTCAGTGCTTAAGACCCTGGCCAACGCCGCGCTCTTTCAGTGCGGCTGGTTTGCCTGCGTGCTCGGCGGTGACAGTGCATGGTTATTCGTGGGGCTGGCGGTGCTGGCCGTTCATCTGTTGTGGATAAGTTCGTGGGCCGCAGACGCCAGGCTGATCCTCAGTGTCACCGTCGTGGGTACGCTATTGGACACTGCGTTGCGCACGCTGGGCGTGTTTCAGTTCACCGAGCCGGGCCCGCTGATTCCCTTCTGGTTGATCCTGTTGTGGGCGTTGCTGGCGACGACGTTGCGCCATTGCCTGGCCTGGAGCGCCCGCCCCTGGTGGCGTGCGGCGGTACTGGGCGCATTCGGCGGCCCGCTTTCCTACTACGCCGGCAGCCAATTGGCGGGGGTGCAGTTTGGTTATGGCCTCGCCCCCACGATGGCGGCGCTGGCGCTGCTGTGGGCCTTGGTATTTGTGGGGTTGCATCGGTTGGCGCGTTGACGTCTGTCAGTCGTTTCACACCTGCGTCACCCGCTTGCCTTACACTGCGCGTCTATGACCAACATCCCCCACACTCAAATCGCCGAACCCACCGTCACCTGCTCGACGTGCGCGGCCTGCTGCTGCCAGCTGGAAGTGATGCTGATCACCGACACGGGCGTGCCAGAGCGTTATATCGACACCGATGACTGGGGCGGCGAAGTGATGCTGCGCCTGGACGACGGCTGGTGCGCGGCGCTGGATCGGGACACGATGATGTGCACGATCTACGAGCGACGCCCGCTGATTTGCCGGGAGTTCGAGATGGGAGCACCGGAGTGCCTGACCGAGCGCGAAGGGATTGCGACGGCCTACCGCTGATCGTTTGGTGAGTGGAGCTCTAAATGTGGGAGCGGGCTTGCTCGCGAAAGCGGTGTGTCAGTCAAACATGTAGCGACTGTTACACCGCTTTCGCGAGCAAGCCCGCTCCCACAAGGGTTCTCCCGTGTTACAGCGGCAAGGTGTAGTGCAACGAGTAACTCTCTACCCCATCGTTATTACTGCTGATGCCCGCATTGGAATAATGCGTGGCACGAATGCCCACCTCATGCCCACCCGCGAAGCGCAGGCCAAAGCCCAGGCGGTCTTCGAACTGGAAGGCCTGGCCGATGTTGTTGTCTTCCAGCTTGGTGCGCGAGAACACCGCCACCCCGATCCCAGCCTCGATGTAAGGCTTCACCGATTCGCCGGCAAACTCATACACAAAAACTGGCGAGAACGACAGGCTGCTGGCGCTGGCGCGCTTGTCGCCATCCCAATAGGTGTAGGCACCGCTCCAGTAACCGGTCAGTCGACCGGTATCGCTTTGCCACCAGCTTTTGTCCCAGTCCGATGTCAGCCCCAGCCGATAGGTCATGGTCGAATCGCTCGTGCTCCCCACACCGAACTCCAGGCCGGCGGCCTGTGCCGAAACAGAGTGCCCCACTACAGCGGCCGCAATCGCGGCCAAACAGAACAAGCGCTTCATAAGAAACATCCTTTCCAAACGAAGTTATAGAATTTTTTACAGGCAATCTGGCTATAGAAGCTGGCGTGTAGTCAGAAGTTCCAGCTTATAACGCCGGTATTTCACGAATTTTTCACGAAGCGAAGCTTCGCACATCGCCCGGATATTTCCATAGTGTCGGTAGGATATTTCTTAAGTGATACACATCGCCGCTGGTCCAGAACTGCGCAGGTTCTGGATTGCCGTCGGCCAGCAACTCGCGCTCGCCCAGCAAACGCTTGAGCTGGCGGGCCACGGCGGCACCGGTGTCGATGAGAATGATGCTGGGGGGCAGCATCTGCGCCAGGAGTGGCTTGAGGAAGGGATAGTGGGTGCAACCGAGGATGATGGTGTCGCAGCCGGCGCTGAGCAGTGGTTCGACGTAACCCTGCAACATCTGGCGCAGGGCTGGGCTGGTCAGGTCACCGCTTTCAATCAGTTCGACCAGGCCCGGGCACGGCTGGGTGATGACCTTCACATCGGTAGCGAATCGGTCGAGCAACGCGGCGAACTTGGCGCTTTGCAACGTGCCGGTGGTGGCAAGCACCCCGACGACGCCACTGCGAGTGGCCGCGGCTGCGGGTTTTACGGCCGGCTCCATGCCTACCAGTGGCCAGTCAGGAAAATCCAGCCGCAGGTCGGCGACAGCGGCGACGGTCGCGGTATTACAGGCAATCACGAACGCCTTGGCGCCCTGCTCCCGGAAAAACGCCGCCACCCGCCGCGAACGCTCAAGGATAAATGCCGGGCTTTTCTCGCCGTAGGGGATGTGCCCGCAATCGGCCACATACAGCAGTGATTCGTGGGGCAACAGTTGTTGGATTTCGTCCAGCACGGTCAACCCGCCGATACCGGAATCGAACACACCGATCGGCGCGCCCTTAACCATGGTGCGTCCCGCACACGCTGCAGCCGGGGTCACGCTTGACGCGCAATTCGCGAAAACGCGTGGTCAAGGCATCGATAAGCAACAGGCGACCCACCAGCGGCTCGCCGAAACCGGCCAGCAGTTTCAAGGCTTCCAAAGCTTGCAGGCTACCGACCAGCCCCACCAACGGGCCGATTACGCCAGCTTCGCTGCAGGTGAGTTCGGTGTCGCTGCCGTGCCCATATAAACAGTGGTAGCACGGGCTGTCGGCGCGACGTGGGTCGAATACCGACAACTGCCCTTCAAGGCGAATCGCCGCGCCGCTGATCAATGGCTTGCCGGCGGCGACGCAGGCGGCATTCACCGCTTCACGGGTGGAGAAGTTGTCGCTGCAATCGAGCACTACATCCACAGCGTCTACCGCGGCGGCCAGGGAATCGACATCCAGCGCGGTACGGTGGGCAATCAGCGTGACATCGGGGTTGATCGCGGTCAGGCGGCGCAGGGCCGAGTCGACCTTGGTCTGCCCGACACTGTCGGTGTCATGGATGATCTGGCGTTGCAGGTTGGTCAGGTCGACGGTGTCGAAATCCGCCAGATGCAGCGTGCCCACACCGGCCGCTGCCAAGTACAACGCCACGGGCGCGCCCAGGCCACCGAGGCCGACGATCAATGCACGCGCGTTTTTGAGGCGCAATTGGCCGTCGATGTCGATATGCTGCAACAGAATCTGTCGGCTATAGCGCAACAGCTCCTGATCGGTCAGCACGGCCGACGCCCCAGGGTGATGCGCTCGTGGCCGCCGAGGTCGATACGACTGTGCACGTCCTCAAACCCTTCGCTCAACAGCAGGTCACGCACGGCCGGGGCCTGGTCGTAACCGTGCTCCAGCAGCAGTCGCCCACCGGCATTCAGGTGGGCGGGGGCTTCTCTGATGATCAACCGCAGGTCGTCCAAGCCATCGTGGCCGGCCACCAGCGCGCTGGCCGGCTCAAAGCGCACATCGCCCGCCGCCAGGTGCGGGTCGTTGTCGGCGATGTACGGCGGGTTGCTGATGATCAGGTCATAGGTGTGACCTTGCAGCGCGCTGAACCAGTGGCTGTTCAGCACAGTGACGTTCTTGAGGTGCAGGCGCTGGCGGTTGCGCTCGGCCAGGGCCACGGCTTCCAGCACGCGGTCGACGGCGGTGACCTGCCAGGCCGGACGTTCGCTGGCCAGGGCCAAGGCGATGGCACCGCTGCCGGTGCCCAGGTCGAGGACCTTGGCGGGCGTGGCGGGCAACAATTCCAGGGCAGCCTCTACCAGCAGCTCGGTGTCCGGGCGCGGGATCAGCGTATGGGGCGCGACTTCCAGGTCCAGCTTCCAGAAGCCTTGCTGGCCGAGGATGTAGGCCACCGGCTCACCGCCGCGACGGCGCTGCAGGTAGCCGCCAAAGGTCAGCGCATCTTCGCTGCTGACGATTTTCTCGGGCCAGGTGTGCAGGTAGCTGCGGGATTTACCCAGGGCAGCGGCCAGCAGTAATTCAGCATCCAGGCGCGCGGTGGGCGAATCCGGAAGGTCGGCGGCGCGCAGCAGGCTGGCGATGATGGTCATTTATTCACCTATCGCCGCCAATTGATCGGCCTGGTACTCAGCGAGTAACGGCTCGATCACCGCTTCCACGCCACCGGCAAGAATCTCGTCCAGGGAGTAAAGCGTGAGATTGACCCGGTGGTCGGTGACCCGGCCCTGGGCAAAGTTATAGGTGCGGATGCGCTCGGAGCGGTCGCCCGAGCCCACCAGTAACTTGCGCTCGCTGGCAATCGCGTTGGCGGCGGCGCTGGTCTGCTGGTCGTTGAGCTTGGCCGACAGCCA
The DNA here is from genome assembly GCF_002798465.1 of Pseudomonas sp. S10E 269. NCBI lineage: Bacteria > Pseudomonadati > Pseudomonadota > Gammaproteobacteria > Pseudomonadales > Pseudomonadaceae > Pseudomonas > Pseudomonas sp. S10E 269. Next base: position 1,390,541 of record NZ_PHIJ01000001.1, read on the forward strand.
GGACATGGCCCGTGCACGGTTCTTGTGCTGGGAGCGTTCTTCCTGGCACTCCACCACGATGCCCGAGGGCAAGTGAGTGATGCGGATCGCCGAGTCGGTCTTGTTGACGTGCTGACCACCCGCGCCCGACGAGCGGTAAGTGTCGACACGCAAGTCGGCCGGGTTGATCTCGATGGCTTCCTGTTCGTCCGGCTCAGGCAACACCGCGACAGTACACGCCGAGGTGTGGATACGGCCTTGGGATTCCGTGGCCGGGACGCGTTGTACGCGGTGCGCGCCGGATTCGAACTTGAGCTTGCCGTAGACGTTATCGCCTTCGACCCGCGCGATGACTTCTTTATAGCCGCCGTGCTCGCCTTCGTTCTCGGACAGGATCTCCACACGCCAGCCGCGACGTTCGGCATAGCGCGAATACATGCGGAACAGGTCGCCGGAGAAGATCGCCGCCTCGTCACCGCCGGTGCCGGCACGGATTTCGAGGAACACGTTGCGCCCGTCATTCGGGTCCTTGGGCAGCAACATGCGCTGCAGGTCGCCTTCCAGCTCGGCCAGTTTTTCCTTGGCTCCGCGGACTTCTTCCACCGCCATTTCGCGCATGTCCGGGTCGCTGTCCTTGAGCAGCGCCTGGGCGCCTTCGAGGTCGGCCTGTACCTTGGTCAGGTGCTTGTAGGTGGCCACAATCGGCTCAACTTCGGCGTATTCCTTGGAATAGGCGCGGAATTTGGCTTGATCGGAGATGACCTCGCCGTCGCCAAGCAAGGCGGTCAGTTCTTCGAAACGGTCCTGGAGCACGTCCAGTTTATTGAGCAGTGACGCTTTCATTGCGGTTTTTTATCCGAAGAGCTTTCTGACGCGCCCTCACCGAGGGCAAAGAGTTCCTGGGCCATGGCCAGCGCATCGAGGCGGCCTTCGGCGGTAAGCTTTTTCAACTGTACGCTGGGTGCGTGGAGCAATTTGTTGGTGAGGCCACGCGCCAGTTGCATCAACACTTCCTCGGCGCTGCTACCGTTGGCCAGCAAGCGCTGGGCCTTGATCAGCTCCTCGTCGCGCAGGCGCTCGCCTTGCTGACGATACGCCTTGAGCACGTCCACCGCCGCCAACTCACGCAGGCGCACCATAAAATCTTCGGCGCCGGTGCTGACCATTTCCTCGGCGGCCTGGGCGGCACCCTGGCGGCTCTTGAGGTTTTCGGCGACCACTTCGTGCAAATCGTCGACGCTATAGAGGTAAACGTCGTCCAACTCGCCGACTTCTGGCTCGATATCCCGGGGAACAGCGATGTCTACCATGAAGATAGGTTTGTGCTTGCGCAGTTTCAATGCACTCTCGACCGCGCCCTTGCCCAAGATCGGCAACTGGCTGGCGGTTGAGCTGATGACGATATCGCTGCGCACCAGCTCGGCCGGGATATCCGACAACAACACGGCATGCGCACCGAACTGCTCAGCGAGGATGCTGGCACGTTCCAGGGTGCGGTTGGCAACGACGATACGCTTCACCCCCAGGTCATGCAGGTGGCGGGCGACCAGGGTAATGGTCTCGCCGGCGCCGATCAGCAGGGCCTGGCTGCGCTGCAAGTCACTGAAAATCTGCTTGGCCAGGCTGACCGCGGCAAATGCCACGGACACCGGGTTTTCGCCAATGGCGGTGTCGGTGCGCACTTGCTTGGCGGAATTGAACGTGGCCTGGAACAGCCGGCCCAGCAGCGGGCCAACGGTGCCTGCCTCGCGCGCTACGGCGTAGGCGGACTTCATCTGGCCGAGGATCTGCGGCTCGCCCAACACCAGCGAATCGAGCCCGGCGGCCACACGCATCATGTGACGAACTGCCGCATCCTCTTCATGCACATAAGCGCTCGCGCGCAGGTCGTCGAGGTCCAAATGGTGGTAATCAGCCAGCCAGCGCAGCACGACATCCGCTGAAAGATGTTCCTGCTCTATATAAAGCTCGCTGCGATTGCAGGTCGAAAGGATCGCAGCTTCGCGACTGTCGGTGAGCCGGCAGAGCTGCTGCAAGGCCTCAACCAACTGCTCTGGCGTAAACGCCACGCGCTCGCGCACGTCTACGGAGGCAGTCTTGTGGTTAATACCGAGTGCGAGGAAGGCCATTCAATATCGCTGATGATGTCGGGAAGCCGACAATTGTCCTACTTCGAAAGATTCAGAACAACCACCGTCGTCTATTGTCCTAATGCCTTGTGTCTATAAAGGCACCCATTGAGTCTCGGTTATGTTTGGCCGAAGGCTTGTGTCATGATGATCCGACCGCAGGTTAGTCGTCCTCTTCCTATATGAATAGATCTTCCGCGTTGCTCCTTGCTTTTGTCTTCCTCAGCGGCTGCCAGGCCATGGCACCCGTGTCGCCGGACGGTACCCCGCCGGTGGAAGACAGCACCCCAGCCCCTGAAAAGCCCAAGGTTTATTCCTCGTTCACAGAAGAAACGGTGTACAGCCTGCTGACCGCAGAGCTGGCCGGCCAACGCAATCGCTTCGACATTGCGCTGGATAACTACGTGACCCAGGCGATCAACACCCAGGATCCAGGCATTTCCGAGCGGGCCTTCCGCATCGCCGAATACCTTGGCGCTGACCAGGCTGCGCTGGACACGTCGCTGATCTGGGCAAAAAACGCCCCGGACGACTTGGAAGCACAACGGGCGGCAGCCATTCAACTGGCACGCGCCGGGCGTTATGACGACTCCATGGTTTATATGGAGAAAGTCCTGCAGGGCAAGGGCGACACCCATTTCGATTTCCTCGCATTGTCGGCTGCCGACACCGACCAGGACACCCGCAATGGCCTGATGAAGAGTTTCGACCGCCTGCTGCAGAAACATCCGAAGAACAGCCAGCTGATCTTCGGCAAGGCATTGCTGCTGCAACAGGATGACGAAGCCGACGCGGCGTTGAAGCTGCTGGAGCAGAACCCGCCGGAAGAAGGCGAAATCGCCCCGATCCTGTTGCGCGCTCGCCTGCTGCAGAACCTCAACCGCGGCAAGGAAGCGATTCCGCTGCTGGAAAAAAGCATCAAGAAGTATCCGGACGACAAGCGCCTGCGCCTGACTTACGCGCGCATGCTGGTGGAACAGGACCGCATGGAGGACGCCAAAGTGCAGTTCGCCAACCTGGTCCAGCAATACCCGGATGACGACGAATTACGTTACTCCCTGGCGCTGGTGTGCCTCGAAGCCAAGGCCTGGGACGAGGCCAAGGGCTACCTGGAAGAGCTGATCCAGCGTGAGAGCCACGTGGATTCGGCGCACTTGAATCTCGGCCGCATCGCCGAAGAACGTAACGATCCACAAGCTGCCCTGCTTGAATACGCCCAGGTCGGCCCCGGCAATGACTACCTGCCAGCCCAATTGCGCCAGGCCGATATCCTGATGAGCAATGGCCGTACCGACGAGGCGGAAAAACGCCTGGCCGCCGCGCGGGATGCCGAACCGGACTATGCGATCCAGCTGTACCTGATCCAGGCCGAAACCCTGTCGGCCAACAATCAGGGCGAGCGGGCGTGGAAACTGCTGCAACAAGCCTTGCTGCAGTTCCCCGATGATTTGAACCTGCTGTACACCCGCGCCATGCAGGCGGAAAAACGCAATGACCTGGCGCAGATGGAAAAAGACCTGCGCCTGATCATCAAGCGCGACCCGGACAATGCCATGGCCCTCAACGCCTTGGGCTACACCCTGTCCGACCGCACCACGCGCTACGACGAAGCCAAGGTGCTGATCGAGCAAGCCCACAAGCTCAACCCGGAAGACCCGGCCGTACTCGACAGCCTCGGCTGGGTGAATTACCGCCTGGGCAACCTGGACGAAGCCGAACGCTTGCTGCGCCAGGCACTGGAGCGCTTCCCGGACCAGGAAGTCGCTGCCCACCTGGGCGAAGTGCTGTGGGCCAATGGCAAGCAGCGCGAAGCACGTCAGATCTGGGAAAAATTCCTCAAGGAACAACCTGAAAGCCCCGTCCTGCGCGGCACCATCAAACGCCTGACCGGCTCCGAGACCCTTTAAGCTTATGTTCTTGCGCCACCTCATTATTTTCAATTTCATCGCCCTGCTCGCCGGTTGCGCGGGCTTCGGTGCCCGTGAATCCGTTGAGGGCCAGGGCAACCCGGCGCAATGGAAGCAACACAAGGACCAGCTCAGCAGCATCGATGGCTGGCAGATCGAAGGCAAAGTCGGTGTACGTGCGCCGAAAGACTCCGGCAGCGGTACCTTGTTCTGGCTACAACGCCAGGATTACTACGACATTCGCCTCTCCGGCCCGCTCGGTCGCGGCGCAGCCCGCCTGACCGGGCGACCAGGCCAAGTCAGCCTTGAGGTGGCCAACCAAGGCCGCTACGAAGCCACCTCCCCGGAAGAGCTGCTGGAACAACAGATTGGCTGGAAGCTGCCGGTGTCTCACTTGGTCTGGTGGGTACGTGGCTTGCCCGCACCTGACAGCAAGAGTCGCCTGAGCCTTAATGGCGACAGCCGCCTGGCCACCCTGGAGCAGGATGGCTGGCAGGTGGAATATTTGAGCTATGTGGAACAAAGCGGGTATTGGCTGCCTGAACGTATCAAGCTGCATGGCCCCGACCTTGATGTCACACTGGTGATCAAGGACTGGCAACCGCGCAAACTGGGGCAATAACGTGTCCGTACAAACATTGACCCTGCCCTCCCCGGCCAAACTCAATCTGATGCTGCACATCTTGGGCCGCCGTGAAGACGGTTACCACGAGCTGCAGACGCTGTTTCAATTTCTCGACTACGGCGATGAGCTGACATTCGCCGTACGCGACGATGGCGTCATCAAGTTGCATACCGACTTCGAAGGTGTCCCTCACGACAGCAACCTGATCGTGAAGGCGGCGAAAAAACTTCAGGAGCAATCCGGCTGTACGCTCGGCATCGATATCTGGATTGATAAAATCCTGCCCATGGGCGGTGGTATCGGTGGCGGCAGTTCAAATGCCGCGACCACATTGCTCGGGCTGAACCACTTGTGGCAACTGGGCTGGGATGACGATCGCCTTGCGGCCCTGGGCCTGACGCTGGGGGCCGACGTCCCGGTTTTCGTGCGTGGGCACGCGGCTTTTGCCGAGGGCGTTGGCGAGAAACTCAGCCCGGAATACCCCGAGGAGCCGTGGTATGTCGTGCTTGTTCCGCAAGTATCTGTAAGTACAGCAGAAATTTTTTCAGATCCACTGTTGACACGTAACTCTCCTCCCATTAAAGTGCGCCCCGTTCCCAAGGGAAACAGTCGAAATGACTGCTTACCGGTTGTAGCAAGGCGTTATCCAGAGGTACGTAACGCTTTGAATTTGTTAGGTAAATTTACCGAAGCAAAATTAACCGGCACTGGAAGTTGTGTGTTTGGGGGCTTCCCAAGCAAAGCTGAAGCTGATAAAGTCTCGGCCCTTCTTACAGAGACCCTTACAGGGTTTGTAGCAAAGGGAAGCAACGTTTCGATGTTGCATCGCAAGCTGCAAAATCTGCTCTAAAGGAACCGAGTGTTAGGCACTCGTTGCAACAGATACAGGGGCGTCGCCAAGCGGTAAGGCAGCAGGTTTTGATCCTGCCATGCGTTGGTTCGAATCCAGCCGCCCCTGCCATTTTCTATACTCATCCAGGTTACCCTCAGCCTCTAGGTACTGCGCGTGTCCAAGATGATGGTCTTTACGGGGAATGCTAACCCCGATCTGGCTCGGCGTGTCGTACGTCAGCTGCATATCCCTCTCGGTGACATCTCTGTCGGTAAATTCTCCGACGGCGAAATTACAGCCGAGATCAATGAAAACGTTCGCGGTAAAGACGTCTTCATTATTCAGCCGACTTGCGCTCCGACCAACGATAACCTGATGGAACTCGTCGTGATGGCTGATGCCTTCCGCCGCTCCTCAGCGACTCGAATCACAGCTGTAATCCCTTACTTTGGTTATGCCCGTCAGGATCGCCGTCCGCGTTCCGCACGTGTGGCTATCAGCGCGAAAGTCGTGGCTGACATGCTCACCGTGGTAGGCATCGACCGTGTTCTCACGGTTGACCTGCACGCTGACCAAATCCAGGGGTTCTTCGATATTCCTGTAGATAACATCTACGGCTCCCCCGTATTGGTGGATGACATCGAAGACCAGCGCTTTGAAAACCTGATGATCGTGTCCCCGGACATTGGTGGCGTCGTGCGTGCACGGGCTGTTGCCAAATCCCTGGGCGTGGACCTCGGGATCATCGACAAACGCCGTGAGAAAGCCAATCACTCTGAAGTGATGCATATCATCGGTGATGTCGAAGGGCGTACCTGTATTCTGGTTGATGACATGGTCGACACCGCCGGCACCCTGTGCCACGCGGCGAAAGCCTTGAAAGAGCACGGTGCCGCTAAAGTCTTCGCCTACTGCACACACCCTGTGCTGTCTGGCCGAGCGATCGAGAACATCGAGAATTCAATGCTGGACGAACTGGTGGTGACCAACACCATCCCGTTGTCCGCTGCTGCTCAAGCCTGTTCGCGTATCCGTCAACTGGATATCGCACCGGTTGTTGCCGAGGCGGTTCGCCGCATCAGCAATGAAGAATCGATCAGCGCGATGTTCCGTTAAGGGTCAAACCTACGGTCTATCCCACTGACGAAAAGCGCCCCGCCCCGACATTCTGTTGGGGCGGGGCTTTTTTGCCCATGTCGAGTCTGGCGCTGGTCGCAAACGCCGCTCGATGATGGCTATTTTGGAGATACAACATGAACGACTTTACTCTGAACGCCCAAGCGCGTACTGACCTGGGGAAAGGTGCGAGCCGCCGCCTGCGTCACGCCGCCAACATCCCAGCCGTTGTATACGGTGGTAACAAGCCTGCTGAATCCGTGACCATCCTGGCCAAGGAAATCGCCAAGCTGTTCGAAAACGAAGCTGCCTACAGCCACGTTATCGAGCTGAACGTCGACGGCGCCAAGCAGAACGTCATCGTTAAAGCGATGCAGCGTCACCCGTCCAAGCAGTTCATCATGCACGCTGACTTCGTTCGCGTTGTAGCTGGCCAGAAACTGACCGCTATCGTGCCTGTGCACTTTGTTGGTGAAGAAGCTCCGGTCAAGAAAGGCGGCGAGATCTCGCACGTCCTGAACGAAATCGAAGTGACCTGCCTGCCGAAAGACCTGCCTGAGTTCATCGAAGTCGACCTGTCGGCTCTGGAAATCGGCGCTATCGTTCACCTGTCCGACCTCAAGGCACCTAAAGGCGTTGAGTTTGTCGCACTGGCTCACGGTGATGACAAAGCTGTTGCCAACGTTCACGCTCCACGCGTTGCTCCAGAAGCTGAAGAAGAAGGCGCTGCAGAGTAATTCACTCTGTATTGCCGGAGCTTGAGGAAACATCGCGGACCGAAACGTAGCGAGAAAGCGGGCGATGACGCGACGTTTACTCTTGAGTAAATGATGTAGTGTTGTCCACTTTCGCCGCACTCAGGTCTGGCGATGTTATCCACAACTCCAAAGGAAGGGCCCCTGTCGTGACTGCCATTAAACTGATCGTTGGCCTGGGAAATCCAGGCGCCGAATACGAACAGACCCGGCATAACGCGGGGGCCCTTTTTGTTGAGCGCATCGCCCACGCCCAAGGTGTGAACCTGGTGGCAGATCGCAAATATTTTGGCCTGACCGGACGCTTCTCGCATCAGGGTCAGGATGTTCGTCTGCTGATTCCCACCACCTACATGAACCGCAGCGGCCAGGCTGTCGCGGCGCTTGCGGGTTTCTTCCGGATCAAACCCGAGGAAATCCTGGTGGCCCATGACGAATTGGACCTGCCACCCGGTGTTGCCAAGCTCAAGCTGGGCGGCGGGCATGGCGGGCACAACGGCCTGCGCGACATCATCGCGCAGCTGGGTAATCAGAATAATTTCTACCGTCTGCGGCTTGGCATTGGCCACCCAGGCGTTGCCAGTATGGTTTCAAATTTCGTCCTGGGTCGTGCGCCACGCGCCGAACAGGAAAAACTCGATGCCAGCATCGACTTTGCCCTCGGCGTGCTGCCGGATATCTTCGCCGGTGAATGGAACCGCGCGATGAAAAACCTGCACAGCCAGAAGGCCTGACTCTTACCGAGGGGAAACACCATGGGATTCAATTGCGGCATCGTCGGCCTGCCCAACGTCGGCAAATCCACCCTGTTCAACGCCCTGACCAAGTCCGGTATCGCAGCGGAGAACTTCCCCTTCTGCACCATCGAGCCCAATAGCGGCATCGTGCCTATGCCCGATCCGCGCCTGGAAGCCCTGGCGGCCATCGTCAACCCCAAGCGCATCCTGCCGACCACCATGGAGTTCGTCGACATCGCTGGCCTGGTCGCCGGCGCCTCGAAAGGTGAAGGCCTGGGCAACAAGTTCCTGGCCAACATCCGCGAGACCGATGCCATCGCCCACGTGGTCCGCTGCTTTGAAGACGAAAACGTGATCCACGTCTCCAACAGCGTCGACCCGAAACGCGACATCGAGATCATCGACCTGGAACTGATCTTCGCCGACCTCGACAGCTGCGAGAAGCAACTGCAGAAAGTCGCGCGTAATGCCAAGGGTGGTGACAAGGACGCTGTGGTCCAGAAAGGCCTGCTGGAGCAGTTGATCGCTCACTTCACCGAAGGCAAGCCTGCACGCAGCCTGATGAAGAACATGGGCGCTGACGAGAAGGCCGTGATCAAAGGCTTCCACCTGCTGACCACCAAGCCTGTGATGTACATCGCCAACGTCGCTGAAGACGGTTTCGAGAACAACCCGCTGCTGGACGTGGTCAAGGCCATCGCCGACGAAGAAGGCGCCATCGTGGTTCCGGTGTGCAACAAGATCGAAGCCGAAATCGCCGAGCTTGATGACGGCGAAGAAAAGGATATGTTCCTCGAGGCCCTGGGCCTGACCGAACCTGGCCTGAACCGCGTGATTCGTGCCGGCTACGAAATGCTCAACCTGCAGACCTACTTCACCGCTGGCGTCGAAGAAGTCCGCGCGTGGACCGTCAAGGTCGGCGCCACCGCGCCACAGGCTGCCGGTGTGATCCACACCGACTTCGAAAAGGGTTTTATCCGCGCCGAAGTGATCGCATACAACGATTTCATCCAGTACAAGGGTGAAGCAGGTACCAAGGAAGCCGGTAAGTGGCGTTTGGAAGGTAAGGAATACATCGTGAAAGATGGCGATGTGATGCATTTCCGCTTCAACGTTTAAACGCTAGCGCAACACCCATAAAGCCGACGCTCTGCGTCGGCTTTTTTGTGTGTATGATTTTATGGATCATGTTAAATACAAACTTTATCCTACATACAAGAAACAACTTACTCACCACCACTCCAGCCAACTAAAAAAACCAAAATAAACAAATTTTCCTACACTACAATACCCGGCTTTTTACCCGTGCACACGATGACAGCGTCGAAAAATTGCGCTCTACTTAGCAATTACGGCAGCGCTTTGAAATGTCAGTGGAGTAACAACAACTATGTCGGCCTCCTATCATCATGGATATGAAACAGATACGCCGCACTTTGAGGATCCTGATATTGAAAACACACTCAACGCTACGGCTACACGCAATATTGATATCCTGTTACTTGGGGAAACCGGTACAGGTAAAGACACGCTAGCCCTGCGAATTCATAATTTATCCGGACGACGTGGAAACTTTGTCGCGGTGAACTGCGCGGCTATTCCGGAGAGCCTTGCTGAAAGTCAATTGTTCGGCGTCAATACCGGAGCCTATACCGGTGCTGTGCAATCGCGGTCGGGTTTTATCGAGGCCTCGCACTTGGGCACACTTTACCTGGATGAAATCGACAGCATGCCGCTCGCGTTACAAGCCAAGTTGCTACGCGTGCTGGAATCCCGAGGCGTTGAGCGATTAGGCTCGACACGGTTCATTCCCGTGGATATGCGCGTCATCGCCTCCGCCCAGCAATCACTTTATGAAATGGTTGAACAAGGCGCTTTCAGGCGCGACCTTTACTTTCGCCTGAGCGTTGTCAGCATACATCTCCCCGCACTGCGCAACCGCCGCGAGCGGATCATACCTTTATTTCTCAAGATGGTTAGACAGGAGGCGGAATACTTCCATTGCGCAGCAGAGCGCCCTTCAGAAGCGCTGATCCAGCAGCTTTTATGCCACCCTTGGCGGGGTAACGCGCGCGAATTGCGATCCACGGTAAAGCGATTTGTGCTGGGGCTTCCCCCTTTCTCGTCCGTCTCTAAGACAGACTCATCCGATAACGAAAAAAACTTGAAACAGCGTCTGCAGCAAATCGAAAAAGTATTAATTGAGGAGTCATTGCGCCGTCACGCTCAGTGCGTGGATGGGAGTGCTGAGGAACTGGGCATGGCCAAGCGCACGCTTTACTACCGCATGAAACTACTGGAAATATCAGCCGACTGATTCCCAGCACACAAAAAAGAAACGCCTTGAAACACTCATCACCATCACCACCGGAACCTCTTTACGCACCCCCGCCACTCAAGCTATGAGTCTGATATCTGGTGCACTCAATACGCATCTAATATCAATAGACCAAACACCCAGATCTTTTTTCAATAACGGAGTGATCCTATGTCCAGTATTGGTTACACACCACCCTACAACCCAATTTATTCCAATTACGACGGTGGCGGCATCGGCGGTGACGAGAACGCAGACCTCAAGGCTTTAAGGAAAAAAGAGGCACGCGAGTCACTGATAGAAGGCATTGAAGCGTACAAGATTACTGAGCAGAAAAAGAACATCGACGCCATACGTTGATCGAACAACCGCCCTCGTATACGGACGAGGGCGGCCTTTTAGTTTTTCTCGCCCGAGGTACAGTATGGAAATAGAAAGCTCACTTCAGCTGGGTCATTCACTTCGCCCTACCATGAATCTGACTCAGGGCAGTACGCCACATCAAAACGAAGACGTGAATTTCTTTTCTTCACAGCTGGGACCTTCAACAAGGCACAACATCCCAACATCAACCACAGGTGTATTGGCTGACGCACTGCGGCCGTTGGAAAAATCGAAAAGATCAATGAAAAATAGCCTGAAAGCCTTCAACTCTCAATTCAACGAAAAGGCTCGGCTTAACTACGCCTCTCACCTTTCAGACACAATGATAACGACACAAGTGCTAGTAAAGAGCGTAGGCAAAGGCGCGCAGCTCATCGATAAAATCGGCAATTTGCAGTAGGTAAACATGATTCACTCTCTGGCCACAGGGCTGGCTTTATCATTGGTAGTACTGCTCGCAGGGTGTTCCGATAGCGTTGAACTGCGTCGACAACTTTCCGAACAGGAAGCCAACGAGGTCATCGCGGAACTGGCGGACAAACATATACGCGCTCGAAAAGTCCCAGCCAAAGACGGAGATGTTGTTATCGTCAATGCCAGCGACATCAGCCGTGCCGTTCGCACACTGGAGGCCGCAGGACTACCCCGGATGGCTCGCGCCACAATGGGAGACACTTTCCGCAAGGAAGGGGTTATCTCCACTCCGATGGAGGAGCGCGCTCGCTACATTTATGCCCTGTCCCAAGAGCTGGAAGCCACCCTATCTAAAATCGATGGCGTCATCGTCGCCCGGGTACACGTCGTATTGCCCGAGCGTGTTGCACCGGGAGAACCTGTTCAACCGGCGTCTGCTTCGGTGTTTATCAAGCACGACCCGAGACTTGAACCCGACAATATCCGTGGGCGTGTACGCCGGATGGTTGCCAGCAGCATCCCAGGCATGACGACAGAAGTCGATAACTCACGAAAGCTGAGCGTAATTTTCGTACCTGCAGCGGCTTATCAAGAGCAGCAACGGCTGAGCTACTTCGGGCCGTTTCTGCTTCCCGAAAATGACCTGACGTTTTGGCGTGTGACTACGTCACTGACATTCATCGGCAGCGTGCTTGGGATACTGGCTGCAGTGATTTGGCATAGACACCGGCAAAGCCTGTTGGCGAAAGCAAGCAAGGCCACAGAACCTGATGAATGAGGCACTGGCGTGGGCGCAATGGTGGTTCTCCCCATGGAGCCAGGCCCATGAAGAATGGGACGAACTTAGCCAATGCATCGGGCTCGATGATCTCTGGCGTGCTCAGCACTCGCGGGCCAGTGTGGCCCTGAACATCGCCCCCTGCCTCCCATTACCGCCTCAAAGCGCGGTTCTGCAACTGGCACTCGCATCAGCAGAGCAACTGCAGCAGATGCTGGCGCTGTTGGGTCATATTTGCCATCGGCCCGTCGATGGAGCCGTCAGCGACGCCCAGCATTTATGGTGCTTGCGCCTCTCCAAAGCAATAACCCTGGAAGCCCTGCTACCTGGCGACGCAGACCCTCTGCATCTGTTGCAGGCCTGGGTGGAGCCCGCCGTTTGGCAGCGCCTTCGACTGCGCTTCCCCCCACAGCGTGTGCGACGGCTGGAATACCAACAGCTTGCACTCGAAGACACACGTGGACGACTGGATACGCTCTGGAAAGCACTGGTCTGGCGAGTCATATCACCCAATGACGAAGATTTTCCGAGCTCATAAAACAAGGCACGAACATGCTATGCCGACGCAAGATTGAGTTATATGAAAAGGCCTCTGATCTGGCCTACGTCCTGATAAAGCGAGAAATACTCAGCCAGAGTACCCAAGCCTACGAACTGGTAGAGCGTGCGAAGCTACAGGCTGATCACCTGGTGAGTGAGGCCGTACAGCAACGTGACACCTTCCATGAACAGGCAAACCTGGAGTTCTGGCGAAGGGCAGATCGCGTGCTGGGACAGTGGGAACATCAGCGGCTCATCATGTGCGAGCAACTGGAGCGTTATGCAACTGCAATCACCAACGAAGCCTTTTGCCATCTGTTAGAGGAGGTGCCGCCTGCAAAACGCCTTACCGCCTTGATCAAACAATTGACAGCCAACCAACTCCCATCGGTCCAAGCCTGCCTGCTGTGCCATCCCCCTGAGCGAGAGGATCTTGAATGCAGCCTCGCTGCGTTGGACATAACGCTCTGGACCGTACGGCCTGATGAAAGAGTCAAGCCCCAGGCATTGGTATTGGAAACAACGGAGGGCGACTTCCACATCGACTGGCACACCCTGCGCGACATGCTGTTGATACAGGAGACCCCACCGTCGACTCCGAAGCCTTGAGCAGACGATAGTTCAATGCGCTAGTGGCAGATGGAACTGGTGGCATCTCGAGTGCCACATAGCAGGAACACACCATGAGATTATATTTATGGAAACCTCCGCGGGCCTGAGAAGCAGACTGTCAAAACATGCCGATCTTGAATCTAATCGGTTGGATAAACTTTTGAATAGTCCAGACACCCTGGACACAGACGTCGCTTTTTTTGAACAGGCCAAGGCACAGCGCCTGTCCATGTTTGCCTACAACGAGCACGTCCGCGCCGAACACATGCTACTCAAAACTGCGCTCGACGGCGTCCAGTAAAGTGGATGAACTGATCACTCGCTGGTTGGGTAGTCATGAAGAGCAACTGTCGCTGTTCGAAGGCGACGACGAAATCATCCTGCGGCGTCAATTCGGATCGTTTCAGCTAAGCGTGCAACTGACGCCGCCCTGCCCCGCCCAGTTCTCCTTGGAAACGTGGATGAGACTAGGGGAAGCCAGCCTCAATCATTTTCAGGGTGCGCTCGCCCAGGCTTCGGTCACCGGTGCGCTGTGGCTGGCTCAGTGCATACCGGACAGACACCAGACGCGCCTTCTGCTCAATACCATCGAACAACTGCTCAACCAACGCGACACCTGGCGCGCGGTTGTCGCGCGCCAGGTTAAGCAGCACCTCAAACGCCCTCCCTCACCGCTACGCTCGCTGGCACTTTAGAAAGAGAATCCTAAATGGATAACAAGACTGACAAGCACTTAAGCTTGCTCCTGCACCTGCGCGAGAAACGCTCAAGAACACCGTACTGGCGCGGCCTGTTGATACTGCCCTGGTTGCTTGCCCCTACTGGAAACGCCTTCGCTGCCATCCCCCCGGAATGGAAAAACACCGCCTATGCCTATGAGGCCGAGCACAAGCCTCTTCGGGACGTACTCGAAGATTTCGCCCAGACCTTCGGCACCAAACTGCAGATCGAGGGCCTGCTGGAAAGCAACGTCAACGGCAAAATCCGCGCGAATACGCCACAGTCGATGCTGGACCGGCTGGGGGTTGAGCATCGCTTCCAGTGGTATCTGTACAACAACACTCTGTTCATCAGCACGCTGGACCAGCAGCAGTCTGAGCGCCTGGAAGTCTCCTCCGAGACGATTTCCGACCTTAAGCAGGCACTGACCGACATCGGGCTACTCGATGGCCGTTTCGGTTGGGGCGAGTTGCCGGAAGACGGTGTCGTGCTCGTCTCCGGCCCCAAAACCTATATCGAACAGGTCAAGCAGTTCAGCAGTAAACGTCGCTCAACCGATGAGAAACAGAGCGTGCTGAGTTACCCGCTGAAATTCGCCAATGCCGCGGACCGCACGCTGGACTATCGCGGCGAAAAACTCATCATTCCCGGAGTCGCCAGCATTCTGCGTAGCCTGCTGGAGCCGCGCTCTACTTCTACGCTGGCGGGGCTGAGCCAACCACCCGCCCCCCAACCCGCTCTCCTGACACCCAACCTGCCCCGGTTGACCAACCCGCTGTTGGGCCAGATGCTCGGCGCAAATGGCAATACCGGGCAGTTGGATGCCAGCCCGACAATGACCGCGCGCGCACCGACATCTACAAGTCGAATCCGCGTCGAAGCCGATGTGCGCAATAACGCCGTGCTGATCTATGACTTGCCTGAACGCCAGGCCATGTACCGCGAGCTGATCAACCAGCTCGACGTCGCGCGCAAGCTGATCGAAATCGATGCGATCATTCTCGACATCGAGCGTACGCAGTTGCGTGAATTCGGGGTGAACTGGGGGTTCCAGAACAGCCGCTTCCGGGGCGGTGTCAACATGGCACCCGGCACCTCGTCGCAGCTGTCGATTGAAAACCGCGATCGTTTCTATGCCGATATTCGCGCACTGGAAGAAAAGGGACTGGCAACCATGGTCTCGAACCCTTCGGTGCTTACCCTGGAAAACCAACCAGCAGTAATCGACTTCAACCGCACCCAGTACCTCACTCCCGGCAGTGAATATGCATCCATTTTGCCCGTCACCGTGGGCACCAGTTTCCAGGTGGTCCCCAGGGTTACCACCAGTCGAGGCGGCCACCAGATCCATTTGGCAGTGGACATCGAAGATGGCAACTTCGACGAGAGCAACGCTGACCCCAATCACCTTGATGTACGCCGGGGCAAGGTCAGCACCCAAGCGGTAATGGCAGAAAAGCGTTCGCTGGTGGTTGGCGGGTTCCATGTCACTGAAAGTACCGACAAGCAGAGAAAGATTCCTCTGCTGGGCGATATCCCACTGTTGGGCAAGGCACTGTTTTCCTCGACCGAACGCCAGAGCAATCGCCGTGAACGCCTGTTCATCCTCACCCCGCGCGTCATCGGCGACCAGGACGATCCGTCGCGCTACTTACCGCAAGCCGATCAGGCCGAGTTGCAGGCGGCCTTAGCCCCGCTGGCACGACGGTACTCTCCCCATCAGCCCGTCATAAAACGCAGTGACATTACCACCACCCTGGCGCATCTGGTCAGTGGGGAAGTCCCCAAGGCTTTCAAGGCAGCACCAATGCCTTTGGGGCTGAACACCTTATGCAGCACCCGCAACCTGCTGTCACTGAACACCGAGCGCAGCCAGTGGTACGCAGGCCCGGAATACAACGTGGCGGTCGTGGTATTGCGCAACCAATTCAACCGCAACGTACGTATCGACGAGAAAGAGTGCAGCAACTCGCAGACCTTGGCAGTCACCGTGTGGCCGCGCGCCTGGCTCAAGCCAGGTGAAGAAGCCGAGGTATTTATCGCCATGCGTCCGGTGGTGAAGGATGAACACCTCAGTGTGCCCCGTCCGTCCTTGATCACTCCTGCTCAGAAGGCCCTGCCATGAAACTCAGACCTTTATGCGTCATCTCGATCGGCATAGCATTGCTCGTCAGCGGTTGTACGCCCACCTGCAAGGGTGATTCTTGCTCACGCCCGCAATCGACCACGGACAAGATGGTGATCTGGTGGCCGCCACAGATGCGCGTCGAGCCTGGCCCCGCCGGCGAGCGCCCGGACTACCAGACGGTGTCACTGCAGCGATGAGGCGCCCGGAAATGCCCGACGATCAACGCCAGGCGTTTCTGGACAACCTGGTGAGTGGCACTGCCACTCGCCTGTCCCTCGCACCCGGTATCCAGGTGTGCGCGCTGCGCGCCGGAAACCGCCCGGGTATTGCCCTGCAAGTCGCTCGCGAAGCGTTACAGACCGGGCAACAACAACGAATTCTAGAACGACGCTTTGAGCAAGCGCTGGCATTCGATGGGTGTTTTATTTACCTCGATGCCCAGGACGCACTGGTGATCTGGCACGCGCTGCCAGCAACCCACAGCACGCTGGACAGAATCCTCAGCCGGATGCTTTCACTGGCAAACCTGCAAGCCTTGGACCGCTGATCAACGCTGCTCAAGCTCGGGCAGTTCCAGGGTTTCACGCTTGGCTTCATCATCGAGTTCGCGCAAGGTGCGATAAATCACTGCTACCGCCTGCAGGGTCTCGCGGGGGATGCTTGCGCCCAGTTTTTTCGTGTAGAGCGTGCGGGCCAGCCACACACATTGGATCACTGGCACGTCAGCTGCCTTGGCGCGCTGGATCAGTTTGCGGGCCTCGTCATCCGTGCCCTTGCTGACCAGCAAGGGCAGCGGTGTTTTACCGGGTCGGTAATACAAGGCAACGGCAAAGTGCGTCGGGTTGACCACCAGCATGTCGGACTCTTCCAGCTTTGGGAGCTTGACCTTGGGTTCTTCATTAGCCAATTGATACGCCAGCGAACGCCGCTGACCCTTGACGTGCGGGTCGCCCTCCATGTCCTTGTACTCTTTGACCACCTCCACCTGGGTCATGCGCATGCGTTTGGCAAAAAAGTGCTTCACCATTATCAGGTCGATAAGCGCCAATACCAGGAGCATGCCGAGGCAGGCGTGCAGCAAGTGCCGAAACAGCGCAATCAACGCCAGGATATAGCTCTGCAAATCACTGGTGGCCAGGTTGATCAGAGTGCCCAATGACGGCCAGATCACTACATACAGAATCAAGGCGATAAGACACGCTTTCACGATGCTCATCAGCAGGTTCATCAACTGTTGGGCGGAGAACATTTGCTTGACCTGACTGATCGGGTTGAGGCGGTTGAAATCCAGCTTCAAAGTCTCTGGTGCAAACAGCATCCCGAACTGCATCCAACTGCTGATCAGCTTGGCAGCAATCGCCAGCCCGGCCATCAGCAAGGCGAACGAGAAAAACACCACCATCCCTTCAAGCAGCACCTCCTCCAACGCTCGCGCAAAGGGCTGAGTCAGGCGCGACATTGGCAGCAGCATCAATTGCTGGAAGCGTTGCAGGCTGGTCTCGGCAGTGAACAAGGCAATCTCGCTGATAGCCGTCAGCGCCACCAGCTTTGCCACATCCTGGCTTTGGGCGACCTGGCCTTTCTTGCGTTGGTCACGCAGTTTCTTGGCTGACGCCGGGTGCTTCTTTTCGCCGGAATCGCTCATGGGATAGCGACCTTGATCAACAGCCTCAGTGAATGTTTAAGATCGCCCAACAGCCCCATGCGGCCGACGATCAAGTCCTGCAACAGCGCAAAGTAGAGCAGGAGAATACCAATCCCCGCCAGGCTCTTGACCGGTGGCGCCAGCGTACTCACTTGTAACTGTTGGCTGTAGACCCCCAGCAGCGCAATGCCGAACTCCAGCAACAGCAACGCTGCAATAAACGGCGCGGCGTAGAGCAACATGTGCGTAAAGGTATCGCCCAACAGATCGATGAACACGCTCATCCCATTCGCCGCCGGCAGCGGGAACCACACAGTGGGTGGCCAGATCAAGTAACTGTCCCAGATCACTTGGGTCAAGGACCCCAACCCCAGGCTCACCATCAGCAGGAAAATCGCCAACTGCTTGAACAAATGCCCGATCGGCGTCGCGTCCGGCCCCAGCGACGGGTTGAGTTGGCCACCGGCCAAGGCGCCACGCTGGTTATCCAGCAGAGCGCCCACCGACTCAAACATCCAGAACGGCATCGATAGCAGCACGCCCAGCAGAACGCCCAGGGCCACCTCCTTGAGCACTAACGCACCCAATAGAATCGCGGAGTAATCCTGGCCTGCCAACGCCGCATGGATACCCGGTGCAGGCATCAAGGCCAACACCATCACGATGGTATGGCGCGGCATGCCCTTTATATGCTGAAAACAGAACGCCGCCACCAGAATGCCACAGGGGTAGATCCGCGCCATGCCGATCAAAAGGCTGGGCAAATACTCGAGATAGAGCAGCACGGGCAGTGCCTCAGTTCAGGGCCGATCGGCCGATCATGTCAAAGGTCAGGTTGATCAGTTGGATCAACTCCACGCCAATCCAACGGCCGGTCATGATCAGCGTGATCCCCACCGCCACCAGCTTGATGCCGAAGGGTAGCGTCTGGTCCTGTACCTGCATCAACGCCTGCACCAGGGACGTCATGACCCCGACCACCACCGCGACGATCAACGGCGGTGCCGACAGCACGACCACCAGCAACATGCCTTGCTTGAACAGCACGATGGGTTCCATAAGCCACTCAGAGATAGGAGAGGAACAGACTGTCGAGCAATCGCGACCAACCGGACACCATCACGAACAACAGTAATTTGAGCGGCAGGGAAATGGTCATCGGCGAGACCATTTGCATGCCCAGCGCCAACAGAAGATTGGAGACAATCAAGTCGATGACGATGAAGGGGATATAGATCAGAAAGCCGATCTCGAATCCCGCCTGCAGCTGCGACAGCACGAACGCCGGGATCAACAGGATCAAGTCTTCGCGCTGCACCTCTTGGGCCATCTGCGCGGGCCACAGGCGTGCGGTGTTTTCCAGCAGGTGTGTGAGTACATCCGCATCGACGTTGCGTAACATGAAGGCACGCAAAGGTTTGATGGCTTCATTTCCTGTCTGCAGGAACGTTTGTACGTTGCTCAGATCAAGCGGCGAAGCTTTGACACTTTCGGCGATTTCATACCCTACAGGCGCCATGACAAATAGCGTGGCCGCAAGCGCTATGCCATTGATGGCCATGCTCGGCGGCACCTGCTGCACACCGATGGCGTTACGGGTGATCATCAGTACAATCACGATCTTCAGGAATGCCGTGCAGACGATTAACAGCATGGGCATCAACGATAATGCCGCCAGAAACACGGCCAGGACTAAGGGGTCCAACCCCTGAAGTATCATCGGCCGAACATCACGCGAGACAGTTGCAACCCCAGGCGCCCATCGACTTCCACCAACTGTCCCAGGCCAATCGGTCGGTCACCGTAATAGAGGCCCGCCATGCCTGGCGCGTAACCGCCAATGCCCAACACCGCTCCCGGCGCGAGGTTTCGCAACTCGCCCAGGGTCAGGTTCAACGTGCCGCAGCGTATATTCAGCGCCATGCTCAACTCATCGAACGGCTCGTCGCCAAATACGTCCGTCACAGGCTCATCGCCCTCATCCCCGGAGTAGTGGGGAGCCAGGAATTCTTCGTCCACAGACGTGTCCTCGATTGAAGTAAGGGTCAGGCACAACGGCCCACTGTTATCGTCAATGCATCCATGCAGTCGTTGTTTGCCAACCTGTACATGACCGCTGCCCTGGGCTTGAAAAAAGGTCTGCTCAGGCACCAGCACATCTCCAGTCCGCAGGCTGCGTGCTTGCGCGATTGGTAACCGCAAGCGCCCGAGGGTGACTGCAATGGCCAGGCGGAACGAGGTGGGCATCGGCCCGGCTGTGGCACGCCATGGCCCGGCATCGCATAAGGCCAGGAAGCTCGCGGGAGCCAGCCACACATATCCCTCAACCCGGGATTGCCCCAGGCTCACACTGAGGCGGCAGCCGAATGCCTTGGGTGGTTCGGTCTCCAACAATCGCAGATAGCCCAGCAGGGTTTTCACCTGAGGACTCAGGTGATACTGGAACAATTCCCAGAACCAGGAGTCCGGATCGTTGCCCGTCGGGGCCAGCGTCACAGGACACTCACCCAGCAGGCTGAGCAGCGGCCCGGCCTCGGCAAGCGCCAGCAATCCACACACCGTTTCGAGGCACACCACCTCACCACGTGCAGGGGCGCGCCCGGGTTCGAGCCGCAGCTGACCACGCTGCCCGGCTACCTGAAACGGCATGCACAGGCCACGCCCCAGCCTGCGCCGGGCGGCAACTGTAATGCCATTGACCGAAGGTAATGTCAGCAACGGCACTAGCATGCGCAGCCGGCATTGGACACAAACAGGCTGACCGGCTGTTCCAGCGTGAGTGCGAAGCGATCTTCACACTGTTGCCTCACGCTGCTGAGCCAACGCGCCGTCGTATCCTCTTGTGCCTCCAGGTCGATACTCCAGCTGTTTTGTTCACGGCGCACAGTGGCATTGATTCGCCCCAGGCGAGGCAAGTACAACACGGCCTGAAGCGGCCACTGCGAAGTGGCCAGCAGACGTGGCGCCAGTTGTTCGGCAAGCGCCTCGATCATCGCGGCACCGCCCAATAACTTTGATCCCGACAGGGAAGCCCCCCCGCCTGAGCCCTCACCGTCATCCGCCCACAACTGGTTGAACAACCGCGTCAACGCCTCAGGCACAACGCCTCCCGCTCCGAGCTCACGCTCCTCTCGTTGTTCACGCACCCGTGGGCGTTCAGCAGGTCTATCTGAAACCTGGGTCATACCGACTCCTGCACCAGTAAAAGGGATAACTCCTGAAGCTTTTCCACTTGTCGTAGGCACTCAGTGGCCTGTTTCTGGGCACTGCCGACGCGGGCCTGCTTCTCTGCTTGCTGGCCTCGCAAGACCTCCAACTCCCCGATACCCCGCCGGGTATTGGCAGACAAGCCGCGCTCCTGCGAGCCCCAGGCTTTCAGGTCCCGCAGGCTCAGTACCTGGCCCTGATGCTGACTGAGCAACCGAGCACTCTGCTGGGCCTCTTCCAGTTGGGTCTGCTCAAGGGTGTCCTGGGCTTGCTGGATATGTGCAAGCAGGGCCTGCTGGGCTCGCTTCGCTTCACGCAAAGCGCGCTCGGCCCGGTCTGCCCGGTGACGGCGCAGGCGGCGCAGCGTTTCGACCTCACCTAGCAGCTCGTCAGAATGGGACATAAGCGGTCAGCTCCTTGAGTTGCTCCAGCGTCATTGCCATCGGGGAAGGCTCACGCAAGTCCTGACGCAGAAAACCATCGACGGCCTGGCGGCTGTCCACTGCCAGGTCGGTCAAGGCATCGCTGCCTGGCTGGTATTCCCCCAGCTTGAGCATCAGCTCGATCTGCTGATAGGCCGACAGCAACCGTCGCAACGCGGTACCCGCCTGGATATCCGCAGGCTCGGCGACATTGCTCAGGATCCGCGACAAGCTCGCCAGCACGTCCACCGCGGGATAGTGCCCACGCTCGGCCAACTTACGAGACAGCACGATATGGCCGTCGAGCAGCGAGCGAACCTCATCAGCCACCGGGTCGTTCATCGAGTCCTGCTCGATCAGCACCGTATAGATCGCCGTGATCACGCCGTCCTTGGTCAACCCGGCGCGCTCTACCAGCCGTGGCAACAGGCTGTAGACCGAAGGTGGCAGGCCGCCGCGACCGAGGGGTTCGCCGGCGGCCAGGCCGATTTCGCGCTGGGCCCTGGCGAAACGGGTCAGGGAGTCGATCAGCAGCAACACACGTTTGCCCTTGCGGCGAAATCCCTCAGCCAATGCGGTCGCCGTGAAGGCCGCTCGTGCTCGCTCCATGCTGGAGCGATCGGACGTGGCACACACCAACACCGCCTTGGAGCGCAGCTGTTCATCCAGCTCATGATCGAGAAACTCGCGCAGCTCGCGGCCCCGCTCGCCAATCAGGCCGAATACGATGACATCGCACTCCACGTTACGGGCGATCTCGGCCAACAAGGTGGTTTTGCCGCAACCCGCCCCGGCGAACAGGCCCACACGCTGGCCTTCGCCCAGCGTCAGCAGGCCGTCGATCGAGCGCACCCCGGTAGCGAGCGCGCGGTGGATGCGTGGCCGCTCGGTGGGCAACGGCGCCTCGCACAGCACCGCGCTGGTATCGGGCAAGTCGGCCTCGACAAACGCGCTGGGCCCCTCTCCCGCAATCGGTCGCCCGAAACCATCCAGCACCTGGCCCAGCAGTGCGTCGCTGACCTGTACCCGATGGGATACCCCCAGGCGCTCGACGCCGGCACCCACCTGCACGCCTTCCAGGTTGCCCAGCGCACTGAGTACGGCATCCTGTTGATCAAAACCGATGATCTCGGCGAGCATGTAGTCGCCCGGCTTTTTCTCCACTTGGCACAGATCCCCAATACGCGCCTGGGGCAGTCGGCACTGCAATAACATGCCGTTGACGCGCTGGATGCGCCCCCGCACGGTAACGGGTGCGAAAGTGGCCAACGACTGGGCCTGGCGCTGTTGCCAGGCATCGAGGCGCGCTTGCATTTGCGTGTTCACCAGCGCACCTCATAACGCTGCACGCCATCGAACACCACTTTGCTGTTGTCGATCAGTACCAGGCGCAGGCCATCCACCTCATCGCCAATAAACAGCCGGCTACCCTCTTCCAGGACCACATGAGCATTGGGCCCGCCCACGATCTGCACAATCTTGAACGGCAAGGCTCCGTCGCGCGCACGTACACGGCTGATCACCGGTATGGCATTGTCGTATTGCTCGCCAAAACGGTTGAGCATGCGCGCGACCAGCTCTACATCATCCTGGGAAACGTCACCATCAAGCACGACCTGGCCATTGATCACCTGCAAGTTGACGCGCTGGCTCAGCTCACGCTCGCTGAGCATTTTCAACAGCTGTTGGCGCACTTCAAACGGTGAGCCCAACGCCTGCTTCTGCACCACAGGCGGCGTCAAGGAAGCCTTGGCCTCAGGCTCACCGTTGAAGGCCATACCCACCACGATGAAGATGACCGTTACCGCCAACACGAGGCTGATCAGGCGCTTTTGCTGGGAATGGGAGATAGTCGATAATTTGAGCCCCCGCGCCGGCTCATTGACGACGGGCGACGCTAGCGTTGCTGGGGCGGGTGATCGGGGCCAGGGTTCATCGGCCAGGCTGACACACAGCCGCACGGCCCCCACCGAAAAAACGGTATCGAGCGCCAGGCACGGAATCTGAGCCAGCACCCGACCATCAGCCCCGCGCAGCAGTCCGGCTTCGGCCTGCACCGACCAGTTCGCGTCGATGAGCCTCAGCCGTGCATGCTGCTCGGCGATGCCAGGGTCGCTCAGCACCAGGTCTGCATCGCCATGGGCACCGATGCTCCACTGCTCACCAAACAAAGGCAGCGCAGCCCCCTGGTGCCGTCCATCAAGCACGCGCAACTCGAACATCATCAAGTCCTCATGCCACCGCTCCGCGCATCAACTCGTCCTGCCCCAAGTCGAACCGCCCAAGCACTTTGACCTTGGAGGTACTGCTCAGCTCGGCAAAGGACAGCACCGGCACGTGATTGAATTCCTCCAGCAACAAGGTGCGCAGTGGGCTGCGCAAGTCCTGCGCAACCAGCATCACGCTCTTGAGTTTGGGTCGTAGGGGAAAGGCTTGATTGAGCAGGCTGACCAACGCTGCACTGTGTTCATCGTCGAGTGCGAAAAACACCCCCGTCTGGGTCTGGCGCAGCGCCTCGCGCAGGATGCTTTCAGTCTGCGGCGACAGCAGCCAGGCATGCAGGCCTTCGGCTTCGCTGTACTGATGGTAAATCTGTGCCTTGAGCGCAATGCGCGCATAGTCGGCCAGTGCGTCCGGTTCCCGCTCATGCTGACCGTATTCGATCAGCGACTCGACAATCAGCCGCACTGCCCGCAACGGCACACCTTCGCTGGCCAGGCGTTGCAACACCGCCGAAAACCGCGATAGCGGCATGATCCGTTGCAGCTCCTGGACCAATTCCGGCTGGTTGTGCTCCAGCCAACTGAGGATCGACTTGCTCTCCTGGATCCCCAGGAACTGCGGCCCGCTGAGCATCATGGCCTGCTTCATACGCTCAACGATCAGGCTCGCCGCAGTGAAGCGTTCCAACTGGGGATCATCGAGCAACGGATCATCCGGCGCCAGCCAGACCCACCCCTGTTCATCGCGCTCTGCCAGCCCCGCGATGGCATGTGCAGGCTCAACCGTCAGCGCCTTTCGCTCAACTGCCACCAGGCTGACGACCGAGGCCCTGACCATTGGCACCTCATGCACACAAAAGCGCATTTCATCGTCGGCCAGCGAGTCATCGAGCTCTACCTCGAACGGCGGCAGTGTCAGCCCAATATTGGCAACCAGCGCATTTCGCGCCTGGCGAATCGCGTGGATAAGATCCGTCACTTGCGGCGTGCCTCGCAACGCTGGAGAGAATTGCAGTAGGTAGGGCCTTGAAGGATCGAAGCCTCGCAAGTCCTCACTGCCGTTCTCTTCGGGACGCACCGCTTCAGCCGCTTCGGCTTCAGGTTGTTCCTGCCGTTGACGCTGACGCATCAGGTAATACCCCAGGCTGCCAGTGACCAACGCGATCAGGATAAACACCAGGGTAGGCATGCCGGGCACCACCGCAAAGGCGAGCATTCCCACCGACGCAATCATCCAGCTCTTGGGCTCGCTGGTCATCTGCCGAGCAATTTCGGCGCCCATGTTAGTGACACCCCTGCGCGCATCCGGCGCTACACGGGTGATGATCATGCCGGCGGTGAGTGAGATCAGCAGCGCGGGAATCTGCGCAATCAGGCCGTCGCCGATGGTCAGTACCGAGTACAGCGCCATTGAATCGGCGGCACTCAAGCCATGCTGGAACATGCCCGTGGAGAACCCACCCAACAGGTTGACCACAACGATGATCAAGCCGGCGACGGCATCCCCCTTGACGAACTTCATGGCGCCGTCCATAGCCCCGAACAATTGACTCTCGCGGGACAACTGCTCGCGCTTGTCCCGCGCTTGCGCGCCGTCAATCAAGCCTGCACGCAAGTCGCTGTCGATGGACATCTGCTTGCCAGGCATCGCATCCAGGCTGAAACGCGCCGCCACTTCAGCGACCCGCTCCGAACCCTTGGTAATCACCAGAAAGTTGACCAGGGTCAGGATCAGGAAGATCACCATCCCCACGGCCAGGTTGCCGCCGACCACAAAATTGCCGAAGGCCTCGACGATGTCACCAGCGTCCTGCTCCAGCAGGATCAAGCGCGTCGTCGCAATCGACAGCGCCAGGCGAAACATGGTGGTCAACAGCAGGATCGACGGGAAAGATGAGAACGCCAGGGGCCCCGGCAGGTATAGCGCCAACACGATCAACAGGCACGAGATGCAGATGTTGAGTGCAATCAGGATGTCCACCAGCCAAGTCGGCAGCGGCACAATAAAGATGAACACAATGGCCATCACCACCACGGCGCCCAGCACTTCGGCGCGCTGCGCGACCTTTAGCAACACGCGGTTGATGACCAACAGCACTGTCACGCCTGGGCCTCCAGCACACCTGAAAACCGTGCAGGATTGCGGGTAGCCCGGTCTTGCTCCCCGATCACCACCCGTAAGCAACGCAGGGTATCTGCACGTACTCGACCATCAAGCCATAGCGCCAATGGCAAATCGTGGAGCACCGGACAAAGCGCATTGAGTGCCAACAATGGCAGGGCGCTTGAGTTGCCCTGCAATTCCATCCCAAGCCGAAGGATTCCATCAGCATCAAGCCCACTGCCCGTGAAACCCAAAATGCGCTGCAGTAGCGCTACCTTGTCATGGTCGACTTTCAGGTCTTCGATCAGCTTCTGACACCCGTTCAGCGTCCCGCTCAGTTGCCCACAGCTTTGCAGCCCCAGTAACAAGGTACGCAGTAGCGGTGTAGGCATTGACGACACCTTGGCCGCAATATCGTCCGCCAAAGCCTTTCGCATCAACATGAGCCCGTCGGCAAACCGTTCGCTGCCGTATAAGCCCAGCAGCGCCTGCATCATCGTCGGCAGCGACTGCCGCATGACCACACTGGCGTAGTAGAGCGTACGCAGTGCCTGACGCTCCTGTGGGTCGACACCAGACGCTTGCATCGCCACGGCAATGTTCAGGCCGGCTTGGATCTCCCTTTCGTAGAGCACTTTCAGCTTAGCAATGGCAACACGTGCCAGGGCCGCTTCGGCGGGGCGCGACCCAATGTCCGCCTGGGCCGCCACATGCTTGAGCACCACGAACGCACGCGCGGGGTCTCCTTCGGAAAGCTTCAGCGATGCTTCAAACCCGCCCTCGCCCCCCCGCCTCAGCGCCTCCCTGACCATCAACGAAATCATTGCCAGGGTCTTCTTGGCCGGATGCCCCAACTGCCGATAAAGCTCCGCTATCTGTTCGACCGGGGAAACGCGCGCGCCCATCTTCCGCTGGCTCAGCGGCAGGCTATTGCTTGCCACTTCCTGGCTGAACAGGTGAGCAAGAGCATCTACGCCGCTGGTGGGCTGAGGCGTCGGGGCCTGGCTGACGGCAAGCTGATCCACGGGCCGGATCGACTTAACCTCGGGGGAGAGTTCAACTTTCATGGACAGCCCTGTACGGGAAGAGTGTTTCCCTGTGTGGCAAGACCTGCCCATCTGGTTCCATCGAAAAACACTTGCACGGCTAAATTGAAAAGACTTGCACACCCCATGGCAGCTCTATGCAAACCCCTGCACAACATCTCATCATTTCAGGATATTTATCTATATAAATCAGTAAGTTGAAAGAAATTCCCCTTGGCACAACCAGTGCAAACGAGGTCCCCGTCGACATCCTTTCGACTGCGTCTACACCAAGGAAAAAATCATGAATATCCCTATTGAAGCTTTAGCGCACCTCGTTGGCAGCTCGCCTCAATTCATGCTTCACCTGACAGACGACCAGCAAAAAAAACTGCGGCGCTTCATTCACAAGCGCGTACTCAACCCGGAAGATGCAGACGACCTGCTGCAACTGACGTATCTGGAAGCCTGGCGCAACCGCGAGCGTTTCAGCGGCAATGCCACGCTCAGCACCTGGATGTGCGGTATCGCGCAAAACCTCATCCGTAATCACTTCAGGCGCCTGTATGCCAAGCCTATGCATTGCGAATTTGACGAGTCGCTGTGGCATGGCCAGGAGGAGAACCACAACCTGGATTGGGAATTTGAAATCAACCGGCGCCTGGAAAAAACCCTGAACGCCATCGACCACCTACCGGCAGAAATGCGCAAGACGCTCTACGCCTCCCTGGAAACCGACGGCAGCTACCAGGACACCGCCGACGTACTGGACATTCCTATTGGCACCGTGCGCTCACGCCTGTCGCGAGCCCGCGAGCAACTCAAGCGCGCCACGCATAACTCGTCGTATCCTTGAAGTCGGCCTCGCGTGGGGCGGCAGGGATATCTGCCCCACGCGATCAGGTTTTTGCGGGGAGGCGTCGGGATTAATCAGGAACCACTCGTCGCCCGATCCGCTGATTTCGCTTAAACAGTTGAAAGCGTAGATAAAAATTCAAAATAAATACTTGACGCATTGGCGTTCTACGCGAATAATGCGCGCCACTTGGCTACATAGCTCAGTTGGTTAGAGCATAGCATTCATAATGCTGGGGTCCGGGGTTCAAGTCCCTGTGTAGCCACCAAGTACCGATCCATAGATGTCTACAGCAGTCTATGAATCACCTCAAGAAGCCCGCCTAGTGCGGGCTTTCTTGTTTCTGGCTGTCCACCTCTATCTACCCCTATCCTTCCCCACCGTGTATGCCCACGTGTATGCTTCATAAATAATTGAACTGAAGGCATACAAGGATGAAACGCACCGATATCAAGCGGCGCCCTCTCGCTGACACTACACTTTCCAGCCTGGAGCCTGAGGCCGGGGCATACCGCGAACTAGACAGCCCAGGGCTGTATTTCAGGGTAAAGCCGAACGGCCAAAAGTCCTGGGAATTACGCTACAAGAAGCCAGACGGCAAATGGTCGTGGCTTGGTCTTGGCGGCTACCCGGAAGTGGGCGGCGCTTTCGCTCGGCAGAAAGCGGCCGATCTACGCGCAGACGCATCGGAAGGTAAGAACCCGATCACATCCAAGAAAGCTCGCCAAGCCGCCGAGATCGATGCAGCCAACGACACCTTTGAAGTATTGGCAAGGGAGTGGCACACGTCTCGTCTCAGCGGCTGGGATGCTGGTACGGCCAAAAGGATACTTGGCGCACTCGAACGCCATGTATTCCCCTCGCTCGGTAAACGACCCTACACCTCTATCATGTCGATGGAGTGGATGGAGCTATTGAGAGGGCTTGAGCGTCAGGGGATTCTGGAACAGATGAGCCGTGTGAGGGCCTACTGCAAAGATATCTATGACCTGGCTCGCGTAACAGGCAGAGCCGTCAACAATCCGTTGGAGGGTGTGCATAAATTTCTGTCCTCGGGAAAGGCAGAGAACTATGCCCACGTTTCCCCCGATGAGCTTCCGGGGTTACTTCGAGCGATACGCTCCTACCCGCACGCCAAAGATGTTCAGCTCGGCCTGAGGCTGTTGACCCTGATGGCTGTACGCCCCAGCGAACTCCGAGAGGCACAATGGGTTGAGTTCGATTTCGACAAGAAGCTCTGGACCGTTCCAGTCGAGCGCAAGGGTCGCAAGAAAGGTCGTGAGCACCTGGTGCCACTATGCACCCAAGCAGTGGAAGCACTATTAGAGCTTCGGCAACTAACCGGCGCTTACCCACTCCTGTTTCCAGGTAGAAGCGACCGCACCAAACCGCGCAGCGATACCGTGTTCCTAATGGCACTAAGACGCCTTGGTTACGAGGGGCGCCAGACCGGCCATGGCTTCCGCCACATCGCCAGTACGATCCTCAACGAGCACGGATATCCAGCTGACCATATCGAGGCCCAACTCAGCCACAAGGCACAAGGTGTACGAGGGATTTACAACAAGGCCCAGTACCTTGAGCAACGCACACAGATGATGCAGTGGTACGCCGATCATCTCGATTCCCTAGAGGCCGGAAACGTAGTGCAAGGTCAATTTGGGAAGGCAGTGTGAGGTCGCTAACCCAATCCCCCTTCAAAAATGGTGTTACGGGTGTTACGCGCGTTACACAAACACCTAACATCATGTTTTTATTGAATATATTTTGCGTTACACGCACTGAAATACTTCTGACCACCACGTGTTACATCGCGCAGTCGTGTTACATAAAGGCCACGCACGCAACCCTGCTGGCGTTGGCGCTACCACCCGCAAATCGCTGTAACAGACTACCGGCTTCGGGGCGGCGGGGAGATCTAAATGGACTTTGAGCGCGGCATCGAGGCAGAAGAGTTTGAACTCGAAATCGCAGGCTTCGATGTAACGTGCCTGGTGTGGGATCAGGACGACATTGAGGCAGCCGTTCGCAATCTTGTGTTGTTTCCACAGTTCGAAATGCACTTCCGGAACGTATTTGACCTGATCAACACGGCCACTTCGTTCTGGCTTGAGGAGGGCTCCTACTCCCCAGGTGCAGAATCGATCACACGAACCCTTTACTACCTACGTGATGCCATCTACGACCATGCCGACTCTGCGGAAGTAGGCTCATTGCCCAGCGTGATTCGAGGGTTCCTTCGGGTCAGTCGTACCGCAGCAGATTCACAGCTTGTGGCGACCTATGCCTTGGTACTTGCAACTCATGCGGTTGAGACGCTCGCAAATTGGCTGTTTGACCTTGAGCTCAACACCTACGGTATCGATGCAGACCTGATAGAGCAGCTAAAACATGACTCACCCCGCCAGTACCTTGCCCTGATCGAAAAAGAGCGGGACCGCAGTAGCGGAAACGAAATCCGAGCACGAGAAAACTTCGCTACGTTGTTAGGTGAGGCGAACCAGGCTTTGTTGATGGCGAGTCTTTATCGCCAGGTGGAGCAGATGGATGTGTTTAAAAAAGGCTTCAACACATCAAGCCTGATGCATCGAATTCTCGACGATGCCTTGTCGACAAAGGCGACGAGAAGGGGCCAAGAAGCCGGTAAGGGGAACCGAGATCCCAGCTCAGCGATACAGACCTTGGCTATGGATAGGCGGGCAAAAATCAAGGCGGCTGCTGAGCAAATCATTAACGGCCGGAGAAGTGAAAAGCGCAGTCTGACCGATGCTGAACTGACCAATCTGCTTTTCGACCAGGCGGGCCACGGCACGAAAAAAACCATTCGAGAGCACTTGATCGCTCTGGGCCTTAGACCTCTGAAATAAAAGGGAGTAGACACAGTCCACTCCCCCTCCCCTGCGTAGCGTATGACCCGTTGTCTCAATTAACAAAGGGTTAGCTCGCTATGACTACCGCAATAAAAGCAATTCCCTCGCATGACCCCTCCATGACCCTCATCCGCATGCCCGAGGTCATTTCAATCGTAGGGCTCGCACGCCCGACTATCTACAAGCTGATGCGTCAACCTGAAAGCGGATTCCCGTTGCCGGTAAAGCTGAGTAACAGCAATGCCCGAAGCGCTCCGGTTGCGTGGGTATTGGGGGAAGTTCAGGCATGGACACGCGCACGAATCGCTGCCCGCGATCAGGTGGCGGCATGAAAAATCGTGTAGCCAACAGGGCCATCTTGCAGCCCTTTTCTGTACTCAGAAATGTCGGTTTCTCATCACGAGGTATGCAGCGTTTTGAACGCCACCGCACAGAGCAAAAACGCCTTAACCGGGATGTGATGGTGATGCGATGGGCAGATGGCATCTGGTGCGCATTGTCAGTTCCCTGCCAAGCCCCACAAGCAATCATCGTCGACGAAGGCCAACAAATCGACGCCTATGAGGATGCACGCGCCTGCCTCGAAGGCGACCTCTTGCCCTTTGTTTCCCTGAGCTGGGAAGTCCATGCCTGAAACGAAAACGCCCCCGGCGGCAACCGGAGGCGTTGAGGTAAATCTACATGCCTGATCAATTTATTCCCCACCGAAAAAATCCGCAAGTGATCCGCACAGTTGCACTTTCAAAAAACGGGCGTTACTCTCTGCCCGTCGCTGCAAATTCAGCGATCGGGCTTGGTCGCCCGAAAAGCAAAAGGCGCATAGGCGCCCCCATTACAATTGCAGGCGCTTTTTTTGCGTCCGCAGTTCCGTGTTATGGCGGCTGTGTGTGGGAGGCCTTCGGGCCTGCTGGGTTCCTTTTGCCCCGGTCGACCAACCCGCGCACAGCTGCCACCCTAACTCGCTTGGTCGCGAACGGTGGTAGCTCCCCAGCAAAAGGAGCTCCACATGCACGCCCTCAATCCGTCCAAAATTCGCGCCGCGGCTCATCGAGCAATGGCTCTCGCCGCTTTACACGCCAACTCCAGCCTCGCTACACGCCTTTCCCGTTACAACGCCCATATGTCCAAAGCGCGAGCTCTGGAAGCCGCAGGGGGTGCCCAATGAGCATGCTCCCAGGCTTTGCACTACCCGAAGATTTACTCTGCGTCAGCCAAGACGCCGAGGCTGGCCTGCCTATCGACGCAATCACCTGTGCGCTCGACCGTGCCGACTCCGTTCTCATGCTGCTGGAAGACCACTTAGACGGCGATAAACCCCTGCTCTCCAACCGCGTGCTGTCGTCTGTTATTTGGGACGTGCGCGGCACCTTGGGCTTGATCAAAACACTCACCATGTACGGTGATGCCTCCTCTGTGCCAATGGGCCAGAAAGGCGGTGCTCTGTGACCCACTCCAGCACGCGTGGACGCTCCGAGTTTTCCCCTGCCAACGGTAACGGCCAGAACCTGTTTCGGGTGAATACCGGTATCCCGCTGGAAGACGCACTTGAAGCCGTCTCCCAGATTCTGCACCACGCCAATCAACTGATCCTCGACGCCGCCATCAGCGATGCGGGCGAGCGTTTTAGTTGGCCTGCGTTCTACCTCGGCGAGATGGCCAAGGCGCTGATCGACGACGTGAACAAGGCATTGCTTGAGTCGAGGACCACACCATGACTCAGCGCACCGGCAACACCTCAAAACGCCCCAGCTTTGCAGACGTAAAAAGCGTTGCCCTGAAGAACATCGACCGTGTGCTTGCGCACTGGCTGCCGAACGGCAAACGCGTCGACGGCGGTAAGGAATACACCGCACCAAACCCGACGCGCACAGACAAACGAGCAGGCTCACTCAAGGTCAATTTGAGCAAAGGCACATGGGCGGATTTTGCCACCGGCGATAAGGGCGGCGACCTGATCGACCTAGTGCGTTATATCGATGGCGGCACCGACGTTGAGGCCTGCAAAAAACTGGCGGATCTGCTCAGCGTTTCCGCAGGTTCAGCGACAACCAAAAGCGCACCGACCAAGAACGCAACGCCGGAGTGGAACGCGATTCAGCCGATCCCGGTCGAGGCCATGAACAAGTGCCCTGCCAAGCACCGGCAACACGGTGTTCCGTCCAAGGTGTGGATCTATCGCGATGCTCAGGGCCAGCCAGTCATGGCGCTGTATCGCTTCGACCTGAGCCCAGATGAAGACGGCAAACCGAGGAAGGTCTTTGCACCGCTGACCTGGTGCAAGCGCTCCGATGGGCAAACCACACAATGGCGCTGGCAAGGGTTGCCGGAACCTCGGCCATTGCTGCGCCTGGATGAACTGGCGCTGCGTGCGGATGCGCCTGTGGTGTTGTGTGAGGGAGAGAAAGCTGCTGACGCCGCTGCTGAACTGCTGCCGGACTATGTAGCCACCTGCTGGCCGAACGGCTCCAACTCTTGGCACAAGGCCGACCTTACGCCACTCAAAGGGCGCACGGTAGTGCTGTGGCCGGATAACGATACCAGCGGCAAGAGCTGCATGGACGCCATCGAGCTCAAGCTGGTTGAGCTGGGCGCGGCGTCAGTACCACGAATCTCGCTCGACGTGTTCAAGCTCAAGCCCAGCAGCAAAGGCGGAAAGCCCACGCTCATTAAGGGTGGAAAATGGGCAGACGGCGACGATGCAGCGGATGCGATAGCCAAAGGCTGGACCGCTGGCCACGTCGCCGAGCTGGTGGGCAGCGGTGAGTTTTTCGGCAGTGCCGCTGAGCCAACTGAACCTCAACAACCGAAGGCCAAGGCGCCCGCCAAACGTCCTGCGAAATCAAAAAATGACCTGTTGCCGGGCGGCTTTCGCCTGACGCCTGAGGGGGTGTTTTATTCCGGCGACGATGGTGAGGCGCGCCCCGTGTGCTCGCCTCTGGAAATCATCGCCCGTACTCGCGACGACAAGGGCCACAACTGGGGCTTATTGGTCGAATTCGATGACCCGGACGGCGCCAAAAAACGCTGGAATATTCCCGCCAGAACTATGACCGGTGACTTCGGCAAAGATGTACTCGGCCCACTGGTAGACATGGGACTACGTCTTGCCGGAAGTCGGTCGGGGCGCAATGCCCGCAACGACCTGCAGAGTTATCTCGGCGGCTTCGACAGCGCCCAGCGCGCACGTTTGGTAACGCGCCTGGGCTGGCACGATAACGCCTTCCTTTTGCCAGAACAGCAAATCGGCTCGCACGCCGAACACCTGCATTTTTATGAAGCCGGTGCGCAACTTCCACCAATCAGCGAAGCAGGCTCTCTGGAGCAGTGGCAGCAGCAAATCGGCGCTCTTTGCGTTGGCAACCACCGCTTGGCATTTGTCGTCTCTGTGGCCTTTGCAGGTCCGTTGCTGAACCTGCTGGGGCATGAGTCGGGCGGCTTCCATCTCTACGGCGACAGCTCCGGCGGCAAGACCACTCACTTGCAGGTCGCTGCCTCGGTTTATGGCGGGCCGCGTCTGGTGCGTTCGTGGCGCTCCACGGATAACGCCCTAGAGTCCATCGCCGCTGCCCACTCAGACGGTCTCCTGGTGCTGGATGAAATCGGCATGTGCGACCCGCGCATTATTGGCGAAACGGTGTACATGCTCGGTAATGGCACCGGTAAGGCACGGGCGAATGATCGAGGACAAGCGGGCCGACAGGTGCAGGAGTGGCGCTTGCTGTTTCTATCCACCGGCGAGAAGACGTTGGCGCAGCACATGGCGGATGCCAACAAGGAGCTTAAAGCGGGTATGGAGGTGCGCATGCTCGCCGTGCCTGCGGATGCAAGCAAGGGTCTCGGCATGTTCGATGTGCTGAACGGTTTTGAAGACGCCGCCGCCCTCTCCGATGCGCTCAAGGCCCGTGTAGCCAAATACTACGGCACGCCCCTCACCGCCTTCCTGCACGCACTGTGCGCGCCCGGAGAAATGCTCAGGTGGTCGGTGATCGTTCGCCGCACGGTGGAGCAGTTCATCACCCAAAACCTGCCCGCCTCGGCCAGTGGACAGGCCCAGCGTGCAGCCCTTCGCTTTGGCCTCGCAGCAGCGGCCGGAGAGTTGGCCACCGCTTTCGGCGTCACCGGCTGGCCTGACGGCACAGCCACGACCGCCGCGCGCGTGTGTCTGCATGCGTGGCTGGCCGAGCGTGGCGGCGCCGGAAATTTCGAGGGTGATGCGATTTTGGCGCGGCTGAGACAGGTCATTGAGCGGTTTGGAGAAAGCCGCTTTACCCGCTGGGAATCTGCCGCCGCCAAGATCGATGAACACGGACCACGCACGATTGATCGGCTGGGCTTTCGCAAGACGCTGGAACACGGAATGGGCGATGCCCTGCACACCACCAACACCTACTACGTGCTGCCTGAAGCCTGGAGGGCCGAAATCTTCAAGGGCATGAACATCAGTGCGGTGAACAAGGAGCTGCTGCAACGGGGCGTACTTGAGCCGGGAAGTGACGGCAAGGCATACAGCTTGATTCGCCTACCCGGGTTAGGACCTCAACGCTGCTATGTGGTGAAGACAGTCCCTGGAACGGATAAGCACGAGGCCAAGGCCGCCTGACGGCATGCCTGCTGATCGAGGTAGCGCCGGCTCATTCCCGGCCTCGCCAGCCATTCGACAATCATCCCTATCAACCGCAGTACCCAGAGACAATACAGATGAACACT
Organism: Pseudomonas sp. S10E 269; assembly: GCF_002798465.1. NCBI lineage: Bacteria > Pseudomonadati > Pseudomonadota > Gammaproteobacteria > Pseudomonadales > Pseudomonadaceae > Pseudomonas > Pseudomonas sp. S10E 269. Next base: position 1,425,572 of record NZ_PHIJ01000001.1, read on the forward strand.
ATCCAAGAACTAAAAGACCGCCGCGACCAACTGACTCTCGAAGTGGAGAGCATTCAGCGCGACCTGGCGCCCCTTGAAGAAGCGCTGGAAAGCTCAGAGGTCATCCAGCAAGGCCGTCAACGGGCAGTGCAGGATGAAATCAACGATCACAAAAGACGCATCGACTCGCGAAATCTGGAGATCAGCTCACTGAACCAGAAGATTGATCGCCTTGAGACATTGGCAAACCGTGAGAGCTTGGCTGCAGGCTATCTCAGCGATATGGCGAACTGGAAAGCCGACGAGATGGAACTCAACGAGAAGCGCACAAGCATCGAGACCCGGTTACAGCAGGTCCGCCAGAGCGCTCATGAAGACATGGCAAAGGCTCGACAAGCTGAAACGGACGCAGCCACCGCATATGCGCAGGCTGTCGCCTGGGGCGATGTGGAGGGCGAGAAAGCGGCAAACGCCGAAGCTCAAAAGGCCGCAAAAAACCTCACGACTGCGGTTGAGCATCATCGTCGTCAACAACTGCTGATTACCGCCCTGGAACAAGAGCTGGTAACGATTGATCTGCACATCACAGAGGCACAAAAAGAACGCGCCAAGATCGAGAAAAAAGCGGCTCACCTGGCGAACACTGTGCTGGAGGAGCAATGGAATGAGGCCGCGAAAGCGCTGCTGGAAACAGGCGGTAAGTTGTGGGCCGCACGCGACCTGATCAATCGAGACCCGGTTGCATTGATGAAGCTGGATATCCCTGAACAGGGCGAGCACTTTGGAAGCTGGACCTGGCACGAACTAGCAGATCGCTCGCGCCAACACAGCCTGCTTGACCTGCTGGCGGCCTAACCTGAACCCTCTCCGAAGCAACCGGCGAGGGTCGGCTGCTTCGGGCCAACCATCGGTCTAACCATGAATAAACCACCACAGAACAGTGCTCAGATGCCTGATTACCTAAAGGCCCGCAAGCTTCACTTGAGCGGGATAATTGCCGTCATAGCTGGCATGAAAAAGCTCAACGCAAGAGGAATCAAAGAAACTAAAGTTGAGACGCTCACGATTGATGCAATCAAGGCAGAACTCAATCTCATTGACCTACAGCTCAAAAGGAAGGGCAGCTAATGCAGGAACGGAAGCTTAAACAGCTTCCGCTTCGCTAGATCCTCCCATTACGAAACAAGCCTCCAGATTTTTCGGCTACTGATCTTTGGCGGCTGCGGGCTTAGGGTCGCTTTCGCGCCAGGACAAGCATTTCAAGTGTGCCTAACAAGACTAAGCTATCCGGGTGATATTCCCGCAATCCATCGCAGATTTGGTCACTTTACGGAAAATGCTGAGGCAGACTGTGGTTCTGCCAGTCGTCGGAGAATGGCAGGGCCAAATCGTTGTTACTTCCGGAAATCCTACCGGTATGAAATGATGGCGTAATGCCTGCGATTCGGGCCGCCGAACCATAAAAAGGAACTTTATGTCTTATATGTATAGCGTCCAGCTTGCAGAGATGTCCGCGAATGGATATCAATGCCCACCCCCAGGGACATCTCCGATTCAACAAGATGCATGGCGATGGGTGGCAAATCCCGTGAGTACCCAGTGTTTCGCTCCTGTCGCCATTCGAAACCCTCCTCGTTTGCTTCGGGCGTCTGATCCAGTCGAGAAATGCTCCTGCTGGGGCTTATCCATGCATATTTCATATGCCCAAAGCGTAAGTGCTTTTCTAAGCGTTCAGAAAAGCTTTCGCATGGCACGTAAGGTTTTTGGTGGGCATGTGGCCAATTTATTAATTACACCCGATGACGGAGCCTGTACCGCAGCGGATCGTTATGGCCATTTTGACTTTCACCCGTACTCTACGGGCGGCGTTCATAACAACGTATTCACGGTGCGAGCAATCCCATGAGTTTTCTCCGCATTGAAGGTCAAAAAATAGATGCCCGCACTCTCTCCAAACATCAGTGGAATGCCGATCTTATTGAGTTTGAGGGACCACTATTAAGTTTATATAAAAGCGAATCCGGCCACGATCTGCTGTATGCTTGGCTTGATTGCACTTCAACTCGTAATCGCTGGTGCATAATACCAATAGGCAGAAAATCTCTTCGCGATTATTTAGAGCAGCAAACAACACTAAGAGACATATATAAAGAGTCCGAATGGATAGTTATTTTTCACACGGGAGGATCAGCAAAGCGTAGCGCTTTTCTTCGTACGAGCTGGGATAAATTACCCGACGCGTATTTGCCTGAGACTGACTCTTATCTGACTCCTGAAATAGCAACCCCAGCGGCTGAAAAGCTGGCAGAAGAAATTACAGAGTCTTATTTTCTTGGTTTGGATGGCGAGTTATACATAGATGACTTTTCACTAGTCCCTAAGATATATCAGCAGCTTTATTCATTTCACTATGGCTTAGAGCATCTTGATCGCCCAGCAGTACATGGGGCTTTGAGCAAGCTTGCAGGTAGTTGGACTGGGGGATTCAGTGCAGTACACCTTTTCACAGGGCTAAATTCTGTAACACCGTCTATTCATAGAGCTAAAGTAGCTGAGATTCAGTTTGCTTCCCCGGGACATATCAAGCTAAACTTGTTGACAGATCTCGCTCGAAGGATTGAAGTATCCGCCCATCAGATTATTAATGATCTTTCTTTTGTAGCGTTAGAGCAGTATTATTCGACCGTTTATAGATATTTTAAAGAAAACAAAATATCTGGTTTTGATGATGAAAGAGTAATATCCGCCAGCCTTGCTCCTGAGATCGTAACTCGCCTGGAGGAATTTGTAGACTTCTTTTTTGACTTGATGAAGTGGGAAGATTATAGAGGTAGCTTTAACTATCTAAATGTCGACGCCCTACACCAGCTGCGAGTCTTGCTTGCATATTATCGCAGGCTTAGAAAGTTGAGGCCCTATCTAGTAGGCGGGAATCTATTTCTAGGAAAATCCCAAGTTAATGGGGATTCTGACGCAGATACATAGAGTGAACAATGATTAGAATGATCAGTTACCACGTTAGACTTGAAAGGTATTCGTGATAGCGGAGAAAAACGGGGTCAGACCACTATTATCAAAGGTGATCTTCCCCGTTTTTATCATATTGTCTAGCTCACATTACCTACGCACTCCCTTACGAATGACAGCTGCTGGCGGATATCCGTCGACCGCCAGTGGTGCTAATGCTGCACAATATAAACTTAAGTGGATGATGGATAATCATATGGCTAATGAGCATTGGCGATTTAACTCTAATATTATATGGCACTATTATTCGTCGGCATTTTATGAGAGCGTACTATCCTCGGAGTCGAATAATCCTTTTCAAAGATATCATCACTTGCGAGCATGTACTTATTTCTCCATCTGCTGTTTTGAAGCTTTTTTGAATGCAATTATGCGTGAAAAACTTACGCAAGATGGATTCGATGAAGATGCTATTTTTAAGAAGCTCCGCAAAGTTAATCTAGAGCACAAAATTAGATACTGGCCCGCAGAGTTATGCGGAAATACATTAGAAGTCCCTAGCCATATAATTGATACTTTCAAGAACTTTCAAGAGATACGTAATGAGGTGACACACGCAAAGAATAGGGACCATTCGATTTACGCCGATCTTGATCGAATGCAGCCTGCATTGATAGTAGATGCGGTCGCTCGGTTTATTGTTACAACTCTTTCGGCCAAGTCGCAACCCTTCCCGTATTGGTTGCTCGGTTGGAATTATGTAGGCTTCAATGGCAATCCTGCCCATCCCTTTGAAGGTAACAATCTCAACGGTTTCGTACATTCACTCAGAAACCTTGACATCCGATTTAACAATTACGGATCCGACATTGTCTGGGAGCAAAAGGCAATGAGTTCAATGACAGGTTACGACGAATTAAAAGATATTTTGTCCCAGGTACCAATCAATGTTGAACCTCGTGACACCCGGTTTCCACAGAAACCTCGTTTGACTAGACGTTGGTGGGACGCTGAAGTCGCTCGATAGACGTGGCATAGCTTTGCGCGGCTTTCTGATTAGCGCGAGAGGCAGCGTAAACTGAATGAATACCCGTCTGTCTTTGAACTTCAAAGGTCCGCTATTAGCCGACAGCTGCCGGTGACGAAGAGCCGCAATCGACCCAAATCTGCCTCTGGTGAACGGCAGCAGCCGGCCAAAAGCGGTCGTTCCCAAGCGGCGGCTTTCGACCCCTAGCAGCCCCTCGCTAAGGCGCGCTATCCATTCTAGTGGTGAGTTGAACTTATGAAATTTTACGCCAGTGGTCCCTCGATACCTGATGTTTTACTAGAGCGTTGCGATGCGGGTCGCGTGGTGTTTCTATGTGGTGCAGGAGTCTCAATTCCGTCTGGAATGCCCACATTTATAGGGTTAACTCAATACGTCATCGAGTTCTTCGGCCCGCCTGACGATTCGGAAATTATGACCTCGTTTCTGCCATGGTTGATTCGTGAGTCGGATTCGAACGTGCCGCTGGACCAGATTTTTAACCTTCTTCATTTAGAGTATGGCAAGGATGAGGTTAATGCCTTGGTCACAGAGAGGCTAAGTGTTTCTTTGGAAGGTCATGATTTTGGGCGGGAACACAACCTCATAAAACGTATTTCTTCTAGTCAGGGTGGAATGCCACAGATCGTAACGACAAACTTTGATAGGTTGTTCGAGTTGCCGGGTGACGCTGGGCAACTGAAGTTGCATGTTCCTCCCGCTTTCCCAAATCTTAATTTTGGCTTGAATATAGAAGGTGTTACCTATCTGCACGGAAGACTAGTAGATACAACCGCAGAAAGTCATCCTTATGTCTTAAGTAGCGCCGATTTCGGGCGGGCCTATCTTTCAGAGGGCTGGGCGACTAACTTCATTAGGCATCTCCTTGAGCGCTATACGGTTGTTCTGGTTGGTTATAAGGCCGAAGATCCCCCGGTAAAGTATCTGCTTCAGGGGCTAAATCATGATGGCCAATATGATCGATCCAAGCTCTACGCCTTTGACCGGGGGACAGTTGACGATGTGGAAGTCAAATGGCGTGATCGAGGTGTTACTGGTATCGCTTATTCCGATCACTCAGACTTGTGGAAAAGCATGGAGGCTTGGGCTGAGCGGTCCGATGATCCGCGCAGGTGGCGTTTATCCACGATTGCTAAAAGTCAGAGGGACCCAAAGGAGTTAATGCCACATGAGCGAGGTCAAGTTGCTCATGTGCTTCGCACTGTGCAGGGTGCGAGAGCGTTTTCAGAGGCTGAGCCTGTACCACATCCAGAGTGGATATGCGTGATGGATGCTAATGTCCGATCAGGCGAGAAGAGTAGCGGTTATGGGAGTGAAAGAGAAACATTTGATCCTGTTTTCCATTATGGGCTTGATGATGATCTGATAGACATCTCTGAAAATGAGCGCAGGCAAGGGGTCACTAATGACAATCTTCTTGTGTGGCGTGAGGAAGATGATAATCCGCACGACTTCCATCGTTTGGGTGGACGACAGATGGAGGGCTTAGAGAGTACGCCAAAAAGGCTCGGTCACCTTATATCTTGGATTTGCAAGTGTATCAATAGTCCTGTTTTGGCCTGGTGGGCAGTTCGCCAGAATGGACTGCATCCTAGGTTGCTTCACCAAATTCAGTGGCATTTGAGGCATTCCAAACCCCTCTCCGAACGTGCTCGCCATTTATGGCGGCTACTTGTTGAACATCATCAAGACCCTCGCAATCGTCGATGGAATAGTGAGTGGTTTGACTTTAAAAACTTGATTGATGCAGAAGGCTGGACCCCTAATGCTCTACGAGAGTTTCGGAGATTCGCGACGCCTAAATTGCAGATTAGCCTCCCGTCTGGCTTAGGGAAGTCAATGCCTCCATCAGCATCTTGGGAGGAAATAGATTTTGACGACTTAGGGCGGTTTGAGGTCGCGTTCCTTGATCGGCATAATGAAGAATTACAGGTTCCAGATAGTCAGTTAAGCCAGGTTCTTGGGATTTTGGAACACCAGTTGACCGTTGTTTCCAGCTTGCTGGAAGATGTCGACATTAAGTTCTTCGACACACCTACCTGTTATCCAGGTCGTGATATAGGTGGGCGGGAGCGGGTCACAAGTACAGCTGAGCCTATGATTTGGTTCGTTCAGCTTTTTGATAGAATGGCTTCCACATGGCCAGAGGTTGCAAGAGCGCACGCAACTATCTGGTCTATGGATGAACAATTTTTCTTTAGGAAGTTAAAGTTATACGCGTTTAGTAAGGTTGATATCTTTGATGCGGATCATGTGGCACAGGCGGTTTTGGACTTGAGCCAGGAGGCATTGTGGGACACTGACGTGGTTCGTGAGCTGCTTTTTTTGCTTAGTGATCGGTGGGCAGAGTTTTCAACTGAATACCAGAGAAGAATTGCGGAGCGGATTATCGCCGGTCCCGATCAGCAATCTCACTGGTCTAATGAAGAGTTTCATAAAGCCAGAGATAGGATTGCGGCCAAATATGCTCGATATCTCGAAATTCAGGGCTGCAATTTGGCTGGCGACCTCAGCCAGCGGCTTAAGGAAGTTATTAGCGGGATTTCTGAGTGGAGCGACGGGTGGGCAACCTCTACAGTAACCATACATGGTTCGAGGGTAGGTTGGGTGGGTACTGACGAAGCGCCCGACAAACTGATGAATGTTTCCGTTAACGAAGTGATACCCAAGGCTAAAGAAGACCATCAGCGCGACTTCGGCAGCTTCACTGATAAGCGACCTTTTGCAGGATTGGTGAAGGCCAATCCTAGGAAGGCGCTTTCTGCGTTAACACTTGAAGGTAAGAGAGGTGAATACCCAAGTGAGTTCTGGAACTCCATGATTAACGATCTTCCAGCGGATATTCCCCCCAGACTGAAGCGGTTATTTATAAATAGACTGGCGCGCCTTCCGAACGTGGTTGTTGTAGAGCTGCGATACGTATTGACAAGATGGCTGGAGCAAAATATTAGGTCTGTCTTGGATTTTGATAGCGCCCTCGCTTGGGCTGTGTATGACAATGTTGTCGACGGAATTTTTAGTGGTGATGCTGATGCTACTGAGAGTGGGGTGGGTGAGGTTCACCGTGATGGGAAGGCTGTCGAGCGATCACGTCGCACTTACAACTATGCAATCAATGGTCCCATTGGTATGTGCGCCGAAGCTCTTCTTCATGCACTTTCAAGTAATCAGCAGGGCGCGAATTCGTTAATCCCAGCTAACATAAAGTCTCGTGTTGAACGGCTTTTTTCTGCTCAGGGAGAGGGCGCGGATCACGCTGTTTCTATCGTGGTTCGTGAATTGAACTGGCTTATGTTTGTCGATCCAATCTGGACTAAGCATAATCTTATCCCAATGTTGTCGTTCGATCATCCAGTCGCAGAGCCTGCTTGGAGTGGATTTCTTCATGTAGATATGCCCGCACCTGGATTAGCAGAGGTCATTAAGCCACTATTGCTTAATTTAATTCCTTGGATTAACGGTCTGTCTTGGGAACGCGATCTATCTCAGGTAGCCTCTCAATGGTTGGGATTGATGAGAATTTTTCATCCGGATAGCCCAAGCGGGCTTACACGAAGCGAGATACGCTCGGTGCTTCGGGACATGTCCGACGATGAGCGAAATCAGTTCATTTTCTGGTTGGGGCTAGTTGGGCGGAAGAATGAAAACGGTTGGGTAGAGCACGTGATCCCTTTTATTAATATGGATTGGCCAAGGGAGCGCCGATATAGGACATCTGCTTCGATAAAAGCATGGATCGGCCTACTTGATGATACGGGCGAATATTTTCCAAAGGTGTATGAGGCGGTGAAGAAATTCTTGGTGCCGGTGGAGATAAGTGACCATCCGTTTTATCGGTTTACCCTGGATGTCGGTGAAGAGAAACCGATTGCCGTTCTTCATCCTGAAGTTACGCTCGATCTTATGCACGCAGTTACTCCACAGGTGCTCACCAGAGCTCCTTACGAATTATCAAGTATACTTGCGTTGGTAGTTGAGAGCGCTCCTAGCCTTCAGTCGGATACGCGCTATTTGCGCCTAATTGAACTTGTAGAGACAAGCTGAGAAACAAGATAAAAAACCTAGGGTCGGAAGCATGGGGTGCTTTCGACCCTGGGGGTTAGGCTCAAGGCTCAACCGACCTGCACTACTGCGCTAACCAGGACTCTATTGAATTGGTCCCGTACTCAGCCATCCATTTCTTCAACACTTTATGGTTGGGCAATCCCTTTGCCTAGTAAGGTGTGAAGCGCAGTTGCTCAACCACTCACTCGTGGCCGTAAGCTGCCCATCTTGAACGACCGCTATGGGTTGAAAGCCGTTACTCACGAGCGTCCGCTTCTGGCCGGTAGCGGCCCTATGAGCGAAAGCCCCTAGTTCGATGACACACACCGTAAGCATCACAAGCAGCTCGTCCCAAGGCTTTCATAGATGTAACACTATTTGCGATGTAACACGCATATCGGCGAACCAACCACAGCTGTGTAACGCTACATAAATCATTTAAAATCAAACACTTACTAAACCTTGTAACACGCGTAACACCCGTAACACGGGTTTATTAGGGTAGCCCCCCCGAGCCCCATAAGTATTGCTCCTCCAGCGAAGGGATGTGGGTCATGCTCCTGGCTTTGGTTCGGTAGTGGGGACCTTGGAGCACTCTTGAAGGTACGGTGTAGGAAACCCGCGTGATCGTGTCAGCGGAAAGGAGCCCAGCTTAGTGAACTGCTGTTCACCAGTGCATTTGCCCTATGAATCTGAAAGCCGCTGGGGACCCTGGGCATTTCCGATAGACACGGGGCATGAAACCCGCGGGATCTTGTTAGCGGCAGTCTTTCCTACGTCGGTTGACAGGTTGACACCCATCACCATGGTTGACGCCATGCAGTCGTTCATTATCAGCAACAGATACGGCCACCTTTACCGAAGCTGTAACGATGGCCCTTTTTCTTCAAGATCCTTTCAATTTCAACGATTGAAATTTCAGTAACTTCCAACGCCTCCCACTAACTCGATCCCGCGGGTTTCATGCCCCGTGTGGAGCGAAACCTCTCAGGGTCCCCAGCGCGATTTTCTCTCATCAGGTGGTGGTGACCGCTGATATGCAATGCCACTGGCTAGATGTAGATTGCACACCTGACAACACGACGGGAGAACATCATGGAAGACACACCTTTGCTTGCGTCGTTACTCAAGCGCATGAATGAAAACCAACTGGCGTTGGGGGCTGCTATCGAGGAGCTATCGAACTGGGTTGAGCAAAGAGGTTCTACAGAGGTGGCACGGAACATCCGAGGGGCGCTGGACACCCTGGATATGAATGAAGGATTCATCACCCTCGCCCTAGCGTCACTGGCGGCAGAAGGTCGGGCAAAGAAGTAACGGCCCGAATGGCAACACATTGCCAACCACCTGGTGGTGCTTTAACTAGCGGGGATACCACGCTATCAGTGTGCAGAAGGATGCGGCGTGTATGCCTACATGTATGCCTAACTGAAAGTCACAGCACAAAACTCTTTAAATACAAGTCCTTGCAGGTTCAGTTCAAATGACTGTGTACCACCAAGTACTAAAAACGGCTTACCGAAAGGTAGGCCGTTTTTTTATGCCTGAAGAAAAGTGCTGGGGCATACTCGCAGCGATTCTCCCCGACTAACCAGCCTGAGCCCGACAGGAACCCACTCATGAGCTTTGACGTGTTCGCGGTCATCCTGCTGGGTGCCGCTCTCCACGCGACCTGGAACGCCGTGGTCAAAGGCGGCGGCGACAAGCTGCTGACCACATGCATGATCACCGCCTTCGCCTCGCTGATCGCATTGGTCGTTATTCCATTCCTGGCGCAACCGGCAAGAGAAAGCTGGCTGTTCATCGGTGCATCGGTCATTTTGCAGGTGCTGTATTTCGTCTTGGTTGCCTCCACCTACCGAATCGCCGACATGAGCCAGACCTACCCGATCATGCGCGGCACTGCGCCGTTACTGGTGGCAGCTGCGAGTGTGCTTGCACTGTCCGAGTCGTTGTCAGCGTTTGCATGGAGCGGCATTGCAGTGATCTGCATCGGTATCCTGAGCATGGCTGTCGCCCCCTCGACCAGCCCGCGAAAAGGGCTGGTCCTTGCCTTGATCAATGCGGGGGTCATTGCCGGCTATACCCTTGTCGACGGTTTGGGCGTGCGCAAGTCCGGCGCCCCTGCGGCGTACACATTGTGGATTTTCCTGCTGACCGGGCTACCGTTGGCCGCCTGGGCCCTGGCCACCCAACGCGGGGTGTTTTGCCGCTACGTCATCCGTCACTGGCACCTCGGCGTGGTGGGCGGGGTCGGCACGGTTGCGTCCTACGGACTGGCGCTTTGGGCAATGACGGCGGCCCCGATCGCCACCGTTTCAGCGCTCAGGGAAACGTCGATCCTGTTCGGCGTGATCATCTCCGCGCTGATACTCAAGGAGCAACTGACGCGCACTCGCGTGGTTGCCGCCTGCATCATTGCTGGCGGGGCGATGGTGTTGCGATTGGGCTAAACCCGCGTTACCAAGTAGGATCACGCCCTCAATCACACTAAATGGAACCAGTGTTGGATGACCATCAAGCCCCTGCACCTTGCACTTGCATTGTCAGCCCTGCCATCGCTCGCCAGTGCCGCGTCCGAAGGCTTGGGGAAGGTCGATCAAGCCAGTTTGATGGTCCTCGCCGGCCCGGTGCTGACCACCTTCGCCACGCTGGGCACCACGTCCCATCCGCTCGATATGCTTGAGTCGGCCAAGGGGGACGCCCTGGCCTTCATCGGCTCGGACGGGAATATCCGTGGCGCACGCTTTGAGCTCGCCGTGAGGACTTACCACACGTCTTACCCGGCGCCTCACATGAGTGATATGCAACTGGCCCAAGCGATCGCCGTGACCGAGGCACACCAACCGGAGGCGCGATAGCCTGTTGCGGGTGCTGGCCAAATTTGACCCGCTCGGCGATAGCGAAGTGTTTCAAAGGACAACAGATCATTCTCAAAATGAACGGAGTTCCGCGCGTGTTTTCGATTTCCCGCCATCAACTGTCGATAATTGCCGCAGCCCTCGCCCTGGCTGCCTGCAACACGTCTGTCTACGAACAGCCACCCGCACCGGAATTGGGGTCGGGTTATCGCACCGACCTCACCCCCCAACATGCCGAGCGCCATATGGCGGCGGCGGCCAACCCGTTGGCAGCCGAAGCCGGTCGCGAGATGTTGCGCAGGGGTGGCTCGGCAATTGATGCAGCGATTGCAATGCAGGCGGTATTGACCCTGGTGGAGCCGCAGTCATCCGGCATTGGCGGTGGCGCGTTCATCATGCTGTGGGACGGCAAAAACGTTCACGCATATGACGGCCGTGAGACCGCCCCGGCCGGGGCCACCGAGCGCTTGTTCCTGAAGGCCGACGGCAAGCCGATGGCGTTTCCCGAGGCGCAGATTGGCGGGCGCTCGGTTGGCACGCCTGGGGTATTGCGTGCGCTCGAAATGGCGCACAAGAAGAGCGGCCACCTGCAATGGGCCGAGCTGTTCGAGCCTGCGATCCGGCTGGCGGAACAGGGCTTTGCGATTTCCCCGCGCCTGCACAGCCTGATTGCGGCTGACCGCTATATCCCACAATCGCCTGACATGGCGGCGTACTTTTTGAACGCCGATGGCACGCCGAAAGCCACCGGAACTGTGTTGAAAAACCCGGCATTGGCCAAGGTGTTCAAACGTATCGCCAAGGAAGGCCCGGACGCGCTGTACCACGGGCAGATTGCCGAAGAGATCGCGCGCAAGGTGCAGGGCCATCGCAATGCGGGCAGCCTGTCCCTGGCGGACTTGAAGGGCTACGCCGCCAAGGAACGTACACCGCTGTGCACCGACTACCAGCAGTGGAAAGTCTGTGGCATGCCGCCACCTTCATCGGGTGGCGTCGCCATCGCGCAAATCCTCGGTACATTACAGGCCTTGCAAGCCCGCGACCCAGGCCTGGGTATCGCAGCGATGCGACCGCTGAAAAGCTCATCGCCAGCAGGCCTTGAACCAACACCGGAGGCAGTACACCTGCTCGCTGAAGCGGGGCGCCTGGCCTTCGCCGATCGCAGTCTGTACCTCGCCGACGCCGATTTCGTCCCCGTGCCGGTTGCCGGCCTCGTCGCACCGGACTACCTGGCCAAGCGCGCCGCGCTGATCGGCGAGCGCAGCATGGGTATCGCCAAGCCGGGCGTCCCTGCAGGCATCCAGGTGGCCTACGCGCCGGATCGCTCGCCGTTGCGCATCTCCACCTCGCAAGTGGTGGCCGTGGATGACCGGGGCGGCGCCGTGTCGATGACCACCACGGTGGAAGCGGCATTTGGCGCCCATGTGATGGTCCAGGGTTTCTTGCTGAACAACCAGATGACCGACTTTTCGTTTATCCCTGAAGAAAACGGCCAACCCGTGGCCAACCGGGTCGAGCCTGGCAAACGTCCGCGTTCGGCGATGGCGCCGACCCTGGTGTTCGACCGCAAGAGCGGCGAGTTGCTGGCCACTGTCGGCTCACCCGGCGGCTCGCAAATCATCGAGTACGTGAGCAAGTCCCTGGTAGCAATGCTCGACTGGAAACTTGACCCGCAAGCGGCCATCAGCCTGCCGAACTTCGGCAGCCGCAATGGCGCAACCGAGCTGGAAACCGGTATGTTCAGCCCCATGCTGAAACAGGCGCTCAAGGACAAGGGCCATGCGCTGAGCGAGATCGAAATGACCAGTGGTATCCAGGCCATCGTGCGCACGCGGGATGCCCAGGGCAAGGTGTCACTGAGCGGCGGTGCCGACCCTCGGCGTGAAGGCGAAGCGGTTGGCGACTGAACACATCAATCAACGGAGAAAGCGCTCGTGCAACAGGCAGATAATCTCGCCGCCATCCCTGGCGTCGACCACGGTTTTTGTTCGATCAATGATCCGCAGCGCCCGGCAGACGTGTTCATCTGCAAGCAAGTGCACAGCGCTTCGGTGATTGAGTGGCAGGCGGACCAGGTGAGCAACACGGTCGAGGCAGATGGGGTGTGCACGGTTGAGCATTACCCCATCGCGGTAATCACCGCCGATTGCCTGCCCCTCCTGATTGCCTCGAAAAACGCTGAGAAGGTGGCTGCGGTGCATGGCGGTTGGAAGGGGCTGCAAGCCGGGATTGTGGCGAATGCAATACAGCGTTTTGCCGATGAAGGAATTGCCATCGACCAGTTGCAGGTAGCGATCGGTCCCTCGATCAAGCCGTGCTGTTATGAGGTGAGCCGGGAGTTCATTACCCAGTTTCAAACTGAACAGGGCCACTTGTGGCGCGACGGTCAGCCGCCCTGGAGCCAGGTCCAACCGGCGCCGCTGCTGCGCCCCGAAATTGCCCCGCCCACTGCGAGGCAAGTTGCAAGTGCATGGTTTGACTTGAGCGGATATGGCGTGATGTTGCTGCAAGCGGCAGGGATTCGGCGTGAGCAGATCGAGGTGAGTGAAGTGTGCACCTACTGCACCTCCCCCACCTTTGCCAGCTATCGTCGCAGGACGCATCACCCTGAGGAGCTGAAGACATTGATCTATTCGTGGATTGCTCGCATCAACAACTGATCTTCAACCCCTTGCGCACCGCATGCCGCTCCAGCGCCAGCTCGATCAAGCGGCTCACCAGTTCGCTGTAGCTCATGCCCGCCGCCTGCCACAGCTTGGGGTACATGCTGATGCGGGTGAAGCCGGGCAGTGAGTTGATTTCGTTGATCAGCACTTCGCCGTCGTCGGTGAGGAACACGTCGACCCGCGCCAGCCCTGAACAGCCCAGCACCTCGAACGCCTCCAGGGCCAGCCCACGGATACGCTCGCTGGCCTCGTGGCTGATAGCGGCCGGCACCACCACTTGGGCAGCCTGGCCGTCGATGTATTTGCTGTCGTAGGAATAGAAACCGCTGCTCACCACGATCTCGCCACAACCGCTGGCGATCGGGTTTTCGTTGCCCAGCACGGCGCATTCGATTTCACGGCCCTTTACCGCGGATTCCACCAAGACCTTTTCATCAAAGCCCAAAGCCAGTTCAACAGCAGCGTGGTATTCGGCTTCGTTGCCGACTTTGCTCACGCCCACCGAAGAGCCCTGGTTGGCCGGTTTGACGAACATCGGCAAGCCGAGCTTGCTCACTGCCGTGTCGAAGGCTGTACGCGCGGCGTTGCTACGGGTCAGGGTGATAAACGGAGTCACGGCAATGCCGGCGTCGCGCAGCAGGCGCTTGGTGATGTCCTTGTCCATGCACACTGCCGAGCCGAGGACGTCGGAGCCGACGAAAGGCAGGTCAGCCATGCGCAGCAGGCCTTGCAGGCAACCGTCTTCGCCGAGGGTGCCGTGGACGATGGGGAAGATCACGTCGACATGTTCCAGCAAGCCGGTGCCGGAGGTCTCTACCAGTTGCTGGCTGGCCTTGCCAGGCACCACGGCCAGTTCGCGATTGGACTGGTTGAGGGCGATCAGGGCCGGGTTTTCCTGGTTGAGCAGGAAGTTCGAGGTGTCATTGAGGTGCCAATGGCCGGCCTTGTCGATACCGATCAGCACCGGTTCGAATCGTGAGCGATCCAACGCATCGACGATGTTACGCGCCGATTGCAACGAGACTTCATGCTCCGCCGAACGGCCACCAAAAATAATACCTACCCGCACCTTGCTCATGACCCGGCCTCACTGTTGAAAGTAAGGCTTCTTAACACGGGCCGTCAGCGGTTCGCCACCAGATGTGCACCGAACAGCACGTAGCAGCCCCCGGCAAAGCGGTCGAGCCACTTGCGCGAACGGCTGTAGAGCGTGGCCATGCGTTCACTGGAAAACACCAAGGCCACGCTGGAATACCAACTGAACGATAAGGTGGCCATGGTGAGCACCGCCAGGGTCAGCAGCATCGGTGAAGGCGACGGCGGCATGGTGGACGCAAAGATGGTGGCAACAAACAACGCCGCCTTGGGGTTGGACAAGTTGCCCAGCAACCCCAGGCGCCAGGCGGAAAACAGCGAACGGCGCGCTTCATCCGGCAGCACGTTCTGGCCCATCGCTGGCGCCGAGCGCTTGAACAGCTTCAACCCAAGGTAAATCAGGTAGCAGCCGCCGATGATCTTGAACGCGAGGTACAGCATGGGGGCCGCCGCAAACAGCGACTTAATGCCCAGGCCACCCGCCAGCCCCCACATGACGGTACCCGTGGCCACACCCGCTGACGCCACCACACCATGGCGGCGCGAACAACTGGCAGCCAATTGCGCTGTGTTGAAAAAATTGGGCCCGGGCGTCACCACCGCGACGGTCCAGAGCAACGCCAATGATAACAATGGCGCGGCGTACGGCAGGTTGGAGAACAGCATCGGACGGTCCTTCTTGCGATGTGGGTAGCGGCTACTGGTCGGCAGCAGGCCCGGGAATGTGGACAAGCAAGTCACCTGGCTGGCAATCCAGATAGGCGCAGATGGCATCCAGCGTCCCTAGCCTTACCCCCTTGACCTTGCCTTGTTTAAGCAACGACAGGTTCTGTTCGGTAATTCCGATGGCGGCCGCCAGGTCCTTGGATTTGACCTTGCGCCGGGCAAGCATAACGTCCAGCTCGATCACGATGGGCATTTGAATCTCATACAAACGTGCGGTTTTCGGAATCCACTTCACTGGCCTGCCACAGAATACGCGCGATGACCGCGATGCAGGCGGCCAGAAACAATGCCACAAAGCTGGGTGCCGTCACACTCAAGGTGATCAACCGTTGGCCGACAGGTTCGTTCATCGTCACCCACACGCTCAACAGCGGCTCACACAAAAAATCCAGCAAAACCCATAAAGCCACCGCCTTACCGACCTTGCCCAAGTGCAACGCCGCCGCGCTGGAAAAATACTCGCCCCGCGCATAACTTTGGAACAGTTTACGCAATTGATTCAGGCCCGACGCCAACGCCAGCAAGGGAACGCTGGACAGCAAGATGCCACCCAGTGTCTGCCAGACAGGAAACAGTGCCACCTGAGCGGCGCGCCCCTGGATCTGGCGGTCGCTCAGCGCGAAACCAAACCCCAGCCCGTCGGCTGAAGAGCTTAGCACCGGAAACCACCACACCGCGGCGTTAAGGAGCAGCATTGTAACGATCAGCAGCAGCGTGATCAGGGACATGCGCTGGCTGAGTTGGGCAAGACGTTGGGTGTTCATAAACAACCTCGCTGAATAGATGTCGAGGCAAAATAACGAATTAATTATCGTAAAACAATAATTTTTTAGTGCTAAACAATACAAACCTTGAGCTGCACGTCGAATCGGCTGCACAATCGTTCAAGACCCTGCCAGGCAATCTGTCGAATACTGGGTTAACGTGTTTCCATCTCTATTTTTTGTGACAAGTCACCATGGGCAAACCCACCGCCACCCTCGACTGGCTGCACCGCGCCCCACATGCCAGTGGCCTGGACCGTATCGAGGCGTACTTTGCCGGCTTCGCCTTCGACCCGCATCGCCATGACACCTACGCCATCGGTCGCACGTTGAGCGGCGTGCAGAGCTTTCACTATCGCGGCGACATGGTGCACAGCCTGCCCGGTACGACCATGGTGCTTCACCCCGATGAAACCCATGACGGCCACGCCGGCAGCGATGAAGGCTTCAAGTACAGGATGATTTACGTCGAGCCGGCGCTGATCCAGCAGATCCTCGGCGGCAAGCCGTTGCCGTTTATCCCCAACGGTTTATCCACCGATCCACGGCTGTTTCGCGCCAGCGAAGTGTTGCTGCAGAACCTGGACAACCCCATCGACCCGCTGCAGGAACAGGACGCCCTGTTCGACCTGGCCCACGCGCTTAGCAACGTCTCGGGCGGGATCGTCAGCCGCAAGACCTTCGACTATGTCGCCGCCGAGCGGGCCCGTGAGTTTATCCACAGCGCCCTGGGGCGCAGCATCACCCTGGATGAAATGGCCGACCACGCCGGCCGCGACCGCTGGGCCTTGTCGCGGGATTTTCGCTTGCTGTTCGGCACCAGCCCCTACCGCTACCTGACCATGCGCCGGCTGGACCTGGTGCGCAGCCTGCTGGCCCAAGGCCAATCACTGGTGGACGCGGCGATGACCGCCGGCTTTACCGACCAGAGCCACATGACCCGGCAATTTCGCAGCACCTACGGTATGCCGCCGTCGCGTTGGGTGAAGATGTCAGACCGCTTCCAGGCCCGCTGACTCGGCAGGTTGCCTGAGGCGCAGCGCCAACACCGCGCCTGCCAGGGCAATCGCTGCGCTCCACCACAACGCCCGTTCGATGCCCCCCGCGCTCGCCACCGACACCAGCACCGCCAGCCCCAAGGCCCCGCCGATCTGCTGGCTGGTGGAGGCCATCCCCGCCGCCACGCCCTGCTCGCCCGGACGAATGCCCATGCCCGCTGCCACCCACATCGCGGTCCAGGTCATGCCCTGGCCGATGCTCAGGATGAAAATACCCGGCAGCAGCGACCAGAACCCCACGCCGGTCGGCAGTGCCCAGACCACCAGCGCAATGCCCACCGCTCCGGCCAGTTGCCCACTGACGAGGGTGTTGCGCAACCCCAGCCGAACCAACGAACGCTCCGCCAGCCAGATGCCGAACGTGCACACCAGGGTCGCCGGCAAAAACGCCAGCCCCGCCTGCAACACGCTGTAGCCGTAGACTTGCTGGTAATACAGCGCGAGGAAGTAGTACTGCACGCCAAAGCTGCTCATGAACACTGCCGTCAGCACCATCGCCATGCGCAACTCGCGGTAGGCAAACAGACGCAGCGGCATCAGCGGGTCGCGGCCACGGTGTTCGATCCACGCGAACAGCCCGAGCAGCGCCAGCGCCAAGGCGAGGCAGCCGAGGGTGGACGGCGCCGCCCAACCCCATTCCGGCCCCTGCACCAACGAGAACACCAGCAAGGTGCCACCGACGGTGACCGTCAACGCACCACTGACGTCGAAATTGCGCCCTCGCGCCTGTTCACCATCGGCGGGGATCCAGTACCGCGCCGCCCAGGCGCAGCCGCCCGCCAGGGGCACGTTCACCAGGAACACCGCTTCCCAGCCCCACACCTGGGTCAACACGCCACCCAACAGTGCGCCCAGCGCCAGCCCGGCCGCCGACGCCGCGCTCCACACGGCGAACGCACGGTTGCGCGCCGGCCCTTCGGCGTAGTGGGTGTTGATCAGTGCCAGGGTGGCCGGGAACAGCATCGCGCCACCCACGCCCTGCACCGCCCGCGCCAGGACCAGCAGCACTGCGCTGCCGCCCAGCACCGCCGCCAGGGACGCCAACGCATAGAGCGACTGCCCCACCCGGTACAAACGGCGCTTGCCGAGCAAATCCGTGGCCCTGCCACCCAGCAGCAGGAATCCACCAAACGCCACGCTGTAGGCACTCACCACCCACTGCAATTGCTGGGCAGAAAAATTCAGGTGAGCGCCGATCTGCGGCAAGGCGACAAACACGATGGTGGCATCCAGCGCGATGATCAGTTGCGCCGTGGCCAGCAACGCCAGCATCCAGCCAGAGGGTCGAGAGGGAGACATCACAACGTCCTGTTCGAAAAGGAGAGACCGCCAGTGTCTTTCATGCCAGATAGATGATAAATACGGATATCTCCCTTTCAGTAATGACTTTAATCATGGATCTGAACGCTGTTCGCCTATTGGTCCGCGTCGCCGAAACCCGCAGTTTCACTCGGGCGGCTGGCGATCTGGGGTTGACCCAGTCCGGCCTGTCCCGCGCCATATCGCGCCTGGAGAACGAGCTGGGCGTGCGCCTGCTGCAACGCAATACGCGCAGCGTCAGCCTCACCCCCGACGGGCAAATGCTGTACGAGCGCAGCGCACCATTGCTGGCGGAATTGGCCGAAGCCGAGAAGCTGATGCTCGACCGACGCAGCACCCCTTCCGGCCTGTTGAAGATCAGTACGCCGTCGCTGTTCGGGCGCAAAGTGGTCATGCCGGTAATCGGCGAATTGACCTTGCGTTACCCCGAGCTGCGCATTGAGGCGGTGATGACGGACCGCCTGGTGGACATCGTCGACGAAGGCTTCGATGCCTTGCTGCGCACCGGCGAGATCCAGGACCAGCGCCTGATCGCCCGCGCCCTGCCGCCACTGCGCTGGGTGACCGTTGCCGCGCCGGCTTACCTCGCACGTTTCGGAACCCCCACCCGTGTGGATGAACTCAACGACCACCACTGCCTCACCGTGCGCAATCTGCGCAGCGGCCGCATGGTGGACTGGCAGTTCATGATCGATGGCAACGTGCAGGACGTGAGTGTCGAAGGGCGACTGATCTTTGATATCGGCGATGCGCTGGTGGATGGCGCCGTGGGCGGCTTCGGCATCGCCCAGGTGATGGACTTTGCCGTGCGCGACGACCTGGCCGCCGGGCGCCTGGTGCCGATATTGGAGGACGTTGCCGGGCGCAGTCGGGCGATCTCACTGGTCTATCCGCCGTCCCGGCAGTATTCGCCCAAATTGATGGCCTTCGCCGAAGCGCTCAGCCAGGCACACTGGTAAACCTGTAGGAGCCGGCTTGCCCGCTCCTACAAGGGCCTATCAGGTCAGGGTTTTGCCGATGATGGGCTGGCCGATGGTCAGGAAGTTCCCGCCCGCCACATGGTGCAAGGTGCGCAGCTCGTCATGCCCTTCGAAGTGCCAGTGGCCTTCGCTGAACACGCGCTCGTCAGCATAGGCTGCGACCACTTCACCCAGGAACAGGTCGTAGGTTTGCTGGTTGTGGGGCTCGGGCAGCAGGCGGCATTCCAGCCAGGCCACGCAGCCTTCCAGCAGCGGTGCTTCGGTGTGTTCGCCGTTGAATACCTGCAGGCCGTAAGTGGCGAATTTGTCCGTCTCGGAACCGGTGATGTTGCCCACCGTTTGCACAAGGTCAGCCTGGGCCGCACACGGCACCTGGAGCACAAAGGTGCCGGCGCTTTCCAACAGTTGGCGAGTCCAGGTGGCTTTGTCCAACACCACCGCGACTTTCGGCGGCTCGAAGTCCAGCGGCATGGCCCAGGCGGCCGCCATGATATTGCGCTGTCCATTGTGCGCGGCGCTCACCAGCACGGTGGGGCCGTGGTTGAGCAAACGGTAGGCCTTGGACAGCGAAACGGGGCGACGGTGGGTAGGGCTCATGGAAGGTCGACTCTTCGTGCAAGAAAGCACCTACGATACCTGAAGCCCTACGCTTAACTCGACAGTTGGTTGGCGAACTGGCCGACCGCGCTGACCACCTTCTGGGCACCGTCCTGGATTTCCACGATCACCGTGCCCGCCTCGGCTGCCAGGGCCAGGCCTTGCTCGGCTTGCAGACGGCCATCGTTCATCAGGGTCACAGCATCGCGGGCCATGTCCTGGTTCTGGCGCACCACGCCGACGATCTCTTCGGTCGCCTTGCTGGTCCGTGATGCCAACTGCCGAACTTCATCGGCCACTACGGCAAAACCACGGCCCTGCTCACCGGCGCGCGCCGCTTCGATAGCTGCGTTGAGTGCCAGCAGGTTGGTCTGCTCGGCAATGCCGCTGATGGTCTTGACGATGGTGCCGATGACCTGGGACTGAGCGTTCAGCGCCTCGATGCCGTCGCCGGCCTGCTGCATGTGCTTGGCCAGGTCGCGCATCACATCCACGGCCTGGGTCACCACGGTGGTACCGCGCTGGGCGCTGTTGTCGGTTTGCAGCGAGGTGCTGTAGGCAATGTTCGCCGCTTCGGCGACCGCCTGTTCCTGGTTGACCTGGTCGGTGATCACTGTGGCGAACTTGACCACTTTGTACAGCCGGTCATTGGCGTCCAGCACCGGGTTGTAGGTCGCTTCCAGCCACACCACACGGCCATGGCTGTCGACCCGCTTGAAGCGCGCCGCGACGAATTCACCGGTGTTCAGGCGTTTCCAGAAGTCCTGGTATTCGGTGCTGTTGTATTCCTCCGGCTCGCAGAACATCCGGTGATGCTTACCCTGGATCTGCGCCAGGCTGTAACCCATGCCGCCGAGGAACCGATCATTGGCGGTGAGCACATGGCCACCGAGGTCGAACTCGATCACGGCCGTCGAGCGTACCAGGGCGTTCATGAGGTTTTCATGCTCGCGGGAGGCTTCGATCGTGCGGGTGAGATCGCTGGAATACATCGAAAAATGCTTGATGCGCCCATCGGAACTGCGCACCGGCTGCACAATCGAGCGCAGCCAGGCTTCCTGGCCATTGCCACGCATCAGGCGCACGGTGCCTGCGAAGTGTTGACCGCGCAGCAGGGCGTTCTTGAAGCGTTGCTGGAACTCATCCCGACGAACGTGGGCCGGCTCCAGATCTTCGATCGCGCGCCCCAGCAGTTGACCATTCTGGTAGGC
Source organism: Pseudomonas sp. S10E 269 (assembly GCF_002798465.1). Taxonomy (NCBI): domain Bacteria; kingdom Pseudomonadati; phylum Pseudomonadota; class Gammaproteobacteria; order Pseudomonadales; family Pseudomonadaceae; genus Pseudomonas; species Pseudomonas sp. S10E 269. The sequence continues at coordinate 1,446,885 of NZ_PHIJ01000001.1, forward strand.
CAGTTCCTGCAGGAAGTTAGCGTTCGCCCACTCCACCCGGCCTTCGGCGTCCAGCGTCAGGCACAACATTTCACTTTCCAGGCTCTCCTTGACCTGATTCAAGCTGGACAATTCTTCGCGAAGAGCCGCCAGCTCCTGCTTCAAACGGGTGTTGAACATGGGGCACCAATGACCAAATGGGGGAGATGAACCTGACCTGCATCGGCGCTACCCGCATTTTCTTAAGCGGGCTTTAATCCCCAAAACAACTATATTTTTGGATCCATTAACTGCCGTTATTTCGGCACACCCCCATCACCTGATATTCAAGAGTAGAGAGCTTGCCGCTGGAGTCCTCATAGGTCATGCGCGACGGCACCGGGTTGCACGAACGGATCGGCGGCGTAACGTTGACCACCTTGGCAATGTCCAGTGTCATGCCATAGCGGTACGCCTGCACCTGGGGTGCCGGCTTGCCTTTCTTGGCTGCGTAGTCGGCCATGGCCTTCTCGTTGCGCTCCATCATCAACGCGAACGTTCGATCACCCCCGCCCTCGGCCAATGCGCCAAAAGACAGGATTGCAGTTAACACACCCAGACCCACGGTATAAAAGTTCATGGTTAGTTCCTCGACTGAAGTTCAGTGCCGAGACTAACCAACGAACCCTGACGCCACCTTCACTAGAACATTACTTATTTGTTAGATAACGCTGAGTTTCCAGAATTGTAATGTGCGCGCCACGTCTTCGTTATCCACGGTTTGCAACTATCAGCCCGGGCTACATCAATAAGAACGCCCACTCCCATAAGAAGCTGATAACTGCCAATACCCAGGAGCGAACCATGCGTATCCGTCACTACAGCTTGCCCCTGTCACTGTGTGCCGCCTTGCCGCTGGCTGCGGTGGCCGTGGAGGACAAGCCCGAAGGCTTTATCGAGGGCAGCAGCTTCAATGTGCTGGCGCGTAATTTTTACTTCAACCGCGATGACCGCAAGGGCCAGTCCAGTCCCACCGGCAACGGCTATTCCGAAGCCTGGGCCCAGGGTTTGATTGGCAAATTTGAATCCGGCTTCACCCAGGGCTTCGTGGGGTTTGGCCTGGACGCGTTCGCCATGGTCGGCGTGAAACTCGACTCAGGCACCGGTCGCAGCGGCGGCAAGGGTTCGTTCGGCATGTTGCCGGTGGACAGCGAAAACCACCCCGAGGACAACTACAGCAAAGTCGGCGGTGCGGCGAAATTGCGTGTGCTGGATACCGTGATCAAGGCCGGCGACGTATTCCCGCTGAACCCGGTGGTGGCCTACGGCGATTCGCGCGTCTTGCCGGAAAGCTTCCGGGGCGTGACCGCACTAAACACCAGCCTTGAGGGCCTGACCCTGCAAGGCGGACGTTTGAGCGGCATGAGCCAACCGACCGAAAGTGGCATGAACAAAGGCTTTGCGACCTTCTACGCGGGGCAAGTCGACTCGCCCTGGGTCGGCTATTTTGGCGGCGACTACACCGTCAACAAACACCTCAGCGTCAGCCTCTACAGCAGTCGCCTGAAGGACGCCTGGGACCAGTACTACTTCGGCAGCGCCGCCAGTTATCCGCTGAATGACGACATCTCGCTGTTTGGTGACTTCAACTACTACATGGCCGTGGACGAAGGTAAAAAACGCCTGGGTGAGTTCGACAACAACATCTGGAGCGCCAGGCTCGGAGTGAAGGTCGGCGCCCACAGCCTGGCCGTATCGCACCAACGCAACAACGGCGATGACGACTTCGATTACCTGCGCCAGTCGGACTCGATCTTCCTGAACAACTCGATCCAGTACAGTGACTTCAACTCGCCCAAGGAGCGTTCGTGGATGGTGCGCTACGACCTGGACATGCAGGCCTTCGGCATCCCCGGCCTGTCGTTCATGACCCGCTACGGCAAAGGCACCGGCGCCGACTACAGCAATGCCAACGCGGTGTACATGCGTCGCGATGCGGCAGGTGACCCTCTCACCGATCAACGCCGCTGGGAGCGGGATATCGAGGCCGAATATGTCGTGCAGGCTGGCAACTTGAAGGACTTATCGTTGCGACTGCGACAGGCGACCGTGCGCTCCAGTGCATTTGAGTCGGACCTGGAAGAAGTTCGGCTTATTGTCGAGTACCCCATCGCCGTACTGTAAAGCCAGCCCATTACATTCACTTGCCGATGCACTACACCTCTTCACAGGTTGAAGTCTGTCAGAACTGTAATATCAGGCTCACCTTCGCGTTAAGTTGCACTTTCTACACTGCACATCGAACACATCTCATCTCTGCAGCTTTTGTGTAGCTCCTTTGGAACAGAGATGAATTTTTACGCCCCAGCCGGGGCGTTTTTTTTGTGCGCAGGCTCTGTGACGAATCGTCGCGCGCGCCTGACGTGGCTTGACCCTAAAGCTACTTCACCGTTCAGGCTGCGCTTTTGATGACGTGGCCTACAGACTACCCCGCCTCGCTATGAGGCCATGCCCTTTTCGTTTTCTTTGAAGGTAACTCCCCATGCGTATCCTTGTGGTTGAGGACGAGCAGAAAACCGCCGACTACCTGCAGCAAGGCCTGACCGAAAGCGGTTATGTCGTCGATTGCGCCGCCAGCGGCATTGATGGCCTGCACCTGGCCCGGCAACACAGCTACGAATTGGTGATCCTTGACGTCAACTTGCCCAACACCGACGGTTGGGAAGTGCTGGAGCAACTGCGCCGCGACGGCAACCAGCGCGTGATGATGCTGACCGCACGCGGGCGGCTCGCCGACAAGATCAAGGGTCTGGACATGGGCGCCGATGATTACCTGGTCAAGCCCTTTGAGTTTCCCGAGCTGCTGGCCAGGGTGCGTACCCTGCTGCGACGCAGCGAGCACATCCCGGTGCCGGACGTGCTGCGGGTCTCGGACCTGGAACTGGACCCGCGCCGGCATCGCGCCTATCGCGGCAACCGCCGGATCGACCTGACCACCAAGGAATTCGCCCTGCTGCATGTGCTGATGCGCCAGGCCGGCGAGGTGATGACTCGCACGCAAATCATCTCGCTGGTGTGGGACATGAACTTCGACTGCGACACCAATGTGGTGGAGGTTTCCATCAGCCGCCTGCGGGCCAAGGTCGATGACCAGAGCGAAGTAAAGTTGATCCATACCATCCGCGGCGTGGGTTATGTGCTGGAGGCGCGCCCATGAGGACCAGCAGCCTGTCGATGCGCCTGGGGTTGACGGTCAGCCTGATGGGCGCCGGGTTGGTTGTGCTGCTGGCGACCCTGGCGTTCCTGGCGCTGCCCCATGAACTGGACAAGCTGGCGCGCAAGGGCCTGGAAAACAAAATGGAGCAACTGGCCCATACCCTCGGCCAAGGCCTCGATGAACATCGCATCACCAACCGCCCCCATTCGCTGCTGGACCTGGTGATGGGCCACGACAACATCTACCTGACCATCATCGGTACCCGGCGCGATGCACCGGTACTCCTCAGCGTCGGCGCCAAGCCCCAACAACCGCTGCTGCTCGATGTGCCCACCGGCAAAGACCTGACCTATCTGAACTGGGTCGACAGCCAGGGCAATCGCATCCTCAGTGCGACGCGCCTGATGCCCCTGCAAGGGGGCGAGTACGTGCGTGTGCTGCTGTCGCTGGACCGCTCCGATGATGAAGCGTTGCTCAGTGCCTACCTGCGCTCCACGGTCATCGCGCTGCCGATGCTGCTGATCCTGATCGGCATGGGCGCCTGGTGGCTGGTGCAACGCGGGCTTGCGCCCTTGCAGCAGTTCAGCCGCGTGGCGGCCAAGGTCACGACCCAAGACCTGACCCATCGCCTGTCCCTGGACAACCTGCCCAAGGAGCTAGGCGAGTTGGCCGAGGGCATCAACGTTATGCTGCATCGCCTCGACGCCGGGGTGCAGCAACTGTCGCAGTTCTCCGACGACCTGGCCCACGAACTGCGCGCGCCCTTGACCAACCTGATGGGCAAGGCCCAGGTGACCTTGTCCCGCGAACGGCCCTCGGCGGAATACAAGGCCGGCCTGGAATCCTGCACCGAGGAAATGGAGCGCCTGTCGCGGATTGTCTCGGACATGCTGTTCCTGGCCCAGGTCAGCCACCCCGCCGCACGCGCCGGGTTTGCCCCGGTGTCACTGGCACAGGAAGCACAGCGGGTAATGGAGCTGTTCGCCCTTAGCGCCGAGGACAAGCACATCACCCTGAGCCTGCGCGGCGACGCCTGGGTGACGGGGGACCGCCTGATGATTCAGCGCGCGATCTCCAACCTGCTGTCCAATGCGATTCGCCATACCCCCAACGCTTCCAGCGTATTGCTGTTGGTGGAAAGCTATGACCAGAGCGTGTCGCTGTCGGTCGGCAATCCGGGGCGCGGCATCGAAGCCCATCACCTGCCGCACTTGTTCGAACGCTTCTACCGGGCCGACAGCAGCCGCACCCGGGCCGAAGGCGGCACTGGCCTGGGGCTGGCGATTGTGCAGTCGATCATGCACCTGCATCAGGGGCACGCCGACGTCAGCAGCCAGCCGGGCCGCTTCACGCGGTTCAGCCTGGTATTTCCTCTTCCTTGCGATGCGCCCACTGATACAACGCCGGTAGCACCAGCAACGTTAGCAACGTAGAGGAAATAATCCCGCCGATCACCACCGTCGCCAGCGGCCGCTGCACCTCGGCGCCGGTGCCGGTGGCGAGGGCCATGGGGATAAACCCCAGGGACGCCACCAATGCCGTCATCAGCACCGGGCGCAACCGGGTCAACGCACCTTCGTGGATGGCCACCGACAACGAACGCCCTTCCTCGCGCAGGTTACGGATGAAGGCGATCATCACCAGCCCGTTCAGCACCGCCACACCGGACAAGGCAATAAAACCCACCCCGGCCGAGATCGACAGCGGAATATCGCGCAGCCACAGCGCCATGATCCCACCGGTCAAGGCGAATGGAATGCCGGTAAACACCAGCAGCCCGTCCTTGAGGTTGTTGAACATCATGAACAGCAAGCCGAACACCAGCAACAACGCCACCGGCACCACGATGCGCAGCCGGTCGGACGCCTCCTTCAATTGTTCGAACTGGCCGCCCCACGAGGTCCAGTAGCCCGCCGGCACTTTCACCTGGGCGATGAGCGCGGCTTCGGCCTCTTCCACGAATGTGCCGATATCCCGCCCACGCACGTTGGCACTGACGATCACCAGGCGCTTGCCGTTCTCGCGGCTGATCTGGTTCGGCCCGAGCACCAGGTCCAGGCTCGCCACCTGGGACAAGGCGATAAAGCCCAACTGACCCGACGCGTTACCCGGCACCGGAATCAACAGCCGCGACAGCCCGTCGATATCGGTGCGCAGCGCGTCGGACAAACGCACGACCATGTCGAAACGCCGATCGCCTTCATACAACGTACCGGCCTGGCGCCCACCGACGGCGACGGCAATGGTGTCCTGCACATCGCCCACATTCAGGCCAAAACGCGCGGCCTTGTCGCGGTCGATATTGATGGTCAGCACCGGCAGGCCAGAGGTTTGTTCCACCTTGACTTCGGAGGCGCCACTGAGCTTTTGTAAGGTCTCGACAATTTGCCCGGCGGTCTTGTTGAGCACGTCCATGTCATCGCCAAACACCTTCACCGCCACGTCGCTGCGTACGCCGGAAATCAACTCGTTGAAACGCAGTTGGATCGGCTGCGACAACTCGTACGCACTGCCCGGCACAATCGCACTGGCGCGCTGGATGTCGGCAATCAGCGCCTCGCGGGACTTGCTCGGATCAGGCCATTGGTCCTTGGGCTTGAGCATCACGTAACTGTCGGAAATATTCGGCGGCATCGGGTCGGACGCAATTTCCGCAGTGCCGGTACGCGCAAATACCCGCTCGATTTCCGGCACCTGGGCCATCAAGGTTTTTTCCAGCTGCTGCTGCATCTGCACCGATTGCGTCAGGCTGGTGCCCGGCACGCGCAAGGCCTGCTGGGCGAAGTCACCTTCACTGAGGCTGGGGATAAATTCGCTGCCCATGCGGCTGGCGACAGCGCCCGAGGCGACGATGGTCAACACGGCGAGGCCGAATACCAGCGGACGACGCGTCATGACCCAATCGAGCACCGGTGCATAGACCCGGCGCGCGCTGCGCATGACAACGTTTTCTTCTTCCTTGACCTTGCCCGTGACGAACAGCGCAATCGCCGCCGGCACGAAGGTCACCGACAGAATCATCGCGCCCAACAGGGCGATCACCACGGTAAATGCCATGGGGTGGAACATCTTCCCGGCCACCCCGGTGAGAGCAAAGATCGGCAGGTACACCACCATGATGATCAGTTGCCCGAAGATCAGCGCGCGCCGCGCTTCCTTGGCGGCGGCGAACACTTCATGCAGGCGCTCGCTGCGGGTCAGCAGGCGACCATGGCGCTGTTGCGCGTGGGCCAGGCGGCGGATGGCGTTCTCGACGATCACCACCGCGCCGTCAACAATAATGCCGAAGTCCAGCGCGCCAAGGCTCATCAAGTTGGCGCTGACCTTGTTGGTGAACATCCCGGTAAAGGTGAACAGCATCGCCAGCGGAATCACCATCGCGGTGATCAGCGCAGCGCGGATATTACCGAGGAACAGGAACAGCACCGCCACCACCAGCAATGCACCTTCGAAGAGATTTTTCTTCACGGTGGCGATGGCTTTTTCGACGAGGTTGGTGCGGTCGTAGACGGTGACCGCGACGACGCCTTCGGGCAGCGACCGGTTGATCTCTTCGAGTTTTTTCGCCACCGCCTGGGACACGCTGCGGCTGTTTTCGCCGATCAGCATGAACACCGTGCCCAGCACCACTTCGCGGCCATTTTCCGTGGCCGCGCCGGTACGCATCTCACGCCCGATCTCGACCTGGGCCACGTTGCGCACGCGAATCGGCGTGCCGTCCGAGCTGGTGATGACAATATTGGCGATGTCCTCAATGGACGCCAATTGCCCCGGCGCACGGATCAGTAATTGCTCGCCGCTGCGCTCGATGTAGCCGGCGCCGACATTGGCGTTGTTACGTTCAAGCGCCGTGACCAGGTCATTCAAGGTCAGGTTGTAGGCGGCCAGGCGCTTGGGGTCGGGCGCAATCTGGTATTCCTTGGCAAAGCCGCCAATGGTGTTGATCTCGGCCACGCCCGGCACGTTGCGCAGTTGCGGCTTGATGATCCAGTCCTGGATCACCCGCAGATCGGTCGGGGTATAGGGCGTGCCGTCGTCCTTTAGCGCGCCGTCCTTGGCCTCCACGGTCCATAGGAAAATTTCTCCGAGGCCGGTGGAAATCGGCCCCATCGCGGTTTCGATGCCGACGGGTAATTGCTCGCGCGCCACCTGCAGCCGCTCATTGACCAATTGGCGGGCGAAGAACAGGTCGGTGCCGTCCTTGAAAATCACCGTCACCTGGGACAGACCGGACCGCGACAGCGAACGGGTCTGCTGCAAACCGGGCAAGCCGGCCATGGCGGTTTCAATGGGAAAGGTGATGCGCTGTTCGGTTTCCAGCGGCGAAAAACCGGCCGCCGCCGAGTTGATCTGCACCTGCACGTTGGTGATGTCGGGCACCGCGTCGATGGGTAACTTCTGGTAGCTGGCGATGCCGACACCGGCCATCAACAGCACTGCCAGCAACACGATGATGCGCTGCTCGATGGCAAATTGGATAAGGCGCTCAAACATGGGGAATCACTCGCAGGATCAATGGGCGTGCTCGGCCGAGCCTTTGCCCAGTTCAGACTTGAGGATGAAGCTGCCGACCGTGGCCACCTGCGCCCCGGCATCCAGGCCCTGGCGTACTTCGACGTAGCCGTTTTCGCTCGCGCCGAGTTCCAGGTGACGGGTGACGAACCCGTGTTCGGTGCGCACAAACACCGAGGGCTTGTCCTCGACAGTCTGGATCGCCTCTTGGGGTACGGTGACCTTGGCCTGGAACGTGTCCGTGGCCAGTTGCACGCTGACAAACAAACCAGGGCGCCAGGCGTCATCAGGGTTGGGCACGCTCACGCGCACGGTGGCGGTGCGCGTCTGCTCGCCGAGCAGATTGCCGACATAGGCCACGGTGCCGCGCACGTCGGTGCCCATTTCCGTGGAGCTGACGGTCACCGGCTTGCCCACCCGTACCTTGTTCAAGTCCTTGGGAAACACACCGAAAGTCACCCACACCTGGGACAGGTCCGAGAGCGTGAAGGCGTTGGTGGTTTCACTCACCACTTCGCCAACGCCCAGGTGTTTTTCCACCACCACACCGGCAAAGGGCGCACGCAGTTCATAGCGATTGCCACCCACCAACACTGCACTGCCACTCAAAGCCGTCATCTTCTGGCGGGCGTTGTTCAGGGCGATTTCGGCTTCTTGCAGAGCTTGGCGCGCCAGCAGGTAATCCTGCTCGGCGGAAATTTTGTCCTGCCACAGTTGGCGCTCTCGCTGGAAGGTGGTGCGGGCCAGCTCGACCCGGCGTTCACTGGCGGCCAATTCGCTGCGCTGATCGGAAATCTGCTGGCTGGCGATCACCGCCAACAACTCACCCTGCTTCACCGACTGGCCCAGGTTGACCTTGACGGCCTCCACCACACCCGCCGCACGCGGGACGATGTGGGAGGTGCGGTCTTCGTCGAAGCGTACTTCCCCCGGCAGCACCAGCAGCGTGCTGATCGCACGAGGTTGAGCCTGGGCGATCTGAATGCCGGCGGCCTGAATCTGCTGCTCGGTGAGTTCAAGTTCGCCTTCTTCTTCATCGGCCATCGCAAAGCTGGACAGCATCAGGCTCAAGGCGACGGCAAGCGCCACGCCATGTGTGTTGTTCATAAAGGACTCCAGGAAAAATCAAAACCGGGCGAGGTCGCCGTAGATCCGTTCGATGCGCACCCAGGCGTCGGTGGCCTGGGCGGTGGCCGTGAGGTATTGGGTGCGGGCTGCGATGAGGGTGCGCTGGGCGTCAAGCACATCGAGGAAGCTGAACTTGCCCATCTCGAAACCGCGAGTGGCGCTGTCCACCGCCAGTTGAGCCGCAGGCAGGATCTGCTGGTTGAAGGCGCGCACTTCGGTATTCGCGGTTTGCCACAGGTCGAGGGCTTGCCGGGTTTCGGTGCGCAGGCGCAGTTCGGCGGCGTTGCGCAGGTCGCGGGCCTGGTCGGCGCGGCGCGTGGCCGCCAGCACGTTGCCCTGATTGCGGTTGAACAGCGGGATCGGCATCGACACGCCCACCAGGTTCACGCGCTCGCGCACGCTGGCGTCGTATTGGCTGCCGATGGACACGTCGAGGTCGGGAATGCGCTGGGCTTTTTCCAGGCCCACGCTGGCTTCGTTTTGCAGAATGTTCAGTTCGGCCAGGCGCAGTTCAACGGTTTGCTCAAGACGATCGAGCAACTGCACGGCTGGCGGCAAGGACGGTGGGAATTGGTTTTGCGAGGCGACGGCCTGGAAGTCCGGCACGGCGCTGCCGGTGCTGGCGGCCAGGCGGCGATAGGCATCGGTGAGGCCTATCTGTGCACGGTTCAACTCCAGGCGTATTTCCGACGATTGCACCTGCGCGCGCGTCGCTTCCACCGGCGAGGTTTTGCCCGCCGTGACACGACCGTTGGCGACGACCAGTCCACGCTCGGCCACCGCCATGGAGCGCTGTGCCAGGTCGAGGCGTTCCTGGGCGCGCAAGGCACCGTAATAGCTGTCGATGACGTCCGCGCGCAGAAGGTTGCGGCGCTGTTCCAACGTCAGCGCGGCAGCGTCCTGGGCAAGGGTGGCGACGTCGATGCGCGCGCCGCGCTTGCCGCCCAGTTCCAGGGTTTGGCTGAGCTTGATGGAGGTGGTACGAGAGTTGCGCCGCGTGTCTTCAGCATCCCAGGAAGCCACCGGGTTGGGGATCAGGCCGGCCTGTTGACGTGCGCCTTGGGCGATGTCGATTTCCCATTGCGCGGCCGCCAGGTCAGGGTTGTTGGCGAAGGCGGTTTGCAGGGCAGCGTCGAGGGTCAGGGGTTGTGCACCGACCCCTTGCGCCGTCGCCAGAAACACGACGACCGACCACAGAAATGTTCTTGCACGAATTGGCATAACGAGAGTTCCAGGCCCATGAAATGGCGGATAAATCCAAGCCGGGGCACTGTAGCTTTCGGTACTTATCAGAGCGGTGTGCAGAACATTACAAATCCGTTAGACAGGGTCAGGCATGCACGTCGTCATGTTCGTCATGCGCAAAACCGTCGCCTTCGATCTGGATGGTCGCGTGGGAAATATCGAATTGCTCATGCAGCAGTTCCGTCACCGCGGTGAGGATTTGTGGTTCCGTACTGAGCGCCGAATCCGCCACCAGGTGGGTGCTCAGCACATTCTTGCCGCTGGTGAGCGCCCAGATATGCAGGTCGTGTACATCCTTGACCCCACGCACACCGCGAATAGCCTGCTCCACCTGGTCGATATCAATACCGTCCGGCACACCTTGCAGCAGCACATTCATGCTGTCCTTGAGCAACGTCCAGGTACGGGGCAACACCCAGAAACCAATGGCCGCCGCGACCAGCGAGTCGACCCAGCCCCAGCCTGTGTACAGGATCACCAGCGCCGCGATGATCACACCGATGGAGCCAAGCATATCGCTCCAGACCTCCAGGTAGGCGCCCTTTACATTCAGGCTTTCGCCGCTGGCGGCGCTCAGCAGGCGCATGGAAATCAGGTTGACGATCAGCCCCAGCACGGCGATCACCAGCATGCCGGTGGACTGTATCTCGGCGGGCGCCTGCAGGCGCTGATACGCCTCGTAGAGGATGTAGAACGCAACGACGAACAGCAGCAACGCATTGAATGCCGCGGCGAGGATTTCGAAACGCGCATAGCCGAAGGTGCGCTTACGATCAGCCGGGCGTTTCGCAACCTGGATCGCCACCAGGGAAATCGCCAGCGCCAGGGCGTCGGTCATCATGTGGGCGGCGTCGGACAGCAGCGCCAGGCTGCCGGTGACGAAAGCGCCAATGACTTCGGCAATCATGAAACTGCCCGTCAGCCCCAGGGCGATCCATAACAGACGTTCGTGGCCGGCGCGTACTTGGGCGTGGCTGTGTCCTGCGCTCATGGAAAATCCTCGTGATGGTCAGTGGTGCGCAATCATAGAGCGATAGGCCAAATCCCCCGCTCCAGGTTGCAGGATTGTCATTGTGGCGCCAGCCCGGCGTTAATTTTTGATCGCACCAAAAGTGCACATGAACGCTCTGGAACAGTTGTATCAGGTATGCTTTTCGAGCAGGAAACAAAAAGAAACATATTTCCCAACCTGTTCGATAAGGAGTCCCGTTTTGGAGTTATCGACTGCCGCGTGGATGGTTCACGACACCCGCCTTATGTTCTGTGTACTGCTGGCCATCGCCAGCATCATTGTGCTGATCAGCGCGACCAAGTTGCCACCGTTCCTGTCGATCCTGATTGGCACCTTTATCGCCGGAGTCGGCGCCGGCCTGCCGCCAGAAGAGGTGGCCAAGGCGTTCAGCAAAGGCGCCGGGGCGATCCTCGGTGAAGCGGGGATTATCATCGCCCTGGGCTCGATGCTCGGCGCACTGATGGCCGAATCCGGCGCGGCCGACCGCATTGCCACCACCCTGCTCGGGCTGGGCAAGGGCAAGTCATTGCCGTGGGTAATGGCGCTGGTAGCCATGGTGATCGGCTTGCCGCTGTTCTTCGAAGTGGGCCTGGTGATGATGGTGCCGATCATCTTTGTGATGGCTAAACGGTCGAACCAGCCGCTGCTGAAAATCGCCATCCCGGCACTGGCGGGCATGACCACCCTGCACGCCCTGATGCCACCGCATCCAGGGCCGCTGATTGCAGTGGGCGCGTTGCATGCGGACCTGGGCCTGACCATGTTGCTGGGCTTCTGCCTGGCGGTGCCGGCGGTGATCCTGGCGGGCCCGATCTACGGCAACTGGCTGTCCAAGCGCCTGCATGTGGATGAACCAGCCGACATTGGCGCGCTGTTCAGTGCGCCACCCAAGGCGCCGCGCCAGCCGAGTTTCGGCGTGTCGCTGCTGATTATTCTATTGCCGGTGATTCTGATGCTGGGCAGCACCCTGGCCAAGGTCGCGTTGCCGGTCGAAAGCACCGTCGGCCTGACCTTGAAGTTCCTCGGCGAGCCGTTGATCGCCCTCGGCCTGGCCGTGATTGCCGCCGTGGTCTGCCTGGGCTGGGCCGCCGGCATGCCGCGTGCGGACGTTGGCAACACCCTGCGCAAAGCCCTCGCCCCCATCGCCGTGTTGCTGCTGACCATCGGCGCCGGTGGCGGCCTCAAGCAGACCCTGTTGGACGCCGGCGTCAGCCAGACCATCAGCAAGGTCGCCGAAGGCGCACACATGCCCTACCTGCTACTCGCGTGGCTGATTGCAGTTGCGCTGCGCCAGGCCACCGGCTCGGCCACCGTCGCCACCACCACGACCGCCGGCATCCTCGCACCGATGATGGCGGGCCTGGCCGCGACACAGAGTTCACTGGTAGCACTGGCGATCGGCGCCGGCTCGGTGTTCTTCTGCCACGTTAACGACGCCGGGTTCTGGATGGTGCGTGAGTACTTTGGCCTGCAGCTGAAGCAGACGATCTGGGTGTGGTCGGTGTTGCAGACCATCGTGTCAGTCGTGGGGTTGGTGGGTACGTTGTTGATGTGGCACTTCTTGACCTGAAACTAGGCAGCCAAGGTGTGGCGCTTTCCAAACAGCGCCACACTCACCACGCCCACCGCCCCCATCACCACGCAATACCCCACGCAAATCCACGGGCGGGTCGGCATCAGTGCAATCAGCAGCAGCGGTGTCGTACTGGCCCACAGCGCGTAGGCGATGTTGTAGGTGAAGGAAATCCCTGACACCCGCACGTGCGCCGGAAACAGGCCGACCATCACCGAAGGTACCGCGCCCACCACGCCACAACTGAGTCCCGCCAGGGCATACGCCGCCCCCAGCCAAACGCCGCCGTTGATCAGGCTGGCGTATAAAATGCCGACACCCACCGGCAGCAGCAGGCTGTAGACCAGCACCGCGCGCCAGGCGCCAATGCGGTCGACCAGCAGACCAGCCAGTACGCAGCCGATATTCAGGAACACGATGCCCAGGGCGCTCAAGGCGAAGGTATGGCTGGGGCTCATGCCGAAGGTTTTCTGCATCATGGTCGGGGTGATGACCACCAGCACCACCACAGCAGAGGTGAGCACGCAGGTGAGGATCATCGCAGGCAGCAGCACGGCACGATGGTCGCGCAGCACGGTGCGCAGTGGCAGTTCGGCAGCGGCCTGGCGGCGGGCCTGCATTTCGAGGAATACCGGGGTTTCGCTGAGCCAGCGGCGCAGCCACACGCCGATCACACCGAATACACCGCCAAGCAGGAAGGGAAAGCGCCAGGCATAGTCGAGGATTTCGGCTGGGGTGAAAACTTGCGCCAGCAGGGTCGCGGTAAGCGCGCCGAGCAGGTAGCCGAAGGTCAGTCCGGCTTGCAGGAACCCCAAGGCGTAGCCGCGATGGTGGGTGGGTGCGTGCTCGGCGACGAAGGTCCAGGCGCTGGGCACTTCACCGCCCACTGCGGCGCCTTGCAGCACGCGCAGCGCCAGCAGGATCAGCGGGGCGAAATAACCGATTTGCGCATAGGTGGGCATGATCCCGATGAGCAGGCAGGGCAAGGCCATCATCAGGATACTCAGGCTGAACACGCGCTTGCGCCCCAGGTGATCGGCAAAGTGCGCCATCAGGATGCCGCCCAACGGGCGTGCCAGGTAGCCGGTGACGAAAATGCCAAAGCTCTGCAACAGGCGCAGCCACTCGGGCATTTCCGGCGGGAAGAACAGTTGGCTTAAGGTCAGCGCGAAAAACACGAAGATAATGAAGTCGTAGATTTCCAGGGCACCGCCCAGGGCGGCCAGGCCCAGGGTTTTGTAGTCGGAGCGGGAAAAACGCTGCGCCCGTGGGGAAAAGGTGGCAGTCATGTGATGGCTCGGCAGACAAACAAAATGGCGTGCAGGTTATGAGTTGAGCCCATTGAAGGCAATCACGGCAGATATATTTGTTTTCCTCATGGATCGATGAAGATAACTGCATTCCCATATCAATGGCCGTAGCGGAACATGCCGTAAAACTGCCAACACCATAATAAATACAAGAGGAAAGACTCGTGGCCGATGCTATCGAAGAAAGCCGCTATGCCCGATTTGCCCTGCGCTGTTCCAACTTCGCCGAACGCTGGTTTCCAGACTCCTGGGTGTTTGCCGCCCTCGCCGTGATCATCGTCGCCGTGGCAACCCTGGGCATGGGTGCCGCGCCGACCGAAGCGGCCAAAGCTTTCGGCGATGGGTTCTGGAGCCTGATTCCATTCACCATGCAGATGGCCTTCGTGGTGATTGGTGGGTATGTGGTCGCCAGTTCGCCGCCTGCGGTGAAACTGATCGACCGTCTGGCGCGTATCCCCAAGAACGGCCGCTCCGCCGTGGCTTGGGTGGCCTTGATCTCGATGGTCGCCTCATTGTTGAACTGGGGCCTGTCCCTGGTGTTTGGCGGTTTGTTGGTGCGGGCATTGGCGCGTCGCACCGATTTGCGCATGGATTATCGCGCGGCCGGGGCTGCGGCCTATCTGGGCCTTGGCGCTGTGTGGGCGCTGGGGTTGTCGTCGTCGGCCGCGCAGTTGCAGGCCAACCCGGCCAGCTTGCCACCGTCGATTCTGTCGATCACGGGGGTGATCCCCTTCACCGACACCATCTTCCTGTGGCAATCCGGCGTGCTCTTGCTGGCGTTGATCGTGGTGTCGCTGATCATCGCCTATGCCACCGCCCCCGGCCCGAACAGCGCCCGCGATGCCAAGGCTTGCGGGGTCGACCCGGCCTTCAACCTGCCCAAGCTGCAAGCGCCCACCCGCCCGGGTGAATGGCTGGAACACAGCCCATTGCTGACAATCCTACTGGCGCTGCTGGCGGCTGGCTGGCTGTTCCATGAGTTTTCGACCAAGCCGGCGATCAGCGCGATCTCGGGGCTGAACACCTATAACTTCCTGTTCATCATGACCGGTGCCCTGCTGCACTGGCGCCCGCGCAGCTTCCTCGATGCAGTGGCCCGTGCCGTTCCGACCACCACTGGCGTACTGATCCAGTTCCCGCTGTACGGCTCGATCGCCGCGCTGATGACCGTGGTCAAGGGTGGTGACGGCCAGACCCTGGCGCACCATATCTCGACCTTCTTCACCTCCATCGCCTCTCACGACACCTACGCGTTGCTGATGGGTGTGTACTCGGCAGTGCTGGGCTTCTTTATCCCGTCGGGCGGCGGCAAGTGGATTATCGAAGCACCGTATGTGATGCAGGTGGCCAATGACCTGCAATACCACCTGGGCTGGTCGGTGCAGATCTACAACGCAGCCGAAGCGTTGCCGAACCTGATCAACCCGTTCTACATGCTGCCGTTGCTGGGGGTGCTGGGCTTGAAGGCGCGGGACTTGATCGGGTTCTCGTTCGTGCAGTTGCTGGTGCACACCCCGCTGGTGTTGTTCCTGCTGTGGGCGCTGGGGACGACGTTGACGTATTTGCCGCCGGTGATGCCTTAAAAGCACCTTCTGATGCAACGCGTGGGGTTGTCCTACTCCAGACAACGGCAACCCCCGACTCCTCTCGCCAACACCTTTGATTAACCTGACTCGGACTCCTACTCACCTAGCACCAAGGAAACTCCGATGACGCCCCTATCCAAATCACTGGAAGAGTTGATCACTGATATTTACCAGGACGGCAACGTGTCGTTCACTGAGTACAGGGCCTTGCGAGACGACGCCGATCGCCGCATGGCGGCCGTTATCAAAGAGTTCGGCCAGCACAACAACGTGACCGCCTTTCAAAAATCGATCGACGTGGCCATGCAGTTATTGCAGACCAGCGTGATCGATGCAAAAAAGGCCAAGCTGACCGATACGGGCGAGGCCATCGTCAAAGATGCGGTGACGGCTCAGGTGGAGTACCTGCGTGCAGGCGCCCAGTTGGCACTGCGTCTGCTGTAATCCTCCGATTCAAATCGCTGTCTTCGTTCCGTCACATTCCGTTGCTACCGTCCTGCGAAATATCTTGCAACAACTCGCCAAGGACTCCCCGTAATGAGTGACGAGCACGAAGACCGCCCTACCCACGATTCCGCCGACCAACCGCCCGTAGACACCAGCCGTCGGCGTTTCCTGGGAGGCGCGGCGGTGTTGGGGGTCGGTGCGACCCTGAGTGCCTGCGGCAATACCGGCGAAGTACCGGGCAAGCCGGTGGCGCGGCCACTGACGCCGCAAGAGCTGGACAAGGCCTTGCACGACCAGGTGAAAACCGTGGTGGTGATCTATGCCGAGAACCGCAGCTTCAACAATTTGTTTGCAGATTTCCCCGGTGTAGAGAAACCACTGTCGGCCCTTTCTGTCGCTGACGTCCAGCAACGCGACCGCGACGGCAGTGTGCTGTCCACCCTGCCTCCCACCTGGGGCGGCGTGTTGCAAGTCGGCCCGCAAACGGTGGACGGGGTGACCTACCCCAGCGAGGTGCAATTCCAGGAAAACCTGCCCAACGCGCCGTTCGCCCTCAAGGGCCCCAACGGCGAAGACCTGCCCCTGAGCCTGGTCACCCGCGATTTGTGGCACGTGTTCTACCAGAACCAGATGCAGATCAATGGCGGCAAGAACGACGGTTTCGTTGCCTGGGCGGACTCCGGTGGCCTGGTGATGGGGCACTACGCCCAGAGCCGGTACTCCCTGCGCCTGTGGGACGTCGCCAAGGAGTTTGTGCTGTGCGATAACTTCTTCCAGGGTGCGTTCGGTGGCTCGTTCCTCAACCATCAATACCTGATCAGCGCCACCGCACCGTTTTACCCGAATGCCGCGCAATCGGTGGCCAAGGCGCAGATCGCCACGCTGCAAAGCGATGACCCCACCGACCCGCGCCTCAAGCCGCTGGACAAGTCCCCGGCCAGCGCGATGACCGGCCCGCCACAGTTCGGCCCTAGTGCGTTGACCCCGGACGGTTACGGCGTGAACACGCTGGCGCCGCCTTACTGGCCGACCTGGATCCGCGACCCGGAAAACCCGGATTACTCCAAACCCGACCTGCCCAACGTGCTGGTGCCACAAACCCACGAGCACATCGGTGACAAGCTGTCGAAAAAGAATGTCGACTGGGCCTGGTACGCCGGCGCGTGGCAAGCCACCTTGGACCAGTTCAAGGACTCGGGCGGCATTCCGAAGATTCCGAACTTCCAGTATCACCACCAGCCATTCAACTACTTCAAGCAGCAGGGTCCGGAAAATCGCGCCGAGCGTGACAAGCGCCTGCGCGATGGTGGCTTGGGGGATGAGTCGAGCACCAACAAGTTCTTCGCCGACGCCCAAGCCGGCAAACTGCCCGCGGTGACCTTCTACAAGCCTCAAGGCAACCTGAACATGCACGCCGGTTATGCCGACGTGGCCTCTGGCGACCGCCATATCGCCCGCGCCCTGAAAGTGCTGCAAGAGAGCCCGCAGTGGAAAAACATGGTGGTGGTGGTGACCGTCGATGAAAACGGCGGCTGGTGGGACCACGTGGCCCCACCCAAGGGCGACCGCTGGGGACCGGGCACACGGGTCCCGGCGATTGTGGTGTCGCCGTTCGCACGCAAAGGCACGGTGGACCATACGGTGTACGACACTGCCTCGATCCTGCGGTTGATCACCCGGGTGTTCCAGCTGGAGACCCTGGACGGCCTCAAGCAGCGGGATGACGCCATGATCGCCCGTGGCCAGAAGCCCATGGGTGACTTGAGCAATGCCTTGCAATTCAATCTGTAGGTTTTCTTATCCAATAGCGACACGCCGGGTGATTTAGTGCGCGGCTTTCCTGGTCAGCCGCTACTGTGTGGAGGTGGGCTTTCATCCCGCGCAGACGGGCTTTCGCTGACAAGGAAACAATCATGTTTAAACCGACCAGGCTGTCCTTCACCCTGGCCGCACTGATGGCGAGTGCGGTCGTACAGGCCGACATCGAGGTGCCGTTGGGGAACACACAGCGTGTGACCCAACTGTTCGCCTACCCCAATAACTGCAACGTGATCTGCTTTCGGCCATGGACGCTGGAACAGACTGCCGAGCACTATCTGAACCAGAGCCTGCAACGGGATGGATACAGTCGGGCGAAAGTCAGCGTCAAGACCCGTGACGGGCAAGTATACGCCACGTTCAGCGGGGTACCGGAGAGCTATGGCCAACCCCTGACCACATTGCTCAATACCGCCGATCTGGCCTACCAGGGCGCCAGCAAGCTCAACAGCGATGGCAAGTGGGCCTATAACTGGTACCTGTTCCTGCCGCTGGGCATGGCCCTGGAAAACCGAAAAAGCATCGAGCTGCTGCATTTCCCGCCGGATTATTCCCTGACCCAGGCCCAGGATTACCTGGAATCGGCCACCACCGACCGCTGGGCCACCTTGCTCACGGATAACGGCATCCCGGCCACCGAAACCCCGGCTTACCAGACCATCATCGATATCGCGCCCATTGCCGCGCCATCCAACGCAGGCAAGGACCTGGAAACCGTCTACAGCTATTTCACCGATTACCAGACGCGCATGGTCCAGGAACTGAGCCTGTCGGCCAAAGGCGCTTTGCCCATGGTTGCGTTCGGCGCGCCGGTGCGCAGCTGGATCAAGCAGCAATACGGGCAGACCGTGAACGTGCTGAGCCTGGCGCAGATCAGCCCGACACCGGGCCAAAACGTGTCGGTGCTGGGCGCTAACCACCCAAGTTACATTTGGTATGCCGCAAGCCCCGACACCTACGACGGTAACGAGCAGAAAGCCGATGAGGCCGGTTTGAAGGTGATGGGCCAGGATCTGAGCGCCGCGTGCTGGCAGGCCGGGATGGGCCAGAAACCAGCAAGCGATCCGAATGTATTGCTCAAGGCATGCATGAACACCTGGCAAGTCACACGTAAGGAGCAGACCTGTGAGTTGTTTTATACCTCGGTGCGCAACTTGTCCCCGGAGGAGGCAAACGCAAAATGCGCCACGCCCGCCATCAAGACGCAATTGAAACAACTCAAGAATGCCGCCCCCACCCCAGCCATTGCGGCCCCGGCGTTGTAGTTCGCACAAAAAACCGTCGACTTCTACTGTCAACATTGACAGTAGAAATCGGCACCATCTTCAGCGAGTCTTGAGCGGCGTTCATCAGCTGCAAGACCGGTAGTCAGACACCACCCGCAGGTCGATGCAGCCTAAACCAGGAGAGTTATGAAAACTCAGGCCATGGATAAGGCTAAAACTGCTGTGAGTGACTGCCTTTACCCTTTCAAGTCCACGCTCGGACCGGGCTACCCTTCGGTCGAGCAATTCGAAGTGGTGCAGAACATTCAAGGCGTGGGGGTCGGAATCAAGGCACGCACGGCCTTTGACAGCCGTGTGTGCATCGCCAAAATCTCTGGCTATGCCCTGAACGAGCGACGCCTGCACACCTTGCAGCTATCGTCGCGCACCCACCTCTACGACTGTTGGTTCAGTGGCCTGTTTTCACATTCATGCAAACCGAATGTGTTTCTCGACCTGCACTATCTGGAGGTCTGGACCCTGCGGGACATCCGTCCAGGCGAGCTGCTGAGCATGGATTACACCATGACCGAAGACGTGCTGTTCCGGCAGTTCGCTTGCCAATGCGGCGAGCTGAACTGCCGGGGCTGGATTACCGGTCACGACGAGCTGCTAAGCGCCGAGGGCCAGGCGTTCATGGCCCAGTGGCGCGAGCGCAAACGCCCTTAGGCTTCACCCAGCGGGCGCAGGCGATATTGCGGCGGCAACTGCTCGAAACCACTGATGGTGGTGTTCAAGCTCTTCCAGCGGCCATCCTTGATGCCGTAGATGCAGCCGTGGATCGACAGGCCCTGCCCACGGTGCCAGGCGTTTTGCACAATGCTGGTGTGACCGACGTTGGCCACTTGCTGGATCACGTTCAACTCGCACAGGCGGTCGACGCGCTCTTCTTCCGTCGGCAGCTGGGCCAACACGTCGCGGTTTTCGTAGTAGAGGTCACGAATGGTGCGCAACCAGCCATCGATCAGGCCGAACTGACGGTCTTGCATCGACGCGCGCACGCCGCCACAGCCATAGTGGCCGGTGACCAGGATGTGTTTGACCTTGAGCACGTCCACTGCGTACTGGATCACCGACAGGCAGTTGAGGTCGGTGTGCAGCACCACGTTGGCCACGTTACGGTGTACGAACAGATCACCGGGCAGCATGCCGACGATCTCATTGGCCGGTACCCGTGCGTCGGAACAGCCGATCCACAGGTATTCCGGGGTTTGCTGGCGGGCGAGCTTGGCGAAGAATTCGGGATCTTCCTGTTTGATCGCGTCCGCCCAGCGTTCGTTGTTATCAAGCAGGTCTTGTAGTTCGTTCATCAGGGAAAGCCTCAGGAATGATGCGCAGTTTTGTGACTGACAACCCCACGTCCAGGTCACGCCCTGCCGGTGAATAACAAGCGTGAATTAGCTTGAATCTTTGGGCCACCCAGCCTGTCCACACACTATAAGCCCCACAGTATGAGGATTGGCCATGACTGAATCACGACGTCCCTACGGCGCTACGCAGCCTGAACCCATAGATGACAATGAGGACCGCATGGGCTCGATGCGCGAACTGGATTTTGACGAAGAAGAACCGACGGCGGAGATCGGCGATGAGATCCCTCGTCGCGAACGTGAACACCGAATGCCCGACGAACGGGTGCGTGAAGCAGGTCTCACCGGCGCGTCCACAGATGATCACGAGCCGACTGATGATGATTTAAGCCCGGAAACGTTGATCCGTGAGGATGGTGCGCGCGATGCCCGTGAAGAAGGCGAGGATAACCCGGCGGATTACGACCTGAGCATCGTCGATGAAGATGAAATTGGCGGGGGTACTGGGTTGGATGAGGCCGAACTGGCGGATATCGACCCGATAGACGGTAAACCCTGATACACCTTCGCCCAGACTATTAACCCCGACCTGTAGGAGCCTGGCTTGCCGGCGACGGCGATCTCGAGGACGCCATCGCCGGCAAGCCGGGCTCCTACGGTTTTGGACGGTGTTTAATCGACCAGGGTGCAGGCCATCACGACGGCATCTTCGCGGCCACCGACGGCGGGGTAATAGTCGCGCCGGCGGCCAATTTCATTGAAGCCATAGCGCTCATACAGGCGAAACGCGCCGGTATTGCTGTCGCGCACTTCCAGGAAGCATTCACGGGCATTGGCGGCATAGGCGCGGGACATCAGATGTTCCAGCAACGCCAGGCCGAGGCCGCGGCCCTGGTTTTCCGGTTTCACGGTGATATTCAGCAGGTGAGCCTCGTCGAGGATGATCTGCACCACGCCATGCCCCACCTGCTGTTCACCTTCAAACATCAGCCAGATCTGGTACTTGCCCAACCCGTCGAGAAATATCCCACGGGTCCAGGGGTGGCTGAACGCCGCGTATTCGATTTTCAGCACGGCGTCGAGGTCGGCCTCGGTCATCGGGCGGAAGGATAAAGCCTCACTCATCGGTCGTTTTCCAGCGCGCCATCAGCCGGCGCATGGCTTGCCAGACATCAGCCTTACGCTGTGGCTCTTCCATTAATAATTCCAGGCCCGGCAGGGCCCATACCGAGCCCAGGCTTTCGACCTGCAGCTCGCGGTACCAGGCTTCGGCGTTGGCTTCGCCGGCAAATCGCACGGCGGGCAGGCCGATCAGCCACAGGCACACACAGGGTTCGTCTTCCAGGCGCGCCGATACAAAGCCTTGCACAAAATCCCTCGCGGCTTCCGGGCCCTGGTCCATGTTGCCGCGCACCAGCAGCGGCCAGCGCACCGGGTCGCCGACGATTTGCGGGCTGTCGGGCAGGCCGGCGGCACGCAGCATGTCTTTTAGCAGCATGTAGGCGGGGTCGCGGGTCTGGAAGCGTTCGCCGGTCGGCAACTCCACCAGCAGCAGGCAGCGCCCGGCCCGCAGCAATTGCAGGGCAAAACGCGGTGGCGGTACCACCGGGGCCTTGACCACCGGCGCGGCCTCTTCGACCACCTTGGCCGCCTTGGTGACTGGCGCGGGACGCGGCACTTCGATCTTCGCCCGTTCTACCACCGGGCGCGTTTGCGGGGTGGGCTCGACCACCGCCACGGGCGCGGCCGCCTCTTCCCCCGACGACTCGAACGCCTCGTCGGGCTCAAGCGCCTGCAACAGCTCCGGCCGCGACGGCGCGGCAAACGGCAGTTCGGTGCGGGGCAGCCAGTTGACCACCTGCATGGCGGTCAAGTAAGCGCGACGTCGGGACTCGATAAGCACAGCTCGGCCACTTGTGGATAACTAAAGAGCGGGGATTCTACCGCTGTTCGGTAACAATCGCCCACTGCGTACTGACCGGCTGTGGATAAATCCCGCGTCCGATGCAGTACAATCGCGACTTTTAATCGCCAACCAGCCGGCCATTCCCATGATCGAACCCAAGCGCGTCCTGCGCGCCCTCGCCGAACACTGGGCCTTACTTGAGCCACTGTGCGAACACTTCGACCAAGGCACCCTGAGCCTGGGCGAGCTGCGCGCACAACTGGCCGCCCAACAACTGGACAGCACGCCCCAGGACATCACCAGCCTGCTGGACGTGTGGATTCGCCTGGATATCCTGGTGCCTGTCGCCAAGAGCCCGAACCGATTCGAGCTCAATGCGCAGATCCACGACTTCCTGGCCTATCTTCGCAAGGAGCACCGGCTTGGCCTGTGCCTGGAAATCGAAGCCTACCTGCGCCACCTTGAGCGCCTGGCCGGTTATATCCAGGACGCCTTCGACATCCGTGATGGCCACGACCTGGCCCGCCAGCTGCGCCTGCTGGATATGCGCGTGCGCGACGTGCTGAAAAAGCTCGCCAACGACGAGCAGGCCCTCGCCGCCGTGGCCGACCGGGCCAAGACCAGCGATCGGCAGATCCCGCTGCGCCAGCGTTATGCCGAGGTATTGGCGACCTGGGACGAATACGTCGAACCCATGATCCAGCTGGTGAACGCCGACGGCGCCTTCGAGCAAGGCGTGCGCAAGGTAGAAAACGTGCTGCTGCGCATGCTCACCGAGCAACAGCGCCTCGGCCACTTGGTGGACGACGACATGCTGCTGCGCACCCACGCACGCATCCTCGAAATGCAGACCAGCGCCCAACTGACCCTGCGCCATGCTCGCGAGCTGTTGCTGCCGCTGCGCGAAGAAGCGCGCCGGCACAACGCCGTGACCCGTGGCGCGGCGCTGGCCTTGTCGGCCATCCGCCGCAAAGGCCTGGACGCGGTGCCGCAAGCGGCGATGCCGATGTTCACCCGGCCGCAAAGTACCTTTCTCGGCAGTGCCAGCCAAGTCGAGGCGTACGTGTATGCCCTGGCGAATTTCGAGCCGAAACCGGCGCGTTTCCCCAAGGCGCACAAATCCCACAAGGGCGACGCCCAGCGCGCACCGCGCACGGTCAAGGAGATGCTCGAGCGTTGCGAAGACGCACTGCCGATGCCAGACCTGATGACCTGGTTGCTGGAGCAGGAACCGGACGGCGCCACCGACGAATTGCTGTACTGGTTCTCACGGCTGTCTCGCGAAAAACGCTTCAAGCGCGAACGCCTGGAGCGTCGCGATTACCACACACACGAGCACCAGGTCAGCCTGCGCTCGTTCGCCCTGCTCCCGGCCACGCCCGACGCCGCCGAGAATTCTGCGAGCACCGCTTCTGTAAGGACTTCGCATGCATCTTGATCTATCCGAACTGTCCCAGCTGGCGCCGATCTTTCGCGAGCTGTTCAAGGGTTACCACGTCAGCCGCCGCGACCCGGAGCTGTACGCGCAACTGTCGAACTTCCAGGACCAGTACCGCACGCTGTTCAGGGCCTTGGGCTTTGAGCTGGTCTGCGATACACGGGGTTTCTACTATTTCGTGCCGGACTCCGCCATCGCCAGCGCGCAGGTGAACAAGACCGCCCAGCGCCTGGCACTGTTTACCTTCATCATCGTCGAGCACTTGGCCGACCAAGGCCGCGACCCGATTGCCGTGCTCGACGGTGGCAGCCTGGGCCGTGATGAGTTGCCGTCGCTGCTGGAGAAGTACCGCGACCTGTTTATCCAGGCCGAGGTGCAGACCCAGGAAGAACTCGAAGAAAAAATCATGCGCCGCATGACCCAGCTGGGCTTTGCCAGCGAAGACAACGGCGTGTACCGCTTCCTGCCGCCGATGCACCGCTTCCTCGATGTGTGCCTGTCGGTGCAGCAAGACCGCGACCTGGCGGCCAGCGTGCACAGCGTGTTGCCGCTGCCGGCACCGGTGATCATCGACGAAGACAGCGATGAGAAGCTGCTGAAAACCGATGACCCGCTCGACTTGAGCGACTTCGCGGATGAAAGCGAAGAAGACGCACTGGCCCGTGCGATTGCCGAAGAACAGGAGACCGATGCATGAGCAAGGAACGCTACGGCATCCGCCGCTTCGCCCTATTGAACACGGCCGGTTACAGTCTGGGCTTGTTCCCGCTGGAAGAACCGCTGTCGGTGTATGGCGCGAACAACCTGGGTAAATCCGCGTCGATCAACGCCTTGCAGTTCCCGATCCTGGCGCGCATGTCGGACATGAGTTTCGGCAAGTACACCCTGGAACAATCGCGGCGCTTCTACTTCGCCACCGACACCAGCTACATCCTTGTCGAAGTCTCCCTGCCCCACGGCCCACACGTGATCGGCGTGGTCGGGCGCGGTCCGGGCGGTGGTTTCGGTCACCAGTTCTTTGCCTATGCCGGCAAGTTGGACCTGGCTCACTACCAGAAGAATGACACCTGCCTGCGCCAGAAAGAGCTGTTCACCAACCTGGAGCGCGAAGGCCTGAAAGCCTACGAACTCAAGCCGGATGAACTGCGCCGTTTGCTGGTGGGCGGCCATACGTCGATCCCGCTGGACCTGACGTTGATCCCGCTGCGCTCCACCAGCGAGCAGAGCCTGAAGACCTTCCGCGCGCTGTTTATCAACCTGCTGCACATGCGCGAAATCACTGCGGCCAAGCTCAAGCAATTGTTTCTCGATGCCTTCGAACACAGCTTGCGTTCCGGCAGTGTCGATTACATCGCCGCGTGCGAAGAAGCCTTCCGCGATGTAAGGCGCATGGAGCAGGACTACAACTCGCTGGTCGCAGCTGGCCCGCTGGTAGAAGCGCTGTCCAATGGTGTTCGCCAGCGCGACGTGTTGCGCGGTAAATTGCATCGCCTGTCGCCGCTGCTGGATTCGTTGCTGGGCACCTGGTCGGACTACGCCAGTGCACGCAAGGAAGAGCTGACCATCCAGGCCGAGCACTACCGCAACGAGCAGGACGCACTGCAGAACGACCAACGCGGCGGCACTCAGGAGCTGATGCGCCTGGAGCGTGAGATCAGCGGTATCCAACGCTGGTTGGGCGAGCTGTCGGTGCTCAAGCACCGCTTTGCGTTGGTGGATGACGTGAAGGTGCTGGAGCAACAACTGCTGGCAGCCAAGGACGCGCACGATGAATTGGCGGGCGCGCTGGCGCAGTCGCGGCAGTTCAGCGCCGAGGATCTGGACGAGCGTTTGCGCGACCTTGAAAAGCGCTTGAAGTCGGTCAAGCAGCAACTCGACCACGCCGACAACAACAGCTACGCCAAGCTACGGGAAGAGTTCTCGCAGCAGGACGTCGAACGTCTGATGCGCCTGTTCAACAGTTCGTTGTTCAGCCTGCCATTGGGCGAGCATGGCATCACGCTGGACGAGGATGGCCAGTGGGTCAAATCCCTGGAGCAGATCCTCGATGGCTTCAAGGGCGAACGTTTTGAAGTGCCGGGGCTGTCCATCGACATTTCCCACATTGAGCCGCCAGCCTTGCAGGCCTTGGCGGATCGTGCGGCATTGCGCGACCAGAAAGAGCGCCTGGAAAAAGAACTCAAGCAGCTGAAAACCCAGCAGGCCGTCGCGTCTGACCGTGCCGCGAGCAAGACCCAGACTGAAGCGCTGTACCAGCAAGTGCTGGATGCGCAGAAGGCCCTTGAAGACTTCCGCCGTGCCCAAACCCTGAGCGCGGAGGAAGGCGAGAAGCTGGAAAACCTGGCGCAGATGGAAGCGGCGCAGGATGAGTTGAAGCGCTCCAGTGATGCCTTCACTGAACGCGTCCAGCAACTGTCGGCCAAGCTGCAACTGGTCGGCCGTCAGATCGGCGACATGGAAGCCAAGCAGCGCACGCTGGATGATGCGTTGCGCCGTCGTCAGCTGTTGCCGGCAGACCTGCCGTTCGGTACACCGTTCATGGACCCGGTCGACGACTCCATGGACAACCTGCTGCCGCTGCTCAACGACTACCAGGACAGCTGGCAAGGCTTGCTGCGCGCCGATGGCCAGATTGAAGCGCTGTATGCACAGGTGCGCCTCAAGGGCGTGGCCAAGTTCGACAGCGAGGATGATGTTGAGCGTCGCCTGCAGTTGCTGATCAACGCTTATGCACACCGCACTGACGAGGCCCTGACCCTGGGCAAGGCACGTCGCGCGGCGGTGACCGACATTGCGCGGACCCTGCGTAATATCCGCAGCGACTACGACAGCCTCGAGCACCAATTGGCGTTGTTCAACCGCGAGATCAACAAGCGTCAGGTCTCTAACCTGCAAAGCTTCCGCATCGTGCTGGCGCCGAACAAAGAAGCCCTCAAGCATATCGACCAGATCATCCACAGTGCCGGTCAGTATGAAGAAGGCGAAACCCTCTCGGTGTTCGACCTCAGCCAGAGCGCCGAGCAGGACAACAAGAACGAAGAAGCCAAGGAATACCTGGCGCGCCTGGTGGCCGCCAACCATAACCAGTTGGGCCTCAAGGACTTGTTCGAGCTGGCGTTCGAGATCACCAAGGTACATGGCCAACCGGTGATCCACACCGACATCGATGGTGCCGCATCCAACGGCACCACCATGACCATCAAGGCGCTGACCAACATGTACTTGTTGCTGCACTTGATGGACCGCGACCAGGCCGGGCGTGTGCGTTTGCCGTACTACCTCGACGAAGCTGCGGACATCGACGAGAAAAACCAGGCGGCGCTGCTGGAAACCAGTTTGCAACTGGGCTTCGTGCCAATCCTGGCCAGTGTGAAACCGCAGGTGTCCGCCCAAGTGGCGATCGACCTGGAAGGTGGCAGTGGGCCGAACGGCATCTATATCGATGAGGCGGACTGGAAGTACATCCGTCGTCACGATGTGGTGAAGGCGACGATGAATGAGCCGGAGTTGGACGAGGTTTAATCCACGACGCTGAAATATGAAAAGGCCGCGATCTTATGGATCGCGGCCTTTTTTATGGGTTTGAATAGTGTGGTGCTTTTGAGGGCCTCTTCGCGGGCAAGCCCGGCTCCCACAGTTGACCGAGTTTTTCCCTGTAGGAATGCGGTCGAGTGAGGGAGCCGGGCTTGCCCGCGATGGCCGCGCCTCGGCCTATTTGCCGAGCGGGATTTTAGGCGCCCACGTCAGCCATTCATCTTCAAACTTGTCGAACAGCGGGAAGGTTTGTTGTGGCCTGGCGGCATTGCCCATGCGCTCGCCGTCCGGTGTCGCGAAGGCGATGCCACCGGCAACCAACGTCTCCAGGGACTCAGTACGCACGGTAGCGCCTTTGAACAGACCGAAGTCGAGGCCAAAGCCACTGGTGTTCCAGAAGCGACTGCCGCTGCGCACGAGGGGTGCGTACTTGGATTCGATCAGAATATGGATCAGGACACGGTCAGCGGTTTGGCCCAACTCATAGCCTGTCACCTTGCCCACGGTGACTTCGCGGTAGGTGACCGGTACGCCTTCCTTCAGCGAGCCACGGCGTGCGGCGCTGAGTGTCAGGCTCAGGCCAGCTTCCTGGTGGACGGCCTCGGGAGGCTGGTCCAGCGCGACAAAACTCTTTTGCGGGCCGGCGTTTTTCGCGGCCGGTTGCACTTCGATGTATTGCCCGGTGACCAGGGTTTCCAGGTTGGAGGTTTTCATCAGGCCCAACTCAGGCTTGACCACCCAGAACTGGCTGCCGACGCGGGCGATACGGTCCGCTACCTGGGTGATACGCGCACTGAGCAATACCGACTGCATGTCGGCACTGAGGTCAACACTTTCAATCTTGCCCACGTCCAGGCCTTTGAAGCGCACCGGTGTGCCAGGACGCATGCCGTCGGCGCGGTCGACCTTGATGGTCACCAGGGTACCGTGTTGGTTGGCGGCTTCGCGGTCGGCAAACAGGCGGAAACGTGGGATGCGTTTTTTCAACGGAACGTTGGGCTCCGGCGTTTCGAAGGCGATGCCGCCGGCCATCAGGCTGGCCAGGGATTCACTCTTCACCTGAATGCCGCCAGTGAGGCCGCCGGTCAGGGTGACGCCGCTGGCATTCCAGAAGCGCGTCGAGCCATTGACCAGGTTTTCGTATTCCTTCTCGATGTGAACGCCGATCACCAATTGCTTGTTCTTGCGCGAGAACTGGTAGCTCTGCACCGAGCCGACCTTGACCTGTTTGTAGAGGATCGGGCTGCCGACATCCAGGGAACCGAGGTTGTCGGTGAACAGCACCATGTGCAGGCCTGGAGAACGCAGATCCAACGGTGGTGCTTTGGCGCGCGCGACGAATTCACGCTGGGGAGCGCTGCCTTTGTCACCCGGGCGAATGGCGATGTAGTTACCTTTTACCAACGCTTCAAGCCCGGTGATGCCTGCCAGGGAGATGGAAGGCTTGACGACCCAGAACTGGGTATCTTGCACCAGGTAATCTTCGGCCAGCGGGTCGAGGGTCAGCTCCGCGTTGGCGCTGGACAGGTCCGGATCAATCTTCAGGGTTTTCAGGCTGCCGACCTGGATGCCTTTGTACATCACAGGTGTGCGACCGGCCTGCAGCCCTTCGAAGTCGGTGAGCTTGACCTTGACCTTGATACCGGCCGCAGCGGCGTCGAAATCTTCGTAGAGCCGAAATGGCAGGCTCGGGTCAGTGGGTGGGCTGTCCTTGCGGTTCTCTGGCGTGGCGAAGGCAATGCCGCCGGCGACGATACTGGAGAGGGACTCACTGCGGACTTTCACGCCGGAAAGGTTGGCGTCGATGCTGATGCCGCTGGCGTTCCAGAAACGCGTGTGTTTGCGCACCAGGCTGGCGTAGGTCGGTTCGATATAGACTTTGATCTCGACAGTGCTCTGGTCTTCGGAGAGCAGATAGCTTTTGACCTGGCCCACTTGAATCTGCTTGTAGAACACCGGACTGCCACGGTTGAGGGAGCCGAGTCGGTCGGCCTTGATCGTCAGGTGCAAGCCTGGCTTGGCGTCAGATAAGGGCGGCTCTTCGGAGAGTGCCTTGAATTTGCGCGTGGGCTCACCGTCGCCTGGGCTGGCGGCGATGTAATTACCCGAAACCAGGGTTTCCAGGCCGGTGATGCCGGCGAGGCTGACGCTCGGTTTGACCAGCCAGAAACGGGTGTTGGTCTTGAGGTATTGTTCGACGTCCTTGTTCATCTCGATGGTCGCAATCACCCCGCGATTGTTACCTTCATCGTCCAAGGCCAGGGCCTTGACCTTACCCACCGGCATGCCTTTATAGACCACTTCGGTCTTGTTGACCTGGATACCTTCGCCGCTTTCAAAGCGTACCTGGATATCGATGCCCTGTTGGGAATAGGCACGCCACCCCAGCCAGCCACCGATGATCAGGGCAATCAGGGGCAACACCCAAATAGCCGACCAGTTGGAGGCTGGGCGGGTTTTAGCTTTAGGCAAATCACTCATGGTCGTCGTCCGACTCCGTGTTATCCCAAATCAGTCGGGGATCGAAAGTTACTGCGGCAAGCATCGTCAAGATCACCACACTGGCGAACGCTGCAGCGCCGAGATTGGCCTCGACACTGGCAAGTCGCCCAAAGTTTACAACCGCCACCAGGATGGCGATCACGAAGATATCCAGCATGGACCAGCGGCCAATGAATTCGATAAAGCGGTACATCACGATGCGTTGTTGCGCGGATAGCGGCTGGTGACGCTGCACCGAGAACAGTAGCAGACCGATGCCTACCAGTTTGAACGTCGGCACGAGGATACTGGCAATAAACACGACCGCCGCAATAGGAAACATACCGTGCTGCACCAGCTGGATCACCCCGGCCATGATCGTACTGGGATCACCCTGCCCGAGGGAGTTGATGGTCATGATAGGCAACAGGTTAGCGGGGATATACAGAATAGCTGCCGTGATCAGCAACGCCCAGGTGCGGGTGAGGCTGTTGGGACGGCGGGCATGGATCAGCGCACCACAACGGGTACAGGTTTGCTCGTCGGTATCCGGTTCTTGCTTGTTTAATTCATGGCATTCGGTACAAATCAGAATGCCCGCATCAATCGCCCGCATGATCATCCTCTCCTGACAACGCTTGCCAGATCTGGTGGGGCGACATCACCACCTCAAGTAACACTTGAACCATTAGCAGGCTGACGAAGCAGACCAGACCCAGGCCAACAGTGATGGACGCCATGTCGGCAAGTTTCACGATCGCCACCAGCACGCCCATCAAGTAAACCTCCAACATCCCCCAATCTTTCATGTGATGGTAGATGCGGTACAGCAGCAGTCCATAACTGCGGCCAACCTTCCAGCGGATGCTGAGTAGCACTGCCAATTGGCAAAGCAGCTTTAGCAAGGGGATACCCATGCTGCACAGGAAGACAACCGCAGCGACGCCCTGCATGCCTGTATCGAACAGACCGACGACGCCGCTCCACACGGTGTCTTCAGAAGACTGCCCGAGTAGATTGAGCTGCATGATGGGTAGAAAGTTCGCAGGGATGTACAACAGCAGTGCAGCCAGAACCAAGGCGAGACTTCGCTCAACGACATTGTGACGGTGAGCATAAAGCTCGTAACCGCAACGGGGGCATTGGGCTTTTTCGCCAAGGGCGAGCACTGGTTTGCGCATCAGCAAGTCGCACTCATGGCATGCCACCAGGTCGTCCAGTGGTAAATCCGATACCTCAAGGGCATCAACCGGATCTGACATAAGTAGGGCTCGGACTCTAAAAAAGGTTAGGTGCCTATTCTAGTGTTCTGGTTCAGAAATAACTGTGCAAATTTGTCGGGGGGGATTCGCGCTGATTGAGTTTTCGACCGCCCAAAACAAAACCCCTGTTTGCGTTAGCAAACAGGGGTTCTGGAATTTAATCTTGACGATGACCTACTCTCACATGGGGAAACCCCACACTACCATCGGCGATGCATCGTTTCACTACTGAGTTCGGGATGGGATCAGGTGGTTCCAATGCTCTATGGTCGTCAAGAAATTCGGGTACTGAGTCGTGACCAGCTGGCCTCGCTTCAGCAAATTGGGTATGTGACAGCTTTCGGTGTTTTGTGAACGTCGAACTTTCGGTTCATTTCGTCTTCACACACCGCAATCTGATGCTCGTTAGAGTAGTCAAATTGCTTGGGTGTTATATGGTCAAGCCTCACGGGCAATTAGTATTGGTTAGCTCAACGCCTCACAGCGCTTACACACCCAACCTATCAACGTCGTAGTCTTCGACGGCCCTTCAGGGAACTCAAGGTTCCAGTGAGATCTCATCTTGAGGCTAGTTTCCCGCTTAGATGCTTTCAGCGGTTATCTATTCCGAACATAGCTACCCGGCAATGCCACTGGCGTGACAACCGGAACACCAGAGGTTCGTCCACTCCGGTCCTCTCGTACTAGGAGCAGCCCCTCTCAAATCTCAAACGTCCACGGCAGATAGGGACCGAACTGTCTCACGACGTTCTAAACCCAGCTCGCGTACCACTTTAAATGGCGAACAGCCATACCCTTGGGACCGGCTTCAGCCCCAGGATGTGATGAGCCGACATCGAGGTGCCAAACACCGCCGTCGATATGAACTCTTGGGCGGTATCAGCCTGTTATCCCCGGAGTACCTTTTATCCGTTGAGCGATGGCCCTTCCATACAGAACCACCGGATCACTAAGACCTACTTTCGTACCTGCTCGACGTGTCTGTCTCGCAGTCAAGCGCGCTTTTGCCTTTATACTCTACGACCGATTTCCGACCGGTCTGAGCGCACCTTCGTACTCCTCCGTTACTCTTTAGGAGGAGACCGCCCCAGTCAAACTACCCACCATACACTGTCCTCGATCCGGATAACGGACCTGAGTTAGAACCTCAAAGTTGCCAGGGTGGTATTTCAAGGATGGCTCCACGCGAACTGGCGTCCACGCTTCAAAGCCTCCCACCTATCCTACACAAGCAAATTCAAAGTCCAGTGCAAAGCTATAGTAAAGGTTCACGGGGTCTTTCCGTCTAGCCGCGGATACACTGCATCTTCACAGCGATTTCAATTTCACTGAGTCTCGGGTGGAGACAGCGCCGCCATCGTTACGCCATTCGTGCAGGTCGGAACTTACCCGACAAGGAATTTCGCTACCTTAGGACCGTTATAGTTACGGCCGCCGTTTACCGGGGCTTCGATCAAGAGCTTCGCGTTAGCTAACCCCATCAATTAACCTTCCGGCACCGGGCAGGCGTCACACCCTATACGTCCACTTTCGTGTTTGCAGAGTGCTGTGTTTTTAATAAACAGTCGCAGCGGCCTGGTATCTTCGACCGGCATGAGCTTACGGAGCAAGTCCTTCACCCTCACCGGCGCACCTTCTCCCGAAGTTACGGTGCCATTTTGCCTAGTTCCTTCACCCGAGTTCTCTCAAGCGCCTTGGTATTCTCTACCCAACCACCTGTGTCGGTTTGGGGTACGGTTCCTGGTTACCTGAAGCTTAGAAGCTTTTCTTGGAAGCATGGCATCAACCACTTCGTTAACTAAAAGTTAACTCGTCATCAGCTCTCGGCCTTAAGATCCCGGATTTACCTAAGATCTCAGCCTACCACCTTAAACTTGGACAACCAACGCCAAGCTGGCCTAGCCTTCTCCGTCCCTCCATCGCAATAACCAGAAGTACAGGAATATTAACCTGTTTTCCATCGACTACGCTTTTCAGCCTCGCCTTAGGGACCGACTAACCCTGCGTCGATTAACGTTGCGCAGGAAACCTTGGTCTTTCGGCGTGGGTGTTTTTCACACCCATTGTCGTTACTCATGTCAGCATTCGCACTTCTGATACCTCCAGCAAGCTTC
>NZ_PHIJ01000002.1:0-43929 GCF_002798465.1 Pseudomonas sp. S10E 269
CTCGCGCTACATTAACTGTGTGTGAAGTTGATTGCCTCCCCCGCAGACCCCGGTAGCGTGCCAGCTCCGGGGTTTTTTAATGTCCATGATTTGGCAATGCTTTGTGGCTGTAAAATTCATGTACGCATCAGCCGCCCATAATGCCCTCAATGCTCGAGGCCATCACCAGGTGGAAAGCTCTCCCCTTCTCTCGCTCTCGATCCTCATCGATCGCGGCGAGCCTCCAGCACCATTGGCCGGGTGCTCCTGGTGACAACTCAATCTGTCGCGCCTTTATGCTTGGCTATCCTGCCGGCACTTTCTTGGTCAGGCTGGCCACCTCGAAAATCACCCTCTCATGAAGGCCCCTGCAAGCCCATCCTGATCGCGATGATCTTTGCCCCACCAACCCCCTGAAATTCACCAGCCCTTCAGCCCTGAGCTTTCCAGCCATGATCCTGGGCATGATTCTTTGGTGCGATCCCGCCAGAAATTCCACCCTGAAACACTCGGCCTGCAGCACCTGGTCATCAACACCTGGTCAGATCCGCGAGGTGATGGCCACCACCTCGGCCTCCCCAGAAAGCCCTGCAGCCCCAGCACC
Organism: Pseudomonas sp. S10E 269; assembly: GCF_002798465.1. Lineage (NCBI taxonomy): Bacteria > Pseudomonadati > Pseudomonadota > Gammaproteobacteria > Pseudomonadales > Pseudomonadaceae > Pseudomonas > Pseudomonas sp. S10E 269. Next base: position 584 of record NZ_PHIJ01000002.1, read on the forward strand.
TCAAAAGCCTTATTTGATCTCAAGCCCCTGCCCTCCCTCGCCTTCGCTCGATCGGGGTCAGGGTGAGGCGCCCAGGCTTGTTCCGCCTTCGCTCCACCTGCTGGCCACCTCGAAGAGCACCAGGCTCCTCGCTTCACTCGTCGACCTGGCCAGGCGCTTTGCACCTGGTGAGGCACCTGGTCTACGCCTTCGCTCCGACCAGATCCGCCTCGGCATCGCGGCCTCACTCGCAGTCGCTCGCTCAGCTGCTCGCAGCGCCATGTGTTTCGCCTTCGCTCACACAGGCCCAGCTCACCCGCGACGCCTGCAGTTGTTTGAGATCAAGAGCCTTCGGCTTTGACCCCAAGTGCCGGCGCGGCCTCGCCCTTGCTTGCCTGCCGGCATGACCAGGCTGGCCCCGCTTCGCTGGCCAGCCTGGTCGACCCGAGGCACCGGGACTCCGCATTCGCTCCGCCCCTGGCCCCGGATCAGGTTTGGGGGCAAGAGCTTTCTCTTTGCGATCAACCCCTGGTGGCCCCCCACTCCCAGTCCTGATCTCAGGATCGAGGAGGCTCGGCCCCCGGCCCTGTGCATCACCCCTCTCGACCCGGCATGACCTGGTCTGAAGAGCGAAGAGCGATTTGGTTTGGGTTCAAAATCAAAAGCAAAAATCTTCCGGGGTTTCCGGGGTTTGTGTTCTTGCCTAAAAATTCAGGAGAAAAACTTTCGAATTTTTATGTGAAATTTCCTTTAAATTATTTAAAAGAAATTTGCAAATATTTATTGATCCGAATTTAGCACATTGGTATATTAGAAGTATGGAGAGACAAGAAAGTCCTTCATAATAATAAGAAGAGAGGCAATGCCATGAACACTTTCAACACCCAAACCTCCGCCATTTCGAACGAAGAAATTCAGGCTGGTATCAACGCCATGCTCATCGAACTTCGCGATGAAGCTCGCGCCCTGAATGTAAGGGTTGGTAAATACTTGGAAGAATCTCGCCACGTTTCGCTGGCGCTGATCGATGAAGTAAAAACCCTGCGCGCCGAGGTGCTGAGTGAATCAGAGTTCGCTCTGCGCAACCGTTTCCTGGAGTGGGAGTCACCCGTTCTCCAGACCCTGGTGGCCCGCATCCGCAAAGGTGGGTTCGAGGTTCACACTCGTGGCCAGAGCGCCGGCAACAACGGCGTGTACCGCGTCTACTTCTACAAGCCTGACGACTTCGCCAAGCTTTCTCAGCGCAACAACCCTGCCCTGGCTGTAAGCGACTTTGGCGTGCGCTACATGAAGGGCAAGTGGTTCTGCCCTTCGACTGAGAGCGAGATGCTGCTCGAAGGCCTGCGCGACTTCATCAAGGAACAAGGGCTGTAAGGCCATCAGGGGCAAGGATGCCTCGCTTCACAACCCACCACTAACTAGAAGACCAAAGGTGACCGACATGAGCAATTCAAAACCCAACATAGGCTTTCTGGCTGACCTTGATGGTGCCTTGGTCACGATGATGATTGATGCGTGCAAGGCTATGGCGCTTCGCCAGAAGTGGCCAAAAACAGTCGATGAGTATCTAGAATGGTCAGGCGATGACAGCATGTACACCCTCAATCACAAGCAGTGCTGTCCTGAGGATTGTATCGACGAAATGGTGCGCGATGATTTCGATCAGTATTCGCCCAAGGATGCGGCTTTCTTTGTGCGAGTAATCCAGTGCCATAAAACACTGCACCACATCTCGAAAGAGTTTGGTCTGGAGGCTCACAGCGTAGCGCTGGCGACCCTTTATGACGTCATTCAGTTGATTGGCCTGCCTGCTCTCTATCAGACCCTGGAAGACTCTGGGCAAAACTACTTTCGCGACAGGCGATTCGCAGCTGATCTGGGCTTGTAACCCCTGCAATACCCACCACCAACAACAAAAAAAACAAAGGTGACCAACATGACCACGTTCCCAATCCTCACTCCTGCTGACCTCGCCTCGATCCCGGTGCGTCAGTTCCTGCTCTACCGCCACGGCCTTGCTACTCCTGACCTGGTCAGGGACGAGCGCGGTGTTCCCAGGATCGCCACCAGGTGCGAGTGCTGCGATGCCGTCTGCAGCTCTTCGATGCTGCGCCTGACGCTCGATGAGCAGCATGCCCGCACCCTGACGCACCTGTGCCACTCCATGGGTCTGCAGGACTACCTGCGCGAGGCCAAGCGCATGTCGAACCTGCTTATGCGCCGTCACACGCTTCAGGAAGCCATGGAGATCCTGGGCGACCCGACCGCCAGGGCGGAGCTGCTCGCTCCTACCAGGCACTGATCTGATCGGCCTGGGGAGGCACGACAATGATCACAGTGAAAAAACTCAGCCCCCGGAGAGTTTCAGTCCGGGCCCCGGAGTGGCTGGCACCGCTCCTGGTACAGGCAATTCCTGGAGCAACGCCGGCTGGCGCCGGCATGCACCTGGTGCCCGCGAGGGCATGCGTGCTGGAGCAGCTCGACCAGCTGGTGCTGATGGCCAGCCCCGTCGACCAGGCTCACCCCGACCTCGATCGGAGGCTGCGCTTGGCTCGCCGGCACGAGCAGCTGGTGCACGTGATGCCCAGCCCGCTGACTCCCGGCCTCGCTCCGCCCTCGATCCCGTCGCTCCCGCGAGCTCCAGGATTGGCCCCCGCGCCTGGCCGGGGTGAGTTCAGCCTGCAGGAGCTCGTGGGGATTCAGCAGTACCTGGACGGCGTCAGAGCGATCGGCGCCCGCCTGGCCAACCTCGACCTGGCCGCGATCGAGGCCGAGATCCTGGAGCACCAGGAACGGGCCTGGTACCGCTTCGCCGCGCAGCGGGGCTTGTCGACCGCGACCACCCTCCATTGAGCCACCAGGAACGCCCAGCAGGCCCTTCAGCCCGCTGGCGCTCCCATTCAATCCCCAAACCCCAAACACCCCTCAGAAACGCAAACAACCACGCTCCCGGCCCCGCAGGGGTGCCAGTGTCGGACAACATTCAGCAAAAAATTCGCTCGCTCGCTCGCCCGCGCAGCGGGTTTGATCGCAAAAGCTCACATCAAAAGCAGTCGCCCTGCGGGCGAAGGGGCGATCTTGCCTTGCCTCATGCGCATTAGCGATAATGTACCTAGTACATCAATAAATGAGGTGCAGCATGGATACCCAAGACAACCTGCCGCAGGCGGAACATGAGCAAGCGCCAGTAGTGACCCGCCCCCTTTCACCTGTGCCACCTCGGGTGAGCTTGGGATCGCCCAAAGGGCGGGTGGAGCCCTACCTTCCAGGCGGCGAGTTGAGCGCGATTACCGTCACGAAGCTGGAGGTTAGTCAGGGGGTGGATGGGGTCTTTGCATCCTTCGATCTGAGCTTTGCAGGCTCTGGGGTATCCAGCATTCGCACGTATCTCAATCCCGAGACGCTCGGTGTCGATCATGCGCGCATGAAGCCAGGCCCTGATCCCTACCCGGTGGCTCACGAGATTGCGATCGACAAGCAGATCCAGGAGCAATGCCGGCAGCGTGGGATTGAGCCTCTGATCAAGCTCGATGATGCGCAGGAGTGGGTGTCCGAAACCCTTGGGGGCGACTTCGAGATCTTGAAGACCAAACGTGGCATCCAGCTTCAGGGGGCCGGTGGCATTTGGACTCAGCAAGACAGCATCTCGGATGTGATTGATCACATCGAGAATCGCCTTGTCGATGACGTTGAATTTCTCCGCGACGTTGGAAAGGCGGTCGGTTACCCAGAAAAACTCTGGAATGATCGCGGTGAGTTGGACTATCGCCACTCAGCATTTATCCGCAGCAAGATTGAGGCTGCGATGGAGCATAGGCCTGACGAAATTTCTGCAAAGATTTCAGAGATTGAATCGCACGAATATGAGGAATTCAACGAAGTTTTCTCAATGAAAATCTAGAGACTTTTCAAAGAAAAATGTACAATGAGATTCACCTTTCATGTACAAGGGCAATGCCATGAACCGACTGCTCGGATTTGTCTGGATTTACTTAAAGCTCGTGATCCTGCCGCTCTCGATCCTTGCGTCGTTCAAGCATCCTGAGTCGCGCACAATCTTTGAGGTTTACGATGGCTATGTTGCCGGCATCAACGTACTGATGATCGGGGTGATCAAAATGAAGTACTGGGGGATTGTCGAAGCCCTTGCGATTTTCATCACGTATCCGATGACTCTCGTCACTTGGCTGATTCCAGGCTGGATCAAATACCCGTTCCTGGCCGTTGCGACGATTGCCGGCAACGCAGGGATCTTTGTAGTGCTCTGGGCAGCCTGCTGGTGGATTCCCCTGCCACGTTTCTTGCGAGCAGACACCGGAAAGGTCAGACAGGAAGCAGCGTAAAAGGGGGCCGAAAGGCCCTTTTTTATGCAATTGAGAAATTTACAGCTAATGCACATGAAATGGCATTGACGCCTGCAATTATCCACCTTTAATATTTCAATATCACCCCTGGCACGGGGGATTGACCCAGGGACAACCCCGGACTGAAAACCGGGAGCGAATGGGATATTGGGAGTGGGTATATATGAGCTACACAACACTGCGTCGACGCCACCGCTTGCTGAGCGTCGTAACGAATTCACTGGCTATGATCCTGACCGGGTTTGTAGCTTACGGATGCTATCTCTTCGTTCAAAGCCCGCCCGCTGCTGGCATCGCTGCAGCGGTTGTTGGCGTGCTTGTAGTCGCGCTTGGCTACTTGAGCTGGGGCGTTTGTGGTGACTGCCTGAGCAGGCGCTGGTATCCCTCAGCATTCTTTGCTGCCCTGGTTTCCGCCTCGATCTCGGGCTGCGTCATGTTCGTCATTCATCAAACGATCGTGCATAGCTCCGAGCAGCAGAAGGCTGCCTTGCTGGCCAGCGAGCACGCCCTGGGTGAAGCAACCAGGCAGCTGGAATCTGATCGGGCGATGTATCAATCCCTGCTCACTCCTGTCGAACCTGTCGTCTCTGCGGAGCGGGCAGGGCTGCAGAACACAATCCGGGATTTTCAGGAGCAAGCCCGGATTAAGCGTTTGAAGAACTATGACAAGCCTGCTGACCGGATCGATGACAACGTGGTGAAGCTTCAGTCCCGCCTGAGCGAACTGATGCTGATCGATGCCGATGCCAATGCCCGTGTCGACCGCGCTCGCGCCGAACAAGCTGCTTCATTGCTCGACAGCATCAAGAAGCGCGAGGCTATGGCTGTGCAAGCACCCGTAGTGGTGGTTACTACGCTCTCAGAGCGCGTGATGCTCATTGCCGCAGTCCTGATCGAGCTGATCACCTCGGGAATGATGCTTTACCTGGCTCGTCTGAAGGGCGTGCTCGATGCCGAGCTGGCCAGCGAGAAGGTTAGCCAGGAGAGCGCTGCCAAGCCACCTGCTCCAGCCCTGGTTTTGACTCCTGCACAGGCACCGAAGGAGCCAGTTGTTGAGGCTGCGCCTGTTGAGCCAGTCAAAGCCCTGGATGAGCCTGTGTATGCCCAAGTAGCTCCCCAGGAGCCCCATGAGCCCGTGCGTGAGGCTGGGTTGCCACAAGCTGAGCCTTCTCCAACTACTGCTGTAGAGGTTGCCCCTGAGGCTGCTCCTGCTGCAGCCGTGCCCCCTGTTGTCGTCGAGTACTCCCAGCCGGCTCCTGTTGCCCCTGCAGCTGCACCCGAGCCAAACCCTGAGCCTGACTTGATGATGGGTCTCAAGCCGCACGAGAAGCAGCGCTACAGCACGTTCCGCGAGCACTTGCTGCAGATGCCCCCGGACGAGGCGATCAAGACCGACTCGGTTGCTGCTGCGCTGGGCTTCGGCAAAGACCTGGTGTCGACATTTTTTAAGATCGCGGGTCAGCAGTCAGTGATCCAAAAGCAAGGCCGGCAGTGGTTTCTGTACGTTGGCAATTAAGCAACTTTAAAAAATGTGAGAAATGTCTTGATCAACACATCACTCATCTGTAAACAATGATGTGTTGTTGCCCGACAGGAGGCTATACGTTATGAATTCAATGACTTCCGATGTAGAAAACCGCAAGCCGGGGCGCCCGCCGAAGCCCGAATCAGAGCGGAAGAAGCAGATGAGCGTGTACATCACGCCGCTCGCCCTGGGGTCGTTCGACGGGCTTCGCCGAGTCCATCCGCATCTGAACGACAGTGAGATCATGAACGTTGCTCTTGTCGAGTACGCCAAGATCGTGGCCGAGGCTAGAGTCAGTGCCTAAGCAAATCTCGTCAGCATTTTTGACCCAGGAATTCGAGCTGAATTTTGGCTCGAATTTCGGATTTAAAATAATTGAAAGAAAATTGCAAGCGTACTTGAAGCGTCAAGTGCTCCGTAGTATTCTGATCTTAGTGGGACGAAAAAACTACGGAGAAAAACACCCATGAGTACCGCACAAATCGCAGGCCTGGTAAGCAAGGCCAAAAATTCCAAGCCAAAAGCTGAGGGTGTTGCTACCCAGATTTTTGGTGATCACGCATCTGCCGTGGAGTACTTCGCTGCTTCCTTGCGAGATGCCGAGCGTAAAGCCACAGGTCGCAGCCTTAGTCGCGTTGATGCTCGCGCTCAGGTCACAGCCATGATCTTCGCTGCGTTCTTCACTGGCTCGAAGAAGCTGGTAAAGGCGTTCGACGAAGACACCAGCTGGATTGCAGATCTGGAGAATTTCACTGACTGGGCGTCGCTTGCCGCCGTCCTGCCAAAAGAGGGTGACGACACCCCACCTGGCCAGGACAACTCCGGCAAAGACGAGAACGCCAAGAACGAAGGCGGCTCCGAAGGCGACAGCAAGAACCAGGAAAACCTGGCGTTTGAAAACGATGAGCACGGTGCTGGCACGCACCAGGCGAATTCGGAAGAGGAAGGCGAGAAGGGCGCTGCAGACTCTGAAGAAGAGCTGAGCGAAATGGAGCGCCTGGAGCGCGAAATGAACGCAGGTCACGCATAAAAAAAGAAAGCCCAGAGGGTGGCACCCCTCTGAGCCCGCACTGCACTACCATCTATTGGGGAAATGGCAATGACTAATGACACGAAAAAGCCTGGCGCAGAACCAGGTAAAAGTCAAGCACGTCTTGACAAGGCGCTAACGCAGCTTGGTGAGCTAAAGGCCAGCATAGAGCGCCTAGATGCGAATTCATCGAGCGAGTCGCAGCAGCTCGAAACCCTCACTTCATCCGTCAACGGTATGGGCGAAAAGCTCGCAGTCGTTGACGGGTTGAGCTCGTCTGTTGAAAAGAACAGCGAAGAACTGGCCAAGCTTGTGTCGGCGATCGCTCGCCGCGATGAGCTGTCGGGGCAGCGCGAAGCGTTGATCGATCAGCGCTTCGGCAAGCTTGACGAAACCCTCCGGTTTTTCACAGAAACGCTCAGCAACCTGCTGACCAGCGATCAGAGCGCAGCCGCAAAGACTGGCCAGTTGGTCGAGCAGACCACTTCAGCCCTTTCGTTGCTCAACATCCTGGCTACTGAGCAGCGCACTGCTGCAGGTCAGTACGAGAGCCTCTCCGGGGCAGTCGCCGAGGCGAATCGGGCGAGCTCTGCTGATCGCGAGATGTTTGGCACTGTTGCAGCTGGCATTGACCTGAAGCTGGCTTCGATCGAAACCACTTCGACCAAAACCATCGGTCAGGTTGTGAAGCTGCGCCGGCAGTCGAATCACATCGACATGCGCACCACGCGCATCGAGCGCAACACCTTGCGCATGCTTGCACTGTTGGACGTTGTCATCCAGGGCATTGAAGCCAGCCAGATGTACCTGGCCGAGGTTCAGTTCTCGGTTCGTCGCGTCGAAAAGGGCATGTTGACCACCAAGATGTTTTTTGAGGTCAACAAGGCGATGAAGAAGGATCTCGTTGAGGCGATGAACAAGCTTCCTGATGAGCTCAAGCGCTCGACGAAGGAGATCTTGCAGGCCGCTGCGCGTATCAAGCACGAAGCTGAGACCAATGCCGCTGACAACGTCTCGCAGATGGCCATGCTCAAGGCGCAGGTTCAGCAGATGGTGAACTACTACTCGACAGAGGGGCAGGGTGTCATCGAGTTGCTGAAAGAGGCGTCGACGACCTTCAACACCAAGCTCTCAAACGAGGTTGGTAAGGCGAGCCTTCTGCTCGAAAGAGAGGTTGAGACATTCCTGGAAGGCTCCAGGAAGAAGCTGGACGGCTTTGCTGAGCAGCTCAAGGCCAGTGACTTTCACAAAGTGCTTGAAGGGCTTGGGGCGGCTTACACGAACGTACAGAACCTCTCCAAGGAAATCAGCAAGGCCATTTCCGAGCTGGATACTGCCCAGGAGGAGGTCAAGGCCGAGATCCAGGACAAGGTTGAGCAAATTCAAATCGCAACCAAGTCACTCGGCGGCGACATTCATAACGCCAGATCTGATATCGGCGTTGTGCAGAAGAGTTTTGGCACGATCCGCGAGTACCTGGTCGAAACCAACACCAACTTCATCTCGTACATGGAAGCCGCGAAGGATGCCCACGGCATCGCTCAGCGCATGGTCGCTGCGGACGAAAACGGGAAGCTGGCTCTCTACAGAGATCTGTTTGAGAAGTTGGTGGTTATGGTGGTTGCTGGGGTTGAGGAAACGCAGAGGAATCTTGCTGAGCAATTTGGCTTGGAGATGCTCCAGCGTGATCTTGATTCATCCAATGAAACTGACAAACAACAATAATAATAGGAGTAATCCAAATGTCAGATCACTATCCCGCCTCAGAGGATATTGAGGCCGAGTACGCCGAAATCGATGACCTCTACGAGGATGAGGCCCTGCAGCAAGACGCTGTTAACAAGGGCTTCGCTCACCGATTAAAGGGGCCTTTCGTTAAGCAGGGAGTTGGAGAGTTCGACCCTAGCTTTGGCCGGGAGCAGTATGTCCCTGCAACTCAACCCTTCACTCATTTTAAGCCAATCCCGATTGAGCAGAGCATTCATGCTTTAAGGGTGGCCAGAACTGAGGTTTATGATGAGGATGAGGATGAGCAGTACACGCTGGAGGTCAATCCTAATGACCCGTCTCATTTACTGAGAGCGCTGCGCAGACTTGATGCGGATGAGTACATTGATCCTCCACAAAAACGTGGCGTTGCTGGAGCCCTTAAGAAGTTCAGCAGCTTCGGTTCGACAGGGGAGGTCAGCCTTCATTTCCGTGACCATCTGGATAATGTTCTGGTTGGAGAGGGACTGTCACCATCCTTTCTGCGCGGTTATCAAAAAGATAACTACTCCTCCTATCAGGAGGAGATCACAGAAAAGGTTGGTATTGATCAAGCAACTTCTAAAAGCTTTGCCCTCAAGTACCCTGACTTCTACAGGAGATTTCGGGAGCATTATGTCGCGATCAATAACTACAAGTTGACGCTGACTGCAATCGAGAAAAATAGGGAATTCAACCCTATTACCAAACAACCATTTGATCGCAGCGTTAAAGCAGGCCTGACGTGGAACAAGCTTGAGGACATTGCTCGATCCTCGGCCCAGGAGGCGTTTGTTCGAACTAAGCAGTATTACGCTACCCAGCGCCTGCATCAGCAAAACGAAGTCGTCATCAAATCGGCGACTCTGAAGCTGGATCGAGAGATTCGCGATCTGCATCGCGGCGATAAATATGATGTTAGCTTCCTGACAGCCTTCCTCAAACAAAGCGGCATGAAATTCAGGACGTCCCTGAAAGGGGAGACCGGGGCTCAAGCAGTCAAGCGCTTCCACAAGCAGTATCGCGAGTTTGCTGGCAAGCGCCTGGATGAGCTGGAAGATCGTGGACTTCAGATGATCCTGGCCATTGGCTCAGCCAAGCGCCTCGGAAAGGACACTGTCGGCAAGATCGACATGGATCGAGCCGCCAAGCTCATCCAGGAAGCTCGGAAGAAACCGGGTGAGTTCACATCAGCGAAGCGAATGGTCGACAAGATCACGGGTCATGATGCAGCTCTCAGCAACAGCCTGATGCTGATGCTCGATGGTCGTCGCACGTTTGCCCGCAACGTCGAGCGCGTAAGCAAGCTTGGTCAGAGCTACAGCAGGCTTTCACGCGGCGACAGCAGGGTCAAACGGGAGGACAGGGATGAGGGCAAGCGCTTTGCCGCATCCACCTTCCTGCGTGCCCTGGAGAAAGGTGAGAGCGTGGCCCAGGCAATGGTTCAGGAGCTTAAGCGGATCGGTAACGGAGCCCAGGTGGCAGTCAAAGCCAGTTCCTCCCTGAGCGACCTCTCAAAGCGCTTGCTGAATCAGCTGATGAGGCCGATGAGCAGAAATGAGGCTTACCAACAGTCCAAAGTCGATGCCGGCATTCAGCAGGATCGCCCTGCAGGGCTGACGAATGATCAGGGAAAGGCACCAGGGCAGGGCCCTGAGCAGGGTGGCCCAGGAATGAAGCCCCGTCGCTGAATGCACATGAAAAATTAATGTGCAATGTGCTTTACTTCGGAATTTAGCACGTTGCATAATTGTTTTATGGCAGACAGATAAGACTTGGAGATCGAACCATGCCCCGCCAAAAAGCAGTTCCTAGCCGCGAGTACACTGACACCCTCCTGGAAAAGCAGAAAGCTGCTGCCCTGCGCCGAGCAGAGGTTCGCGGTGAGAGGTTGAAAGCTAAGGCTGAGGGTAAGGAGTACACCCCTCCAAAGGGCGGGCGTGAGTACGGTCAGGAGCAGCACCGCCTGATGGCGGAGCGTCAGTATCTGGAACTACACACCCCAGTAACGCACAAGGCAGACGTAGTCGATATCAAGGGTGTCTGGTCGCGGCGCACTCCCAAGGCTCAGAAGAGCCAGCAAGTTCATGTTCTTCAGCAGAACATCAAGGACAAGCCTCGTCGCTTCGATGTAATGGATGGTGAGAACTACCAATTCCGACCTGGCGTGCTCCATCACGGCGGGTTCATGTCGTTCGACCCAGACAGGCAATCACTGTATGGCAAAGACGATCTCGACAAGGTAAAAATCTTCAAGTCGTTCAAGGGTCTCGAAGAACTGATCCTTGAGTCGTTCGCAAGTCTGATTACCATTTCTGAGCAAGAGAAGATCAGCAGGGTCGTTGGCAAGTGCTGGGCCCATGCCGGCTCCCGTTTTGACTGGGTTGGATTTGCGCTATACCTCGGCATCGACAAAAACTCGAAAATGCGCACTTACATCACTGTAAACGGGCGCAAGAGAAGAATTCGCTGGGAAATCAAGTCATTCAGCAATAAGCCAAGAATCACCCTTTCTTGCGGTAAAGGGGGTGGCATCAAGTATGAGATGGTTGATAGCTACTGGCTGATGCCTTCCAAGCTTAAAGACCTTGGGTCATCCATTGTTAAGGGAGAGCTGCCTACGCAGTTCAAAGACCCTATCTCTTGGATGAAGGAGCGAGGCCACTCAGTCACCCTGAGAGATTTGAGGCCGTACTTGGTGGATGCTCACCTGGCTGACCTCGAAGCCTTTAAGGACAGGCTTTCCCCTGCTGCCTATTTGGCCCTTTCCGACTGGAAGAAGACTATTGATGATATTGCATACACTCAGTCTGACGTGGTTGTGCTGGCCAATGCTTTAATCACTTACACCTCTGCATACAAAGAGCTGATGGAGCCCTTGGCTGACTTCCTTGGGGAGGAGGTCATGAGCACGCTTCACCCGCTTGGCTATAACACAGCCTCTACTGCTGGTTTTGCGCTGTCTATGTCCTACTGGTATATGAGCCAATATCAGCGGAATCCAGATGGCACATATGAAATCAAAGACAGCCTCAAACATCATTTCAAAGAGACCAAGATCGCAGCCATCACGAGCGGTGGATTCCCTACAATCCTTAGCGATGCTCAAGTAGCAGAGTTAATTGAGTCGGGAACTGAGCTGCAAAGACATGGGATTATGTTGCGTAAAAACGATGTTGAGTACATCGTCAATCCTATCTTTACAAACAAGGAAGACAACCTATTCGACACCCATAGTCAGTTTGGGGGTGGTAACGAGGGCTATGGGTCGAAAAACTATCCAGGAACGAGTGTTGAAGGCCTGGACATTAACTCGGCTTATGCTCTGGTTGCGCAGTCAGGGGTAAAAATCCGACCCGACGTTTTGGGAGGCAAGGCGCTTAATGCTGGCCTCGGATTCCAGCACCACTCATATCGCACCTCCTACCCCACCGAGGTAATGATTGACTCAGGCCTCGCGACCAAAGAAAAAGTCATCAATGAACATGGCGAAGAAGTTTTGGCGTGGGTTGTACGTGGCCGTCTAAAAATCCTGAAAATGCTTGAATTTAGAAGCGGAACTTTCACAGTTCAGTTTTCGCCAAGTAAGTCGAAATTCTTCAACGAGTGCCCACCAATTCCGTTCAGAACTGAAGGAAAGGGCCTTGATTCGCGAATGATTCGCCCGCGCTTTGTTGAGAAAACACTGGGCATTGTTACAGCCTCTCTGCTTGGATACTACTGCAGCTATCCGACCGAAAATGACGACGACATGGTTGTCTATCTTTGTGAGCGCGGAAAGGATGTGATTGGCGAAAAAACCTGGCTAAACAGATCACGTCACGCAGCGATTCTCGGAATTAAGGCGGTAGTCAACAACGATGCTCAGGGCAAGCCCTATGTGAAGGTTGATGGCGTGCCTCAAGCACCTCTAGCCCTCTTCAACTCACTTACTTACGCCTTGCGTGAGAAGTATAGGGTGGCTGCGAACGACGCGGCCAATAGAGGGGATTTGGAGCTTGCAGCTCTTCTCCGTGCCCGTGCTCAAATGATCAAGATGATTTTGACTGGTGGGGGTTATGGCAGCTACGCGCAGGGGCAGAAACCTGAGCGCGACATCAATCTCTACGACCTAGAGGACGTGATCGAAACCATCGAAATCCTTCAGTCGCTTGACCCTGAGTGGTCGGGAGTTGATGAATTTGTCCTCAAGGCCCAGGCCTTGATTCCCAAAGCTCAAATCGCCGACTTCTCGATCGAAGCAGGAGCAAAGGTTGGCTGGCCTCAACTGTATCGTCGACTCAGCTTCTTCCTGCAGCAGCATGAGGATCTTGAGGAGCGCATCTCCAAGGCAACCGATAGCGCTGAGCGTGAAGACCTGGAGCACAGCCTGATCGTGCTCAAGCAGAAGCATAGTAAAGTGCCAGATGATCTCTTCCGCGCCTGGGCTGCAGCGCAGATCACAACATACTCGTCGTACGAGCATGCTCTTCCGCGCCGGCACGGTAAGGCTCAAGTATTTGAGCGGCACGGCACTCTAGGCCTGGCTGATTCGACCTCCCCTCACGCTCAGAGGCCATTTGCTAGCCAGATCACGGACAAAGGCCAGGTTTTGCTTTTCCAGCTGGTAGAGGCCTGCCACAGCGCTGGTTACCAGCTCCTTTCCGCAGACACTGACGGCGTGAAGATCGGGGTACCCTTGCTTGATGGCCAAGGCAACCGAATTGGACATGACGATATCGTCAAGGCGATCGAGGCATCCAAGCTGTTCAAGTTCGGCACCGGCTTGGGTCAACTCAAGTTTGAGGACGCAATAGTCCGTGAAGGCCTTGGCACCCTTGATGTTGGAAAGAAAGTCGAAATCACCCACGGCTTCTTTCTCGCCCCAAAGGTCTACTTCCAGTGCGACGAACATAGAAACCTCAAGTCGTGCGCCGTGCGGAGCGTACCGCGTGCGAATGCCGTTCATCAGGGCGTGCTTATGGGCTACAGCATTGGCGCTTCAGGCTTGGGCAGCAAGCCAGGCATCCAGGCTGAGTCGTACCGGCACGTGAACCTTTTGGAGAGCCGCGACCTTGAGTTTGCTGAGGAAACCGCTACTCGCAAACGCACTGTGGAAGCGCTCTTCCAGAATCCTCGTCGCAGATATTTTGATCAGTACACTTCTGAGCCTTTCGAAGCCAGAATGCCAGAAAGTCTCAAGAAAAAGATTGCCGCTGGTGAGAAGTTCAGCGCAGCCACAGTTTGTTCGGCAATCAATCGCGAAATGTCCATGACTAAAGACATGGTTGAAATTCAAGGGCTTCTAAAGTCTGCTCGCGAATACAAAAACACCGTAAGAATTGCTGGTGAAAGTTTCTACGAACAGGCCGACAAAGTTCAGCGAGAAATTGATAGCGTCAAGCGCGCTATCTATGGCAATAATGAAGAAGATTTCGAATACGATCCGAACGAATTTAGCCCGTTCCATGATGTGGAGGCTTGAACATGACAGGCAAACATTACAGAGACAACTTTCTGTTTGCTCGCGCTAAGATTGCGGATACCCCAGGAGTATCCCAGCATGTTGCTTATGCGGTAAATCCTGCGCCTGTCGACATCGAAAAGGGCTTTTACTTCCCTGCGACAGGGGTGATTGCCTTTCACCCGATGCACACCTCGGGTAAGCGCTTGCATCAGCAGCCAGTCTACGAGGGGAGGGCGACCGAGCAGTTTATCGAGGCTGTCCTTGCAGATGCTTATCGCTCTGACGACAACCCCTTGGTCAAGGTCAGCTACTGCGTGATGGAAGAGTACGGCGCCCATCGGGCCCAGCAGCTGGATGAGATCCGCAAGCACTCTGTTCAAATCGAGTTCATCGAGCAGGCCGAGGTGGCCGACTTCATCTTTATCGAGTTCCTGAGCAACACCCCTGAGGGGAAGCATCGGGCGAAGTACGACCTGGTGTTCTCGAACGACATCATCATTCCCCTGGAGATCAGCACCGCCGATGACCCAGCATTTTTGGAAGAGGTGTCGTTCCAGGACTACTCCATCACCGTCGGCGGCGTAGTGTTCAGCCTGGATGCCACGATCGTTCGGATGCTGCGCCTCTTCAGCTGGGGTCACTTCGATCGCGATGTGTTTGGGAAAGATCAGCCGGGCTCATAAGCCCGAAATCACGACCTGCCTGTAAATGGTCATCAGCTCATTTAGCAGCCGATTGCCAACCACCCTGGCCATATCAAGGTCGGGGATCTTAAAGCCCTTCCTGTTGTAGATCTCGGCCCCTCCAGGGGCCTTCATCCAGCTCACCCCCGCAACAAATGACACCCGGACTTCCCCAGCCATGCCTTTGAACACAAAGGCGTGCTGTTCGTCCGTGAAGCGCTTGTCGAGCGGATGAGCAGTCAGGTTCATCACGACCTCCTCAATCATCGACGCAATCGTCTCGATCTCCCGACGCTGCCGTGCGCTCACACCCTGATCAGTCATCACCTGGCCAACCTCCCATTTTTCACTGTGCTAAATGCGTTGACACGGTGCCAGTGTACTCGTATATTTCATGTACGTCAGCAATGACGAAAAATTGCCAATGCAAATTAGGGGTTCGGGCATGAAGGCTTTTATCAGTAGCTTGAAAGAGCGGTACCAGCGGGCCTTGGCCGCTGCTGAGGTTGAGCCAGAGGCTCGGCCATTCGTCAATTTGAAGCAGATCCGCGACGGGGCTTTTGGCTACGAATGCCAGACCGATGCCGAGCTCATGCGCAACGTCGGCTCTGTGAACCGCCTGCGCCTGGCTGAGGTTGTCCGTGCAAGCGTGAAGGGTGCGCTCATTGTCACCGTGCCCCTGGTGGCCGGTCTGGGCGTTGTGGGGTACATGGCTGCGACCACCCATGCGACTCCGATCCGCCTTGAGCCTGCCGGCAACCTGTTCGCGGCCCGCGCAGTTTCGAGCGAGGAGATCGCCTCCCTTCAATCGTCGATCCAGTCGACGATGACTGCTCGTCTTGCCGGGAGCTACACGAAGGTTCTCCAGGACGGGATCACGACCCGGTACCCGAACTGGAATCAGGATCAGATCACTGCCGGCGACTTCAATGCAGCAGTGAAGATCCCTGCTGCAGAACAGCAGGCGTACGCCAATAAGTGCGCTAGCAAGATTGCTAACGGGTACTCCTGCAGCTCGCAGGAAAGCATCCTCTATCGCTTCATCAACTTTCAGGATGGTGTAAGCGCAACCTCCGCAGAGGATGCGCAGAAGGTGTTCCTCATGTCGGGAAAAGAGCTTCGTGAAAGCTATCTCGCCGGTAGCAAGTTCGACGACATCTGCAATGCCAGCCACAGCGAAAAGGCCTTCTTTGGTGCCCTTTCCCAGGATGAGGCAGTCGCGCTCGTGAGCGAAGCAAAGCGTGCTTGGCTGGACACCTCAGAGCAGAAGCTGCCAGAAGGTTTTGCCAAGGCATCCAACAAGCGCGAGTTGGCCAAGGCCTCGTCCGTCAAGGGGTGCGCCTTGCAGCCCGCCATGCGCCTTGATGTCGATGCAGGGCCGTTCAAGAACCTGCTGCAGGTCTACTACCGCCCGACTGGCAAGTACGCCGTGGAAGGCGTGTGGATCGGTCTGGCAGAAGACAAAGGTCAGCGCGTGGCCCGCCTGATGAGCTGCAGCAGCGAGTCCTGCAGCAACAGCTTCGGCCTCGACCGCATGGACTACAGCAAGTCCGGCAAAGCCGTCGACTTCCTCACCTCTATCACCGCCGAGGGCAAGTAACATGAGCGATTCCGTCGAAACTGGAGCTGTCACGCAGTTCCTTCGCCAGGGCTTCCGAGCCATCTTTGTCGACCTTCCACGGGCGGTAGTTTTTGGCCTGCCGAGCCTTCCTGGTCGTCTCAAGCCAGCAGTGCTGCTGAGTGCAAAAATCGCCGATGTAACCCGCTTCGGCCTGCAATACAGCACCGCCGAAAAGTGGTCTGCCGAGATGGAGAAACGCTTTTCCGATAGCAAGAAGCCTGAGCTCAACGGCGACCTGCAGGCATTGCGCGAGAAGGTGATTCCGAATGACGGTCGCCCTGAGGCGTTTGCCTACCTGGTGCCGGTCAACAACTACTCCCCGATCGTGTGGGGCAAGGCATACTGGGGTGAAGACCCACTGTTCTTTGCTGACCATTGCTTCACTGACACCCTTATTGCCAACTCCTATGCCGATAGTCGCGGTCATGCAGTGTCCTGGGCATTCATCGCGTGCACAGCGATGGCAGGCGTGTTGGCTTCCTCGATTGGCCAGCTGACTCCAGATATCTCGCTGTCGTTTGCGGGCTCGATGGATAGTTGGGGTGGTTCTTTTGGTGGTGCGACCACTTACACAACCTCGATCCTCAAGTACCTGGCTACTGCTGCCGGCGTGGCATTGCCATTCCTGTTCTGGAAACGCATTGCTGCCTTTATGCACGATGTCATTGTTGGCAAAACCGTAACCGATGACGTGATTGACCAAATGGCAAGTGTTGGCCTCAACCTCGCCACATTGGACTTTTTCACAGGCAACTCGGCAGATCTCCAAAACGCACTGGAAGTTAAGATCAAGCAGTGCGAGGTGCGCGACTATCGCTTGTCACGCGGTGACCGTCTGTATCGCCTGGGTGTGTCCGACGGCACAGCGCGAGCACGCGGCTCGCTGTTCGGTGTCGAGAAGGGCTCTGTGCTCTACATCTCGGCAGAGGACAGCATGACCAATGCCATGACCACAGGTCGCATTGGCTCTGGCAAAACCCAAACATCCGGGCTCCCTGCGTTCGTCGAGAAGGTTGTGCAGACCATGCAGGCAGGGCTGAGCACTTCTGGCCTCATGATGTGCGGCAAGAGCTCGATGTGGCGCGAAGGCTTTCGCTACCTGGAGAAGATCGGCATCGACACCAAAGGCTTTCCGGTCGTAGGTGTAGATGAGGGGCAGGTCGGCATTCCGCTGCTCCATGGGTTCACCCCATCGGAAGCGGTTGCTGCAATCATCATCCTCAGCAAGCAGCTGTATGGCTCCGGGGCCGACGACTTCTGGGCGCAGCAAACGCGAGATGCGCTCACTCGTGCAGTTCATCTTGCCTGGGCCTATTCAAAGACCAAGGCGGGTCTGCAGTACTGCATCAACAATGGCGACATCAATCCTTGGTCGATTTACTTTGTTCGGGAAATCGGGCGGGACACAGAGCTTCTGTACAAGGTTATCGGTGAAATCTCCGAAGAGCTGGAGAACGACGAGCAGCTTCGCAACGCCCTTTGGAGTACCAACCTGGAGATGGCCATTGATTTCTGGATCAAGGACTGGGCGCGCCTGGCAGGTGCTGCAGAAACGGCGATCGGCGTAGAAGCCAACTACAAGAACGCTCTTTCTCCTTTCTTCGTCGATGGTGAAATCACCGATGGTTTTGCCAAAGGTCGCACCGGCAAAGGCTACCTCGATCCGTCAGTGATCCTGGAGGGAAAGTTCGCAGGCTACGGCATCCCGCCCGAATACAGCGGCATGCGCGCCGTAGGGCTCTTCCTGCTGATCCATATGTTCGCCTCTGGCAAGCGTCGGGAGGTTCGGTTCAAAAAGGAGGGTATCGATGCCCTCAACCACCCAGTCTTCATCATTGTCGACGAAGCCCAGTTGTTCATGAATGGTGACGACGGCAGCTCTACGGGCCTGGATTTGTGCAGTGCTCCGAACATCACACGCTCCTACGGCATTCACATCAACACCCTGTTCCAGCAATTCGAGACTGCCGTGAATGTCATTGGTGACAAGTCGTTCGATAACTTGCAGCACCAGTACGTCCACAAAATCTTCCACCCTCAAAACTCCGAACGTGCCGGCAAATGGCTGGAAGAAACATCGGGCATGACCTGGATTTTTGACAAGGGTGATAGCCACACATTCCCAACCCAGGCTGATCGAGAAGATCACTACGGTGGCGTGATGCAGATGCCCCGTAAAAAGCCCCTGAAGATCGTGGTGCCATTCAACATTTTCGACGTCCAGGTTAAGCGACCTAAGTTCATCAGCGATCTGGGCATCGTCCAAGCCGTGCGAATGAACCAGGCCCGTACTCAGGATCGTTCGATCATCGATACCCAGGGTGGTCGCCACGACGCGGAGAGCAACGAGCGTGAGCAGCTGGATCGCAACAAGAGCCTCTCTCGTGACTATCGTCGTCACGCACCACTGTTCAGCAAAGCCGACCTGGATGGCGGCAACCTGAAGGCCATCCACCACTTCCCGCAGTTCGGCCAAATGATGTACGAGCGACTCTACGTCGAGCCTATCTACTCGAAGATCCTGACCCCAATCGTTACCCCAAACACAGCAGCCGAGGTGAACTGAGATGACCGACTTCAACAACGACCAGCAGAAGCAAACCCAGCAGATCTTCGAGCAGCAGGAGGAGCATCGCCAGGAGCTTTTCCAGGCCGACCAGGAGCGCGAGCAGCAGTTCTTCCGTGACCAGACTCAGCAGCAGGAAGCTGCACGCCAGGCTGACCTGATTCGCCAGGAGCAGGGCGAGCAGAGTCTCGATCGCGACCTGTTCCAGAGCGCTGTTCAGGAGTGGGATCGCCCAGACCTCGCTGAAATTGCACAGCAGAAATTCGAGGTCGGCGACAAAGTTAATGCCGCCTTCTCGACCATCAAGCACGACGACGACTCGCTTCAATTCAGCAAGCAGGGGGCTGCTTTTGAAACCGGCCAGGCTGAGGTCACTCAGGTGGAGATCGTCGCCACTGCTCAGCTGACTCAGAAGCAGTTCGCGAGTGCATTTGATGACTACAGCAATGAGCCGCAGGCCTTCCTGCAGGGGCATTCCGGCCTGACCCAGGACGGCGTTCAAAAAGCTGTGGCGGTGTCGGCTCCAGGTCAAGCCACGGTAGTAGTCGTGCCTAACCAGCAAGGCCAAGCCCAGTCGTTCGGCTTCGCTCCACGACCAGCGCTCGTACAGCTTGCACAAGAGCAGCAGGTTCGCCGCGCCGAGACTTCGGAGCAGCGCGCTGAGTCGACTCAACAGAACCAGGCCCAATCAGCAAAACCTGAGCCTCTGAATCCTCAGCGCTTCACCTCCAATGCCTGGGGCAGTGAGGGCATCAGCGATCGCTGGTCGCGTCACGAAAGTGCCCAGCACGAGCTGCAGCGCAATATTCAAAAGCAGAAACACGGTGTCAGCAAAACTGAAGAGCAGGTGCGTGAACTCCTCAAGAGCCGCGAGCAATTCCTGAAGCAGACCGAAGGTATGAGCCAGGACGACATCAAAAAAGATCCTGCTCTGGCTGCCGGCAAGGCCAAGTTTGATGACCAGGGCAAAGCCCTTGAGTCAGCCATGAAAAACCTGAAGGAGCAGTCTGCTGATCTGGCCAAAACTCAGAATCAGTACGCCTTGAACCATGCGGCTTTCCAAGCTGACTCCTGGGGTCGAGTGCGCACTGGCGGGGAAGTTATGGGCTCCCAAGAAACGATTCGCATGGCTAGCCGCAAGCAAGACGAATTCAAGGCAGAAATGAGCAACATCAATGCTCGACTGACTGCCAACCCGCTCTCCAAGGATGCGCAAAAGATGACCGAACAATTCGAACAGCAGAAGCAGCAGAGCCCACAGCAGCAGGCCCCTTCGGCGGCCAAAACAGGCGACCTCTCTCTTAGCACGACTGACTACATGCGCAGCCAGCATGCCCAAGCTCGCGAACAGGGCGCCAAGGTCGTCGTAATGCCTGAAAAAAACCAGCATGCACTCAGCAAGCTGGGTCAGATTCAGGCCAAAGCCAAAGAAGCTGCCGAAGCGATCGCCAAGGCCAAGGAGGAGCAGCAGAAGAAAGATCAGCAGCAGGGGCAAGACCCAAAAAAGTCCGTGCGTCAGTAAAGAAACCTGAGACAAGCGGAGTCCACGGACTCTTCCTTCCCGACGACTAAGGCAATTCCATGATCAACCAGCTCCTCAAAAGCATCCGCGAAATCAAACATCTCCGTGCTCTTGAGCGAGCTGGGCTGGTCAGCATTGAAATGCCCGCGTCGAACTTCCTGATGAGCAACCGGCTGAGCCCTGCTCAGCAGCGTGCTTTGGAGCCAGCACTGGCGACTTACGAAAAGGCCTGCCTGCTGCTGGAAGAGCTTACTGACGCAACCAAAATCATCAGCCTCTGCGCCCTTGCAGCAATCATTGCGAGACACCTGGTATGAAGAACCCACAAAGCTGGCCCTTCCTGTTCGACCTGGCCGACCTGCAGCCCAAGACACAGTCGTACCTCAAACGCCTTGGCAAAAAGCTGTACGAAGGTCAGCCACTGGAAGACTTGGCGTTCTCGCGCAGCGAGTACCGGAACTTGCGCAAACGCGGCCTGGCTCACTTGCTGCTCATCGGAGCAATGGCAAAGGATGGCCAGTTGGATCACGAATCGACTCAGCGTTACAGCCCGCCCTTCGACGCGGCCAAGGCCCTGCTGACGCTCGACGTTCCTCTCCTGGTCAACCTGGAGCCGGGTGTCGACTGGCAGGCCCTGGTACTCACGGCTGCCGCCAGGGCTGTAGAAAGCGGTATTCACGACTGGTACGCGAATCCTGATGAGGCTTACACGCGGTACGCTGGCTATGAGGCTGAGCGAGCAGTAGAGATCGTCACTCTTCGCGCTTGCGCGACTTTGCATTCCAATGTCGAAGACAGCCTCGACTTCATGCCATTCGGCATCTCCAGGGCGATCTTCAGCTTCGGTACAACCACATCAGACATGGCCAAAGCCATCACCTGGTTTACGGATTGGGAAGCCAGTGAGCGACGGAAAGACAAGCAGGCCATGATTTTCGGATGGAAGCATGAGCTCATCAAGGCGATGAGCAATCGCTACGCCTTCCTGTGGCATCTGCAGGGGCATAGCGTTGAAGCCATCGTGACCTACATGCGAAGCGTGCTGCCTGCCGTTCTTGAGTTGTGCTTTCCGAACGTTGACGCGGGAATCACCAAGGCTGTCACTGAAGTGCGGGTTGCCCACTTCCTGTCTGCTTTTCCAGGCCACTGGGACATTGAGGGCTTCCGGATAGAACACTTGCTTGGCGTCCCGCACGGCACGTTTGAAGGGGAGAGCGACTATGCCTTGCACGCTCTGGCCGAGGCTGTGGTTCACCGGGAGGGGAGCGATTACGATCAGCAGGGGCCGATCATCAAGCGCCTTCACTCTATTGACCCAAGCATCTGCAGTGCATTGCATGTGGATCGGCTCGGCACCAGGCAGCTGGCCTGGACTGACCTGGTCATCGACTGGGCGCCGGCAGCAGACAAGCTCAACGAAATGCTGCAGAAAGGTGTCTGGCACCCAGCACTCCATGGCCTGAATGCCATCGATCTGCTCGACGGCGAAGCTTCAGCTGCTGCAGCCCTTGGCGCTTATCTGACAGACGGTGGCAATGGGAACGGCAAGCGCGCTGCGAACCTCATCGAGCGTTATCCGCAAGTGCTCGATGCTGTCCTGCCAACACTCAAAAAGCGCACTGAGATCCAGCGGCTGGCTGCGATCATCAAGCTGAAAGCTGTCCAGATTCAGCAGCTCCCGCCGCGCTTTCACGACGTTGTGCTTGGAGTTGACCTAGGCCTTTGAGCCCCGTTGATTTCTCCTCATGTACGCCGTACATTCCTATCTCGGACAACGGGAGCAGGCAATGGATACAGCGGTGGCTTTTAACAAGTACTTCGAGCTCAAGGACGCCACAGAAGGGGGCATCCTACTTCGCCGCGAGCAAGCAGAAGTCGAGGTTATTCAGGAGCAGCTGTGGCATGCCATTGCTGCCTTGAACGCTCGCGGGGAGCCCGATGTTTACCCGTACTTTTTTGTCGACAAGGATGACAGTAACCCCCTGCTTTCAGAAGATCGGCTGCTTGAGGTTGCGAAGCTGGCATCCCGCCTGAGCCGGCTTGAATATCTCAGGCTTTCTCCGTTCCAGGAGTCGACTTTTTACTTTCCGGCAAGCCAGATGTTCCTGGCCTCTCACATCGCACGGAAGCTCGATCTGGTGATTGTCAGTGCCGGCAAGTACAGGCTGGTGACAGACAAATTCTCGATCGACTGCTCGCCCGGAGCGCGTCATCGATTCGTTGCAGACGGGGCTCGATTCATTCCATAAGCAGCAACACGAAAGGGGGGCCGAAGCCCCCCTTTTTTGCTGCCCCTGATTAGATCGAAGGGGAAAGGTCAGCTTGCTGCTTGTCGCGAGCCAGGTTTGCAAGCACAGAAGTCCAGCTGCTCGTCTTCAGCTCGCCGCCCGAAGCCAGGCTGGCCACTTGGCCATGGATGCCTGCCGGGGCAACCGGGGCTGCCTCAACAGCATGAGCTACTGGCTCAGCGCCGAACACTGCAGGATCGATCTTCAGGTCTTGGCCGGGGAAGATGCGATTTGGATCAGTGCCGATAACCTCGCGGTTTGCTTCGTACAAATCCTTTGCTGCAGCCTGGATCTGCGCGTTGCTTGGGTCTATGCCATTCGCTTCGAACTGTGCCTGTGCGATCTTCCACAAGGAGTCGCCTTTCGCCACGGTGACAGTGGCGACTTCTGGGGCTGCTGGAGCCACCACAGGGGCCTCAGGGGCTTCTGGAGCGGCAGGTGCTGGCAACTCATCAGTGCCAGTAGCAGCGGCGTAAGCCTGCGTATCCGGCTCGATCTGGCCGGCAAGGCTGTGGAGCCCACCTGCCAGTGATTCACGCGCCTGGTGAACACCATCGGTCACCGCGACGGTTACACCGTCGACAGCATCACTGACAGCCGCCGTGGCGGTGTTGTAGCCATCAACGGCCATGCCTGCAATTGCGCTGCCGAGGTGAGAAACATGCTCGCTGGCATTCTCGAAGCTCCTGACGGCCAGATCAGCCCCTTGCGAGCCCAGCTCGTGCGCCGAGGCAACTGCCGTGTCGAAACCGCTGCTTACAGCGCTGAGCCCAACATCCACTCCGTGTTTGACTGCGTCTGCACCTGCGGCGAGACCGCTGGAAGCGTATTCCAGACCCTGACCACCCATGTCGATGCCGGCGTTGGCCAGGTCAGTGGCCTTGGTGATGCCGGTCTGTGCGAAGTCTACGATCTTGTCGTGATTGACCTCGCCAAGCATCAACGCAGCCATGGCGATACCGGCCAGGGCCAGCGTCGGCTTGCCATAGCGCTGGAAGGCTGGTGAGCCGATCACTGCCTTGGCGTTTTCCTTCATGCCGGCGAAGCGCGCCGAGATCACTCCGGTAGGCACGCCGGCACGCTCCAGGAAGTTGCCGATGCGACCTTGCATCTTGACTCCAAAGTCCTGCACGGCTTCGTTGTTGGCCAAGGCTGAGGCGATGTGGCCAGCTCCACGGAAGGCCAGCTTCGTCACTACCGTGCCGGTGGCAAACGACAGGGCCCAGCTTGCGGCTTCCAGGGCTTTCTTGCCGCCAGGCGAAGACAGAGCATCGAAAAGCTGATCTTTGCTGTCCCAGAGTCGAACCACAACGCCGCGATTCTGGTTGTCTGCAGTGGGGAATCGACCCTCAAATTCACGAACAATGTTGAAGTGATCTTGAAGCTCAGGCGAAAAGTTTTCGCGCTCTTCATCGCTGTATCCGGCAGCAGTTAGCGTATCGCCTTGCTCTTTGTTTTTTGCTTCGATGCTTTCGAAGATTTCCTTCCAGATATCACCGTAAGCAGTTTTGATTTCTGCAATCGATGCTGGAGAGAAAACGCTGTTGACCAGATGAAACGGTGCGCTGCCGTCTTTATCCATCGTCTCGCTGATAGTTGCGAGAATCGGATCAAGCTCGTTCCGATCCTCAGCTTCCTGAAGAACCATCAAGGCCATCAGCTGATCATTGATGCTTTTGGTGTTCAGGTTTTCAGTTTTATTTTCGATGCTCATTGCCATTCCCCTTTTGTTTTTGTTTGGCAATTTAAGTATCGACTATGAGCATTAAGCTGATAAATCTTCCGCAAGTAGAAAGTTGAGGTATACAACGAAAATTTATCTACCTGATAAATCTAGGAATGCCAAATTTCGGTGGGGATTTAGGCAAATATTGACACTCGCGTATGTGTACATTAAATTTCAAGTCTATCGTACATCCGAGGTGTGTCATGGCTGACGAAACGGAATGGCAGTACCTGTATTTGTGCAAGCCGGAGCTCATCGAAGCGGCGATCGCCGTCAGGGGCAAGGGTTTCCCCCTGGATCTGCTGCGCAGCCACTTTCAGCTGCGGCCCTCTGCGCACGTTATCAGGGGGGAGGAGGGCTATCTGCTGGTTGTCGACGAGAACGATCGGAACGAAAACCCCAGGCTTGGCAAGGTCGAAGCAGTCAAGTGCACTTCAGTTGAGGCGGATCACATCTTCACTCAGGAGATCAGCACCTGGTCACTGAAGGACTACCAGGGCATCGAGACAATCCAGGGTGCAACAGCACTCGTGAAGCTGGGAATCGTCAAGCGCGAAGACCTCCAGCACTGCAGCGGCGCAATCAGAGACGCTTTCGTAAGCGGAGATCTAGGACTATGACCCAGCGCATTCGCGGTGTGATTTTCGATGCCTTTGGCACTCTGTTGCAGATCCAGCAGCCGACTCACCCCTTCAGGCAGATCCTCAAGCTTGGCATCGCCCAGGGCCGACGTCCGCAGGCAGATGACATCCGCACGCTAATGAGCCGGCACCTCGATCTCAAGGGGGCTGCCAAGCATTTCGGGATCACCCTGGAAGCCCAACAGCTCCAGGTGCTTGAACAATCACTCAAAGCAGAGCTGGTCAGCATCAAGGCCTACCCAGATGGCCTGGAAGCCCTGCAACTGCTGCGCGAAGCCGGCATCAAGGTCTCGGTGTGCAGCAACCTCGCAAAGCCCTACGGGGCAGCTGTAGATCGCCTCCTACCTGACCTCGACGCTTATGGCCTGAGCTTTGAAGTGGGTGCCATGAAGCCAGAGAAGGCCATCTACCAAGCTACGGTCGATCAGATGAGCCTCGACCTATCCGACTGCGCAATGATCGGCGACAGCCAGCGCTGCGATCGTGATGGGCCTGCCAGCTTTGGTATCAAAGGCTTTTACCTCGGGCGGGAGGGGCAGGGCGATTGCAGTGACCTGGCCACCTTCGCACGACACTTGATCGAGCAGAACCGGAGCTGACATGGAAGTGAAAAAGCCAACCCGGCTTGCTGCACTGCAGCAGTGGGTCAGTGGGGCCAGGTACTTGCTGTGCGTTGACTTGGAAGCCACCTGCGACGACTTTCCCGAGGGCCTGATCGAGCATGAGAGAGATCTGTATCAGCTGCAGGTGCCACGCGACGAGATGGAAACGATCGAGGTCGGTGCCGTCCTGATCGACCTCCAGGCTGGTGGCCAGCTGGTAGGGGAGTTCGGTAGCTTTGTGAAGCCAGTCCTGCATCCACGGCTGACCACGTTCTGCAGTCAGTTGACCACCATCGAGCAGGCCGACATCGACGGTGCTTCTGGGTATGTCGAAGTTGCTGGCCAGCTACGGGCGTTCCTGGCTCCGTACGTCGAGGAGGGTGTTCAGTGGTGCTCCTGGGGTGACTACGATCGCAAGCAGCTCCTCGCGGACGCCGAGAGGCTCGGCTGCGAAGCAATGCTCGATCCTTCTGCTCATGCGAGCTTGAAGCGCTGGCACGCAAAGGTCTATGCCTGCCGCGCAATGGGGCTCAAGTCCGCTGCAGGGGCATTGGGATTGCAGTGGCTTGGCACTCATCACCGGGGCATTGATGACGCCCGGAATTTGGCCTCTGTTGTTCAGCGGATGCTGACAGCAGCATGAGCCACCTGGTGCATGAGCAAGCGCTTTTTGAGCGCCTGGTGACGTACTCGGGGGCAGCAGACTATGGTTTGGGTGGGTTTAGCCCGCAAAGGGGGAATCGCCTCATTCGCAGCTCTGCTGACGACTCGCAGTACGGTGTTGGCCTGATCCACACTGAAAGCAAAAGCGTGGTGTTCTGGGCACAGGTGCAGATCTGCCCAGGAGCAGATATTGGGATGCTGCCAGTGATCCACTTCGTGTGCCGGCGCAAAGCAGATCCCGAGCTTTGGCGTGGTGCCAGAGGCACGGATGGGAGGCTCCACGTTGGCCAGCTGATGCTGATACAGCTGCTGAACGAAGGTCATGTGCTGATCACGCGGACTGGCATGAGCTGGGGGCTCTGGCAAGAGTTGCTCTCGATGGCCACGGCGCTTGGCTACTCGATCTACACGCTCGCTAGTAGCCTGCTGAGCAAGCATGATTCCCTCAACCCGGATCGCGAATGGGCGTTAATGGAAGATCCGCTCGGGCTGACGCTGCTGTCGATCAAAGCTGATTTGCATGGTCGAGATGTTTCGATAGCCCCTGATTCGATCGAGGAAGCAGACAGGGCATTCTTGGAAGCCAGGTAGCAGGCTTGTAAACCTGTTTTTTGACTTGTAAATCGACGTGCTTTACACGTCAAAAAACAGGTTTACACGATCCTGGCTTTTTTACCTTTGCAAGCTCCATCACTTCACATACTCCAATGTCACAACCATGTCAGGCTGAAACCCGGCTTGCTCACCAGGATAGCCCCGCTGATTACTCACGATCCTTGTTGAGCCGATCTGAAAGTCAACGCTTTCGTGAGTGTGGCCGTATACCCACAGGTCAGCTTTGCTATCGAGCAGATCATTCCAGTCGTTGCTGTAAGACCCGTCAAGCTCACTTCCATAGGTGCCGCCATGCTGCAGGCAAACTAAGGCAGGTGCATGGTGGGTGATAACCACTGTGGGGCCCTGGAAGGCCTCCTGCAGCTTCGCTGCGAGCCAGGCATGGCTTTGGTCAGCGATGCTGATGAAGTCGCTGGGATGCACGCGCCCGAAGCGCTCGTTACGAATCTTTTTAAAGTCGGTCATCTGCATCTGAGCAACCCGAGCTGCAGCCGCTGGATTGCCAGTGACGCGATAGTTTGTGAACGACGTAGCGCCAAGAAACCTCACGCCTTCGATCACTAGCTCGTCGAGATCGAGCACATGAACGCGGCCTGCAGCAGCGCGCATCTTGTTGAGGGTGTGGCCAAGCGAGCCGCCGTAGAACTCGTGATTACCAGGTGTGTAGATGATGTGCTTGATGCTGGGGAAGGCGTCTGCAGCCCACTTCACACCACGCTCTCGCAGGTCGATATCGCCGGCCAGGATCACCACATCGGCTTCCACCTGGGCAGGCTGGTACTGCTCAAACTCGTTGTGAAGATCGGAAAGAATGTGGATGCGCATGTGCAGGCCCTCTTGATTTCAATGCTCATCGTACATGAGATGTGATGTGCGTTGGGAGGGCCAATTTGGGAGGCTTGGTGTTAGGCGATGGTGCTCTCATCAAGCTCTTTGAGCATCAGCTCGATGATGCCCTTGCGGATGAAATCTTGCCGCTTGGCATATGGATTGAGGCGACCGGAAGCCTTTGCCCACTCAGTGAATTTGTCGATCATGTAAATGAAATCGTCGTTCAAGTACACCCCGATCATGATCGGATGCTTGATGCCACGGCGCCGGGTATGTGGCTCGCCATCAGTCAGAAATTGCAGAGATTTTTCAAAGTGCCGGCGAGAGATTTCAAGGTCAGTGTCCGCGTAATCCTGGGCGATTTTGGCGTACTGCTCGGGGGTTTTCAGGGTCTGGGTGTGCATGGGATTTACTCCTCTTGTTGTCTTGATCTCAGTATCCCCGATGAGGATTAGGCTCAACAATCTGTTCACCTCCTGAAAATGAGGTATACCACCAAGCTTTTTCACAGCAGCTAGCGTCGGTGCAGCCGGACGCTTGAAGTCACGACTCCCCATATTTCTACGACATCCCCCTCCCTTGGCTCGATGTCCGGGTATTCAGGGTTTGCAGACCGCAAGGCAACGATCACCCCCTGATTAACCTCCACGTGCTTGACGATCGGATCGTTGTTAAACGACGCAACGACGACATCGCCTGGCATTGCGACAGCTGCTCGATCAACTACCAGGATGTCACCATCCAGGATGCCGGCATCGCGCATGCTCATGCCGCAGCAGCGCATCAAATACACGTGCGGCGCACGGATCGACATGAGTTCGTCCAGGCTGATTGAGGGCTCAATGAAGTCCTGGGCGGGAGATGGGAAGCCCGCAGGGATTTTCACGCCGTACAGCGGGAGCAGGGTGGTCGACGGAGCAAGTTTGATGGGTTGTATGAACGAAGGCATGTATGGACTCCTCTTATGCTGTATATAATTACAGTATTTCGAGGTTTGAGCCATGCAAGTCATCGGCTTGATCGACTGCAACAGCTTTTACTGCAGCTGCCATCAGATTTTTGACCCGCGCCTGAGGGGCCGGCCAGTGGTCGTTTTGAGCAACAACGACGGGGCGGTCGTGGCCAGATCAAAGGAAGCCAAGCTGCTGGGCATAAAGATGGGGGAGGTGTTCCATCTCAACAGAAAGCGGTACGACGAGCTCGGCGTCGTTTACTTCAGCAGCAACTACGCCTTGTACGGCGACATAAGTGACCGCGTCATGCGCACGATAGCCAGCGAGGTGGTCTCCCAGGAAATTTACAGTGTCGACGAGTGCTTTGTAGACCTCTCCGGGGTGCCTGATGTTGATGGGTTCTGCCGGCGCCTGAAGGCCATGCTATGGCAGCGGCACAGCATGCCTGTGGGCATCGGGATCTCTACAACCAAGACCTTGAGCAAGGTGGCCAACTGGCGCGCAAAGAACTCGCCTCGGGCTGCCGGCGTGCTCGACCTGGTGGCACGTGACCGGCAGCAGCTGCTGCTCGCACACACGCCGATCGACGAAGTCTGGGGGGTCGGTCGCAAGCTCTCGGAGCGACTGAAGACCGACCTGGGGATTGAGACTGCTCTAGGGCTGTCCAGGGCCGATCGCGGCGTGCTGCAGGATCAATACGGGGTCGTAATGGTTCGCACATCCCGCGAGCTCGATGGCGAGCAATGCTTTGATCTGGAGCTCAGTCCCGAGCCCTCAAAGATGATCGGCAGCTCAAAGATGTTCGGGTGCCGCGTGAGAGAGCTGCACCTGCTGCAGCAGGCCTTGGCCACCTACACGTCGCGCTGCGCCGAAAAGCTCCGGGCTCAAGGTGCCAGGTGCAAAGCCATGAGCGTGTCGCTCAGCACTTCACCGCATGACTCCGGGCCCGCTCACCACGGCCAGGTGGGTGTGAAGCTCGCGGTGGCCAGCGATGACACCAGGATCTTGGTTGAGGCTGCTTGCATGGCCCTGGAGGGGGCTTTCGTCCCTGACCGGGATTACTGCCGCGTAGGGATCGTATTCACACACCTGGAGCACACCTCACAAACCCCTGCAGACCTGTTTGCATGCGCCGAGACAGCTGAGCAGCAGAGCAGGGCTATGGAAGCCCTGGACACGATCAACAAGCGCTTTGGTCGCAACACGCTGCACACAGCCAGGGTGGTGGCAGATCCGGCATGGAAGATGCGAGCTCAGTTTCCTAGCCCTCATTTCACTACCAGGCTTGAGGATCTCCTGCAGGTGAGATAGGGCGTCGTTTTTGAGCAGGGCGTAAGCCAGGGTTGCAATGAAGTGCAATGTACATTAAATTAAATGTACTTAATCACGGAGAGCTGCCATGCCCAGAAAAGCCAATGCAAACGAGCCTCAGCCAGACCAAAAGCTCGAAGTGCTCACCTGCATTAAATTTAGCAATGAGGAACTTGAAAGCTGCATGACGACGGGGCCTATTGGCAGCAACATGGCAAGCTCACTAACGGATCTCCTCATTGCAGATTTGGAAAAATCTCATGGATGACATCAGCAAGCAGCGCAGCAAGAAACTCAGCAAGACCTTGGAGCTTGCCGGCTGGAAGCCTAACGTCGAGGGCATTGCCACCAACCCAACCAGGTTCTGGATCTACTCGATGTCCCTGGAGCACGGCCCACGCATGACATGCGCGATCGGCGCCGAATTCCTGCGTGAGATGGTCAGCAAGACCGGGCAGGTCGCCGACCTGCATAAAGCTTTCCCTGAGTACTGGGTGGCCGTGGCCGAGGCTATCAAGATGTTCGACCTGGCCACCGAGGAGGGCCGGCAGACCGAAGAGCTCCGCCAGGCGCTGGCCTTGTACGCAGGCTTTTACGCTTGCAACACACAGACCTGGAGCATCCTGAGGCCCCTCAACGAAGTCGATGGCACACACTTCATGCTGCTTGATTGGATCGGGCAGGATGGCGGTCGAATCATGCGACCCGCGCACATCCATCGAGCCGATCCACTTTCCGGCGAAGAGCTGCGAAACTTCGCCAATGTTGTGATCGACGCGCATCTCGCCAAACGCCCTGGCGATAAACCCCTCAAGCCCTGGAAGCTCCCATGAACGTAGGCGACCTCATCAAGCTGCT
Organism: Pseudomonas sp. S10E 269; assembly: GCF_002798465.1. Taxonomy (NCBI): domain Bacteria; kingdom Pseudomonadati; phylum Pseudomonadota; class Gammaproteobacteria; order Pseudomonadales; family Pseudomonadaceae; genus Pseudomonas; species Pseudomonas sp. S10E 269. The sequence continues at coordinate 31,554 of NZ_PHIJ01000002.1, forward strand.
GCAACAGCACGACCCAGCAACCAAGATCGTCCAACAGGTCGACCACGGCTTTAGCGATGTGCGCACGCTGGAGGCGGTCACGATCGCGCCGCTGAAGGACACGTTCAACGCCGAGTACGGCGAGAAACTGTCTGCTGACAGCGACTATGCTGGCCCAGCTGAGACCGCCCTAGCGATCAGTCCCGACCTGTTCTGAAAGACCCTGTTGAAGAGAGCCTGGTGGGTTTGACTGCAAAGCAGTCAGGCTTGCTGGGCTTTTTGGCTTGAGGGTTCCTGGGAGCTGCTAGCAGCACATTCCATGCTGCAGACGCATCAGCAAGGTAAAGACCGCATCATATCCAGCTCGGGTGTAGATCAGGCAGCATGGCGGTTGATTGCTGTGACCGCGCAAGGGCTTCAGCAACCATTCCTGGGCGACCTCTCGATCACCAAGCACATCCACGGTGAGCCGCTCAATCTGCCTGAATCTGCTGGTAAAGCAGCAGTGCTCAGCACTCCAGCAGCCAAGCTGCAGGGATGTGCAAGGTGCAAGGATCTCGGGCTTGTCAGAAGTGATCACGCGGCACCTCCAGGGCGACTACGGCTACAGGGCTTGCTGAGCCTCAAGGGCTTTGAAGCCTTGAATGATAGTGCCTGTAGAGAGGGCCAGGCGCAGCGGGCTGGTCTTTGTTTCAACGAACTCAAGGCTTATGTAGTACGCAGCTGCGGCCTCGTCTTTTGCATCGACGATGATGAAAGCTGCGCCGGAGTGCTTGGAGATGGCATACACGCGACGGAAGAAATCGGCCATTAGTCGCTTGCCGACTCCTTTGCCTTGCTGGCTCTTGTCGACAGCGAGACGGCTCAGCAGCACTGCCGGCATTGGGTACCGGGGCATCTTCTTCATCTGCTCTTCGCTGAGATCAGATTCGACGACCGAGGCGTTGGCCAGCGTGTAATAGCCGACAAGCTGGCCGTCTTCGACGAGCATGAACGTGCGGGAGACGTTGCGCTTTTCGTCCTGGCCAGCCTGCTGAGCGATGTACGTGTTGAGGGCAGGGTGAAGACCGCAATCAAAAGCCTTGCGGTCTACCGACTTGTCGAAGGGGATGGTGCTGAATTCCATTTACCAGCCTTACTTATCGAAGTGCGAGCAAGGCCTGGAGTTTGGCGTTCGGCGGAGGAGGGTTGTCGAGCATCTCGCGGGCGACATCCGAGTTCATGACTGTCAGGCCTTCCAGGTCGACCAAGTCGACTACAACAGCCTCCTGGGCGCGCTCAGCGTCATGATCAAGCAGTGCCTGGACATGCTCTTGCAACTCCTGGATCTGCTTCTGCATGGAGTTCATCGAGAGCTTGTCAGAGCGCACGGTGTGAATCCTGAGCGACTTACCGCCCAGACGGTGAAACACCTTCACCTTTACCCGGTTGTTGACGGGCTTTTCGATCTGCTCGAACTGCGCTGGATCACCCGAAAATGCGAGCGTCACAAAACGACCGCTCCCAGCTTCCCTGAGTAGGGGCTGGCCTTTGGCGGTTGGTTTGTGGGACTTCGTCTTTTCATTCATGTGATCACCTCGTTTGGGGCAATTCTATCACAAAACTCTTGACATCGAATCTCGTCATAGGTGCCTGCGGACGGCCTCTCGCGGCAGCATTCACTGCCCATATACCATATAAATTTACACTGTCAATATAGCGCAAAGTACGCAGTGCTTGACCAATCGCAAACATGGTCGTACATTTAATTTCATGTACATTGAGGATCAGACCATGAACCGCCTGAAATCGACCCTGAAATGGCTCGCCATCTTGGTAGTGAGCTTACCGCTGCTGCTTGTGCTTGCTGGCCTGGCCCTGAAACCTGAGTTCTTTGACGTCCGTGGCCAGCAGTCATCGCTCTACAAGCCTGACACTGCAGGCTTTTACGTCAACACAATAGCGTCAAAGCTTGGTGTTGGAGCCCCTGTTTTCATCTTCGACTCCAGGGATTCGAAACGCTATCTGGATGACCTCAATGGCTATGGCAAGGAGATCTCAGGTGCCCTGGGTGTCAGCTGGGGAGCAGTGGCAACGATCGAAAAGGCACGCCTCCGGGAAGAGCAGGCAAGTAACGGAAAGGTCATCGCGTACTCCGTGAGACTGCCGAACACGAACGCTTGCGCACTCGTCTTCACAGAGCATTTCCACGACAACAGCGATCTCTTCAAGAGCTCCGTGGTGATCCATGAGCTAACTCACTGTGGCCAGCAGTTCTTGCTCAAAACTCAGCGCGAGCGGCAGAGAAAAGTCCAGGATTTGGCAGAGGAGATCGGTGGTGACTTGAAGTATGGGGTGATCGATACGGTCTACGCAGAATCTCTACCAACGGCTATGCAGCGGGCTCTCTCATTCGACAGCGGCTTCATCTCCGAAGCTTCCCGGTACGGCTTCAAGTACGAGCTGGACGACGCGAAGAAAGACAAGCGATGGGTTGAAGCACCCCATGTGGCCATGGTCATGCCAGAGATCTGCAGCAAGGCTGGTGACTGCCCAACTGATCTTCTACTGCTGCAAGAAAAGCTGATCCAGGACGCCAGGTACAGGGCTGCACTGCGAGCGGATATGGAGCGCTGGAGCCAGCTGAGAGCCTCTGCAGCCGGCGTCATTTCTCTAGGCAAGTAATTTTCATGTACGCAGTGCTTGACGTTATTTCAAGTACGTCGTAAATTTCTCCTACAGTTCAACTCAACGTAGGTGCAGCAGCATGAAAACCGCTAAAACTCTGACCACCCTGGCCCTGGCCATCGCCCTGTCCGTGACCTCGGGCTGCGCGAACATGAACAAGCAAAACATGGGCACCATGCTCGGTGCCGGTGCAGGAGCTGCTGTAGGCAGTCTGTTCGGGAAAGGCAGCGGAAAGATCGCGGCAGTCCTGGTCGGCTCCGTCCTCGGGGGTGTCGCCGGCAACATGATCGGCAAGTCGCTCGATGAGTCTGATCAAGCTGAGCTGGAAGCTGCCACTCGACACGCCCTGGACAATGGCAAGGCGGGCTCGACCACCACCTGGCGCTCTTCGCACAGCGGGGCAACTGCCAACATCACAGTCGGCAAGGCCTACAGCAAGACCGAAAACGTCACAGTGAAGCGCCTGGCGTCGATCGAGCCGGTGAGCAACATGAGCATGATCAATCAGCCCTACGTCACCCTGAAAAGCGCGAATGTTCGCGCTGCGCCGCGCCTGAATGGCGAGAAGATCACTGGCCTGCAACCAGGTGTTCAGTTCAACGCGATCGGTCAGGCTGGTGAGTGGGTGCTGGTCGGTCGCAAGGGCGTTCAGATTGGCTACATCCACAAGCAGCTCGTGATGCCAGTGGCTGAGTATGCAGCACTGCCATCGACGCCGAAGAAGCAAGCCAGTGCGCCTGCAAAGGCTGTCGCCAAGGCCAATGCCCCGATCACCAGTAATCCCTTGGCCCTGGCCAAGATCGAGGATGTCGAAGCAAACCCGCTGGCACAGAAAGTCGTCGAGACCCCGGCTGTTTCGTCCAGCACGTGCCGCGAGCTCAAGGCCGACCTGAAAGACGCCAATGGCCAAACCCAGACTGCAAACACCACCAGCTGCAAGCCGGTGTTCGGAAGCTGGGCTGCAAACTCCTAAGAAATTTTGTGGCCAATAAAGACCCCGCTTTGCGGGGTTTTTTTATGATAGCCTGAAATCTAAAGGAGAATTTTCGATGTCAAAATACGCAGAATTTCAAAGGGCAGAAGCCGAACTTCAAGCCGCGATGGCTAAATTCAACAAGCTGAAAGAAGACAAGGCTGTCCAGCGGATCGAGGAGTTCAAGGAGAAGCTTGCTGCATTGATGGCCGAGTACCAGGTTACCGACGCAGATCTGATGGTTGCTCGCGGCCTGGCATCGGAACCAGCGCAGCAGGGTCGAAAACAGATCGTGCGCTCAATTCGACGCTTTACCCGGATCAAGACCGGCGAAGTCCATGAGGGCAAAAACCCGAACAAGGATGTGAAAGCATGGCTGGCTGAGGACGGCGAGGACGGAGTGAAGATCGAGGAGATATGAAAGGGGGCCGCAAGGCCCCTTTTTCGTTACAGCAGTTGCTTAGCAGCCTCGGCCTGGGCCGGTGTGAGGTAGTGAAGCATGTCACCGTACTGCGCCTTCACTTCTTTGATGGCCTTGACCTTGTCGTCACGGCTCAGCATGGCGAAGTTGTATACCGCTTGTGTGAGCAGGCCAGTCACATCGAACTTGAGGTTCATGTTGACCTTCTGCTTGCTGTAAGAAGTGAGCTCAGCCAGGCACTCTTCGAGCTTGAGTTTGGTGAATTTGTTGAAGCCGAAGGTCGTGCTGCTCTTCTTCAGGCCTTCGCTTTCTTTGTAAACCGCCGTGGCCATAGCGAATCGCTGATCCACTGGGGTCAGGACGGTGTGCAAGGCTATGTGACGCACGCACTCAACAGCAGTAAAGCGGAACGCGGCCAGGTCACCCTTAATGGCGTTCAGGTCATTGCGGAAGTCATCGTTCACGCGCAGTGTGAAAACGTTGATCGTACGCAGATCGATCAGCTCAGCTTCAGACATCGAAGGTTTTTCTTCGGTGGCAGCTTCAGGAGCTTTGATCTCTACACGCTTGTTGAGTAAAGAATCGGGTACAACCATTGCAGGTTTCTTGGCCATTTTATTCACCAGTAATTTTTAGTTTTTGAACGATTTCTTTCAGGGCTTCGACTGGCTTCGACTTGCGGCCAGAAAGCTTTGCGTATGCTGCTGTCGTGAAATATGCGGAGCGAGCAGTCGCTGCTGTGCCCTGGTGCGGCACCTCGATATCTAGGAGGTACTGCGGGTATTTCTGCTCAACGACTGTCCGGGCAATTGCATATGCAGAGCGGGATTGGTGCGAAACAATGTTCAGGAAGATCCCGATGGTAGGGGCCGAGTCTCTGTTCTCGATCACCACGTTGAGGTCAGTGAAGAGCTCATCAGCGCCTTCCATACTGCTCATGTCGTGCGTGACAGGGACAAGCAGGTAGTCGGCAACCATCAGGGCCATAGACTGAGCGTCCGAGCCGTTTGGCGGGCAGTCGATGACGATGTACTTGTATTCGTCTTTGATCGCAGAGATAGCCTTCTGCAGCCCGAAGATCGAGATCCCCGTGGCCATCTTTTGGATGCCCTCCAGCTCTTTGTTGGCGGTCGACACATGCAGATTTTCGATCATCACGCGATCAGCTGTATCCAGGGCAGCACGCTGAGTGGCTGGATAAGCTGAGAGAAACGCCGGCTTCTTGTAGAGGGACGCCGAAGTGTTTTCGTCCTTGTGCTCAGGGCACAGGATCGAAGAGACAGTGCCTTGCTGATCGAGGTCGATAATCAGGGTAGGGGCCAGCTCAGCGAGGATCAGGGCGATCGACTCAGCTGTTGCGGACTTACCAACACCTCCTTTGCGGTTTGCGACAGCAACGACAACCGGCTTAGTCATGTTGTGCTCCATAAATGCGAAAAACCCAGCTATTGCCGAGCATTTCGGGCTTGAATCCATCGTCTACCAGGGCTTCAAAGAACATCTGCCTTTGGCCTGGTGGCGCATCATTTGCGCGTACGTAACACGCGCCGGCGTGATCGTACACTGGGATTGCAGGCCATTGACCATGTTTCATCAAGCGCCCTGTAAAGTTTGCCTCAGCACAGACCATCCAGGAGCGCCGGTACCGGGCGATCTGGCGGGGATCAAACACGGCCTCATGACGGAAGTTCGGGTGCTCGTGCCCAGGGCAACGAACGCCACCAACAACCAATGGCCTGGCCGGCTTGCCGCAGATCTCGCAAGTGGTGAGGCATCTGGAGCGGAAAGCCTCCAGGGCTTTGGCCAGGTGCTCGGCAGTTGCCGGCGAACCTGCTTGAACATACGCAATAGCGCAGTAGATCCCATCGAGCATCGCGGCTACACCGATGACGGTTGCGTGTTCAGCAGAAGCTCGATTGAGGGAAGCGATTCGATTGGTAAGGCGGCGGGAGTGATGACCCCAGCCAGTGATGCAGGAGAGGGGCCGCAGCGCGTCATCAGCAGTGGGAGTAAACCCTGCTGGACGAATAGCTGGAAACCAGTTGATCTCGTGCATTTAATGTCCCTTACGTTGTACATTAATTTTAGCAGCACAGATGATAGATCAACAAGGTTTCTTGGGGATTCAGCGCATGTAAGTGAGGTGGCTCACATCGTCTATGGCTTGGTCGATCTTGCGATCAAGCGAAGCGTCCTTGTCACGCAGGGCTTCGTTCTCGCGAGTGAGTGCCTGGATGGCATCCTGGAGAGAGTTGATCTGATCCTGCTGGTTCTTGATCACATCAACCACAACGCTGAAATGCTCAAAGAAATTTTCGAGTGAAAGGATGTTGGATTCTGTTTTCATTTTTATATCCTCTTTTCCATGATTTTATTTTACGAATGGAGAAAGGGGTGGTGCAAACATTTTCTTTTAAAGACCTAAATCTCCAGCAAAAGAAATATCTTGTGCAGCCTCACCAAGAATTTCCATGCGCTCTTTAAACCAGAGGTGAGGAATCAGGCTCTGGCTTTCTTGAATTTCAATGGCAATGCTCACTGGATTTAACTGGTTTCCCCAGCTGAATTTCTCTACTTCCTGACCGACCTCATCGGCTTTGCGAATTTTCTTGAAGTAGTTCAAGTGGGATTCGGTGAAGCAATTCTGCAGAAACAGCGTACCCATGCACGAAGTCATGGAGATTTCTTCGTAGTCTCGCTTGGGCAGGCCAACGCGCCAGACCGTATCTTCGGTTTCCGAATAATTGAATGCCACTTGGATCGCATCAAAGCTATCGTCACAGGCCTCAAGCTCGCGGAAGAACTCCATCAGCCAGGGCGAGGGGTATGCCCTGGGCATGTACAGGGCGACAGAGGGGTAGCGCAGCTCGATAGCGATCGAGAGCTCTGCTGGGGTCTCCCTGCTGCCTTTCAGCCAGCGCCTTGAGAAGTTGATCGCAAGCGTGCCCTGGCGAGGGTCGCCATCCTGGAGGCGCTCGATCTCGAAGTAGTCGAACCGCAAGCGCGATCCGTACTTCTCCTTACCGGATAGGAAGAACTCGTCGAGGAAGCTCTCTGGCTCGGACGTAGCCGAGTAGCCGCCGTCGTGCCGGCTTGTGAGCAGGTCATCGAGCATCTCGTGCAGCTCCAGCTGCATAAGGCCATCCACGAAAGCCTGGGCACAATCGACACCACCGGGGATATCATCTTCGCGCACATACAGTTCAACGCCATCGCGGCTGACCAGGACGAATTGTTCGTCTCGGTTATTTGTGTAAATCAAAAATTCACCGTCAATGTACTTGAAGTTTAATGTCAAGCATGTGAAACTAAAAACCCAAGACTGCCACGGAGCATCGGCATGAGCAATTTTCCTGACGGAAACCCATTCACGTATCTCTACGTCCAGCCTGGCAGCCAGTTCCTGTTTGACCTTGCCGTGCTGCGCCCCTATGACTCAATGCGGTTTTTGGTGCGCGCTGCTGATCAGAAGCTTGCTGACGCAGAGCTCGAATTCGGCTGCGAGATCCCAGGTGCTGCCTTCATGCTGAACTCCAACCTGCAGGGCAAGACTGTTCTGGTCTACGGGCAAGAGCATATCGACCGGGTCGACGAGATCTTCAGCAAGGCTGGTACGGAGCGCCTGTTCACCCTTGAAGAGATGACCGACGGATGGGTGCAGGACATGATCGACAGCTTCAAGGGCCTGGAGGTCGAACAGGGGAAACGGGCTGTCACGTCGGTTCAGCGCGCTGAGGCAGTGCGCTCAGCTCACGAAGGGATGATCCCGTTCTAGGCACCTACTCTGGCCGGTAGATCACTCTGCCGGTCAGATCCACGATCGACCTGAACCCTACGCTGTACCCATCAAAGCCGGATTCTTTCAGGCTGGCCTGGTACCTGAGATCCTCATGGTAATGACCATGGAACAGGTGCTGCACCCCCATGAACTCAGCAAGCTCGTTGATCTCAGGGTATCCGTAGTCATGGAAGCTCGGCGCCTGGTGAGTCACCAGGATGTCGGCACTCTCCATGGCCAAAGCGAAGTAGTCGTCAGGAAAGATGCTTGCTCGGTACCGCAGGCAGCGAGAGTCAAAGATCTCAGCGCTCTCATTGCGAGCAGCGAAACTCTCGACCATTGCCTGGTAGTTTTGATGGCCACTTCCAGCCGTATAGCCAGGCAGCCAGACCGCCTGCTCGAACGTGCCTCCCAGACCAGCCACCCGCAGACCATCGATCATGGCCACCTGGCCATGCAGATTCCGATGACACAATCCTGAGTTGACCAGGTTGTCCCAGTACCTCTGCTCATCACAGTCATGATTCCCAGGGATGAACCAGACCTCTGTGAGGTCAAGGATTGGGCTCAATATCCGCTCCAGGGGAAGGCTGCACTCCATGTCGCCAAGCAGCACCACTGCAGCAGGCGGGTCAGCCTTTACTGCTCGAATGATGTGCTCAAAACGACCGTGGGGGTCTCCAGCAAACCAGATCATGCTGCCTCCGCAGATGGGGGAATCGCACCTTCGACCGCGAAGCGGGCGGCTGCTCTGCCGCTCTTATAACGGTGTACGGCGTACAACTATATTTCATGTACGACACCAATGCAGCAGGCACCGCCGGCTTTTGCGATCAAACCCGCTGCGCGGGCGAGCGAGCGAGCGAATTTTTTGCTGAATGTTGTCCGACACTGGCACCCCTGCGGGGCCGGGAGCGTGGTTGTTTGCGTTTCTGAGGGGTGTTTGGGGTTTGGGGATTGAATGGGAGCGCCAGCGGGCTGAAGGGCCTGCTGGGCGTTCCTGGTGGCTCAATGGAGGGTGGTCGCGGTCGACAAGCCCCGCTGCGCGGCGAAGCGGTACCAGGCCCGTTCCTGGTGCTCCAGGATCTCGGCCTCGATCGCGGCCAGGTCGAGGTTGGCCAGGCGGGCGCCGATCGCTCTGACGCCGTCCAGGTACTGCTGAATCCCCACGAGCTCCTGCAGGCTGAACTCACCCCGGCCAGGCGCGGGGGCCAATCCTGGAGCTCGCGGGAGCGACGGGATCGAGGGCGGAGCGAGGCCGGGAGTCAGCGGGCTGGGCATCACGTGCACCAGCTGCTCGTGCCGGCGAGCCAAGCGCAGCCTCCGATCGAGGTCGGGGTGAGCCTGGTCGACGGGGCTGGCCATCAGCACCAGCTGGTCGAGCTGCTCCAGCACGCATGCCCTCGCGGGCACCAGGTGCATGCCGGCGCCAGCCGGCGTTGCTCCAGGAATTGCCTGTACCAGGAGCGGTGCCAGCCACTCCGGGGCCCGGACTGAAACTCTCCGGGGGCTGAGTTTTTTCACTGTGATCATTGTCGTGCCTCCCCAGGCCGATCAGATCAGTGCCTGGTAGGAGCGAGCAGCTCCGCCCTGGCGGTCGGGTCGCCCAGGATCTCCATGGCTTCCTGAAGCGTGTGACGGCGCATAAGCAGGTTCGACATGCGCTTGGCCTCGCGCAGGTAGTCCTGCAGACCCATGGAGTGGCACAGGTGCGTCAGGGTGCGGGCATGCTGCTCATCGAGCGTCAGGCGCAGCATCGAAGAGCTGCAGACGGCATCGCAGCACTCGCACCTGGTGGCGATCCTGGGAACACCGCGCTCGTCCCTGACCAGGTCAGGAGTAGCAAGGCCGTGGCGGTAGAGCAGGAACTGACGCACCGGGATCGAGGCGAGGTCAGCAGGAGTGAGGATTGGGAACGTGGTCATGTTGGTCACCTTTGTTTTTTTTTGTTGTTGGTGGTGGGTATTGCAGGGTTACAAGCCCAGATCAGCTGCGAATCGCCTGTCGCGAAAGTAGTTTTGCCCAGAGTCTTCCAGGGTCTGATAGAGAGCAGGCAGGCCAATCAACTGAATGACGTCATAAAGGGTCGCCAGCGCTACGCTGTGAGCCTCCAGACCAAACTCTTTCGAGATGTGGTGCAGTGTTTTATGGCACTGGATTACTCGCACAAAGAAAGCCGCATCCTTGGGCGAATACTGATCGAAATCATCGCGCACCATTTCGTCGATACAATCCTCAGGACAGCACTGCTTGTGATTGAGGGTGTACATGCTGTCATCGCCTGACCATTCTAGATACTCATCGACTGTTTTTGGCCACTTCTGGCGAAGCGCCATAGCCTTGCACGCATCAATCATCATCGTGACCAAGGCACCATCAAGGTCAGCCAGAAAGCCTATGTTGGGTTTTGAATTGCTCATGTCGGTCACCTTTGGTCTTCTAGTTAGTGGTGGGTTGTGAAGCGAGGCATCCTTGCCCCTGATGGCCTTACAGCCCTTGTTCCTTGATGAAGTCGCGCAGGCCTTCGAGCAGCATCTCGCTCTCAGTCGAAGGGCAGAACCACTTGCCCTTCATGTAGCGCACGCCAAAGTCGCTTACAGCCAGGGCAGGGTTGTTGCGCTGAGAAAGCTTGGCGAAGTCGTCAGGCTTGTAGAAGTAGACGCGGTACACGCCGTTGTTGCCGGCGCTCTGGCCACGAGTGTGAACCTCGAACCCACCTTTGCGGATGCGGGCCACCAGGGTCTGGAGAACGGGTGACTCCCACTCCAGGAAACGGTTGCGCAGAGCGAACTCTGATTCACTCAGCACCTCGGCGCGCAGGGTTTTTACTTCATCGATCAGCGCCAGCGAAACGTGGCGAGATTCTTCCAAGTATTTACCAACCCTTACATTCAGGGCGCGAGCTTCATCGCGAAGTTCGATGAGCATGGCGTTGATACCAGCCTGAATTTCTTCGTTCGAAATGGCGGAGGTTTGGGTGTTGAAAGTGTTCATGGCATTGCCTCTCTTCTTATTATTATGAAGGACTTTCTTGTCTCTCCATACTTCTAATATACCAATGTGCTAAATTCGGATCAATAAATATTTGCAAATTTCTTTTAAATAATTTAAAGGAAATTTCACATAAAAATTCGAAAGTTTTTCTCCTGAATTTTTAGGCAAGAACACAAACCCCGGAAACCCCGGAAGATTTTTGCTTTTGATTTTGAACCCAAACCAAATCGCTCTTCGCTCTTCAGACCAGGTCATGCCGGGTCGAGAGGGGTGATGCACAGGGCCGGGGGCCGAGCCTCCTCGATCCTGAGATCAGGACTGGGAGTGGGGGGCCACCAGGGGTTGATCGCAAAGAGAAAGCTCTTGCCCCCAAACCTGATCCGGGGCCAGGGGCGGAGCGAATGCGGAGTCCCGGTGCCTCGGGTCGACCAGGCTGGCCAGCGAAGCGGGGCCAGCCTGGTCATGCCGGCAGGCAAGCAAGGGCGAGGCCGCGCCGGCACTTGGGGTCAAAGCCGAAGGCTCTTGATCTCAAACAACTGCAGGCGTCGCGGGTGAGCTGGGCCTGTGTGAGCGAAGGCGAAACACATGGCGCTGCGAGCAGCTGAGCGAGCGACTGCGAGTGAGGCCGCGATGCCGAGGCGGATCTGGTCGGAGCGAAGGCGTAGACCAGGTGCCTCACCAGGTGCAAAGCGCCTGGCCAGGTCGACGAGTGAAGCGAGGAGCCTGGTGCTCTTCGAGGTGGCCAGCAGGTGGAGCGAAGGCGGAACAAGCCTGGGCGCCTCACCCTGACCCCGATCGAGCGAAGGCGAGGGAGGGCAGGGGCTTGAGATCAAATAAGGCTTTTGAGGTGCTGGGGCTGCAGGGCTTTCTGGGGAGGCCGAGGTGGTGGCCATCACCTCGCGGATCTGACCAGGTGTTGATGACCAGGTGCTGCAGGCCGAGTGTTTCAGGGTGGAATTTCTGGCGGGATCGCACCAAAGAATCATGCCCAGGATCATGGCTGGAAAGCTCAGGCTGAAGGGCTGGTGAATTTTCAGGGGGTTGGTGGGGCAAAGATCATCGCGATCAGGATGGGCTTGCAGGGGCCTTCATGAGAGGGTGATTTTCGAGGTGGCCAGCCTGACCAAGAAAGTGCCGGCAGGATAGCCAAGCATAAAGGCGCGACAGATTGAGTTGTCACCAGGAGCACCCGGCCAATGGTGCTGGAGGCTCGCCGCGATCGATGAGGATCGAGAGCGAGAGAAGGGGAGAGCTTTCCACCTGGTGATGGCCATCGAGCATTGAGGGCATTATGGGGCGGCTGATGCGTACATGAATTTTACAGCCACAAAGCATTGCCAAATCATGGACATTAAAAAACCCCGGAGCTGGCACGCTACCGGGGTCTGCGGGGGAGGCAATCAACTTCACACACAGTTAATGTAGCGCGAGCGCACACTACAAGTCAAGTACAAAGAATAGTTATTTTAATTTACATGAGACTGGAAGCAGACTGATCGCACCAGGGAGCGTCGACCAACATCAGGGCACAACCAGGCCATCAATCCACACCAATAACCCACAG